>NZ_JAJONF010000035.1 GCF_021462265.1 Streptomyces shenzhenensis | reverse complement strand
TGACATCGCCGTCGTCGACCACACCGGCACCCAGCTCGCCAAGGCCCGCATCAGCGACGACGCGGCCGGCTACCACAAGCTCCTGGAGGTCCTGGCCGAGCACGGTGACAGTCCGGAGAGTCCGATACCCGTGGCCATCGAGACCAGCCACGGCCGCTCGTTGCCGCACTGCGCGCCGGGAGCCGTCAGGTCTTCGCGATCAACCCGCTCTCCGCGGCCCGCTACCGCGACCGCCACGGCGTCAGCCGCAAGAAGTCCGACCCTGGCGACGCCCTGGTCCTGGCGAACATCCTGCGCACGGACATGCACGCCCACCGGCCGCTGCCCGCCGACAGTGAACTCGCCCAGGCCATCGCGGTGCTGGCCCGCGCCCAGCAGGACGCGGTCTGGAGTCGGCAGCAGGTCGCCAACCAGATCCGCTCCCTGCTCCGCGAGTACTACCCCGCCGCCCTGCTCACCTTCCAGGGCAAGGAAGGCGTTCTGACCAGGGCAGACGCCCGGGTAGTCCTGACCCTGGCCCCGACACCGGCGAAGGCGGCGCGGCTCACCCTCGCCCAGATCCGGGCCGCCCTCAAACGCAGCGGGCGCACCCGGTCCTTCGACACCGAGGCCGAGCGCCTGCAAAGCGTCTTCCGCGCCGAGTACGCCCACCACCTCCCGGCTGTCGAGGATGCGTTCGGCCAGCAGTTGTTGGCTCTGCTCAAGCAGTTGGACGCCGCCTGCCAGGCCACGGGCGACCTCGCCGCTGCCGCCGCAGCAGCCTTCCAGCAGCACGCCGACAGCGAGATCCTGCTCACCTTCCCTGGTCTCGGTCCTCTACTCGGAGCCCGTGTCCTTGCGGAGATCGGGGACGACCGGACCCGTTTCGCCGACGCCAGGGCACTCAAGTCCTACGCCGGCTCTGCCCCGATCACCCGAGCGTCCGGCAAGAAGCGCTTCGTCGGCCGCCGCTTCGTCAAGAACAACCGGCTTCTGCACGCCGGCTTCCTCTGGTCCTTCTCAGCCTTGCAGGCCTCGCCCGGAGCCAACGCCCACTACCGCCGCCGGCGTGAGCACGGAGACTGGCACAACGCCGCCCGGCGCCACCTGCTCAACCGCTTCCTCGGGCAACTCCACCACTGCCTCCAGACCCGGCAGCACTTCGACGAGGAACGTGCCTTCGCGCCGCTTCAGTCAGCGTCTGCCTGACTTGGGCGCGACACCACGCGGTGGTTGAACAGGACCTCCGCCCAAGCCGGCAGCATGAGCCAGAGGCGGGCTTGCCATGATGTCGATCATGCCTTCTCTGGTTACCCCCGTCATGCCTCCAGGCAGCCTCAACGCCTCTGGCCAGCCGACGCTGCTGATCAACGGCGGCTTGCTGCTGCGGCCTTGGCTGCCTTCCGACGCAGCCGCTGTCGCGCGAGTTTTCCAAGACCCGAGGATCCAGCAATGGCACCTGCGCAGGGCGGACTCCGAAGACGAAGCCCGGGAGTGGATCAGACAGTGGTGCGACGGCTGGGAGAGCGAGACTGCCTGCCACTGGGCCGTGGCCGATGCTGACGACGACAAGGTCCTTGGACGGGTCTCCCTCCAGTCCATCATCATGACCGGCGGCCAGGCAGAGATCTCCTACTGGACCGCCCCGGAGGCCCGTGGCAAGGGCGTCTGTTCCCGGGCAGTGGCCCGGGTGTCGAGCTGGGCACTGGACGAAGCCGGATTCAACCGCCTGGAGCTCGGCCATGCTGCGGCGAACGTCGCGTCCTGCCGTATCGCTGAGAAGACTGGCTTCGCTCTGGAAGGCGTACGGCGTCGGGCACTGCTCCACGCCGACGGCTGGCACGACATGCATCTGCACGCCCGCGTTCTCGAAGGCTGACAAAAAGACCGTGGAGCCAGGCCTGGCCGAGCGACGTCATGACCTCATTCGAACTGCCGAGCACGGACCGGTTGACTCCCCGCCCCCTGAGATGTCTAGTGCCGGCCGGTCCCGGCGGCTCAGCCGGCCGGACGTCGTACCGCCCCAGGGGGAAGAGGGTCTCGCGACCTTCCAGCCGCCGACCGTGGGTTTCAGGCCGCCGGAGGCGGCGGACGCGAGGGGCGGGGCCGGCGGGTGGTGATCCGGTTGCCGTGCCGCGGCTCTGGCCAGATCCTGCTACTCATGAGTAACATGTCCGTCATGGGCACTGACCAGATGTCGATCGGCGAGATGCTCGCCGCCACGGTCCCGATGGTGCGGACCCTCAACCTGGAGTACCTGGAGACCACTCCGGAGCGGGCCGTGCTGTGCCTGCCGGACCAGGGGGACTTCCACAACCACATCGGCGGCCCGCACGCGGGCGCGATGTTCACCCTGGCCGAGTCCGCGAGCGGCGCGATCGTGCTCGCCGCCTTCGGCGACCAGCTCTCCCGGGCCGTACCGCTCGCCGTCAGCGCCGAGATCGCCTACAAGAAGGTCGCCCTCGGCCCGGTCAAGGCCACCGCGACCCTGGGCCGTCCGATCGCCGACGTCGTCGCCGAACTCGACGCGGGCAAGCGCCCCGAGTTCCCGGTCACCGTCGCCATCACGCGCGAGGACGGCGCGGTCACCGGCGAGATGACGGTCGTCTGGACGCTGCGTCCCAACGGCTGACCGGCCTGTCGGACGTCGCCCGCAGCGGACACCGCCTGCCAGGGGCCGGCCCGCGCACGTCGTCGGCCGGCCGACGACGTGTCCCGGCGAGCGTCCGGCCGGGGCCGTGGCTCTCCGGGGCCCGCTCAGGCGGCGCGGCTCTCCTCGCGGCCGGTCCCGTCTTGCGTCAGGCCCGCCACGAAGTCCTTGAGCCACGCCGTGAACTCGGGCCCGAGATCCGGGCGTTCGCAGGCGATCCGGACCACCGTGCGCAGGTAGTCGGCCTTGTCCCCGGTGTCGTAGCGCAGTCCGTCGAAGACCACCCCGTGCACCGTGCCGGCCGCGGCCAGTTCCTGGAGCGCGTCGGTCAGCTGGATCTCGCCGCCGCGGCCGGGCGCGGTCTTCTCCAGGACGTCGAACACCTCCGGGTCGAGGACGTAGCGCCCGATGACCGCGTAGTTGCTGGGCGCCTTCTGCGGGGACGGCTTCTCCACCAGGCCGGTCACCCTGACCACACCGTTCTCGCCGGTCGGCGCGACGGCGGCGCAGCCGTAGCGGTGGACCTGCGACGGGTCGACCTCCATCAGCGCGACCACGCTGCCCTGCCGGCGGTCGCGGACGTCCAGCATCCGGCTGAGCAGGGTCTCGCGGGCGTCGATCAGGTCGTCGCCGAGGAGCACCGCGAAGGGCTGGTCGCCCACGTGGTGCCTGGCGCACAGCACCGCGTGGCCGAGGCCGAGCGGGTCGCCCTGGCGGATGTGGTGGATGTCGGCGAGCCGCGCGGGATCGCGCACGGCCTCCAGGCGCACGGTGTCGCCCTTGGCGCTCAGCGCCTGCTCCAGCTCGAAGGCGTTGTCGAAGTGGTCCTCGATGGCCCGCTTGTGCCGGCCGGTGACCATGAGGATGTCGTCGAGTCCGGCCTTCGCCGCCTCCTCGACGACGTACTGGATGGCCGGCTTGTCGACGACCGGCAGCATCTCCTTCGGTGTCGCCTTGGTGGCGGGCAGGAACCGGGTGCCGAGCCCGGCGGCCGGCACCACGGCCTTGCGGACCGGTCGGGGGGAGGCGGGGGCGGGGGAGGGGGAGGGGTGGGGGGCGGTCATGCGGCACATGCTGGCCCGCCGGGATGAGAGAGGGCCGGGAGAAACGTGGGAGGCGGCTGTGGAACTCCGCGTCCGCCGCGGTGGGGGCCGAGCGACCGTGACCGTCCGGGTGTTGAAGGTTTCGTGTGCCATCGGGTGCCCGGCGCGCACAAGTTGGAGCTGGGTGACGGCTGAATCCCGGCCGAGTGCGGGTACCGCCGGTAATTCATCTGAAACCGCCGGGCATTTGAACTCAGGCCACGCCAAGTTCTTGTTTCCTGTGATGCGTGTGTGCAAAGGTGGGCCACCGCGCGGGAGGGTCCATAGACGGTGCGGCCGGCGGGCCGCTCGTTATGGACCCTAAAGGTACGCACCAATCAGCACTGCATTCCGTCAGGGCGGCATTTCGCACGCCCGTCCTGCGGCACGGAAGGAAACGGTTCAGTGCAACCCCCCTACCCCCCACGCCCGCCCTACCCGCCGCACCCCGGTCCGACCCCGGGGGGCTCCGACCGCGAAATCGTCGCCCGGCTCACCGGCGCCCCCGCGGCCAGACACCACGCCGTCGCCCTGCTGCTGGCCCGGCACTGGCGCGCCACCTGTGACTACGCCGTCGTCTGCCTGGCCGCCGCCACGCCCAACGCCCAACTCGTCGCCAGCGCCGCCTTCGAGCGGGTCCTCGGCGGACTGGCCGGCGGCGCGGTGGGCGCCGCCCTGCGCCCGCAGCTCCTCGTGGCGGTACGGGAGACGGTCCGCGCGTGGGCCGCCGACGAAGCCATTTCCGTCGTCGTACCGGAACTGCGCAAGACCACGGGCGGCCGCGGACTCGCCGCCGCAAGACCCGGCACCCCCGAAAGGAGGCAACTCGCGGAGCGCGCTTTCCAGGCCCTTCCGGGAGCGTCGCAATGCCTCCTCTGGCACTCCGAGGTCGAAGCCGAACCCATAAACATACCAGCCGGTCTGCTGGGTGTCGACACCATCGCCGCCGCGGCCGCTCTCGATCAGGCCCGCGAACAATTCAGGACCGAATTGGTGCGCGCCCACCGGGAACTCGCGCCCTCGAAGGAATGCCGCTTCTACAACCGGCTCCTCGACGTCCCTATTCGCCGGGGCGGCTCTCTGCTCCCCGATGTGCAACGGCATCTGACCGACTGCCGGTACTGCCGGCAGGCCGCCGAGCAGCTCAGCCATTTCGACGGCGGCCTGGAGGTGCTGCTCGCCGAGACCGTGCTGGGCTGGGGCGCCCGCCGCTACCTCGACACGCGGCCCGGCCGCGGCGCGGGCGGCGGCGTCTGGCCGGCCGCGGGCGAACCCGTACCCGCGGCGGTGTCCGGCGGACGGCACCGGCACCGCGTCGGGTCCCGGAGCGGACGGCGCAAGGCCGTGCTGGCCGGCGTCGGCCTGGTCTCCCTCGTGCTGCTCGCCACCGTGCTCGTGGCCAGGAGCTGGTCCGGCGACCACGGTGTCCCGCGCCCCGGCGCCACCACCTGGGGAGCCCCCGGCGGCGGTACCCCCCGGCCCGGCCGCGCCGCGCACCCGCCGTCCTCGGGTTCCCCGTCCGCGGCCTCCGCGAGCGAGCCCCTCGAGATCGCCCACGGCAGGCTGCGCAGCCCCGGCGCCGGGCGCTGCGTCGACGTGCGCGGGGGTGAGAGCGGGGTGCGGGTGGGTGCGGACCTGCGGCTCGGCCCGTGTTCGGACGCCGCGTCCCAGCAGTGGTCGTACCAGGACGACGGCATGCTGCGCAGCGCGTTCGACCCCGCCCTGTGCGTCGCCGCCGACCCCGGCGCGCGCAGTGTCGTGGTCGCCGGCTGCCTGGTGCACGCGGGGGAGGTGTCGTACGACATCACGGTGCGCGGTGAACTCCTGCTGCGCTGGGACAGGGGTCTCGCCCTGGCCGCCGACGGCACCCGGGTGGTCGTGGCCCGGCGGAACGGGTCGGCCGGGCAGCGCTGGGGGCTGGAGCCGGGGGCTTCACTTCAGCGCCTTCCGCAGGGCCTCGGCGGTGAGGGTGAAACCGAAACACTGGCGGACGTTGTAGAGCGTGGCGTCCATGCAGTACGCGGGCGAGGTGGTGGCCACCGCGTCCTCCAGCATGAGGACGTCGTAGCCTAGGTTCGCGGCGTCCATGAGGGTGGCCAGGACGCACTGGTCGGCGTTGACGCCGGCGAACAGCAGGGTGTCGACGCGCAGGTTGCGCAGCACGCTGTCCAGTTCGGTGTCCTGGAAGCCGCTCATCCGGTACTTGGAGATGTGGAGATCCCCGCCGGCCGTCTCCAGCCCGGCGACGATCGCGGCCGAGGGGCTGCCCTGCTCCAGCACCCGGCCGCCCGGCAGCGGGGCGCCGATACCGCCGCCGGTGCCGTCGGGGTCGTAGACGTGCAGGACGCCGGGCGGCAGGTTGGCCCGGTCGGGGCGGTTGCCCCAGTTGAGCCATATGACGGGGACGCCGGCGGCGCGCAGCGGGGGCAGCAGGCCGGCGATCACGGGGATCGGCACGCGGGCGGGGGCCACGTCCACGCCGACGGAGGCGAGCCATCCGCCGGGTGCGCAGAAGTCGTTCTGCATGTCGACGACGATCAGCGCGGTGGCGGCGAGGTCGGCGACCACGGTCCGGGGCAGCGCCTCGACGGTGACCGGGCGCGGGGCGGGCCGGGGGCGGGCCAGGGTGACGGACCCGCCGTCGGTCCGCCAGGCGTTGCGGGAGTTGGGTCCGATCAGACCCTGGGCCTCAGGCATGCGTGGGGCTCCTCGTTTCGGCGGTGAGGTCCAGCAGTGCCCGGTCCGTGCCCCGGGCGCCCAGTGCGCACAGTCCCACGGGCAGCGAACGGACCCGCAGCAGCGGAGCGACGACCGACGGGAGCCCGGCCAGCGAGGCGAGGCAGGTCAGGCGGAGGGTGGCGGCGCGTACCGCCTCCACCTCCTCGGACGGCGCGTCGGCGAGCAGGGCGGGACCGCTCGTCGCGGGCAGCAGCAGGGCGGTGCCGGGCGGCAGCGCGGCGTCCAGCGCCTTGCGGGCGTCGGCCAGGATCTGTTCCGCCTCCGACCGCTCGGCCGCGGTCACCCGGCGTCCGTTCTCGAAGCGCGCCGCGACGTCAGGGGCGAGCGCGCCCGGGTGACGGGTGATCCAGGCGCCGTGCTGCTCCCATGCCTCGGCGGCCTGGACGGTACGGAAGGCGGCGAGCCACACCTGGAGGCGCTCGGCGGCTCCGGTGGACGTACGCGCCAGGGGCAGCCCGGTGCGCAGGACCAGCGCGCGGCAGGCCGCCTCGAAGGAGGAGCGGACCTCGGGGCCGGCGAGCGACACCAGGTCCTCGTCCACCACGAGCGCGGTGATCGGCGCCGGGGCGTCCTGTGCGCGCAGCAGCACCTCGGCCGCCGTGCGCAGCAGTACGGGGTCGCGGGCCAGGAGCCCGGCGGTGTCGAAGGAGGGTGCCAGGGCGAGCAAGCCGCCGGCAGGGGTGGCGCCGTGCGTGGGCCGCCAGCCGTACAGGCCGCAGTAGGAGGCGGGCACCCGGATCGAGCCGGCGGTGTCGGTGGCCAGGCCCAGGTCCGCCCAGCCGCGGGCCACGGCGGCGGCCGGACCGCTGCTGGATCCGCCGGTGATCCGGCCGGGGGCGGCGGGGTTGACGGGGGTGCCGTAGTGCGCGTTGGTCCCCGCGAGGCTGAAGGCCAGCTCGTCGGTCTGGGCGATGCCGGCGAGTTCGGCACCCGCGTCGAGCAGCCGCCGTACGGCGTCCGCGTGCGTCTCTTCCGTCCGGGCTTCCGCCAGCCACCCCGGATTTCCCGCGCCGACGCGCTGTCCCGTCACGGCGAACAGGTCCTTCACCGCGGTGCGGACGTGCGCCAGCGGGCCCTGCCCGGTGGACGCCACCAGCGGCCCGGCCACCCGCCACACCGCCGGGTCGGGGCGGTCGTCCGGCACGGGTGCGGACACGGCGCTGACGTGCGCGGCGGCGATCCGCCACCCGGTGCCGGCGTGCTGCCACACCTGGGTCTGCAGCCCGCGCGCCCCGTCCTGCCTGCGGGTCTCGGCGGTCACGACCGCGACCGACGGTGCCGGGCGCACGACGTGCACCCGCTCGACGACCCGCGCCGGAGCCCCGCCTCGCCCGCGCCGGAAGTCGGCGACGGCGGTGTGGCCCACCAGCACGGTGTCGCCCTCGGCGCGCAGGGTGCCGGGGGTGTCGAGGAACCAGTGGTCCAGGCCTGCCAGGTCGTTGGCGGCCAGGGCCTGTTCGTATGCCCAGAAGGCGGCGAGAAGATCCGCGTCCGGGGAGTCGGTCACGACGTCCCCGCCCGCAGTACGGCCAGGTCCTGCGCGTCGAGCGCGGCGAGCGGCCCGCCTTCGACGAGGTCGGCGAAGCCTTCGTCGGGGGACATGACGGTGAGGGTGTAGAGGCGCTCGGTGGCGGACGTGTTGACGATGCGGTGCCTGGACCCGGCGGGCAGCACCAGGACGTCGCCGGGGGCGAGGTCGCGCTCGTGCTCGTCGCTGGCGGCACGGCCGTGGCCCGCGAGCACGACGAACGTCTCGACCGACTCGGGATGCCAGTTGAGGGGCTGGGCGCCGCCCGGTTCCCACACCTCGAAGACGACCGTGGTCGGCGAACCGTCCCGGGGGCCGGTGAGGACGGCGAGCTTGACGGTGTCGCCCGCGGTGATGTGGTGGGCGGTGATGGCGCGCAGCGGGGTGTGCAGCGGAGGGTTGGCCATGGCGGGCTCCCTAGGAGGTCGAGGGGCGGTCGGGCAGGAAGCGTGCGCATTCGCGCAACGCGGCGGCCGCCGCGGCGATGGACGCGTCGACGAGCTTGCGGCCGAGTTCCGGTGTCGCGCCGGTGGGGTCGCCGATGACGCCGTCGCCGGTGGCGAAGTCGTCGCTGGTCCAGCCGAAGGACACCGGCTTGCCGAAGCCGATGTGCTCGTACGCGGTGAGGTGTTCGGGGACGCTGCGGCGCGCCCGTGTCATGTCCACCAGGTCGGGGCGGAGGTGGAGCATGGCGGCGGTCTCCTTGAGTCCGCCGTGCACGCCCATGCCGAGCTCCGTGGCCGGGGAGGCGCCGCCCTGGTCGGCGGGGAGGGACGCGTGCAGCAGAAAGGTGCGCAGGCCGTGGCGGGTGCGCAGTTCGCGCAGGGCCACGCCGAGCAGGGCGCTGTTGCCGCCGTGCGCGTTGAGGAAGGCGAGCCGTCGCACGGGACCGGCGGCCAGCGAACGGCCGAGGTCGTCGAGCACGGAGAGCAGAGTGCGGGCGGTGAGCCACAACGTGCCCGCGGACCAGGCGTGTTCGTCGGACTTGGTGTAGGCGAGGCCCGGCAGCAGCGTGATGTCGCAGCTCTCGCCGGCCAGCCGGGCGGCGCCTTCGGCGATGGCCTCGGCCATGTAGTGGTCGGTGGCGACGGGCAGATGGGGTCCGTGCTGCTCCACCGCGCCGACCGGCAGCACCGCGACGGTGTCCTCGCCGAGCCGCTCGATGTCCGGGCCGCTGAGGTCGATGAACCGGGTGAAGGTCACGGGGCCACCTCGGGATCGGTCTCCTTGGAAACGGTCTTCTCGGGAACGGTCTTCTCGGGAACGGCGGGGATCTTGCCGGGGTTGAGCAGGCCGAGCGGGTCGGTGGTGCGGGCGGCCTCCCGGACCAGGTCGAGGCGGCGGTCCACGAGCCAGTTGTGCGGGCTGTGCACGCCGACGCCCAGGGCTTCCAGGGCGGCGATACCGTCGTACACCGTCTGCTCGTCCTGGTAGCGGGCCATGAGCATGCCGACCGTGCCGGAGCGCATGCCCTCCAGGTGGAGCAGGGTGCCGGGGAAGACCTTCCGGATCTCGGTGGTGTCACCGAGCAGGACGTCGCCGCGGATCTCCAGGTGGAACCAGCCGTCCTCGGCCTTCATCAGGTGGTACGTGGGGTGATTGAAGGACAGTGAGCTGATCAGTGCGGGGCCCTCCGGTGCGGGCCGGACGTCGAGGACTTCTCCGCCGTACGACTCGACGAGCGCCCGTGCCTGGCCGACGGCCTCCTCCTCGATGATCGCGCGCAGGTTCAGGGCCGTGGGATCCAGTGCGGGGTCCGGCCGGTAGACCCGGACGAGGCCGGCCTCGTCCAGCGAGGCCAGGCGCGGGGCCGGTGCCATGCGGACGAGTGCCGACAGGGCGGCGGTGGCGGACGCCCAGTCGTCGAAGGCCGCGAACAGCCCGGTCCAGGTGCGGGCCCGCTGGAGCCGCACGGTGGCGGTGGTGATGACGCCGGTGGTGCCGTAGGCGTGGATGTACGGCAGCGTGTCCGCGTCCCGGACGGTGAAGGGGGCGGCCTCGGCCGTGCAGGGCACGACCGTCAACTCCTGGACGAAGCCGTCGCTGTTGGTGTTGTGCACGAGGGATCCGGTGCCGCCGTTGCCGCCGGAGAGGAAGCCGCCGAGCGTGGTCCCGAAGGTGGACGGGAACATCCACAGTTCCTGGCCGAGCGTGCGGGCGTGGGCTTCCAGCTCGGACATCTTCGCCCCGGCCTCGGCGCGGATCCAGCCGTCGCCCGCGTCGAGGACGCGGTCACAGCCGGTGAGGTCGAGCACGGCACCGTCGTACAGCGGGATCGCCTGGCCGTAGTTCCCGGTGCCCTTGCCGCGCGGGGTGAGGGGGACGCCGCGGCGGTGGGCCAGGGCGAGGAGGCCGGGGATCTGCTCGTGCGCGGTGGGGCGCAGGACGACCTCGGCGTGGCCCGCGGGGAGCTTCGCCGCGAGGATGGGCGACATGTGGGCCCAGTCGCAGGAGGCCTTCTCCCGTGCGGCCGGGTCGCGGATCACCCCGTCGGCGCCCAGGAGTCCGGCGGCCTCGCCACAGAATTCCTCGATCCCGGGGGTGGGCTGACGCGCCGGCTCTGCCGAGGCGCTTCCGGCGTCGTGGTCGGCGACCAGTTCGGTGAGCGTGGTCAGGTTCGCGGGCGTCATCACTTCAGTCCGATCGAGGGGTCGATGAACTCGTCGGTCGCCAGGTCCTGCGCGCTCAGACCCGGCTTGACCTTGGCGCCGCTCTGCTCGACGAGGGGGGTGAAGGTCTTCAGGGCGGAGGCGACGCGCTTCATGTCGAAGCCGCCGAGGCTGCCGTCGGCCTCGTTGCCGAGGATGCCGAGCTTGACCATCTGCCCGGCGGCGAAGGTGCCGGTGCCCTCCGAGTAGACCCAGCCGGTGTTGTACTGCTGGACCAGGTCGCTGATGAGCTTGACCGTCGCCGACGGCTTGGCCGCGAAGTCGGCGGCCGACCGCTGCAGGATGGGGACGAGCTTCTTCAGGCAGGGGCTGAGCGACTTCAGCTCACCGCTGCGCACGGACAGGGACTCGGGGTAGACGTTGTAGCCGACGTCCGCGAGCAGCTGGTACTTGATCGGCTTCTTCCAGGCCGTCACCTCGTGCTGGTAGATGTACGGCTCGGCGGTGGCGAAACCCTGCTGGGCGATGCCCGGGTTGGACACGAAGCGGGCGGGTGCGCCGTCGTAGCTCCCGTCCAGCTGGCTCTTCTTGATGAGGCCCTTGTCGACCAGCAGTGAGGCGTAGGTGCTGCCGTCCACGTAGACGACCTTCGCGTTCGACTTGCCGATGTCGGCGATCGTCTTCCAGTCGGGGTGGGTGGCGGGGTCCCACATCAGGACCTGCGGGCTCTTCTTCATCAGCGCCGCGACTGCGGTGACCGGCTGCTTGACGGACGCCGAGATGGCCAGGTCGGTGGTGACCGTGCCGAGGGTGATGCTCTTGTCGACGTACATCTGCGAGGGGACGGTCTGGTAGCCGATGGCGGAGCCGCCGGCCCGCACCTGGATGTCGACGCCGGTGTCCTTGCCGCCGGTCACCAGCGGCCCGGTGACCCGCTTCTTGCCGGTGTCGACGGTGTAGCCGGGGCCGACGAGGTTGTAGAGCGGGCCGTGTTCGGCCTCGGGCTCCCAGTCGACCTGGACGACGACCGTCTTGGGGCAGACACCGGCAAGGCGCTGGGCGGCGGGAGCCTCCGGGAGCTTGTCGGCGGAACCGGCCGAGGAGGCGGCGGAGCCACTGCCGCAGGCGGTGACCAATACCAGGGTGATTGCGGAGGAAACGCCTGCGGCGGCGGCGCGTCTGGCGGAAGAAGGCATGACTGACTCCCTGAGGGACGGGGGACGGCGAAGGACGAGGGCGGGGTTACGGCCGGTCGGCCGAGGCGTGCCAGGAGCCGACGGCGAGCCGGGCGACGAGGGTGAAGAGGGCGAAGACCGTGACACCGAAGAGCGAGGCGAGGATGATCGCGGCGAACAGGTCCTCGGACTGCAGCCGGGAGCGGTAGACGTCGAGCAGGGTCCCTATGCCGGGTTCGCCCTGCTTGAAGAACATGTCACCGACGATCGCACCGATCACGGACAGACCGGAGGACGTGCGCAGCCCGGTGAAGACCGAGGGGAGGGCTGCCGGCAGTTCCAGCTTGCGCAGCCGGGCCCAGCGGCTCGCCCGCTGGAGGGTGAACAGGTCGTGGTGGGCACGGTCCACCGACTGGATGCCGAACAGCGTGTTGGAGATCATCGGGAACAGGGCGATCAGGACACAGACGACCACCCGGCTGGTGAAGCCGAAGCCGAACCACAGGCCGACCAGCGGCACGATCGCGAGGATCGGCACGGTCTGCAGGATGACCGCGTACGGGTACAGGGAGCGTTCCAGCCAGCGGGCCCTGCTCATCAGCACCGCCGCCGTCACGCCCAGCGCGCAGGCGATGAAGAGGCCGACGAGCGCGACCTGGGCGGTGAGCGACAGCGCCTGGAGCATCGGCTGCAGGTGGGTCCAGTCGAGGAACGACACGGTGAGGACCTGCTGCGGGGGCGGGACGAGGAAGCGCCGGGCGGGGCTGAGCAGCAGATAGCTGACGGCGTACCAGACACCGAGGGCCGCGCCGAGCGACCCGAGCGGCGTGAGCAGGGCGGCGTACCGGACCCGGCGCCGGCGTACCGGCCTCACCGGTTCGGCCCTGGTGGCCTCCGCCGTGGGTACGGCCGTGTCGGCGCGGGCGGTGATGTCGGCGCTCACTGGAGACCTCCTCGCAGCGCGGCCGAGACCTCGCCGGCGATCCGGCCGAACCCGGGGTCGTAGCGCAGCTGGGCCGGACGGGGATGGGGAAAGGGCACGTCGAAGGAGGCGGTGATGCGGCCGGGCCGCGCCGACATCACCACGACCCGTCGGGCCAGGAAGACGGCCTCGGTGACCGAGTGGGTGATGAACAGGGCGGCGAAGCCGGTATCGGCGTAGATGCGCTGGAGTTCCTCCTGCATGCGCAGGCGGGTCATCTCGTCGAGGGCGCCGAAGGGTTCGTCGAGCAGGAACAGCGAGGGCCGGGTCATGAGGGCGCGAGCCAGGGACGCCCGCATCCGCATGCCTCCGGACAGCTGCCCCGGCAACTGCTTCTCGAAGCCTTCCAGGCCCACCAGCCGCAGGGCGTCCAGGGCCCGTTCACGGCGTTCGGCCTTCGGCGTCCCGGCGAGTTCGGCGGGGAGTTCGACGTTGGCCAGGACGGTGCGCCAGGGCAGCAGGGTCGGGTCCTGGAAGACGTATCCGACCGAGTCGACGGGGGCGTGGACGGTGCCGCCGGTGGCGGCGTCCAGGCCGGAGGCGAGGCGGAGCAGGGTGGACTTGCCGCACCCCGAGGGGCCGACGACGGCGACGAACTCGCCGGGTGCGATGGAGAGTTCCAGGCCGGTGAGGGCGGTGGTCCCGTTGGCGAAGTGCTTGTCGACGCTCTCGAATCGCAGCGTCGCGTCGAGCGTGTCTTCGGCGGTGGTCGGCACATCAGCTCCCTTCAGTGCCACAGTCAGGAATGTTGATAGCATGAACATCGATTGTTTCCAGCCAGTGTCCTGGCCGTATCTGTTCGCCGTGTCCGTGCGCCGGACCGCTCGCTTCAGCCGGAGCGGCCCGGATCAGAGGAGCTCGCGGACCACGGACGTACGGCTGACCAGCCGCCCGCCGGCGAAGACCAGCCGCTCGGGGGCGGCCGTACCCAGGGCCTCGGGCACGGACCGCGCGCGCACCGCCAGGAGATCGGCGACAGCACCCTCGTACGGCCCGGCCGCGGGCAGCCCGAGGACGGCGCGGGCCCCGCCCGTGACCGCGTGCAACGCCTCGTCCGGGGTGAGATGACCGGCCGTGACCAGCAGGGACGAGGTCTCCAGCGGATCCGCCCGGCCCATCGGGTTGAACGGGTCCCGGATGTTGTCACCGCCCGCCGCGACCGTCACGCCCGCGTCCAGCAGCGCGCGTACGGCGGTGAGGCCGCGCGGTGTGGACGACGGACGGTCGCGGCCCTGCAGGTAGAGGTTGGTCAGCGGCAGGGTGACCACGCCGATCCCCGCCGCCGCGACCTCCTTGGCCGTGCGAGCCGCCTCCTCCGGCTCCACCGCGCCCAGGCTGACGCAGTGGCTCGCGGTGACGCCGGGGACGAAGCCGCGCTCGCGCACGGCACGGGCGAGCAGACGCAGATCCCCGGCGTCCGGGGCGAGGGTCTCGTCCGCGTGCAGGTCGACCCCGACCCCGTGCTCGGCGGCGATGCGCAGGGTCCGCCGCACGGACCCGGCCGGATCGGCGGACAGGTGGGGGCAGTCGCCCAGCAGGTCCGCGCCGAGATCGAGCGCCTGGTGCAGCAGTTCGTCCGGGGCGTCGACATGCAGGACGGCGATCTGGAGCCGTACGCGCCCTCGGAGTCGCGCGCGCAGCCGGAGCAGGCCGCGCAGGCCGCGCAGCGGATCACCGTCGCCGTAGCTGCCGTCGCGGGTCAGGAGATCCACGTGGGTCCTGACCGCTGTCACGCCGTTCGCACACAGTTCGTCGACGGCCCTCCCGCCACGCTGGAACACGTCCTCCTCGGTGATCCGCGCGGCATACGCACGCCAGGCGGCGACGGCGGAGAGCAGGTCTCCCGGTGGTGCGCCCGCCAGGTCCCAGGTCAGGGCTTTGTCCAGGTGGGTGTGCGGTTCCGCGAAGGCGGGCAGCAGCAGGTACCCGGTCAGGTCCAGTTCCTCGGGGCCGGGGGGAAGCAGGCCGCAAGGGGCGACCCGCTCGACCAGGCCGCTGTCCGGGTCCAGCAGGACGTCGCGGAGGTCCGAGCCGGGCAGCCGTGCGCCGCGCAGCAGAAGTGGTGGCATGTCAGTGGTCCGTTCCGTGCGGCGCGGTGAGCACCGCGAAGCCGTCGAAGTCATGACGGCGTACGGGGGCGCCGAACATGTCGGTGGAGGCGTACGGGCGGGTGCGGCCGTCCCGTACGGCCGCGAACGCCTCGGCGACCCGGCCCACGAAGTCCGCCGACTCCCGGTGTCGCAGGTTGTGGCCGAGCAGCGCGGTGGTGACGGGCAGCTCCGCGAGGCGGCGTGTGGAGTCGGCGAAGGCGGTCACGTCGGCGCCGGGCACATGGGCGAAGAAGGTGCCGCTGATGAGGGTGTCGCCGGCCAGCAGCAGCCCGGTCTCCGGCTCCCACAGGCAGATGCCGTCCGGCGAGTGCCCGGGGGTGTGCAGCACCTGGAGGCGGCGCCCGCCCAGGTCGAGGAGGTCTCCTTCGCGCAGCAGCCGGGTGGGGCGTACGGCCTCGATCCGCCAGTGGGCCAGGTCGGGAGCCGGCCGTACCTCGACGCGGGAGTCGGTGAGGAAGAAACCGCCGGTGTCCAGGGCGTGGAACTCCTCGTACCGCTTGCGCAGGTCGCGCGCGATGTGCCCGTACGCCTCCAGCCACTCGTGCGGGGCCGGATCCGTGTGCAGGGCGGCCCCGCGGGGATGCACGGCGATGTCCTCGGCGTGCGCGGCCAGGGACGCGTTGCCGCCGCGGTGGTCGAAGTGATGGTGGGAGTTGACGACCAGCAGCGGCAGCCCGGTCAGCCGTCGCACCTGCGCGCCGATGTCGCCGATGCCCATCCCGGTGTCGTAGAGGAGGGCCGTCCGGTCGCCGAGCAGGAGGTAGCTGTTGACGTGACCGGGTTCGGCGATGACGAAGGCGCCCGGGCCCGTCTCGGTGACCTGGAACCAGGCGGGGCCGCTCACGCGGCACCGAGCGCGTGGTAGCGGCGGTCGTGGTACACGAGAGCGCTCGGTCCGCCGGTGCCGGGCACGACGTCTTCGACAGCGGCGACGATCAACTGGTGGTCCCCGGTGGGGAGATCGCGCACGACGCGGCACAGCACCGCGTACGAACTGTGCGCGAGCAGTACGGGCAGTCCGCCGCTCCCCCCGGCCGACCACTCCAGGCCCGTGAACCGGTCCGTGGCGGGGCCGGCGAAGCGCCGGGAGACGTGCTCGCCGTCGGCGTGCAGGATGTTCAGCGCGAACCTGCGGCCTTCGAGCAGCGCGGGCAGCGTACGGCCGCGGTGGCCCACCCCGATGGCCAGCAGGCGCGGCTCGCGGCTCAGGCTCATCACGGCGGTGCTGGTGAAGCCGACCGGGCGGCCCTCGGACGTCAGGGCGGTGACGACGCAGACGCCCCCGGCGAGGGCGGCCATGGCGTCGAGGAAGCCGGATTCCGGCGGGAAGGCGACGGGACGGTCGGAGGTGGCCGCGGCCATGGAGGCTCCCTTGGGGCTGGGTGTCGGGGAGACGGATACGAGGGACCTGCCCGACACGGGATACAATGTTCGTGCCATCAACATTGAGCCTAGGGTCTCGGTGTTTCGGTGGCGTAAAAGCTCCCTTGGCCGTCACCGGGACGCCGACGGCCTCGCGATCCCGACCCTTTAGGATTCCCGCCATGCCAGCGCGACCCGCTCAGAGCACGCCGTCCGCCGCCAGTCGTCCAGCCGCCGCAGTACCGGACACGGACGCGCTGCTGCGCGCCGAACTCGGCAGCGCGATCCGGAAGCTGCGCAAGGAGCGGGGCCTGACCCTCGTCCGGCTGGCCGAACTCGCCGGGCTCTCGCACCCGTTCCTCAGTCAACTGGAGCGGGGACTGACCCGGCCGAGCATGCCGTCCCTGCACCGCATCGCCCGCGCCCTCGGGACCACTCAGCAGGCACTCATGACGGCGGCGGCGGTGCCGTATCCCGATGCCCCGGCCGGTTCGGCCCACCTGGTGCGCTCGGGTGAGGGACTCGCCGTGGCCAGGCCCGGCGGTACGGCGCGCATGCTCGGCGCCCCCGCCTACTCCGTCCACCCCGTGGAGTACACCGGGATGCCGGAGCGCTTCGAGGAGTACTACGACCACCCCGGTGACGAGTTCGTCTACGTCGTCGCCGGCGAGATCGAGATCGACCTGCAGACGGCCGACGGACCCCGCTTCCACGTGCTCGGGCAGGGGGACAGCATCTGCTACCCGGGAGGTACTCCCCACCGGTGGCGAGCCGTCGGCGACGGTTCACGCGTACGGGTCCTCACCGTCCAGAACGCGACGGGCGAAGCCGGTCACCACTCCTGAACCGGCGTGCGGGCGGGCGTGGGCCGTCACTGAATTCCTGTCAATGAGCGGCCGGCGAACCGGGCGCTCTCCGGCCGTTTACTTCAAGGGTTTACAAGAATTTTCCCCGTCGTGCGTTTCATTTGCAGCAATGCGGTTGACGACAGGTTTTTGTCAGGATTGGGTGAGGGTTGACGCGGAGGCGTTGGGTGCGGCTTTCCGGTGTGCCACGATTGAGCCAGTGGACCGAAGTCACCCCGAATTTACAGAGCTCGGCGCGGTCGCACGGCGCGTTGCGGAGCGGTGAGTGCCGGGTGAATGGCCAGGGCGCTTTGACGGGCTTGTGACGGTGTGCCGCCGGGGATCCGGGCGCCGAACGGCCGCTGTGTCAACGTGGATTGCCGGGATTTTCGGCTCTTGCGGTGAATTCCCCCCGCTGGCCGAATCAATGCTACCGGGCGCGATGCGTACGCTCCGTTGTTGACCCGCGAGTAATGAACTCGCTAGTTTCCGGGGGCCTCACCACGAGCTTTTCGCCGCACACATCCCCCACCGTGCTGTCCTCCCGATTATTCGGAGCGTCATGACGTCCCCTGTGCGTGCTGTCGACCTGATCATGTGCATCACCCCTTTCGGAGCACCCGATGCCAGGCTCGCCACAGCGGTCTGCGCCGCCGGTGGACTCGGCGTCCTCGACCTGGGCCGCGGCGACCGAAGAACCCTGGAGGCGCTGGCCCGGCTGAGACGGGCGGCCCCGGGACCCTACGGGGTGCGGATCGCCGCCGGCTGCGCTCTCACCCCGGACGCTCTCACCCCGGACGGTCCCGGCCCGGCCCCCGACACCGTGGTCCGGGCCGCCGACGCACCCTGGACCATCGCCGAACTCGCCCCGCGCACACGGGTGCTGGCCGAGGTGACCGACCTGGCCGGAGCCCGTGCGGCGGTCGCCGCCGGTGCCCACGGGCTGATCGCCCGGGGTGCCGAGAGCGGCGGCCGGGTCGGCGAGCTCAGCACCTTCGTCCTCCTTCAACAACTGCTCGCCGCAGACGAGTTGGAGGTGCCGGTCTGGGCCGCCGGCGGCATCGGAGCGCACACGGCGGCGGCCGCGGTGGCCGGCGGCGCGGCCGGGGTGGTCCTCGACAGCCAACTGGCGCTGCTCGCCGAGTCCCGGCTGCCCGAGGCGACGGCGGCCGCCCTGCGCTCCTTCGACGGCTCCGAGACGGTCGTCGTGGCCGGGCACCGGGTCCTGCACCGCCGCGGCCCGGACGCCGTACACCCGCCCGCCGAGGACCCGGCCGCGGTCGCCGCGCTGCTCGGCGCCGAGGACCCGCGCACCCAACTGCTCCCGGTGGGCCAGGACGGCTTCCTCGCCGCACGGTTCGCCGAACGCTGGGGCGACGTACGGCGGACCGTACGGGAGCTGACCGCGGCGATCCGCGGTACCGGTGCCGCCGCGGGCGCGCCGCGGCCGGCCGGCCCGGCTGCCGCCGCCGACGCGCTGCGGCCCGCCACCTCCGCCATGAGCCGGGCCCTCGGCACCCGGCTGCCCGTCGCCCAGGGCCCGATGACCCGGGTGAGCGACCGGGCCGCCTTCGCCGCGGCCGTCGCCGACGACGGGGCACTGCCCTTCCTGGCGCTGGCCCTCGCCGACGGCGTCCGCACCCGGGAGATGCTGACCGAGGCCAAGGCCGCGCTCGACGGGCGGCCCTGGGGCGTCGGCGTACTGGGCTTCGCGCCCGAGGAACTCCGCAACGCCCAGCTCGAAGCGGTACGCGAGCTGCGGCCCAGCCACGCCATCGTCGCGGGCGGCCGGCCCGCCCAGGCGGAGGCGCTGGAACGGGCCGGGATCAGCACCTTCCTGCACGTGCCCTCGCCGGGGCTGCTGCGGCAGTTCCTGGAGGCCGGCGCCCGCAAGTTCGTGTTCGAGGGCTCCGAGTGCGGCGGCCACGTCGGCCCGCGCGCGAGCTTCCCGCTCTGGGAGGCCCAGCTCGCCGTTCTGGAGGACTTCCCGGACCTCGAAGGCCTGGAGGTGTTCTTCGCGGGCGGCATCCACGACGAACGCTCGGCGGCGATGACCGCCACCCTCGCCGCGCCCCTCACCGCCCGGGGCGCGGCCGTGGGCCTGCTCATGGGCACCGCGTACCTCTTCACCGAGGAGGCCGTGGACCGGGGCGCGATCCAGCCCCTCTTCCAGCGCCAGGTCAGGGCGGCCGCCTCGACCGCCCTCCTGGAGACCGCGCCCGGCCACGCCACCCGCTGTGTCCCCAGCCCCTTCACCTACGACTACCGCGAGCGCGAAGCCGAGCTGCGCGACCAGGGGGTGCCCGACCGGCGGGTGTGGGAGGAGCTGGAACGGCTCAACGTCGGCCGGCTGCGCATCGCCAGCAAGGGCGTCGACCGCACGGCCGACGGCGAACTGACACCGGTGGACGAGCAGCGCCAGTTCTCCGACGGGATGTTCATGGCCGGAGAGGTCGCCGTCCTGCGCTCGGCGACCACCACCGTGGCCGCCCTGCACCACGCCGTGACCGACGGAGCCGCCGGCTTCCTCGCGCGGCGGGAGGCCCCCGAGGAGCACACGGAGCCCACCGCCCCCGCCCCGCTCGACATCGCGATCGTCGGCATGGCCTGCATGTTCCCCGAGGCCCCCGACCTCGCCGACTTCTGGGCGAACGTGGTCGCCGGACACGACGCGGTCACCGAGGTGCCGGTGGCGCGCTGGGATCCGGCCGTGCACCACGCTGAGGGCACTACGACCTCCAAGTGGGGCGGCTTCCTGCCGCCGATCCCCTTCGACCCGCTGAGCTACGGCATCCCGCCCGCCTCCCTCGGACACATCGAGCCCGTCCAGCTGCTCGCCCTGGAGGCCGCCCGGCGCGCCCTGGACCACGCCGGATACGGCGCGCGCGGGCGGGAGTTCGACCGCTCGCGCACCTCCGTCGTCTTCGGCGCCGAGGCCGGCAGCGACCTCTCCAACGCGGCCACCCTGCGCGCCGTACTGCCCTCCTACTACGGCAAGGTGCCCGACGGCCTCGCAGACCAGCTGCCCCGGCTCACCGAGGACTCCTTCCCCGGCATGCTGGCCAACGTCATCTCGGGGCGGATCGCCAACCGCCTCGACCTGGGCGGCGCCAACTACACGGTGGACGCGGCCTGCGCCTCCTCGCTGGCCGCCGTCGACGTCGCCTGCAAGGAACTCACCGCCGGCACCAGCGACGTCGTGCTGTGCGGCGGCGCCGATCTGCACAACGGCATCAACGACTACGTCCTGTTCTCCTCCGTGCACGCGCTCTCCCCGACCGGCCGCTCCCGCGCCTTCGACGGCTCCGCCGACGGCATCGCGCTCGGCGAGGGCGTGGCCTGCGTCGTCCTCAAACGGCTGGCGGACGCCGAGCGCGACGGTGACCTGATCTACGGCGTCATCAAGGGCCTGGGCTCGTCCAGCGACGGCCGCTCCCTGGGCCTGACCGCCCCGCGCCCCGAGGGCCAGCGGGCCGCGCTGCTGCGGGCGTACCGCAACGCCGGGATCTCCCCGGCCCGGGTCGGCCTGGTCGAGGCGCACGGCACCGGGACCGTCGTCGGCGACCGCACCGAACTCACCATCCTCAGCGAGGTGTTCACGGAGGCGGGCGCGGAGCGGGGCGGTTGCGCGCTCGGGTCGGTCAAGTCCCAGATCGGGCACACCAAGTGCGCTGCCGGACTCGCCGGGCTGATCAAGACCACCCTCGCCCTGCACACCGGCGTCAAGCCGCCCACCCTGCACCTCGACCACCCCAACCCGGCCTGGAAGGAGACGGACAGTCCGTTCGCCTTCCACACCGAGTCCCGGCCCTGGGCCGCCCCGCCCGCCGAACGGGTCGCGGGGGTCAGCGCGTTCGGCTTCGGCGGCACCAACTTCCATGTGGTGCTCGCCGCCTACGACAGCCCGCTGCCACCGGAACAGGGACTGGACGCCTGGCCCGCCGAGCTGTTCGTGTTCCGGGGCCGGGACGAGAAGGCCGCCCACCGGGGCGTCGAGGAGATCCTGCGGGCCGCCGGCACCGGGTCCTGGCGGCTGCGCGACCTGGCGCTCGCCGCCGCCCGCCGCGCGGACGCCTCGAACGAACCGGTACGGGCCGCGGTGGTCGCCGGCGACGTGGCCGGGCTGACCGGACAACTGCGCCGCGTCCTCGCCGGCGAGCACGACCCGGCCGCCGGCATCCACCTCGCCGGCCCGCGGCCGGGCGTGGCCGCCGACGCCAAGGTCGCCTTCCTCTTCCCCGGCCAGGGCAGCCAGCGCCCCGGCATGCTCGCCGACGTCCTCATCGCCTTCCCCGAACTGCAGCACTACCTCCAGCTCGGCCGCGCCCACGCCGACACCCTCTACCCGCCCACCGCGTTCGACGAGGACACCCGCGAGCGCCGCCGGGCCGCCCTCACCGACACCCGGGCCGCCCAGCCCGCCCTCGGCATCACCGGCCTCGCCTCCCACGCCTTCCTGACGGCGGCCGGCGTCCGCCCCGACATGGCCGCCGGCCACAGTTACGGCGAACTCGTCGCCCTGAGCGCGGCCGGCGCCCTCAGCCCCGAGACCCTCCTGCAACTGAGCGCCGAACGCGCGGCCGCGATCCTGGCCGCCGCGGGCGACGAACCCGGCACCATGGCGGCCGTGTCCGCCGGAGCGGACGACGTCGAACGCGCGCTGCGGACGGCCGGCGCCCCGGCCACCGTGGTCGTGGCCAACCACAACTCGCCCCGGCAGACGGTCGTCTCCGGCCCGACCGACGACGTGACCGAGACCGTCCGGCTGTTGCGCGAGGCCGGTCTCGGCGCCAAACGGATCCCGGTCGCCTGCGCCTTCCACAGCCCGGTCGTGGCCGGGGCGGGCGACCGGTTCGCGGAGGTCCTCGCGGACACGGCCGTACGACCGCCCGAGTTCCCGGTGTGGTCCAACCGCACGGCGGCCCCCTACCGGCCGGACGCCGACGCCGTACGCGCCGAACTCGCCGCCCAGATCGGCTCACCCGTCGCCTTCACCGCCCAGATCGAGGCGATGTACGAGGCCGGGGCCCGCGTCTTCGTGGAGGCCGGGCCCGGGACCGTCCTCACCCGGCTCGTCGGGCAGATCCTCGGCGACCGCCCGCACACCACCGTGGCCTGCGAACCGCGCGCCGGCAGCGGACTGCGCGGCTGGCTCGACGCCCTGGCCCAGCTGGCCGTGGCAGACGTACCGGTACACACCGCCTGGCTGCTGCGCGGCCGGGACGCCGTGGACGCGGTCCGGACCCCGGCGCCGAAGCGGCCCGGCTGGACGGTCGACGGACAGCTCGTGCGCACCGCCGCCGGAGACCTCCTGCCCGGTGCCCTCGCACCGGCCCGACGAGTCGAGGAGACGACGACTGTGACGACGGACCAGCCGCACGGCGCCCCCGCCGACCGGGACGCGCTGATAGCCGAGTTCCTGCGCACCAGCCGGGAGATGGTCGCCGCCCAGCGCGACGTGCTGCTCACCTACTTCGGGGCGACCCAGGTACAGGTGCCGGCCGCGCCGGTGCTGCTGCAGCAACTGCCGCCCGCCGAAGCGCCCGCCCCCCAGCCGCAGCCGGCGGAGCCCGCCCTCGCGCCCGCCCCGGTGGCCGAACCCGAGGCGGCGGCCGACGTCGAGCGGGTCGTCCTGGAGATCATCAGCGAGCGCACCGGCTACCCCGTCGACATGATCGAGCCCGACCTCGATCTGGAGGCGGACCTGAGCATCGACTCGATCAAGCGGGCCGAGATCGCGGGCGAACTGGCCAAGCGCCTCGGCATAGCGGGCGGCGCGGAGACCCTGGACGACGCCGAGCTGGAGGACCTGGCGAAGGCCCGCACGGCGGCCGCGGTGACGGGGTGGCTGAAGGCGCGGGTCGACGCGGGCGGTGCCGGTCCGGCCCCGGCGGCCACCGGGACGCCGGGCGACGGCCATGGCGGTGGCGGTGTGATGCCGGTTCCGGGTCCTGCGGCCGCGAAGGCTGCCGGCGGGGGCGGTGCCGACGCGGACTCGGGTCCCGCGGCCGGCGAGCCGCTCGCCGGGGTGGCCCCCAAACGCTTCGTCCTGCGGCCCGTCGCCCTGGCCGAGCCGGACCCCGACGCCGATCCCGCCGCTCTGCTCGCCGGCCGGCGGTTCGTGCTGCTCGGCGCGGAAGCGGGCCCCGCGGCCGCCCGGATCGCGGCGCGGCTCGCCGCCTGCGGGGCGGAAACCGTGACCATGCCGGCCGGCCATCTGCTCGGGGCGGCGGACGGGACCGTGGACGGGGTGCTCTACCTGGGCGGTCTGCCCGGGGCCGCGCAGACCCCGGTCCTGCCGGACGCCTTCCCGGCGCTGCGCGCGGCCCTCGCGCGCGGTCCGCGCTGGCTGCTGGCCGTCCGCCCCGCCGACGGCGCGGACGCGGCACGCTCGGCCGGGCTGCACGGGCTGTTCCGTACCGTGGCCCGGGAGTACCCGGACACCGTCGCCCGGGTCGTGACCCTCGGGGACACCGCCCCGAACGCGGTCGCCGACGCACTGCTCGCCGAACTGCTCGCGCCGGAACCGGCTCCGGTCGTGCTGCGCACGGCCGCCGGACGGCAGGGCCTGGACATGGTCGAGGCGGCGCCCGGCGCGCTCGGCGGCACCGGGGCCGGACCGGCGGGAGCGGGCGCCGCGGAGGCCGCCGCCCTCGGCCTGGACCGGGACTCCGTGGTGCTGCTGGTCGGCGGGGCCAGGGGCATCACCGCGAAGTTCGCGGCCGGTCTGGCCGCCGCCTGCCGCTGCCGGATCGAACTGCTCGGCCGCACGCCCGCGCCCACCGGCCCGGAGAGCCCGGACACCGCGGCCGCCCGCACCCCGGCCGAACTCCGCACCGCCCTCGCCGCCCGGGGCGGCCTGAAGCCGGCCGAGATCAACCGGGAGGCCGAACTGATCCTGGCCCGGCGGGAGATCACCGCCACCCTGGACGAACTCGCCGCCCTCGGCAGCGAGGCGCGCTACCGCGCCGTCGACTTCCGGGACCGCGACGCCGCACTCCAGGCCGTCAAGGAGATCCACGCCGACCACGGCCGCCTGGACGGGGTCGTGTTCGCGGCCGGGGTGATCGAGGACCGGCTGATTGCCGAGAAGACCCCGGAGTCCTTCCAGCGCGTGTACGGGACGAAGACGGCCGGCGCGGCCACCCTGCTCGCCGCCCTCGAGGAACTGCCGGGCGGTCCCGCCTTCGCGGTGCTGTTCGGCAGCATCTCGGCCGTCCTCGGCAACCGCGGCCAGGCCGACTACGCCGCCGCCAACGACGCCCTGGAGAGCCTCGGCGCCGACTGGGCGGAGCGCACCGGGAACCGCGCGCTGACCGTGCACTGGGGGCCGTGGGCGCCCACCGGCGGCCACACCGGGATGGTCAGCCCGGAGCTGGGGCGGGAGTACGCGCGGCGCGGGGTCGAGCTGATCGACCCCGACGAGGGCACCGCCGCCCTGCTGCGCGAGCTCGCCTGGGGCGAGGAGTCCGTGCGGGCCGTCGTCTACACCGCGTCGGGCTGGTGACATGACCGACGACCGTCAGATTCCGGTCGCGATCGTGGGCATGGCGGTGCTGCTGCCGGGCGCCGCGGGCCTGGACGCGTACTGGCAGAACCTGGTGAACGGCACGGATGCCATCACGGACGTGCCGGACGGGCGCTGGGACGCGGACTACTACCGGCCCGGCTCGGCCACCGGGCCCGCCGTCCCCGACCAGGTGTACTGCCGGCGCGGCGGCTTCGTGGACGCACTGGCCGAGGTGGAGGTCACCCGGTACGGCATCATGCCGAACTCGGTCCCCGGCACCGAGCCCGACCAGCTGATCGCCCTCGACGTGGCCGCCGCCGCCATCGCGGACGCGGGCGGCGAGGACCGGCTGCCCGACCGGCACCGGGTCGGCGTGGTCCTGGGCCGGGGCGGCTATCTCACCCCCGGCCTGGTCCGGCTCGACCAACGGGTCCGCACCGCAGGCCAACTGGTCCGCACCCTGGGCGAGTTGGTGCCCGACCTCACACCCGGCCAACTGGCCCGGGTACGCGAGGCGTTCACCGACCGGCTCGGTCCCGCCAGCCCCGAGTCCGCGATCGGCCTGGTGCCCAACCTCGCCGCCTCCCGCATCGCCAACCGCCTCGACCTGCGCGGCCCCGCCTACACCGTGGACGCGGCCTGCGCCTCCTCCCTGGTCGCCGTCGACCAGGCCGTCACCGAACTCACCGCCCGCCGCTGCGACGTGATGCTCGCCGGGGGAGTGCACCACTGCCACGACATCACCCTGTGGAGCGTCTTCTCCCAGCTGCGCGCGCTCTCCCCGAGCCAGCGCATCCGGCCCTTCCACCGGGAGGCCGACGGCATCCTCATCGGCGAGGGCACCGGAGTCGTCGTCCTCAAGCGCCTCGCCGACGCCGAACGCGACGGCGACCGCGTCTACGCGGTGATCCGCGGCACCGGCGTGGCCAGCGACGGCCGTACCGCCGGACTCGTCAACCCCGACCCCGGCGGTCAGACGTATGCCGTACGCCAGGCCTGGCGGGCCGCCGGCCTCGACCCCACGGCCCCGCACTCGGTCGGCCTCCTGGAGGCGCACGGCACCGCCACCCCCGCCGGTGACTCCGCCGAACTCACCACCCTGGCCGAGGTGTTCGGGCCCGGCGGACCCGACGGGCGCGGCGCCGAGCGGGCCGTACTGGGCTCGGTCAAGTCGATGATCGGCCACACCATGCCGGCCGCCGGAGTCGCGGGACTGGTCAAGGCCGCCCTCGCACTCCACCACGCCACCCTGCTGCCCACCCTGCACTGCGACGACCCGCACCCGGCCCTCGCCGCCACCCGCTTCCGCACCCTGGACCGGGCCCGGCCCTGGGAGACCGTTCGCGGACAGCCGGTGCGCAGGGCCGGGGTGAACGCCTTCGGGTTCGGCGGGATCAACGCGCACGTGGTGCTGGAGGAGGCCCCGGGCAACCGCCCCGCCGCCGTCAGCCGCGGCGCGGGAGTCGTCGCAGCCCGCGGCACGGAAGCCGCCGCACCCCGCCGTGCGGAGGTCACCGAACCCGAGCGCATCCTCCTGCTGGCCGCCGACACTCCCGAGCGGCTCACCGCCGTCCTCGCCGCCGACGACTCCGCGGTCCTCGCCGCCGGTCTCGACCCCGCGGGGACCCATCCGCGGACCGGCCCGGTCCGGCTGGGCATCGTCGACCCCACCGCCAAACGGCTGGCCCTGGCCCGGCGCGCGGTCGGCAGGGGCCGGGCCTGGCAGGGCCGCAACGACGTGTGGTTCCGGCCCGCCGGGCTGCTGAGCACCGGCAGGCTGGCCTTCGTCTTCCCCGGTCTGGAAGGCGAGTTCACCCCCCGCGTCGACGACATCGCCGCGCACTTCGGCCTCCCCGCCGTCACCGGCCCCGCCCCGGCCGCCGTGCGGGTCGGGGACGTGGGCCGCCATGGGTTCGGTGTCGTCGGCGTGGGCCGGCTGCTCGACTCGGCGCTGCGCCGGATGGGCGTGGTGCCGGACGCGGTCGCGGGGCACAGCGTCGGCGAGTGGACGGCGATGGTGGCCGCCGGGCTCTACTCGGGTGACCAGGTTGACGCGTTCATGGCCGAGTTCGACCCCGACGCGGTCACCGTGCCGGGCCTCGCCTTCGCCGCGGTCGGCGCCCCCGCCGACCGGGTCCTCGCCGCACTCCACGAGGACTGGACGGACGCCGGGATCGTCCTCTCCCACGACAACGCGCCGAACCAGTCGATGATCTGCGGCCCGGACCGGGCCGTGGCGGACTTCGTCCGGGCCTTCCGGGCCGACGGCGTGCTCTGCCAGGTGCTGCCGTTCCGGTCCGGTTTCCACACCCCGATGCTGGCGCCGTACCTGACCCCCATCAGGGAGGCCGCCGAGCGTTTCCGGCTGCACCGGCCGGCCGTCCCGGTCTGGTCCGGCACCACCGCGGCCCCCTTCCCGGCGGCCGAGACGGAGGTACGCGAGCTGTTCGTCCGGCATCTGCTGGAGCCGGTCCGGTTCCGGCAGCTGGTCGAGGGCCTGTACGCCGCGGGGCACCGCGTCTTCGTCCAGATGGGCCCCGGCCAGCTCGCCTCCCTGATCGGCGACACCCTCGGCGACCGCGACCACCTCGCCGTCGCCGCCAACTCCCCGCACCGCTCCGGCCTGGCCCAGCTCCGGCGCGTGGCCACCGCGTTGTGGACCGCGGGCGCCACCGTCGCACCGGCGGTCCCGGGGACGAGCAACCCGGCCACGTCCACTCGGCAGCGGCCGCCCGTCCGGCTCGACCTGGGCGGCGCGCTGGTCTCCCTGGACGGCCCGGAACTGGCCGGACTCCGCACGGCGCTGGGCAGCGGACGGACATCCGCCGGGCCGTCCCCGCTGGACGACCTCGCCACCCGCATCCCGGCCGCCGCCGAACTCGACGCGCTGCTGCGGGAGACGGCCGACACCGCAGCGGCCGTGCTCACCGCGATCCGCACCCCGTCCGGCACCACGGCCCCCGCCACCGCCCGTGCCCTGCCCCGCCACGCGGCCCCTCGCCCCACCGCACCCCAGCGCACCGCGGACCGCGCCCCCGCCCGCACGGCACCGCCGCCCACCTCCCGCACCACCACCCTCCGGGTGTCCCCCGAGGCGATGCCCCACCTCCTCGACCACTGCTTCTTCCCGCAACGCCCCGGCTGGCCCGACACCGAGGACCGCTGGCCGGTGGTCCCCGCCACCACGATCGTCCAGCACATGATGGACGCGGCCGAGGACGCCACCGGGCTGCGGGCGGTGGCCGTGCACGGAGCCCGCTTCGACCGCTGGCTCACCGCCACGCCCCCCGTCGACGTGCCGGTGACCGTCACCCCCGACGGGCCCGGACGGGTCTCGGTCACCTTCGGCCCCACCGCCCGCGCGGTCGTGGAAGTCGCCCCCGAACACTCCCCGCCGCCCGTCGGCCCCACCCGCCCCCCGGCCCCCGAGCGGACCCCCGACCACACCGCGGCCGAGCTGTACACCGAACGCTGGATGTTCCACGGCCCGGCGTTCCAGGGCGTCACCGAACTCACCGCGATCGGCGACCGGCACGTGCGCGGGGTGATCACCGCGCCCGCCGCCCCGGGCGCGCTGCTCGACAACGTCGGCCAGATCCTCGGCTACTGGATCATGGCGACCCGCACCGAGCGGACCGTCGTCTTCCCGGTGCAGATGCGCCGCGCGTGCTTCCACGGCCCGCATCCCGCCCCCGGCACCGAGGTCGGCTGCCTGGTGCGGATCACCTCGCTCACCGACACCGTCCTGGAAGCGGATGTGGAGCTCACCGTCGGCGGCCGGGCGTGGGCCCGGATCGACGGCTGGCAGGACCGTCGCTTCGACAACGACCCGCACACCCGGCCCGTCGAGCGCTTCCCAGAGCGCAACACCCTCTCCCAGACGCAGCCCGGCGGCTGGGCGCTGCTCCACGAACGCTGGCCGGACCTGGCCTCCCGCGAGCTGATCATGCGCAACTCCCTCGGTGGCGCCGAGCGTTCGCAGTACGCCGAGCGGCCACCGCGCGGCCGCCGGCAGTGGCTGCTGGGCCGGATCGCGGCCAAGGACGCGGTACGGCAGTGGCTCTGGCAGCACGGCGAGGGGCCGGTCTTCCCGGCCGAACTCCGGGTCGCGAACGACGCGTCGGGCCGTCCCTACGTGGTCGGCGTGCACGGCCGCACGCTGCCCGAGCTGGACGTCTCCCTCGCCCACCGGGCCGAGGCGGCGGTGGCGATCGTACGCCCGCACACCCCCGGACCCGGGCCGGGCATCGACCTCGAAGAGGTCGCCGAACGCGACCCGGCGGCTCTGCGGGCCGCGCTCGGCGCGGACGAACTCCGGCTGTTGCACACCCTGTCCGCAGCCGGCGCGGGCGGCGCGGGCGGCTCAACGGACCTCTGGTTCACCCGGTTCTGGGCCGCCAAGGAAGCCGTCGCCAAGGCCGAGGGCACCGGATTCGACGGCCGGCCACGGGACTTCACCGTCCTGGAGGCGGCCCCGGACGGCAGCCGGCTGCTGGTCTCGGGCCGGCTGGAACGCGCCTACCCGGTGCACTGCGCGCCGGTCCGCAATCCCCCCGCACTGCCGGACCGCGACTACGTCGTGGCCTGGACGACCGGACCGGCAGCCGCAGACCCCGAGGAGGACCCGCGATGAACCCCACCGAGCCCGAAGTCCGCGCCGACGAGGAGGCGGTCCTCGCCGACCTGGCGCGGATGCTGCGCACCCTCCTGGAGGAGTACGGCGACGACGACGCCGAGATCGGCATGAGCACCACCTTCAACCGCGACCTAGAACTGGAGAGCATCGACCTGGTCACCCTGGCCGGGCTCCTGGAGGAGCGGTACGGCAAGCGGGTCAACTTCGCCGAGTTCCTGGCCGGGATGGAGTTCGACGAGATCATCGAGCTGACCGTCGGACGGCTCGTCGAGTACGTGGTGTGGAGCCTGAAGGCCACGGAGGCGGGCTGAGCCATGGCGATCGTCGACACCGGGGACATCCGGCTGCACGTACAGCGAATGGGCCCGGCGGAGGGCCGTACCCCCCTCGCCACCGTGGTCCTGGTGCACGGGCTGCTCACCGACAGCCTGGCCAGCTACTACTTCACCGTGGCACCCGCGTTCGCCGCCTCCGGGCTCGACGTGGTCATGTACGACCTGCGCGGTCACGGCCGCAGCGGCCGTCCGGCCGGCGGCTACACCCTCGACCACAACATCGACGACCTGGAGGCCCTGCTCGACCGGCTGGCGATCACCGGCCCGGTCCACCTCGTCGGCAACTCCTACGGCGGCACCATCGCCTTCGGCTACGCGGCCCGCCACCCGGAGCGCACCGCCAGCCTGAGCCTGATCGAGTCCGAGCCGGCGACCGCCGCCTGGGCCGCGAAACTCGGCGGCATCCTGCACCGGGTCGTCACCGAACTCGCCCGCAACGAGCCGGAGGCGATCGCCTGGGTCACCGCCAACCACGGCCGCAACACCGCCCGGCTGGCCAGGGGCGCGGCCCGGCTGGTCCGCGAGACCAGCCTCGGCCGGGACATCCCGGCGAGCCGTGTCCTGACCGAGGACCAGATCAGCGTCGTACGCTGCCCGGTCCTCGGGGTGTACGGCGGTGACTCCGACATGGTCGAGGTGGTCCCGCTGAAGGAGACCCTGCTGGCGGACTACCGGTCGGTGGTGCTGCCCGGCCACGAGCACTCCGTGCTGGTCGAGGCGGCCGGCACGGTCGGCGGACACATCCTGGAGCTGATCCACTCGGTCAGCGGGGCGCGGGCGGCCGGGGTCCGGTGAGCGGCTTCCTGTTCGTCGTGCCGCCCCTGGTCGGGCACATCAACCCGGCCGTCGGTGTCGCGGCCGAGCTCGCCGCGCGCGGGCACCGGGTGGCCTGGGTCTGCGCGGACGCCGAGCTGGTGCGCCGGCTCGCGGGAGGGCAGGCACGGGTGTTCCGGTGCGCCGGGACCGCGGAGGGGGAGCGGCCCGCGGACCTGCGGGGCGCGGAGGCGCTGAAGTTCCTCTGGGAGTGGTTCCTGGTGCCCCTGGCGGACGCCATGGCGCCCGGTGTGCGGGCGGCCGTCGAGGACTTCCGCCCCGATGTGGTGGTCGCCGACCAGCAGGCCTTCGCCGGGGCCCTGGTGGCCGAGCGGCTCGGCCTGCCCTGGGCGACCTCCGCCACCACCTCGGCCGAGTTCGGCGGTGCCTACGACGGCATCCCCAAGGTCGCCGAGTGGCTCCGGGACCGGCTGGCCGAGCTGCGGGAGCGCATCGGCGACCCGGCGGCCACCGCCGACCCGCGCTTCTCGCCCCGGCTCACCCTCGCCTTCACCACACCCGAACTGGCGGGCCCCACCGACCGGCCGGCGGTCCGCTACGTGGGCCCGTCGATCTCCGAGCGACCGGTCGCCGACGGCTTCCCCTGGGAGTGGCTGGACCCGAGCCGGGAGCGGGTCCTCGTCTCCCTCGGCACCGCCAACGCGGACGTGGGCGGGCGGTTCCTCGCCGAGTGCGTGGCCGCCGTACGCGAACGGGCCCACCGGGTACAGGCGCTGGTGGCCGACCCCGGCGCCACGCTGCCCCCGGCGGCCGACGACAAGGACCTCCTGATCCTGCCCTCGCTGCCCCAGCTCCCGCTCCTGGAAAGGGTCGACGCGGTGGTCTGCCACGCCGGGCACAACACCGTGTGCGAGGCCCTGTGGCACGGCGTCCCGCTGGTCGTCGCTCCCATCCGCGACGACCAGCCGGTGATCGCCGGGCAGGTCGTCGACGCCGGGGCGGGCGTCCGGGTCAGGTTCGGCCGGGTCACCGCCTCCCGGCTGGGCGACGCCCTCGACACCGTCCTGTACGAACCCGGCCCGCGCGCCGCGGCGGCCAGGATCCGCACCGCGTTCCGCGCGGCAGGCGGCGCGCCGGCCGCCGCGACCCACCTGGAACGCCTCGCAGCCGACCCGCACGCAAGGAGAGCCGATGAGCAAGCAGAGTGAGATCGAGGCGTTGCGCTCCGCCTACCAGCGGGACCTCGCCGAAGGCACCGACCGCTTCTTCGAACCCCCGCGCACCACCTGCCCCTGGTGCCACTCCGGCCGGCTGACCACCCGGCTGCGCACCACCGACCTGCTCCAGCACAAGCCCGGCGCCTTCGTCCTCGACCGCTGCGGCGACTGCGGACACACCTTCCAGAACCCGCGCCTCAACGACACGGGCCTGGAGTTCTACTACCGCGACTTCTACGACGGCCTCGGCGAGCAGAAGATGAGCGGCACCTTCGGCGGCCGGACCAGGATGTACCAGGGCCGCGCCCGGTCCATGGTCCCGCACGACCCCACCCCCAAGAACTGGCTCGACGTCGGCACCGGACACGGCCACTTCTGCGAGGCGGCCCGCGAGGTGCTGCCGGGCACCGCCTTCGACGGCCTCGACTTCACCGACGGCGTCGAACTAGCCGCCCGCGAGGGCCGGGTGGAGCGCGCCTACCGGGGCGCCCTCCCGGACCTGGCCCCCGAACTCGCCGCCCGCTACGACGTCGTCAGCATGTTCCACTACCTGGAGCACAGCACCGACCCCGACCGCGAACTGCGCGCCGCCCACGAGACGGTACGCCCCGGCGGCCACCTCCTCATCGAGGTCCCCGACCCCGAGAGCCGCTACGCCCGGCTCCTCGGCCGCTGGTGGCTGCCCTGGCTGCAGCCGCAGCACCTGCACTTCATCCCGGTCGCCAACCTGCGCGAACGGCTCACCGGGCTGGGCTTCACGGTCGTCGCCGAAGAGCACGCGGAGGCCCACGACCCCGTCGACCTGCTGGCCGCCGTCTGGCTCGCCCTGGACCACACCGCCCCGCACGAGGACGCCCCCTGGCTTCCCCACCCGCCGGGCGCCCTCCAGAAGGCGCTCCGCGCCGCCCTGCTCCTCGCGGGGATCCCGGCTCTGATCGCCGGCACCCTCCTGGACCGCTTCGCCGTGCGGCCGCTCTCGCAGCGCCTGCGCCTCGCCAACGCCTACCGCATAGTCGCCCGCCGCGACTGACGACTCCGGGGACGCCTCACAGCGCCTTCGCGCGGATCAGCGCCGACAGCACCAGGGCGCCCGGCAGCAGCGGAACCCAGTCGGTCAGCACGCGGTAGCCGAGCACGGTCGCGGTGGCCACCGCCAGCGGGGCGCCGAACGCGGCCAGCGTCAACACCAGCGCCGCGTCCACCGCGACCCCGCCGGGCACCGGCACGGCACCCCCGGCGGTGCCCGCCGCCAGATAGGCGAGGGTCACGTCCGCCCACGGCAGCCCGAGCCCGAGCGCCTCCCCGGCGCAGGCCAGCACACTCGCCTGCACCAGCGGCATCGCGGTGGCCCCGCCCCACAGGGCCAGCACCCGGGAGGGCCGCGCGTGCACCGTCCGGGCATCGGTGAGCGCACAGCGCACCAGCCCCGTCACGGGCCGGCGCAGCGGTCGTACGACGGCCATCGCCACGCCCGCCAGGGCGAGGGCGGCGGCGACCGGGATCAGGACGACGCCGTCCGGTACCAGCTCGCCCAGCCGCCGCCACGCGGACGAGGACAGCAGGAACCCGATCAGCACGACCGTCTTGGCACCCGACCTGGCCACCGAGTACAGCGCGATCGAGGCGGTGGCCCGCTCCAGGGGGACGCCCCGGGTGCGCAGGAAACGTACGGTGACGGCGTGCGCGCCGAGCCCGGCGGGCAGCGCGTGGTTGGCGGCCCCGGCGGCGAACTGCGAGGCCAGCAGCAGTCCCGGCGGCAGCCGGTCGGGCACGGCGCCCTGCCGCATGCAGGAGGCCACCACCCAGGTCAGGCAGGTGCAGGCGCCGCCGGCCAGCAGCCACCCCGGTTCGGCGCGGGCGAGCCGGGTGACGCCCTCGTACAGCAGTGACTGGTTGGCCAGCCCCCAGACCGCGGCGACGAGCAGCGGGGACAGGCACAGGGCGAGCCGGAGCGGCCGGCCCGCCCGCGAGGGTGCCGGCAGCGGAGACACGGGCGTGCCGGAGCGGAGCGAGGGCTGCAAGGACGGCGAGGACGGCGAGGACAGTGACGGCAGTGACGGCAGTGAGGACACGGGGACGTTGTCCTTCCACAGGGGGCCCGTGGTGAGGAGCCGCGGGCGAGCGGGGCCGCCCGGGAGCCTTCCCGTCCCGAATGACACCCGGATGTCCGAAAACCTAAGGCAGGAGGGCGGTCCGGTGCCACGGACGATGCGGTACCCGGCCGACCCGGTAGCCTTCCTGGGGAAGGGCACGCGACAGGGGAGGTTCCAGCGGTGCACGTCCAGGAATGGCTCGACTCGGTACCGGCGGTCGCCGTCTACGCCGTGGTGGCGCTGGTCATCGGGCTGGAGAGCCTGGGCATCCCGCTGCCGGGCGAGATCGTCCTGGTCTCCGCCGCGCTGCTCTCCTCCCAGCACTCGGGCGTCAACCCGTTCGTCCTCGGCGCCTGCGCGACGGCCGGCGCGGTGATCGGCGACTCCATCGGCTACGCGATCGGCCGCAAGGGCGGCCGCCCGCTGCTCGCCTGGCTGGGCGGGAAGTTCCCGAGACACTTCAGCGAGGGGCACGTCGCCACCGCCGAGCGCTCCTTCGAGAAATGGGGCATGTGGGCGGTCTTCGTCGGCCGCTTCATCGCCCTCCTGCGCATCTTCGCGGGCCCGCTGGCCGGTGTCCTGCACATGCCGTACTGGAAGTTCCTGACCGCCAACCTCCTGGGCGGCATCTGCTGGGCGGGCGGTACCACCGCGGTCGTCTACTACGTCGGCATCGTGGCGGAGGACTGGCTGAAGAGGTTCTCGTACGTGGGCCTGGCGGCGGCGGTCCTCTTCGGCCTGGCGTCGATGCTGATCGTGAGGCGGAAGGCGAAGCAGGCGCAGCCGAAGGAGCCCGAGCCTGTCAGTGCCGGCGACTGAATGCTCTTTCGGGGGTGCGGGGCTGTATCGATGTCGGCTCCGCCGCGTGGGCGCGACAAGCCCCCACGCACCCGCACCCGCCACTGCACCTACTCATGCACCTCGCGATGCGCCTTCGCCAACTCCGCGTACAAGGTCCCGTTCAGGGTCACGCCCTCCCGCTCCTCCTGGCTGAGCTCGCGCCGCACCTTCGCGGGCACCCCCGCCACCAGCGACCCCGGCGGCACCACCATCCCCTGCGGCACCAACGCCTGCGCGGCCACCAGCGACCCCGCCCCGATCACGGCCCCGTTCAGCACGGTCGCCCCCATCCCGATCAGGCAGTCGTCCTCCACGGTCGCCCCGTGCACCACCGCGTTGTGCCCGATGGACACGCGCTCCCCGATACTCACCGGGAACCCGGGATCCGCGTGCAATGTCACATTGTCCTGGACGTTCGCCCGCGCCCCCACGACGATCCGCTCCACGTCCCCCCGCACCACCGCGCCGTACCAGACGCTCGCCCCGGCCTGCAGCGTCACGTCCCCGATCACCGAGGCCGTCGGCGCCACGAACACGTCGGCCCCGACCTTCGGTTCGCGCCCCCCGATCCCCACGACCAGCGCCTTGTGAGTCATCACCGTCTCCCGTCGTCGTCGATTCCCCGGAAACCTACGCCACCGGTTGGGGCGCAGATCACAGCAGCCCGCTCTCTTCCCGCCGGCGCCCGCTGAGTAGCGTGACTGCGTGCCGAAGCCCAAGAACACGTTCTCGTCCTGGCGTCACCGCCTCGCCCAACGCGCAGTGCACGCGGCCTGGGCCTGGGTGCAGCGCACGGGATCCGTCACGGCCGACCACCCCGGCCGCTTCCGGTTCGGCGCCCTCGGCGAGGCCACCCGCCTCGCCTTCCCGCTCGGCACGGTCTTCGGCGAACCGTGGATCCACCTCGGCTCGCACTGCATCGTCGGCGAACAGGTCACCCTCACCGCGGGCCTGATGCCCGACCTCGACCTCGGCCCCGACCCGATCCTGCGCATCGGCGACGGCGTGGTCCTCGGCCGCGGCAGCCACGTCATCGCCGACACGACGGTCACCATCGGCAGCGACTGCTACTTCGGCCCGTACGTCTACGTCACCTCCACCAACCACTCCTACGACGACCCGCACGAGCCCATCGGCAGACAGTGGCCCCGCATGGAGTCCGTGGAGATCGGGCCCGGCTGCTGGATCGGCACCGGCGCGGTGATCCTGCCGGGCGCGCGGATCGGCCGGAACGTGGTGGTGGCCGCCGGCGCGGTGGTCCGGGGCACGGTGCCCGACCATGCCGTGGTGGCCGGCGCGCCCGCCCGGGTCGTACGCCGCTGGACGCCCGAGACCGGCTGGCAGCCGCCGCTGCGCACGCCCCCGCCGGTGCCGATACCCGAGGGCACCACGCCGGAGCAGTTGCGCGCGCTGGCGGAGTTGGACGAGCAGGACGTGGCGCGGCTCGCCGCACTGGAGGCCGAGAGCTGAGCGGCCGGTGGCCGAGCCGCCGGCCGTCGGCTCAGCCGGTGGCCAGCAGCAGGGTCCCCACCAGCGCCAGCCCGGCGCCCGCCGCCTGGACCGCGCGCAGCCGTTCGCTGAGGAAGCCGCGGGCCGCGACCGCGGTGACCACCGGGTAGAGCGAGGCGAGCACCGCGGCGACGGTGACCGGACCGTGCTGGGCGGCGACCGAGTACGTGCCGTTGGCCGCGACGTCGGCGAGACCGACAGCGCCCAGCGCCGGGAGCGTGGACCAGGCGAAACCGCCCTCCGGCAGCGCGGGCGTGCCCCGGCGCGCGGACAGCCACAGGGCCGCGCCGCCCGTCACGACGCTGGTCAGCCGCTGTACGAAGAGGGCCAGGAAGAGGCCGGTGACCGTGGTGGACGCCTCGGTGATCAGCGCGAACACCGTGCCGAAGCCGGCCGCCGAGACCAGGGTGAGCAGGATCGTCCGGCGCTGCACGGGCGCGCCGCGCAACTGCGGGCCGCCGGCCAGGACGACCCCGGTGACGGCGACCGCGATGCCCGCGATCTGCAGCAGCCCCGGCCGCTCACCGAGAAAGAGCCCGACCCCGACCGGCACGGCGACGCTCAGCGTGGCCAGCGGGGAGACCACTCCCATCGGGCCGAGGGCGAGGGCCTCGTAGAAGGCGAACAGCGCGACCGGTCCGACCAGTCCCGCCGCGACGGCGAACCACAGCCGCGGTCCGGCCTCGCTCCACCCACCGGTGGCGACCACGATCACGCCCAGGACCGCCGCCGCCAGGCCCTGCGACACGACAACCACCGTGAGCGCCGGGGCGCGTCGCGTGAGCAGCCCGCCGCCGAAGTCGGCCAGTCCCCACAGGAGACTGGTGGTCAGGGCGAAGAATGCTGTCACGGCCCGCCTCGCAGTACAGTTCGGTGAACGATCAGGTGCATCCCACCGTAGTTCAGCGAGATGAACTTCGTCATTCAAAATATTGGACCGCAATGCTTTCAACGCCTGCCATGATGGACGGAACGTGTCGGACCTCGACCTGCTGACCCAGTCCCTGGCCCGCAACGTCAAGCACTGGCGGGCGGTGCGCGGGTTCACTCTGGACGTGCTCGCGGCGCGGGCGGGGGTGAGCCGCGGCATGCTGATCCAGATCGAGCAGGCCCGCACCAACCCGAGCATCGGCACGGTCGTCAAGATCGGTGACGCGCTCGGCATCAGCATCACCACCCTGCTCGACTACGAGCAGGGCCCGAAGGTCCAGATCGTCCCCGCCGACAAGGCGGTACGGCTGTGGCACACCGCGGCCGGCAGCTTCAACCGGCTCCTCGCCGGTACCGAGGCGCCCGGCCCGCTGGAGATGTGGGACTGGTATCTGATGCCGGGGGAGAGCAGCCCGTCGGAGCCCCACCCCGCCGGCACGGTGGAGATCGTCCACGTCACCGCCGGCGAGCTGACCCTCACCGTCGACGGCACCGAGTACCGCGTGCCGACGGGCGCCAGCGCCTCCTTCGAGGCCGACACGGCCCACGTCTACGGCAACACCGGGGACGTGCCGATGAAGATGGTGATGACGGTCTCCGTGCCGCCCGTGTCCTGAGCCCCGGTCCCCGCGGGCCGGGCTGTTAGCGTGCGGACATGCGCGCACCCATCGGAGACTTCGACACCGCTGTCCCCGCCCCCGACTGCCTCGACGAGCTGACCGCGCCGGTCGCCGACGTCGTACGCCACTGGACCGGCGCCGTACCCGCCGACCGGATCGTCTACGTCGAGACCGACCCGCGGTGGGCGGACACCGCGGTCTTCGTCGAGCACTACGGGCAGGACCTGCTGGAGCGGTCGGCCAACTGCGTGGTGGTGGCGGGACGGCGCGGCGGCGAGACCACCCTGGCGGCCTGTCTGGCGCTGTCCACGGCCAAGGTCGACGTCAACGGCCTGGTGCGCCGCCAACTCGGCGCCCGCAAGGCGTCCTTCGCCTCGATGGACACCGCGACCGGCGCGACCGGCATGGAGTACGGCGGCATCACCCCGATCGGACTCCCGCGCGACTGGCCGCTGTTGGTGGACTCCGCCGTGGTCGACCTGCCCTACGTCCTGGTCGGCAGCGGCCGCCGGCGCGGCAAACTCCTGGTCCCCGGAAAGGCGTTCGCCGAGCTGCCGGGCGCGGTGGTGCTGGAGGGGCTCGGCGGCTAGGACGGCGCGTGGGCGTGGTGCGCCAGCGCCAGATGCGGGTCCGCCTGGCCCGGAGCCGGCGCCGGATCCGCGTGCACCAGGGCCGCCGTCAGCCGCGGCACGGCGTGCAGCAGCGCGTGTTCCGCCGCCACGGCGATCCCGTGGGCCTGTCGCACGGTCGCCTCGCCGTCGACCACGACCGCCACCTCGGCCCGCAGCCGGTGCCCGATCCACCGCAGCCGCAGCTCGCCCACCGCACGCACCCCCGGCACCTCGCGCAGCGCCTGTTCGGCCCGGTCCGTCAACTCCGGGTCCACGGCGTCCATCACCCGGCGGAACACCTCGCGCGCCGCGTCCCGCAGCACCAGCGTGATCGCGGCGGTGATCGCCAACCCCACCAGCGGGTCGGCGAGTTGCCAGCCGAGCGCCGAGCCGCCGGCCCCCAGCAGCACGGCCAGCGAGGTGAATCCGTCGGTACGGGCGTGCAGCCCGTCGGCCACCAGCGCGGCCGAGCCGATCTCCCGGCCCACCCGGATCCGGTACCGGGCCACCCACTCGTTCCCCGCGAACCCGGCCAGCGCGGCCACCGCGACCGCCAGGAGGTGCGAGACGGGGCGCGGATCCAGCAGCCGGTCGACCGCGGTCCAGGCGGCGAAGACGGCCGACGCGGTGATCGTCAGCACGATCGCGATGCCCGCGAGGTCTTCGGCCCGCCCGTAGCCGTAGGTGAAGCGGCGGTTCGCCGCGCGACGCCCGAGCACGAAGGCGATGCCCAGCGGTACGGCGGTCAGCGCGTCCGCCGCGTTGTGCACCGTGTCCCCGAGCAGCGCGACGGAACCGGACAGGACCACCACGACCGCCTGCACGAGCGCCGTCGCGCCGAGCACGGCCAGCGAGACCCAGAGCGCCCGCATGCCCCGCGCCGAGGACTCCAGCGCGGGGTCGAGCTTGTCGGCCGTCTCGTGAGAGTGGGGGGTGAGGAGGTGCGTGAGGCGGTGGCGGAGACCGGCGGATGCGGAGTGCGCGTGACCGGAGGGGTGGCCGTGGCCGTGCGCGTGACCGGACGGGTGGCCGGGGTCGTGCTGGTGGTGGCTGTGCTCGTGGTCCTGGCCGTGGCCGTGTTCCTTGTCGTGGTCGGGCTCAGGGCCGTGTCCGTGGCCGTGCCCATGTTCATGGCTGTGGTCGCGGTCGGGCCCAGGGCCGTCGGTGGGCTTGCCGTGCCGGTCGAGGGGCGGGGTGTGCCCGCGAAGGTGATGGTCGTCCGCGGATGCGTGCCCGTGCAGGTGATGGTCGTCCGCGGATGCGTGCCCGTGCAGGTGACGGTCGTCCGCGGATGCGTGTTCGTGGTGGTGCCGGTCGCTCATGCGGCTCCCCTCTCCGGTGCGCTGGGCGCGGACATGGACATCGGGCGCCCATGACGCCATTATGTGCGTATGAGCGCACGCATGCACCTATCACCTGCGCATCATGCGCATCCGCGCACCCCCGGCGAGGAGCAGTTCGTGCTCGCGGCCGAGGTCCTCGCCCTGCTCGGCGACCGCACCCGGCTCACCCTGCTGCACGCGCTGACGGCGGGGGAGGCCGACGTCAGCACGCTCACCGAGGTGTGCGGGGCCGCGCGGCCCGCCGTCAGCCAGCATCTGGCCCGGCTGCGGCTCGCGGGGCTGGTGGGCACGCGCAAGGAGGGGCGCCGGGTGGTGTACTCGCTGCGCCACGGTCATCTGCGGCGCCTGGTCGACGAGGCGCTGAAGGTGGCGGACCACAGGCTGTCCGAGACCGCCACCGCGGCAGACGGCTGAGTGCCCACGACCCGCGCCGGAACCCCCGCGGCCGTCCCCGCGCGGTGTTCAGAAGGCGGCGGCCGTACCGAGGTACTGCTCGGCGAAGGCCGTCGCCGCCGCGCGCGAGGTGAACAGCCTGCGCAGCCGGGCCAGCGTGGTGCCCGCGAGGAACGGATCGCCGGAGGCCGTGCCGTGGTAGATGCCCGACAGGAACTGTGAGAACTCCTGGTAGTCCCAGACCCGGCGCAGGCAGGCGTGGGAGTAGCCCTCCAGGCCGGCGTCGTCGCCCTCCGTGGCGTGCGCGGTGATCGCGTCGCCCAGCAGGAAGGCGTCGTGCAGGGCGAGGTTCATGCCCTTGGCGGCGATCGGCGCGGTCAGGTGCCCGGCGTCCCCGGCCAGGAAGAGGCGGCCGTACACCATCGGTTCGACCACGTAGTCGTGCATGTCCAGCACGCGCTTCTCGATCAGCCGCCCCTCGGTGAGCGGCGGCGCCCCGGCCGCGCCGAGCCGCTCGCGCAACTCGTCCCAGACCCGGTCGTGCGACCAGTTCTCCGGATCGTCGCCCGGCGGGCACTGCAGGTAGTAGCGGGTGACCTCGGGGCTGCGCGCCATGTGCCCGGCGAAACCGTCCGGATGGACGCCGAAGACCACACAGTCCGAGGACGGCGGTGCCTCGGCGAGCAGGGCCAGCCACGCCACGCCGTAGTCCCGCCGGGCGACCCGCACCCGCCCGTCCGGTATCGCGTCCCGGGTCACCCCGCGCGCCCCGTCGCAGCCCGCGACGAACTCGCAGCGCAGAACGTGCCGTTGCCCGGTCCTCGGGTCGAGATACGATACGGCGGGCCGGTCGGTCTCCAGGTCGTGCAGCATGACGTCCCGCACCTCGAACCTGATGTCCCCGCCGCGCACGTCGGCGTACTCCCGCAGCAGGTCGGTCACCAGCAACGGTTGCGGGTAGACGTAGTGGTGACGTCCCGTCAGTTCGTGGTAGTCGAACCGGAACCGCTCACCGGCGAACCGGAACTCGCACACGCTGTGCGGCTCCGCCCGGGCCGCCAGGTTCTCACCCAGACCGCGCTCCCGGAGCCCGCGCACCGCCCATTCCTCGATGACCCCCGCCCGTGGCCGGGTCTCGACGAACTGCCTGCTCTCGGTCTCCAGGACCACGCAGTCCACGCCGGCGGCCCGCAGGATGTTCCCGACGGTCAGTCCGGCGGGCCCGGCGCCCACGACGACCACCGTACGGCGTTCTTCGGCGGGGGAGTTGCGGTGGGGGGAGGGGTGCGTCACCCCCGCATTATGACGGTGTGCCGTCAGCCACGGCGGCACTGCCGTGGCTGACGGACGCGGGTGCGGAGCGGTCAGTGCGCCGGGGCGTCCGTGACCGCGACCTCGTCGATGCTGCGCTCGATGTCGGCGGCCGTGGAAGCGGTCGCCTTGGCCCAGTAATAGACGCCGATCGAGAAGACGGCGACGACCAGGATGTCCCACCACAGCGCGATGTGGTTCTGGCCGCCGAAGCTGCCCTGCCAGGAGATCAGGCCCATGCCGATCAGATAGGCGGGCAGCCACTGGGCGGCCCGGAAGTCCAGCCGGGGCGCGTCCGGCAGGTTCTTGCTGTGGGCGTAGAAGGAGTAGCCGCCGAGCAGCAGGTAGCCGAGCACGATCGCGAGGCCGAGCCGCCACAGGATGTCCCAGCCGGACCAGTAGATGATCAGGTTGGCGACCACGAACGACAGCGGGGAGACCAGCTTGCCGAACGGCAGCCGGTAGGGCCGCTCGTGCTGCGGCAGCTTGTCGGCGAAGACGCCGTACGCCAGCGGCGCGCCGGCGTACATCAGCACGCTCGCCGAGGTGATGAAGCCGACCAGCTGCTGCCAGCTCGGGAAGGGCAGGAAGCAGACGACGCCCGTCACGAAGGACATGATGAGGCCGAACCACGGCACACCGCGGGCGTCGGTCCGGGTGAAGGCCTTCGGCGCATAGCCGTTCTTCGCCAGACCATAGGAGACGCGCGAGGTGGCGGTGGTGTAGATGAGGCCGGTGCCGCCGGGGGAGATGATCGCGTCCAGGTAGAGGACCACGGCCAGCCAGCCGAGGCCCACCAGGGTGGCGAGACCGGCCCACGGGCCACTGATGCCCTTGTAGTACAGGTGACCCCAGCCGTGCGCGAAGGAGGTGTGCGGCAGCGCGGCGATGAACACCACCTGGAGCAGGACATAGATGACGGCACCGATCGCGACCGAGCCGAGTGTGGCGCGCGGCAGGTCCTTCTTCGGGTTGCGGCTCTCGCCCGCCAGCTGGATCGCCTGCTCGAAGCCGAGCAGCGCGAAGATGATGCCGCTGGTGCTGATCGCGGCCAGTACGCCCTTGGCACCGAAGGGCGCGAAGCCCTCCGAGTGGAAGTTGGACGGGTGGAAGTTGCCGATCGCGATGATGAAGATCGCGGCCAGCGGTACCGCGATCTTCCACCAGGTCGCCGCGCTGTTGGTGTGCGCGAGCACCCGGACGCCGAAGAAGTTGACGCCGACGAACAGGGCCATGAGCACGACGGCCACCAGCAGGCCGCTCGCGGTCAGGGTGCCGTCGGCGTGTTCGAGGTGCTGGGCCCACTTCCAGTGACCGGCGTAACCGATCATGGCCTCGACCTCGATCGGGGCCACGGTCGCCGCCTGCAGCCAGGAGAACCAGCCGAAGGACATGCCGGCCAGGCCGCCGAACGCGTAGTGCGGGTAGCGGGCCGTACCGCCCGCGACCGGGAACATGCCGCCGAGTTCGGCGTGCACCAGTGCCAGCAGCACGATCGCGACCGCGCCGATCACCCACGAGATGATCGCCGCGGGGCCGGCCACACCGACCGCCTTCTCGGCGCCGTACAGCCAGCCGGAGCCGATGATCGAGCCCACGGAGGCCCACATCAGGCCGATCAGGCCGACGTCCCGCCTCAGACCGCCCGAAGGTGTGGTGTCCTCCGACGCGGCTTTCTCGACACTCACCATGTCAAGTGGCCTCTCACTTTCTGAACGCGGATTTAACGAACAAGAGGCCACAAGGTAAGGGCGCGCATCACAAGCGGAGAAGAGCGTTTCCCAAGATTTGACCCTCGATCTTTCCTGTCTTGGCCAAAGCTTTTGCACAGGTCAGCGAGGGTCACGGAATGTCCCTATTCAGTTGTGATATGTGAGAAGAGGGTAAGACAGGCAAGCTCAGATCTTCCTCAAATCCGGCTCAGTTCCGGCTCCGTTCCGGGCCCAGGCGAGGAATTTCGATGGCCGGGCAGCGGTCCATGACCATGTCCAGTCCCGCGGCCCGCACCCGCTCGTACGCCGCCTCGTCGACCACCCCGAGCTGGAACCACACGGCCTTCGCGCCCTTCGCCACCGCCTCGTCCGCGACCGGCCCGGCCAGCTCGCTGTTGACGAAGACGTCGACCACGTCGACGGCGAAGGGAATCTCCGAGAGGGACGCGTAGCCCCGCTCGCCGTGGACCGTCTCCGCCTTGGGGTGGACCGGCACGATCCGCTTGCCGAACCGCTGCAGCGTCTGAGCCACCCGGTACGCCGCCCGTTCCCGGTTGGACGACAGGCCCACCACCGCCCAGGTGTCCCCCGTCCCGGTCAGAATCCTGCGGATCGTCGCTTCATCGCCGTACATCGTCGGCCTCCTCGGCTCGGGGATCATCCGCCGTCGCCAACAGTGACCACCGGACCCTGATTCCCCGGCCCCGAGCGGGTCCGCGCGGCAGCGCCGGAACGGTCCGCGCGGCAGGAGAGGCCGCATGTCCCGCATGTCCCGCCACGGTGACCTGAATCATCGCAAGGTGCCTGCGTACGGCCCGCCGCACGCCTACGCTCAGCCCGTGCTCCGCATCCTCGACGCCAAGACCGGTGAGACCGTCCCCGCCGTCTCCGCCCGCCGTGCCCTGACCCGTGTCCAGGCGCATGCCTCCGGGTACGACCTGACGGCGCTGCGGGTCCTGCTGACCAGCGACCTCCTGCTGCGCGCGCTGGAACTCGGCGGCACCCCGGTCCTGCCCCTGCTCACCGCCGACCGCCACCAGGCGGAACTGCACGCCGCCGCCACCACCCTCGGCATCCGCCCCTTCGAGGACGGCCGCGACCTGGCCGCGGGACTGGGCGAGGCACAGGTCGTCCATGTCACGGCCACGGGCCTTGCCGTGCCCGGCACCGGCGTGACCGTCGCCGTAGCCCCCGCCGACGGCTCCGACGCCGCCGTCCTCCACACGCTCGCCGACCCCGCCGCACTGCGGCTCGCCCTCCTCGACGCACCGCGCGGCGCGGCCGTGCACCTCGGGGCCGGCGCCCTCAACGCGGCGGGCCGGCGGCTCGGCAGGCTGCGGCAGTCGGTGGCGCACTGGGCGCGCAGCCCCTCACGGCCGGTGCCCGAGAAAGTGCGGGGACGGCTCCGGGACGCCTGGGAGGACGACCTCGACGTGCCCGCGGTGCTCGGCGTGCTGCGCTGGATGGAGAACCAGCCCGAGATCCCCGACGGCGCCCGCTTCGAGACCTGCGCCTACGCCGACCGGCTGCTCGCCCTCGACCTCGTCCGCGACATCGGGCGGGCGCCGTGATCACCCGGGCGGGCACGGGACCGCTGCGCCGCCTGGTCGTCCTGCGGCACGCCAAGTCGGCCTGGCCCGAGGGCGTCCCGGACCACCTGCGCCCGCTCGCGGGCCGCGGCCGCCGCGACGCCCCCGCCGCCGGTCACGCCCTCGCCGTGTCCGACTGCCTGCCCGACCTCGCGGTGTGCTCCACCGCGCTACGCGCCCGGCAGACCTGGGAGCTGGCCTCCGGCCAGTGGGGCACGCCGCCGCCGGTGCGCTACGACCGGCGGGTGTACGCGGCCGGCGTACCCGACCTGCTGGAGGTCGTGCGCGAGGTGCCGGCCGAGGTGGAGACGCTGCTGCTGGTCGGGCACAACCCGGGCCTGGAGGAACTCGTCCTCCACCTCGCGGGCGACGGCCTCGACGACACCCTGGAGCGGGTCCGCGAGAAGTTCCCGACGTCCGCGATCGCCGTCCTGGCCTGGCACGGCACGACATGGGCGGCCCTCGCCCCGGGGGCGGCGCTGCTCACGGAGGTGACGGTGGCCCGGGGGCGGAAGAAGCAGCGGCGCGAGGAGTAGCGCACGAGGCCGCATAGGCTGGGCGGATGCAGGACGAGTACCGCACCGTCGCCCGCGCGGGCACACACGAGACCGAGGTCAACCGCTCCCGCTTCCGGTGCGCCCTCGCCCCGGCCGCCACCGAGCAGGAGGCCCAGGACTTCGTCGCCGCGGTGCGCAGGGAACACGCCGACGCCACCCACAACTGCTGGGCCTACGTCATCGGAGCCGACGCGGCCGTCCAGCGGGCCAGCGACGACGGCGAGCCGGGCGGCACCGCCGGCGTCCCCATGCTCCAGATGCTGCTGCGCCGGGACATGCGGTACGTCGTCGCCGTCGTCACCCGCTACTACGGCGGCGTCAAGCTCGGTGCCGGCGGGCTGATCCGTGCCTACGGCGGTGCGGTCGGTGAGGCCCTGGACGCCGTCGGCACCCGCACCCGCCGCCGCTTCCGGCTGGCCACGGTGACCGTCGACCACCAGCGGGCCGGGAAGGTCCAGAACGACCTGCGCTCCACCGGCCGCGAGGTCCGCGACGTCCGCTACGGCGAGGCCGTCACTATGGAGATCGCCCTGCCGGACGCCGACGTGGCCGCCTTCCGCGCCTGGCTCGCCGACGCGACGGCGGGCACGGCGGCCCTGGAACTGGGCGGCGAGGCGTACGGGGACGCGTGAGGACTGACGACCGGGACAGGGGCCGAGGCGCACCGCGCACCGACTCCGCCGCCCTCCAACACCTGGGCTTCGGGAACGGCGGGGCGGGCCGGACCTCCGGCCCGGCCGACGTCGACGGGCACCGGACGGCGGCACCGGCACCGCGACGAGACCGCCCTCTCTCCGCCGTCGCTGCGCGGGGGGTTGTCCTGACATTCCGCCCGATCTAGGGTTCCCCCGAGGGCAAGCGCTTTCTCCGCGACGAGATCCCACGCCGCCACGCACGGCGACGACCCCCACCGGGCCCCCACCGAGGAGCGCGCATGAGCATCCGCGTCAGCCACGTCCACGGCGAGCACATCGCGGTCGCCGCAGCGGACGGCACCGAGATCCTGCGGTACGTCTACCGTCCCGACCCCGAGGCCTACGAGGCGCGCAAGCCGTACGCCCACCCGGTGCGCACCCTCGCGGGCCGCACCGTCACCGGCTACCGGCCGAACGACCACCGCTGGCACAAAGGCCTCCAGATGACGGCCAGCCATCTGTCCGGACAGAACTTCTGGGGCGGCAACTCCTACGTGCACGGCCGGGGTTACCAGGTGCTGCCGGAGCGGGTCGGCTCGATGCGGCACGACGGCTTCTCCGAGTTCGCCGTCGCGGACGACCGGTTCTCCTTCACCGAGCGGCTGACCTGGGTGGAGAACGGCGGCGCGGAGTGGGCGCGGGAGGTGCGCGGGCTCACCGTGCACTCCGTCGACGAACGGGCCGGTGCCTGGGCGCTCGACTGGTCGATCCACCTCACCAACATCCGTGCCGAGCCCCTGACCTTCGGTTCCCCCACCACCGAAGGCCGTGAGATGGCCGGATACACCGGCCTGCAGTGGCGCGGCCCCCGTGATTTCACCGGCGGCACCGTGTTCGGCCCGGACACCGTCACCGGAGCCGGGAAGCTGATGGGCACCCAGGGCCCCTGGCTCGCCTACACCGCCGAGCACGACGAGGTGGACGGGCACTCCACGATCGTCTTCGCCCACGCGCCCGAGAACCTCGACGCGCGGACGGCGATCCACCCGTCGCACTGGTTCGTGCGCGCGGAACCGATCCCCACGGCCGCGTTCTCCTGGGCGTTCTTCGACGAGTTCAACCTGCCGTCCGGCGAGTCCTTCGCCTACCGCTACCGGATCGTCCTCGCCGACGGTGCCTGGGACGCGGACCGGGTCGCCGCGCACCTGGGAGGCCTGCCGTGGTGAACCCGCCCGAGACCGTCCTGCCCCACCCCCTCCCCGGTGCCATCGGCCTGTCCCACCTCAGCGCCTACGAGTGGGAGGCCGCCGACGGCGTCTGCGGCGGCAGTCCGCATCTGCACCTGGTCTGCACGGAGGCCTACGTCGTCACCGGCGGCCGGGGTGCCGTGCAGACGCTCAGCCCGGACGGCTACCGGGACATCCCGCTGGAGCCCGGATCCGTGGCCTGGTTCACCCCGGGCACCGTGCACCGCATGGTGCAGGGCGGTGACCTGCGCATCACCGTGCTGATGCAGAACAGCGGGCTGCCGGAGGCCGGGGACGCGGTCTTCACCTTCCCGCCCGCCGTCCTCGCCGACCCCGAACGGTACGCGGCCCTGGCGACCTTGCCCTCCGGTACGGGGGCCGAGGTGGAACAGGCCGCCCGAAGGCGCCGGGACCTCGCCGTCGAGGGCTACCTCGGCCTGCGCGAGGCGCTGGTCGCCGGGGACAGCGGCCCGTACACCGAGTTCCAGCGGGCCGCCGCCCGGCTGGTGCGCGAGAAGGTGCCGCGTTGGCGCGAGCTGTGGCGGGCCGGGGCACTGGCCGCCGCCGAGCGCACCGGTGCCCAGCTCGACGCGCTGCTGGCCGGTCAGCCGTCGTACCTGGGCGAGGCGACCGCGTACGAGACCGCGCCCACGCGGCTCGGCGGCTTCGGGATGTGCGGCCGCCGCGACGAGTACAGCCTGCCGGGGACGACGCTCCCGTACGGCGGCGAGTAGCGTGCCTGTGCCTGTGCCTGTGCCTGTGCCTGTGCCTGTGCCCGTGCCAGGGACGGCCGGTCCGGCCTCGACCGGGCCGCCGGTCGACGCGTAGAAGGGTGCCATGTCAGTGCCGATACCGATGCCGGCCAGGGGCGGCGTCGCCCGTGAGCTGTGGCGGCTGCTCGAACCGATCCACGCCGTGGTCTACTTCGCCCCGGAGCCGCGGGAAGAGTTCCGGGCGGTGGGCTACCGCGGTTTCTGGATGGGGTACTTCGCCGGACGGGCCGCTCCCCTGGGCCGTGCCGGCGCCGACGTCGTGCATGCCCTGTTCTACAACTTCACCCACGAGCGGGTGAGCCGCGCCCTGCCGGCGGCCTGGAGCTTCGCTCCGCCGGACGAGGCCCTCCACGCGCGCGTACGAGGATCGGTGCGCGCGCTCGGCCGGGCGCTCGGCCCCGCGGCCGACGGCGCGGACGTGGCCCGGGCGGCGGAACTCGCCACGCGTGCCGCCCGGTCGGCTCCCCTCGAAGGCCGGGCTCTCTTCGCCGCCAACCGCTCCCTGCCGGTGCCGCAGGAGCCCCTCGCCCGGCTGTGGCACGCCGCGACACTTCTTCGTGAACACCGCGGCGACGGTCACGTCGCGGCTCTGCTCGCCGCCGGGATCACCGGCCGTGAGTCGCACGTCCTGCACGCGACCGCGAGCGGGATCCCCCGCGATGTCTACGGGCCGGCACGCGACTTCGACGAAGCGGAGTGGACGTCGAGACGCGAGACCCTCGGACACGGAGGGCTCCTTGACGGCGACCGGCTGTCCCGGCGCGGACGGGAACTCAAAGCCCGGATCGAGGAACGAACCGACCAACTGGCGGCCACCGCCTATGACGCGCTGACCCCCGACGAGACCGACGAACTCGTCCGGCTCCTGCGCCCTTTGACCCGGGCCGTGGTGCGCGCGGGCGACATTCCCCTGGACAACCCCATGGGAGTCGACCTGCGCGAGTCACCCGGACAGCCGTGAACCCGCCGGTCAGCCACGGTGGTTGACGGGCAGGGGCGAGGCGGACGCGTCGGCCTGCCGTAGTTCGGCGAGGAGCACGTTCTGCCCGCTGAGCAACTCGGTGAGGATACGGCGGGCCGCCCGCAGGAGGTCGGCGACGTCGCCGCCGGCCAGTGCGTAGCTGACGGTGGAACCCTCCCGGATGGACACCACGATGCCGGATCGGCGCAGGACGGCCAGCTGTTGCGAGAGGCTGGACGGCTCGATCTCGATGTCGGCGAGCAGGTCCCGTACCGGGACCGGCCCGTGCTGGAGCAGTTCCAGGACCCTGATCCGTACGGGGTGCCCGAGCATGCGGAAGAAGTCCGCCTTGGCCTGGTAGAGGGGGACTTGCATGACCGCTCGCTCTCTGCCGGGTCGCGTCCGGAGGTGATGTCGGGGTACGGCGGTGCCTTGCGACACCGCCGCATCGGCCCGTCACAGCCGATCCTTGCCGCCCGGGGCCATGTGCAGGCACGAATTGGAATCATGCTGATGTGGTCACTTGAAGAAGTTTTCACATCGTGGGCGCACAAAACCCCGGACGCCGGATCGCCGCTAGACCTCAAGCTGTTCCTCGACCCGCTTGAGCTGGTGGCGGGCCATGGCGAGATTCGAGCGCTCCTTGTCGAGAACCAGATAGAGGAACAGCCCGTTCCCGCTGCGGCCGGTGATCAGGCGGATGAGGTGGTACTGCCGTTCGAGGGTGATGAGGATGTCCTCGATCCGGCTCTTGAGGCCCAGTTGTTCCATCGTGCGCACCTTGGCCCGGATGACGTCGGTGTTCCCGGCCGCGGCGATGGTCAGATCGAGGTCCTTGCCCCCGCCCAGGGTTCCCAGTGCCATGCCGCTGGTGTAGTCGACGACCGCGGCTCCCAGGGCCCCCTCGATCGAGGTCATCATTTCCTTCATCGACACTTCCACGCTCGCCATGACGGCGCCTCCCCTTCGGATGTCGGTTGCGACGGGACCGGCTCTCGGCGTTCCCGTCCGATGCACGGACCGTAGGCCGGTGGGAGCGGCGCCGGGACGGCGTCTCTGTGTCTGACGCATGATGACCGAACGGCTGCGCCATTGGTTCGTCCGAGCGACGAAAACCGGTGCGAGAGTTAGCGAAGTTGAACAGGGGCACCGGTGCCGCCGCACCCTGCCCGGGCACCTTCCAGCCCGCGCAGGGCGAGCGAGTCGGCGGCCGTGACGGCGACCGCCCGGGCCCCCTCCGAGGTCCGCGGTGTGCGGGACGGCGCGGGCCCGTGCGCTTCGCTTCCCGATGCCGGGTGATCTGAGGCGAGTGGTGGACCAGGGGGTGACATGCGTTAGCGTGGCAGGCGTGCACGGGGGAGCACCCGTGCGGGTTTGTGCGGGCCGAACAGGTGCAATAGGGGTAAGCGTGCGGGTCAGGGTGGTTTCGTGAGAATCCTGCACACTTCGGACTGGCATCTGGGCCGGTCGTTCCACCGCGTGAACATGCTCGGCGCCCAGGCCGGGTACATCGACCACCTCGTGGCGACCGTGCGCGAGCACGCCGTCGACGCCGTGGTGGTGGCGGGAGACGTGTACGACCGCGCGGTGCCGCCGCTCGCCGCGGTGGAGCTCTTCGACGACGCCCTGCACCGGCTCGCCGGTCTCGGCGTGCCCACCGTGATGATCTCCGGCAACCACGACTCCGCCCGCCGCCTCGGCGTCGGCGCCGGTCTCATCGACCGGGCCGGTATTCATTTGCGCACCGAGCCGTCGGCCTGCGGCACCCCGGTGGTGCTCTCCGACGCCTTCGGGGACGTCGCGTTCTACGGTCTGCCGTATCTCGAACCCGCCCTGGTGAAGGACGAGTTCGCGGTCGACCGGGCCGGGCACGAGACGGTGCTGGCCGCCGCCATGGACCGGGTCCGCGCCGACCTCGCCGCCCGCGGCCCCGGCACCCGCTCCGTCGTCCTCGCCCACGCCTTCGTCACCGGCGGCGAGCCCAGCGACAGCGAACGGGACATCACCGTCGGCGGGGTGGCCGCCGTCCCCGCCGGCGTCTTCGACGGCGTCGACTACGTGGCCCTCGGCCACCTGCACGGCTGCCAGACCCTCACCGACCGCGTCCGCTACTCGGGCTCCCCGCTGGCGTACTCCTTCTCCGAGGCCGGTCACCGCAAGAGCATGTGGCTCGTCGACCTCGCGGCCGACGGCGCGGTCACCGCCGAGCGCCTCGACTGCCCGGTGCCGCGCCCGCTGGCCCGCCTCCGCGGCACCCTGGACGACCTCCTCGCCGATCCCGCCCTCGCCCCCCACGAGGACGCCTGGGTCGAGGCCACCCTCACCGATCCGGTCCGTCCCGCCGACCCCATGGCCCGCCTCACCGGCCGGTTCCCGCACACCCTCAGCCTGGTCTTCGCCCCCGACCGGGCCCCGGACGACCCGGACGTCTCCTACGCCCGCCGCCTGGCCGGCCGCACCGACCGGCAGATCGCCGAGGACTTCGTGGTCCATGTGCGCGGTGCGGGCCCCGACGAACGCGAACTGGCCGTCCTCGGCGAGGCGTTCGACGCGGTGCGCGCGGACGGCGTGGTACGCGAGGTGGCCCGGTGACCGGCCATGACCGCGTGCGCGCCCCAGGGCCAGCGCACCCGTGTCCGCAGCCGCACCGGTGCCGCCGCACGGAGGTGGCCGCATGAGGCTCCACCGGCTCGACGTCACCGCCTTCGGCCCCTTCGGCGGCTCCCAGAGCGTCGACTTCGACGCGCTCTCCGCCGCCGGGCTCTTCCTCCTGCACGGCCCGACCGGCGCGGGCAAGACCTCCGTCCTGGACGCCGTCTGCTACGCCCTCTACGGAGCCGTCCCCGGCGCCCGCCAGAGCGGCCAGGGCCTCACCCTGCGCAGCGACCACGCCGACCCCGCCAGCCGCACCGAGGTCCGCCTCGAACTCACCGTCGCCGGGCGCCGGCTGGAGATCACCCGGCAGCCCCCCTGGGAGCGCCCCAAGAAGCGCGGCGCGGGCACCACCCTGGACAAGGCCCAGAGCTGGCTGCGCGAGTACGACGCGCCGTCCGGCGCCTGGAAGGACCTCAGCCGCTCCCACCAGGAGATCGGCGAGGAGGTCACCCAGCTCCTCGGCATGAGCCGTGAGCAGTTCTGCCAGGTCGTGCTGTTGCCCCAGGGCGACTTCGCCCGGTTCCTGCGCGCCGACGCAGGCGCGCGCGGCCAGCTGCTCGGCCGGCTCTTCGACACCCAGCGCTTCGCCGACGTCGAGAAGCGTCTCGCCGAGCGCCGCAGGACGACCGAGGCCCAGGTCCGTGACGGCGACTCGGCGCTGCTGTCCGACGCGCACCGCATGCAGCAGGAAGCCGGCGACGCGATGGAACTGCCGGCCCTGGACCCGGGCGAGCCCGGCCTGGCCGCGGCCGTCCTCGCGGCCGCGGCCGTGGCCCGCAGCACCGCACGGGAGCGCCTCACCGTCGCCCACTGCCGGCTCACCGCCGCCGAGTCGGCCCAGTTCGCGGCCGACCGAGCGCTGGCCGGCGCACGCGAACTGGCGCGGCTGCAGGCGCGGTTCGCCCAGGCGCGGCAGCGGGCCGTACGGCTGGAGGAGCGGGCCGGGGACCACCGGGCGGCGCAGGCGCGGATGGATCGGGCACGGAAGGCGGAGGCGGTGGCGCCGGCGCTGGAGCTGCGGGAGGCCGCCGAGGCGGGGCACCGTGCGGCGGCCGCCGCCGAGACGCGCGCCCGCGCGCTGCTGCCGGAGAGCCTCGCGGGAGCCGGTGCGGCAGGGCTCGCCTCCGCCGCCCGGCGGGCCGCCGAGGAACTGGGCGGGCTGGAGTCCGCGCGCCGGGCCGAGCGACGGCTCGCCGCCGTGGTCGACGAGCGCGACCGTCTTGACCGGCAGGAACGCGACGACGAGGACGTCCGGCGCGAGGCCGGGAGCTGGCTCGCCGACTGGGACGCCACGCGTGCCGGGCTGCAGTCCCGTGTCGACTCCGCACAGGAGGCCGCGACCCGGGCCGAGCAGCTCGCCGTACAGCGTGAGCCCGCCCGCCGGCGGCTGGAGGCGGCGCGGTTGCGGGACGAGCTGGGCCGGGACGCCGACGACGCCCAGCGCACGGCCCTCGCCGCCGCGGAGCGGGCCGTCGAGGCGCGCACGCACTGGCTCGACCTCAAGGAACAGCGGCTGAACGGCATCGCCGCCGAGCTGGCCGCGGAGCTCACCGAGGGGCAGCCGTGCGCGGTCTGCGGCGCCACCGAACACCCGGCGCCGGCCGAGAAGTTCGCGGGCCACGTCGACCGCGAGGCCGAGGAGCACGCGCTCGCCGCCCTGCAACGCGCCGAGGCGGAGCGCACCCGCGACGAACGGCGGCTGGGCACCGTACGCGAGGCACTGGCCGCCGCCACCGCCGAGGCCGGCGACCTGCCGACCGCACAACTGGCCTCCCAGGCCGACGAGCTGGAGCGGGAGTACGGCCACGCCCGGCGGGCCGGTTCCGCTCTGCACGCGGCGCACGAGGAGTTGCGGCTCGCCGAGCAGGAGCGCGAACGGCGGCTGGCCGAGCGGCAGCAGGCCGAGGTCCGGGCCGCCGCACGGCTCACCCGCCGCGACGGCCTGGACGCGGAACAGGCCTCGCTGGAAGCGGAGTTGGCCCAGGCCCGGGGGAGCGCCGCCAGCGTGTCCGCGCGGGCCGCGGAGCTGGAGCGGCAGGTGGCCCTGCTCACCGACGCCGCCGACACCGCGCGCGCCGCCGAGGATGCCGCCCGGCATCTGAAGGACACCGACGCCCGGCTCGCCGACGCCGCCTACCGGGCCGGTTTCGACACCCCGCAGGCCGCGGCCGCCGCCCTGCTCGACGACACCGCCCACCGCGAACTCCAACGGCGCCTGGACGAGTGGCAGTCCGAGGAGGCCGCGGCGCGTGCCGTACTGGCGGAGGCCGACACCGCGGCCGCCGCCCAGCAGCCGCCCGCCGACCTCGACGCTGCGGAGCGCACCGCCGCCCTGGCCGCCCAGCGGCTGCGCGACGCCGCCTCAGCCCGCGACCGGGCCGCCCGCTGCTGCGCCGAACTCGACCGGCTGTCGGCCCGGGCCACCGCGGGCGTACGCCGGCTGACCCCGCTGCGTGAGGAGTACGAGCGGGTGGCCCGGCTGGCCGGGCTCACCGCCGGCACCTCCGCCGACAACGAGCGCAGGATGCGGCTGGAGTCGTACGTCCTGGCCGCCCGCCTGGAACAGGTCGCCGCCGCCGCGACGGTACGCCTGCGGCGCATGTCGTCCGGCCGTTACACCCTGGTCCACTCCGACGACCGCACCGGACGCGGCCGCAGCGGCCTCGGCCTGCACGTCGTCGACGCCTGGACCGGACGCGAGCGGGACACCGCCACCCTCTCCGGCGGCGAGACCTTCTTCGCCTCCCTCGCGCTCGCCCTCGGCCTCGCGGACGTCGTCACCGACGAGGCGGGCGGCGTCCGCCTCGACACCCTCTTCATCGACGAGGGCTTCGGCAGCCTCGACGACCAGACCCTGGACGAGGTCCTCGACGTCCTCGACTCCCTCCGCGAACGCGACCGCAGCGTCGGCATCGTCAGCCACGTCCCCGACCTGCGCCGCCGCATCCACGCCCAACTGGAAGTGGTGAAGGGGAGATCGGGCTCGGCGTTGCGGCTGCGCGGGGTCTAAGGCCTATTGCGATAACAAGCCCTGGCGCATCCCGGTGCCGACGGCCCGTCGGGGCAGCGGCGAGGAGTAGACGACGCTCGTCGTGACCGAACCCAGGGCGCCGATCCTCCCGGAGACCTCCTCCAGGTGGCGCATCGAGCGGGCGGTGACCTTGATGACGAAGCAGTCGTCGCCCGTGACGTGGTGCGCCTCCAGGATCTCGGGCGTGGCGGCGACCAGGTCGTGGAAGGGCTTGTAGTTGCCGTTCGGGTAACGCAGCCGGACGAACGCGAGGATCGGCAGGCCGAGGCGTTCCGGGTCCACCACCGCCGCGTACCCCTGGATCACGCCCGCCTCCTCGAGCCGGCGCACCCGCTCGGTCACCGCGCTCGGCGACATCGCCACGGCCCGGGCCAGTTCGGCGAAGCTGGCCCGGCCCTCGCGCTGGAGGACGTCGAGGATGCGGAGATCGGTGGCGTCCGGGGAAAACTCGGTCATGGGGGATGGATAACAGGGAATCCCCGGCCGGACAAGCACAGGGCCGGGGATCACGCCTTCAGCAAGGGGATCACCGGCCGTAGATTTCCGGGCACGGAGATCCGCCCCACCCGCGGCGAACGAAAGGCCCCACATGACTGCCGGCACCGCCAACCCCGTCCTGCGCGTCGCCCCCGCCACCCCCGCCGAGGCCGCCGCCCACTTCCGGGCGAGCCTCGCCTTCCACGCCGACGTCTCCGACGTGGCCGCCGCCCTGGCCACCGACGGCGACCCGGGTTTCGTCGTCCTCGACTCCCGCTCCACCGAAGCCTGGGACCAGGGCCACGTACCGGGCGCCGTCCACCTGCCCACCGCGCTGATCCCCGAGCAGGCGGCCGAACTGCTCGACCGGACCGTACCCGTGGTGACGTACTGCTGGGGTCCCGGCTGCAACGGTGCGACCCGTGCCGCCCTCGCACTGGCCGAACTCGGCTACCGGGTCAAGGAGATGCTCGGCGGATTCGAGTACTGGGCGCGTGAGGGCTTCGAGTTCGAGACCTGGCGGGGGCGTGAGCGCCGGGCGCCGGACCCGCTGACCGCACCCCGCGAGGGCGGCGACTGCGGTTGCTGATTCCCGGAGGCGAACCTGTGCCGTCGCCGTACGTGTAAGTTCGCCCCATGACTCGATATGCGGATCCCGGCGCGGTGGAGTGGGTGGAGTCGGGCGGCGGCCCGCTCGTCGCGGTCCCGGAGACGGTCCTGGCGTTCTGGGCCGGCGCCGACAGCGAGGAACTGGCCACCGACTATGACCGGGCCTGCGAGGTCGACGGCTACATCGGACTGCTTCCGGTCGGGGACAGCACCGCTCTGGTCCTCGGCGACGAACCCGCCTCGACGTCCTTCCTGCCGGACCACGGCACCTTCGTCCGGTGGTCGGCCGCGGGCTCGGAAGAGGAACTCCTCGCACAGGTGCCCGCCGCCCTCGACGGCGCCGTGTGGGAGAACGAGATCCGCTGGCGGGTGCCGGGCCCCGTCGTCCTGTTCGACTCCGCCTGGCCGGGCGGCGAGGCCGGGGGCGGAGACCATCTGCGTGTGCCGCTGGAGCCCGGCACCTACGCGGTGCGCGCCGCCTACACCAGACCCGGACCGGAAACCTGGCTGGGCCTCGTGCAGTTGCGCAGACTCGCCTCCTGACGGCCTGTCACTTCTCTGTCACTTCACCCCGTCGATCGCGATGCCGAGGTGACGCGGACCGCGCAGCACCGCGTTCTGCCGGTACGGCGGCGGGTCCGCCACCAGCCGGGGGCTGTCGAGCCGGCGGGCCAGCTCGGACAGCGCGATCTGGGTTTCCAGGCGGGCCAGCGGGGCGCCGAAGCAGCTGTGGATGCCGCTGCCGAAGCCGAGGTGCTGGATGTCCCGGCGGTCCGGGTCGAAGCGGTCGGGATCGGTGAACCGGTGCGGGTCCCGGTTGCCCGCGCCCAGCACCAGCCAGATGCGCGAGCCCTTGGGGATGGTCACCCCGCGCACCTCGATGTCGGCGATGCAGGTGCGCTGCGGCAGCAACTGGACCGGCGGCTCGTAACGCAGCAGCTCCTCCACGATCCGCACCGACAGCCCGGGGTCGTGGCGCAACCGCTCCAGGATCTCGGGATACCGCAGCAGCGTCAGCATGCCGTTGGTGATGAGGTTGACCGTCGTCTCGTGACCGGCGATGAGCAGCAGCACCGAGGTGCTGAGCACCTCCATCGTCGTCATGGCGCCGTCCGGACCGTGACTGTGCACCAGGTCCGACAGCATGTCGTCGCGGGTCTCCCTGGCGCGCTGCTCCACCAGCCCGTTCAGGTACATGCCGAGCTGCAGCCGGGCCTCCTGTGCGGCTCTCTCGGCGCCGGCGGCGGTACGCGTGTCGGGGTCCAGACCGGCGACGATCGGATCGACCCAGGACCGGAAACGCGGCTCGTCCTCGCGCGGCACGCCGAGCAGCCGGCAGATGACGGTCACCGGGAACGGGTACGCGAACTGGTCGACCAGGTCGATCTCCCGCGCGTCCCCGAGACCGTCGATCAGCCCGGTGACGATCTCCTCCAGCTGCCCCAGCATGTTGTCGACCCGGTGCGGCCGGTGCGGCGGCCCGAACGAGCTGTTGGCGATCCGGCGCAGCCGGTCGTGCTCCGGCGGGTCGAGCCGGATGAAGCTCGGAGGCAGCCCCGTCGCCTCCGGACCGGACAACTCGTCCTGCCCGAGCGAGGCCAGGTTGGCGGCGTCGGAACTGATCCGCGGATCATGGAGCAGGGCCTTGATGTCGTGGTAGGTGCTGACGAGGTAGGGGCCGTCCTCCTCCTCGTGCAGCACCGGCGTCCTGCGGAGCTCCTCGTACAGCGGGTACGGGTCGGCGCGGTTCGCGAAGTCGGTGATCCGGCGCAACATCGAGGTCTGCGTCATGACGGTTCCTTGGAGCGTCGAGGCCGGGGCGCGGTCAGTGGTGGGCGGGGTGGAAGACCAGCTGCTGGTCGGTCGGCGAGTGGCCGCTCAGGGTCACCATGGGGCCGTGCGTCGGCAGCGCCGGGTCCGGGAAGCCTGCGTCGACCGGCACCCGCCCCTCGGGACGGCGGTCCACCGTCGGGAACTCCACCGGGAACGGCCCGCCCCTCTCGATCTCCCGCTGGTAGAACTCCAGCCACCGGGTGTTGTCGAAGCTCACCGCGGCGATCGTCCGGCCCTGGTAGCCGTAGACCCCGACGAACCGGCGTTCGGCCGGCGAACCCTGCGTGATCATGATCTGCTCGCCCATCGGCGGCACCCCGACCGACTTGATGTTCACGCCGAACTGCGACGACCAGAACGCCGGCACCCACAGGTGCGGCCTCCGTGCGGCGCTCGGGCTGATCATGTTGTGCGCGGCGATCTCGGCCTGGGCGACCGCGTTGCCCCAGTGCTCCAGGGACAGGAACTGGTAGCCGAACAGCGCGTGCGGGGACCGTGCGACGTCGCCGGCGACGAAGACGTCGTCGGTGACGATGCCCCGGAAGTCGAAGGCACGGCAGCCCGCGTCGCAGGCGATGCCCCGCGGGCCCGCGCCCAGACCGGAACCGGCGAGCCAGTCGGTGTTGCGGGTCGCGCCGAGCGAGACGATCACCACGTCCGCCTCGACGATGCTCTCGTCGGACAGATGGACCGCCCGTACCCGCCCGACCGGATCGCCCTCCAGCGCCGTGACCATGACCCCGGTGCGCAGATCCACCCCGTTCTCGCGGTGCATGTCGGCCGCGACCGCTCCGATCACCCCGCCGAGGGCGCCCACCAGCGGCGCGCCCGCGCGTTCCGCCACGGTGACCGCGATCCCCTGTTCCCGGCAGGCCGAGGCGATCTCCGACCCGGTGAACCCGGCACCGATCACGAACACCCGGCGCGGCCCGGCCTTCAGCCGGCGCAGCAGCGCGGCCGCGTCGTCCCGGGTGCGCAGCGTGAACACGCCCTCCAGCCGGGCCTCGTCCTCCCTGGGCCAGGGCCGGGCCCGCACCCCGGTCGCGATCAGCAGCCGGTCGTACTCGACCTCGTCGCCGTCGGCCAGCCGGACCCGCTTGGCCTCGGTGTCGAGACCGGTGGCCGCGACACCGAGCCGCCACTTCGCGTCGATCTCCCGGCGGCGCGGCAGCTCCGTGTGGTGCGGGGCCGCCCTGCCGAGCAGCACCGCCTTGGACAGCGGCGGCCGGTCGTAGGGTTCGTACGGCTCGTCGCCGATCATGGTGAGTTCGCCGCCGAACCCCTCGGCACGCAGCGTCTCGGCACCCCGCAGTCCGGCCAGGGAGGCACCCACGATCACGATCCGGCCCTCGCGCCGCAGCCAGTCGAGATAGTCAGTGGGCGGCATCGGAGGCGCCTTCCGGGTGTCCGTCCAGTCCGTCGGCGGTGATCGCCTGCACCGGGCAGGCGGCGACGGCGCGCGCCACCCGCTCCCGCTGCTCCCGCTCGGCCCGCGGGTTGTAGACGAGCGCCTCCTCGCCGTGCATGGCGAAGACGTCCGGCGCGAGGAACGCGCACTGCGCGTACCCCTGGCATCTGTTGAGGTCGACGACAAGGCGCGTCATGGCTCCGCCCTTCCGGTGGCCAGGTCGGGTGCGACCGCGGTCCGTCGTTCCGCACTCGGACGGCGGGGGACTCCCCGCACGCCAGCATGGGAGCCCGGCCCGGCCGCGGCGCGCCGGGGCCGCCGATCGGGTGAGCCGTCAGGGGCCCGGGGCGGCCGGGACCGCGGCGGAGCGGCGGAAACTCGCCCCGACGAGGTACGCGCCGAGCAGCAGCGACCAGGCCGGGAACGCCAGTTCGGCCCAGGGCACGGTGGACGACAGGAACAGCAGGGCCAGGGTGGTGAGGAAGCCCAGCAGCGTGAGCCATCGGGGCAGGACGCCCAGGCGGTGCCCCATCACCGAGGCGGAACAGACGAAGACGGCCGCCATCCGCATCGCGTACCCGGTCATCAGCGTGTACGCGAGGTGCCGGCCGAAGTCCCAGGTGGGCCGGGACGGCGAGGTACCCGCCGGATGCGCGGTGCCGAGCACGGCCGCGGCCGCCGCGGCGGCGCCGAACATCGTGGCCGTGAAGACCAGGCCGCTGCCGAGGAACACGGTCGCCATGAACCGGTCCTCGGCGTCGCCGACATGTGCGCGGACGGCGCCGACGAACCACAGGAAGAAGATGCCGGCGAACGGCACCAGCAGCAGGGCGGTGTGGAGGGCACCGCGCTGGGCCGCACGCGGCTGCGGTACGGTGCCCGCGTCGGCGCCCTGCGGGATGCTCAGCCGGATCAGCACGATGGCGGCCGCGAGCAGCAGCGCGAAGACGATCCCCGCCGCACCGGCGGCGCGGGGGGTCCGCAGCGGCTGCCGCCGGGGCGTGGAGGTCTGCATGCGCGGCTCGCTTCCTGTCGCCGGTGGCCCCCGGCACCAGCAAGGCCCCTGTCACCGGCCGCCGCCACCGGAGCACCCCCGAACGGCAGACCGGCGCAGGACCGCGACATCGGGCGCGGACCCGCGACATCGGGCGCGGACCCGTGGCGTCAGGCCCGGACCCGTGGCGTCAGAGCCGCGACAGCTCGTCCACCAGGTCGTCCAGGCCCAGCGAACCCTGGGACAGGGCCGCCATGTGCCAGGACTTGAGGTCGAAGCCGGCGCCCTGCCGCTCCCGGGCCTTCTCCCGGCCCAGCAGCCAGGCCCGCTCGCCCAGCTTGTAGCCGATGGCCTGCCCCGGCATCGACAGGTAGCGGGTCAGCTCGCTCTCCACGAAGTCCGCGGGCCGGCTGCTGTGCGAGCCGAAGAACTCCTGCGCCAGCGCGGGCGTCCAGCGCTCCCCGGGGTGGAAGGGGGAGTCGTCGGGGATCGTCAGCTCCAGGTGCATGCCGATGTCGATGATGACCCGCGCGGCCCGCATCATCTGCGCGTCCAGATAGCCGAGGCGCCGCTCCGGGTCGGTGAGGAAGCCCAGCTCGTCCATCAGCCGCTCCGCGTACAGCGCCCAGCCCTCGGCGTTCGCGCTGACCATGCCCACGCTGGCCTGGTAGCGGGAGAGGTTCTCGGCGATGTGCTTCCACTGCGCCAGCTGGAGGTGGTGGCCGGGCACGCCCTCGTGGTACCAGGTCGAGACGAGGTCGTAGACCGGGAACCGGGTCTGGCCCATCGTCGGCAGCCAGGTGATGCCCGGGCGCGAGAAGTCGTCCGACGGCGGCGTGTAGTAGGGCGCCGCCGCGCTGCCGGGCGGAGCGATCCGGGACTCCACCCGGCGCACCCGCTCGGCCAGGTCGAAGTGGGTGCCGTCCAGCTTCTCGATGGCCTCGTCCATCACCGACTGCAGCCAGCCGCGCACCTCGTCGACACCCTCGATGTGGGTGCCCTGCTCGTCCAGGTGTGCCAGCGCCACCCACGGGGTGGCCGCGCCGGGCAGGATCTTCTCGGCCTCGGCCTTCATCTCGGCGAGCAGCCGGTGGTACTCGGACCAGCCGTACGCGTACGCCTCGTCCAGATCGAGGTCGGTGCCGTTGAAGTGGCGGACCCAGCGCGCGTACCGCTCCCGGCCCACCACGTCCGGCGCGCCCTCGACCGCGGGCGCGTACACGTCCCGCATCCAGTCGCGCAGCGCCACCACGGCCTCGGTGGCCGAGCGGGCCGCCGCGTCCAGCTCGGCCCGCAGCGACTCGGGACCGGACGCCGCGAACTGCTCGAACCAGCCCTTGCCGTCGCCCGTGTCGGCCCACTCGCCGAGCTGGCGGACGAAGGTCGCGGTGGCCCGCGGACCGGCGGGCAGCTTCCGGTCCAGGCCCAGTTCGAGCGACTGCCGGTAGCCTTCCAGCGCGGCCGGCACCGCGCGCAGCCGTTCGGCGACGGCCGTCCAGTCCTCCTCGGTGGCGGTGGGCGTCACCGTGAACACCTGACGCACCGCGTGCGCGGCCGAGCTCAGGTTGCTGACCGAACGCAGGCTCTCGTCCGCCTCGTGCACGGCGAGGGAGGCGTTGAGCCGCTCACGCAGCAGGCGCGCGCAGCGACGCTCGATGTCACTGTCGGCACCGGGCTGCCGCTCGGCCTCGTCGAGCTTGGCGAGGGTGTCGCGCTGGAGCCGGGCCAGCGCCTCCGCGCCGGCCGGCGAGGTGTCCGGCAGCCGGCGCGAACTCTCCTTGTCGCCGAGGAAGGTACCGGTGATCGGGTCGAGGGCGATGAGCTCGTCGACGAAGGTGTCGGCGACCTGACGGGGCAGCGGGGTGTTGGTCTGTGACATGCGGTCCATCCTCGTACGACGGGCCACCGCGCGTCACGGGGATTGAACCGACGGCACCGGCGGAAGCAGCGGCCCGCACTCCCACTGCTGGAAGATCAGCCGGGTCTCCACCCGGGCCACTTCCCGACGGGCCGTGAACTCGTCCAGGACCAGCCGCTGCAGGTCCGTCATGTCCGCCACGGCCACATGCACGAGGTAGTCGTCGGGACCGGTCAGATGGAACACCGTCCGGGACTCCGGCAGCGCCCGGATCCGCTCCACGAACGGTCCCACCAACTCCCGCCGGTGCGGTCTGACCTGCACCGACAGCAGCGCCTGCAGACCCCGCCCGAGCCTGGCCGGATCGAGTTCGAGGCGGTGCCCGAGAATCACCCCCGAGCGGCGCAGCCGGGTGACCCGGTCCAGACAGGTCGACGGCGCCACGCCCACCTGGGCGGCGAGATCGCGGTAGGTGGTCCGGGCGTCGTTCTGAAGCAGCCGCAGCAGATGCAGATCGACCGGATCCAGTACGACGGAATCGGTCATACGCCGAACGTAACACGGTGGTTTCCCCACACGATCCGTCGGGTGTTCACCCTGCGGTCATGGACTCAGTGAGCAGCTACGACGACCCGGCGCCCGTCCGCGGTCACGCCTCCCGCGCGCGGCGCGCCCTGGCCACCGAGGCCGTGCACGCCGGCCGCGACGACCTCGCCCGCCAGGGCCTGCACGCCCCGCCGATCGACCTGTCCACCACCTACCCGTCCTACGACAGCCGCGCCGAGGCCGCCCGTATCGACGCCTTCGCCGCCGACGGCGCGGACCCGGTGGGACCGCCGGTCTACGGACGCCTCGGCAATCCGACGGTCGCCCGCTTCGAGACCGCCCTGGCCCGGCTGGAGGGCACCGAGTCCGCGGTCGCCTTCGCCAGCGGCATGGCCGCGCTGTCCGCCGTCCTTCTCGCCCGCGCCACGACCGGCCTGCGCCACGTCGTCGCCGTACGGCCCCTGTACGGCTGCAGCGACCATCTCCTCACCGCCGGACTCCTCGGCACCGAGGTCACCTGGACCGACCCGGCCGGCATCACCGACGCGCTGCGCCCCGACACCGGCCTGGTGCTGGTCGAGTCCCCGGCCAACCCGACGCTGGCCGAACTGGACCTGCGGGCCGTCGCCCACTCCTGCGGCACGGTGCCGCTGCTCGCCGACAACACCTTCGCCACCCCCGTGCTGCAACGACCCGCCGAACTCGGCGCACGGCTGGTGCTGCACAGCGCCACCAAGTACCTCGGCGGCCACGGTGACGTGCTGGCCGGGGTGGTCGCCTGCGACGAGGAGTTCGCCGGGCAGCTCCGCAGGATACGGTTCGCGACCGGCGGGGTCCTGCACCCGCTCGCCGGCTACCTGCTGCTGCGCGGCCTGTCCACGCTCCCGGTACGGGTCCGCGCCGCCTCCGCGACCGCCGCCGACCTGGCCCGCCGCCTCACCGCGGACCCACGCGTCGCCCGCGTCCACTACCCGCGCCTGGGCGGCGCGATGATCGCCTTCGAGGTCCCCGACGACCCGCACGAGGTCGTCTCCCGAGTCCGCCTGATCACCCCCGCCGTCAGCCTGGGCAGCGTCGACACCCTCATCCAGCACCCGGCGTCCATCAGCCACCGTGTCGTCGGCGCCGACGACCGCCGGGGTGCCGGGGTGAGCGACGGACTGCTGCGGCTTTCGGTGGGCCTGGAGGACGTGGAGGATCTGTGGGCGGACCTCGACCGGGCGCTGGGGGGCCGGTAGGGCGCCGCCCCTCAGGGGCGCGGGGCTGCGTCTGACGTGCGGCTGCCGCCGCGTGGGCGCGAACAGCCACGGCGCGGCCGCAGCCGCCGCGCGGCCCGAGCCTCTACGGCGCTTCGGCGTTCCCCGACTCACCCGCACGGGAAAGCCACCCCGCGGCAGACACGGCGTCACCCGGCACCGCGTCAAGTCGCGCTGTGATGACCAGCGTCCCCTCCTCGATCTGGTAATCGAGCGGCAGCCCCAGTCCCCGCATCGCCGCCACCATCCCGGTGTTGGACGCCTGCGTCACCGCGTACACGCTCTCGCAACCCGCCTCCACGGCCATCCCCACCAGCCGGGACAGCAGTTCCCCGCCGATGCCGCGCCGCTGCCACCCGTCCTCGACGAGCAGCGCCACCTCGGTCTCGTCGCCGTCCCACAGCAGGTGCCCGAGGCCGACGATCCGGCCCGACGCGCTCTGCACGGCCAGTGTCCGGCCGAACCGGGGGCTGAGCAGGTGGTTCAGGTAACGGTCCGCGTCCTTGACCGGCCCGTGATAACGCAGCCCGAGCGTCCGCGCCGAGCAGCGTTCGTGCATCGCCTTCGCCGCCGCCAGGTCGTCGGTGTCGGCCCGGCGCACGGTGATCGCGTTGCCCGCGGGCAACGCGATCACGTCCTGGCCGCGCGGGACGCGCGGCCCGAGCCGGGTGTCCAGCTCCACCAGCGCCCGCGCCCGCGCGAACTCGGTCGGCGTGAACGGGAGATACGGCCGCTCCACGGTGATCACTCCCCCCTCCGGCGCGCGCAGCCGCATCACGGTGTCCTCCAGCGCCCCCTCGACGGGAACCGTCCCGGGGCTCCGGGCCCCGCCTACCGGGTGGGCGGGGAGCGAGCGGATCGTGCACCTCCCCAACAACTGCCGGAGGGCCAGCGGAAGTTCCGCCGCGTCCAAGGCGGTGCGCGTGGCCAGGCCCAGGACCCGGGTGGGCGCGTCCACCAGATCGTGGGCGTCGGCCCGCTCGATCCAGGTGTCCGTGCCCCCGGCCAGCGCGACCGCCCGCGTGATCTCGCCGGCGATCAGCGCGCCCGGGGACCGCAGCAGGAACTCGTCCACCGTGCCGGCGGCCAGCGGATGCGTCTGCAGGCTCAGGATGTCCACCCGGTGCCCGGCGAGCGCGGCGCACAGCGCGGCCAGCGAACCCGGCTCGTCCCGCACCGTCGTCCGCAGCCGCCACAGCGTGCTGCCGAGGTCTTCGGTCTCCGAGGTGTCCGCGCCGGGCCCGGCCTGCCGGGCGCCGGTATCGGTATCCGTCACCGGCGGGGCGTGACCTGGGCGCCTCGCCCACCAGACGTGGAAGCCCGCGGTCGCCGCCAGCACCAGTGCCGAGATCACCAGCAGCGCCGGACCGTCGGGCCCGTGACCGACCAGGTTGGCCACCGCGTCCGCCGCCGCGACGGCCGTGAACAGGGCGGCGAGTTCGACGACGTCGCGTCGCCAGTGGTGCACGGGGCGTCCGTTCCGCCTGCGTGTCACATCAGACATGTCTCGATTCATGCAGCCACTGTGAAGCAACGGTGTTGCGTGATCACAAACGCTCTGTGACCGATGGGTAAAGCATGCTTACGCTCCTTTTGTTGCACTTTCTACAGTTGCCGCCACGCTCAGTGCGTCCCGCAGCCGACGGGCCTGGACCACCAGCCGCGCCGCGCCGCGCCGGTCCGCCGCCCCAGAAAGATGAGGCAGTTCACCCCGGGCCCCGGACCGCTCGGCGCAGTCGGCGGCGACCGAGAGCAGCTCCCCGAGCCCGCGGGCGACCCCCGGGCCGCCCGCGGTCCCCCCGGTCGCCAGGTCGGCGAGCAGCACGGGCAGGGTGTGCCGGAGCATCTCCCATATCGTCGCGTTGGCCCCGGTGGCCGCCGCCGTCCGGGCCGACTCGGCCAGCCGCAGCGGCTTCACCGCACCGCGCCGGACCAGTTGCCCGAGGTCGGCACCCAGCCGCTCCGCGTCGAGCTGGCCGCGCGCGGCGAGCACCAGCAGCGCGTCCACCGCGGCCAGCCGGTCCTCCGGGTGCCGGGCGCCCAGCCCGTAGGCCACGCACAGGTGCGTGCTCTCGCCCGCGGCCCCGCCGGACTCGGCGAGCAGGGGGAGGACGGCGGCCACGCCCCGCCGGCCGTCCACGGCGGTCCGGGACAGCGCGTGCACCAGCCGCAGGGCGATCAGCTCACGCCGCTCCGGGAGCGCGGCCGGCCAGTGCGCATGGTTCTCCTCGCCGCAGCGGTGGCAGTACCGGCTCTTGCCGAAAGCCGTGACCGGCCGGCCCAGCCGCCGGAACTCCTCGGGGAGATCCCCCTGGAGTTCCAGGACCTCAGCCGACTCGACGAGGATCCGCGGCCCCGAGGTGCGACGGCGCAATGCGGGCAGGGCGGGCCCTTCTGCGGACAGCCAGCGCGCAAGCCGCCTGCTCTCCGGCGTGCCGAGCACGGCCGCCCGGTCGGCCGCCGCGAGGGCGGCCGCACGGTCCTCGCGGCGCACTCGGAAGAGAGCCTGCGCGAAATCGGCGGCACCGACCCGGGCCCCCAGGCGGCGGTAGGCGTCGAGCCGGTCGACCAGATCGCCCGGTTCGAGCAGCCCGGTGCTCCAGGACGGCGTGGCCAGGAGCAGCGGCTGCGGATCCGTCCGTATCCGGTGCGCGAGTTCGCGCAGGCGCAGGTCGAACACCCGGGAGAGCCCGGTGTGCGCGCACTCGTGACCGGCCGGACCACGGCGGAGCGCGGCGAGCAGGGCGTCGGCGCTCACGGCCCCGTACAGCGCCGCCAGGAGCAGTTCGAGGCCGTCCGCGGCGGTCAGGAGACCGTAGTGGGCGTTGCCGAAGTAGTCCTCGGCGCGGGGCCGACGGCTCGATTCGGGCTCCTTCCACCAGCGGGTGGCCGCCACCGGCTCCAGCGCCTCCCGCAACGCGTCCTGGTCACGGTGCGCGTGGCGGGCCAGACCGTCCAGCGCCCGCTCGAACGCGGCCACGTCCCCGTCGGACGCGAGCAGGGCGCCGATCTGCCTGGCGAGTTCCACCGCCGAGTCCGGCGCCGGTGCGAGCCGGAACGGCGCCGGCGCCGGCGGCAGCACCTCCTCGTACGCCTCGGGCGCCGGCGCGGGCGCGATACCGAGCGCGTCGGCCGCCCGGACGCGCAGAACGGGGCCCAACTGCTCGGCCGCCACGCCGATTTCCAAGCGGGTCGCAGGATCGCCGTCGAGCCGCTCGGCATACCGCTCGACCAGCTTCAGCGCCCGCTCCTGTACCTGGGTGTCCGGGTGCCCGAACGCCTGGGCCGCCGTCGGCAGCAGCTCCGCGGCCGCGGCGGCCTGGCGGGCGAGTGCCTTGCCGAGCAGCACCAGTTGGGCGCGCACCAGCTTCTTCTCGGTGCGGAACAGCAGCCCCTCGGAGGCCTCGGCGAGCTGTCGCGGGGTGAGGCCGCCGTCGAGCGCGAGGGCGGCGAGCACCGACTGGGCGTGGGCGGCCACCGGGGAGGCGGCGTCCCGGGCCAGGGCCGTCCAGTCGGCGACGCGTTCGCGCCGCTCGTCCCGGGTGAGGGCGAGCTTGCCGAGCAGCGGCAGGAAGACGCGGTGGTCGGTCGGGCCGCCCCCGCGCAGCAGCCTGGCCACACAGGCGTCGACCACGGCCTTGCGCTCCAGCACGCCAGCGTCGGTCAGCTCGGCGAGGGCACTCTGCCAGGAACCGGGACCCTCGCCGAACAGCCAGCGGATCTCGCCCAGATCGGAGAGCTCGAACAGGCCGTTCACCAGCGGCGCCAGGTCCGGCTCGGCGCGCAGCCGGTCGACGAGGGGGACGCGCCCCCAGGTGTGGCCGATGTACCGGACCCAGCCGACCACATAGGCGTCCGTCACCGGGACCTCGCAGCCCGAACGGCGCACGAGTCCCGCCATCAACGGGAACGGGACGTCCGCGGAGACGGGCCGCGCCGCCAGCCGGCGGGCCACATCGGCCTGCCAGCCGGTGTCCCGGTCCGCCAGCAACTTCAGCAGCAGGTCCGCCGGTGCCTGCCGTCGGCGCATGTCGGCTCCGGCGATCCAGGTCGCGGCGGCCGCGGCCCCCGAGTGACAGACCGCCCCGGCCACCTGGAGCGCCGGATACCGGCGCTCGGACCGGCTCTCCCACGGCGCGGCCCGCAGCTCCTTGCGCAGGCGCTGCAACCCGGGCAGCAGCGCCCGGCGTTCGGTTTCCGTCAACTTCTCCACCAGGAGGGCCGTCTCCCCGACGTGCCCCGCCCGGACCGCCGCCAGCACCGCGCTCATCCCGCACCCCCGCCGATCTCCGCCATGTACTGTCCCGCCGTCCGCCGGCCGGGCAGGTCCGGTCCCGCCGTGTCCCGTCCCGCCGTGTACCGTCCCGCCGCGGCCCCCCGCCGCGCCATCCGCACCGCCACCGCGTGCTTGCACGGCCCGCGCCCGCCCCGGTACTTCGCCCACCACGGACAACCGAAGCTCAGCACCCCGGCCGCGGTCCGCACCCGGTGCACATGACCGTCCTCGGCCGTCACCGTGGCCGGCTCGCCGTCCAGGGCCACCGCGCCCGCGGCCACCAGTGTCCGGGCGGCGCGCAGCCGGGGACTGCGCCGCTCCGCGAGGCCCGGGTCGTAGGGCAGTTCGCGGTGGAAGCAGGCGGTCTCCGCCGTGTCACGGTCTGTGCGGATGGCGTCATGGGAAGACCGTAGAGGCGGCCACTGACAATCGGCCTGATCTGCGAGAACGCTCTACGGACGGACCGGTTCGGGATGCGGACGAAGCCCCGCCGGAAGACGCGGCAGGGCCGCGCACCGGGGGATGACGCCGGTGCGCGGCCCTGCGGAAAGCGTACGGGAGTTACTGGCCGACCCGGCCCGGCTGCAGCGTCTGCGTGAACAGCACGGTGCCGTCGTACTCGCGCAGACGTACCGTCAGCTCACCGCTGTCACCGTCGATGTCGACCTCGCCGAAGAACTGGTAGCCCTCGGCGGGTGACACGTTCGCGGCGGTCGGCGCCTTGACGAACACCCGATCGGGTCCGAACGTGCCGTCCAGCGCGTTGGCCGGGAACGAACCGGCGTTCAGCGGGCCCGAGACGAACTCCCAGAACGGCGCGAAGTCCTTGAACGCGGCCCGCGACGGATCGTAGTGCTGCGCCGAGGTGTAGTGGACGTCGGCCGTCAGCCACACCGTGCCGGTGATCCTGCGGTGCTTGATGTACCGCAGCAGCTCCGCGATCTGCAGCTCACGGCCGAGCGGCGCGCCCGGGTCGCCCTGGGCGACGGCCTCGAAGTTCGCCTTGCCCTCGACCGGGTCGGGCACGACCAGCCCGAGCGGCATGTCCGCGGCGATCACCTTCCACACCGCGCGTGACCGGGACAGCTCGCGCTTGAGCCACTCCAGCTGCTCGGCGCCGAGGATGCCCTGCGGGTCGGCCGTCTGGTCGTCGGGCGAGTTGGCGTTCCGGTACGTCCGCATGTCCAGCACGAACACGTCGAGAAGCGGGCCGTGGTGGTGGACGCGGTAGATCCGGCCGTCCGGGCGGCCGCTGATCGTCGAGATCGGGAAGTACTCGGAGAACGCCTGCCGGGAGCGCAGCGCCATGTCGTCCAGCCTGGTGCCGGCCGGATAGGCGGTGCCGGTGCCGATGACCTCGCCCGGGTACCAGTTGTTGCGGACCTCGTGGTCGTCCCACTGGATCACGTTCGGCACCTGGGCGTTGAACCGGCGCAGCGCCTGGTCCAGCAGGTTGTAGCGGAAGTTGCCGCGGAAGTCGTCCAGCGTGACGGCGACATGCGACTTCGCCTCGGAGGTCACGTTGCGGTACAGGCTGCCGTCGGGCAGCGCCTGGGTCGCCGAGATCACGCCGTCGGCGTAGATGTTGTCACCGCTGCACAGGAAGAAGTCCGGGTCCAGCCCGGCCATCGCGTCGAAGATGCGGTAGCCGCCGATGGACTCGTTGATGCCCCAGCCCTGACCCGCCAGGTCGCCGGACCACACGAACTTCACCCCCTGCCGCCGCCGCGTGGACGCGGTGCGGAAGGTGCCGGTGACCGGTTCACCGGTACGGCGCGGGTCGTCGGGGTCCGCCAGCAGCACGCGGTAGTGGATCTGCTCGCCGGACGGCAGTCCGTGCAGCCGCGTGGTGCCGGTGAAGTCGCTGTCCGCGCCGAGCAGCGGGCCGCGCCATCTGCGGGGGTTGCGGAACGACTCGGTGGCCGAGGTCTCCACGACCATCCGGGCCGGCCGGTCGGAACGGACCCACACCAGGCCGGAGTCGGCGGTCACGTCGCCCGCCTGTACGCCCCAGTCCGCCCGTGGACGTCCGGACAGTGCGAACGCCGGCGCCGAACCGAGCGCCGTGGGCAGGGTCAGGGCCGCCGACGCGGCGAGCGAGCCGCGCAGCACGCTGCGGCGGCCGGGAAGTGAAAGGGACATGGAAGGGCCTCCAGAACGGGATCCGGCCAGTTGTGCACAGCCACAACTACTGGTGCGCCGCAGCGCGCACGCAAACCGGGAGTGAACAACTGCCGGCCCCGCGGACGCCGTCCCTTCGGGGACCCGGCCGCGGCGCCCTCACCCGTCGAGTGCCCCCGCCATCATCCGCACCCCCTCCCGGATCCGGGCCGGCGGCAGATGCGCGTACCCCAGCACCAGCCGTATGGCGGACTCGTCGCCCCGCGCGTGGTCGTCGCCCCGCGTGTGGGTGCACGCGCTCAGCGGGCGTACCGCGACCCCGGCCGCCGCCGCCCGCCGCACGAACCTGCTCTCCGGCCCGTACCGCTCGGGCAGTTCGGCGATGGCGTGCAGCCCCGCCGCGATCCCCGACACGCGCGCGTGCGGGAAGTGCTCGGCCAGGGCGGCGACCAGGACGTCCCGCCGCTGCCGGTACGCGCGCTGGCAGCGCCGCAGCTGCCGGTCGTAGTCGCCGCGCTCCAGGAACCGCGCGAACACCGCCTGGTCGAGGGACGGATGACCCAGGTCCGTGGTCCGCTTGCGCTCGACGACGGCGTCCGCCAGGAACTCCGGCACCAGCAGCCAGCCCAGCCGCAGCCCGGGGGCGAGGGACTTGCTGACCGACCCCGTGTACGCCACGCGTTCCGGATCGAGGCCCTGGAGCGCGCCGACCGGGGCCCGGTCGTAACGGAAGTCGCCGTCGTAGTCGTCCTCCAGCAGCAGCCCGTCCACCGACCGGGCCCAGTCCAGCAGCCGGGTCCGGCGCCCGGCGGAGCAGGCGATCCCGGTCGGGTACTGGTGGGCGGGCGTCGTCACCACCGCGCGGACGCCCGACGCGTGCAGCGGGCCCGGTGCCAGGCCCTCGTCGTCCAGGGGCAGCGGCACGGTACGCAGCCCGGCCGCCGCGTACAGGGCGTCGTGCTGCGGACTGCCGGGGTCCTCCACGCCGATCTCGCGCATCCCGCGCGCGTGCAGCACGGAACCCAGCAGCGCCGCCGCCTGCGCCACCCCGGAGACGACCAGGATCCGCTCCGGGTCGGCGACCACGCCCCGGCGCCGGGCCAGCAGTTCGGCGAGGGCCGAGCGCAGCCGGGGCAGTCCGCGTGGGTCGGGATAGCCGAGGTCGCGGTGCGGCAGCTCCGCCAGCACCTCGCGCTGGGCGGCGGCCCAGGCGGCCCGCGGGAACAGCGACAGATCCGGTGACCCCGGTACGAAGTCCACCCGGACGCCGTGCGGACGCGGCGCGAGATCACGCGCGCGTGGCGCCGCCGCCCGCACGGCGGCGCCCACCCAGGTGCCCGCGCCCCGGCCGCTGCGCAGATAACCCTCCGCCACCAGTTGCTCGTAGGCCTCCGTGACCAGCCCGCGCGACACTCCGAGGTCCTTGGCCAGCTCCCGGCTCGACGGCAGCCGGACGCCGGGCGTGAGCCGCCCCGCGCGGATCGCCTCCCGCAGCGCCGCCTGGAGGAAACGGCCACGCGCGCGTGCCGGCGCCGCTGCGGCCGGCAGCAGCAGTTCCCACGCGGCGGAGCCGGGGAGGGCGCCCGGATTGGTCCCCGATGACGTCATGGAAGTGGACCTTAATGCGGGCCGCAGCGTTTCCTAGCGTCGTCCTCATGAACGCGACCACCACGCGCGGCGCCCTGCTGACCGCGCTCGCCTACGTCCTCGTCGGCGCGTCCTTCACCGCCAACAGCGTGCTGGGCGACTACCCCTACGCGGGCGGCCAGTTCCTCCGCTACGGACTGGCCTGCCTGCTGCTCGCGCCGTTCACCGGGCGAGGCGCGGTGCCGCGGCTGCGCGGGCTGGGGGCGCGCGCGTGGCTGCGGCTGGCCCTGCTCGCCGCCGTCGGGATGGTCGGCTTCAACCTGGCGATCCTCGCCGCCGAGCGCACCGCGGAACCGGCGGTCCCCGGCGTCCTCGTCGGCTGTGCCCCGGTGGTGGTGGCGGTCCTGGTCCCGCTCCTCGACGGCCGTCGGCCGCGGCGCCCGGTGTTCCTGGGGGCGCTGCTGGTCGCGGCCGGCGCCGTCGCGGTCCAGGGCTGGGGGCGGACGGACGGGAACGGTCTCGCCTTCTCGGCGTGCGCCCTGGCCGGCGAGGTCGGGTTCGCGGTCCTCGCGGGACCGGTGCTGCGGGCGCTCGGGCCCCGGTTGCTGACCGCCACGGTGTGCGCCCTCGCCGCGGCCGAGGCGGCTGTGGCCGGGGCGGTGACCGGGGGCGCGCTCGACGGCGGGGCGTGGCTGCGCCGCCCCGACGCCACGGAGACGGCCGCGCTGCTGTGGCAGGCGGCCGTGGTCACCGTCGTCGGTTTCGTGTGCTGGTACATGGGCGTGCAGCGGATCGGCACGGAGCGCGCGACGCTCTTCACCGGCCTCGTCCCGCTCACCGCCGTGTGTACCGCCCCGCTCCTCGGAACGGGTTCCTACGGCCCCGCCCAGGCCGTCGGCGGCGTCCTGGTGGGCGCCGGGGTCGCCCTGGGTTCCGGCGCCCGCCAGGTGCTCGGCCGTCCGTCAGCGGCTGCCGTCGAGGATGACGCGGGCGACCAGCGCCGGGTCGTCGTTCATCGGGCAGTGTCCGCAGCCGGGCAGCCGTACCAGCCGGGCCTTGGGGATGATCTGCTTGGCCCGGACCCCCTGGCGGCGCACCAGCAGGATGTCCCGGGTGCCCCAGCCCACGGTGACCGGGACGCCGGGGACGTCGTCGGTGAACTGGACCGCGGCGCCCGCCCGCAGCGTCTCGGCGAATCCGCTGGCCTGGGCGAGGGCCAGCGTCTCCGCGACCACGGCCTCGGGTGACCGGCGGGCCGGGCGGGCGTAGATGGTGCTGGTCAGGGCCGTCCGGCCAGCGGCCGACCGGGACAGCCGCTCGATCAGCGGGAGCGGCAGCCGCTCCGCGATCCGCCGCATGGCGATGAGCACGCCGAAGGCGTAGCGCCGCTCGGCCTGCGACCAGAACCCGGCGGGGGAGAGGGCGGTGACGGACCTTACGAGCTTCTCGCGGCCCAGTTCCAGCGCCAGCAGCCCGCCGAGCGAGTTGCCGGCCACGTGCGGCCGGTCCAGCTCCAGGACCTCGAACAGGGCGCCGAGCACGGCGTTGGTGGTCGGCAGGTCGTAGGCGAGGCCGTCGGGAAGGGCCGGGGAGGCACCGAAGCCGGGCAGATCCACGGCGATCACGTCCCGCTCGGTCGCGAGGATGTCCACCACCGGGTCCCAGGCCTGCCGGTGATGCCCTATCCCGTGGATGAGGACCAGCGGCTCGCCGCGGCCCACGCGCGCGTACGAGACGGTCACATCCTGCCGGCCGTGCGCGGCCTGCACTTTGAAGGAGACGGTGGCGGACATGGGGGCTCCTCGTCTGGGACTTCGGCGGACGCCGTAGACAGCTTGTCAGCAATTGCTACTCGCGGGTAGTCCCCGGTGGGGTGTGTCGTACGCCGGCACGCTCCGCCAACGCACCCTGTGCGACCCCGGGTTGAAATGGGGAAGCCGCGCCGGCCGCGGGCGGTCGCGGATCATTCTCGGCCGGGCGGGTGGATGAGGGGATGATTTACCCGGATGTCAATGAATGTGTCGAATGTGAACGAGTGCTGCGCTCGCCGCCCGGCCGCTGTCCGGCCGCATCCGGCCGCCGCCCGGCCGCTGTCCGTGGGCGGCGCCGGGATCATCCGCCCCCGTCCCAACGCCCCGACGGCCCGGCTCGCATCTGCCAGCCGTCCGGCCCGCATCTGCCAGCCGTCCGGCCCGCGCCTCCCGGTGGCGCGCCGCCCGTCCCGCATCGGCGGCCCCGCCCCTTCCCCGGCCGTCGGTCCGCCCCGCTCCGCGCGGCTTCCGCCGGGCGGCGGGGGTTGCTGCCATGTCACCGGAACGCCACCGCGCGAACGCCTCGTGAACGGTGTGTGACACCGCTTTCTATGCGTGAGCCAAGGGTTCGAGGATTGGTCTTGACCAAGGGTGTGCGCCGCCCTATGGTCGCAGATAAGTACAACAACCTTTAATAAACAAGGGCGCTAAAACGCCGCCGGACCACGGCGATTGCGGAGGACAGGGTGGGGACCACGCAGCTGGAATCGGTGCCGGAACCGAAGTACTGGCATCTCAAGACCGTGCTCAGTGAGGCACTGGACTCGGAGTTCTCGGTCGGCGAGATCCTGCCCAACGAGCGCGATCTCGCCGCCCGCTTCGGCGTGGCCCGGGCGACCCTCCGCCAGGCCCTCGAACAGCTCGAACTGGAGGGCAGGCTGCAGCGCCGCCGCGGTGTCGGTACGACGGTCGCGCCCCCGCGCATGGGCGTGGCGGTCGGCACCGACCAGGACGCCTGGCCGGGCGCTCCAGGGGACGCCTGGCAGCCCGCCGACTGCACCCTCGCGGTGCCGCCCGCCGCCGTCGCGGCCGCCCTGGAGACCGGCGCGGAGGAGCCCGTGCACATCGTGCGCCGCTCCCGCGTCTCGCACGGCCAGCCCGTCGCCGCCGAGCTGCTCTACGTCCCGGCGGCCTCGGTCCCGGAACTGACGGCGATCGACGCGCCGTCCGGAGCGCCCCGCGTGCGTGCGGTCCTGCGCGAGTTGCACCGCCTGGAGCTGGAGGGCCAGGACCGAGCCGTGGAACTCGGCTCGGCCCGCGCGGACGACGCCAAGGAACTCGACCGTCTCCCCGGCGCCCCGGTGCTCGTCGTCACCACCCGTTTCCTCGCCGCCGGCCGCACCGCCGCGCTCTCGGTGGCCACGTACCGCGCGGACACCTGCCGGCTGACCTTCGGCGACACCGGGGGCGTGGAGATCCACCACGGCCCCGAGCGGCAGGCTTCCTAGTAGGGCCCGTCGTCCGGGCCGGCCCGGACGACGGGTGCCTCGCCGGCCGACCCGAGCGGGGCGGTGGGGCGGCCCCGCGCGAGCTTGTTCGAACGTGGGGAGCGCGCGGCCGCGAGGCGGAGGAGGGCGGCGACGCGCGACGCGTGGGGGCACCTTCCGGCCGAAGGGCGGGGCCGTCGACAAGACAACCGGCGGCAACGCCGCCGGGGGTCGCGCGCCACGCCCCGCGACGCCGGCATGAGCCGAACGGCAGGCCCCCGCCACCGCGCCGCACGGCGGGCGGGCGCCCCGGATCTCCACCGTGGCGCGCCGGGTCTCCCGGACCGGCCGTTCAGCGGCGGGCGGTGACCGTCCCGTCCACCGCGAACAGCTGCTCCTCCACGTGATCGAGGGCGAGCCGCAGCGCGCCCGTCGCCACCGCCGCCTCACCGAGCAGGGAGAGAGCCACCCGGGGCGGTCGCAGACAGTACCGGGCGAGTTCACGGCGCAGCGGCTCCAGAACGCCGTCCAGACCCGCCGCCCAGCCGCCGATCACCACCAGCTCCGGGTCCAGCGCCAGCACCAGCGCGGCCACGTCGTGGACCAGGCGCTGGATGAAGCGGTCGACGGCGGCCCGGGCTCGCCCGTCCCCCTTGCGGGCCAGCGCGAACACCTCGGCGACCGCCTGCTCGTCCAGCGGATGCAGCGGCTCGTCGGTGGTCGACAGCAGCGTCTCGGGAGTCACCTCCCGGCCCAGCAGATGCAGCGCGCCGATCTCCCCGGCCGCCCCGCCGTACCCCCGGTGCAGCCGTCCGCCGATCAGTGAACCGGCGCCCGGACTCAGCCCGGCCAGCACCATCACCACGTCGTCGGACTCGGTGGCGGCGCCCTTCCAGTGCTCGGCCACCGCCGCCGCGTTGGCGTCGTTCTCCACCAGCACGGGACATTTGAAGGACCGGCTCAGCCGCTCGCCGAGGCGCAGCCCCGTCCACTGCGGCAGCGCGGTACCCAGCCGCACCCGGCCGTCCGCCTCGACGATGCCGGGGGTGCCGACCCCGACCGCCCGCAGCGAGCTGCGGGCCACCCCGGCCCGGCGCAGCAGCTCGGCGACGGCGGTGCGCAGCCGCTCCAGCCGTTCGTCCGCGTCGGCCGTCTCCTCGACGTCCTTGGCCTGCGCCCCCAGCACCCGGCCGTCCAGGTCGGACAGGAGCGCGGCGACGCGGTGCGGGCCGATCTCCAGGCCCAGCAGATGCCCGGCCTCGGCCCGGAACCGGAACCGCCGCGCCGGCCGCCCCTGGCGCCGGGCGGCGCCCTCCTCGGCCGCCTTCTCGACGACCAGACCGGCCTCGATGAGCCCCTCGACAACCCCTTCGACGGTCGGTCGGGACAGCCCGGTGACCCGGGTGACCTCGGTGAGTGTCGCGCAGTCCGTGGCCCGCAGCGCGTGCAGCACCACCGCGGAATTGATCCTTCGCAACAGAGAAGGATCACCGCCGGTCAACCCCGCCAACGTCCGTCCTCCCAGCTAACCCTGCACGTTGGCCGGATCGTACTTCGGCGCCGAGGACCCCGGCGAGTGCCGGACGCCTCCGATCTGCCCGAGATCCGCGATCAGCGGGGCACGTCGAACCGTGGGAGTACCGGCTGACCACTCCGCCGCCACCCGCAGCCGCCCGAACTCCTCCGCCATCGTCGCCGCCGTCCAGTGCGCGTTCAGGCCGCTCGGGTTCGGCAGGACCGACACCCGGGTGTCCCCGATCGTCCGCTCCTGCGGCCCACCCGGGCCCCGCGGTCGTCGAAGGCGGACTGGTTCTACGCCCTCGACCACTTCCAGGGGCGGGCGGCCGGCTCGCTGCAGACCGAGTCGGGTTCACCTACACATTGAAGATCAGAAAGCGCTATGGCTGGGGCGTGCCCAGTGAGCACCGTGACAACCTGAAGGTCAAGATCCCCGGCCTGCTCAACTACTACATCGCCCAGCCGGAGATCGCCCACCTGCACACCGTGGGACTGGCCCGGGACCAAGACGTCCGGGGATCGTCCAAGATGAGGAAGAAGCCGTGATGCCGGACACCGTGCGCCAGGAGCGCGCCCCGCGGGGGGCCGCCGTCCCGCTGTTGCTCGTGCTGTGCGGTGTGCTGCTGCTGGCCGCCGTCGCGCTGGTGGCCTGGCCGGTGGTGTCCGTCACTCCGCAGACGCCCGTGTCCTCCTCCGGGACCGCGGCGGAGAAACACGGCGTCCCCGGCGCCGCGCTCCAGAAGACCTTCCGGCTCGCGGTGCCGGCCGCCGCCCGGGACGCCTCCTACCTGATGGTCCCGGGTGACGGCAGCGCGGAGAGCGGCCAGGACCTCTATCTGCGTTTCCGCACCACTTCGGCGGGCCTCAAGGAGTTCGTCACGTCCCTGGGCAGAACCACCGGGGACCTGGCGGCCGGTGACGCCGTCCTGGACCAGGACGACATCGACTCCGTCGGGCTGCCCTGGAAGACCGAGGCCAAGGGGCACCACATCGCCGGCCTCTACGCGGACATCCCCGAACCGGGCGACACGGTCGGCACGGGCCTTGTCACCGTCGACGAGACCGACGCCTCCGCGCCCCTGGTCTACGCCCATGTGACCGTCTAGGCGGGCGGCACGTTGCTGCTGATGACGTCGAGGACGTGCTCGCACGGGCGGCCCGGGCGTGTTCTCAAGGGAAATGGCGCGGGCGTTTGTCATACCGGTGATCTAAGGTCGTGCCATTCGTCACCACTGGGGACGTGACCGGCTTGCCGGCACGGAACGTCAGCAGTGCGAAGGAGTCGGACCAGTGCCCGCCGCCCGGCAGTCGGCGCGGTGCGGCCGGGGCCGAAGTCCCGCCCGGTCCGTTCAGCGCATCTGCCCAAAACCCTTCAAACACAAGGATGTTGATGAGACGCAATTCCCTCACCGGCTTAGCTGCCGTGTTCGTTTCGGCTGCGGGTCTGGCCGCATCGTTGCTGGTCGCAGGTCCGGCCGGTGCTGTCTCTGGCCAGCCGGTGATCACTCTGGACGCGCCGGCTCCGGCGGCCCTGCCGGCTGCTCCTGCCACGGCAGGCGTGTACTTCGACTTCCACACCCGGACCAAGAACCTCACGGTCTACGATGTCACGCTGACCGTGGACGCCCGGGGTCTGTCGAAGATCGCCAAGGTGGCGTTCTCGAGCAACTGCAGCGCCCATGGCCTGGTCGCCACGTGCTCGGAGTCGTTCGAGTCCGGCTCCAACCCGAAGACCGGCCTCGGGTCCATGACCCAGCTGACCCTGACCGCACTCAGAGGCAGCCGGCTGGGCGCCACGGGAACGTACAAGATCACCGGCCGGTCCGCGCACGCGCAGATCGTGGGCGGCACGGGATCGGTCACCGTGGGAGGGCCGTCCTTCGGCCTGAACCGCCTCACCGATCACACCGACCTGAAGGTCGGCAGCAACCTCACGGAACCGGTGCGGTTCACCAACGTCGGCAACCGTCCCGCCCGCGGCGTGCAGACCGTCCTGGCAGCCTCACGCGGCCTGGACTTCGCCGACCACTACTCCAACTGCAAGTACGGGTTCAACGGAGCCGCACACTTCGCCGAGTGCTACCCCAAGGGCGCCATCAACATCGCCGAGACGGCCGCCCTGTCCGCCCCGGTGCGCCTGCACGTGAACTCCACCGCCCTGTTCACCTACCTCGACGTCCTCACCGCGCCTCTCGGCCAGCCCGGCTGGCCGGACGGCCAGGGCATCAAGTGGACGTGGGGCAAAAAGGCTGCGCCCGCGCTCAAACTGAAGGTGATCAAGGCAGGCCGGCACTCTTCGGCCCCGGCGGGATCCGTTTCGCTGCCGCAGACCGGCACCGTCACCGACTACGGGATCGCTTCCCTCAAGGCCCGCAACACGGCCGACTTCGCCGTCTCCGGCGCGAGCGCTCAAGCCGGTACGGGCACGACCGCGACCCTCGGCTTCCACCTGGCTGCCAACGGTCCGGCGACCTTGTACGACCGCAGCGGCGGTGACGGAATACCCACCGCCTGGGTCACGCTCCCGCCCGGCACCACCGCGGTCGGCCATTCGGCCAACTGCGCCCCGTGGCAGGAGGACAATCCGACCGCCGAGGCCAAGGGACCCTACGTCTGCAGGCTGCCGGGCTACATCGTGCCCAAGGGACAGATCACCGACTTCGCCCTGACCCTGCGGGTCGACGACGTGGTCACCCATGCCGCAGGCAGCGTCCAGCTGGTCTGGGGACCGGATCCGGCCGACTCCCACCGGCCCGACTTCGATCCGGACAGCCGCAACGACTCCGCCGTCCTCACCGTGAACTGAGCCACAGCCCACGGGCAAGCACCGGCTCCTTCACCCGGTCACAGCCCGACAACCACCGCGCCGCTGTGCGCGGCGCGCAGGCCGGTGCCGGACAACACCTGCTCGGCACCGGCCCGCGGGACGCCCCAGTACCGGCGGCACGCCGATGGCCAACGCGGCGGTGCACCCCGCGCCGGCCGCCGAGATCCGTACGGAGCCGGCGGCCAGCCGCGCAAGCACGGCCCGCCGGGCCACGGCCAGGGGTCTTACGCACTGCCGTAGCACCGAACAAGCCCCTGACCCGCATGGACGACATTCTCGGCAGACGCAGGGAGAAGTTCACGGGAGAGGAGGGAACGTGTGGCTGTCGCCTGTTCCCAATCCTCTCCCAGTCGATCTTTCGAATCGTGTTCCTGTGCAGGTCAACGGGGGTGTATCTCTAGATGTCGGTCGAGCCCGCAGAACAGGACGTCGAGGCCGTCCGCGAGCACGTCCGGGACGAGACGGTCGCGGGCGGCCTCCACAGGTCCGCCGCCGTGAAGCGAGGGGGACGGCCGGTCAGAGGATCGCTCCGGGGGTGTAGCCCGCGGCCTCCGGGTGCTGCTTGACGATCTCGTCGATCCGGCCGACGACGGCACCGACCTGGTCGGCGGCCGCGCCCGTGAAGGACAGCTTGTCGGCCATCAGCGCGGCCAGCTGCTCGCGGTCCAGCGGCAGCCGCTCGTCGGCGGCGAGCTTGTCGAGCAGGTCGTTGCGCTCGGCGCCCTGCTCCCGCATGGCGAGCGCGGTGGCGACGGCGTTCTCCTTGATCGCCTCATGGGCCACCTCACGGCCGACGCCCGCGCGCACCGCGCCCATCAGCACCTTGGTGGTGGCGAGGAACGGGAGGTAACGGTCCAGCTCGCGGGCGATGACGGCGGGGAACGCACCGAACTCGTCGAGAACCGTCAGGAACGTCTCCAGGAGGCCGTCGAGCGCGAAGAAGGCGTCCGGCAGGGCCACCCGGCGCACCACCGAGCAGGACACGTCGCCCTCGTTCCACTGGTCGCCGGCCAGCTCGCCGGTCATCGAGGCGTAACCGCGCAGGATCACCATGAGGCCGTTGACGCGCTCGCAGGACCGCGTGTTCATCTTGTGCGGCATCGCCGAGGAGCCGACCTGCCCCGGCTTGAAGCCCTCGGTGACCAGCTCGTGCCCGGCCATCAGGCGGATGGTCTTGGCCAGGGAGGAGGGGGCGGCGGCCAGTTGGACGAGCGCGGTGACGACCTCGTAGTCCAGCGAGCGCGGGTAGACCTGGCCGACGGAGGTGAACGCCTGCGAGAAGCCGAGGTGGCGGGCGATCCGGGTCTCCAGTTCGGCGAGCTTCGCCGCGTCGCCGCCCAGCAGGTCCAGCATGTCCTGCGCGGTGCCCACCGGGCCCTTGATGCCACGCAGCGGGTAGCGCCCGAGCAGCTCCTCGACCCGGGCGTGGGCGACCAGCAGCTCGTCGGCGCCGGTCGCGAAGCGCTTGCCGAGGGTGGTGGCCTGCGCGGCCACGTTGTGCGAGCGGCCGGCCATCACCAGCTCGGCGTACTCGCCGGCCAGCTTGCCCAGGCGGGCGAGGACGGCCGTCGTACGGTCCCGCATCAGCTCGAGGGAGAGCCGGATCTGGAGCTGCTCGACGTTCTCCGTCAGGTCCCGGGAGGTCATGCCCTTGTGCACGTGCTCGTGCCCGGCGAGGGCGTTGAACTCCTCGATCCGCGCCTTCACGTCGTGCCGCGTGACCTTCTCGCGCTCGGCGATGGAGGCCAGGTCCACGGTGTCGAGGACGCGCTCGTAGTCGGCGATCGCCGCGTCCGGCACCTCGATCCCGAGGTCCTTCTGGGCCCGCAGTACGGCGAGCCAGAGCTGCCGTTCCAGCTTCACCTTCTGCTCGGGCGACCAGAGCGTGGCGAGCTCGGCGGAGGCGTAGCGTCCGGCGAGGACGTTCGGGATGCGGGGCTTGGCGGGCGCGGCTGAAGTCACGTGTACGGAGTTTACCCGGCGCCCATGAAGACCCCCGACGTCCGTACCGTCCGGAGAGCGCAGGTCGCGCGCACTCCGACCTGCGCTCTTCCGCGGCTCTGCGAGACGCGCCCCCGCAACGGGCGGCCCGCACCCGCCGCACGGGGAGGTGACGCCGACCTGCTGAGCCCTGGACGGGCTCAGCAGTACCGCCGCTCCGCTCGGGCGAAGCCGGCGTTGTAACCGTCTGCGTAGCCACGGGTGTAGTCGTCCCGGTGGTGGCCGCCGTAGCCGTACCTGCCTCCGTACCGCTCGCAGTCGTCTCTGGCGTCCCCGTACCCGTCCCGGTAGCCCTCTCTGAAGCCGCGTTGGTAATCGCGTTGGTTCTCAACAGCTTTGTGTACTCCGGCGGATGCACTGGTGTCAGTCCTGCTCGGCGCGGCCGCCGAGGCCTGCTGCAGGCCAAGCGGGGAAAGGGCGAGGACGAGGGCAGAGCCCGCGACGACGGATCGCTTCCAATGGGTAGCGTTCATGACCTTCTCTCTTCGCAGTGAGGTCATATTCTGTACATTTCAACCCTAATCGCCCATATGGGTCTCGCAACTTGCGTCAGGGTCGGCTACCCGGGGCGTGCCCCCGCTGCCATGGCCAACGGCCCGGCTGCGCCTGGACGGCGCGCGCACTGTGCGTGGTGCCGTACCCATGAGGCAGGCGGGCGACGGGGGTTACGACGCCGGACCCTCGTACGGCAGCAGTTCCGGCCGCTTCGCCGGGCGTCCGTCGCCCGACGAACGGCCCGTCAGACGGCGGCCTATCCACGGCAGGAGGTACTGCCTGGTGAAGCGGGCGTCCTCGATCCGGCGCGCGACCCAGCCGGGGGGTGCGGTCGCCGGGATCGGCGTGTGCCACTCGGTGTCCTCGGGCTCGTAGCCGAGCGTCTGCCAGACCGCCTCGGCGACCCTGCGGTGCCCCTCCGCCGTCAGGTGCAGCCGGTCCACGTCCCACAGCCGGGGGTCGGCCAGCGAGGGCGCGCCGTACAGGTCGACGACGAGGGCGCCGTGCCGCTCGGCCAGCTCGTCGACGACGGCGAACAGTTCCTCCATGCGCGGCCGGAACCGCTCCAGCACCGGGCCCTGGCGGCCGGGGCTGCGCATCAGCACCAGCTGCTCGCAGGCCGGCGACAGCCGTTCGACCGCCTCGGTGAGCAGGTCCCGGACCCGGACCATGTCGCACTTGGGGCGCAGTGTGTCGTTCAGGCCGCCGACCAGCGTGATCACGTCGGGCCGCATCGCGACCGCCAGGTGCACCTGCTCCTCGACGATCTGCCCGATCAGCTTGCCGCGCACGGCGAGGTTGGCGTAGCGGAAGCCGGGGGTGCGCACGGCCATCCGGGCGGCGAGGACATCGGCCCAGCCCCGGTAGGTGCCGTCGGGCCTGAGGTCCGACATGCCCTCGGTGAAGGAGTCGCCGATCGCGACCAGACTGGAGTGTGCGGGAGGCACCGGGTTCTTCTGCATGGCGACAGAGATGGTATCCCGGGGCGCATACCCGTCGGTCGGTCGCTCCCTCGGACGCAAGCCCTTCCCCGGGTCCTTTTCGGCTTCGGTCTACGCGTGCTGCCCGAACAACTCCCGCAGGACGTCCTCCATCGTCACCAGCCCGGCCATCCGCCCGTCGTCGCCGAGGACGCCCGCCAGATGGGTGCGGCTGCCGCGCATCGCGGTGAGCACGTCGTCCAGCGGGGTGCTCTCCCGCACCCGGGCGATCGGCCGCATGTCCCGCAGCCGGAACGCCTCGTCGCGGGGCGAGGCGTCCAGCGCGTCCTTGACGTGCAGATAGCCGACGATCCGCCGCCCCTCGTCCACCACCGGGAAGCGGGAGAAGCCCGACTGGGCCGTCAGCCGCTCCAGCTCCTCCGGGGTGACGCCCACGCGCGCGTAGACGACGCGCTCCAGCGGCACCACCACGTCCCGCACCGGCCGGCGGCCCAGCTCCAGGGCGTCGTGCAGCCGCTCCTGCGCCCGGTCGTCGATCAGGCCGGCCTCACTGGCGTCCTTGACGATCTCGGCGAGTTCGGTGTCGGTGAAGGTCGCCGAGACCTCGTTTCTGGTCTGCACCCGGACCAGTTTGAGCAGGCCGTTCGCGAAGGCGTTGACCGTGAAGATCACCGGGCGCAGCGCCCGGGACAGCCCGACCAGGGGCGGCCCGAGGAGCAGCGCGCTGCGCACCGGCTCGGCCAGCGCCACGTTCTTCGGCACCATCTCGCCCAGCAGCATGTGCAGATAGGTCGCGAGGGACAGCGCGATCACGAAGGACACGGCGTGGCCCGCGCTCGTGGGCACACCGGCCGCGTGGAAGACCGGCTCCAGGAGATGGGCGATCGCCGGCTCCGCCACCACGCCCAGCACCAGCGTGCACAGCGTGATGCCGAGCTGGGCGGCGGCCAGGAGCGCGGACACGTGCTCCAGCCCCCACAGCACGCTCTTGGCCCGCCGGTCGCCCGCCTCGGCGTGCGGTTCGATCTGGGAGCGGCGCACGGAGATCAGCGCGAACTCGGCGGCGACGAAGAACGCGTTCATGACCAGCGTCGCGAGACCGATCAGCAGCTGTACGGCGGTCACCGGTGCCCCTCCCGCTCCGTCTCGTCGTCGAGCGGCGCGTGCAGCAGCACCCGGGCCGCCCGCCGCCCCGAGGCGTCCACCACGTCCAGTCGCCACCCGGCGACCTCGACGCCGTCCCCGGTCTCCGGTATCCGGCCCAGCTCGGCCGCGACCAGCCCGGCCAGGGTCTCGTACGGCCCCTCGGGCGCCCGCAGGCCGACGCGCGCGAGCTGGTCCATGCGGGCCGCGCCGTCCGCCGAGTAGAGCGCGCGGCCCGTCGCGTCGGCTCCGGCGGGGGCGAGGTCGGGCGTCTCGTGCGGGTCGTGCTCGTCGCGGACCTCCCCGACGACCTCCTCGACGATGTCCTCCAGGGTGGCGACCCCGGCCGTACCGCCGTACTCGTCGATGACGACGGCCATGGTGCGCCGGCCGCCGAGGCGGTCCAGGAGGCGGTCGACGGTGAGGGACTCCGGGACCAGCAGGGGTTCGCGCATCACCTGGGCGACCCGGACCCGGGCCCGCTCCTCGGCGGGCATGGTCAGGACGTCCTTGATGTGGGCGGTGCCGACGACCGAGTCCAGGCTGTCCCGGTAGACCGGGAAGCGGGACAGGCCGGTCGCCCGGGTCGCGTTCGCCACGTCCTCGCAGGTCGCCCGGAGCTCCAGGGCGACGACCTGGACGCGCGGGGTCATCACGTTCTCGGCGGTGAGATCGGCGAGGTTGAGGGTGCGCACGAACAGCTCGGCGGTGTCCGGCTCCAGCGCGCCCTGCCGGGCGGAGTGCCGGGCCAGCGCGGCCAGCTCCTGGGGCCCGCGCGCGGAGGCCAGCTCCTCGGCGGGCTCCACGCCCAGGCGCCGTACCAGCCGGTTCGCGGTGTTGTTCAGATGCGTGATGAACGGCCGGAAGGCCGCGCTGAACCAGCGCTGGGCGTTCCCCACCCGTCTGGCCACCGCCAGCGGCGAGGAGATCGCCCAGTTCTTGGGCACCAGCTCGCCGACCACCATCAGGAACACGGTGGACAGCGCGGTGCCGATCACCAGGGCGAGCGAGCTCGCGGCCGACGGCCCGATGCCCACCGCCTCCAGCGGCCCGGCCAGCAGCTTGGCGATGGAGGGTTCGGCGAGCATGCCGACCACCAGGTTGGTGACCGTGATGCCGAGTTGCGCCCCCGAGAGCTGGAACGTCAGGTTCCGTACGGCCTGCAGGGCGCCGGCCGCCCCGCGCTCGCCGCGCTCCACGGCCCGCTCCAGTTCGCCGCGCTCGACCGTGGTCAGCGAGAACTCGGCCGCGACGAAGGCACCGCAGGCGAGCGACAGCAGGATCGCCACCAGCAGGAGGAGCACTTCGGTCATCGGGTCACCTCCGTCCCATGGTCGGACAGGGCGGACGAGACCGCTCGGTGTCGGCGACGGTCAGGACCGGGAGGCTCGCCCATGAGGGACGCTCACACACCTTTCATCGAGGAACGACGACTCTCCCCAATGGTAAAGGATCGGCAAAGTTGTCCCAGTGGTCGCCGTCCGCCGGCGGCTTGACCCGCCGCCGCCACTGTTCCTGGGACGCTACAGAGCCTTGACCCAGCGCCGCCAGTGATCCTCGCGGTGGTAGCCGGTGGCGGCCCACGCGTGGTGGGCCCGTTCGTTGGCTTCCAGGACCATGGCGTCGACGCGTCGTCCGCCCAGGGCGGCGAAGCGTCGTTCCGCGGCTTCCAGCAGGGCGGTGGCGACGCCCTGGCGACGGTGGTCGGGGTGCACGGCGAGTCGGTAGGCGGAGCATCGCCATCCGTCGAAGCCGGCTATGACGGTCCCGGTGAGGAGGCCGTCGCGCTCTGCGAGGAGCAGGGCTTCGGGGTCTCGTGCGATGAGCCGGGCCACGCCGTCGTGGTCGTCGCTGACACTCGTTCCTTCCGCGGCCTCGCGCCAGAACCGCAGCACGGTGTCGACGTCCGCGAGGGCGGCGTGGCGGATACGGAGATCGATCATGGGGTGAGCCAAGCAGAGCGCCGGCGTGTCTGGCGAGCGGTTTCCGTGGGGCGTCCGCACCGCGGCGAGGGGTCACCTGAAAAAGGCTCGAAATTTCGCATGCCATTCGGAAAGTCGGGGCATTCACGGATGCTGACGAGGCGTCCGGCCACCGCAACGCGTCCGCGGAAGAGGACCTGCTCCGGCGTCAAAGGGCTGTCCGTCCGGGCCTGCGACCAGGAATCGGCCCGACCTGTGGTGTTTCCTTCGCGGAGCCGTCCGAATGTTTCGGCGATTCTCGCGAATCATGTGAGAGCGATTGACGTCGCTCGTCAGGTCCTTATCATCCAGGTTGCTCGATAGTCCGACCCTTGTTCGGTATGGCGAACACACAAGGGTGTCTTCGCTCGCACAGCAGGGCGCCTTTGGGGCCCGCCCGCCGGAACGGCCGAGTCGTGAGGGGCAGTCGAACGATGCATATGTCATGGTCTCGACAATCTTGCTCGTCGCGCGTCGGCGGCCGCCCCGGCCTCGCCGTCGGCGCGGCTCCCCTGCCGCCTCGCAGCCGTTCCCTTCCCATGCGAAACGCACCGCAAGGACGGTCCGGACAGCCTCCGGCAAGGTCAACCGCATCCGCCTACTCAAGGATCACGAGGTCCCCATGCCAAGCCGAAGTTTCAGCCGCGGGCATCTGTCCGTGATGCTCGCCGCCGCAGTTACCGCCCTGGTCACGTTGATGGCGATGCTCGTCGCCGGCCCGGCGAACGCGGCCACCAGCGGCGCCTTGCGCGGTGTTGGTTCCGGCCGGTGTCTCGACGTGCCGAACGGCAGCCAGACCGACGGCACGTACCTGCTGATCCGGGACTGCTCGGGCGGGACCAGCCAGCAGTGGACGTCGACGGACAGCAAGCAGCTGACCGTGTACGGCAACAAGTGCCTGGATGTTCCGGGCCACGCCACCACGGCCGGTACCCGGGTGCAGATCTGGACGTGTACCGGCGGTGCGAACCAGCAGTGGCGGGTGAACGCGGACGGCACGGTCGTCGGCGTGGAGTCCGGGCTGTGCCTGGACGTCACGGGCGCCGGTACGGCCAACGACACCGCCGTGGAGATCTGGACGTGCAACGGCGGCAGCAACCAGCAGTGGACCGGCCTGTCCGCGTCGTCGGGCGGCACCTGCTCCCTGCCGTCGACCTACCACTGGTCGTCGACGGGTGCGCTGGCGCAGCCGGCGAACGGGTGGGTCTCGCTGAAGGACTTCACCAACGTGACGTACAACGGCAAGCACCTCGTCTATGCGTCGAACGTGTCGGGATCGTCGTACGGCTCGATGGCGTTCACTCCCTTCACCAACTGGTCGGACATGGCGTCGGCCGGCCAGACCGGGATGAGCCAGTCCGCCGTGGCGCCCACGCTGTTCTACTTCGCGCCCAAGAACATCTGGGTGCTGGCGTACCAGTGGGGTGCGTGGCCCTTCATCTACCGCACGTCGAGCGACCCCACCAACCCCAACGGCTGGTCCTCGCCGCAGCCGCTGTTCACCGGCAGCATCCCCAACTCCGCCCCGATCGACCAGACCCTGATCGCCGACGGCCAGAACATGTACCTGTTCTTCGCCGGCGACAACGGCAGCATCTACCGGGCGAGCATGCCGATCGGGAACTTCCCGGGCAGCTTCGGTTCGTCGTACACGACGGTCATGAGCGACACCACGAAGAACCTGTTCGAGGCGCCACAGGTCTACAAGGTCCAGGGCCAGAACCAGTACCTCATGATCGTCGAGGCCCGGGGCGCGAACGAGCAGCGCTACTTCCGCTCCTTCACCGCCACCAGCCTGAGCGGTTCATGGACCCCGCAGGCCGCCAGCGAGAGCAACCCCTTCGCGGGCAAGGCCAACAGCGGCGCCACCTGGACCAACGACATCAGCCACGGTGACCTGGTCCGCAACAACCCCGACCAGACCATGACCATCGACCCCTGCAACCTGCAGTTCCTCTATCAGGGCAAGTCACCCAGCGCGAGCGGCCCCTACGACCAACTGCCGTGGCGGCCTGGCCTCCTCACCCTGCAGTAATGACCTGCCTTCCCTGGTGACCGCGTCCGGGTGCGGTCCGCCGACGGGTGACCGAGCGGTTCACGGCGTGGGCGACTCCACCTGCTGACCGGGACTCACCGCCATCAGGACCCCAGCCGTGCGCCGGCTGGGGTCCTCGCTCTCGCGGCCTTTCACCGTGGGGACGGACCGAAGCACGCACGGACGTGCCGAGCCGGGGCCGCTCGGTCGCCTCGGCCGCCGCGACCAGCGTCGGGAAGGGCGCCGGCATGCCGGGACGGTCGGGGACGAGGACCACGTCGTGGCGGAGTTCCTCGGCGCGCCCGCACTTCGCGCGTCACGCGCCGGCCGACGCGGGGGTGAGCCGGTCGGCCCCGAAGCGGAACGGACGCGGCATGAACTCTCCTCAGGGGCACGCCCCGAGTCTCCGCCGCGATTCCGTCACTCGTGCGCGATGGCCGCCAGCACGTTCATCCGCGAGGCGCGCAACGCGGGCAGCAGCGCCGCCACGATGCCCACCACCGCCGAGCCGATGACGACCGCGACGACGGTGCCCCACGGGACGGCGAGGGCCTTCATGCCCTGGAGGGCCAGGACCTGCTGGGTGCACACACCCCACACCAGACCCAGCGCGAGGCCCAGCACCGCGCCGAACACGGCGATCACCACCGACTCCAGCCGGATCATCCGGCGCAGTTGCCGCCGGGCCAGCCCGATGGCGCGCAGCAGCCCGATCTCCCGGGTGCGCTCCACCACCGACAGGGCCAGGGTGTTGACCACCCCGAGCACCGCGATCACGATCGCGAGGCCGAGCAGTGCGTAGACCAGGTACAGCAGCACGGCGATCTGGTCGTGCACCAGCTTCTTGTAGTCGGCCTGATCACGGACCTGCACCTGCGGATACGGCGCCAGCGTCTTCTCCAGCCGCGAGCGCAACTGGTCGGCGCCGGTGCCCGGGGCCCGGTTGACGTACAGCGACGAGTCCTGGCCGTCCGGGACGTACTTCTGCACGGTGGCGATACCGAAGAACAGGCCGCCCTGGGCGCCGAAGCCGCTGCCGCCGTCCTGGTCGGTGAGGGCGCCCACCTTCATCCGGGCCCGCTTCCCGCCCTGGAACTCGACCGGGAGCACGCTGCCGAGGCGCACCTTGTGGTCCTGGGCGAAGGTGACGTCCATGCCGAGGCTGCCGGCGGCCAGCGCGGCCGCGGTGTCGCCGCCCTTGTAGGCGACATGGGCGACCTCGTCGACCTGCGGGTCGTACCCGGCGGCGGTCGTGGTGACCCGCTTGCCGTCCGGCAGCCGTACCGCCACCGGCGCGAACCGCTGCCGTACCACGAGCCCCACGCCCTCGGTGCCGCGCACCTTGTCGGTGATCTCCTGGGTGAACGGCTGGAAGTTGCCGTTCTGGACGACGAAGTCGGCGCCCAGCGTCTTGTCGATCTGCTGGTCGAAGGACTTGGACATGGAGGCGCTGGCCACCGACATCCCGCCGACCAGGGCGAGCCCCACCATGAGCGCGGCGGCGGTGGCGCCGGTACGGCGCGGGTTGCGCAGGGCGTTGCGCTGGCTCATCCGGCCGACCGAGCCGAAGAGCGCGGGGAAGGCCGCGCCGAGGACGCGGATCACGGGCCGGACCAGCAGCGGGCCCGCGACGACCGTCGCGATCAGCGTCAGGACGACCCCGAGGCCCAGCAGCGAGGCGGCGGCGGCGGTCCTCGTGGCCGCCGCGCAGCCGGCCAGGGCCGCGACCCCGAGCACGCCGACGACGCCGCCCACGACCGCCCGCGTCCTGAGCGGCTTGCCCACCCCGGCGATCTCCGCGTCCGCGAGCGCCGCCATCGGCGACACGGTGGCCGCGCGCCGGGCGGGCAGATACGCGGCGACGAAGGTGACGCCGACCCCCACGGCGTACGCGGCGACGGGCGTGCCCCAGCCGATGACCATCTCGGTGGCCTTGAGGTTCATCCCGAACGCGGTCATCAGCTTGATCAGCCCGAACGCCAGCCCGACCCCGGCGCCCAGGCCCAGCGTCGAGCCCACCAGCCCGAGCAGCACCGCCTCGGTGAGCACGGACCGCCGCACCTGCCGCCGGTCGGCGCCCAGGGCGCGCAGCAGCCCCAGCTCCCGGGTGCGCTGGGCGATCAGCATGGAGAAGGTGTTGACGATGAGGAAGACGCCCACCATGGTGGCGATCCCGGCGAACCCCAGCATCACGTACTTGATCACGTCGAGAAAGCCGCCGAGGTCGGCGGCCGATGACTTCGCCTGCTCGCCGGCGGTCTTCAGGTCGTATGTGCCGGTCCCGATCGCCGCGCCGATACGGGTCTTGAGCTGGGCGTCCGTCACCCCCTGCGCCGCGTCCACCGAGATGCTGGTGGCCCGGCCCGCGGAGCCCAGCAGCTCCTTCGCGGCCACCGCCGGGTCGAGGAAGACCAGGGCCGCGCCGGGGTTGGTGGTGGTGAAGGTGGCGATGCCGACGATCTCGACCCTGAAGGTGCCGGGCTGGGCCTGCACGGTCAGCGTGTCGCCGATCCGGACGTGCTTCTTGCCGGCGGTGTCCGCGTCGAGGAGCGCCTGGCCGGCGCCCCGCGGGGTGTGCCCCGAGGTGAGCTTCACGGGGCTGCGGTGGGTGAGGTACCAGTCCGTGGCGATGGTCGGGGCGCCGGTGGTCGAGCCCACCGACTTGTCGTGGCTGTCGACCACGACGATGTTCTGCACGGAGACGTCCGCGTGGGTGCCCGCGACCCCGTCGACCTTCGCCACCTCGCCGGCCAGCGCGGCCGGCACCGTCTGGACGGCACCCGTCGGCACCGACGACTTGAGGTCCTGCTTCGGCTCCACCGTCACGTCCGCGGAGGTGGAGGCGAACAGCCGGTCGAAGGTGCGGGTGACGGTGTCGGAGAAGATCAGGCTGCCCGCGACGAACGCCACGGACAGGACGATGGCCAGCGCGGACAGCATCAGCCGTCCCTTGTGGGCCAGGAAACTCCGCAGGGTTGCCCTGAGCACGGGGTCAGTCCTCCTCTGGCCCGGCGGACCCGTGTCCCACGTCCGGGCCGGGGGTCTGGGGGTCTCCCCCCGAAAAAAGGCGCATGCGTTCCAGTACGGCGTCCGCCGTCGGCTCTTCCATCCGGTCCACGATCCGGCCGTCGGCGAGGAAGAGCACCAGGTCGGACTGGGCGGCGGCGCCCGGGTCGTGGGTCACCATGACGACCGTCTGGCCGAGCCGGTCGACCGCCTCCCGCAGAATGCCCAGCACCTCGAGGCCGGCCCGTGAGTCCAGGTTCCCGGTCGGCTCGTCGGCGAATATCAGCTCCGGGCGGGAGACCAGCGCCCGCGCGCAGGCCACGCGCTGCTGCTGGCCGCCGGAGAGCTGCGCGGGCCGGTGTTTGAGCCGGTCCCGCAGCCCGAGCGTGTCGATCACCTGGTCCAGCCACTTGCCGTCGGGCTTCTTGCCCGCGATGTCCATGGGCAGAGTGATGTTCTCGGCCGCGTTCAGCGTCGGGATCAGGTTGAACGACTGGAACATGAACCCGATCCGGTCCCGGCGCAGCCGCGTCAGCTCGCGCTCCTTGAGGCCCGTAATCTCCGTGCCGCCGAGCCAGACCTGACCGGCCGACACGGTGTCCAGCCCCGCCAGGCAGTGCATCAACGTGGACTTGCCGGACCCCGACGGGCCCATGACCGCGGTGAAGCGGCCGCGCTCGATGTCCACGTCCACCGAGTCCAGCGCGAGCACCGCCGTCTCGCCCGCCCCGTACGCCTTGGTGAGCCCGCGCGCCCGGGCCGCGACCCCGTCGGCGGTGGGCGCCTTCGCAGCTGCTGTGGACAAGACTGCCTCCCCGGTCACACGACGGTCAGCCGACCTCGCTGTCCGGGGCGAGCGTAGTGTGACCCGTCCGACAGCCGATATCACTTTTCGATTCCGATGCGCACTTGCCGCTGCTAGCGGTTCGGCGCTAGCTTCGAGGTATGGCTAAGACCCAGCTGAACGTGCGGGTGGACGAGGGCACCGCCAAGGCGGCCCGCGAACGCGCCCTCGCGCGCGGCATGAGCGTCAACCGCTACATAGAGGAACTGGTCATGCAGGACACGGGTGAAACGGGCCGTACGTTCGTCGAGGCGGCCGCAGATTTCATGAAGCAGTACGAGTCCGTGTTCGCCGAGGAGTTCGGCGAGCCGCACGGTACCGACACGTCTGACAAGAACGAAGGCCGTCACTGATCCCTTGAGCGACCTGACGATCGACCTCGCCTGGCTCCTCATGCTCGCCGAACAGAAGACCCCGGGTGACCCGCAGGTCACCGACTGGGGTGCGCTGATCGCCGCCGTCGCCAGGCACCAGGCCGAGATATTCGACGTACCCGTCTACGACACGCCGCAGGCCCGGGCCGCCGCCCTGCTCCAGCTGCTGATCCACGTCCCGGCCCTGGAGCGCTCGAACGCCCTCTTCGCGTCCTCGGTCGCCTACGCCTACCTGGTCGCCAGCGGTCTGAAGGTCGTCACCTCGCCCGAGCAGGTCCGCGACCTGGCCCGGCTGGTCAAGAACGGCGAGGCGAGCGTCGCCGACATCGCCCAGGAGCTGCGCCGCTGGAGCCTGTGACCGCCCGGCGGAGGCCGAGATCAGGTTTCCGTGGGTGTGCGGGCGACGCCGAGGACGCAGTACGAGGAGGGCAGCCGTGGGCCGTTCTCCGGCAGGAACACCCGGCGGTACGGGCCGAGTTCGAACCCGGCTGCGCGCAGCTCGGCGACCGGCTCCCGGGACAGATGGCAGTTGCCGCTCAGCAACGGCCAGACCGTCCGGTCCAGGGCCCGCTGGGTGAACCTCATCGCCGGGCCGCCGCCCGCACCGTGCTCGAAGAACCGCAGCTCACCGCCCGGCCGCAGCACCCGTCGTACCTCCGCGAGCGACCGCCGCACATCCCGGACGCTGCACAGCACCAGCGAGCACACCGCCGCGTCGAAGGCCTCGCTCTTCACCGGCAGCGCCTCCGCCGCGCCCGGCACCACGTCCACCGGGACGCCGGCCCGCACCGCGGCCTCGGCCGCCAACCGCCGCAGGGTGCGCTCCGGCTCGATCGCCACGACCTCCGAGACCGCACCGGGATACCGCGTGAAGTTGAGCCCGTTGCCCGCGCCGATCTCGATCACCCGCCCGGACAGCCCGCAGAGCAGCCGCTCCCGGATGCCGGCCATGCCGAGTCCGGTCTCGGCGGTCACGCTGCAACGGGCGTAGAAACGGGCGAACAGCGGGTGGTGGACGGGGTCCCGCGCCGGTGTCCCGGCGCCGGCGGACATCAGCCGCATGACGACCTCCGTACGGAAGCAGGTTTACGGAGATTGTCCCCCGTCACGGCCCGTCGCACCCCCGCTGCCGGAAACGGTTCAGGAGATGAAGTCGCGCACCTGCCCGTAGACCCCGTAGTCGTCGTTCATGCTGGTGTGCGAGATGCAGCCGACGTCGACGTTGGTCGCCCCGCTCAGCTCCGCCGAGGTGTCCGGGTCGATCGCCGCGTCGCAGTCCGACCAGTACGCCGCGTAGGAGACGCTGCCGGGCGTCTCGTCACCGGAGTTCAGGGCGGTCAGGAAGGAACTGCCGGTCTGCATCTCCTTGCAGGAGGTGTACAGCCACCCGCACAGCGAGGCGACGCTCGTCCCGTGGTTCACCCCGGCGACCGACACGAAGTGGTCCACGTACGAGGTCCCGCCGAGGTTCTTGAGGTAGTAACGGCTGTTGAGCGCACCCATGGAGTGCACCACCAGGTTGACCTTCGAGGCGCCGGTCGTGGAGAGGACGGACTGGATGTAGGTGGCGAGCGCCGAGGCGGTCGTGGCGTTCGACTTCGTCCAGTCGTACGAGATCGCGTACAGCTCGGAGGACGAGTAGCCGTCCGCCTCGAAGTCCGCGATCCAGGTGTTCCAGCTGCTGGAGTCGCTGCTCAGCCCGTGCACGAACACGATCGGCTCGTGGCTCGCCGCGTGCGCGGTGCCGGCGGTGAGGGGGAGGGACAGAAGGAGCGAACCGGCTATCGCCGACAGAGCGGTTGCGATGCGACGCCTGGCGCGTTGCATGATGCCTCCTGAAACGGGTGGGGTTGATCAGGAGTGTCGGGACGGGTCTACGCGCGCCGCATCGGCGAAGTCGCCAGTCTTTACGAGTCAACTAACTCGCCAGTAACGTCTTTGCCGTGGTGTTACCGGCGAACCCCCCACCGCTCGACCGCACTTCGCCACCGCAGCCGACCGACGCGGGGCCGGGCCCGGCTTCGGCGCTCCCCGAGGGCGTCCGCGCCCGGGTGACCCGAGTCGCGTACGAGGACCGGCGCGCCGTGGCCGAACTCGTGCCGCGCCTGACCGACCGGCAGGCGGCCGGCGCCGACCCGCTGCCGGTCGAACCGGCCGAACTGGCACCGGCGTTGCTCCGCGCCCTGCGCCGGGAGATCCGCGCCCTGCCCGACGAGACCCGGCTGCTGCTGCAGCTCGCCGCCGCCGACCAGTACCCGGTGGCCACCCACGCCTTCCTGCGCGCGGTCACCGCCGGCCGGCTCGACACCCGCCCGCTGGAGGCGGCCGAGGCGGCCGGAGTCGCCCACGCCCGCGCCGGCGGAGTCTTCTTCCGGGACCCGTGGACCCGGATCGCCGTCTACGAGACCGCCTCACCGGCCGACCGGCGCGCAGCCCATCAACTGCTCGCCCGGGTGCTCGGCGGCAAGGGCGAGACGACCCGCCGCTCCTGGCACCGGGGCGCCGCCGCCCTCGGCCCCAGCGCCCGGCTCGCGGCGGAACTGCGCACCGCCGCCGACCGGGCCCGCGCCGAAGGACGCCCCGCCCTGGCCCGCGCCCTCGCCGAACGCGCCGCCGACCTGTGCCCCGACCCGGCCCAGGAGGCCCGGCTGCTCGCCCTCGCCGCCGCCGACGCCTGGTACTCCGGGGAGCCGGACCGGGCGAGACGGCTCGCCGCCCGTACGGACGACTCCGCCCTCAACGGCCTCCTCGCGCTCAGGACCGGCAACGCCGCCGAGGCCTTCGACGCCCTGCTCACCGCCGCCGTCCGACAGGAACGTTCCGCCGATGCCGTCGAACTCCTGGCCCTCGCCACCGAGGCCGCCGTCTACACCGGCGACCTGAGACGCTGCCGCGAGGCACATGTGCTCGCCCAGTGGCTGGACCTCCCGCCGTCCGGCGTCCTCGCCGCACTCGCCCGCGCCACCGACGGCCGCTACGCCGACGCCCGTGTCCTCCTCAAGGGCGCCGCGGGCCGCTGCGCGCCGGGCGGCGACCCCCGCTCGCTGATCCACTCCGGGATCGCCGCGCTCATGCTCGGCGACCACACCCGGACCGTCACCGCCACCCTCCGGGCGGCCGCCTCCGCCCGGGCGCGCGGCGCGCCGGGCACGGTCGCCCAGGCCATGGAGTTCCGTGCCTACGCCGACTTCTGGACCGGCCGTCCCCGGGCCGGCGAGGCCGCCGCGCAGGAGGCGCTGCGCCAGGCCCGCGCCACCGGGCAGGACAACGGGGCCTGCCATCTCCAGGCCGCGCTCGCCATGTTCGCCGCCGTCACCGGCGACGAGGAGGCCTGCCGGGAGCGCGCGGCGGCCGCCCGCTCGCACGCCCTGGCGCACGGACTGGGTCTGCCCGCCGCTCTCGCACAGTGGGCGCTCGCCTTCCTCGACCTGGCGGGCGGCCGCTTCCCGGCGGCGGCCGCCCGGCTGCGGGCCCTCGCCGGGTTCGGTCCCGGACACGGCCACCGGGCCATCCGGCACCTGGCGACCCCGCACTACGTGGAAGCCGCGGTCCGCACCGGCGACCCGCGGGTCGCCCGCGCCGCGCACGCCGACTACCACCGCTGGGCCACCGCCGTCCGCAGCCCCGACGACCTCGCGCTCAGCGCCCGCTGCCGGGCCCTGCTCGCCCCCGGCGCGGAGGCGGTCCGGCACTACCGGGAGGCGCTGGACCTGCACGCCCGGGGCACCCGGGACTTCGAACGCGCCCGCACCGAGCTGCTGTTCGGCGGTGTGCTGCGCCGGCTGCGGCAGCGCACCGAGGCCCGGGACCGGCTGCACAGCGCTCTGGAGGCCTTCGAGTCCTTCGGCGCCCCGCACTGCGCCGCCCAGGCCCGAGCCGAACTCCGCGCCCTGGGCACCTCGTTGACCCCGCACTCCGGAACCGGCCCGGCTGCCGTACTCACCGCCCAGCAGCTGATGGTGGCCCGGATGGCCGCGGAGGGCGCCACCAACCGCGAGATCGGCGACCGGCTCAACCTCAGCACCCGCACCATCGACCACCACTTGCGGGGCGTCTTCGCCCGGTTGGGCATCCGGTCGCGCATCGAGCTGGTACGGCTGCTCGGAGAGTTTCCCTAGGGAGCCTCGCGGTTCGGGCAGGCCGTCGGCCGGGTGCGGCGCCGTCGTGGCTGGTCGCGCGGTTCCCCGCGCCGCTTCGGGGGCGCGTCGTCCTCCCGCGGAGCTAGGCAGCTTCGCGTACCCGGAACGCCTCCGCGTCCCAGCTCCCGTCCAGCCGTGCCGACAGCCAACCCGGCGCCGCCGAACGGAAGTCGGCAGGCGCCAGCGCCCCGGCCCCGGCGGGCAGCGCGCCCAGCAGCGGCGCCCCGGCCACCTCGGGGAGGTCCGCGACATTGCAGCGCGACGCCAGGTCCGGGGAGTCAGGCCAGGCCCCGATCACCACACCCAGCAACTCCAGCTCCCGGACGCGCAGTTCACGGGCCGTCAGCTCGGTGGTGTTCAGCGTGCCAAGGCCGGCCGACGCCACCACCAGCACCGGCGCGTGCAGCAGCCGGGCCGCGTCCGCCAGCGTGCCGCCGGCCTCGTCGAACCGGACGAGCAGGCCGCCCGCGCCCTCGACCAGCACCAGCTCGTGCTCGGTCGCCAGCTTGGCGGCCGCCTCCGCCACGTCCTGCGGACGCACGGGGGTCATCCCCGCCCTGCGGGCCGCCGTGCCCGGCGCCAACGGCTCGGGGAAACGGGCCACTTCGGCCGCCGTCACGGCACCGGCGAGCCGCGCCACCTCGTCTGCGTCCCCGCGCTCGTCCGGTCGTACCCCTGTCTGCGCGGCCTTCAGGACCGCCACCGAGCGGCCCGCGGCGAGCGCGGCGGCGGCGACCGCGGCCGTGGTGACGGTCTTGCCGACCTCCGTGCCCGTTCCCGTGATCATCAGGACCGGCATGCTCATCCCTCCCGCGCGGCGGCGCACACCGCGCGCGCGATCCGTGCCACGTCGGCGTCACCCGTGACGTACGGCGGCATCGTGTAGACCAGGTCTCGGAACGGCCGCAGCCACACGCCCTCGCGCACCGCGGCGGCCGTGGCGGCCCGCATGTCGACGTCGTGGTCGAGCTGTACGACCCCGATGGCACCGAGGACCCGCACGTCCCGGACCCCGGGGATCTCCCGCGCGGGTGCCAGGCCGTCCCGCAGACCCGCCTCGATCCGCTTGACCTCCGCGAGCCAGTCCTGGCCCAGCAGCAGCCCGAGGGAGGCGCAGGCCACGGAGGCGGCCAGCGGATTGCCCATGAACGTGGGGCCGTGGGCCAGCACCGGCACGTCGCCCCGCGAGATGCCCTCGGCCACCCGGGACGTGCACAGGGTCGCCGCCATCGTCAGATACCCGCCGGTGAGCGCCTTGCCCACGCACATCACGTCCGGGGCGACGGCCGCGTGGTCCGCCGCGAACAGCGCACCGGTGCGCCCGAAGCCGGTCGCGATCTCGTCGAACACCAGCAGCACGTCGTGCGCGTCGCACGCCTCGCGCAGCACCCGCAGGTAGGCGGGGGAGTGGAACCGCATCCCGCCGGCGCCCTGCACCACCGGCTCCACGATCACCGCGGCCAGTTCGTGCGCGTGCCGCTCGACCATGGACCGCAGATGCCCGGCGTACGCCTCGTCGTACTCGGCCGGCGGCGCGTCGGCGAACACCTGGCGGGGCAGCACCCCGGACCAGAGCTCGTGCATCCCGCCCTCGGGGTCGCAGACGGACATCGGCTGCCAGGTGTCGCCGTGGTAGCCGCCGCGCCAGGTCAGCAGGCGCTGCTTCGCGGGGCGGCCGAGGGAGCGCCAGTACTGCAGGCACATCTTCACCGCGACCTCGACCGACACGGACCCCGAGTCGGCGAGGAAGACATGCTCCAGACCTGCGGGCGAGATGTCGGCCAGGAGCTTCGCCAGGCGGACGGCGGGCTCGTGGGTGAGCCCGCCGAACATCACATGGCTCATCCGGCCGAGCTGGTCGTGCGCGGCCTCGTTGAGCACCGGGTGGTTGTAGCCGTGGATCGCCGCCCACCACGACGACATGCCGTCGACCAACTCGCCCGAGCCGTCCGCCAACTTCAACCGGACCCCGCTCGCCGACTCCACGACGAGCGGTTCGGCCCGGCCGGGCATCGGGCCGTACGGATGCCAGACGTGCCGGCGGTCCAGGTCCAGCAACTCGGGGACGCTCAGGGCGGGGTCAGGCATTGGGCGCGAGGTCCGTTCCGGCACCCCGGCGGCGGACGGCGACCAGATCGGTGCGCGGCTCGCCCGCGGGGACGGCCACGGCCTCGTGGGAGTCGCAGGCCGACCCGCACCCGGCCTCGGCGTGCGACCCGCACCCGGCGCCCTCGGCCCCGTGCGACCCGCACACCGCGCCCTCGGCCCCGTGCGACCCGCAGCCGCCGCCCTGGGCCTCGGCCCGGTGCTGCGGCAGCGTCACCTCGTCGGAGCCCTCCACCACGAACCCGGCGTCCGCGATCATCTCCAGGTCGGCCCGGCCGGCCTGGCCCTCGGTGGTCAGGTAGTCGCCGAGGAAGACCGAGTTGGCCAGGTGCAGCGCGAGCGGCTGCAGGGTGCGCAGATGGACCTCGCGGCCGCCCGCGATCCGCACCTCCACGTCGGGGCAGACGAACCGCACCATCGCCAGGATGCGCAGGCAGCGCTGCGGGGTGAGGTTCCACTCCTTGGCCAGCGGGGTGCCCTCGACCGGGATCAGGAAGTTCACCGGAACGGAGTCCGGGTCCAGCTCGCGCAGCGAGAAGACCACGTCGACCAGGTCCTCGTCCGACTCGCCCATGCCCGCGATCAGGCCCGAGCACGCCGACAGCCCCGCCGCGTGCGCCTTGTTGACCGTGTCCACCCGGTCGGCGTACGTGTGCGTGGTCGTGATGTCCCCGTACGTCCCCTCGGACGTGTTGAGGTTGTGGTTGTACGCGTCCGCCCCCGCCTCGCGCAGCCGCTCCGCCTGGCCGTCGGAGAGCAGGCCGAGGCACGCGCACACCTCGACGCCCTCGTGCTGCTCCTTGATGGCCTTGATGGTGCCCGCCACCCGGTCCACGTCCCGGTCGGTCGGACCGCGTCCGCTGGCCACCAGGCAGACCCGCTTGGCGCCCCCGGCCAGGCCCGCGGCGGCGGCCTTGGAGGCCTCGTCGGGTTTCAGCCAGCTGTACTTCAGGATCCCGGTGGAGGAGCCCAGCCGCTGCGAGCAGTAGGAGCAGTCCTCCGGACACAGGCCCGACTTGAGGTTGACCAGGTAGTTGAGTTTCACGCGCCGGCCGAACCAGTGCCGGCGCACCTTGCCGGCCGCGGCCACCACGTCGAGCACGTCGTCGTCGGAGGTCGCCAGCACGGCGAGCGCTTCCTCGCGGGTCGGCAGCTCGCGCCGAAGCCCCTTGTCCACCAGCGTGTTCAGCAGGTCCATGAGAGCCGATCCTGTACTACGAGACTGCTCCGAGCCAAGGAGAGTTTGCACAACCCTGTCAGTTCGACGTGTGGGGTATGTAACATGACCACCCCAGTTCGTAGGGTCTACGGAGAGCACGGAAGACCAGGTCAGAGGCCCCAAGTCCGCATCCCGCCGCCGGTCTGGTGAGAGTCATGAGTGAGACGCAAGGGCCAGTGGATCAATATGGAGGGTTCCTACAACACCCCCGAAGAGGCTGTTCCCTCAAGCGCCGTGCGTGACGTGGTGCGGGCTGTTCTGGAAGCTCTCGGCATCCCGCACTCTGCGACCGTAGGGGACCGCGAGGCGCACGACCGGATCTCGGGCGAACGGGCCATGCACGCGGCACTCGCGCTCCGCAGCACGCTGGACGGGTGCCCCCTCGAAATCGAATAGACAGTCGGATACCTGCGAGAGCGGCTTGCTGAGCATCCCGCTGCCCAATTCACTCGCGGGCCAGAAGGCCGCCGAATCGTCCATAGAGTGCAGAGAGCGCAGGTCGGATGCACTCCGACCTGCGCTCTTCCGTGGGGTCTGTGAGACGAGTGTGAGACGTCTGCCGTCAGGACGCGTCCTCTGTCGAGGGCTCCTGAGCACATTTGTGACGTGGGCGGCGACCTGGTGAGCTTCGTCGCTCACCTGCGGCAGCTCGCCCGCACGGTTGATCACGCCGCTCCCGTGGAGCGTGCGGCATGACGGCCTCCATCCCCTGCAGCACGGCCAGTGCCGCACCCACAACCCCGTCGGCGACAACGACGAACCCACCCGCATCAGCGAGACACTCACTGCCACCTAGTCCACGGGGAAGAGGCATGCTCGACGCTGTCAAAGCCCCCTTTCAACCCCATGGCGACGACCCTCGACTCCGGAGCGGTCCTGGCGGGGCTGGGGACTGGGGGCCTCAGCGTGCCGGTGCTGCGTTCGCTGATCCGTTGACGCCGACGCCTGCGCTGTCGTGCGCGCGCTGGCGTGCACGGCTACCCGCAGGAGGACCAGGAGCTGGAGGAGCTCAGCACCGAAGGCCTGCTGAAGGGGGTCCTCCACTCTGCCGACTTCAAGAGGTGCACTGTCGGCGAGGCAGTGACACGACTGCGCGACATCGTCGGCGTCACCATCACCGACGAGGAGTAGGAGGCCCTCAGAGACCTGGGCGGGGATCGCAACTCCGTGCAGTACTTCGGCCTGACCCGCAACGCCTGCTGCTCTCGAAGCCCGGGCCGGCCGCGTGCTCGACTTCCTTGTCCGCCCCGTCCCTGGACGCCGGAGGAAGTAATCAGACTGCGAATCGGGCCTCACCTGTGTAGCCGGGCCTGGGCATTGTGCACATCGGGGACCCGCGCGGGTGAAGTCTTCCTGATCTGGCCGTCCGAAGGCGGGTGGTGCGCCTTACTGCCATCAGTGACGGTTCGGTTGTTCCGCAGATGGGGGAGGCGGCGATGAAGTACGCGTTGAATGAGAAGCAGCTGGCGCTGTTGAAGCAGGTTGCGGCGGCGCCGAAAGCGTACGAGGCAGCCACTGCGCACAGCGGTGTTCTGTGGGCGTTGCAGCAGCGGGGGCTGATTCAGAGGGGGCGTGGGCCGGCAGGGCGCGAGGTGGTGGTGCTGACAGCCGGCGGCCGCTTCTACCTCAAGCACGGGAAGCATCCCAAAGAGGCGGAAGCGGATAAGCAGCGGCTGAAGGACGACCCGGCTCAGGCTGCTCTCGCGCCGGCAGACGGGGCGGAACTCGTGGCCAGGCTCCGCGCGGGCCAGGGAGCGGTCACCGTGGTCAACCCCGGCCCCCAAACCCGCGCCTGCTGGCGTGCCGCGTACTATCACGCTCTGCACCACGGACACGTCCCAGACGGCTGCAAGCTGCGCGTCAGCGGCCGCGACAAGGGCGACGTGGTGCTCAAACTCCTGGACGAAGCAGCCCTCAAGGCTGCCGAACCATCTGCTGTCCCCGCAGTCGAGGTTCCAGATCACCTCCCGTCGAACCCCCACGCCCTCGTCGCACGCACGTGTAAAGCACTGGGACGTTCGAAGACCACCGTGGACACCCGGGACGAGCCCGACGTCGTTCCGATCAGCGTTTCGCGTTACCTCGCCGACCGGGCTATGCGCATCGCCCACGCCCTCATCACCGAAGCCGAACGACGTGGCTACGAGGTCACCACCGACAGCAGCCTCCACCGCGGCGAAGCAACCCACCGCCTCGTGATCCGTATCGGCGCCCACGCCTACCCCTGGGAGATCAGGGAGCGTACTGCCAAAGTGCCCCACGAGCCCTGTGCCGTTCGGAAACTTGTCGCTGCCGGTC
>NZ_JAJONF010000034.1 GCF_021462265.1 Streptomyces shenzhenensis | reverse complement strand
ACGTGACGTTCCACAACATCGGGGGTTGGCGGTGCAGTCGAAGCCGCACAGGGACTTCTCGCGCGGGAAGTGGGCAGCGTGGATGCGGCGTTCGGCCAGGCGGCGGTCGCGTCCTCGCGCGCGGCCGTCAGCAGCTCGCGAGAAGACTCGCGCAGGACAAGCCTCGCGTTCGGCGCGGGCGGCTTCGGCGATCGCCCGGCGGGGACGAGGTCCCGCACCGTGACGCAGGGGAGCGTGCCCCGAATTCGTCCTCCCGCCGCCTACCGCTCCGCTTGGCCGTGTGCCGCTGCTCGCGAGACGCGCAAACAGATCCGCCCGCAGCACCTCGAATGCCCTTGGAGGCCGGCTGGTTTCGCCCTTGCGGGCCGATGAGAGCCGCCCCAGCCACCCTCAGAGGCGTTGCGTGGTTCCAGTGAAAGCCGTGATGTGGGTCGGCAGTCGGCTCCAGACGTCCGGGGTGTAGAAGTGTCCACCGGGCAGGACGTCGTGCCGGAACTCACCCAGCGCGAGGTCTCGCCATTGCTCGCCGGCGTTCGGCTCGATCACTGTGTCGCTTGCTCCGGACAAAACCTGTACGGGCATGCTGACACGTGAGTTCGGAATGTAGCGGAAGGCGTCCCGGACCCGGATGTCGGCCCGCAGGAGTTCGATGGCGAGCTCCTGGAGGTCCGGATCGCTCACTACGTGCTCGGGCATCATTCCGTGCATGTTCATCCAGTCGAGCAACTGCTCGTCCGTGTCGTGCTGGGCGGGAAACATGTCCTTGAACGTCAGTCCCCGGCTGGGAGCGTTGGCGGAGGAGACGACGAGCGCCTGCGGTATCGGCCCGCCGCTCCGTTCGATGCGCACAGCGACGTCGAAGGCCATCCATCCGCCCATGCTGTGACCGAACAACACGTACGGACCCTCGGCTGCGGCAGCGAGCACCGCCTGGGTCGCATCCGCGGCGAGCCTCTCCCAGTCTTGCGCGAAGCCTTCGTGAAACCGGCCCTCGCGTCCCGGATAGCAGACGGCCGCCAGATCAACGTCAGCAGGAACGACACTGTTCCATTGGTGGTACTGGCCTGTGCCGCCGCCGCAAAAGCCGAGGCAGACCAGGGTGAGGGCCGGATTCGTCGTACGACGGGACCTCACGACGATGAGGTCCTGCGCGGTTTTCATGGGCAATGTCCTCTGAGCGTTGATGGTGTGTTACTCGCCGTCGGTCGCCGCGTTGAACCTGGCTTCGACATACGAGGCCAGGTCGCGCAGCTCAGGGTGCTGGTACACCTCTTTGGTCCGGATGGTGAGGCCGAGTTCTCGTTTGAGCCGTCCGATGACCCGCAGGGCGATGAGCGAGTGGCCGCCCAGTGCGAAGAAGTTGTCATCCGCGCTGATCCTGTCCCGGCCCAGCACCTGTGCCCAGACCTCCGCGATGAGTATTTCGAACGTGCCTTGTGGCTCGTCGGCCGAGCCGCTCGCTTCCTCCTGAGGGACAGGGAGGATCTCCCAGTTCACCTTGCCGTTGACGGTCAGTGGCACGGCGTCGATCGCGATGAACGCGGTGGGCACCATGAACTCGGGCAGCAGGGAGGCGCAGTGGGCGCGCAGGTCCGCAGTCGTCAGGACGTCGTCACTGACGTAGTAGGCCATCAGCTGATCGCCGAGCAACGGCTCGTGCCGGCTCGTCACCACCGCATGGCTGACCCGGGGATGCGCGAACACGGCGGCCTCCACCTCTGCCAGCTCGATCCGGTAGCCGCGGATCTTCACCTGGCGGTCCGCTCTGCTGAGGTAGTCCAGGGCGCCGTCGTCGCGCTGGCGCACCCGGTCGCCCGTCCGGTACATGCGCGTGCCGCCGTAGGGGAACGGGTTGGCCACGAACCGCTCCGCGGTCAGCCCCGGCCGGCCGGCGTAGCCGCTGGCCAGCCGGCTCCCGGCCAGGTACAGCTCACCGACCTCGCCCGGAGCGGTCCCGCGCAGGTCATCGGTGAGGACGTAGGCGCGCAGGCCCGGCAGGGGGCGGCCGATGTGCGGACCGCTGCCCGTGATCCAGGCCATGGTGGCGTCTACCGTGCACTCGGTCGGCCCGTAGAGGTTCAGGGCCTCGAGCAGGCCGTCCGCGTTCGCCTCGGCGATCTCCTGCCATGTCTGTTGCGGCACCGGCTCACCGCCCATGAACAGTCGCGGCATCGGGGTATCGGCCGCACGGTCCAGCAGGCAGGTCCGCAGCAGACCCCAGTGCGCGGGTGTGAGATCGAGGTCCTGGATCCCGTACTCGTCGATCACTCCGCGCAGCCGCTGTGGATCGGTACGCTCGTCCTCGCCGAGAATGACGATGGTGTCTCCTCGGCAGACGCGGACCCACTGCTGCACGGAGGCATCGAAGGACACGCTGGCGTTCCAGCCCACGACACGCGGCTCGTCGGCGTACGCACCGACCGACTCCAGTTCAGACACAAGCTCGGCGACGGCCTGACGGCTGATCCGCACGCCCTTCGGGCGCCCAGTGGAGCCCGACGTGTAGATGACATACGCCGGGTCGAGCGGATCGGCGCTCACCGCCGGCGACGGAGCTGCGGCACGGCCGTCGGATGCGGTGTCCGGTACGAGGACCTCCAGGTCCCGCGAGCCAAGTGGATGGTCGTGGGTGGCCACCAGCACGCGAAGGGCGGCATCCCGCACCATGAAGTCGATCCGGTCCGCAGGGTAGTGCGGATCCAGCGGCACATAGGCCGCACCGGCCTGCCACACCGCGAGGAGCGCGACGACCAACCGGACGCCACGCTCCATGGAGACTCCGACAAGATCGCCAGTGCCGACTCCGCGCGAGGTCAGCTCGGCGGCGAGCCATGCGGCCTGCCGTTCGAGTTCGGCGAAGCTCAGTTCACCGTCCGTGCCCCGTACGGCGGTCCGCTCCGGAAAGTCCTGAGCGATGCGGCGGAATCGCGCCACGAGATCAACGGGTTTCCGAACGAGGTCACTCACCTGGCCAACTCCTTAACGCCGTTGAAGGGAAAATGCTGCACCGCTCGGGAACCGGAATGGCAGACTGCGCCAGGCATGTCAGACGTACGCGGGTGCGGGTCGTACGGTCGGCCGGCAGACCGAGAGCCGGGTCGGCGCACCCATCGCCACCACGATCTTGCGTTCGCCTCGGAACGCGTCCCGACCGTGAGCGGTCAGGACGTTGTCGACCAGCATCACGTCGCCGGGTCGCCATTGCTCCCTGACCGTCGACGCTTGGTAGGCACCGTCGATGTCGCGCAGGTCCTCACGCGTCAGAGAGTCTCCGTTGCCGAACGCCGTGTTGAAGGGGAGGCCGTCAGGCCCGAACTCGTCGATCAGCGTCTCCCGCAGCTCCTCGTCGAGCGCCCACTCGTTCCAGAACAGGAGGTGGTTGAACCACACCTCGTCGCCGGTGGACGGGTGGGTGATGATGCCCGGCCGTACCTGCCCGGTACGCAGACTGCCGTCCGACTGCCAGGCCCAGCCGATGAGGTTGTCCGAGCAGTAACGCTCCACCTGGCCGGCGTCGGTGGTGTCGAACGCGCTCTGCCAGTCCGTGGAAATGTGGTCGGAGAAAGTCCGGGTGAGCTGCCAGCCGACCGCTCGGATCTTCGCGACCACCGTCGCGGGTATGGCATGGAGAACCCTGCGGCAGTCGGCGACAGGAGTCGCTCCCCCGTACTCGGGGGCAGTGAGACAACCGAACAGCAGCAGGCCGGGAAAGGTCAGGGTGTAACTGTTCTCGTTGTGCATGCGGATGAACTGCGCGGGCGGCAGGTCCGTGGAGGAAAACACATCGTCTTCGAACCGGCTGCGCGGGGTCGCTTTCTCCCGGTAGGGTGTCCGCTCAGGGATGAGGATGTCCCGAATCCTCGCGAAATCCTTGACGCTTTCCATCGGCAGTCCGCGAAGGTAGACCACGCCGTACCGGGACAGTGCTGCCATCAATTGCGGACGAACGGCGCCGAGCCAATGTGTAGCTCTGTCCATATCGGTCAGACCGTCGACCCGGGTCATGGCAGGTTTACCCGGAACCCGATGCCAATCCAATATGTGCGACACGGTTCAGCTCCCTTATGTGTGCCGACTCGGCTCAGGCCAACGATATTCGAGGGACCACACGACGTTAAAGCGTTCAACAGGGTCCCGGCGGCCGGGGATCCTCGATCGAGACGCCGCGTAGAGGCGCAACGTCACCCATTGCCCCGGGCATCCGCGCCGGCATCGTCAGCCTCGGGGATGAGGCCCCGGGGCTCATCCCGGCCGGTGCTCACCGCGACTAGCATTGCTCTTGTGGAAGAAGGCCTGAAACCTCCCTCGTTACTGCGTCGGCTCTCACCGGACGCCATGACGACACTCAGCTGGCTCTCCGTCCCGGCGTTCGCGATGGTGTCGCTCAGCATGATCGCCGGAAGATACCCGCTCTACCTGTACCGGCATCAATATGCTTATTCCTTGCTCCTGCTGGGGATCGCCATCGCCATGGCGCTCCCGCTCGGCTGGGCGAGCAGACGGCCGGTGCCCGTTCTCGGCGTGATGCTGGTGGAGGCGATCGGGCTTCGCCTGTACGGCGAGAGGTCCTGGCCCGTGTTCCTGGTGGTGGACGTGTTGGTCTTCTACATCAGGGTGAGCTCCCGGCGCCGGCTCGCCGAGGCAGCCGCGGCCGCAGTTCTGGTCGTGTGGTGCATCGTGTATCTGCCCGGCACTCCGAGCGCTGGAATCCTGCACCTGTTCAAGACAGGGCCCGGCTATCTCGTCGTGGGCACGACCATCGCGTGGATCCTCGGCAGCTGGATCCGTCTGCGCCAGGACCACGCCGAGATGCTGCAGGCGCAAGCCGCGACGCAGGCCGTTCAAGCCGAACGGCTGCGCATCGCCCGGGAGTTGCACGACATGGTCGCGCACAGCATCGGCGTCATCGCAATTCAGGCCGGCGCCGCAGGCCGCGTCATCGAGACCCAGCCGAAAGGTGCACGTGCGGCGCTAGGCGTCATCGAAGCCACCAGCCGAGAGACCCTTGCGGGACTGCGCCGCATGCTGATCGCGCTGCGCGAGGCCGACTCGGACCCGGAGCAGACGGCTCCGATCCAGGGCCTGAAAGACCTCGACTGGCTCACCGAGACGACGGCGAAGGCCGGTGTCAAGATGGACGTGCGCTGGCAGGGCCAGCAGCGACCGCTCCCGCCCGAAGTCGACCTGTCGGCCTTTCGCATCGTCCAGGAGTCGGTGACCAACGTCGTACGTCACGCGGGCGTCAGCCAATGCTGTGTCCTTCTCGATTTCCGGGAGAAAGAGCTCTCCATCGAGGTCGTCGATGATGGGCAGGGAGGTCCTGCCGGCAACGGGGGCAGCGGGTACGGCATCCTCGGCATGCGTGAGCGGGTGGGGCTGCTGCACGGTTCGTTCCGCGCCGGGCCGCGTCCCGAAGGCGGCTTCCGAGTGGCCGTTAGGCTGCCGCTATGACAATCAGAGTCGTACTGGCCGACGACCAGGAGCTGATCCGCGCCGGGCTGCGCATGGTGATCAACGATGCCCCCGACATCGACATCGTAGGAGAAGCCGGTACAGGGGGCGAGGCGGTGCAGTTGGCCAAGACCACTCACCCGGACGTCGTCGTGATGGACATCCGCATGCCCCTCATGGACGGCATTCAGGCCACGCGCCAGATCAACACGGAAGCGACAGGCGTACGCGTCCTGATACTGACCACTTTCGACGACGATGAGAACGTCTACGCGGCACTGGGCGCCGGCGCGAGCGGATTCCTGGTCAAGGACGTGGTGCTCGACGACATCCTCAGTGCGATCCGTGTGATCGCGGCCGGCGACGCCCTTCTCGCCCCGGGCGTCACGCGCCGCCTCATCGCGGAGTTCGCCGAAGGGAAGCGGCGGGCTCCCACCCCGCGCCGCAAAAGTCTGGAGGGGATCACGGACCGTGAGCGTGATGTCCTGACCCTGATCGGACGAGGCATGTCCAACAGCGAGGTCGCAGCCCAGCTGTACATCAGCGTGGCCACCACCAAGAGCCATGTGGCACGCCTGCTCGCCAAACTGGACGCCCGGGACCGGGTGCAACTCGCCATTGCCGCCTACGAATCAGGGCTTGTCTCGGCGTCCGACTGAGAACGGTTCCACGGGATCCCCGGCGCCCCGTGCGCCGGGGAACGCACGGCACGCACAGCAGGCACGGCACGCACAGCAGGCACGGTACGCACAGCACGCATGCCCGCGTGCCCTGGACCGGTCCCGGCGAGCAGCCCTACCCGCCCATCAGCGGGACATGGCGACCAGCACTCGACGGCTTCCGGTGAAGGACCTGCGGCCATGCGCCAGGGCGACGTTGTCGACAAGCAGGATGTCCCCCCGCTGCCAGGCGACGTCGACCGCCAGTTCCAGCCCGGTATCGCGGATTTCCAGCACATACTCGTCCGGGATGGGTGAGCCGTCGGCGAAGGTAACGGACTGCGGTAGCTCGTCCGCGGGGACGATCGAGGCGAGTTCACGCATTGTCTCCTCCCCCAGAGACGCGGGGTGCCACTGATCTGCCTGGTTGAACCACACGTCCTCATGGGTGACCGGATGGACGGTGGTCGACGGCCGCACCTGACGTGTGCGCAGTGCGTTCCCCGACGTCCATTCCCAGCTTGCCCCCGAGACGGACAGGAACTCCTCGACTTTCGCCAGGTCATCCGTTTCGAACGTCGCCTGCCAACTCTTGCCCAGACCTCTGCCGCCGTGCAGGTACTGCTGATAGCAGACGCCGCCGGCGAATGCGTCCCGGATACGATCGCTGAGTGCCGCCAGCCAGGCCGCCCCGCTCAGCAGTGGAGTGGCTCCTCCCGTGGCAGCGGGTTGCACACAGGAGAAGAGAAGCCGCGACGGCCACGAGCGTGCATAGGACAACTCGCTGTGCATCGAAATGTCGTACTCGGGCGGGTACTCGGTCGAGGTGTAGACATTCTCGGCGACCCGGGTCCTCGGTGTGTTTCCGTGTACGTACGCCAGGCGCTCCGGCAGCAACAGGGGCATCACCTCGGTCAGTGATACCTCGGTGACATCGAAGCCACGGAACAGGACCGCCTGGTGGCTGTCCAGCAGCTCCTGCACATTGACGCTGCTGATCCATTCAGCGAGGCCCTCGACGGATCCTTGGACGGCCGCCGACTCCGGAGTGATTTCCTGCGGTCCGCTGCTGTGCGGCTTCCTCATGCGACATCTCCTCGGGTGGGCCGGAAGCGACCTCCTGGTCCCGGCCGGCGCAATGGGGCGGTGGCTGGACCGGGCACGAAACGGCTCGGGTCTTCTATCACGGCAGTCGTCCGGCGCGCCCGTCCGAGCAGGTCACGCACGTAGCCGGTGACACGGCCACCCGCCGCTCGACGGCTGCCGCTCGCGTTGTTCAACCGGCGCGCCGCACCGGTTGAACACGTCTCGGGGCGGTACGGGCGTGGCCGTTCCGGATGTTTGATCGACTGCTTGGCTCCATGTCAGAGTTCATGCGGGACTCACCCGAGGACGGCAGGCCGGGACTCGCTCTGAAGTGGTTTATCGGGATCATATCGCCAAGTGGCGACCGGGCATTTGCCAATCGGACTGCGGTGCCGATCGGTAGGGGATAGGCACGACACTTCGGTACGCGGTTCACCGGCCGCATGCCACTTTGCGCTGGAATACATGCATCGAGCGATGGGGGTTAAACGGTCGTGCCTGGACCCGAGCGGAAGCTGCTGGAGCTGATGGGCGGACAGCGCAGCGTCTGGTATGCGCAGCAATTGCGTCCGGACAGCTCGCTGTACAACATCAGCGAATATCTGGAGATCCAGGGCGACCTGAACACAGCCGTCTTCATGGACGCGCTTTACCGCATGGTGGACGAAGTCGATGTCTACAAAGTCCGCTTCACCGGCACCGGTACGTCACTGCGGCAGTACGTCGACGAACAGACGCCTCTGAGCATTCCCCTCATCGACTTCAGCTCCCACCCGTCCCCACGAGCTGCCGCTGAAGAGTGGATGCGCGCGGACACGCATGCTCCGGTCGACTTTGAGAATGCCCCGGTATCCGCGCACGCAGTCTTCAAGATCGCCGACGACCTGCATTTCTGGTATCAGCGCGTGCACCACGCCGCGATCGATGCAGCGGCAGGCTCGGTCACCGCCGCACGACTCGCACAGATCTACAACGCGCTCCTGGCAGGGCAGGACCCCGAAGAGGGACGCCTGGAACCCGTATCGGCCCTGATCGAGAGCGAGACCGCGTACCGCTCCTCGCCGGCCTTCGAGGAGGACCGGGCGTACTGGCTCGACGTTCTGGCAGAAACACAGCAAGTGGCTGGCCGGAACGGGCAGCCGTCGCGACGCACTCCGGGGCTCCCGGTGCGACAGGTTCAATCCGTGGATCCGGACGGCAACGCGAAGCTCCGGGCGAACGCCAGGCGGTTGAAGACGAGCTTCGGCGGCTTGATGATCACTGCGGCGGCTGTCTATCTCCACCGCACGACCGGCGCGGAAGAGGTCATCCTCGGTCTCTCCGTCAGAGGCCGCGAAGGAGCCCGGTACCACGCAATACCCGGCATGACCGCCAATGTGCTACCGCTCTGCCTCCGGATCGACCGGACGACGACCATCGAAGACCTGGTCCGACAGGTCGCAAGAAGAGTTCGGGAGGCACTGCGCCATCAGCGCTACCAGCAGGCCGAGATGCTTCGTGACTTGAAAATGGCCGGCCGGGGGCCACTGTTCGAGCTGCTGGTCGACGTCATGTCATTCGACTATCAGGTTCGGTTCGGCGACTGCAGTGTCGTGGCGCACAACATCTCCAACGGCCCCGTCGACAACGTGCGCATCGCCATTTACGACAGGCCTTCAGGCGGCGCTACCGACATCAGATTCGACGTCAACGAAGAAGCCAATGGGGCCACGGCCGGGGAAGAGATGTCGAGCCGCTTCGGCGCCATCCTCACATGGCTGGAAGACGCCGCCTCCACCGACCTCGTCAGCCGTGTCGGCATCATCGAGCCAGCGGAACACGAACTGGTCGTGAGGACATGGAACCAGACGTCGACTGAACCACCGGCGGCTATGGTTCCGGCCTTGTTCGAGGCACAGGCGGCACGGACGCCCGACGCTGTCGCCGTGATGTCGGACCACGGCGCAGTGTCGTACACGGAGCTGAACGAGCGGGCGAATCACCTCGCTCATTTCCTGCGAACCGCGGGATTCGGCTCCGAGTCCGTCGTGGGACTGTGCCTGCCTCGAGGCGCGGACATGGTGGCGGCGATGCTGGGCGTGTGGAAGGCGGGAGCGGCCTATCTGCCCCTGGACCCGGCGCAACCGGTGGATCGTTCGGCGTTCATCCTGCGGGACAGCCGGGTCGGGATGCTGATCAGCACCTCGGAAGTCCTGGACGACCTGCCGGCAGGGCGGATCCCGACCATCGCCTTGGACCATCCTCGGACGACGAGGGCCTTGGCCGATCAACCTGGGACATCCCCGGACGTCTCCCTGCGGCCTGACCAGCTCGCGTACGTGATCTACACCTCTGGATCCACTGGCGTGCCCAAAGGAGTGGGCGTCACCCATGGCGGGCTGGCGAACTATGTCGAGTCGGTTCCTGGGCGGGTCGGATTCGGTCGGGCAGGAGGCCGCTACGCCCTCCTGCAGCCGGCCGTGACGGACCTCGGGAACACGATCGTCTTCTCCAGCCTGGTAACCGGTGGAGAACTGCACATCCTGGACGAGGGCGCGATCACTGATCCGGCGGCTGTGGCGGCTTACCTTGCCCAACGTGAGATCGACTACATGAAGGTGGTGCCGTCCCATCTGGCAGCGCTTGGTGAGAGTGGTCGTCTGCCCGAACTGATACCGGCCCGATCCCTCGTCCTGGGAGGAGAGGCAGCCTCCCCGCAGTGGGCGGTGGAACTGCTCGCACATGCCGGGGATCGCCCGGTGTTCAACCATTATGGGCCCACCGAGACGACGATCGGCGTGCTGACGGGCCGACTCGGGCGGGAGACGACCGAGGCGGGCGTGGTGCCTGTGGGTACCCCAGTGGCGAATACGCGCGCCTACGTCCTGGACGACGCACTACTACCCGTCCCGGTCGGTGTGACAGGTGAGCTGTATGTCGCCGGTGCCCAACTGGCCCGTGGATACGTGGGACACGCAGCCCTTACGTCGGAACGTTTCGTTTGCTGTCCGTTCGACCCTGACGGTGAACGCATGTACCGCACCGGCGACCTGGTGCGCTGGGATGCGGACGGTCGGCTTGTCTTCGTCGGGCGCGCCGATGAGCAGGTGAAGATCCGAGGGTTCCGGATCGAGCCGGGTGAGGTCCAAGCCGCGGTGGCCGCGCACCCGGCGGTACGACAGGCCGTCGTCGTGGCCCGGGAGGACACCCCCGGTGACAGACGCCTGGTGGCCTATGTTGCGGCTGACGGGCAGCACGATGACGCCGGTGTTCTCGCGAACGAGGTACGCGAACTGGCAGCGGAGCGCGTTCCGGGCTACATGGTGCCCGCGATCGTGGTCATGGAAGCGCTGCCGATGACGGGCAACGGCAAGGTCGACCGCAGGGCACTGCCCGCTCCGGACCACGCCGCGGCGGTGTCGGCCCGAGGCCCGGCCACGGCGCAGGAGGAGCTGTTGTGCCAGGCGTTCGCCCACGTCCTGGGCCTGGACCAGGTCGGCGTGGACGACGACTTCTTCACACTCGGCGGACACTCCCTGCTGGCGGTGTCACTCGTCGAGTACCTGCGTGAGCGGGGTGTGTCGATATCGGTGCGGGCGCTGTTCCAGACCCCGACACCGGCCGGGCTGGCTGTAGCAGCCACCGCGGAGCGGGTGAAGGTGCCGGCGAACCTGATTCCCGCGGACGCCGTCGCCATCACACCGGACATGCTGCCGCTGGTGAACCTGACCGCCGCAGAGATCGAGCATGTGACGGCGCATGTGGAGGGTGGCGCGGCCAACGTCGCGGACGTGTATCCGCTCGCGCCATTGCAGGAGGGACTGTTCTTCCACCACCTGATGCAGGCCGGACGCGGAGCCGACAGGGACGTGTACGCCGTACCGGTCGTCCTTTCCTTTACCTCACGGGACCGAGTGGATGCCTTCCTCGACGCGATGCAGCGAGTGATCGACCGACACGATGTCTACCGCACGGCGATCGTCTGGGAGGGGCTGCGGGAACCGGTGCAGGTCGTCACCCGGCGCGCGACCCTTCCGACCGAATGGGTACCGCTGGACCCACAGGGCCCCGACCCGGCGGCCCAACTGCTCCAAGTCGCAGGTGGCTGGATGCCCCTCGACCGTGCCCCGCTGATGAGCGTGCACATCGCCATGGCACCCGTCCACGGGGAGTGGCCGGTGCTCTTGCGTGTACATCACCTCGCACAGGACCACGCTGCCCTACCCGTGCTCCTGGAGGAATTGCGGGCGTTCATGGCCGACGAAGGCGACTCATTGCCCGAACCGTTGCCGTTCCGGGACTTCGTGGCCCAGGCGAGGCTGGGAGTGCCGGCTGAGACGCATGAACGGTACTTCGCCGACCTCCTCGGTGATGTGGAGGAGACGACGGCACCGTTCGGGCTGCTGGACGTGCACGGTGACGGTTCCACGGCGGTGTCGGCAAGCCTGGAGATGGATGGTGAGCTCGCACGCTCGGTGCGGGAGGTCTCTCGTGTCCTCGGCGTAAGCCCGGCGACGGTGTTCCATCTGGCGTGGGCGCGGGTGCTGGCGGTGGTCAGCGGTCGTGAGGATGTGGTGTTCGGGACCGTGCTGTTCGGCCGGATGAATGCGGGTGCGGGCTCGGACCGGGTGCCGGGTCTGTTCATCAACACGCTGCCCGTGCGGGTACGCGTGGACGAGAGAAGTGTCGGTGAGGCGCTTGCGGGGATGCGGGAGCAGCTCGGGGAGCTGCTGGTGCACGAGCATGCCCCGCTGTCGTTGGCGCAGCAGGCCAGTGGTGTCCCCGGAGGCAGTCCGCTGTTCACCTCCATCTTCAACTACCGGCACAGCCAGGCCGTCTCGGAGCCCGACTCGGTGTTCGACCCCGGCATCGAAGGTGTCAAGGTGCTGGTGCCGTCGGGGAGTCGTACCAACTACCCGCTCAGTGTGGTTGTCGACGATGACGGTGAACGGTTCATCCTCGGAGCCGACGCCACAGCACCCGCCGATGCGGATCTCGTGTGTGTGTTGATGCATGAGGCGGTGGCGAATGTGGTGGCGGCGTTGGAGGACGCGCCGTCGACTCCGCTGGCCGGCATCGGCGTTTTGGACGCCGCTGAGGAGCAGCGGCTGACGGTGGGCTGGAACGACACGGCGGTGGGGGTGCCTGTCGGGACGGTGCCGGGGTTGTTCGCCGCGCAGGTGCAGCGGACGCCGGATGCGCCGGCTGTGATCGATGGCGGGGTGGAGGTGTCGTATCGGGAGTTGGAGGAGCGGGCGAACCGGCTGGCGCACTATCTGAACCGTCGGGGTGTGGGTGCCGGGTCGGTGGTGGGTGTGTGTCTGGAGCGTTCGGTTGATCTGGTGGTGGTGTTGCTGGGGGTGTTGAAGGCGGGTGCGGCGTATCTGCCGGTGGATGGGCAGCTGCCGGGTGAGCGGGTGAGCGCGATGCTCGTGGATGCGGGCGCGGTGTGTGTGCTGGCGTCGGTGGCCTGCGCGGGTGTGGTGCCGGGGGATGCGGGGGTGGAGGTGTGGGCGGTGGACGATCCGGCCGTTGGGGGTGTGGTGGCGGGGATGCCGGCGGTGGATCCGGCGGCGGGTGTGCCGGCGGAGGGTGCGGCGTATGTGATGTTCACGTCCGGGTCGACGGGTCGGGCGAAGGGTGTGGTGGTGGGGCATGCGGGTGTGGTGAACCGGCTGGCGTGGATGCAGGAGCGGTGGCCGCTGGCGGTGGGGGACCGGGTGCTGCAGAAGACGCCGTTCGGGTTCGATGTGTCGGTGTGGGAGTTCTTCTGGCCGCTGGTGGAGGGGGCGGGTCTGGTGCTGGCCCGGCCGGGCGGGCACCGGGATCCGGCCTATCTGGCGCGGCTGGTGCGTGGGGCCGGGGTGACGGTGGCGCATTTCGTGCCGTCGATGCTGGAGGTGTTCCTGCGGGAGCCGGCTGCCGGGCGGTGCACGGGTCTGCGTGCGGTGTTCGCCAGTGGTGAAGCACTGCCGGCGGGTCTGCGTGACCGGTTCATCACGGCTTTGCCGGGCACGGCGCTGTTCAATCTGTACGGGCCGACGGAGGCGTCGGTGGATGTCACCGCGGCACGGTGTGCGGTGGATGACGGTGCGCTGGTGCCGATCGGCCGGCCGGTGGCCAACACCCGGGTGTATGTCCTGGATGAGCATCTGCGGCCGGTCCCGGTCGGGGTCGAGGCAGAGCTGTATCTGGCCGGGGTGCAGCTCGCCCGCGGTTATGTCGGCCGCGCCGGTCTGACCGCGGAACGCTTCACCGCCTGCCCCTTCGGTGGGCCCGGTGAGCGGATGTACCGCACGGGTGACCGGGTCCGCTGAACCGCCGACGGGCAGCTGGTGTTCGTGGGGCGTGCGGACGAACAGGTGAAGATCCGGGGTTTCCGGATCGAGCCGGGCGAGGTCCAGACGGTCCTGGCCGCACACCCCGCCCTCGCCCAGGCCGCCGTGACGGTCCGCGAGGACACCCCCGGCGACAAACGCCTCGTCGCCTACATCGTCGCGGAGCACGATGACAACACATCCGGTGACTTGGCGCAGTCGGTACGGGAGTTCGCCGCCGAACGCCTGCCCGGGTACATGGTGCCGTCGGCGTTCGTGGTGCTGGACGAGATGCCAGTGACCGTGAACGGCAAGCTCGATGAGAAGTCCCTGCCGGCTCCGGACCACAGCACGGTGTCGGGACGGGGAGGGGGAGCCGCGGGAGTGCTTGAGGAGACCGTCTGTGCGGCCTTCGCTCAGGTGCTGGGGCTTTCGGATGTGGGGCTGGAGGACGATTTCTTCGCGCTCGGTGGACACTCCTTGATGGCGATTGGTCTCGTGGAACAACTGCGTGTGCGCGGAGTGTCGGTGTCAGTGCGGGACATCATCGGTCATCCGACTCCCACAGGGCTGATCAACACGCTGAATCTGTCCTCCGTCCAGGACGCCCTCAGTGGTGTTCTGCCCATCCGAACCCAAGGAGACAAGCCACCGCTCTTCTTCGTTCATCCCGGGGGCGGACTGAGCTGGAGTTACCGGCCATTGGCCCGGCACATTCCGGAGGACGTTCCCGTGTACGGCCTGCAAGCCGACGGGCTCGACGGTGTGACCCCGCTCTCGAATTCCGTCCGGCAGATGGCGGCGGCCTACATCGAGCGAATCCGCGCTGTGTGCCCGTCCGGTCCGTATCAGCTGGTCGGGTGGTCCTTCGGAGGCGTCGTCGCCCACGAGATGGCGCTTCAACTCCAGGCGGCTGGTGTGCAGGTGGCGGCTCTGGTCCTCATGGACGCCTACCCCTTCGAGCGGACCGCGGACGATCAGGGTCACGGAACTGTGGCGGGACCCGGGCAGAAGACGGACGTTGCGCAGACCCTGGAGGAGCTACGCGCTGAGATGGGGCACGTGCTCGGCGGGCTGTCGGACGAGGAACTCGCCCTTCTCGCGGGTGTTTACCACAACAACGGCTACCTGATGTCGAAGCATGAGCCAGGCCGGTTCGACGGCCATGCCTTGCTGCTGGTGGCGGAAGAGGGCAAGACGGCGAGTACGTCTCACGGGGCCAAGTGGAAGCCGTACATCTCCGGAGAGATATCGGAGGCCGTCCTTCCCTGCAACCACCATGACATGGCCCGGCCCGACATGCTGGAACGGGCCTGGAGCGCGATGGCGGAGTGGATGCGGACGGTGCGGCCGTAGGGACCACAGGAGTCGGCAACGGTCGGCAAGTGAGGGCTTGCCGTGAAATAACTTGTGGGTTCTGCGACTTGACATCGCAGGTCAGCGCACCATGCGCCCGCATGTTGTTCCTCTGCAAACCCTGAGGCGCATCCCGATATGTTTGCCCCGCTGTGGAGCGGACGGGCCCTGGGCGGAAGCACAGGCCGCAGGCGTCATGTGGCCGTCTTCCGCCGGCCGCGAGGCCACCGGCCCGGCACGCCGTGTCCCGCGCGGCCCGGCCTCCGCCCGAGGACGGTATCCGTCAGGCGGATAGGCGTGGATCCCTTTCGTTCGGCGGCATGACGACCCGTCGGGACTCCACCTCTAGTTTGGAAGCGATCAACGCCCGGGCCTTTGCATCGGGGCATGGGCAGAGGATTTCTGATGAGGAGAGACCAGTGAAAGCAGCATCCAGGGCGGTGCAGTCATCGGAGAATTCCGGGGGTATCTCGGCCGATGCCGCCACGGCGAGGCAGGTCACCAAGACCTACGGCGGCGGCGAGACCCAGGTCACCGCCCTGAACGCGGTCGACGTGGACATCGAGCGCGGCCGGTTCACCGCGATCATGGGTCCTTCGGGTTCGGGGAAGTCCACCCTGATGCACTGCCTTGCCGGTCTCGACACGGTCACCTCCGGACGGATCTGGATCGGCGAGACCGAGATCACTGGTCTGAAGGACAAGCAGTTGACGAAGCTGCGCCGTGACAAGGTCGGATTCATCTTTCAGGCCTTCAACCTGCTGCCCACCCTGAACGCGCTGGAGAACATCACCCTTCCGATGGACATCGCCGGCCGCAAGGCGGACCGGGCCTGGCTGGACCAAGTGGTCGCCACGGTCGGCCTGGCCGACCGGTTGAAGCACCGTCCCACGCAGCTATCCGGCGGGCAGCAGCAACGTGTCGCCGTGGCACGGGCGTTGGCAGCCCGGCCGGACATCATCTTCGGCGACGAGCCGACCGGCAACCTCGACTCTCGCTCAGGCGCGGAGGTACTGACATTCCTCAGGCGCTCGGTGGATGAGCTGGGGCAGACGATCGTGATGGTGACGCACGACCCTGCGGCGGCGAGCTACGCGGACAGGGTGCTCTTCCTGTCCGACGGCGTGATCGTCGACGACATGAACTCGCCGACAGCCGACTCCGTCCTGCAGCGCATCCGTCTCTTCGACGGCAAGCACAACGGCTGAGGGGGCGGACCGTGTTGCTCAAGACCTCACTGCGGAGTTTCTTCGCGCACAAGGGACGCTTGGCGCTGTCGCTCATCGCGATCGCGCTGTCGGTCGGATTCGTCTCCGGCACCCTGGTGTTCTCGAACACCGCCACCAAGACCGTCGACTCCCTCTTCTCCTCAACGGTTTCCGACGTCTCGGTGATCCAGACCCCCGCCAAGCACGGCATCGGGCCGTCCACCGGTACTCCGCTGACCATGCCGGCGTCGATGCTCCAGAAGGTCGACACCCTGCCCGGCGTCAAAACCGCCCTGGGGAAGATCTCGGTCAACAACGCCGCACTGATCAACCCGAAGACCAACAAGGTGGCGGGTCCCTTCGGCGGTGCTTCGGCCATCATCGGTGCCTGGGGACGGGATCCGCGTTCACCTCTGAAGATCACCTCGGGACGCGCCCCCTCCGGGCCGGACGACATGTTGGTCGACGCGGACACCGCGAAGAAGAGCGGGCTTCACCTCGGAAGTCCGGTCCGGGTCATCAACTCGCTCGGTACCTTCGACTACACCGTTTCGGGGATCGCCTCGTTCACCACGACCAACCCCGGCTCGGCGATGGCCTTCCTCCAGCGCTCGACCGCCGAGCACGACCTGCTCGGTGCCACCGGCGTCTTCACCTCGATCGAGGTGTACGGCGACGGACACGTCTCGAACAATCGGTTGAAGAGCGAGATTACGCCGGTGATCGGCAGGGGGTATCAGGCAAAGACGGCCAGCGAGCAGGAGGCGAACAGCACCAAGGACACAAGCAGCTTCCTCAGTTTCGTCAAGGCGGTACTGCTCGGTTTCGCCACCATCGCGGTGGTGGTCGGCGGATTCCTCATCATCAACACGTTTTCCATGCTGGTGACCCAGCGCACCCGGGAGATCGGCCTGCTGCGCGCTCTGGGGGCCGGCCGGCGACAGGTGAACCGGTCGGTGCTGATCGAGGCACTGCTGCTCGGAGTGGTCGGCTCCACGCTCGGCATGTTCGCCGGCTTGGGCGTCGCGTTCCTGCTGGCGCAGTTGATGACCCCGGCCGGGATTCCGATGTCGTCCTCGCTGGTGTTCGACCGGACGGTGCCGATCGCCTCGTACGGGGTGGGCATCGTGATCACGGTGCTGTCGGCGTGGCTGCCCGCCCGCCGGGCCAGCCGCATCTCGCCGATGGCGGCCTTGAGCGAGCACGGGATTTCGAGTGACAAAGCGGCTAATCGCAAGCGGATCGTGATCGGGCTGCTGGTGACGATCCTCGGTGCCGCCGCGCTGGTGGAGGGCGCGGTGAAGAGCTCGAAGCCGCTTGTGGAAACAGGTGCGGTTTTCCTGTTGGTCGCCTTCGTTGTGCTCGGTCCGCTGCTCGCCACCGGCATCATCGGGGTGCTCGGCAGGGTGCTGCCCGCCCTCTTCGGCGCTTCCGGCAAACTGGCCCAGCTCAACGCGGTGCGCAATCCGCGCCGTACCGGTGCCACGGCAGCGGCGCTCACCATCGGTCTGTGCCTGGTCACCGGTTTCTCCGTGGAGTCGTCCTCGCTGGTGGCCTCGACCAACTCGCAGGTCGCCAAGTCGCTGGGTGCCGATTACCTTGTCACCACCGGCCCGACCAACGGTCTGACGCCTGCCATGCTCGATGCCACGAGGAACACTCCTGGCATCGACCATGTCACCGAGGAGAAGTATGTGCTGGCCACCATCACCACGGGCAAGGTGAGCCAGAACTTCACCCTCACCGCTGTTTCGCCCTCCATCACCCGGGACTTCCACGCCCAGGTGGTCGCGGGCAGCCTGCAGAGTGTGAATGAGGGCGCCGTCACGGTCGACCAGACCTTCGCCAAGAACTTCAACCTGAAGGTTGGCGACGAGATGACCATCGACTACGGCAAGGGTCATGTCCAGAAGGTGCCGATCGGGGTCATCACCGCAAAGAACAATCCCTTCTTCGACCGGCAGATCTACATCGGGATCTCGACGTTGGCCAAGGCCCTGCCCGCCACCCTGATCCCGCCGGACAACGTCTTCCTCTGCATGGCCGCGAACGGAGCGGACAAAGACAAGACGTACGACGCCCTTCAGCACTCCCTCCGCGCCTATCCGATGGCGACCGTGCAGGACCATGCGGGGTTCAACCAGATGTTCCGGGACAATGTCAACGCCCTGCTCTACATCATCTACGCTCTGCTCGCCCTGGCGATCAGCGTTGCAGTCCTCGGTGTCATCAACACCTTGGCGCTGTCCGTGGTCGAACGCACCCGGGAGATCGGACTGCTCAGGGCTGTCGGCCTGTCCCGCGTCCAACTGCGACGGATGATCCGGCTGGAGTCGGTGACGATCGCGGTCTTCGGCGCGCTGATCGGTACCTGCCTCGGCCTCGCCTGGGGAATCGCCTTCCAGCATGCGAACAGGAAACAGGGGATGGGCGTGCTGAGCGTGCCGGTGACCACCATTGCGATGGTCCTCGTGCTCTCCGCTGTCGTGGGCCTGGTGGCTGCGCTGGTGCCGGCTTTCCGAGCCGGCAGGATGAATATCCTGAGGGCCATCGCCGCCGACTGACCATGTGATGTGCCGACCGCCGGGCCGGAACGCCTTGCCAGGGGCGTTCCGGCCCGGCGGCGTATGTCGTTCGACTGCGGCAGCGGACTGGTTGAACGGGTCGGGGAGCCCGCGCTCTCCCGCTCTTGGCCGACAGGGCCCTCTCAGGCATAGGCTCGGCCGCGAGGAGCACAGCGGGCTGGTCCGAGACCGGATGACGAAACGGAGCCGGGCGACATGGCGCTGACACGTAAATACCTTCCCAACGGTGAGTCCGTCGTCGGAATCAACCGAAGCGAAATCGAGTATCTGTACAAGGAGATATTTGAGGACCGTACGTACGTCTTTGAAGGTTTTCCGACGCTGCCGGCCAACCCTGTAATCGTCGACGCCGGCGCGAACATAGGGATGTTTTCCCTCTTCGCGGTACGGCAGTGGCCGTGCTCCAGAGTTTTCGCGTTCGAACCCGTTCCGGACGTGTTCCGTGCGCTCGAACTCAATCTCCGAGGATTCCCGGCCGTCACCCTGCACAATTGCGCCCTGGGGGAGACGGTCGAGCACCGGGACATCGTCTATTACCCCAACTACACGATGATGTCCGGGTTCGGGGCCGATGCGGACGCGGACCGCGCCACCGTCGAGAGGTACGTCGAGAACTCCACCGAGGGCATGACGGATACGGAGGCGAAGGCCGCGGTTCTGGAGAACATGGACACCATGCTCGCGGGAAAGTTCGCGCAGAAGACCGTATCGGTGCGGATAGAACGGCTGTCCGATGTGGTGGCTCGGCACGGTCTCGATCGCATCGACCTGTTGAAGGTCGACGTCGAAGGATTTGAACTGCAGGTGCTACGCGGCATAGGCGATGAAATCTGGCCCACGATCGGCAACGCGGTCGTCGAGGTCGCCGATCGCGACGGAGAACTCGCCGCTGTGGACGCAATGTTCCGCAGGAACGGTATGCGGACCGAGGTGAGGCAGGTCAGTGACTACCGCGGAACGGACCTGCACATAGTCTTCGCGGCACGTCCTTGAGATCTCTTCGCGTCGGCCGTGGGGGCCAATGCCTCACACGGCCGGCGTGGCCATCGGCTCAGCGCGGCCGAGGGGTCGGCCCCTTGCCCAGACGGGCCAGTCCTCGGGCCGTGCGGCGTGCCCGGCCGCGGGAGACGGCCAGCGGATCCCAGTCGTCGGGCCGCTCGGGCAGTCGTGAGACATCGGCCAATACCTCTCCGGCATGGACTCGGTGCAGCAGCCGGCGCTCCAGGATCTGGGCGGCGCAGGCGATTCCGCCGATGGCGACACCGGTGATGCCACTGCCGTTCCGGGTGCTCGCGCCCACCATGTACAAGCCCTCGATGCCGGTGCGCGTGTTCGGCCGGCCGCCCGCCTCGCCCCATTCGGCCAGCCCGTAGGGTGTTCCGCCGGTGGAGAGCGTGTACCGCTCATGGGAGAGCGGGGTGCCCGCCTCCAGGTGCGTGATGTGCGCACGGAACGGCCCCAGGGCCTCCTCGGCCGCGCGAAGCATCGCCTCCGCAAGGTTCCGCTTGCGTTCCTGGTAGGCGTCGCTGCGCCGATAGCGGCCGCCCTCGGCAGGCCCTCGGCTCACACCCCACCAGTCGAGCCCGGGCGGACAGAGCGTCATCACCTGGAAGTTGCTGTGTCCCGGCGGGCCCGCCGCACGGGAGCCGGGGTCCTTCAGAGAAGCGAAGGACACGAACAGGGACGGCACCGGGTCGATGTCACCGCGGGACAGACGTGCGTAGTAGCCGTCGATGTCCTCGTCGCGATACCACCAGAGGTTGGCATTCGGCTGGTCCGGCAGATCCTTGTCCAGCGCGATGTAGAGCGTGGCGAAGGGGAAGGCCATGGTCGCCTCGCGCACTCTGGTGGCAAAGCGCCGCGGAAAGTGCTCCTCCCCGACCAGGTCCAGCACCGTGCGCCGAAAGTCGGCATTGGAGACGACGAGCGGAGCCCAGACAGTGCGGTCGTCCGCCAGTCCGATGCCGCTGACGCGGCCGTTCTCGACCAGGATGCGTTCGACCTTGGTCCGCGTCCGCAGTTCTCCGCCGTGTGCCTCCAGTACCTCCACCAGTGCCGCGACCAATTGCTGGCCGCCGCCTACCGGGTAGTGGGCACCACGCATGTAGTGGTCGAGGACGGCGGTGTGGGTGGCGACGGTGGCGATGTCGGGCGATGCGCCGTAATTGGGAGACTGCGCCGCGAGCACGGTGCGGGACCGGGGCGACAAGCCGCAGTGGTCGAAGAGCCGACTGAGCGAGCGCCTGCCCCAGCGCGTGGTGAACGGGGTGCGGGCAGTCAGCTCTGGCAGCGTCAACTCTCCAGAGGAGAGCAGCAGTTCACGCATCTCGGCGCCGACGCCGGCGCATATCTCGGTGAATGTGTCGATACCCGCGGCATCCTGAGGCAGCTCGTCCTTCAGCCGTTGGCGATACGGAAGCCATCCCGCCGGCACATCTACGCTGACGCTCGGCAGAACGATCCGGTCGAACCCGTCGGGATCCATCTCGCGGTAGCGGACCCGATCGCTGAGGCCCAGTCCGCCGAAGATCGCAGGGAGGACGCCGCCGGGACCGCAGTCCCCGATGTAGTGGACGCCCACGTCGAACTCGTACGCCCGGCGCCGACGGAAGACCTGGGCGTTGCCGCCCGCCACGTCGTGCTGCTCCACAACCAGTACCCGGCGGCCACTGACCGCGAGGTACGCGGCGCACACGAGCCCGCCGATTCCCGCACCGACGACCACGGCATCCCAGCCGTCCTCGTCCGACATTGCCGTTTCCCTCCATGCGACCGCTTGTGACGTTGGTTCCGCCCGGGAGAGCCCCGAGGCCCGATCGGTTCCGGCCGTACCCGTGTGGTGTGCCGCTCTCATGGGCCGCCATGACAGACGGCGGTGGCCCAGGTCACGAGGAGGCGGCCGGCAGTCGCAGCAGGGTGCACCCGGCGTTTCCGCCCGGGTCCACCGAAGTGACCAGCGCCAGACCGCCGGTGTTCGCGTGCACCAAGGCCGCGGCAAGCTGGAAAGCGGCCGCGGCCGCGGACATGTCGCCGATCAATGCTCGTGTGAGTACCAGTTGCGGCCGGTGGTCACTGAGCACCGCGGACAGAGCGGCATTCTCGTAATCGCCGAGGTACCCGCCGCGGTCCGAAGGGACGACCAGAGTCACCTGGTCCGGGCTTGCGCGGGCTTCCTGGAGGGCTCCGGTCACCGAACGGGCCAGCGACCGCTGGGCCCCCTCCGGTTCCGTGAACGCGGTGAACCGGGACGCGACCACTTCGGCGAGGACGGGGCGTCCGTACGCGACCGCTCGGCTCGCCGGTTCCAGCAGAAGGAGAACGCTGCCCTCGCCGAGCGGTCCGCTCGTCTGCTGCCCGTCTCCGGCGTCGGCACGCTGGGCCAGCCAGGACCGCTGAGCGGAGTACTCTTCGCTCGCACCCACCAGTACGGCCTCGGCACGGCGCTGGCGCAGCAGCGCCGTCGCGTAGTTGAGGGCGATCAGGCCCGTGAGTACTCCCGCGGAGACGGTGACATTGGGACCCTTGATGGAGTGGCTGATGGCGCTCTGGCTCGCGGCCCGGTTCATGACCGTGTTCGGAACGCTTCCCGGGTCGACGTGATACGGCAGCGCCGACGTCATCGATTCTTTGGTGAAGTCCATGATGCTCTTCACGCTTCCGTGCCCGCTGCCGATCACGAGGCCCATGGCCTCGGGGTGGTCCTCGGCCAGCCCGGGCCCCGCCGACCTGAGAAGCATCCCGACCGTCGCCACCGTGAGTGCGGTCAACCGGTCCATCGACCGCGTTCCCTTGCGGCCCAGAACAGCCTTGATGTCGAAGTCGGGGACCCAGCCACCCTCCTCGTGCGGACCGCCCGCACGCAGCTCCTCCGGAAGCGGTCGCACCGCCGCCTGTTTCGTCATCAGCCCGGCCCGAAAAGCGGAAGCCCCAAGCCCGTACGGCGAGGCCGTGGCCCAGCACGAGATGGCCGTTGTATCGCGGTGTGCCGGGCTGCCGGCGCTGGTCACCATCGCGTGAGTACTCCTCTGAATCCAGGCTTCCGGCAGGTCGGGCCGCGACTCATGCCTGCTGCGGGCCCAGGTGCTTGCCGAGGATGAGGACGGCGTTGTTGCCGCCGAACGCCAGGGCGTTGTTCTGCACGATCCTGAGATCCGCCGCACGCGCGTGGTTGGGTACGCAGTCCACCGCGCACTCGGGGTCGGTCTGCTCGTGGTTGATCGTGGGAGGGATGAACCCCTCGGTGATGGCGATCGCGCACGCCGCGGCCGCGATGGCGCTCGCCGCCCCCATGCTGTGGCCGATCAGCGACTTGATCGAGATGGTCGGCGGCATGGCGTCTTCACCGAAGACGTCCCGGATCGCCGCCACCTCCGTGACGTCGTTCGCTCTCGTCCCGGTGCCATGGGCAGAAATCAAGTCGACCTGATCGGGGCTCACTCCGGCATCGAGATGGGCCGCCTCGATGGTGCGGACGATGCTGCTCTGGTCCGGAGCCACCGGGTGCAGCGCGTCGCAGGCGAGCCCGTAGCCGAGAACCTCGGCATAGATGTTCGCGCCACGGGCGAGAGCTGACTCCAGGCGCTCCAACACGAGTATCGCGGCTCCCTCACCGGTCAGCAGGCCCTGCCGGTTGAGGTCGAAAGGCCGGCACACATCGGGTGCGATGGTGCCCAGACGATAGAAGCCGACGAAGGTCTTCAGACACACGGCGTCGGCACCGCCGCACAGTGCGATGTCCACGGCTCCACTGCGCAGCGCGTCGAGGCCGTAGCCGATGGCGTAATTGCCCGCGGCGCATGCCGTCGCGATGGTGATGGCCTCCACGTCCTCCAGACGGAGTTCCCGGACGATGCCCGACGACAGCCGGTCGGCCGGGTAGCGCCTGGCCACAGCCGGTGGAAAGGCTTCTGGGCCTTTCTCGAGGTCCAGAGCGACGAGACCGTCCAGATCGCGCGACTCGCCGTCGGTCGTACCCACGGAGACCAGTGACCGTCGCTGTCGTATCTGTTCGTCGACCAGGCCCGCATCCTGTGCGGCCATGCGTGCCGCCGCGACGGAGAACGTACTCGCCCGTCCCAGATCGTCGAGGGGGGTGTGCCGGATCCACGGTGCAGGGTCGAAGTCCACCACTTCGCATGCGTTGCCGTGCGCGAATCCCGTGGTGTCGAACGCGGTGATGGGCCGCGCTCCGGAACGCCCCTCTCGTAGCCCGAAGGTGAATGCGCGGACCCCGATGCCGATGCTGGTCACCACGCCTATGCCGGTGATCACCACCCGGGGCACGGCCTCGGGGCCGCCGTTCGTTGCATCCATCCGTGCTCCTGCCCTTGGGGTGCCGAGACGACGAGAGGTGGGGAGATCAGTTGCGGGCCGCCTGCTCGACGACCGCGTACACGCCTTCCAGATTCACCATCCTGGCCATCTCCTCCTGCTCGATGGTCACGTTGAGCCGCTTCTCGATCGCGGCCAGAATCTCGATGGCGCGGAGCGAATCCATGTCGTGCTCGTCGATGAAGAGGCTGACGTCGGTCATCTCGTCGTCCTCGATCTCGAGGATGTCGCAGACTATTTCCTTGATCGTGTTCTTGGTCTCGTCCGCGAGAGGCGACGGCGGATTCTTGAACGGCATTTCCGCTCCCGGAGATGTAAGGGTGCTGAATATGGTGCCGGAAATGAGCAGCTGTGGGTAAATTCATTGTCCTGGCTGCCGCGTCAGGTTACCAGCGGCTGCCCGCATGGCTGTTCAGCTGCGGCAGATTGTCAGTTGAACAGTCCCACCGGTGCTTCGGTGAAGGTCCTTGTGCGGTCGCGGTCGTGGCTGTTCCCCGGCGTAGTGTTGATCGATGGCATGGGTCCGGGGCATCCTCCTGCCCGAGGGATTCGCCGGCCGGTGAGTGGCGGTCCGGCGCCTCGGATTTCCGGCCTTTGACTGTCATGAGCCATACCTTTCCCTCAATGCTCCATTGCGGTACCAGTGCGCAGCACAGGCTTGCTTACGCAGTGCGGTCGGTCGACGTTGTTCGGGTCTCCTGGAAGGGCATACATGTCTGACGAGCAGCTGTTTCTGCGGTCCAAGGCGATAGTAGAACCGCTCATTGACAGGTTCGTCGCCTGGCCGTACACCATCGCGCCCATACAGTCGGCGATGAATCTGGCATTTCTGCAGGTGCCGCTGCTGGAGTCGTATCTGCAGTCGCCTCAGGTCCACGTCACGGCCAGCAACAACCCGGAGCTGCGCGGCGGTTATTTCATCAACATCCCCGAGGAGCGCGCCGACGAGGTGCGTGAGCTGCTCGCCGTCATCAAGCGCGACCGGGCGCACATTCTGCGGTTCGCCGAGGCCATCGCCGCGGGCCAGGAGCTGCTCCGGGCCAATGCCACCGGATTCGATCTCACTCCGCTTTACCCGAAGCTGCCGCCCGAGCTGGGTGGACTGGTGGAGCTGGCCTACGACACCGACAACCAGGCGCAGCTGCGCTTCATGGAGCCGCTGGTCTACACGAGCGACTATTACCAGGAGTCCCGCCAGTCGGTTCAACTCTCGTTCGAGACCGGGATCGAGCGGCCGTTCATCCTGAGCACTCCGCGGCTGCCTTCGCCGGACGTCCTCGAGCTGCCGATCCCGTTCCGCCACCCCGGACTGGCGGAACTGTTCAAGGCCCGAGTACGTCCCTCCACGCTGAAGCACCTGCGGGAGGCGCTGGAACTCGATGACACCCAGGCCGCACAGCTGTCCGGGATGCTGAGCGACCGCCCGAGCCTGTCCGAGGACCGGCACATCGAGGCCGGCGGCCGTATCCGGTACTTCGGACACGCCTGCCTGGTGATGCAGACGCCCGAGGCCGCGATCGTGAGCGATCCGTTCATCAGCGCGGACAGCAGTGCCGACGACCGCTACACCCTCGACGACCTCCCCGACTTCATCGACCTGGTGATCATCACGCACGGCCACCAGGACCACATCGTCCTCGAGACGCTGCTGCAACTGCGGGGCCGGGTCGGCGCCATCGTCGTTCCTCGTTCCTCGCGCGGCAATCTCGTCGACCCCTCGATGGCGCTCATGCTCAAGCACCAGGGCTTCCCGGTCGTCGAGGTCGACGACTTCGACGAGGTCGAATTCCCCGGCGGCAAGGTGGTGGCCACCCCGTTCCTGGGTGAGCACTGCGACCTCGACATCCGCGCCAAGTCGACCTACTGGGTGCAACTTGCGGGCAAGAACATCTTCGTCGGGGCCGACTCCTCCGGCATAGACCCGATGCTCTACCGGCACATCAAGGGGCACCTCGGTTCCGCGGACTACGCGTTCCTGGGCATGGAGTGCGACGGCGCGTCGCTGATCTGGCTCTACCAGGCGCTGCTGACCATGCCGATCCCGAAGAAGATGAGCAGTTCGCGCAAGCTCTCCGGGTCGAACGCCGAACAGGCGGCCGCGATCATGACGGAACTGGGAGCCGGCGAAGCGTATGTCTATGCCATGGGTGAGGAGGACTGGCTCGGCCACGTGATGGCCACCACCTACAACGAGGACACCTACCAGCTCAAGCAGATCGACGAGTTCCTGACCTGGTGCAAGGACCGGGGCATCAAGGCTGGGCACCTCTTCAAGCAGCAGGAATGGCGCTGGTAGCCGCTCGGCGCCGGGAGCGCCGGCCGAGGTAGATCCTCCAGGCCGCCCCGGACGCGGCAACCGGGTGACCCGCTGCTGCGCGCGGGTCCTCGGCGACGAACCGACTGTCTTCCACCCGTCACCGGCCTACCGGGAGGTATCCCATGGCTGTGCAGGACATAGCCTATGTCGAGTTGTACACACGGGACAGTAGATCGACCATCGACTACTTTGTCTCAGCAATGGGCTTCACGCGGGTGGCGGACTGCGTGGAGGTCGACCGAAGCTCCGTTCTGCTGCGCCAGGGCCAGATGCAACTGATCGTCACGTCGGGCCGGGGCCTGGGAAGGTTTCTCAGCGAGCACGGGGACGGCATCGGAGACATCGCGTTCGCGTGTGACGACGTGCCTGCCACCCACCGAGCCGCTGTCGCAGCCGGCGCCCAGCAGGTCGCCGCTTTCCGGGGGAACCCGGTGGTGTCGGGGTTCGGCGATGTCGTCCACACCCTCCTCCCTGTGTCCGGCGACCCCGCCACCGGACTCCTCGCGGGCCGTAATTGGGTGGCCACCCCTCGGACACCCGCGCGGTCGGGCTCGGTACGGCAGCTGGACCACGTTGCCGTGTGTGTCGAGGGAGGCAGCCTGGACGCCCACGCCGACTACTACCGCGATGCCTTCGGGTTCTCACGCTTCTCGTCCGAATACGTGGCTGTCGGCGGACAGGCGATGGATTCCGTCGTCGTGCGCAGCGCCTCCGGGCGGGTGATCTTCACACTCGTCGCTCCTGATCCGAACAAGGACCCTGGCCAGCTCGATGGCTTCCTGGAGCGCAACGGCGGCCCGGGTGTGCAGCATCTCGCCTTCCTCGTGGACGACATCATCGGTGCGGTGCGTGACTTCCGTGACCGTGGTGTGGACTTCCTCAGCACACCGGCCACGTACTACGACCTGCTCCTCGAGCGGTTCCCGGACATGCGGGACGAGATCGCCGGACTGCGGGACGCGCAGGTGCTGGCCGACCGGGACGAGTGGGGCGATCTCCTGCAACTCTTCAGTCGCTCACCGCACGAGCGCAACACGCTCTTCTACGAGCTCATCCAGCGAGCCGGCTCCCGCGGGTTCGGCAGCTCCAACATCCGGGCGCTGTACGAAGCCGTGGAACGCGATCGGCTGGCCGCCCGATGAGGGCCCCGGAGCCCCGCACCGCCGGGGCGAACATGTTCACCCTGGCGGACTACGCCACTGCCGCACGCACGGTGATCGACCCCGCCATCTGGGACTTCGTGGAGGGCGGCGCGGGTGAGGAGCGGACCCTCGCTGCCAATCAGAGTGCCTTCGACCGAGTGCGGCTGCGGCCACGGGTGCTGGCCGGTGTCGGCCGCCCCGACATCAGGACCGAGATCCTCGGTCGCACCTGGCCCGTGCCGGTCGGCATCGCCCCGATGGCCTATCACACCCTCGTACACCCGGCGGGTGAGGTGGTCACGGCTCTGGCCGCCGGGCCGGCGGGCGTCCCTCTTGTGGTGAGTACGTTCGCGGGACGGACGCTCGAGGAGATCTCCTGGGCCGCGTCATCGCCGCTCTGGCTCCAGATCTACTGCTTCCGTGACCGCTCCGTGACACGCGGTCTCATCGAGCGAGCCGAGCTGGCGGGGTTCGAAGCGCTCGTCCTCACAGTCGACGCTCCTCGTCTCGGGAACCGGCTCAGGGATCTGCGCAATGATTTCCGGCTGCCGCCGAGGATCGCTCCCGCCAACCTCGCCGAGGGGGACTTCTCGGCGCCGAGCAGTCATGCCCTCGCCGAGTTCGACCCGTCCCTGGACTGGTCCGTCCTCGAATGGATACGGTCGATCACCTCACTTCCGGTTCTGATCAAGGGAGTTCTCACAGCGTCCGACGCCCGGCGCGCAGTCGTTGCGGGAGCCGACGGCATCGTGGTGTCGAATCACGGCGGCCGGCAGTTGGACGGTTCGCCCGCGACGGTCGAGGTGCTGTCCGAGATCGCCGCCGCGGTGGCGGGGGAGTGCGCCGTGCTCCTCGACGGCGGGATACGTCGTGGCGTCGATGTGCTGGCGGCTCTGGCGCTGGGAGCGGATGCGGTGATGCTGGGACGCCCGGTGCTGCACGGCCTGGCCGTGGGCCAGGAGAGAGGCGTCGCGGACATTCTGGGCATCATCACGGACGAGTTCACGGATGCCATGCTGCTCACCGGCACGGCACGCGTCGCGGACGCCCGACCCGAACTGGTGGAACTGTCCCAGGCCTTCGGGCAAGCGGCCCGCACGGCGCCCTCGCGAAGGACGACGGACAGGACGATCCGGCCGGACACCGGTCTGCACAAGGAGGACCTGCACAGCAGTGTCTCCGACCCGGCGCTGGACACCATGAACTTCCTCAACGAGGTCACTCATCGCTACCCCGATGCGATCTCCTTCGCCCCGGGGCGTCCGTACGACGGCTTCTTCGAGACCGAGGACATCTTCCGGCACATCCGCCGCTACCTGGACCATCTGGAGGCGAGCGGAGCATCAGCCGACGAAGTCCGCTCCGCACTTTTCCAGTACGGCCCGACGAGCGGTCAGATCCGCGAGCTGATCGCCGACTGGATCCGCAGACGGGAGAACATCGATGTGCCGCCGGAGTCCATCGTGGTCACCGTCGGCTGCCAGGAGGCGATGCTCCTGGCCGTACGGGCCCTGATCGCACAGCCTGAGGACGTCCTGCTCGTCTCGAGCCCGTGCTACGTGGGAATCACCGGCGTGGCCCGGCTGCTCGGCGTCGAACTGGTCGAGGTCGAAGGGCTCAGCTGCGCCGACCTGGAGGCGGTGATCCTCGCCGAACGGGCTCGCGGACGCCGGCCCCGCGCCTTCTACGTGGTTCCCGACCACTCCAATCCCTCCGGGAGCACCATGCCGCTCGAGGCGCGCCATGAGCTCCTCGAAACCGCTTCCCGGCACGGCCTGTTGATCCTCGAGGACAGCCCCTACCGGTTGGTCAGCCCGGGCGAGCAACTGCCGACCCTGAAGTCCCTGGACCACGCGTCGTGTGTCGTCCACCTGAGCTCGCTGTCCAAGACACTCTTCCCCGGGGCCCGGGTCGGCTTCGTCATCGCGGACCAGCCCGTGGTGGACGCAGCCGGGCACACGAGCCTGCTGGCCGACGAACTCACCAAGATCAAGAGCATGGTGACCGTGAACACCTCTCCGGTGAGCCAGGCCGTGGTGGCGGGCATGCTCCTGGAAGCCGGCGACCAGGCCGCCGCGGAGCGCGACTCCAAGCGGGCGGCCTACTACGGTGACGCGATGCGCTCCACGCTGCGGCACCTTGAGAAGTGCTTCCCGGCGGAGGAGCGGGACGCGCTGGGCGTTCGCTGGAACGAGCCGAGCGGCGGGTTCTTCCTGGCCGTCGATGTGCCTTTCCGGGCGGACGAGGCGGCGCTGATGCGCTCCGCCCAGGAATTCGGGGTCATCTGGACACCGATGTCCTATTTCCATCCGGACGGCGGTGGCGAACACAGTCTCCGTCTGTCCGTCAGTTATGTGACCGACGCCGAAATCGCGGAGGGCGTCAAGCGGCTGGCGCGTTTCATCAGAGCGCAGACGGCATCCTCTTCGACTCATTCCCCGGCTCACAGGAAGGACGGTCGACGTGTTGTCAGCGGTACCACTCATCCGTAGCAAGACCCGCATGTGGGGGTGGACATTCCGATGACGCTCAGCGTGTCTCCCCCGGCAGTGGGGCTTCTGGCGCCCAGGACGCCGGGGACGAGGACCGGCACCGGCACGGCCCGCATCGTGGGGGTCGGCACCGCCACCACGGACACCAGTTACACACAGTCCGAACTGCTCGATCACTTCGCCATCAGGGACCCTCGGGTGCGTTCGGTCTTCCTGAACAGTGCGATCGAGCAGCGTCACCTCGCGGTCCCCCCGCGCGACGCCGACGGTACGTGCCTGCCCGAGGCCCAGGGCGAGCTGCTCGCCAAACACCGGCGGCTCGCCCTCGACATGGGGGAGAGAGCCATACGGGCGTGCCTGGCGAACGCGGGTATCGAGCACACGGCAATCGACTACCTGTGTTGTGTGACCACCACGGGTTTCCTCACCCCGGGGCTCAGCGCCCTGTTGATCCGCGAGATGGGCATCCTGCCCGACACCAGCCGCGTGGACGTGGTGGGCATGGGATGCAACGCCGGACTGAACGCCCTGAACGCCGTCTCAGGCTGGGCGGCCGTCAACCCGGGCAAGGTCGCTGTCATGCTGTGCGTGGAAGCGTGCTCGGCGGCGTATGTCATCGACTCGACCATGCGCACCGCCGTGGTCAACAGCCTCTTCGGCGACGGTGCGGCCGCGGTGGCCCTGGTCGCGGACCCTCAGGCCGACGGTTTTTCCGGCTTCGGGACGCTGATTCCCCCGACCGGCCCGCGCATCCTCGGCTTCGCCAGTCACCTCATCACCGACGCGGTCGACGCGATGCGCTACGACTGGGACGACCAGCAGGGCAAGTTCAGCTTCTACCTTGATCCGCAGATCCCCTACGTCGTCGGATCCCACGCGGAGCAGGTCGTCGACCGGCTGCTGACCGGCGCCCGACTACGCCGCAGCGACATTGCCCACTGGCTCGTCCACTCCGGCGGCAAGAAGGTGATCGACGCGGTGAGGGTCAACCTCGGCCTCACCCGGCACGATGTGCGCCACACCACCAGTGTCCTGCGCGACTTCGGCAATGTGTCGAGCGGATCCTTCCTGTTCTCCTACGAGCGGCTGCTCCAGGAGGGCATCACCGATGCCGGCGACTACGGAGTCATGATGACGATGGGTCCTGGCTCCACCATCGAAACGGCGCTGATGCAATGGTGACGGAGAACCGCATGGAGAGCGTGAATGAGCCGGCAGCCCTTCTCCTCCGCCGGCTGGAGAACGATTCCACACTGCTGAGGATCGACGGAACCCGGCCGCTGTCCGCCGAATCGGTCGCGGCGGTCGGCGCGGTCTGCGACCGCGCGGAGGATCCGGGCGGCCCCGACAGCGTGATCGTCCAGGTGTGCGGCGTACCCGACCGCACCTGGGCGGACAACCTGACGATATCGCTGGTAAGCAAGTGGGAGCGCGCCCTGCGCCGCCTGGAGCGCCTTCCCGCCAGCACCATCGCCGTCGTCGACGGCGCCTGCGGAGGCCAGGCCCTCGATGTGCTGCTGGCCACCGACTACCGCATAGCGACCGGATCGGCACGTCTGGTCGTACCCGCCGCCGGCGGAGATTCCTGGCCCGGCATGGCTCTCTATCGTCTGGTGCAGTACGGCGGGAACGCCACGGCCGTCCGCAACGCGGTTTTCTTCGGCACCCCCGTCGAGGCGGCCGACGCACTGGCACTGAACCTCGTCGACGAGCTGGTGGACGACCTGGACGGCGCCCTGGCCGCGGCTGCCGGACGAGGCGGAGCCGTCTCCGGAGCGGAACTGGCCATCCGGCGGCAACTGATGCTCGACGCGTCCACGACCAGCTTCGAGGAGGCGCTCGGCGCCCATCTGGCGGCCTGCGATCGAGCGCTGCGACGGTCCGCCGCAGGGGCGGTGTCGTGAGCACCCACCCGCTACAGGCAGGCTTGCCCGCAGACCTCGAGGGACTACAGGGGGACTTCGCGCAAGCGCGCACCGTACTGGCCCGGGCCGTGGCGCACACCCGGGCCCGGCTGACGGAGCTGCCGGCACCCGACAGCCGCTCCGCCCAGCACAGGCGCGTCGCCGCGGAGGCCATCGATGCGGCCCGCAGTGCGCGTGCAGCCTTCCTCGACGCGCATACCGACGCGGTCTACGACGAACTCACCGGCGGGCGCACCCGGCACCTGCGGTTGGCGCAGCTCGTCGAGGCGGCCGCCGCGGCATTTCCAGGACTGGTGCCCACCACCGGCCAGATGGAGACGGAACGGACGCGGACGCAGGCCGCGAAAGAGGGCCTGGAGATCGACCAAGGGCTCTTCCTCAACCGCGTACTGGGCTCCCCGTCGGCCGGGTCACACCTGCTGCACGCCATGCTGGCGCCGACGCCTCGTGCACTGGACCTGCTGCCGGAATTCGCCCGGACCGGTACGGCCGACCTGGGCTCGGTGCGACTGGAGCGGACGGACGGCGTCGCGCGCCTGACCATGTGCCGGGACGACTGCCTGAACGCGGAGGACAACCGGCAGGTCGACGACATGGAGACGGCCGTCGACCTTGCGCTGCTGGATCCGGCCGTGGAGGTCGGTCTGCTGCGCGGGGGAGAGATGACCCATCCCCGGTACCGTGGCAAACGGGTGTTCAGCGCCGGGATAAATCTCAAGTCTCTTCATTCCGGCGGAATTTCACTCGTCGACTTTCTCATGCGGCGTGAACTGGGGTACATCCACAAGATTCTGCGAGGGCTCCGCGGCGAGGCAGACGGGTCCTGGAGGCCGTGCACCACAGAGAAGCCCTGGGTCGCGGTGGTGGACACCTTCGCCATCGGCGGTGGTGCCCAGCTGCTGCTGGTGTTCGACCGTGTGCTCGCCGCCTCGGACGCCTACCTCAGCCTTCCCGCCGCCAAGGAAGGGATCATTCCCGGGGCGTCCAATTTTCGGCTCACCCGTGTCGCCGGCGTCCGATTGTCCCGTCAGGTGATCCTTGACGGACGCCGGGTCTGGGCCACAGAACCGGAGGCCGGGCCGCTGATCGACGAAGTGCACGACAGCGAGGACCTGGACCGTGCCGTCGAGCGCAGTCTCGAACGGCTGAGGGGGCCCGCGGTGGTCGCCAACCGGCGGATGGTGAACCTCGCTTCGGAGTCCATGGACGAGTTCCGCTGCTACATGGCCGAGTTCGCACTCCAGCAGGCACTCCGCCTGTACAGCTCGGACGTGATCGACAAAGTGGGCCGTTTCACCGTCGCCAAGGAGATGGCTTCGGCGCAGCGGTGAACGGCGGACAGCGGTCGGGTGTGCGCCGCTGAAGCAGGTCATCATCCCTCCCCCCGGGGCTCAGGGCCGCATGCCTCACCTGCGCGTGTCGCACGAGTGGGGCATGCGGCCCGGGTCCAGCCGCGTGGGGTCTCGGCTCTCCGTGCCACCAAACTCCCGAGGAGACGTATGAACTTCAGACAGGCAGGCGCGAGACGCACCCTCATCATGGCAGCTGCGCTGCTGCTGACCTTGGCCGGTCTCCTTTCGCTGGAGACATCGGCCGCTCAGTCCGCTTCCGCCCGCCCGAGCACCGCCGGCCCCCGCACGGCGTTCTCGACGAAGGCGGCTCACCGTTCGGCGAAGCAAGTCGCGGCGGTCGACTGCAAGCCCTACGCGATTCTCGGCACCCGGGGCTCCGGTCAGGCCTTCGACACGGACGGCGGCTTCGGACCGCAAGTCGCGGCATTCGTCAACAGCTACATGGGCATCAAGCGGCTGACCACGGCCAACACATTGGAGTGGGCCAATCCTTACCCCGCCGTCCCGGTGGCGGGCGTCGACGGCGTCCCCAACGCGGTCAGTGCCAGCTTGGGATGGGGCACCTACACCAATTCCGTGGGACTGGGGCAAATAGCTCTCAGTAACGAACTCGACGAGATCAACACCATCGAGAACTCGTGCGGGACCTCCACGACCATCATTCTGGCGGGCTACAGCCAGGGAGCTCAGGTAACCGGCAACGCCTATCAGGCCCTCGACACCACTCAACGCTCGGGGATCGGCGGCGTGGCGCTGTTCGGCGACCCTCTCTTCAACCCGAACTCACAGTCGGCCCGGGGCGACTTCACACCGGGCCGAGTGGGAGCCCTCGCGCACCCTTCGAGCAGGATCAGGCCCGAGTTCCCGAGCCCGCAGAAGGTGGTCTCCTACTGCCATGGCGACGATCCGATCTGCCAGGGGTTCTTCAGTTTCAGCCCCTTCGGCCTGACGACGTCGATGACCGGTCACCTCAACTACCAAAGTACGGGCGACGCCGGCAACTCCACGCCCTACACCACCCGGGCGGCGCAGGACCTCGCGGGTATCACCCCCAGTTCCGCCGGCAGCCAGCTGTTGATGAGAACCGCTGCGGCGGCCGACTCGACAACGCCGTCGGCTCCGACGAATCCCCAGGTGTCGGTGTCCACCCCGGGTAACCAAGTGGACGCCGTCATCTCCTGGAGCGGGCCGGCATCGGGGCCGGCTGTGCAGGGATACGAGATCTACGCGACGAACGGCGCCCTGTTGGACGACATCGTGAGCAGCGGGCCGGGGTCCGTGACACTTCCCTACATGGAACTGCCGGCAGCCATCGACATCCAGTCGGTCAATTCGGCCGGTGAGGGAGGGACACTCACGGTCAACCTGGGCACGCCCGAGCCCGACATGGTGATGACACTGAACGGCCCGGCCGTCTCCCACAGTTCAGGCGGCAACCTGGACTTCTCCGTCTATGCGACAGCCGGGCAGACGATCTCCATCACCGCCACCCTGCCCAGCGGCGACGACGCCGGTTACCTCCTCGCGGCCCCGTCCGGCGACTACGTGGTACCGAGCACCAATGTGACGGGCACCGGCGCCTCACAAACCATGATCAGCTCCTTTGCGGTTCCGACCACCGGCGTCTATACCTTCTACATCAGTTCTCCCGCGAGCGGGACGGTCACCGTCCAGGCAACCGGAGGCTAGTGCCCCGAGTGCAGCGCGGCCGCAGCGATGGACCCTTCGGATGTGACACTGTGGTGATGAACGCGGAATCGGACTCGTCACACGGACCGGTGACGCTGCGGGAGCTGGTGACGGTCTGCCGGTCCGGCGCCGAGCCATGGCGGCAGGAGCTCCTGGTCGCCGGACTCCGCCGGGCCGGCTGTCTCTCGTCGGCAGACGACCTCGGCCGGCTCTTCGCGTCCGGAGACCCGAGGCTCGACATGTCGATCGATGACCATGTGGCCGCACGCCTGCTGGAGACCAGCGCTCGCGTACGCTTCTGGCCCCGTGCCGGCTATCTGTGGGCGACGCAGTCCGACGCGGCGCCGCTGTCGGCAGCCGGCGCGTTCCGGCGCTACGGAATCGGCCTGATGGTGGCGGCGCTGGACGACAGCCACAGTCGTGCGCAGATGCCCGGCCGGGCAGGCCGGCGCCTGCTGGTCAGGTTGTGGCAGCGGCTGTGGTTCCTGTTCATGCCGATCCTCGGTCCCGCGCTGGTGGTCGCACTCGTCAGGCGTGCGGTCGCGGGACGCGAAGGGCTGGTTCCGCTGATCGAGGCCGCGGTCCCGAGCGCGGTCTTCGCCGCCGTGACGTGGACGTGGCTGGCCCTTCGCCTGCCCCCCGAAGGACTGGTCGCGCGCTGGACGGTGGCTCTGCTGGTGGCCGGAAGCGTCGGCTTCCTGGTGCTCGTGCCATGGTGCGCGTTCGTCGCGCTTGCGGCCGGAGCGCGTGCGCGCGGGCGGAATCGCAGGACGAGCGGGACGTAGTGGCGCAGCTCTCCCCGCCGGTGCGTGGCGTGCCCTCGCCGTGATGTGGCGATGACCGATGCCGCACATGGGTGCGGGTGGTGTAGTCCGTTCCTGGGCGGGCTGCCGGCCGCGCGGGGTAGTGTTGCGTCATCATGCCAGAGTTCAGCACCCCTCTTCGCGAACAAGAAGCTGCTGGTGGGCATGGCCGGGGTACGCCCCTTCCCATACCGCGGCCGCTGTTCTGGCTCAAGACCACCGACCCGCAGGAATCCCTCCCAGAACTGGAACCGGGTACCGACGCGCGCGTCGTCGTGCCCCAGGACGCCCGCTTCGACGCGCTGCGCCAAGAGTTGGCAACCCGCGGAATACCGGTTCTGAGCATCAGGTACTGGGTGGAGAACGAGGTGATCACCGGCAGCACGGCGCCGGAGGGTGACGATCACCTGGCCGTGGTGTCCACGGTGGCTTCCCCGCTGCGGTACCAGGCACGCGGCCCCGTGCGGCGTTCTACGGCCGAGGCGGGGGCGGCACGCGACGCGTTCGAAGCGCTGTGGCGGGCGCAGGCGCGTGAAGGCACGTCGCGGGAACCGGAGCCGGTCGAGGATGTTGTGCCGGCCTCGTGGGCCCCCTTTCTCCCGCACGTGGCCCTCAACCCTGCCCAGTCGCAGGTGGCTCCCGACCTGCTCACGGGCGGCGACAACCTGCTCGTGGTCGCGCCGACCGGCGCGGGAAAGACCACCCTCGGCATGCTGGCGGCACTGCGAGCGGTGCTGGGGGAAGGCCGTAAGGCCGCCTGGCTGGTGCCTCAGCGTTCATTGACCGACGAGCTGGACGCCGAGATGGCGAGCTGGCGCGAGCGCGGTCTGCGGGTAGTGCGCCTGTCCGGTGAGCAGAACACGGACATACAGCTGGTGCGGGAGGCCGATCTGTGGGTGACGACCACGGAGAAGTTCGAGGTGCTGTCGCGTACTTCGTCGCTGCGCGACACGTTGGCAGAGGTCGGCTGTCTCATCGTGGACGAGATCCACCTGCTCGGCGACCCAGAGCGGGGCTCGGTGCTGGAGGCGTTGCTGACTCGCGTACGGGGCAGCGAGTCCGCGGTCCGCATGGTGGGGCTCTCGGCCACGGTCTCCAACGCCGAGCAGGTGGCCCACTGGCTCGGCGCGCGACTCGTCCGCGTTGCCTGGCGTCCCAGCCGGCTGAACTGGCAGCTGGCGGTGGTCCCGGCGTCCGCCGACCGCGCGGTCGTGCAGGCCGCGCGTACCCGCATGACCAACGCGATCACCGACATGGTGACCGCGGATCACGGCAGCGTGCTGGTCTTCTGCGGCAGCAAGCAGTCGGTCCGCAGAACGGCCCTGGCACTCGCGGCGAGCAGGGGAGCGGACACGCAGGGCATCAGGGCCGACGACGACCAGCAATTGCACCGCGTCACATGGGCGGCCGGTATCGGCCTGCACTACAAGGACTGGGAGCACAAGAGGGTAACGGAACAGGCTTTTCGATCAAGAGAGCTGGACGTTCTGGTCGCGACCTCGACCGTGGCCGCCGGTGTCAACCTGCCCGCCCGCGCGGTGGTCGTCCGGGACACCCAGATCGGCCGACGCACCATCGACGTGGCCACCGTGCAGCAGATGTTCGGGCGAGCGGGCCGTGTGGGAGCGGGAGAACGGGAGGGCTGGGCGTTCTTGATCGCGGACGAGTCCGAGCGGGCGTACTGGCGGGACAGGCTGGTCGGTGGCTATACGGTCGACTCCCAGATGGCCTCCAACCTGCCCGACCACCTGCTTGCCGAAGTCGTCCAGCTCCGCGTCCGGACCCGGGCCGATGCCGAACAGTGGTGGCTGGGGACCTTCGCGCATCACCAGGGAAGGCACAGCGCCGAACTTCTGGACAGAGCAGTGAACTTTCTGGCCGGCGCCGACTATCTGAGAGTGGTGGAGAGGGACGACGGCCGCGTCGTGATCCGTCCCACCGAGCTCGGTGTTCTGACGGCTCGGGTCATGGTGCCCACGCACGTCGGATTCCAGTTGCGCATGGCCCTGGCCGGCACCGCGGTGCCGAAGGACGCGGACGAGGCGGAGAGCCGGATGGCGGACGTGATCTCGGCGGTCGTGCCGAAGTTCGCCAGGGCAACGGTGGCGGAGCACCTCAAGCCGGCGGTAGCGGCATTGCTGTGGGCCGGTGGGCGGCTACGGCAGATCGATGATGCCGAGATGGACGCCTACCCGGTCGGCGCGGTGGAGAGCGGACCGGGCGATCTTGCCCGCGCGAGTCTGCTCGCGGTCGCGAACAGCCCACGTGCCTTCGCCCTGCCGCGCCGCACCTTCGCGTCCATACCGCACTCGGTGATGTTTCCGGTCCTGGAGGACGTGCCGCGCTATCTGCACTGGCTCGGTGCTCAAGGAGCCCTCGCAACCATTCACCCCTGGGCAGCCATCGTCGCTGCCGACCTCGGCCGCCGTGTCCGCTGGCGACGCCTGACTCCAGCACGGGGCAGCGGTCGCCTGCTGTGGATGTGCGAGCAGATGACCACATCCGCCTACGCCGACCAGGACGTGCCGATGATGTGGACGGCCGCGCGTGAACGAGGTCTGACGGATCCCGACTGGACCAGCGGGGCACGTCCTCGCGGTTGCCGGAAGGACGAAGCGTCGTACGGGATGCTGCTGCGGGAACGGGTCACCGGCCGTGACATGTCGACGCAACCGGATGGACGGGTCGTGTGCCGGGCAGAGGGACGGGTGGTCGTGCACTGGCACGGCGGCGCGCACGAGGTGCCCACCGCTCAGTCAGGAGAATTCGCCTTCCGTCTCCCCGAGGGCGAAGCAGACCCGACCGGGACAGGACAGGCGGGAGTAGCGGTCTTCTCGCGTTGGGGGGACTTCCGGGCCACAGGGTGGCTCGCACACTATTCGGGCGCTGCGCGATCGCACGAGGACGACGCACAGGAATAGCCCAGGCCGCGAAGTTCGTCGCCGGTCGCGGAGTCTGCCGCAGAACGGGGCGCGTTCCGGAGTACGGACGGGGACGGGACCTGCCGCTCCTGGAGGGAGTGGCAGGTCCTAGGGCAGCCAGGTGTGTCACCGGAGTGCGCTGTCCTCGGAGGTGGAGGGCTTCGACTGTCTCCCCACCGGTATTCAACTGCTCGTCGCTCGCACTTGAACAGCGCCCGGCCCGGCAACTCGTCGCGCTTCGAACACGGGGCCCCGGTCAGACCTCACATGTAGTAGACGGTGTTCAAGGTTGCGCCGGTCACTGGAGAGGTCGGCGTGAAACTGTAGTCCAGCGGCACCTTGTTGCTCGCCTGGTTGTAGACCGGGCAGGCAGCGGGGGTGAACGAGTAGTCGCCCCCGGTGAGGTTGATCATCCATGCCACGCAGGGGTCTTCGTCCCAAGGGTGCCACGGCTGCAGGTTTTCGACGTAGCCGGTCACATGAACGCTGCCGTCGCTCTGCGGACACACGGTGATCTGGCCGTCGCCCCAGGACTTGGAGTCGCTCATGGAGACGCACGACGTGGAAGAGGTCGTGGCCGCCGCCTGCGAAACAGGTGCGGCCAGCAGCATCAGTGCCCCTGCGACGCCCGCTAAGCCCGCCGAACGGAGAAGACTCTTCATGGTCTTGTTCATCCTCTCTCGAAGCACCGGGGTGAGCAGCGAGCCGGACACCTCTCGAGCAGTGCGTCCCTACGGCTCGTCCCGGCGAATCGGTGATCCATCATCCGATGCGCACACGAGGAAACCATGAGCACGAGCATACTTCTAGTGTGTATGGCATCCAGCGGACGCACTGGACGATGAAGCACACCCGTTCGAAGACGCAGATCCTGGCGGACGCGAACGGACGGGCCCTCTCGTCGGTGCCTCGTCCGCCAACGCCCACGGGTCATGTCCCGCGGGAAACACCGTTGGCGAATTCGGCGGTGTCTATCCGGGGCGCAGGCGGCTGAAGCGGGAGGTGCGAGTGCTGGCGAGTGGTGTCCCGGTCAGCCAGGCGTCGGTTCGGATGAGGTTGAGGGCGGCGGTGGTGAGCATGTGTTGAAGGCGGGTCTTGTGCAGGCCGATGCAGCGGCTTCTGCGCAGGCCGCAGCGGCGGAGCCCTTGGGCGGTGGTGCCTTCGACGCGGCGCGGGTGGTGGCGTAGTGCCGCTGCCACTGTTCGGTTTCTGGGAGCTGTCGCCGAGCGCGGATCGCTTCGTGTTCCTCGCGCGGGGCCAGGGCGAGTTTGCGTGGCTCGGTCTTCGAACGGGTGCATTTCGACCGCACTGGGCAGGCGGCGCAGTCGTGGCGGTCGAAGAACATGTCGTAGAAGCCGTCCAGGGCCGTCCATCCAGTCCCATGCGGACATGTATGTCCAGTTTCGGAATCCTCTGCCGAGAGGGTGTCCACGGGGTTTGTGACTCGCGCGTGACACCTGAAACACGACGAAGCCCCGCCGGTCTGGCGGGGCTTCGTCGTGCTGCTGGTCAGGATGGATTGGTGCCCGTGCTGGCGGCTCCGTTGTACTCGGGCTCACCGCTTTCGAGTACGCGGAGGAGCGAGGCGGTGACGACGCGGGCTGTGCGGCCGATCAGCAGCACGCGGCAGGGGAACTCCCCGCGCTGCACAAGGTCGTAGCCCTTCGATCTCGACATGCCGAACGCCTGGGCGGCGTCCTCGACGCTTGCGGTACCACTCCAGGTGGCACGGATGCGCTCGGGGCTGGATGGTTCGTGCTGCAATTCGCTGTTCTGGCTGGGTATTCCTGTCAGCAGTGCCTTTCGGGTTTGGCTGCTTCCGGGACGGAGAGGAAGCGGGGAGACGCGGTGGACTGCCAATAATCCGAGGGATGCCCGGTTTCGGTAACCGGCCATTGACGCCTACCCTGCTCTGTTCGGCGTTGTCTCCACGTGTTCCCGACGACATTGCCCTTTACCGTCACCGCATTGTGACCGGTGTACTGCGTCTCCTACTTCTTCGGGATCGGATGGGACACTCCATGAGTTCGGGAAAACTGGTAACGCAGCCCCCGGCCTACCACCCGGAACCGGTCACGTCCGGCCGCTGCGAGTGGGTTTTGGTAGTTCGAGCACGCGTCGCCGTTCTGGATCGAGGGCAGAGGTGATCAGCAAGATTCGATAGCGGGTGCTGCGTGCGTAGTATCGCGCCGCCCTTTCCTCGGAGACACCAAGTTCGAACTCCATCTGCTCCGTGTCGGACTCACTGGTCGCCTTCACCTCGTAGAGGCGTGTGGTGCCGCGGTAGGCAACCTCAAAGTCGTAGCCGTGGCCGTCGGATGCTGCCGGGTCCTCGAGGAGGACCGCGGCGTAGCCCGAGACCCAGTGGTCCTCGGCGTGCCGGCGCTCCAGCCAGGCGCGTGCGGAGACCTCGCCCACCAGGCCGATGGCCGCCTTCTGTTCCTCGCTCAGCTGGGCCCTACGCGATACGACGACCCTCGTTGTCTGTGCGTCTGGTGTGCGGCGGGGTTGCTGTACGGGCGCCGTGATGTCGAGACGCACTTTCCCGGACTGTCCGAGGAAGGTTTCGTCGACCGTGTGCGCCGCCAGGTCGGCGATGGCTGCAAAGTGGTCCCGCCCAACGACGATCTCTTCCTCGCCGATCTTGATCGTGGGCTGGACGGATCCGCGGGATCCGACGATGCGGAGTGATGGCACGGGCGGTTGTGCGAGGTCGTGGGCCGTGAGGCCCAGGAAGCCGCGGTCGGCGCTGTGCGGCATGCCGGCCGGCCAGCCCACGCTGCGGCCCACCTCGCTCAGGAGCCGCTTCTCGCTTAAGAGGAGAAGGTCGGCCAATCCTGAACCGTGCACTGCGGTCCGCGCCTCCATCATGGGGGTGCTGTTCCAGCCGGGCGGCACGGGGACGCGGTGACGACGGCACCAGGCGGGCACCAGTTTCGTCAGTACGGAGACCAGGCGGTCGAGCGCTGCCGTGTTGAGGCTGCGTAGCTCGTCGACGGGCTGCAGATCACCCGCGCGTTCCAGGTCGTCTTCGGCGCCGTGCGACCGCAGCCAGTGGGCGACCCGTGCTCGCATCTGCCCCTCGGGAGGGGAGGCGAAGCGGGGCAGCCAGTCCGGGTCGGGAGTGAGGTCGTCCATATGGCGGGCCGCTGCGTACGCGGCCACGTCACCTCCTCCTGCGGCCTGTGGCGCGTACCGCTCGCGCAGGCGGTCCAGGATGGCATCGGCGTGTGCGCGGACGAACTCGCTCCGGTCGTGGAGGTCAGGGTCGCAGACGGGCTTGTAGGGGGCTCCGAGGGCGGCGAGCGCCTCGTTGAACGCCTGGTAGTCCAGCGCCAGGGCTTCGCGAAGCTCGGCGGGCGTCGTGGAGGTACGGGCGACGGCGAGCAGCTCGGCGGCGGGGAGCGGGAGGATGCACGGGAGCCTGCCGAGGACGGCAATCAGCTCCTCCTCGCTGATGGCTTCATTCAGGGCCTCGGAAACCGCGCTGGCGCGGTCGGTGCCGACCAGACAGACCAGGACGGGGCGGAGTTGCCGGACCGTGTGGTGCAAGTCGTTCGTGAGGCTGCGCCGCAGTTCCGAGATCCTGGACGCGGTCGTGTCGAGCGACAGCGCGAGTGTGCGGTCGTCGATGTGGTCCGGCATCTCGCCGCTCAAGTGCCGCTGCATCTTGACGAGAACGAGTTCCAGGGCGTCCTGCAAGGACGGCTGGTGGAGGAGCCGCGTGACCGTCGATGTGGCCGCCTGCAGTTCGTCCCAGTCACCGTCGCTATCGCGGTCGCCGTTCCACACGACGACGGTTGGGTGGGCGGGATGGGGCAGCGGCAGGCTGCGGGTCGTCGGTGGGGGCTCCACGCGCTCGCCGGCGATCAGGATCTCGATCTCCTCGGCCCGGACGATCCGGATCGCGCACAACCGGTCGAGCAGAGAGCGCACGGTGCGTTCGCTCCGGTGCAGGAACGCGCCAGACTTGAGCTCTATCACCAGGGCCACTACTAGGATCAGCCACTCCCGGCCCTCGGTCACCCGGGCAAGGTCGTCCGCCGGCTTGATCGGCTCCTTGTCACGGTTGTTCACCTGCACCCGCGCGTCGGACAGCCGGGCCACGTTCACTGCGTCCGACTCCATTTTCTTCGCGAGCCTCGCGCCGTCGTCGGATCCGGCGATCAGGACGGGATGACCTGCCAGTTCGACGAGTGTCTCCTTAAGCGGGTCGGATTCGTCGCAGACGTAGACCGGTTCCTCCTCGGAGGAGGGCGTGAGGGTGGTCAGTGTTTGCTCGCGGACCACCGCCAGCTGGACCGGCTCTCCGGCCGACCAGGGCCAGCGCCCGCTTTCCGCCACGTGGGACCAGGCCCTCCCGTAGTGCTTCTTGAACGAGACGCTGAGGTGGTCGGGTACCCCACCAGCGGCCACGATCGTGCCGAGGTCCCGCACGGCCGCCCCGGCGTGTTCGGATTCGTCCCAGAATCGCAGACCGCAGCGGCGCAGACGTTCGAGTACCGCCTTGTCGGCCAGAGCCCGACGGATCGAGAGGGGGAGTGAGGGGACGAACGCTGGAAGGTCTCCTTCGGCGCTGAACCAGGCACGGTTAGGCGGGACGAAGGAGGCGAGCGGGCTCGGCCAGGTGTGGGGGTCGGGATTCCGGTCGTGGTAGGGCCGGTGAAGGGGGACGGTGAAGGGGGACGGTGAAGGCAGTGTCTCCCCAGGTGCGGAGCCCGATGAGCAACAACTCCGCGAACTCTCGGCGGGCGGCGGGGCCCAGCCCCGCGACCTCGACGGCACCTGGCAGGTGCGGCAGTTGCCGGCGGAACTCGTACGGCGTCCAGGGGTGAGCGAAGCCGCTCCACGTACGGTCGACGTCCTTTGCCTAAACCCGTCCGAGCTCGTCGCCGAGCGGCAGCCTCCGGGCCACGACTCCCGGTTCCATGTCCCGGCCGTTGGCTGCCCCGAGCCTGCCGCCGCCCCAGGAAAGGGGGAGGCCGTCGCCGACACCGATGGCCTTGAGGAAGTCGACGTAGGCCGCGAGGTCGCTGACCGGAACGGGCCAGTCGTCTGGGTCGCTGAGCCAGCGTTTACGCAGGGCCGCCAGGGGCGGGATCTCGTTGCCACCCGCGTCCAGGAACTTCGCCAGGCGTCGTCCTCCCTCGGTGCCCCAAGCGGGGGAGAAGAGGCAACGTGCCGCCTTGATCCAGTCGCCATCACCAGTGGGCAGGCGGAAGCCTGTGTGGGGGAGCCGACGGCGCTCGACCTCGGTGAGTGAGGGGAAGAGGCGGAGGGCGAAGGACAAGGCATCTCGGCACAGGGCGTCCGAGGGGCTCTTGGCGAGGAGATCCCTCAGTGCCTCGAAGACCCGGCCGGGCCGATACGGGCGTACCAGCCGGTGGGCTTCGAGGAAGGTGCGTCCGGGACGTCCCCAGGCGATGCCGGGACGGGTGAAGGTCATCCGCCGACGCAGGGCCTTCAGCGCCTTCGGTACCTGAGCGGTGCCGTTGCCGCCCTCGTCCTCCGGATGGAAGAAGACGGTTTACTCGCTCTTGCCGGCCGCTTCCGCACCACCTAGCGCGGGCCAGAGCCGGCCGTCCTGATCGAGGATGATCCGTCGGCCGCGAAGGTCTTCGGGGTGGGCGGCGAACGCTTGCGCGAGGTCGTCGTAGAAGTCCGCCCACAAGGGGTCCGGTTGTGCATCTCCAGCGGGCTGCAGCCGTTCGGCGACGCGCTCCACCCACGCCGCAGCCGTCCGTGACGAAGGGCGCATGAGCTTTGCGAGCAGGTCTTGGTGGAGTTTGAGGAGACGGGCCTCCCGAAGTGGCCCGACGGAAGGATCGAGGAGGCGACCTCCGGCCTCGGCCAGCGCTTCGGCGGTGAGGACCGTCCAGGGGCGTTTCCTCTCGGGCCATGCGAACGAACTCCGAAGCGTGCCCCACGAGTCGGCCCCGACCAGGGGAACGATCGGCTCGTCCGCCAGCTTCCCGCCGAGCGTCCTGTCGATTCGGGCCGGGACGTCCCAGCACACGAGGTCCAGGATGAGATGCCGGACTGCGGTACACGGCCCCTGGGCGCGCAGTGCCGACACCAACCGTAGGCACAGTTCGGCCAATTGGTCCAGGAGGAATGCGTTCAGACCCACAGCCTCACTGATGTGAAGCCGGGCCAGCTTGGTGAAGAACGGAGCATGGGCGTGGCCGCGGAAGGGCGCACGGGCCGCATCCGACATCGGGAGGAAGGTGTACAGCAGACCGCGTTCCAGGTCTTGGTCCAGCCGAAGCGCGATCCCGACCCAGGCTTCACCTTCCCACTTCAGCCACTTCGCGTCGATCTCCCGTGCCTCGACGCTCTGTTCGATCACTCGTCGCAGCCCCTCGGGGGCGAGCGCGCGGCGGGCCAGCAGATAACGCCCACCTTCCGCGAGGTCGACCTCCTCGACCCACCCTGCCTCCTGTCGGGGGTCGGGTGCGTCCTGAGCGCAGGGCGCGGGCCAGCTCGCGGCGTAGTTCACCCCGGCCTTGGACGTAGAGGGCCTGGTAGACCGTCTCGTGGACCACGTGCATCTCCGGCCGCTCGGGAAAGTGTGCCCGCAGAGCCTGGCAGATCTGCTCCGGACTCCACCGTAGATCCAGACGGTCCTGGATGAAGTTCCGCAGTTCCGGGTTCTGGCCGATCTTGCCGGGCTTGGGCCGGGGCCGGCGGGCCTCAGCGCGGGCCTGGGCGGCGAAAGGGCGGTAGTGCCACTGGCCGCGGGTTCCGATGGTGCGGTTGCGGCGGATCTCGCGGCTGACCGTCGATGGGCTGCGGCCCAGCTCGGCGGCGATCGCCCGGATGGTGGCCTTCTCGTGCAGCCGGTCGGCGATGTGGATCCGGTCGTGCTGCGACAAGTACCGGGAGGGCACAACGGCGGGTGCCGACTCTTGACCGGCGGCGGGCACCCGTTCCCGGGGAGCGGGTGCCCGCTTGCGGTCAGGGCGTGGCCGATCCGCCCGGGCCGCCGCCCGGGCATCCGGTCTCCTGAGCCGCTGTGGTTCCCACCGGCCGTTGCGCCACTCACGGCCCGTCCGCTCGTTCACGCCGACGATCCGGGACGCTTCCTTGTTGCTGTAGCCCGCTTTCACGAGCCGGAAGTATTCCTCCCGCTCGGCGTGGAGCTTCCTGGTCCCCTGAGCCGTCCGGACCTTGCGGATGTCGAAGTCCATCGCACCCCTTGAACTGGGGTGTTGCAACGACCGCTAGAACCCACAGAGCGAGCGAGGAGGGTCTCCCAGTCGGGCAGGGCTGGCGAGCGTGGGTCGATGAGTTGGTCCTCGGCCTGCTTGTAGAGTTTCTGCTAGCCGGTCACCCGGGCGGGGTTGACCTTGATGATGCCGTCACGGACTGCCCGCTCTATGACGCGGACCAGGACGGCGATGGTGTTCTTCACCTGGAGACGCCGGCCTCGGCGGCGACGTGCCCGATCGGCCGGGTGCGGCAGCGCTCGACGAGTACTGGGCGGCCCTCGAAGCTCAACGGGGTGTTCGCATGCGTCACTGGAGCACTTCACTGCTCCGGCCGGCGAGCACCCCGCGCGAGGGGGGCGCGACCAGCGGCGCGGCAGTGACAAGGTGTCAGCTGGCCCACAGAGACCCGAGATCCCCGATTGTGGCGCCGAGGTTGAGTGCTGGGGTCGCGTAGAAGCCGGCCATGGCGCGGGCTCCGGCCGCCTCGTACAAGCCTCGTCTCGGTGCCACCGAATCTGTTGGACTTCCACAACGGGTCGACCAAAGGGAGTCCATGGGGCCCTGCCATGCGTAAGGCGCTCGCTCACGGCTCCATCAGGTAGGTGCGCGCCACGGCCCACATCTGTCGCGATGCTCCTCCGGCAGTGGCCTCGGCGCCACTCACGGACCTGACATCCCATCAGAAAAGTCAGCATTAGGTCAGCATTGGTTCTGCTAAAGCTGCCCACAGATGCCCACACGTTGGAATCGACAGAGCCCCCGGAGGTGCCGTTTCGACAGCTTCCAAGGGCTCTTGCCGTCAAAGATCATCTTTAGGCGGAGGGCGGCCGCGTGGTCATCGGCTCTCGGCGGGAGAGTCGGTGTATATGCAGGTCAGCGCGCTCGTCCGCGTGGTTTGAGTGGTGTCGGTGGCATCTCCGGTGCCGACAGCGGTGCCCCGTCATACCCCGTCACCTCGCCGAAACGGGCCCCCTTCTCCCAGTCCTCCCGGGCCTGTACGATCTCGTCTTGGGAACGGGCGATGAAGTTCCACCACATGATCAGCTCCTCCTCGAACGGCTCGCCGCCCAGGAGCATGATCGACGCGTCCGACTCCGCGCGCAGGGGGAGTTCCAGACGGCCGCAGCCCAGGTAGAGCATGGAGCCCGGGAGCACCGGAACGCCGTCGACGCGCACCTCGCCGGACATCGCCAGGACGCCGTACTCGAAGTCGGGCTCCAGGGGAAGGCGCAGGTCGGTGCCCTGGGCGAGGGTGAGGTCCGCGCCGACGATGGGGGTGAACGTCGTACCGGGGGACGTGGCGCCGTCGAGAGAGCCGAGGATGACCGTGGCCCGCAGGCCGGGAGCCGTGACCGTCGGCAGGTCGGGGTGGTGTTCGAACCTCGGGTCCGTGTGGCGGTGGGAGTCAGGGAGGGCCACCCACAGCTGCGCCCCGTGCAGGTAGCGGGCGTGCGGCCGGGGGCTCTCCTCGGAGTGGCTGATCGCCCGGCCCGAGGTCATCAGCCCGAGTTCACGCGGGCGGATCGTCTGGAGACTGCCGGTCGAGTCGCGGTGCAGGACCTCGCCCTGGTGCAGCCAGCTGACCGTCTGCAGCCCGATGTGCGGGTGTGGCGGCACCTGCATCCCGGGCTCGTCGGCGATGTCGTCGGGGCCGTAGTGGTCGACGAACGCCCAGGCGCCGATCATGCGCCGGCCGAGGTTCGGCAGCAGCCGGCGCACCTCGGTCGACTCGCCGAGTTGCACATGGCGGGGGCTCAGCAGTTCGCGGACGGGTTCGGCGACGACGAATCCGCGGCCGCCGCACACGCTCGGAACGGGCGCGCGGTCAAGGTTGCTCATGCCGGACAACCTAGCGGCCGAAGGTCCCCCTTGCCGAGCGGTCAGCCGCTCGTACGGAATCCGTCCCTCACATTGCCGAGGACCGGCCGGTGGGTGTCCCGCCTCGCGTCCGGCGCGGAGAGGCGGGTGCCGGCCGCCCCGGCCGCCCGGTTCCTTCCGGCTGTGCGTCAACCGGAAAGGGCGGTGCGGGGCGACGAAAGCGGCTCGTCGCCCCGCAGGGATGTGCTCGGGATCACTGGGGCACAGGTCAGCGCGCCGTCAGCTTCCACAGGTGGTCGGCGGTGCCGTTGTCGTCCCACTGGAGCACCTGGGCGCCCGACGAGGTGCTCATGCCGGTCACGCCGAGCAGCAGTCCGCTGTTGTGGTTCGCGATCTTGTAGTAGCCGTCGCCGGACGGGATCAGCTGCCAGAGGTGGTCGGTGGTGCCGTTGTCGCCCCAGATCAGGGCGGTGCCGCCGGCGCTGGTGCCCGCGTTGGTGATGCCGAGGAGCAGACCGCTCGCCTGCTGCTGGATCTTGTAGAGGCCGCTGCCCGCGGCCACCAGGGTCCAGTTCTGGTCGGTGCCCGTGGTGGAGGTCGCCTGGACGACCGCGGTGCCCTGGGCGGTGCCCGCGCCGCTGGTGTCGAGGGCGAGGCCGCTGTTCCTGTTGGTGATCTGGTACCGGCCGGCCAGTGAGGCGGCGGTGCCGCTCGGGGTGACGGTCAGGCGGTAGCCGTCGGAGGCGTTCATCGCCACCGGGACGGTGATCGAGCCGCCGCTGACCGGGTAGTCGGTGTCCGAGACGGTCACCGGCCCGGCGGTGGCGGTCGTCCGGCCCTTGGACGGGGTGTACTCCAGCTTGACGTGCACGGTGCCGCCGAACGCGGAAAGTGACGACAGTCCGTTGATCGTGACCGCGCACGAACCTGTGCAGCCGCCGGTGACCACGCTGATCTGGTTGCCCGCGCTGTTGCGGGAGGCGAAGCCGTCGATGCCGGTCTGGGCCGCGGGCGTGGTGACGAGCATGTTCCCCGACATGTCGCCGTACCACTTGTACAGCCAGTAGGCGCCGTTGGGTGAGCCGCCGGTGTCGGTGAGGGTGTCACCGAGGGTGCCGTAGTGGTTCCAGAAGGCGAGTTCCGCGTCGTGCACGCCGGCCCGCTCGAACTTGGCGACATAGCTCGCGAGCGGACCGGGGACGCCGACCTCGCTCGGGGCGGCGTACTCCTCGATGGCGATCGGGCGGGGGCTGAGACCGAGGCTCGACTCCAGCGCCCGGTAGTCGGCCACGTGCGCGGCGATGTTCGCGCTGCTCTGCAGCTCGTGCCAGCTGATGATGCCGGGCACGGCGTTGTTCGCGATGGCGTCCTGGAGGAACGTCTTCATCTTGCTGTCGGTGTACGTCGCGAAGCTGGGCCCCTGGATGGGCGTGCCGGTGTCCTTCGAACGCACCTCCTTGTACGTCCGTGACCAGCCGTCGTCGAAGGCGCCCGCCGCCGAGGTGTTCCAGGTGCCGTCGGGTTCGTTCCACAGTTCGTAGGCGCTGATGTTCGTCGCGCCGGACGACCGCACGGATGCGACCTGCTTGTCCACGGCCGACAGCCAGTCGCTCCAACTCACCCATTTGTAGGGGAAGTTCGGGTACCAATCCGGCATCCGTACGACGACCTTGGCGCCGGCCTTCGCCGCCTCGGGGGCCACCACCAGGGCGTCACCGCCGGGAGCGGGCTCGCCGTTGGGCAGCTGGCTGCCGCCGGGCGCCATCTGTACGAAGGTGTTCGGCCTGAGCGGCTCGACCAGGCTGTCGGCCGGCACGCTCGCGGTGTCCAGTCCGTACAGGCTGCCCGAGGCCACGTGTGTGACCGGGCGCAGGGTCTGGTCGGCGCTCACCACGAGGGTGGTGGCGGCGGTGGGTGCCGCCTGGGCGGGGGCGGTGAGGCCGAGGGCGGCGGCGGTGAGGACCACGGCACCGAGTACGGCTCTGCGGGGGATGCGGCTCATGGCATGGATCTCCTCAGAAGGGTGGGGGAGTTGCGGGGTTCAGTCCTTCACCGCGCCCGCGGTCACGCCCGCGGCCACATAGCGCTGGGCGAGGACGAGGAGGACGGCCGCGGGGACCGACGCGACCACGGCGGTGGCCATGATTGCGTTCCACTCCTGGTTGTTGTTGCCGATGTACTTGTAGATGCCGAGCGTGATCGGCTTCCAACCGCCGCCGCCGTCCAGGGTGTTGGCGAAGACGAAGTCGGACCAGGCCCACAGGAAGCCGAACAGCGAGACGGTGACGATCGCGTTGCGGCTCAGCGGGAGTACCACCGACCGGAAGGTGCGCCAGGCGCCGGCGCCGTCGATCCGGGCGGCCGAGACGAGTTCGCCGGGGATGCCCGACATGAACGCGGTGAAGATCATGACGCCGAAGGGCACGGCGATGGTGGAGTCCGCGACGATCAGTCCCCACCAGGAGTTGAGCAGACCGAGGTCCAGGAAGATGCCGTAGAAGCCCATCGCCATGACGATCCCGGGGATCATCTGCGCGATGAGGAGCGCCAGGCCGAGGGCGCCGGTGCCGCGCGGGCGGAGCTTGGCCAGCGCGAAGCCGGCGGGGGCGGCGAGGAGAAGGGTGAGGGCGACCGTGCCCAGGCCGATCAGCAGGCTGGTGCCGAGGTAGGGGAGCTGGTCGTCGAGGACCGCCCGGTAGCCCTCGAAGGTGGGGTGCAGCGGGAGCAGGTCCGGCGGACTCTTGCGCATGTCCCGCTGCGGGGTGAGGGACACGTTGACCATCCAGTACACCGGGAACAGCATCAGCGCGGTGAGCAGGAGGCCGATGACGGTGTGACGGCGCTTGCCCGTACGGGATTTCATGACTCCTGCCTCCTCTGGACGCGGATGTACAGGAGGCCGAAGGCCAGCGCGATGAGGATGAGGATGTCGCCGACCGCGGCGCCCGGGCCGAACCGGGGCAGCAGCGTGCCGAAGCCGAGCTGGTACGACCAGGTGGCCAGGGTGGAGGAGGCGTCGCCGGGCCCGCCCTTGGTCATGATCCAGATCAGGTCGAACACCTTGAGGGTGTAGACGAGCCCCAGCAGCAGGGTGATCGCCGACACCGGGCGCAGCAGCGGGAAGGTGATCCGGCGGAACTGCTGCCAGGCGCCCGCCCCGTCCAGGGCCGCGGCCTCGTACAGCTCACCGGGGATGTTCTGCAGGCCGCTGTGCAGGATGACCAGGTTGAAGGGGATGCCGATCCAGATGTTGGCGATGATCACCGAGGCCAGCGCCCAGGTGGGCGAGGTCAGCCAGCCGACGGGGGCCACGCCGAGGAAGTGCAGGAGGTAGTTCACCACCCCCGACTCGCTGTTGAACATCCACGACCACGTCGACGCCGACACGATCAGCGGCAGCAGCCAGGGGATCAGGAACAGCGCCCGCAGCACGGTCGACAGCCGGAAGTGCCGGTTGAAGAAGACCGCGAGGGCGAGCCCGATCGCGTACTGGAAGGCGATCGACACGAAGGTGAAGACCATGGTGTGCCGCATCGCCGGCCCGAACGTCGGATCGCCCAGCACCGTGCGGAAGTTGTCCCAGCCGGAGAACGGCGCGTCGCCCGCCACGAAGGAGCGCACGGTGTAGTCGCGCAGGCTGAGGTCGAGGTTGCGGTACAGCGGATAGAGGTAGAAGGCGGCGAGGTAGACGAGCAGGGGAGCCACGAAGGCGAGCGCGGTCAGCCGCCGCCTGCGGCGCAGACAGCGGGCGCCGGTGTCGCTCGCCCGCACCGCGGCGGCCGGTGCTCGCCGCGGCCGGTCGACCCGGGCGACGGTCATGCCGGTCCTAGCCCTTCCGCGCGCTGGACTGGGCGGTGGCCAGGGCGTCCTGGGGGCTCTTGCTCCCGGAGAGCGCCGCCTGGACGGCCGTCCACATCGGCTGCGAGATCGTCGGGTACTTGGTGCCCAGACCGCCGCTGGTCCGGCCCCGGGCCGCCGCGACCGCCGCCACCCACGGCTTCAACTCCGCGTTTTTCTCGACCTGTTCGCTCTGCACGGCGGAGGTCGGCGCCACGTACATGAGTGTGGTGTCGGTGGCCAGCAGACTGGAGTCGCTGGTCAGACAGCTGACGATCTTCTTGCTGACCGCGTAGCGCGAGGTGTCCTGCTGGACGGGCACGGTGACGAACTCGCCGCCTGTCGGCACCGGGGCCGAACCGCCGTTCTGCGCGGGGATGTTGATGACCCCGTACGAGAAGCCGGCCTGGTCGGCGTTGCCCAGTTGCCAGGTGCCGTTCTCGCTGAACGCGTAGTCGCCGGTGGCGAACTCCTGCCAGCTGGTGGTCTGGGTGTTCTGCAGCACGTCCTTCGGCGCGTACCCCGCGTCCACCCACTGCTTCCACAACGACAGCGCGGCGACTCCCTTGGCGGAGTCGAGTTCGGTGAGGTCGCCCCCCGCGCCCCAGAACCACGGCAGGAACTGGAAGCTGCCTTCCTCGGTGTTGATCGCCGAGAACGTGATCCCCTTCTTGCCGGCCGCCTTGACCTTCTTCAGCGCGGCGGTGAGCGACGCCCAGTCCCGGACCGAGCCCGGGTCGACGCCGGCCGCGGTGAGGACCTTCTTGTTGTAGTAGAGCGCGAGGGTGTTGGCGCCGATCGGCACGCCGTAGGAGGCGCCGTCGATCGTGCCGGCGCCGATGATGTTCTTCTGGATCGACGAGGTGTCCAGGCGCAGGTCGCTCGTCTTGTTGAGGATCCCCGCCTCCACCAGCGTGGAGACCACCGGGTTGTCGACCAGCATCACGTCCGGCGCGTTGCCCTGCTGCGCGGCCAGCAGGGCCTTGTTGCCGAGGTCGGTGGTGTCGTAGGCGGTCCGCTTGAGCTTCACCCCGGCCGCGGTGCCGCACGCGGTGACCCGCCTGCCCCAGTCCGAGGAGGCGTCGAACTGCGGGTACGGGTCCCAGAAGGTGTACGTCCCGCCGGCCGAGGACGACGATCCCGAGGAGCCGGAACCGCCACCGCAGGCGGTGAGGGGGAGAAGGGCGGCCGTGGCGACGGCCATGAGGGTACGGCGGGTGGGTATCACGGGGTGACCTCGTTGTCGTAGGACGGGGTGTCTCAGGAGGTGGGGAGCCAGACGCGCATGCTGCCGTCCTCGCGGTTGGCCCAGACGTGGTACGGGATCGCGGTCAACTCGACCGGCTCGCCGTCGGCTTCGGCGGGAACACCGTGGGCGGGGGCGTACGGCCACCAGCCCCGGTCGGGGACGCGGCGCCGCCGGCCCGCGGCCACCACGGTGGTGACCCCGCCGAGCAGGTCCGGGCGGTGCTTCACGGCGAGCGGGCGGGACGGGTCGAGGACGACGTCGTCCAGACCGCCACCCGGATGGTCGACCTGCTCCAGGCAGTGCACGAGCGGCCCGCGTTCGATGGCCACACAGCCGCGTACGGCGTCCACGCGCGGGTCGGCGGCGGTGAGCCGCGGCTCCAGGGCGAGTTCCAGCACCACCTGGTCGCCCGGCGCCCAGGTCCGTGCCAGCCGCAGCCACCCGTGGTCGAGCGCGGAGTCGTACGTCTCCTCGCCGCACCGCACCCGGAACTCACGGCACCACTCGGGGATGCGCAGCGACAGCGTCCAGGGGCCGTCGGACGGGGTCTCCTCGACGGTGAACGCGATCGTGCCGTGCCAGGGGTAGTCCGTCTCGGCCCGCACCCGGACCCGGTCGGCCGTGTACGTTCCGGTGACGAACTGGTGGATCTGCAGGCCCTGTTCGTCGCTCGACGCCAGATAGTGCTCCAGGCTCGCCAGCAGCCGCATCACGTTGGGCGGGCAGCAGGCGCAGCGGAACCAGCGGGTGCGGCGGGCCGACTGGTCGCCGCCGGTGTCGGTGTGGCCGTCGCGGACCTGGAGCGGGTTGACGTACAGCCACCGCTCGCCGTCCAGCGAGACGCCGGCCAGGAAGCCGTTGTAGAGGGTGCGCTCGATCAGGTCGGAGTAACGGGCCTCACCGGTGAGCAGGGCCATGCGCCAGCTCCACTGGACGGAGGCGATCGCGGCGCAGGTCTCGCAGTAGGCACGCTCGTTGGGGAGTTCGTAGGGGTCGCCGAAGTCCTCCTTGTCGTGGTGCGCGCCGAGCCCGCCGGTGAGATGGGTCTTGGTGGTCGTCATGGCGAGCCACAGCCGCTCCGCCGCCGTGCGGAGTTCGGTGTCCCCGGTCTCCGCCGCCAGGTCCGCGGCCGCCGCCAGCAGGTACAACTGCCGTACTGCGTGGCCCTCGACGTTCGTCGCCGCGCGCACCGGGACCCGGTCCTGGCAGTAGGCCGCGCCGCCGAGCAGGCCATGGCCGTGCCGGTCGACGAAGTACCCGGCCAGGTCGAGATAGCGGCGCTCGCCGGTCTCCCGGTACAGCTCCACCAGGGCCGTCTCCACCTCCGGGTGACCGTCGATGCCGTCGATCGGCCTGCCGCTGCCGGGAGGGCCGAACACCGAGTCGATGTGGTCGGCGAACCTGAGGGCGACGTCGAGAAGTTCGGGGCGGCCGGTGGCACGGTGGTGGGCCACCGCGGCCTGGATCAGGTGTCCGGCGCAGTACAACTCGTGTCCCCAGCGCAGGTCCTGGTACCGTTCACCGCCCTTGACCAGCTGGAACCAGGTGTTGAGATAGCCGTCGGGCTGCTGGGCCGCGGCCACCAGGGCGACGATCCGCGCCACGTCCGCGGCCAGTGCCTCGTCGGTGCTGTCACCGGTGCCCTCGCCGGTGCCCTGGGCGAGGTGCCAGGAAGCCGCCTCCAGCCACTTGTAGACGTCCGTGTCGACGAACGGGTACGCCCCCTGGAACGTCCCCTCGGCAGTACCGGCCGCCAGCCGCAGGTTGTGCAGGTTCCCGGCGGACTCCAGCAGGTCCGGACCCTGCGGCAGGGAGACGCGGGCGTTGGCCGCGCGCCGGTCGTGCCAGAAGCCGCCGTCGACGGTCACGGCCGCCGGGCGCAGCGCGGTGCGGGCATCGGGGCTGAGGCGGACCGGGCCGGCGGGGGAGGGCAGGGCGGAGCGGGTGCGGGGCATGGCTCTCCGAGGGGGGAGGGACGGGACGCCTGGACGCGCGGTTTCGATATATCGAACATTGTTTGGAATATCGAGCGTGGAGATGTGCGGAACCGTTTTGGGCAACCGTTTTCTCGCCGAGAAGTACAGGGCAGCCGGGGAGAGCGGTCAAGACGCCCGGCGCAGTTTTTTCAACTTGCCCGGCAGGGCTGGTGGTCCAGGTGAGCGGCTGCGACGATGTGGGACGGCTCTGTCGTCGCGAGGCCGGCGGCCGTGCCGAGGATCCGTCTAGGAAAAGGTTTGCCCGTGTCCTCTGCTCCAGGCTCTCCGCCCGCACCGAACTCTCCGCCAGCCGGCCGGGCCAGGCTCGCCGATGTCGCCGCGCTCGCCGGTGTCAGTGTCGGTACGGCGTCCAAGGCGCTGAACGGTGCCGGACGGATGCGCCCGGAGACCCGGCAGCGGGTCATGGACGCGGTGCGGGCGCTCGGGTTCCGGCCCAACCAGCACGCCCAGAGCCTGCACAGCGGCCGCAGCTGGACGGTCGGCCTGATGACGACGGACGGCATCGGCCGCTTCAGCACCCCGGTCCTGCTCGGTGCCGAGGACGCGCTCGGCGCCGGGAAGATCTCCGTCCTGCTCTGCGACACCCGTGGCGACGCCATCCGCGAGCAGCACCATCTGCGCACCCTCACCGACCGGCGCGTCGACGGCATCATCGTCGCCGGCCGCCGTACCGACCCGCGCCCGCCGCTGACCGGCATCGACCCGGCGATCCCGGTCGTCTACGCCCTCGCCCCGTCGACCGGCCCCGCCGACACCTCCGTCATCACCGACGACCGCGGCGGCGCCCGGCTCGCCGTGGAGCACCTGCTCGCCGCCGGCCGTACCCGCATCGCCCATGTCACCGGACCCGAGCACCACCAGGCCGCCCGGGACCGCGCCCGGCACGCCGCCGAGCACCTGGCCGGGGCGGGCCTGCGACTCGCCGCGGGGCGCGTGCACTTCGGGGAGTGGAGTGAGGCCTGGGGGCGGCGCGCCGCCGACGCGGTGCTGCGGACGGCTCCCGACACGGACGCCGTCTTCTGCGGCAACGACCAGATCGCCCGGGGTGTCGCGGAGGCGCTGCGCGAGCGCGGCAAGGACGTGCCGGGGGACATCGCGGTGGTCGGCTACGACAACTGGGACACCATGGCCCTCGCCTGCCGTCCGCCGCTCACCACCGTCGACATGAACCTGGCCGAGATCGGGCGGATCGCCGCGCTGCGGCTGCTCCAGGCCATCGACGCGGAGCCGGAGCCCGGGGTGCACACCGTGCCCTGCCGCCTGGTGGTGCGCGAGTCGAGCTGACGGCGGAGTGTGCCGAGCCTCCGGTCCGCCCCACCGCAGGGGAAACCGTCTGTTGTTTGAGTCAATCAATTGACTTACATTCGGGAGGGGCGTGCAGACCCGAGCGGCCCCGTGGAGGCCCGACCATGTCCCATGCACAGCCCCGGCCGGCAGCCGCCGGGGACCCGGCCGCGCCGCGGACCGACGTCGTCGTCGCGGTGCTCGCCTTCGGCGGGATCGTGGTCTCGCTGATGCAGACCCTGGTGATCCCCATCGTGCCCGAACTGCCGAAGCTGCTCAACGCCTCGGCGTCCAACGCGGCGTGGGCGGTCACCGCCACCCTGCTCGCGGCCGCCGTCGCCACCCCCGTGACGGGCCGGCTCGGCGACATGTACGGCAAGCGGCTGATGCTGCTTACCAGCGTGGTCATGCTGGTCGCCGGCTCGGTCACGGCCGCGCTGAGCGACTCCCTCGTACCGATGATCGTCGGGCGGGCCCTGCAGGGCCTGGCCTCCGGCGTGATCCCGCTCGGCATCAGCATCATGCGCGACGAACTCCCCGCGCAACGGCTCGGTTCCGCCACCGCGTTGATGAGTGCCTCCCTTGGCGTCGGCGGCGCCCTCGGCCTGCCCGCCGCCGCGCTGATCGCCGACCACTTCGACTGGCACGTGCTGTTCTGGACCTCCGCCGCGCTCGGTGTCGTCGCCGCGCTGCTGGTATTGCTCCTCGTACCGGAGTCGAAGGTGCGCACCGGCGGCCGTTTCGACCTGGCCGGCGCCCTCGGCATGGCGGCGGGCCTGGTCTGTCTGCTGCTCGGCATCTCCAAGGGCGCCGACTGGGGCTGGGGCAGCGGCACCACGCTCGGCCTGTTCGGCGCCGCCGTGGTGATCCTGCTCGCCTGGGGCCGGTACGAACTGCGCACCACGCAACCGCTGGTCGACCTGCGCACCACGGCCCGCCGACAGGTCCTCGTCACGAACCTCGCCTCGGTCGCCTTCGGGTTCTCGATGTTCGCGATGTCCCTGGTGCTTCCGCAGCTCCTGCAGTTGCCCGAGGCGACCGGCTACGGCCTGGGCAGGTCACTGCTGGACGCCGGCCTGGTGATGGCCCCGACCGGCCTGGTGATGATGGCGATGGCGCCCGTTTCCGCGCTCGTCTCCAGGAACTTCGGGCCGAAGGTGACCCTGATGTGCGGCGCGGTGATCGTGGCCGCCGGATACGGGCTGAACATCGTGCTGATGAACGCCGTCTGGCAGCTCGTGCTCGTCTCCTGCGTCGTCGGCGCCGGCATCGGCTTCGCCTACGGCGCGATGCCCGCGCTCATCATGGGCGCCGTCGACCCGCACGAGACGGCCGCCGCGAACAGCCTCAACACCCTGATGCGGTCCATCGGCACGTCCACCGCGAGCGCCGTCGCCGGGGTGATCCTGGCCCAGCTGACCACCGTCTTCGGCACGGCGCGCATACCCTCCGAGAACGGCTTCAAGGTGGTCATGGCGGCGGGCTCCGGCGCGGCGGTCCTCGCGCTGCTCGTGGCCGCGTTCATCCCGCGCCGGAAGCCAGCCGGGACCACCCGGGTCGAGGTCGGGCTGCGGCCCGGGGCACATGTGCGCGGCACCGTCCGCGGAGCCGCCGGGCCGCTGGGTGACGCCCGGGTCACCCTGGTGGACGCGGCAGGCAACGTCGTCGGCACGACTACCACCGGGGACGACGGCGCGTACGCCTTCTCCGACCTGGACACCGGCCAGTACACGGTCATCGCGACCGGCTACCCGCCGCACGCCGCCGGGGTGGCCGTCTCAGGCGCCGGCATCCACGACCACGACATCGAACTCGCCCATCCCGGGGCGTAGTTCGCGGGGCAATACACCTAGGGGCTGTCCAGCGGATCATGCCGCAGACGCGGGGGCTGGCACGCCCACCTGCGGCGTTGTCGTCGGTCGCCGACGTCCCCCAGCCTTCGGCCGGGAGGTGCCCCCACCGCGTCGACTCCCTCCTCCGCCTTGCAGTTGGACGCACCAGCCCCCGCTCACCTCGGCTGACAGTCACCGCTGCTTTCCCGCGACTTGATCCGCCGGACAGCCCCTAGGGCCGCTGGGCCGCCCACAGGCCGCGCACGTGGCCCAGGTGGCGGGTCATGACCTCGCGCACGGCCCGCTCGTCGCGGGCCAGCAGGGCGTCGAGGAGCTCCAGATGCTCCTCGGCGGAGGCCTTCAGGCGTCCCGCCGACACCAGCGCCGTCAGCCCGTACAGCCGCGAACGGCGGCGCAGGTCCCGCACCACCTCCACGAGGTGGTCGTTGCCCGCCAGCCCCAGCAGCCCCAGGTGGAAGGCCAGGTCGGCCTCGACGTACGCGATGAGGTCGCCCTTCACGGCCGAGGTGACGATCTCCAGGGCGAGCGGCCGCAGCGCCTCCAGGTCGCCGGGGTCGGCGGTGGCCGTGAGGGCGACCGTCGTCGGGATCTCGATCAGGGACCGGACGTGCGTGTAGTCGTCGAGCTGCTTCTCGGAGACGGCGGTGACCCGGAACCCCTTGTTCGGAACGATCTCGACCATGCCCTCCTTCACGAGTTCGAGCATGGCCTCGCGCACCGGAGTCGCGGAGACGCCCAGGCGGGGGGCGAGCCCGGGCGCCGAGTACACCTCGCCGGGACGCAGTTCACCGGCGATCAGCGCGGCCCGCAGGACGTCCACGACCCGTTCCCGGAAGTTCGGTTTCCGGCCGCCGAGCGACGGAATGGCGGGAGCGGCGGTGCTCGGACTGCGGGGCTGGTCGGACATGGGGAGGACTCCTGGGACGGGTACGGAGAGGATCAGAGTACGAAGCCGGCCGGGAACGGATCGTCCGGGTCCAGCAGATACTGGGCGGTGCCGGTGATCCAGGCCCGGCCGGTGAAGCTGGGCAGGACCGCGGGGCGGCCGGCGACCTCGGTGGTGCCGAGGAGCCGTCCGGTGAACCGGGTGCCGATGAAGGACTCGTTCACGAACTCGGTGTCCAGCGGGAGTTCGCCGCGGGCGTGCAGCTGCGCCATCCGCGCGCTGGTGCCGGTGCCGCAGGGGGAGCGGTCGAACCAGCCGGGATGGATGGCCATCGCGTGCCGGGAGTGGCGGGCCGTGGCGCCGGGGGCGACCAGGTGGACGTGGTGGCAGCCGCGGATGGAGGGGTTCTCGGGATGCACGGGCTCCGCCTCGGCGTTGATCGCCTCCATGAGGGACAGGCCGGCCCGCAGGATGTCGTCCTTTCGGGTGCGGTCGAAGGGGAGGCCGAACTCGTCCAGCGGGAGGATGGCGTAGAAGTTGCCGCCGTATGCCATGTCATATGTGACCGACCGTCCGTCAGCCAGCACGATCTTCCGGTCCAGCGCGACGGAGAACGACGGCACGTTCCGCAGCGTGACGTTCCTCGCCGCGCCGTCTTCCACCGCGACCTCGGCGACGACCAGGCCCGCCGGGGTGTCCAGCCGGATGGTGGTGACCGGCTCCACCACCTCCACCATCCCGGTCTCCACGAGCACGGTCGCCACGCCGATCGTGCCGTGCCCGCACATCGGCAGATAGCCGGAGACCTCGATGTAGACCACGCCCCAGTCGCAGTCGGGCCGGGCCGGCGGCTGCAGGATCGCCCCGCTCATCGCGGAGTGCCCGCGCGGCTCGTTCATCAGCAACTGCTTGATGTGATCGCGGTGTTCACGGAAGTACAGCCGCCGCTCGTTCATGGTCGCGCCGGGAATGGTGCCGATCCCGCCGGTGATCACGCGGGTGGGCATGCCCTCGGTGTGCGAGTCGACGGCGTGCAGGACGAGTTTGCTGCGCATGACGCTCCTCGTGGGTCGGGGGTCCGGGCCGGGGCCGGGTCCGTGGCGGGGGCCGGCCCGGTCAGGCCAGTCCGGCCGCGACGGCCTGCTCGGTGGCGGCGCGGACCGCGGCCGCCTGCTCGGGCAGCAGCGGCACGCGCGGCGGGCGGCAGACGCCGCCGTGGCGGCCGACGATGTCCATGGACAACTTGATGGCCTGCACGAACTCGACCCTGGAGTCCCAGCGCAGCAGCGGATGCAGCTGCTCGTACAGCCGCCTGGCGGTGTCCAGGTCCCCGCCCACCGCCGCGCGGTACAGTTCGACCGTCGAGGCCGGCAGCGCGTTCGGGTAACCGGCCACCCAGCCCTTGGCGCCCGCGATCGCCAGCTCCAGCAGGACGTCGTCGGCACCGATCAACAGGTCCAGGTCCGGGGCGAGTTCGGCCAGCTGGTAGGCGCGCCGGACATCGCCCGAGAACTCCTTGACAGCGTGGATGTACCCCTCGCCGTGCAGCGTGGCGAGGAGTTCCGGCACCAGGTCGACCTTGGTGTCGATGGGGTTGTTGTACGCCACGATCGGCACTCCCGCCTTCGCGACCTCCGCGTAGTGCGCCAGCACCGAACGCTCGTCGGCGCGGTAGGCGTTGGGCGGCAGCAGCATCACGGCCGCGCAGCCGGCGTCCCTGGCCTGCTCGGCCCAGCGGCGGGCCTCGGCCGAGCCGTAGGCGGCGACCCCGGGCATGACCCGCGCCCCGCCGACGGCGGCCACGGCGGTCTCCACCACCCTGGCCCGCTCCTCGGGGGTGAGCACCTGGTACTCACCGAGCGAGCCGTTCGGTACGACACCGTCGCAGCCGTTCTCCACCAGCCAGGCGCAGTGCTCGGCGTACTTCTCGTGGTCGACGGAGAGATCGTCGCGCAGCGGGAGCGCGGTGGCTACGAGGACACCTCGCCAGGGGCGGGGGTGGGAGACGGTCATCGGGGCACCTCCATGAGGGGGGAATGTGACATATCACTGTTCGTCTTCGGTAGTGCCGGCCCGCGCGAGCACCCCGAGGGGCACCGGCCGGGCGAACGGTCTGCGCGCCGCCGTCTCCGGGCAGCCGGCGAGGCCGGCGACCGCGGGCCCGCACATCCGCCCCTGGCACCAGCCCATCCCGGCCCGCGTGAGCAGTTTGACGGTCCGCACGTCTCCCGCGCCCAGTTCGGTCACGGCCCGCCGGACCGTCCCGCCGGTGACCTCCTCGCACCGGCAGACGACCGTGTCGTCGGTGACCTGCTCGGCCCAGTGCGCGGGCGGCGCGTACGCGTCGTCCATCGCCGCCGCGAACCGCCGCAGCCCCGCCCGGATCCGGGCGGCCCCCGCCCAGCCCCGCGGGTCCGGCTCCCGGCCCGACAGCCGCACGGCGGCCGACCGGCCCGCGATGTGCCCCTCGGCGAGGGCGAGTTCGGCGCCGCCGATGCCGGTGGCCTCGCCCGCCGCCCACACCCCCGGCACATCGGTGCGCTGCTCGTCGTCCACGTGCACCGCGGCCCCGTCGAGCCGGCAGCCCAGGGCCTCGGCGAGATCGGTGTGCGGGAGCATGCCGTGCCCGACGGCCAGGGTGTCGCAGCCGATGCGCCGCCGGGTGCCCGGCCCCACCCGGCCGGTGGCGTCGAGCGCGGCGACGGTGACGGCTTCGAGCCGCTGGTCGCCGTGCGCCTCGACGACGGCGTGGTGGACCAGGGTGCGCACCCCGTGCCGCAGCAACCGGGCCGCGTAGCGGGCGCCCTCGGCGAGCTTGTGCGGCTGGGCGGCCAGCGCGGGGGAGCGCCGTACGACCGCCCGCGGGTCGGCGGACTCCACCAGGGCCGCCACCCGGGCGCCCGCCGCCGCGAGTCCGGTCGCGACCGGCAGCAGCAGCGGTCCGGTGCCGGCGACGACCGCCGTACGGCCCGGCAGTACGAGTCCGCCCTTCAGCATGGCCTGCGCCCCGCCCGCCGTGACGACACCGGGGAGCGTCCAGCCGGGGAAGGGCAGCACCTTCTCGTAGCCGCCGGTAGCGAGCAGCACCGCGTCCGCGCGCACCTCCACGGGCTGCTCCTGCTCGGGGCCGAGCAGTGCGTGCACGGTGAAACCGGACCGCTGTGCCCCCGTCACACACCACACGTGATGGTCGCGCAGATGGGTCACCAGCCCCGCCGTGATCTGCCGGTCGAGGCCGGCGCGCAGGCGTTCCCAGCTCCGCCGGCGGTGGTGCAGGGCCTGCGGGCGGCGGGCGCCGAGACCGGCGGCGGGCTGCCGGTAGAACTGACCGCCCGCCTCCGGCGCCGCGTCGATCAGGGTGACGCGCAGGCCGTGCCGGGCGGCGGCCAGGGCGGCGGCGAGACCGGCCGGGCCCGCGCCGATCACGGCGAGGCGGGGTGACCTCTCCCGGCGGCTCGTGTCAGTCATCGTGCCCCGTGCCCTCCTGCGTACGGATCGCGTCGCCCGGCTCGACGGGCACCAGACAAGCCCGTTGGTTGGGACGGCCGTTGACGGTGACCAGGCAGTCGAAGCAGACGCCGATCCCGCAGAAGACCCCGCGCGGACGGCCCTCGCCGCGGGTGGTCCGCCAGGACGTGACTCCGGCCGCCCAGAGCGCGGCGGCGACCGTCTGGCCGGGCAGCGCCACGAGCTCCCGGCCGTCGAAGGTGACGGTGAAGGCGGGGCCGGGCCGGGCATCCGCCAACTCCAGGGGGTTCACAGGGCCTCCTCGCCGAAGCGCTCGGGACGGAACGGGGTCAGGTCCAGCTCGGGGGTCCGGCCGCTCAGCACCTGGGCGATCAACCGCCCCGTACCGGTGGCGAGTCCGATGCCGGCGCCCTCGTGCCCGCAGGCGTGGAACAGGCCCGGCGCACGCGGATCGGGACCGATCGCGGGGAGGTGGTCGGGCAGGTACGGGCGGAATCCCACGTAGCCGCGCATGGCGCGGACCCCGGACAGGAACGGGAACAGCCGGGTCGCGCCCGCCGCAAGCGCCCGTACGGCCGGCAGCGAGAACGACCGGTCGAAGCCGACGCGTTCCCGGCTCGCGCCGATCAGGACCGGCCCGGCCGCCGTACCCTCCACGACCGGCGAGGTCTGCAGCGCGGCCGAGTCGCTGGCCACGTCGGCCACGTAGTCGGCGGCGTACACCTTGTGCCGTACGCGGCGCGGCAACGGCTCGGTGACCAGGACGAAGCCGCGCCGGGGGAGGACGGGCAGGCGCACTCCGGCGCGGGCGGCCACCTCGCCGCCCCAGGTCCCGGCCGCGTTCACCACGGCGGGGGCGTGGATGTCGCCGCGGTCGGTGCGGACTCCGCGTACCGCACCGCCGGCGTCGCGCAGCACCTCCGTCACCGTACGGCCGGTCGACAGGCGGGCGCCACCGGCCCGTAGGAGATGCGCGGCGGCCAGGGCCGGCATGACCTGGGCGTCCTGGGGGTAGCGCACGCCGCCCGCCAGGCCGGGTGCCAGGTACGGCTCCAGGTCGCGGAGTCGATCCGCGGCGACGTCCTCCGCCAGCACCCCGGCGGCCCGTTGCCCGGCCGCGAACCTCTCCAGGGCGGCCAGTCCCTCGGGCCCGGCGGCGACGACCAACCCGCCCTTGGGCTCGTACTCGATCCGGTCCCCCAGCTCCCCGGCCAGGCCGGCCCACAACCGGCCGGACAGCAGGGCGAGTTCGAGTTCGGGCCCCGGCTCCTTGTCGGACACGAGCAGATTGCCCTCACCCGCCCCGGTCGTGCCGCCGGCCACCGGGCCCCGGTCCACCACGATCACGTCCAGACCCGCCCGGGACGCGTACAGGGCGCAGGCGGCGCCCACCATGCCCGCCCCGATCACCACGGCGTCGCAGGTCAGTCGCATGCTCACGGCAGTAATATGTCACATGGCACACACCGGCGGAAGACCGCCGTGTGGCGCTCCCGCAGGTCGTCCTGCTTGTCCTGTACGACTTTCGCCGGCGGCATCGCGACGGGCTGCGCGAAGTCCGAGGGGAGCCGAGCGCGGCCGCCGGGTGCCGTCCCCTCCCATGGGTGACGGCACCGGCGTGTCACACCGGCAGCAGTCGCCCGATCAGCCCGCCGAGCTGGCCGGCGGTGCGGCACTCGTGCATCTCCACCAGCTTGGCGTACTCCGGCGCGGCCGAGTCACCGGTACCCCACAGGGAGTGCGGTTCGGGGTTCAGCCAGTAGACGCGCCGGGCCTGTCCGGTGATCTCGCGGACGGCGGCGAGGTTCGGGTCGAGGTTGTTGTTGCGGGCGTCACCGAGCACGAACACGGTGGTGCGCGGGGTGACCGCGGCACCGTACCGCTGCGCGAACTCGCCCAGCGCCATGCCGTAGTCGCTGCTGCCGTGCCAGCCGGTGAGCGTCGCCTCGGCGCGGATCCGGGCGCCCAGCCCCTCCGGATCGGCCCGGCCGTGCTCCAGGAGGCCGGTCACCTCGTCGATCCGGTTGACGAACGCGAACACCCGGACCTTGCTGAACTGGTCGTGCAGGGCCTGCACCAGCAGCATCGTGAAGTCGGAGAACCCCGACACCGAGCCGGAGACGTCGCACAGCAGCACCAGCTCGGGGCGGACCGGCCGGCGCCGGCGCAGGACCGGCCGCATCGGCACCCCGCCGGTCGACAGCGACCCGCGCAGGGTGCGCCGCAGGTCGATGGAGCCCCGCGCGGCCCGGCGGCGGCGCGCGGCCAGCCGGGTCGCCAGCTTCCGCGCCAGCGGCTGCACGGTCCTGCGCAGCTCGCTGAGCTGCTCCCGCCCGGCGGACAGGAAGTCCACCCGGTCCGCGGTGGGCGCCACCGCCCGCCGGGCGATCCGGTCCCGGCCCCGCCGCTCGGCCACCCGGCGCCGGGCCTCCGCGGCGACCATGCCCCGGAAGGCCTCGATCCGCCGCCGGATCTCGTCGTCGAGCAGCCGGTCCGCGAACCCCGGGTCGCCGCCGCCCCGCGCCCGGACGTCCGCCCGCACCCGCGCGAGCAGCGTCTGCGGCCGCAGCCGGTCCAGGGTCTGGTACGACGACCACCCGTCCGAGCCCGGCGAACTCCCGTATCCGCCCAGGCCGTCGACGGCCTCGGCCGCCAACTGCCGCAGCAGCGCGGTGTCGTCGTCCGCCAGCGCGGCCGCGAGCCGCTCCCGCAGTTCTTCCCGGTCGCCGGACCGGTCGCCGGACCCACCGCCGGGCCCGCCCACGCCGCGCGGGAAGTACAGGTCGAAGACCTGGTCGAACACGGCCCGTTGGCCGGTGCCGTGCAGCAGCGTGGCGGCCAGTCCCTCGCGCAGCAGCTCCCGGTCCGTCAGTCCCAGCGCCGCCACCGCCCGGCCGGCGTCCACGGTCTCCCCGGTGCCGATCCGCACCCCGTGCGACCGCAGCGCGCCCACCAGCCCGGTCAGCCGGCCGGCGAGGTCGGCCGGTGTGCTCACAGCGCGTCCAGGTCCAGTTTGGCGGCCGCCTTCTGGATGTCGTCCTGGTGCTTGAGGATCACGCCCAGGGAGTCCCGTACGACCTGCTCGTCCAGCGTGCCGGCGCCCAGGGCCAGCAGGGTGCGGGCCCAGTCGATCGTCTCCGCCACCGAGGGGACCTTGCGCAGGTCCATCGCCCGCAGCGCCCCGACCACCCGGACGACGGACTCGGCGAGCGCCTCCGTGAGCTCCGGCACCTTCAGCCGTACGATCCGGCGCTCCAGCTCCTCGTCCGGGAAGCCGATGTGCAGGAACAGGCAGCGGCGGCGCAGCGCCTCGGACAGCTCTCGGCTGGCGTTGGAGGTGAGCACGACGAAGGGACGGCGGGTCGCGGTGACCGTGCCCAGCTCGGGGACCGTCACCTGGAAGTCGCTGAGCACCTCCAGGAGCAGGCCCTCCACCTCGACGTCGGCCTTGTCGGTCTCGTCGATCAGCAGCACCTTCGGGTCGTCGCCCCGGATCGCGGTGAGCAGCGGGCGGGGAAGCAGGAACTCCTCGCTGAAGATGTCGGTGCGGGCCTCGTCCCAGGTCTCGTCCCGGCCCGCGCTGATCCGCAGGAGCTGTTTGGCGTGGTTCCACTCGTACAGCGCCCGGGACTCGTCCACTCCCTCGTAGCACTGCAGCCGTACCAGGCGGGCCCCGGCCACCTGGGCCACGGCCTTCGCCAGCTCGGTCTTGCCGACCCCGGCGGGGCCCTCGACGAGGAGCGGTTTGCCGAGCCGGTCGGCCAGGAAGACGGTGGTGGCGACGGCGGGGGAGGCGAGGTAACCGGTCTCGGCGAGGCGCGCGGAGACGTCGTCGACGGAAGTGAACAACGGGGCCTCCGGCTGGTCGGGGTCGTGGCACGCGTACGGCGAGCAGGTCCGGGTCCTATCTAAGCGCTTGGTCACCTCCCCTGCCACCCTGTATACCGATCGGTTTCCTCCCGGCTTTCCGGCGCGGTAACCTCGGCCGTATGGCCACCACGGACAAGGCGTCCCCCCGCGACCGGCTCCTCGAAGCCGCCGCCGAGCTCTTCTACCGCGACGGCGTCTCCATCGGAGTCGAGGCGCTGTGCAGGTCCGCCGGCGTCTCGAAACGCTCGATGTACCAGCTCTTCGACAGCAAGGACGAGATGCTGGCCGCCAGCCTGGAGCGCCGCAGGCCCTGGTACGAGGCCCAGATCACGCCGGCCGGGACCATGCCGGCGACCCCGCGCGAACGGATCCGGTACGTCTTCGAACGGATTGCGGAGGCCTCCGTGACCCCCGGCTACCGGGGCTGCCCCTACCTCGCAGTCCTGGTCGAGCTGAAGAACCCCGAGCACCCGGCGAGCGCGGTGGCCCGAGTGGTCAAGGACCGCCTGCGAGGCTTCTTCCGCGAGCAGGCCGAACAGGGCGGCGCCGCCGATCCGGAGGTCCTCGCCCGGCAGCTGATGCTGGTCTTCGACGGCGCCAGCGCCCGCGCCGGCGCCCGCATCGAACGGCTGGACGACGGGCTGGCGGCGAGGACGGCCGACGCCCTCATGGGCGCGGCAGGGATGAACTAAGCAGGTCGGAACCGGCCACGTCGGCTTGATTTGCTAGGGAACCAACCAAGCCTTGATCCCCGGGGGGCGAAGTCGGCCGCGGTTCGGGACCGCCCCGAGAGGCGCGGGGCCGTACCCGATGTGCGGCTGCCGCCGCGTGGGCGCGACCGGACACGACGGCGCCGCGGACGGCCGACGGCATGACGCGGCACTTCCGGCGGAGCCCTCGGCCCGCCCGGACGGATCAGCACAGCGCGCCGGGCCGGCCGCCCACCCGGTGCAATGGACGCGTGACCGTGCCCCCGAACGACTGTCTCGCGCGCAACGAGTGGATCTGCGGCGCCTATCTGACCAGCCGCCGGCAGATCCTCCTGGACGCCGTCGGGCAGCACCTTCGGCTCACCGCGGTCTCGGTGCTCATCGGACTCGCCATCGCCGTTCCGCTGGCCGTACTGGCCCGCCGCCGGCGCTGGTCGGCCGGACCCGTCCTCGGTGTCACCACCATCCTCTACAGCATCCCGTCCCTGGCGATGTTCTCCCTGCTCCTGCCCCTGTACGGCCTCTCGGCCACCCTGGTCGTCGCCGGTCTGGTGCTCTACTCGCTCACCCTGCTCGTCCGCAACATCCTCGCCGGCCTGCGCGCCGTCCCCGACGAGACCCGGCAGGCCGCCCGCGGCATGGGCTACGGCCCGATCCGCCTCCTCCTCACCGTCGAACTGCCCCTGGCCCTGCCCGCCGCGATGGCGGGCCTGCGCATCGCCACCGTCTCCGCGGTCTCCCTGGTCACCGTCGGCGCGATCGTCGGCTTCGGCGGACTCGGCAACCTGATCTACGCCGGCATGAACACCTACTTCAAGGCCCAGGTCCTCACCGCGTCCGTGCTCTGCGTGGTGATCGCCGTCGCCGCCGACCTGCTGCTGCTCGGTGCCCAGCGGCTGCTCACCCCGTGGACCCGGGCGGCCTGGTCATGACCACCCTCGCCGACGCCTGGGCCTGGCTCACCGACCCCGCGCACTGGGCCGGCGACGACGGCATCGGGCACCGGCTGCTCCAGCACCTCGTCCTGACCGTCGGCTGCCTCGTCATCAGCTGCCTGATCGCACTCCCCGTCGCGCTGGTCCTCGGCCACCTCGGCAAGGGCGGCGCGCTCGCCGTGAACATCTCCAACGCCGGCCGGGCCGTCCCCACCTTCGCCGTCCTGGTGCTGCTCCTCCTCACTCCGGTCGGCGGATGGGGCGAGGGCCCCGCGGTGGTCGCCCTGGTGCTGTTCGCCGTACCACCCCTGCTCACCAACGCCTACGTCGGCATGCGCGAGGTCGACCGCGGCGTCGTGCGGGCCGCGCGGGGCATGGGGATGGCCGGGCGACAGATGCTGTTTCACGTGGAACTGCCCCTTTCGCTCCCCATGGTCCTCAACGGGGTGCGGATCGCCGCCGTCCAGCTCGTCGCCACCGCCACCATCGCCGCACTCGCCGGCGGCGGAGGACTGGGCCGGATCATCACCGCCGGATTCAACCTGGCCAGCACACCCCAGGTGGTCGCCGGAGCGATCCTGGTGGCCGTGTTCGCCCTGATCGTCGAGGGCCTCTTCGCACTCGCCGAACGGCTCGCACCGGTCCGGACGCGAGGCTCGCGATGAGACCTCGTACGGCGGCCGGCGCCGTACTGCTGCTCACCGTCACCGCCTGTGCCACCGGCCCCTCCCTGGAGAACCGCGGCGCGGTCACCGCACCCCCGGGCGACAGCCGGCATCTGACCGTCGGCTCCGCCGGGTTCACCGAGAGCGACCTGCTCGCCCAGATGTACGCCCAGCTGCTCAACCAGGCCGGATACCAGACCTCCCTGATCACTGTCGCCAACCGCGAACTCTACGAACCCGCTCTGGAATCCGGGCAGATCGACGTCGTCCCCGAATACGCGGCCACCTTCGCCGACTGGCTCGACGCCAAGGCCGACGGCCCCGACGCGCCCTCGGTGGGCTCACCCGACCTCACCACCACGATGAAGGCCCTGCGCCGCCTCGCCGCCCCCCGTGGCCTCACCGTCCTCGACCCCGGCAGGGCGGTGGACCAGAACGCCTTCGCGGTCACCGCCGGCTACGCCCGGCAGCACCACCTCAGGACGCTCAGCGACCTCGGCGCCTCGGGACTGGAGGTACGGCTCGCGGCCGGTGACGAATGCGTGCGACGGCCGTACTGCGAGCCCGGGTTGAAGAAGGTCTACGGCATCCACGTCACCGGCGTCGACCCCAAGGGCGTCGGCACCACCCAGGCCAAGCGGGCCGTGCAGAACGGGCAGGACCAGATGGTGCTGACCACGACCACCGACGCGACGCTCGGCCAGTTCGGCCTGGTCCTCCTCGCCGACGACAGACATCTGCAGAACGCCGATCACGTCGTCCCCGTCGTCAACCGGGCCCGGGCCGGCGGGGAGCGGGTGATCAAGGCGCTCGGCAAGCTCAACGACGTCCTGACGACGGCCGACCTGGCCGCCATGAACCAGCAGGTCGACAGCTGGCGGCGGCTTGCCCAGGACGTGGCCCGGACCTGGCTGCGGGACAAGGGGTTGCTGAAGTGACGGCGAGCGGCGGCCGGTGCGGCGGCGGCCGGGGCCGGAGGCATTGTCAGTGGCGGGCGTTAGGTTCGGGGCATGGGGATCTATCTGGTGAGTGTCGGTGCGCAGGAATGGCTCGAGGGCGAGGGAGAGGGTGACGAGGCCGAGGGCGGCAGGGGCACCCTCGCCGCGGCCCTCGACGAGGAGTTGAGGCGGCGCGGGCTGGCGCCGTACGAGTCGGTGCCCGAGGCGGCCGCCTTCGTGCGCGGCTCGGGACTGTCGTTCGAGGAGAAGCTGGTGCCGGCCATGGACGGGTTCGCCGCACTATGCCGGGAGCACCTGACACCGAGAGAGACGGAGCTGCTGCTCGGATGGTCGGTGCTGGTGCCGTTCTCGCTCGACGACGAGATCCGGCTGCCCGTCGAGTCCGCCTACACCGACGAGACGGTGATCGCCGGCGCCCCCGAGGTGCTCGCCCTCGCCCAGCGGCTCGCGGCGGCGATCGGGCTTCCCGTCGAGGCGATACCGCAGGCCTGCGACAACCTCGATCTGACCATGTGGTTCCTGGACGGCCCGGCGAAGGAAGCGGCCGCCGTCCGTCCCGGCCCCTGGGGCGAGGACCTGGACACCGCCTTCTACGCCGCGCTGTACCTGCGGGCCGCCCAGCACTCGCTGCGCCGCGGCTGCCCGATGACGTATTGCTGACCGGCCCCGGCCCCGGGCCCCGCCGGTCAGGCGCCGGAGACCGAGGCGAAGGGCACCTGACCGCGCGCGACGCCACGCGCGTCCGCGTCCACCGAGCGGCGCAGCGCCTCGTGCAGCCCGGCCGGGGTCAGCACGCCGAGGAAACGCGAACCGTCCAGCACCGCGACCCACCCGGCGTCGTACTGCAGCATGACACCGAACGCCTGCTTCAGCGGGGCACCCACCGGTACCCACGCGGTCATCCGGTGGGCGAGGCCGTCGACCGTGCCGCCCGCCGCCAGCTCGTCCCGGCCCACCCAGCCGTGCAGGTCGCCGTGCGGGTCCAGGACCACGGCCCACCGGGCACCCTCCGCCCGCAGCCGGGCCGCCGCGCTCTCGGCCGGCTCGTCCAGCCGGACGACCGGCGGCTGCTCCAGGTCGTCCGGCTCGATGTCGGTCACCGAGAGCCGCTTCAGCCCCCGGTCCGCGCCCACGAAGGCGGCCACGTACGGGGTGGCCGGCCTGCCCAGCACGGCACCCGGGGTGTCGAACTGCTCGATCCGCCCCTGCCCGTACACCGCGATCCGGTCGCCGAGCCGTACCGCCTCCTCGATGTCGTGCGTGACCAGCAGCACGGTCTTGCGCACGGCGGCCTGCATCCGGAGGAACTCGTCCTGCAACTGCTCCCGCACCACCGGGTCGACCGCGCCGAACGGCTCGTCCATCAACAGCACCGGGGGATCGGCGGCGAGCGCCCGGGCCACGCCGACGCGCTGCCGCTGGCCGCCGGAGAGCTGGTCCGGGTAGCGCGGCCCGTACGTCTTCGGGTCGAGACCCACGAGTTCCAGCAGCTCGGCGGCGCGGGCCCGGGCCCTGGCCCGTCCCCAGCCGAGCAGCGCGGGGACGGTCGCGGTGTTGTCGAGGACCGTGCGGTGCGGGAACAGGCCCACCTGCTGGATGACATAGCCGATCCGGCGCCGCAGCCGCACCGGATCGACGCCCGCGACGTCCTCGCCGTCGACGAGGATCCGGCCTGAGGTCGGTTCGACGAGCCGGTTGACCATCATCATCGTCGTGGTCTTGCCGCAGCCGGAGGGGCCGACGAGCGTGACGAGTTCGCCCTCGGCCACCTCGAAGGAGAGACCGTCCACCGCGGTCGTCCCGTCCGCGTACCGCTTGGTGACCTGCTCGAACCGGATCATTCCCTCACGTTAACCGCGACCGTCACCGCTCGCCCGCGCCGTCCTGGACGCCCGGCCGGTCGCCGCTGACCAGCACCACCTCCAGGGTGCGCGGGCCGTGCACTCCCTCGACCCGGTCCAGCTCGATGTCGCTGGTGGCCGAAGGGCCGGAGATCCATGTCAACGGGCGGGTCGCATCGAGCCGTTCGAGGGCCTGGGGCACGGAGGACACCACCTGCTCCGGGACCCGCACGACACAGATGTGGTGATCTGGGACGAGGGTGATCCGGCGGCGGCCCTGGTCCGGGCCGCCGTCCAGCACGATCGTGCCGGTCTCGGCGATCGCCACCGCACAGCCGGTGACCACACTTCCGACCCCGTCGAGCTCGTGCGGAGTGCTCTCCGCGCGATCCGCGACCTGCTCGGCGTCCAGCGCCGCGAGCCACCCCTGGTCCAGCCCCGCGGGCACGACCACCGAGGTCGAACCGTGCCCGGCGACCAGCCGCCCGATGACGGCGGCCAGTTCACCGGCCGTGCAGCGGTGCACGACGGCCCGGTAGTCGGCCAGGTTCTCGGCGAGCAGATCCACCGTCTGTGCGGTGCTCCGCTGCCCGTGCTCGCGCAGATACGCCCGCTCGACGGGCGCGTCCTCGTCCCGCACCCCGGCCAGCGCCCGCCGCACCCGGCCGAGGATCCGCTCCCTGCTGCTCACTTCGCGCCGCCCTTTCCGCCGCCGGTCCGCTGCCACCAGTCCCGGAACGGCTCCGCCGGTACGGCGGGCAGGTCCCGGGTCCCGCTCCACGCCCTGCCGGGGCCCGGCAGGGTACGCGGATGCAGGCGGCGGCTGCGGGAGGCGAGCCGCTGGCCGGTGCGCAGGGCGGCCGGGTGGGAGAACGCCCAGCGGGCCGCGCGCATCGCCGCCCGCTCGGCCGCGTGCCCCTTGGCCGGCTTGAGCACCACCTTGTTTCCGTCGCGGACCGCCTCGCCGCCCTGGACGACCCGTTCGCGCAGGTGCACCAGCACCTCGGGGATGTCGATGGCGACCGGGCAGACCTCGTAGCACGCCCCGCACAGCGAGGAGGCGTACGGGAGCGAGGCGTCGATCTCGCTCTGGGTGCCGCGCAGCTGGGGGCTGAGGATGGCGCCGATCGGGCCCGGGTAGACCGAGCCGTAGGCGTGGCCGCCCGCCCGCTCGTAGACCGGGCAGACGTTCAGGCAGGCCGAGCAGCGGATGCAGCGCAGGGCCTGGCGGCCGACCTCGTCGGCGAGGGTGTCGCTGCGCCCGTTGTCCAGGAGCACCAGGTGGAAGGTGCGCGGGCCGTCGCCGTCCGTGGTGCCGGTCCAGGTGCTGGTGTACGGGTTCATGCGCTCGGCCGTGGAGGAGCGGGGGAGGGTCTGCAGGAAGACCTCCAGGTCCCGCCAGGTCGGCACGATCTTCTCGATGCCGACGACCGAGATCAGCGTCTCGGGCAGGGTCAGGCACATCCGCCCGTTGCCCTCGGACTCGACGACCACCAGGGTGCCGGTCTCGGCGACCATGAAGTTGGCGCCGGAGACACCGACCTTCGCGCGCAGGAACTTCTCCCGCAGGTGCAGCCGGGCCGCCTCGGCCAGTTCGGCGGGGGTGTCGGTGAGGCCCTCGGGTGCGGGGCGCCCCCACTCGCCCATCCGGGTGCGGAAGATGTCCCTGATCTCACCCCGGTTGCGGTGGATCGCGGGGACCAGGATGTGCGAGGGCCGGTCGTGACCCAGCTGCACGATCAGCTCGGCCAGATCGGTCTCGTAGGCCCGGATGCCCGCGGCCTCCAGCGCCTCGTTGAGCCCGATCTCCTGCGTGGCCATCGACTTGACCTTCACGACCTCCGACTCACCGGTCTCCTTGACCAGTTCGGTGACGATCCGGTTCGCCTCGTCGGCGTCGACGGCCCAGTGGACCGTGCCGCCCGCCGCTGTCACCGCCTCCTCCAACTGGACCAGATAGCGGTCGAGATGACGGAGCGTGTGGTCCTTGATCCGCTTGCCCGCCTCGCGCAGCTCGGCCCAGTCGGACACCTCGGCGACCGCGTTGGCCCGCTTGGCGCGGATGGTGTGCGTGGCGTGCCGCAGATTCCCGCGCAGGACGGGGTTGCCCACGGCCTCGTGCGCGGCCTTCGGGAAGGCCGGGTGGGTGGGTGGGGGAAACACAGGCATCCCTACGAACGTCCCGCTCATGCGGCCGGTTCCTCCTCGGTGCTCGCCAGGATCTCCGCGATGTGCACCGGCCGCATCCCGCTGCCCAGCCGGGTCATGGTGCCGCCGATGTGCATCAGGCAGGAGTTGTCGGCCGCGCACAGCACCTCGGCGCCGGACGACTCTGCGTTGCGCACCTTGTCGGTGCCCATCGCCGCCGAGACGTCCGCGTTCTTCAGCGCGAACGTGCCGCCGAACCCACAGCACTCCTCCGCCCCCGGCAGCTCCACCAGCTCCAGGCCCTTGACGGCCTCCAGGAGTCGGCGGGGGCGGTCGCCGAGCCCCAGACCGCGCAGCCCGTGGCAGGTCGGGTGGTAGGTCACCGTGTGCGGGTAGTACGCCCCGACGTCCGTCACCCCCAGGACGTCCACCAGGAACTCCGTCAGCTCGTACGTCTTCGGCACCACGGGTGCCAGCGCCGCGGCCAGCCCGCTCCCGCGCCCCTCCGCCCGGGCCCGCTCGCCCATCCTCGGATACAGCTCCCGCACCATCGCCCCGCAGGACCCGGACGGGGTCACGATCGCCTCGTACTCACCGAAGACATCGGAGAAATGCCGGGCCAGCGGCTCCGCCTCATGGCGGTACCCGGTGTTGTAGTGGGCCTGCCCGCAGCAGGTCTGCGCCATCGGGAAGTCCACCTCGACGCCCAGCCTGGTCAGGAGTTTCACCACCGCGCGGCCGGTGTCCGGATAGAGCGTGTCGTTGACACAGGTCAGGAACAGTGCGACACGCATCGCGGCTCCTTGGGGTTGGTCATCGGATGGGTCAGGGGTCAACCCGCACGCGTTCAGCGTAGTGGGGGACCGGCCGGCGGGCGTGGGGCGGGGGGAGACCCCGGCTCACCGCGTGGTGAGCCGGGACTCGGCCTCTCGCCAGCGGGCCGCGTCGCCACGCGGCTCGTAGCGGGTCAGTGGCTGGGTCCGCACCAGGAGCCGCCGGGCGTCGGTCAGGTCGCCGGCGAGGCCGTGCGCGCGAGCCTGCACGAGCACGTTGCCCAGGGCGGCCGCCTCGGTCGGGCCGGCCACCACGGGCAGCCCGCAGGCGTCGGCGGTCAGCTGGCACAGCAGCGTGTTGCGGGTGCCGCCGCCGACGATGTGCACGACGTCGACCGGATGGCCGGCCAGTCGCTGGGCGTCCTCGACCGCCCGCCGGTGGGCGAGGGCGAGGGAGTCGAGGATGCACCGGGTGATCTCGGCCCGGCTCTGCGGCACCGGCTGCCCCAGGGCGCGGCAGGCCTCGGCGATCCGCTCCGGCATCCGCCCCGGCGCGAGGAACGCCGCGTCCCCCGCGTCCACCACCGAGCGCAGCGCCGGCACCGCGGCCGCCTCCCGCAGCAGCACACCCAGATCCGGGTCGCCCCAGGCGCGTACGCACTCCTGGAGCAGCCACAGGCCCATGATGTTGCGCAAGTACCGGACCGTGCCGTCCAGCCCGAGCTCGTTGGTGAAGTTGGCCGCCCGGCTCTCCTCGGTCAGCACGGGCGCGGCCAGCTCCAGGCCGGCCAGCGACCAGGTGCCGGTGCAGATGTAGGCGAACCGCTCCCCGGCGGCCGGCACGGCGGCCACCGCCGACGCGGTGTCGTGCGAGCCGACCGCCGTCACCGGCACCGGCCCGGTCAGACCTGTCTCCTCCAGCACCTCCGGCCGCAGGAACCCCGCGGGATCGCCCGGTCGGCGCAACGGTGGGAACAGGCCCAGGTCGATCCCCAGCCGGTCCGCGACCTCGTGGGACCAGTCGCGGGTCCGGGGATCGATCAGCTGAGTGGTCGAGGCGTTGGTCAGCTCGGTGCCCTGCTCCCCGGTGAGCCAGTGGGCCAGCAGGTCCGGGATGAGCAACAGACGCTCCGCATGGGCGAACTGCCGTGCCCCACGGGCCGCCACCAGCTGGTACAGGGTGTTGAAGGGCGCGTACTGGATGCCGGTCGCCGCGTACAGCTCCGCCGCCGGCAGGGTCGCCCACACCTTCTCCGCGACGCCCTCGGTGCGGGCGTCGCGGTAGTGCACCGGGTTGCCGAGCAGCGCACCGTCGGCGTCCAGCAGGCCGTAGTCCACGGCCCAGCTGTCGATGCCGACGGAGTCGACCTGCCCTACGGCCTTGAGCCCGTCGAGGACCCCTCGGTACAGCGCCAGGACGTCCCAGCGCAGCCCCTCCGGAACGCGCACCGGCCGGTTCGCGAACCGGTGCGCCTCCGTCAGTTCCAGCGAGCCGGGCCCGACGCGCCCGACCATCACGCGTCCGCTGGACGCGCCCAGGTCGACCGCCGCGTAGGCCTTCACACCGCCGCTCATCGCAGGAACGCGGCCGCGACGCCGGCGTCGACCGGGACGTGCAGTCCCGTGGTGTGGGTCAGGTCACCGCCGGTGAGGGCGAACACGGCGTTCGCCACGTGCTCGGGCAGCACCTCGCGCTTCAGGATGGTCCGCTGGGCGTAGAACTCGCCCAGCTTCGCCTCCTCGACCCCGTACACAGCCGCCCGCTGGGCACCCCAGCCGCCCGCGAAGATCCCGGAGCCGCGCACCACCCCGTCCGGGTTGACGCCGTTGACGCGGATGCCGTGCTCGCCCAGCTCGGCCGCGAGCAGCCGGACCTGGTGGGCCTGGTCGGCCTTGGTGGCCGAGTAGGCGATGTTGTTGGGGCCGGCGAAGACGGCGTTCTTCGACGCGATGTAGACGATGTCACCGCCCAGCCCCTGCGCGATCATCACCCGGGCAGCCTCCCGCGAGACGAGGAACGAGCCCCGGGCCATGATGTCGTGCTGGAGGTCCCAGTCCTTCGCCGACGTCTCCAGCAGCGGCTTGGAGATGGAGATGCCCGCGTTGTTCACGATCAGGTCGACCCCGCCGAAGGCCAGCACGGCGGCCTTGAAGGCGGCGGCAATCTGTTCCTCGTCGGTCACGTCGACGGTCACGGCGACGGCCTTGTCGGGGCCGCCGAGCTGCTCGGCGACGGCGGCGGCGTTCTCCGCGTTCAGATCGGCGACGACCACACACGCGCCCTCGGCGACCAGCCGTTGCGCGATGGCCTTGCCGATCCCGCTGCCGGCCCCGGTCACCAGGGCGACGCGGGTCGCCAGCGGCTTGGGCTTCGGCATCCGCTGGAGCTTGGCCTCCTCCAGCGCCCAGTACTCGATGCGGAACTTCTCCGACTCCTCGATGGGCGCGTACGAGGACACGGCCTCGGCGCCCCGCATCACGTTGATCGCGTTGACGTAGAACTCGCCGGCGACCCGCGCGGTCTGCTTGTCCTTGCCGAAGGAGAACATGCCCACGCCCGGGATCAGCACGATGGCCGGGTCGGCGCCGCGCATCGCGGGGGAGTCGGGCAGGGCGTGCCGCTGGTAGTAGGCGGCGTACTCCTCCCGGTACTCGGCGTGCAGCTCCTTCAGCCGCGCGATCGCCTCGTCGACCGGAGCGGTCGGCGGCAGGTCCAGGACGAGCGGGCGCACCTTGGTCCGCAGGAAGTGGTCGGGACAGGAGGTGCCGAGCGCGGCGAGCCGCGGGTGCTCGGCACGGGCCAGGAACTCCAGCACCGGCTCGGTGTCGTTGAAGTGCCCGACCTGCGGCTTGTCCTGGGAGGCGAGGGCCCGCACGTACGGGGCGAGCGCCGCCGCCCGTTCCCTGCGCTCGGCCTCGGGGAGAGCGCCGTACCCGTCGACGACGGGCCCGAAGGGCTCGGCCTTGCCGTGCTCCGCCAGGAACTTCTCGGCGGTCCGGATGATGTGCAGCGAGTTGCGCTCGCACTCCTCGGCGGTGTCGCCCCAGGCGGTGATGCCGTGCCCGCCGAGGACGACGCCGACGGCCTGCGGGTTGGCCGCCTTGATCGCGGCGATGTCCAGCCCCAGCTGGAACCCGGGCCGCCGCCACGGCACCCAGGCGACCGTGTCCCCGAAACACTCGGCGGTCAGCTTCTGACCGTCGGCCGCGCAGGCGAGCGCGATACCGGAGTCGGGGTGCAGGTGATCGACGTGCGCGGCCTCGACCAGCCCGTGCATGGCGGTGTCGATGGAGGGAGCGGCCCCGCCCTTGCCGTGCAGGCAGTAGTCGAAGGCGGCGACCATCTCGTCCTCGCGCTCGACACCGGGGTAGACGTCGACGAGCGCCCGCAGCCGGTCCAGCCGCAGCACGGCGAGTCCCGCCTCGGTGAGCGTCCCGAGGTCCCCGCCGGACCCCTTCACCCACATCAGCTCGACATCGCCACCGGTCACGGGGTCGGTCTCGGTGCCCTTCGCGGACGCGTTGCCGCCGGCGTAGTTGGTGTTACGGGGATCGGCGCCGAGCCGACGGGACCGGGAGAGAAGAGCGGCGGCTTCGGGATGGGTGGTCACAATGATTCCTGTTTCGTTGAAGGAGCGGGACTGCAACGCGGCCCTCAGGGGGCGCTGGGGGTACCCCCGGCCGAAGGCTGGGGGAGGAACTGCACGACCAGCCACATCCGGCCCGCAGTCCGCGACGCGACGGATCAGGGCAGACGCTTACGCACCCCACCCCGCCTGCTGTCCTCCCACCCGCTCAGCGACGATCTTCTCGGCCCACCCGGACCGCCGGTACGCGGCGATCGGGTCGGCGTCCAGCCCCATCTCCTCCCGCACCTCACGAAGCAGCGGCCGGACATCCGTGTTGTACGCGTCCATCAGCACCGCGTTGGCCTCCAGCACGTCACCGGCCGCCTGAGCGGCAGCCAGCGCCGCGCGGTCGACCAGCAGCGCCTTCGCGGTGGCCTCCTGCACGTTCATCACCGACCGGATGATCGCCGGGATCTTCGCCTCGATGTTGTGGCACTGGTCGAGCATGAACGCGACGTCCGGCCCGAACCCGCCCCCGCGCACCACCTCGTACATGATCCGGAACAGCTGGAACGGATCGGCCGCGCCCACCATCAGGTCGTCGTCGGCGTAGAACCGCGAGTTGAAGTCGAACCCGCCGAGCTTGCCCTCGCGCAGCAGCGTGGCGACGATGAACTCGATGTTGGTGCCGGGGGCGTGGTGCCCGGTGTCGACGACCACCTGGGCCTTCTCGCCCAGCTTCAGGCAGTGCGCGTACGCGGTCCCCCAGTCCGGCACGTCCGTCGCGTAGAAGGCCGGCTCGAAGAACTTGTACTCCAGCAGCATCCGCTGCCCGTCACCGAGCCGCTCGTACACCTCGGCCAGGCCCTCGGCCAGCCGGTCCTGCCGGGCGCGGATGTCGTCCTGCCCCGGATAGTTCGTGCCGTCCGCGAACCACAGCTTCAGGTCGGTGGACCCCGTGGCGTCCATGATGTCGACGCACTCCAGCAGGTGGCCGACGGCCTTGCGCCGTACCGCCGCCTCGGGGTGGCAGATGCTGCCCAGCTTGTAGTCGTCGTCCTGGAAGGTGTTGGAGTTGATCGCCCCGAGCTTCACCCCCCGTTCCTCGGCGAACTTCGCCAGCGCGGCGTAGTCCTCGACCCTGTCCCACGGGATGTGCAGTGCCACGGTGGGCGCGACCCCGGTGAACGCGTGCACCTGCGCCGCGTCCGCCAGCTTCTCCTGGGGCGTGCGCGGAACGCCCTGCTGGGCGAACACCTTGAAACGCGTCCCCGAGTTCCCGTACGCCCACGACGGCGTCTCGACGGCCTGGGTCTTCAGCGCGGCCTTCACCGCGGCGAGGTCGGTCACTTCGGGCTCCTGTGACATCGGGCCGGAAAGGCCTTTGTGTGAAACGATTCAGAAGGGGAAGCTATGGGCACCCCGGGAACGTGTCAATCCCTGTAGCCAGGTGTCCTTTCCGTGACCCGGGCGTGACCTTCGAGTATCGAAAGATTTTCGGGCGGCATCCATTGACGTGACATGTCTGTCATGCCTAACGTCCCGGCAACCCAGTTGAAACCTTTCACGGCGCTGTGGCGGCTTCTTTCCGTCGGCGTCGTCGAGGAGCCACCCATGACCCACCCGTCCGACACGGGACCGGCCCCGGTACTGGCTCTGAGGGATGTAGCCAAGTCCTTCGGAGCCGTACGCGCCCTGCGGGGCGTCTCCCTGGAGCTGTTCGCCGGTGAGGTGCACGCCCTCGCCGGCGAGAACGGCGCGGGCAAGTCGACCCTGATCAAGACCCTGGCAGGGGTGCACCGTCCGGATGCCGGCCAGGTGCTGCTCGACGGTGAGCCGGTCCAGTTCCACGGACCCGGTGACGCCCGCGACGCCGGCATCGCCGTGATCTACCAGGAGCCCACGCTCTTCCCCGACCTGTCGATCGCCGAGAACATCTACATGGGCCGCCAGCCCCGGCGCGCCTTCGGCCGTATCGACCACAAGGCCACCCGTGACGCCACCGCCGCCCTGATGAAGCGGCTCGGCGTCGACCTCGACCCCGACCGCCCGGCCAGCGGCCTGTCCATCGCCGACCAGCAGATCGTCGAGATCGCCAAGGCGCTCTCCTTCGACGCCCGCGTTCTGATCATGGACGAGCCGACCGCCGCCCTCACCGGCAGTGAGGTCGCCCGTCTCTTCGGAGTCGTGCGCACGCTGCGCGAGCAGGGCGCGGCGGTGCTGTTCATCTCCCACCGGCTGGAGGAGATCTTCGAGATCTGCCAGCGAGTGACCACCCTTCGGGACGGCGCCTGGATCGCCAGCGAACTCCTCGACGGCATGTCCGAGGACGACCTGGTCCGCCGCATGGTCGGCCGCGACCTCGACGAGCTGTACCCCAAGCAGGAGGTCGAGCCCGGCGACGTCGCCCTCAGCGTACGGCGCCTGACCCGCGAGGGCGTCTTCACCGACATCTCCTTCGAGGTGCGGCGCGGTGAGATCGTCGGTCTCGCCGGACTCGTCGGAGCCGGCCGTACCGAGGTCGCGCGGGCGGTCTTCGGTGTCGACCGGTGGGACGCCGGCGAGGTCGAGATCGACGGCCGCACGCTGACCAACGGCGCGCCCTCCACCGCCATGGCCGCCGGGCTCGCCCTGGTCCCCGAGGACCGGCGCGCCCAGGGTCTGGTGATGGACATGTCCATCGAGCGGAACATCGGCCTGACCGGACTCCGTACGACCGTGCGGGCCGGCCTGATGGACCGGGGCGCCGAGCGCAGCCGGTCCCTGGACTGGGCGGTCAAGCTCCAGGTGAAGTACGCCCGGATCGCCGACACCGTCTCCACGCTCTCCGGCGGCAACCAGCAGAAGGTCGTCCTCGCCAAGTGGCTCGCCACCGGCCCCAAGGTGCTGATCGTCGACGAGCCCACCCGCGGCATCGACGTCGGTACCAAGGCCGAGGTGCACCGGCTGCTGTCCCAGCTGGCCGCCGACGGCGTCGCCGTCCTGATGATCTCCTCCGACCTGCCCGAGATCCTCGGCATGGCCGACCGCGTGCTGGTGATGCACGAGGGCCGGCTCACCGCCGAGATCCCCCGCTCCGAAGCCACCGAGGAAACCGTGATGGCAGCCGCCACCGGGAGGGCCGCCGCATGACGGTGACCACACCCAACGAAGCCCCCGTCACCGAGGTGCCCGCCTCCAGCGGCACCCGCCTGGTCGACCGCGTCTTCAAGATGCGCGAACTCGCCATCCTGATCGTCTTCCTGGCGATGATCGGCGTCACCCAGGCCGGCAACAGCCAGTTCCTGTCCGAGCAGGGCGTCAAGGACCTGCTCCTGAACGCGACCATCCTGGTCCTGGTCGCCACCGGCCAGTCACTGGTGGTCATCACCCGCAACGTCGACCTGTCCGTCGGCTCCACCCTCGGCATCAGCGCCTTCGCCGCCGGCACCTATCTGCACGGTGGCGGCAACCCGGTCGTCGCCATCGTCCTCGCGGTCCTGCTCGGCATCGGCTTCGGCCTGCTCAACGGACTGCTCGTCAGCCTCGGCCAGGTGCCCGCGCTGGTGGTCACCCTGGGCACGCTGTACATCATCCGCGGCATCGACTCCATCTGGGTCGGCTCCCGCCAGATCACCGCGGCCGACCTGCCGGGATCCTTCGTCGACTTCGGCTCCGGCGGTCTCGGCGCCGTACCGTACCTGGCGCTGATCGCGCTCGCCGTACTGGTGGGCACCGCCTACTACCTCAAGCACTTCGGCAGCGGCCGCGAACTGTACGCCCTCGGCTCCAATCCGGAGGCCGCCCGGCTCGCCGGCATCGCGGTCCGCAAGCGGATCCTGGTCGCCTACACGTTCTGCGGCGCTCTCGCCGGTCTCGCCGGCGCCATGTACCTGGCCCGGTTCGGCAACGTCGACTCCAGCACCGGCAACGGCTACGAACTCACCGTCGTCAGCGCGGTCGTGGTCGGCGGCGTCGTCTTCACCGGCGGCTCCGGCAGCGTCTACGGCGCGGCCCTCGGCGCCCTGCTGCTGACCTCCATCAACAGCGTGCTGCCCGCCCTCGGCGTCAGCTCGGTGTGGGTGCTCGCCATCAACGGCGTGCTGCTCCTGCTCGCCATCGCGGTCGACCGGATCGTGGCCCAGCGGGTGGCGGCCGCCCTGAAGAAGAAGTCGGCCTTCGAGAAGTCCGCCGTACAGAAGGGGGAGGCTCGTGCCTGAGTCCCTGACCCGAGCCGTCCGCTGGGACACCGTCGTGGGCGCCCTGCTGGTCGTCCTGCTCCTGCTGTCCTTCTCCACCGTCGACGGCTTCGGCAACTCGCTCAACCTGTCGTTCCTGATCGGCAACACCCTGCCCGTCGCGCTGATCGCGCTGCCGATGACCCTGCTGGTCGTCTCCGGCGAGATCGACCTGTCGGTGGCCTCCACGGCCGGCCTGTCCGGCGCGGTGATGGGCAAGCTGTGGAACGCGGGCCTGCCCATCGAGCAGATCATCCCGCTGTGCCTGCTGCTCGGGGTGGTGTGCGGGCTGGTCAACGGCCTGCTGGTGACCCGGCTCGGGCTGCCCTCCCTCGCCGTCACCATCGGCACCCTCGCCGCCTACCGGGGCATCGCCCAGATCGTTCTCGGCTCCGACGCGGTCACCGACTTCCCCACCCAGTACCTGGACTTCGCCGCCGGACGGCTCGGGAACTCCTTCCTCCCGCAGGCCTTCCTGCCCTTCCTGGTCCTGCTCGCCATCGCCGTCGTCGTCCTGCACGCCACCCCGTTCGGGCGGTCGCTGTTCGCGATCGGCGCGAGCGAGGAGGCGGCACGGTTCGCGGGGATCAGGGTGAAGCGCAACAAGCTGATCCTCTTCGTCGCGACCGGGTTCATGGCCTCCCTCACCGGAATCTTCTGGGCCCTGCACTACGCCAGCGCCCGCTACGACAACGCCACCGGCCTCGAACTCTCCGTCGTCGCCTCGGTGCTGCTCGGCGGGATCGACTTCGACGGCGGCAAGGGCACGCTCGGCGGCGCGATCGCCGGTGTGTTCCTGCTGGGCGCCCTGCAGAACGTGATGAGCCTGCTGAACGTCTCCGCCCAGTCGCAGATCGTCGTCACCGGCGTCCTGCTCGTCGTCTCCGTGCTCGGCCCCCGGGTCGCACGCCAGATCTCCGTCGCGAGGGCCGGCCGCCGGGCCGCCTCGGCGCCGGTTTCCCAGGCTCCCCCAACGCCTGCCGCATGACACCCTCCCCGCTCAACCCTTCGTAAAGGAAAAACGCCATGCGCAAGTCGTCGATCCGCCGTGCCTGTGCGGCCGTCGCCACCGTCTCCTCCCTCGCCCTCGCCGTGACCGCCTGTGGCGGCACCACCAAGAGCGACGTGAAGAGCGGCAGCAGCTCCAACGCGGCGGCCGGCACCGCCGACCCGAACGCGGCCACCAAGAAGGGCCTGACCGTCGGTTTCCTGCCCAAGCAGGTCAACAACCCCTACTTCACCTCCGCCGACAAGGGCGGCGAGGCGGCCCTGAAGGAGCTCGGCTCCAGCTACAAGGAGGTCGGCCCCTCCAGCGCCACCGACACCTCCGGCCAGGTCTCCTACGTCAACACGCTCACCCAGCAGCAGGTCGACGCGATGGCCGTGTCCGCGCAGGACCCGGGCGCCCTGTGCACCGCGCTGAAGCAGGCCATGAGCAACGGCATCAAGGTCGTCACCTACGACTCCGACACCACCGCCGACTGCCGCAACGCCTTCATCTCGCAGGCCAGCGCCGAGGACCTGGGCCGTACCGAGGTGCAGCTGCTCGCGAAGCAGATCGGCTACAAGGGCCAGATCGCGATCCTGTCGGCCGCGCAGACCGCGACCAACCAGAACACCTGGATCGACTACATGAAGAAGGAGCTGGCCCTCCCGAAGTACAAGGACGTCAAGCTGGTCAAGGTCGCCTACGGCAACGACGACGCCCAGCAGTCCTTCCAGCAGACCCAGGGTCTGCTCCAGGAGTACCCGAACCTGAAGGGGATCATCTCCCCGACCACCGTCGGCATCAAGGCCGCCGCTCAGTACCTGTCCGGCTCCAAGTACAAGGGCAAGGTCGAGCTGACCGGCCTCGGCACCCCGAACGACATGCGCAAGTACGTCAAGAACGGTACCGTCTCCGCCTTCGAGCTGTGGGACCCGGCGAAGCTCGGCGACCTCGCCGCCCGTACCGCCGTCGCACTGGCCTCCGGCCAGATCACCGGCAAGGAGGGCGAGACCTTCAAGGCCGGCTCCACCAGCTACACCATCGGCAAGGACGGCGTGATCAGCCTCGGCAAGCCGACCGTGTTCAACGCCTCGAACATCGACAGCTTCAACTTCTGATCCGGGAGCGGTACTTCATGCAACGCGTCTGTTTCCTGCTCAAGGTCCGGCAGGACCGCATCGCCGAGTACCGCGAACGCCATGCCGCCGTGTGGCCGGAGATGCGCGCAGCGCTCTCCGCCACCGGCTGGCACAACTACTCCCTCTTCCTGCGTGACGACGGCCTGCTGGTCGGCTACCTGGAGACCGAGGACTTCGACGCCGCCCTGGCCGGCATGGAAGCCACCGAGGTCAACACCCGCTGGCAGGCCGAGATGGGTCCCTTCTTCGAATCCCTCGACGGCGCCCGTCCCGACGAGGCGATGAAACCGCTCACCGAAGTGTTCCACCTCGCCTGACCCGTCCCCCCAGGAGCCGCTCGTGAAAAGACGTACCGTACTGGGCGCCGCCCTCGTCGGCGCCGTGGCCACCCCCGCCCTCGCCGCCGGCACCGCCCGCGCGGCCACCCCCGGGCCGTCCGTGAACAAGCAGCAGACCACGCAACTCGACGCCCAGGCCATCTTCTTCGTCTCCTACGACGGCCTGGTCAACAACAACTCCTTCCAGAAGAACGGCCTGTTCACGTACAAGGGCTACCAGTACGCCGGCTGGTACACCGCGAGCGGCTCCGCGGTCATCGGGCGCCGGGTGCTCGGCGGACCGGCGTGGTCGACCGTCACCCTCGCCCACCAGCTCAAGTCCAGCGACTCGCACAACGTCATCTCCATGGGCGTGTCGAAGACCGACGGCCGGCTGCACATCAACATGGACTCGCACAGCGACGGCTTCTTCTACGTGAAGTCGGTCGCCGGGCTGCTCGACAACCCCGGCTCCACCACCTGGACCGCGGCCGTCTTCGGCGCCGTACAGACGTCCTTGGACGGGGTGTCGCTCACCTCCCAGTTCACCTACCCGCAGTTCGTCTCCACGCCCGAGGGCAAGCTGCAGCTCAGCTACCGCGTCGGCATCTCCGGCAACGGCCGCAACGCCCTCGCGGAGTACGACGGTTCGTCCTGGACGGCGCTCGGCGAGTGGTCCGCCTCCACCGGCACCTACACCAGCTCGCACGGCTCCAGCACCGCCCGCAACATGTACCTGCACGGCATCGACTACGACGTCAACGGGCGGCTGCACTCCTTCTTCACCTGGCGCGAGCAGAGCGCCGCCGTGATGTGCGACAGCGGCGGGATCACCAACCACGACACCGGCTACGTCTACTCCACCGACCGCGGCCGGAGCTGGCACAACGACGCGGGCGCCCTCGTCGCCACCACCGGCAGCCCGGACACCGTGGCCGTCACCGACGCGGGGCTGGTCGTCGACCCCCTCAGCCCCGACCACTCCCTGATGAACCAGGAGAGCCAGTGGACAGACTCCGCCGGCCTTCCGCACGCGATCATCAGTTATGTCCCCGGACGCTTCGGCCAGTGCACCACGGACTACGTCGCCGACCGCACAGCCAACGGCCGCGCCTTCCACCTGCGCAAGAACTCCGCCGGCACCTGGCAGAAGACCGAGATACCCGTCGCACTGAACTCCAGCCAGCGCACCAAACTGGTCCTGGACAAGTACGACAACGCGTACGCGGTGTTCCCCTACGGGCGGATCGCCGGCGCGTCCAAGGCATCCGGGTACTCGGACTGGACGCTGCTCCACGACGGCAGCGGCCTGAACGCCTTCGGCGAGGTCGTGATCGACGAGATGCGGGTCAAGGCGGACAACGTGCTGTCGTTCATGTACCAGGAGACGTCGAGCGGTACGACACCCTCGGCTCTCCACGTCGTCGACTTCGCGCTGCCCGGCTGAGCCGGACCGGTGTGCGAAGTCATGTCGTAATGTGAAGCCCTTCCCGATGTGCCCTTCCGTGCTGTGAAGGCGCCGTCCATGTTTCCTGGAGGTCTCGCCCGATGGCCCAGTCGGTGGGTATCAAGGACGTCGCCCGCGCCGCCGGAGTCTCGGTGGGCACGGTCTCGAACGTCATCAACCGCCCGGACACCGTCGCCGGCGAGACCCGGGCGCGGGTGCAGTCGGCGATCGACCGGCTCGGCTACGTCCGCAGCGAGTCCGCACGCCAACTGCGCGCGGGCCGCAGCCGGATCATGGGCCTGCTCGTCCTCGACATGGGCAACCCCTTCTTCGTGGACGTGGCCCGCGGCGCCGAGCGGGCGGCCCGGGACGCCGGGCTCGGTGTGATGGTCTGCAACAGCGCGCAGAACGCCGGCGAGGAGGCCGAGTACCTCGCGCTCTTCGCCGAGCAGCGGGTACGCGGCGTCCTGCTCACCCCGGCGGACGCCACCGGCCGCAACATCGAGACGTTCCGCCGGCACGGCATCCCCTTCGTGCTGGTCGACCGGGTCGCCGAGGGCACCACCGAGTGCTCGGTCAGCGTCGACGACGTGGCGGGCGGGGCGCTGGCGGTGCGTCACCTCGTCGACGCCGGGCACAGGTCCATCGCCTACGTCAGCGGCCCGCCCGGCTTCAACCAGGTCCGCGACCGGCGCACCGGTGCCCTGAACGCCCTCGCCGAGGCCGGCCTCGGCCCCGGCGCGCTGCGCGAGCTGCCGACCGAGCGGCTCGACGTGGCCGCCGGGCGGGACGCGGGCGCCCGCCTGCTCGGCCTCGCCGACCGGCCCACCGCCGTGTTCTGCGCCAACGACCTCCTCGCACTCGGCGTCCTGCAGGCCATGTACGCGGCCGGAGTGGTCGTCCCGGACGACCTCGCGATCGTCGGCTACGACGACATCGAGTTCGCCGCCGCTGCCGCCGTACCGCTGACCTCCGTCCGCCAGCCCGCCATCACCATGGGGGCGATGGCCGCGGACCTGCTCCTGGAGGAGACCGAGGAGCGCGAGGGGCAGGCGGCGCACCAGCACCGCCGGGTGGTGCTCCAGCCGGAACTGGTGGTACGCCGCTCCAGCCTCACCGCCCGCTGATCGGGTATTCAGTAACGATTTCTTGATCCCGGGGGCGGGCCGGTCCCGGACCTGTGCTGAACTGGGACGCGACCGTCCGTCCGTCCCGGGAGAACCGTTGAGCCTCAGCTATCGCCAGCCCGGCGTCGTCCTCACCGACCGCCACTTCACCGTCCCCCTCGACCACGCGGACCCGGGCGGTGAGACCATCGAACTGTTCGCCAGGGAGGCGGTCGCGAGCGACAAGGCGGGCCAGGAGCTGCCCTGGCTGCTGTACCTGCAGGGTGGTCCTGGCTTCGGAGCGAATCGTTTCGTCGGGCGGCAGGCCTGGCTCGACCGGGCGCTGCAGGACTACCGCGTCCTGCTCCTCGACCAGCGCGGCACCGGCCGTTCCACCCCGGTCAGCCGGCAGACCCTGCCGCTGCGCGGCGGCCCGGCCGCCCAGGCCGACTACCTGGCCCGCTTCCGTGCCGACTCGATCGTCCGGGACTGCGAGGCGATCCGCCCGCGGCTCACCGGCGGCGCACCCTGGACGACGCTCGGCCAGAGCTTCGGCGGCTTCTGCACGGTGACGTACCTGTCGTTCTTCCCCGAGGGGCTGCAGACCTCCGTGATCACCGGCGGTCTGCCGTCCCTGGACGCGCACGCCGACGACGTCTACCGCGCCGCCTACCCGCGTGTCGAGCGCAAGGTCGCCGCGCACTACGACCGCTACCCGCAGGACGTCGAGCGGGCCCGCCGGATCGCCGAGCACCTCCTGGAGCGCGAGACCGTGCTGCCCAACGGCTACCGGCTCACCGTCGAGGCCTTCCAGTCCCTCGGCCTGATGCTGGGCATGAGCGACGGCAGCCACCGCCTGCACTTCCTCCTGGAGGACGCCTTCGTCCGGACTCCGTCCGGTCCCGAACTCTCGGACGCCTTCCAGGAGCAGGTCCAGGGCCTGCTGTCGTACGCGAGCAACCCGCTGTACGCCCTGGTCCACGAGCCGGTCTACGGCCAGGACGCCCGTCCCACCGCCTGGGCGGCCGAGCGGGTGCGCGCCGAGTTCCCGCAGTTCGACGCGGCCAAGGCGCTGGCCGGCGACGCCCCGGTGCTGTTCACCGGGGAGACCGTGCACCCCTGGATGTTCGAGACCGACCCGGCCCTGCGGCCCCTGAAGGCGGCGGCGGACCTGCTCGCCGCCCGCACCGACTGGCAGCCGCTGTACGACCCGGCCAGGCTCGCCGCCAACGAGGTCCCGGTCGCCGCCGCCGTCTACCACGACGACATGTACGTCGACGCCGGCCACTCGCTGCGCACCGCATGGGCCGTCCGCGGCCTGCGCACCTGGGTCACCGACGAGTTCGAGCACGACGGACTGCGCACCGGCGCGCCGAGGGTCCTGGACCGGCTGCTGAAGCTCGCCCGCGACGAGGCGTGACACGCCGCAAAAGAAGTTGCGGGCGTGGCGGGTCCGCATAGTCTGCGGCCGTGGAGGAACGGGGGGGGACACGAACGGCATGAGCGGCATGGATGCCATGGACGGCATGGACGGCACGAGCACGGACGCGGAACTGCTGGCGGACCGCTTCCAGGAACACCGCGGCCAACTGCGCGCGGTGGCCTACCGGATGCTCGGCTCGCTCGCCGAGGCCGAGGACGCCGTGCAGGAGGCCTGGCTCAGGCTCGGGCGGGTGGACGCGGACGAGATCAGGAACCTGGGCGGCTGGCTGACCACGGTGGTCGGCCGGGTCTGCCTGGACATGCTGCGCTCCCGTACGGCGCGCCGCGAGCAGTCCATCGACGAGACGTTCGTCCCCGACCCGGTGATCCGGCCGCTGCCGGGCGTCGACCCCGAACAGGAGGCGCTGGAGACGGACTCCGTCGGGGTCGCTCTCCTCATCGTCCTGGAGACGCTGGAGCCCGCCGAGCGGCTGGCGTTCGTCCTGCACGACATGTTCGCGGTGCCCTTCGACGACATCGCGCCCATCGTCGAACGCAGTTCGGCGGCCACCCGTCAGCTGGCCAGCCGGGCCCGCCGCCGGGTTCAGGGCGCCACGCCCACCGGCGACCCGGACCTCGGCCGGCAACGCCGTGCGCTGGAGGCCTTCCTGGCCGCCTCGCGGGGCGGCGACTTCGAGGCGCTGGTCGCCGTGCTCCACCCGGACGTGGTGCTGCGGGTGGACTCCGGGGCGCTGGTGCGCGGTGCGGCCGCCTCCAAGGTGCTGCGCGGTGCGCGGGCGGTGGCCGAAGGGGCTTTCACCTTCCGGCAGTTCGCGGGCTGGGCGCGGCTGGTGCTGGTCAACGGCTCGGTCGGCGTCGTCACCGCGCCCGAGGGGCGCCCGCTGTCGGTCACGGCGGTCACCGTCGCCGACGGCCGGATCACCGAGATGTACATCCTGGCCGACCCCGAGCGGCTCGACCGCCTGGACCTCACCGCCGGAAAGGACTGACGGCCGCTCGGACGGCGGGCGCCGCGGGCCGGCGGGGGCTCACGGTCCGCCCGTCGGGCAGGAGTTCACCGGTGTCGTCGAAGATTGAGTCGAAGATTGAGTCAGGACACCCCTAGGGTGCACCTCGAAGTGAGCTCAGGAGGTGCCCGGATGGCGATCAGGCAGCGCAACACGACCAAGCAGAAGCCCGGTCGACTCGTGATCTACGCCAGGATCAGCGACGAGCGCGAGGGCCGGCAGAATGGCGTGAAGCGCCAGGAGCAGCAGTGCCGGAGGATCGCCGAGCAGGACGGCGACGAAGTGGTCCGGGTCTTCGTCGACGACGACCGCTCGGCCTACTCCGGCAAGATCCGGCCGGACTATGCGAACATGATCAAGTACCTGGAGGCCGGGCACGCGGACGGCGTGCTCGCCCTCGCGCCGACTCGGCTGTACCGCAAGCTGTACGAGCCGAAGACCCGTCAGGACTACCTTCACTTCCACGACCTGGTGAACCGGCTGGATCTCCACGTCCAGACGGTCAAGGCCGGACGCTTCGAACCCCCTCCGCGTCCGGCGGACGCGGAGGGGCGTACCGGGTCCCTCCGCAAGACACTCAGCGGGACAGGGCCGTCGGACTTGCGGGGGAGGTGGTCGTCGCCGCCTGGCTGGAGCGGCAGTACGGCGTCCCCCGCGAGGATCCTGGAAGTCTGGGCTACGCCAGCACGTCCTCGCCGACGGCACAGGCGACGACAGCCTTCGGCTACGACTTCCTCGTCCACGACGGCGACCGGACCCTCCTGTACGAGGTGAAGGCCTCCACCAAGGACCGCCGCGAGTTCGAACTCGGCGAGTCCGAAGTCGAACGAGCCAGTCACCTCCACCCCGACGAGGTCCACACCATCGTCTACGTCTCCCACGTCCTCGACCGCACCCACCGACGCATCACGCCCCTCCCCAACCCGTTCAGTGCCCCTGGTCTCGCCGGCTACCGCCTCGTCGGCACCGCAATGCGTCTGCGCTTCGAACTGCACCGGGGGAGCCGGAACCCTCCCCGTAGTCGAATGAGGCGGATCCGCGGTTGGACATGCTCCGTCCTCTCCCCTCTCGACGGGACGGGTCGGAGTCCCGAGTTCCCCGGAAGCCGGCGCCCGGCCCATCGGCCCCTCCGGGACATCGAAACGGCCAGGTCACCGGGGTACGTGACCGAGATTGTTGCCCCACAGGGACGGGTCGGTGCTCTTGAGGCTGGGGACGCCGCCGTACGTGCCGCCGTCGGCGGTGACGAGCGGGGCGGAGAGCCGGTCCTCGAGAAGTCCCTCGCGGACCTGCACGATGGTGCTCTGATGGTCGGTCCTGCCGGGCTTGAACGTCCTTCCGTCGATCGCGGCCTTCAGGTAGTACAGGGCGTACTTGGCATAGAGGTCGACCGGCTGGGACACGGTGGCGTCGATGTTGCCGTTGGAGATGTCCCTGAGCTCCCTGGGGATGCCGTCGTTGGAGACCACGAACACGTGCTTCGGGTTCCTCGGGCCGACCAGCAGCCCCTGCTGCCCGAGCACGTGGAGCGTGCCGGAAAGGGCGAAGCTGGCCTGCATGTAGATGCCCTTGATGTCCGGGTGGACGGTCAGGTCGTTCTGGAGCCGCTGCGCGGCGACCTCCCCGTCCCAGTTGGTGGCCTCCGCGAACACCTTGATCTCCGGGTAGTTCGCCTTCATGCAGGCGTCGAACCCCTCGGTGCGGTCACGGCTGTTGATCGACGAGAGGTCGCCCTGGAGCATCACGACCTTGCCCTTGCCGCCCAGCTTGGTGCCCAGGTACTTGCATGCCTTCTCGCCGTAGGCGCGGTTATCGGCGCGGACCACCATGTAGACCTTGCCGGTGTCGGGGCGGGTGTCGATGGTGACGACCGGGATCTTCGCCGCCTGCAGTCGCGCCAGAATCGGCGCGATGGCGAATGTGCTCTGCGGGGCCGTCGCGATGGCCTTGGCACCCCGGAGGATGAGCGTCTGCGTGTTGGCGGCGAGCTTGGCGACGTCGTTCTGCGAGTTGGTGGTCCTCAGCGAGAGACCCAGTTGCCTGGCGTACACGGGCGTGTACGTGATGTACGCGCTCCAGAAGTCGGTGTCGGAGCGCGGGTAGTCGACACCGACCAGCGGCTTGCCGCCGCCCGGCGTGTCCGTGCCGCCGGAGCCGCCGCAGGCGCTGAGCAGCGCCAGCGCACAGAAGGCGGAAGCGGTGGCGCAGAGCACGGGTGTGGGCCTCATCGGTGGGTTCCTCGCGCTGGGTCCCGGAGCGCCTGCCGTCTGGTGGCGGGCTCACTCGGCCGGCACACAGGCCACCTGGCCGATGCCCGCCCGCCCGTTTGCCTTTTGCGGTTTATGCCGGTTATTTCAATATACGTGCGTACTTGCGAGAGGAGCCCTCCCGCATGGCAGCGGTAACACCCGCGCGTCGAGGTTCGGAGGGTCAGGCGCGCCTTCCGTGCGCCTGCTGCGTGTGCCGGGACACTGAGTCGAGGACCACCGCGGCGAAGAGCACCCCGCCCGTGATCACCAGCTGAACGGCGGTGGGCGTGTCGGTGAGGGCCATGCCCGAGGCGATCGACTGGATGACCAGGATGCCGAGCACCGCGGACCACGTCGTACCGCGCCCTCCGAACAGGCTGGTGCCGCCGATGACGGCGGCGGCGATGGCGTTGAGCAGCAGGACACCGGAGCCGGAGGTCTGGCTCACCGATGTGATGCGCGAGGCCAGGAACAGGCCGCCGGTCGCCGCCAGGGTGCCGGAGACCGCGAGCACGGCCGTCTGCACGCCGGTCACGCTGAGGCTGGCGCGACGGGCCGCCTCGACGCTGCTCCCCAGCGCGTAGACCCGCCGTCCGTACGGCGTGCGGCGGAGCACGATGTCGAGGGCGGCCACCGTGGTGAGGAAGATCAGCAGTGCCAGCGGCAGGCCCTGGAACTGGTTCAGCAGATAGGCGGAGCCGAACGCGATCAACGCCACCGCTCCGGTGCGCACCACGATCGTGCGCAACGGGCGGTGCGGCATGCCGACGGCCCGGCGGCGCCGCCGGTTCAGGTAGGAGGCGAGGAAGACCAGAGCTGTGGCGAGTGCCGCCACCGCGTAGGCGACGCCGGCGTTGGTGAAGTAATAGCCGGTGAGGTGGGCGACGAGCCCGTTCTCGTCGAGGTTGACGGTGCCGCTGGTGCCGAGGATGGTGAGCATGAGACCGTTCCACGTCAGCAGCCCGGCGAGGGTGACCACGAAGGCCGGCACCCGGGTCCTGGCGATGGAGTACCCCTGGACCGTTCCCGCCACGGTGCCCGTCAGCACGCCGGCGATCAGGGCGAGCCACTCCGGCACGCCGTTGTCGACGTTGAGCACCGCGAAGACCGCGGCGGCGAACCCGCTGATCGAGCCGACCGACAGGTCGAGTTCGCCGAGCAGTAGCACGAAGACGATGCCCACCGCGATGAAGCCCGTGCCCACGATGTCCACGCTGAGGTTGGACAGGTTACGGGGCGAGAGGAAGGTGGGATCCAGGCTCTGGAAGGTGATCCAGACCGCGGCGAGGACCAGGGTGACGGGAAGGTAGCCCAGCTCGCCGACGCTCAGTCTGCGTCGCCGGACGGTGATCCAGCCCGCCATGGCACGGATGACGGCCCGCCCGGCACGGCGCTGACCGGATTTCGCGGTGGCTGCCGCGGGAGCGTCCCGCGTCTCGTCCGGCATGTCACGCATCCCTTTCACCACTCGGCGTCTCGGTGGGCCGGCCGGCGGGGCGTGTTGTCCGTGGCGCCCGTGATGGAGGAGACGATCTGCTCCTGGGAGGTGGTGCTCACGTCGAAGAAGCCGTTGTTACGGCCGAGCCGCAGCACGGCGGCCCGGTCGGCGAGGGCTTTCACATCGCCCATGTTGTGACTGATGAGCAGGATCCCCAGGCCCTGGTCGCGGAGCCGGTCGACGAGGTCGAGGACCTCGGTCGTCTGCTCGAATCCCAGCGCCGCGGTCGGTTCGTCCAGCAGGAGGAGGCGCGGGTCGCCGAGAAGCGAGCGGGCGATGGCGACGGTCTGCCGCTGGCCGCTGGACAGTGACACCAGGGGACCGCGCAGATCGGGAACGCTCCGGGTCAGGCGCTGCAACAACTGCATGCTGCGGCGCTCCATCTCGACCTCGTCGAGGAGGCCGAACCTGCGGATCTCCCGCCCGAGGAAGAGGTTGCCGACGACGTCGAGGTTTCCGCACAGCGCCAGGTCCTGGTAGACGGTGGCGATGCCGAGGTCCCGGGCTTCCTGGGGACGCCGGATGTGAACGGGCCGGCCCTCCCACTCGATCCTCCCCCTGTCCGCGGGAGCGACCCCGGAGATCACCTTGACCAGGGTCGACTTGCCGGCTCCGTTGTCGCCGAGCAGGGCGAGGACCTCGCCGGCGTGGATCTCCAGCTCGATGTCCCGGAGGACCTCGACGACGCCGAAGCGCCTGCACACGCCGTGCAGGGCGAGCAAGGGGTGCGGCAAGAGAATCATCTCCTTCCCGGGCCCGGAGGCGGCCGGTCCCGCCTGTCAGGTCAGTCCGGCCTTGTGACAGTCGCCCGCGAGCGGCGGGGCGCAGATCTGTCCGAGCGTGTACACGCCGTCCTTCACCAAGGTGCCCTTGATGGTGGCAAGGGTCACGGACACCGGGGTGAGCAGCACGGCCGGAACCTCTGCACCGCTGCGGGTTTTCACCCGCCTGGTGGCCACCGCGTCGAGACGCTGACCTCGCGCGGCGGCCACGGCCATGGCGCCGCCCGCGGCGGCTTCTGGCCCGAAGGGTTTGTAGACCGTCATGTACTGCTCGCCGCCGACGATGCGTCGTACGGCTGAGAGCTCGGCGTCCTGCCCGGTGACGGGCGGCAACGGGCTGACCTTGTCGGCCCTGAGAGCGGCGATGCTCCCGGCGGCGAGGCCGTCGTTGGCGGCGTAGACGCCGTCGATGCGGTCCGCGCCCAGGGCGGAGATGGCTCCGGACATGTTCAGGGCCGCCGTCTGCCTGCTCCACAGCGGCGTGTCGTACTGCTTGGCAATCGTCACCTTCCCCTGGAGTTCGGACAGTGCGCCCTGCTTGAACGACAGCGCGTTGGGGTCGCCGGGATCGCCGTTCATCATCACGATCCGGCCGCCGTGCGCCTTGGCGCCCATGGCCGTCAGCAGCGCCTTGCCCTGGAGCCTGCCGACCTCCTGCCCGTCGTAGGAGACGTAGCCCGAGATCGGGCCCTCGGCCAGGCGGTCGTAGGCGATGACTGGGATGTGCGCGGCAGCCGCTCTGCGCACCGAGGCGCCGATGGCCCTGGCGTCGACGGCCGCCAGCACGATGGCGTCGACCCCGTGGGCGATCGACGCGTCCATCTGTTCCTGCTGGATGGCCACGTCACCCTTGGCGTCGGCGTGCTCGATCGTGCAGTCGCCGCACAGCTGCCGGATCCTCTGTTCCAGCAGGGGTCTGTCCCGCGCCTCCCAGCGGGCGGTGGTGGAATCCGGCAGCAGCACGCCGATCGTCCGCGCGCTCCCCGGGCCGGAGGTGTCCCCGGCGCCCGATCCGCAGGAGGCGAGGGACACGGCGGTCGAGACGACGGCCAGGGCGAGGGCGGTCCCCCGGACGCAGGAATTCATGCGCGAGGCCTCCCTCCGCCCCCAAGCCATGCGGCTGCGACAGCGGTGCGGCAGCGTGGCCCACCGGAGCGAGGCACGGTCTCGCTCCCCACCCGCCCAGACCGGGTGAAAGCGGCAGAACAACCCCCTCGCCAGTGTGACACCGGCCCTGATGAACCGCGAACTCGTACCGAATGGCTGACATGATGACAATACGTACTGTTTGCTGCGCTATGCGATTCTGGTGAGGGGGAGTACCCAGCGGCGGCAGGTCGGCACCCGGCGCGAACGGGAGGTGGACAGGTCATGCCTCACCACGGCAGCGCCCGGACCGGACTCCCGCACCCGGGGACGGCCGGGACCGGCGTCGCGGGCACCGGCTCACCGCCAGGGCCCGGGACCCCCGTGGACGTCCGCGTCCTGACGTTCGCCGGAGCGGCGGCGGCCGTGCTCTACGTGCCCGACGCGGGTTCTGCCCATCTTCGGTCGGTGGACACGGCGGGCTACGCCCCTGCCGCGTACGGACTGCCGGAGCGCCTGCCCCTGTCCGGCAGCTCGCCCGCGGCCTGCGCCTTCCGCGACTCCCACGCCGTGTGGCTGACCCCCACGGCACTCGCCTCCTGTCCCGAGGGCTGTCCGGCGCCGCCGCGAGCCCGGACATCGCTCGGCGCGCTGCCCCTGGTCGCCGAGGGCGAACGGCTCGGCTGCCTCGTCGTCGTGAGCACCGGCGAGAACGGTTTCGAAGCCGAGCAGCAGCGTTTCCTGGAGCGTTACGCCCATGCGGTCACCGGTGTGCTGGAGACGCGGGCCGACGGCGAACCGCCGTCGGCCCCCTTGAGTTCCGCACTGCGCCGCATGCACGTCGGCTCCTTCGTCCTGGTGCCGGAAACCGGCGTGATCGACGCGGACGAGACGCTGCGCGAACTGGTCGGCATCAAGCCGGACGACTTCGACGGCAAGGCGGACTCCCTGCTCGCGCACGCGCTGCCGGAAGACCTGCACGCGCTGATGTCGGTGCTGGAGCCGTCCGCCCAGACGTTCGGCCGACGGGAACTGGACTTCCGCGTCCGCTGCCCCACCGGCGAGATGCGCTGGCTGAGCCTGACGTGCCGGGTGGCGTCGGGTACCGACGACAGGCCGGAGCAGGTGCTGGGTGTGGTGACGGCGACCTCGGTCCTGCGCCGGGGGAGCGACGACGTCTCCCGGATCCAGTGGCTGACCGCCGCACTCGACGAGGCCACCACCGTGCGCGAGGTCAGCCACGTGGTGATCACCGCCCTGCGCGAACCTCTGAGCGCCGACCGGGTGGCGCTCGCCGAGCTGCAGAACGAACGGCTCCAGGTCACCCTGCTCGACCCGCCGCAGCCCGTCGCCTGGCCGCGGACATGGCGTCTCCGGTGGCGTGCGGAGTGGCCCGACGCACCCCTCAGTGCCCTGCCCACCCTGCAGACGGCTCTGCGAGACGGACGTATGGGCCTGTGGCCGGCGGCCACCGCCGTCGAACCGGGACTCGACGGCATCGGCCCCGGAGGCCTCGCCGTCCTGCCGCTGCCCGCCAAGGGCCAGGTCGTCGGACTGTGCCTGGTCGGCTGGGACAGGCCGCACGAGTTCGCCCCCGAGGAACGCTCGCTCCTCATCGCCACCGCCTCGCTGGCCGGCCAGGCCCTCACCCGCGCCCACGCCCACGACGCCGAACAGGAACTCGCGGCGATGCTGCAGCGCAGCCTCCTGCCGCGGCGGCTGCCCGAGCTTCCGGGCGGGACCGCCGTCGCCCGCTATCTGCCCGCCCGTCGAGGCCTGCAGGTGGGCGGCGACTGGTACGACGTGATCGCCCTCTCCGAGGACCGGGTGGCGCTGGTCATCGGCGACGTGCAGGGCCACAGCGCCGCAGCCGCGACGATCATGGGACAGATGCGTACCGCGGTCAGGGCGTACGCGGTGGAGGGCCACCCGCCCGACGTGGTCGTCTCGTATGCCAACCGCCTCCTCGTCGGCATGGAGACGGATCTGTTCGCCACCTGCTGCTACGCCGAACTGGACATGGACGAGGGCGACGTCCTGTTCGTCCGCGCCGGGCACGTCGCACCGCTGCTGCGCCATCCCGACGGCAGCACCGAGGAGGTCGAGGTCGAGGGCGGCCTTCCCCTGGGCATCTCCATGGAGGCGGACTTCCCGATGACCGCGGTGGCACTGACACCCGGAATGTTGCTCGCGCTGGTCACCGACGGGCTGGTCGAGGCAGCCGAACTGTCCCTGGACGAGGGCATGCGCCGCGCCCGCGCCACCCTCGCCACGGCCGACCCGTCGGATCCTGGGCGGGTGGCCGACGCCCTGCTGGGCGACCAGGGTTGTCGCGAGGACGATGTGGCGCTGTTGTTGCTGCGCTACGACGGCATGAAGACCAGGCCGATCCGGTCGGGCTGGGTGGTGTGGCGGCTGCCCGACGCAGTCATGCACGCCCGCCGCTTCACCGCGCGCACGCTGCGCCGCTGGAAGGTCGAGGAGGCCACCGACGCGGTGCTGCTGGTGGTGTCCGAACTCGTCACCAACGCCTTGATACACACGCAGGGTCCGGTCCGTCTCGAACTGACGCTCCGCGGTGGCCGGGTGCGTGTCTGTGTGAGCGACTCCTCTCCCCGGGCGCCCGCCAGGCCCGTGATCGTGGACTGGGAGTCGACCGGCGGCCGGGGGCTGCTCCTGGTCGAGGCGGTGTCGGAGTCCTTCGGCACCGTGCCGATGGCCGGGGGCAAGCAGGTGTGCAGCGAGATAGCGGTACCGCGTCGTGAACCCGCTCCGGTGGGCGCAGATCCGGGCATCGAGGACGGGGACCGATCATGACGTTTCACAGGCAGCACCCGGCGTCTCGTAGGCAACACGTGACGTCTCGTACGCGGTATGTCCTCGGTGCGCTGGTCGCAGGTCTGCTGACCGTGTCCCAGGCCGCCTGCACCGGTGACGGCACAGCCGGCACGGACAGCTTCACCGTCGGCCTGCTGCTGCCGAGCCGGGTGGTGCCGCGCTGGGAGAACTCCGACAAGCCGCTGTTCGAGCAATGGGTGAAACAGCTCTGCCCGCACTGCACCGTCTCCTACGCCAACGCCGCCGACGACCCGACGGCCCAGCGGCAGCAGATGGTCGCCATGATCACCAAGGGGGTCAGGGTCCTCGTCCTCGGCGCCACCGACAACAGGGCGCTGCGCTCCACCGTCCAGGAGGCGCACGACGCGGGCGTCTCCGTCGTCGCCTACGACAGGCTCGCCGACGGCCCGGTCTCGGGCTACGTCAGCTTCGACGGCCTCAAGGTCGGCACGCTGCAGGGCCAGGCCCTCCTGAAGGCCATGCACGCCCCGGCCGAGGACGACACCATCGTCATGATGAACGGCGACCCGACCAGCTCCAACGCCGCGCAGTACAAGAGGGGCGCGCTGTCCGTCCTGCGGGGCAAGGTGCGGATCGGCCGGTCCTACGACACCACGGGCTGGAGCACGGACAACGCCAACGCCAACATGTCCGCCACCATCGCAGCCCTGGGCCCCGGCCGCATCGACGGCGTCCTGGCCGCCAACGACGCCATTGCCGCAGGCGCCATCTCCGCGTTCAAGAGCGCCCACGTCCGGCGCCTGCCACCGGTCACCGGCCAGGACGCCGACCTCGACGCGGTGCGGCGCATCATCGACGGCGAGCAGTCCATGACGGTGTACAAGTCCTTCCGCGCCGAAGCCGAGGCAGCCGCCAGCATGGCCGTCGCCCTGGGCCGCGGCGAGAAGCTGCGCACCATCGCCACGACGACGACCGACAGCCCCACCACCCGCCAGATCCCGTCCGTGCTCCTCACCCCGGTGGCCGTCACGACCGCCAACATCAAGCAGACCCTCGTCCGGGACGGCGTGTACACCACCACTCAGATCTGCACACCCCAGCTGCGACCCGCCTGCGCAAAGGCAGGGCTGACCCCGTAACAAGAAAAGACCAGATCAGACGATGCCTGACCTGGCCCTCTTTGGAGCGCCTGGCCGACTCCCTTTCGAACCCGAGCGCACCCCTGCTACGCCTGATCAAGACGCTGGAGAGGCATGGCGGGGCCGTACGTGCGCAGGTAGAGCCTGCTGTTGTAGACGTCGCCGTGGCGACGGAGATCAAGGAGAACCGCAAGCTCTCGCCGAGTGAAGTGGCAGAGCTGGTGGAGGCGTACCAGCAGGGCGCAACGGTGAGCGCGTTGTCGGAGCGCTACGGCATGCACCGACAGACGGTCGATCACCACCTGACGCGGGCCGGAGTTGCCAAGCGATCACAGGTCAAGATGACGCCGTTACGGATGGCCAGGGCCAAGGAGCTTTACGAGCAAGGCTGGAGCGCGCGACAGATCGGTGCGCAACTTGGTGTTTGCGCCAGTACGGTCAGCAAGAAACTCAAGCGGGCGGGCGTAGAGATGCGCGAGCCGCATAAGCGAGGATAGCCACACGCCTTGCCTTCTGCACCAGCCCCGTCTGTCGCGACTTGACAGATGGGGCTGGTTGTTTCTTTCTCGTTATGGACGAGATCTTACGTTCGCATAGCCATAACTAAAGGCTGTCCCGCAATTGCTGGTCACGGCGCTGGTCAGGGTGCGGAAACTACGTGGCTGATGAGTTCGCGGTGCCGGTATCGTCCGCTCTCCCGACCCGCCGCACCAGCGGCCTACGTTCAGAGAGCGATGCAGATGACCAGCCAGCAAGCAACGACGACCCTGTGGCGCCCCACCGGCCCCAAGGAGCTGGATCTGGTTCGGGAGCTGAACTGGCGTGCCTGGCCGCCCCGGCTGCCCGAGCAGCCGATCTTCTACCCGGTCCTCAACGAGGACTACGCGGTCAGGATCGCGCGGGACTGGAACGTGAAGCACGATGGCGCCGGCTTCGTCACTCGTTTTGAGGTCGAGTCGGAGTTCTTGAGCCGGTATTCCATCCAGCAGGCCGGTGGGCAGACGATCCTCGAGCTTTGGGTTCCGGCCGAGGAGCTCAACGACTTCAACGCCCACATCGTCGGCGAGATCCAGGTGGTCCACGAGTTCCGCTGAGGCGGGGAGGCCTGCTGGCGGGGCACGCTGCGGTGCGATGATCCCGGCGTGGCTGGTGTGATCTCGGTGTCGGAACCGTCCTGGATAGCCCCGTTCACCGGGCTGAGCCCGCGTGCCTTCGGGAAGCTGGTGACCATGCTGCGGCGCGAGGGTGCGGACGCGGTCCGCAAAGGTCGGCCGTGGGGCCTGCCCCTAGAGGACCGGGCACTGCTGGTCGCGGCGTACTGGCGCACAAACCTGACTATGCGCCAGCTCGCCCCACTGTTCGGGGTGTCCAAGTCGGCGGCGGACCGGATCATCAACCACCTCGGGCCGATGCTCGCTCTCCAGCCCCGCAAGCGGTTCGCCAAGGACACCGTGCTCATCGTGGACGGCACCCTGGTGCCCACTCGCGATCACACCATCGCCGAGCAGTCGAAGAACTACCGGTACTCCACCAACCACCAGGTCGTCATCGGCCCGTTGACCGGACTACGGGCCGACACTCCGGGGTCGTTCCCTGGGTGTTCCGTTGTCTCTCGGTACATCTCCTTCCATCCGAGGAATGGGAGGTCGTGGGATGTACGAGCTGCACGTTGAACGTGATCTGGCTTCGATCCGGTTGCCGCGTTGGGGCGCGGTAGTCGAAGCAGACGGGGTGCTGCCCTGGTTGGTGGTGGACGCGAACGGGGTGCCGGTTGAGCCGATTTCCCGGTTTCTGCGGGACTTTGTGGCGCGGGGCAACCGGCCTGGCTCCGTCCGCAGCTACGCGTACGGTCTGCTGCGCTGGTGGCGGTGGCTGAGGGCGGTCGGCGTCGAGTGGGACAGTGCGAGCTCGGCCGAGGTCCGCGATCTCGTGTTGTGGCTGGGGCAGGCGGTCAAGCCGCGCCGCTCGCCGCGGACCGCGTCGGCCGTCGCCGCGGGCGCGATCAACCCGATCACACGCAAGCGGTATCTGGACGACTCCTACCAGCCCCGCACCGTGCGGCACGGCAACGCCGTGGTCCGCAGCTTCTACGAGTTCTGGGGCGAGACGGGCGAGGGCCCGCTGGTGAACCCTGTGGTGCTGGACCGGCGCGCGGGGCGGGCCAGGGCGCATCACAACCCGCTGGAGCCGTTCCGTGCGGAGGGTCGTGTCCGCTGCAACCCGAAGGTCCCCAAGCGCCGGCCGCGGGAGATCCCGGACGAGCGGTGGAAGACGCTGTTCGGTGCGCTGCGCTGCAACCGGGACCGGGCGCTGCTGGCGCTCGCGGTGAGTAACGGAGCGCGGGCTTCGGAGATCCTTGGCCTGCGTGGCGTCGATCTGGACTGGGGCGAGCAGCGGGTGCGGGTGGTGCGCAAGGGCAGTGGTGCCGAGCAGTGGCTGCCGGCCAGCAGCGAGGCGTTTGTGTGGATCCGCCTCTACCTGGCCGAAGCCGGGCCGGTCGATCTGCATGAGCCGCTGTGGGTGACGGCGCGCCGCCGCGACCGGGGCGCGGGATTGGTGCGGCAGCCGCTGAACTATGAGGCGCTGCGCGCGGTGTTCCGCCGGATCAACGTCTGCTTGGGCACGAACTACACCATGCATGACCTGCGGCACACCTGTTCGTTGCGGATGGCCCGCGATGAGCACCTGTCGCTGCGCGACGTGCAGGTGATCCTCGGGCATGCGCACCTGAGCACGACCGCGGACACGTACCTGGTGGAAGAGGAGGAGAAGGTGATCCGCCGGGTCCTTGAGCATTTGCAGCAGGCCGAGGAGCGCCGCGCCCAGCCCGTCCCGCCGGTGGCCGAAGGCTACGCCGCCGCCGACCTGGCCGTGCTGTTCGCCGGGTTGCCGGCATGAGCGCCGCGACGTTGCACGCCGAGCCGGTCGCAGAGGTCGCCGCGGAGCAGGGATACGTACCGCGTTCACCACGGCCTGCCCATGTCGGCCCGTTGGACAGGGCGGATATCGACGCGGTGCTGGCGCATCTGCGGGCCTTGCCTGTGTGGTCGGGGCGCTCGGCCGGTCGCGGTGGCCAACGGATGCACGGCGCGCGGCGGATGCTGGAGTGGCTGCACACACACCCGGGCGACGGCTGGCAGCAGCGCTGGCAGCACGCGGCGGCGGATGCCGGGACCGCGTGGATCGCGACCGTCGCCGCCGGAGTTGGTGGGCGAGAGCCCATCGCCCGACACGGTGTCACTGACGGGGTGACCGCCCTGCTCCTGGGCCGCACCGTGCTGCCGGACTACGGATTCTTTCTCCGCTTTCGCACCACGGCCTTGTTCCGGGATGCGAAGACGCTGTTCGGACCCGAGGCGTTCGCCGCCGTCACCGCAGCAGGCGTCCGGGCCGGGCACACCGAGCAGTACCAGGACCATGCGGAACGCAGCCTCGCGAAGATCTGCCTCCATACGGGCCGCGACGTGGACCAGTTGACTGCCGATGACCTGCTGGGCTTCCGCGAGTGGGGGATGCGGGTCGGCGGGAAGATCCCGACCGGGCTGCCTGCCGGCTGGGACCTGCTGCGCGAAACCGGGGTGCTCCAGGAGTCGCTGCCGTTGCGGCGTCTGGGGCATGGGCAGTTGACCAGCGCCGAGATCGTCGATGGCTACGGGCTCAAGTGCCGCCCGGTCCGCGATGTGCTGGTGCGCTACCTGGACGAGCGCCGCCCCGCGCTCGACTACGGCAGCCTGCGAGGCATCGCCTCCCGGCTGATCGGCAACTTCTGGGCCGATCTGGAGTGCCATCACCCCAGCATCGACTCCCTGCGCCTGCCCGCACCGGTCGCCGAAGCCTGGAAACAGCGCCTCGCGTTCCTCACCCGGCCCGGCCTGCAACAGGTCGAACGCAAGAACCGCCTCGGCGTCCTGATGACGGTCCGCGCCTTCTACCTCGACATCGCCCAGTGGGCGGTGGAAGACCCGTTCTGGGTGCCCTGGGCAGTGCCCAGCCCGGTCCGCCAAAGCGAACTCGGCGGGCGGGCCAAGCACAAGAAGCAAGAACAGGCGCGCTCGCACCAACGCGTTCGCGAACGTCTCCCACGGCTGCTCGACCTCGTCGACACCGCCGAGAGCCACCACCGCGGGCAGCAGGCGCTGCTGACCGCCGCCGAGGCCGTCGTGCCCGGCGAACACTTCACCATCGAAGGCCGGCGCTGGCGCCGCCTGGCCCGCGCCGAGTTCCGGCTTCCGAACCGACAGGCGCAGCCCGTCCCCCACGTCCTCGCGGAGGATCCCGATGGGGTCCACCATGACCTCACCCGCAGCGAGGACGAGGGATTCTGGGCCTGGGCGATCATCGAGACCCTCCGGCACGCCGGGATTCGCTGCGAAGAGCTGCTGGAGATCACACAACTCGCCCTGGTCTCCTACCGGCTGGCCGACACCGGCGAGACTGTCCCGCTGCTGCAGATCGTCCCCTCCAAGAGCAACGAGGAACGGCTGCTGCTGGTCAGCCCCGAACTGGCCAGCGTGCTGGCCACCGTCATCACCCGCCTGCGCACCCGAAACGGCGGCATGATCCCCCTGGTCGCCCGCTACGACCCAGCGGAGCGGACGACCGGATCGGCCCTGCCCCACCTCTTCCAGCGCCGCATGCGCTGGAAGCACGATGTGCTCACCCCCAGCATGGTCCGCGACTTCATCAACGACACCGTCACCCGCGCGGGGCTGACCGACACGGCCGGGCAGCCGCTCCACTTCCGCCCCCACGACTTCCGGCGCATCTTCACCACCCAAGCCGTCGCCGGCGGGCTCCCGGTCCACATCGCCGCACGGCTCCTCGGCCACGCCAGCGTCACCACCGTCGAGCCCTACCTCGCGGTCTTCCAGGACGACCTGGTGCGCTCCTACCGCGCCTTCCTCAACACCCGACGAGCCGACCGCCCCACCGAGGAATACCGCGAACCCACCGAGCAGGAGTGGCACGAGTTCCAACAGCACTTCCACACCCGCAAGCTCGAACTCGGCGACTGCGCACGCCCCTACGGCACTCCCTGCAACCACGAACACGCCTGCGTCCGCTGCCCGATGCTCCGCGTCGATCCCGCACAACGCCCCCGCCTGCTGGCGATCATCCGCAACCTCACCGAACGCATCGATGAAGCCCGCATCAACGGCTGGCTCGGCGAGATCGACGGCCTGAAAGTCAGCCTCACCAAGGCACAGGAGAAACTCGCCGCCCTCGACCGCAGCCAGACTCGGCTGCGCGCCGCCGGCCCCGTCAACCTCGGCATGCCCGGCATCACCGAGCCATCCGCTCCGCCGCCGTAGTCCGGAAAAGACGCCAACACCCGACTCGTCGTCATGGTCGGCCAACCGTTGCCCGGGAACCGCAACGACTGCAAAGCGTGGGAGGAATCCGGCGCCAAAGCGGCCGTCGGCAGGACACTCACGATCGCCGACGGCGGCTATCCGGGCACGGGACTCGTCATGCCCCATCGTCGGCGCAAGGGCGAAGACCTGCCCGACTGGAAGAAGGCGCACAACAAGTCCCACAAGCAGGTCCGCGCCCGTGTCGAGCACGTCTTCGCCCGGATGAAGACCTGGAAGATCCTCCGAGACTGCCGCCTCAAAGGCGACGGGGTCCACCACGCCATGCTCGGCATCGCCCGCATGCACAACCTCGCCCTCGCCGGATAGGCGAGCGGACCGCACCGCGACCGACCCCACTCCCAGCGACTCAAAGATCATTTACGGGGCACCCCTTAGTATCAGCATCACTGCAGGTCAACTGCTGTTCGTTTTGGAGTCTGGGGCCCTCGGGTCGAATCCGCACCCTTTTCGGTTGTCGAGCGCATTGCCGCTGGGCAGGGTGGTGTGAGGTCGCCTGCTGATTCGCCTTGCGGATGGGGCGGCGCGGCGAGCAGTCGGGCCGATGAGCCGCTGACGGGGCACTGAATGACGGTGGTCGGCTGCCAGAAGCGGGGGGTTGACCAGAGGATTCTTCGCTGCTGGCGGCGGTCGCCTTTCGTGATCGCGTCCTGCGTAAATGTCTTGAGGCGGGACGGCTGATGCGTGACGGCCCGGGATTGATGGTTCCTGGCCGAGACCGACCTGCCGAGCGTTTCCGGGGCCGTTCAGGAGCCGCGCGGTGGCCGGGCCATGTGGCCGAGGGCGCGCCGCCTCGCGCGGCAGCCCGGCGCTCCCGCAACATCCTGTACACCCCGGAACTGTCAGTCCTCGGCGCCAACATCAGCACAGCCTCGGTCGGTTCGCCTCACCAACGCCGAACTGGATATCTTGGTACCTCGACGAGCTCATGGGTCCGCGGCATCCTTTGAGTGGCGCTCATGTAAGTCCCGCTCAAGGCCCGGCAGTTGGCGGAGTTCACATCTTCTGTGTCCAGATCGGCACTGCCGCGCGGGGTGACAGACGCCCCGTGCGCCCGCGGCGAACGGGGCAGCCTTGGAAGCCCGCTTCAGGGGGCGACACACCTGGGACACCGTGGAGGCGGCCGAGCAGGGCCGGTCGACGGAATTCACCTCGCGGTACGAGGCGAATGGCATTCTGACCGGTGCCAGTGGCCGACGCCGCGCTGGACCTGATCCGCGAGGACGGCAACCGCACCGCCGGCCTGGTCTTTCGTCGTACGCGAAAAGACCACCCGAGCGTCAACCACGTGACGTGCCGGGCAACTTGGGCACCCGGTGTTCGACCCGGTACGGCTCGTGGGCGAGTTGCCGGCGCTCAGCAGTAGATCGTGTCCACAGCGCGGGACTCGGCCACGATGCACGGCTCATCGTGGCGGCCGAACAGTCCGCCGCGCTCGATCCTGACGGGCGAAGTCGTCACCCTGATGATCGGGGGTATCGTCGACCACGTCTCCCCGGACCGCACCACTCCGCGGCGCACTGGGGCTCGAAGTCCACGGACTACGCCACACGGAATCCAGACCCCTGGATCTCACTCTCCATTCCGCTGAGATCGCGGTTTCCGGGATCGTCGACTCCGAGATCCTGGAAGTGATCCACAGGGCGTGCAGACCCGGCGTACGGCGGAGTTACTGCCCATCACATGGTCGTTCTTGTCAAGTGGGCTGGTCTGCTCCGCCCGTCTGCCCGCAGCAGGCCTTGGCGGGCTACGACT
>NZ_JAJONF010000033.1 GCF_021462265.1 Streptomyces shenzhenensis | reverse complement strand
CCACCGTTGCTTTCCTGCGACTTGATCCGCCGGACAGCCCCTAGCCGGACCCGGCCCTCTGCCGACCGGACCCGGCCGGGGCGGGGGCGGTCAGGCAGGCCACGGCGCCCCCGCCACGCGGCTCCCCGGGTCTTCACGGCCTTGACGGTGTCGCCAGGAACTCCACCACGGCCAGTGCGAACAGCAGGCACAGGGCGAGGCCCACCACCACCCAGCCGGTGGGGTACGACCACAGCAGGTAGGCCAGCACCGCCCCGGCCACCAGGATCCAGGTGATCCAGGTGCGGTACCGGCGTACGAAGGGGCCGACCGGTCCGGTGCGCAGTCCGGCGTGGTCGGCGGTGCCGCGGGCCGCCCCGATCCCGGACGTCCACACGCCCCGGACCAGCCCGGCGTACCGGCCGGGGCCGCTGACCCAGGCGGCCAGGGCGACGACGACGGCCAGCGCCACCACCACGCGCACGCCGGTACGCAGGAAGCGGGTCAGCGCGTCGTAGACGGCGGCCGCCGCGCCCGGGGAGACGCTCGCGGGCAGCCGGTCCAGGTAGAACACGCGGAACACGTCCAGCCCGATGCCGAGCAGCCCGGTGGTGACGGCGACCGCGAGGCACCCGGTCACCAGGGCCCGGCGCCGCCGTACCGCGAGCAGCACCCCGGCGGCGACCAGCAGCACGGCCAGTACGGGCAGCCAGTTCCCGGCGAGCTGGAGCAGCCGTACGTAGGTCTTGACCTTGCCGACCTGGTCGGACCTGAGGAGGGTGAAGTCGGTGTGCACGGCGGGGATGTGCTTGGCGGCGGTCAGTCCGGCGTCGACGAGACGCTGCTTGACCTGGTCCACGAGGGGGCCGATGTCGAGGGTGACCGAGTCGCCGCCCAGCTGTACCGCGCCGCCGCCGCTGCCGGTGAGGGCCTTGTCGAGGCTGCTGTGGATCTGGCGGTTGGCGTCGGTCCAGACGGTCCGGAACGCCTCGGACGCGGCGACCGTGCGGGCCGTGTCGTGGACGAAGCTGCGGACGGCCCCTTCGAGTGCGCCGCCGAGTGCGCCGCCCAGCGCCTGCTGCAGGCGCGGCCGGTCCGCCGGGGCCACGTCGGCGAGCAGGGCGGGCAGGTCGAGGTGGCTCATGAGGGCGTCGGTGGCCCGGTTGGCCACGGCGTTCTGCACGTCGGAATCCGAGGCGAGCGGGGCGACCGTGCTGACGTAGCGGTCGGTGTCGCCCACCTGGTCGGCCGCCCACGAGGCCACCACGGCGAGCGGGGCGAGCAGGCAGCCGACGAGGATCAGGACGACGGCGAGGAGACTTCGGACGTGGTGCCGGGGCGGCCGGGCCCGTGCGCTCTCCAGGGCCGCGACCCGGGCCCGCAGCTCCCGGACGTCGTCGGACCGGCCCTCCTCGCCGTCCGCGTGCGCGCTGTCATCCGTCACCCGTGCCTCCCGCGCTCGATCCGGTCCCCCTCCAGCCGAACCGCCAGGGAGCACGCCCGCGAGCAGGAGGGGGCCGTCCGGGTCATGCCGCGACGCACCGGAGAGGACGGGATGTCCCTGGGCCGCCGTCGGAGAAGTCGGAACGTCTCTGGGCCGTCGTCGGAGAAGACGGGATATCCCCGGGCCGCCGTCGGGGAAGACAGAACGCCCCCGGCCCGCACAGGGCCGGGGGCGTCCCGTCGGGAACGCGGTGCCCGGGTTACTTCACCGGCTCCGGCTCCGGCGCGCTCTCCTGCTCCGCCTCGCCCGCCGGGTCCACCGGGGTCTTGACCGAGTCGAGGAGCAGCTGGGCCACGTCCACCACCTGGACGGACTCCTTGGCCTTGCCGTCGTTCTTCTTGCCGTTGACCGAGTCGGTCAGCATGACCAGGCAGAACGGGCAGGCCGTGGAGATGATGTCGGGATCGAGGGACAGCGCCTCGTCGACGCGCTCGTTGTTGATGCGCTTGCCGATCCGCTCCTCCATCCACATCCGCGCGCCACCGGCGCCACAGCAGAAGCCGCGCTCCTCGTGGCGGTGCATCTCCTCGTTCCTGAGGCCCGGGACCTTGCCGATGATCTCGCGCGGGGGCGTGTAGATCTTGTTGTGGCGGCCCAGGTAGCAGGGGTCGTGGTAGGTGATGATGCCCTCGACCGGGGTGACCGGGACCAGCTTGCCCTCGTCGACCAGGTGCTGGAGCAACTGCGTGTGGTGGATGACCTCGTAGTCGCCGCCGAGCTGCGGGTACTCGTTGCCGATGGTGTTGAGGCAGTGCGGGCAGGTGGCGACGATCTTCTTCGCCGACTTCGGCTTGCGGGACTCCTCGGTCACCTTGCCGTCGTCGTCCAGCTCCTCGCCGAACGCGGTGTTCAGCGCCATGACGTTCTCCATGCCGAGCTCCTGGAACAGGGGCTCGTTGCCGAGGCGGCGGGCGGAGTCGCCGGTGCACTTCTCGTCACCGCCCATGATCGCGAACTTGACGCCCGCGATGTGCAGCAGCTCTGCGAAGGCCTTCGTGGTCTTCTTGGCGCGGTCCTCCAGGGAGCCGGCGCAGCCGACCCAGTACAGGTACTCGACCTCGGTGAGGTCCTCGATGTCCTTGCCGACGACCGGGACCTCGAAGTCGACCTCCTTGAGCCACTCCAGGCGCTGCTTCTTCGCCAGGCCCCAGGGGTTGCCCTTCTTCTCCAGGTTCTTGAGCATCGTGCCCGCCTCGGACGGGAACGCGGACTCGATCATCACCTGGTAGCGGCGCATGTCGACGATGTGGTCGACGTGCTCGATGTCGACGGGGCACTGCTCGACGCAGGCGCCGCAGGTGGTGCAGGACCACAGCACGTCCGGGTCGATGACGCCGTTTTCCTCGGCGGTGCCGATCAGCGGGCGCTCGGCCTCCGCGAGGGCGGCCGCGGGGACCGCCTTGAGGGCCTCCTCGCTCGCCTTCTCCTCGCCCTCGGCGTTCTTGCCGCCACCCGCCAGCAGGTAGGGCGCCTTGGCGTGCGCGTGGTCGCGCAGGGACATGATCAGCAGCTTGGGGGAGAGCGGCTTGCCGGTGTTCCAGGCGGGGCACTGCGACTGGCAGCGGCCGCACTCGGTGCAGGTGGAGAAGTCGAGCAGGCCCTTCCAGGAGAAGTGCTCGATCTGGGAGACGCCGAAGACGTCGTCCTCACCGGGGTCGGTGAAGTCGATCGGCTTGCCGCCGGAGGTCATGGGCAGCAGGGCGCCGAGCGAGGTCTCACCGGTCGCGTTCCGCTTGAACCAGATGTTCGGGAAGGCCAGGAAGCGGTGCCAGGCGACACCCATGTCGGTCTTCAGGGCGACCACGATCATCCAGATGAAGGAGGTCGCGATCTTCAGGCCGGCGAAGAAGTAGGTGAGGTTCTGGAGCGTGGAGACGTCCATGCCCCGGAACCAGGACACCACCGGGTACGAGATGAAGAAGGAGGCCTCGTAGGAGTCCACGTGGTGCTGGGCGCCCTCCAGCGCGTGCAGCGTGAAGATGCAGACGCCGACGATCAGGATGACCGTCTCGACGAAGTACGCCTGGCCGAAGTTGGAGCCCGCGAACCGGGACTTGCGGCCCGGCCGGCTCGGCTTGCTCAGCTGGCGGATGGCGATCAGCACGAGGATGCCGAGCACCGTCATGGTGCCGATGAACTCGACGAAGACGTTGTACGGCGCCCAGTCACCGATGACCGGCAGGATCCAGTCGGCCTGGAACAGCTGGCCGATGGCGTTGACGATCGTCAGGAGAAGGGAGAAGAAGCCGACCGCGACGAACCAGTGCGCCACGCCCACGATGCCCCAGCGGTTCATCCGGGTGTGGCCGAGGAACTCCCTGACCACCGTGACGGTCCGCTGGACGGGCTCGTCGGTACGGGTGCCGGCGGGCACGTTCTGGCCGAGCCGCGTGAAGTTGTAGATCTGCAGGATGGCGCGGGCGAACAACGCCACGCCGACCACGATCAGAACCAGCGACACGATGATCGCGGCGAGTTGCATGGGGGCTCCTCGGGCCTGCGAGGGGTCTCTTCGGGTCTCCGTACAGAGAGTGCCCGAAATTACTAAGCGGTAACTTATGCAGTCGGTTCGAGACTACCCGCATCTTTACTCGCACTGTAGCCAGGTGCGGGGTGATCTGGGTCGCTGAGGGGTGCCTGTGCGGCACCCCCCGAACCTGATCGTGTTATTCGTACATAATGGTTACATTCCGGTCTAATTTGGACCCGTGCTCTACGGGATCGCCGCCGCCACCACCGCCTTCCTGCTCGCCGCCTTCCTCGCCGCGCTGATCCGGCCGTGCGCCCTGCGGCTCGGCCTCCTCGACCGGAGGCGGACGCGGCGGGTGCCCGCGCTGGGCGGCCTCGCCGTGGCCGGCGCCACCTGCCTGGTCGCCTTCGCCGGCGACTGGACCGGCGTCGCGCCGCTCGGCACCGGCGTCGGGAAGCTGCTGGCCGCCGGGGGAGCCGTGGCGCTGCTCGGGGCGGTGGCCGACGTGTGGCGGCTCAAGACGCGGTTCCTGCTGTTCGGTACGGCGGTGGCGGCCGCCTGCGTCGTGCCGTACGGCGAGTCCGGGATGGCGGGCGGCCTGCTCGGCGCCGGGTGGATCGCCTTCGTCGCCGTCGCCTTCAAGGGGCTCGACCACGCGGACGGACTGGCCGGGACCGTCGGGGTGGTGACCGCCTTCGGAGCCGGGGCCTGCGCCGCCGCCGAGGTGATGGACGGGCTCGCCGCACTGCTGAGCGTGCTCGCGGCGGCGCTCACCGGGTTCCTGATGCACAACTGGGCTCCCGCGCGGATCGCCCTCGGTGCCGCCGGTTCGCTGTTCACCGGGTTCGTGCTGGCCGCGGCAGCGCTGGTCACCCGGACCGGGTACGACCCCGCCGCCGGCGCGGGCGTGCTCTTCGCGCTCACCGCCGTCGCGAGCGCCGACGTGCTGCTCGTCGTGCTGTCCCGGCTGCTCGCCGGGCGGCCGGTGCTGCGGCGCGGACCCGACCATCTCGCGCACCGGCTGCGGCGCCTCGGGCTCACCTCGCAGGGGGCGACCGTCGTCCTCGGTGCCGCGTCCTTCGCGGGGGTGCTTCCCGCGGTCCTCGTGCACACCGGCTGGACCGGCCCCGCAGCCGTCACCTGGGCCGTCGGCGTCACCCTGGCGGTCGTGCTGGGGCTGCTCGGGGTCCCGGTGTACGGCCCGCGGCGTCCGACGGGTGTGCACACCATCGGGCGGCATACCGGGGGCCTGGAGCCGGGGCCTGAGGCCCCGGAACGCATCGCTCCAGAGCGCACGGCAACGGGGTACCCGGCACCCGGCGCACCACCACGGGGACCGCGGCCCGGCGTCCCGGCGGTCTGGCAGCAGGTCGGTCTTCCCTCCAGCCGTAGCCGCTCGTCATGCCGGGGACAGCTGACGCCGGATGGGTGAAGCGGGTCATTCCCTCAGCGATGCGAGTCGGCGGCACAGCCGCATGCGGTCGAGATGCCCCATGAGCCCCTGCTCCTGACCGACGACGAACTGCGCGACACACGGATCGTCAGGATCGACGTCGAGGGCGCCGGGACCTCCGTGGTGCAGCGGCTCGGGCCGGTGCTCGGACGGCCCGGCCCGATGCGGAGCAAGAGGCTCGGGCGATCGCGCCGGGGTTTGCGCGCCAGCGTCCGGATGAGACCCCCGGTTCCACGCGGCCGTCCTGGCAGCCTGCATCGGTGTGGTTGCGGGGAGGTACGGCGACGAGAGGCGTCGAGGGATGGACGAGGCCGGGATGCGGCGGGTGGTGTTGGACGTGTGGCGGCGAGGCGCTCACGGCTCCCCTCGTACTCCGGGTCACTCAGTGAGGGGCCCGCCGCGCCCGATGGGCGGCGGTGATCGCGATGAACCGGATGTTGCCCACGGCGTAGCGCAGGAACATGCGGCGCGGCTCCTGGACCAGCCGGTGGAACCATTCGAGGCCGGCCCGCTGCATCCACCGCGGGGCCCTGCTGCGCAGTCCCGCCACCACGTCGAAGGAGCCGCCCACGCCGACCATCAGGGCGCAGCCCAGGTCCTCCTGCCCGCGGGCAAAGAAGTACTCCTTGCGCGGACTCGGCACGGCGAGGAACAGAATGTCCGGACGGGCCTCGCGGACCGCCGTCACCACATCGGACTCGTGAGCCTCGTCCCAGTAGCCATCCTGGTATCCGACGATCTTGACACCCTGGCCGGCGGCGATGCGCGCGGTGGCCTCGACCACTTCCGGTTCGGCGCCCAGGAGGTACACGCGATATCCCTTGCGCGCGGCGCTGCGCCACAGCGCCAGTATGAAATCGATGCCTGCCACCCGCTCGGGCAGAGGGCTTCCGAGGATGCGGCCCGCCCACACGACCGACTGTCCGTCGGCGTTGACCAGCGAGCACGAGCGGATGATCCGCGCCAGTTCCGGGTCGTCGTGCGCCTGGACGACCTTGGCAGCGTTGAGTACGACGTGTTGGTGAGGGCCGCCGTCCGCGATCAGTGCCTCGGCGGCGGCCACCGACTCCTCGAGCGTCAGAGGATGAACCGGCAGCCCGCATACCGTCACCGGGCGGCCCAGGCCGGGCGGCCCGGCGGACGCGTTCTCGTCCGCCAGTCCGGCCCTGGGTACGTTGCGCCGCAGTTTCGTCAACGGTCCCTCCCAAAAACGGTGTCCTGCCAGAACCGAACGAACTTCTTCTCGACGCTGCTGTGTTCGTAGAGTGGCCGCAGCCCCTGCCATGCCTTCTGCTGTCGTCGCCGGACTCCTTCGAGGTCGTCCCCGCATGCCTTGAGGAACCCGGCAACCGAGTCCACTGTGGCTTCGACCGGCTCGACGCATCCCTCGGCGAAGAGTTCGGCACATCCGGGTGACGGGGTCGCCGCCACGGCACAGCCGGCCTGCAGGCCTTCGAGGAGCACGAAGGGAAGCCCTTCAACCCAGCGTGCCGGAAGGACAAAGGCGTCGACCTCTGCCCAGAAAGAGGGGACGTCTGCCGGATCGAGTACACCCAGATCCTTGTCCACGACGGCCATGGCGGAGCCCGGTACGTCGAGGCGCATTCCAGCAACGGAGAACTCCACAGCCATGCCTCGTCGCTTTGAGCGGCCGACCGCGTCGCACAGTACGTCGAACCCTTTGGCCCGGCACATCGTGCCGAGCCAGCCGACGCGCAGGAGACGGGGCGGGCCGGGCACCCGGGGCCGGACCGCCGGTGGCGCCGGATTCCGCACCACCGTGACCGACTCCGTAGAGCAGCCGCTGGCGTGCAACTCTGCCGCCACTGCCTCGCTCAGAACGATCCAGTGCCCTCCTGCCAGCACCTTCCGCAGTGCGCGGTTCGAGGACAGCCGGGCCGGCAGCTGGGCGCCGTGAAGGTGGAGTACCGGAGCGCACTTGACGATCCTGGTGAGGACGACGATGAGGACGTCGCGAAGAAGAGGAAGGCCCCACTGGGAGATCGGCACATACATCGCCCTTGGAGATCGCGTCGCCAGCGTGTAGGAGCACCGCCAGAGGGTCGCCGCCACAGCGCGAAGCTTTGCAGGCAAAGTGGCCTCGAACCGATTCCCCTCAGCGCGATCCGCTGATAGAGAAATAACTGCTACGACCTCGCAGTGCGCCTGCATGACTGGGGTGAAGAAATCAGCAGCCCTTCCCATGCCGCCCAACGATGACCGGTGCCTCAAGATAATGACATTTTTCCTGCAGGGCCGGGATGTGCTCAGCGGAAAATAGGAACGGTCATATTTCTGCTTAGCGGGCGAGGTCATTTTGATCATACTCTTACGTAACACCGCCATACCTCTGGCACTCCCGCGCAGGTTTCGCTCGACGCAACTTGATGACGGTTCTATGGCAGCAGAGAAGCACAATAGAATCCACACAGCACAACCGTGTTGTGCGGCGCTCCCTCCGTTCGGCCGAAGCTCAGGGGAGTCGGCGAGGACTGGGCATTCTCACGTCACTGTCACGGCTACGCCGATTGTGTGAAAACTTCCCCGACGCCCGCCGATTCCGTTCGGAGCGGGCGCGGAAGCGTATAGATTTCCGCAGGGGTCGGAGTTTGATCTGCGTCTCTGTAAAGATCAGTAAAGTAGCGATGGACTGAGCGGCTTGCGGCGCTCAATACTGTAATTCAGGCATTTTCATTCCCAAATGTCGCGGCGCATCCACTCAAGAGAGGCGTGGCAAAATAAATCCCGACAAATTGTCGGTCAAGCGTGAGAAAGCCTAGAAGGAAGCTCAGCGTGCAGGAAGATATTCGGGGATACTGGAGTGCCAACCCGTGTGGAGAGCAACTCGTCGGCGGTCCCTCAAGTGACGAGCCGCACCATTACGAGGAGTTTTTCGATCGGTATGATGCGCTGAAGTATGGGCTTGAATCTCACATCCCTGCCTGCCTGGACAAAATGAGTCCCGCCAATCGTCAAGTGCTGGAAATCGGTCTCGGGCAAGGGTCGGAGGCCGAGCAGTTGATCAGGCGGGGCGCCTCGTGGACTGGCGTAGACATCACCGAGACGTCCGTGAGGCGAACAAGAATTCGAATGAATCTGCGAGGGCTTCCGTTTCAAGGAATTCACAGGGCAAGCGTTCTGGACCTCCCCTTTCCGGATAATTCTTTCGACGTAGTATTCAGTCACGGTGTGTTGCATCATGTGCCGGACATCGATCGGGCGCAGCGTGAGATCTGGCGAGTGCTGAAGCCGGATGGTGAACTGGTGGTCATGCTCTATGCCCGTTGGTCGCTCAACTATCTGGTGGCGATCGGACTGGTACGCAGGGCCGCAGTACTGATCGCGTATCCCGTTGTGCGGATCGGAGGCTGCAAGAACAGAGGGCGGCTGGGCGACCACATTGGAAATGCTCGGCGACAGGGACTTTTTAACTACCTGCGCATGGGCGAGTTCATCCACCATAACACTGACGGGCCGACCAATCCATATTCTCGTGTTTACGGCATGCGGCAGGTTCGCACAGATTTCTCGAGCTTTGCGGTAAAGAGTGCAGAGAAGCGTTTCATGCACGCTCCCCCGCTGCCCGTCCACGGGCTTCCAGGTGAGAGAGTGCTGGGGTGGCATCTGTGGGTGCGTCTGACCCCGAGAAAATTCCCGTGACAATGCCGCACGCCTCCCGGTGCATGGCAGATGGCGAGCGAGACCTAGGAGTAAGGAACAATGCTGGAACCGGGAACGACGGCGATCATCCTCTCAGGAACGGCCGTCGGTACGCTCTTTCTCATTGTTGCTCTCCGAGCCTCCGTCCGCGCAGGTGACTGGAACACTACTGCTGTATTCATTTTCGCGTTGGGATGGTTGATGAATATCCCAGTGCTCGCCATCGTTTGGAGTGGAAATGCTTCGTTCGTCACCGGCCCCTTCGGTAACAAGATCCTTCTGGAACCCGTGGCGAACCCGTATTTCACCGCGCTACGGTGGGCGCTGGTAGCGGTCATTTTATTGACCGTTACCCTTTCCTTCCTACGCGGGGCGACTGGGGGTCGAAGGCGAGTCCGCCATGTCACCATCGTCGCACTGCTGTTGCATATTGTAATCACATTCAGTACCGGGCTGAACAACGGGCAAATGTTTTCAGCGACCCAGATGAGTCTTGCCGTGGTCCTGGCGGTATGTATCGTGCTGCCGGTTGGGCGTGGCGCACACCTGGGTGCCGGTGTATTCGGTATTACCTTGGCTATCCTCAGCGGATTGGCGGCTGCGGTACGTCCCGCGTGGGCTGTGGTGCCCTGCCGAGCCGACAAATGTGGCCCGCTGGGATTCTTGTTCCGGGGAGTGCTGGGCCATGAAAACGCCCTCGGTATCACCCTTTCCGTCGCTCTTCCATATGTTTATCTCGGGTTCCGCGGAAAGGCGCGATTCGTCCTGAGTCTTTATGTGGCAGGAATGGTTGTGCTGACCGGAAGTCGAACAGCGGTTATTGCTGTGGCGGTGACACTTCTGGCGCTGGCCATACTGCGGCCCCGAGTCGATACCCCCGCTGATTGGTGGCGTATCCGGGTCGCCTGGGTCGTTGCTGTCGCCGGGCTTGTGATCGGTTTCGTTCTCCCCATGATGAGCAGCGACAGTCACGGTTACACGGGTCGAGTCTACTTGTGGGCTGCGACATATAAGAAAATGGATTCCGCGCCATTTCTGGGTTTCGGTCGAGGCGCCTTGTCGGGGTTTTCTCAACAGCACCTCAACCCTCTGATGTACTCTGTCCACAATCAGTTTCTGGACATGAGGTTCGCGGCCGGCTGGATCGGTTTTTTCCTTTTCCTGGGAATCCTTGCGGTGATGATTCGGAACTCGGGCAGAGGGCAAAGGCTAGTCATGTTGACTGTGCTCATCGCGCCCATCTATATCGGAATCACGGAGCGCCCGTGGTCCTTGGCCGAGCTCGATGGAATGACGTTCTCTCTCCTGGCTGCGATGTTGTGCGCGGTCGAGGCCTCGGAAGAGAAGGGACCCCCATCGACCGTCTGCTCGACCAGGCGAGGGGAGGGGGCAGTCTGCACGGCGAGTACCGGTTCGCCGTCTCCAACCCGTATCTGACGCCCGAAGACGTCGCACTCGGTTACGAGAACCGCTGGAAGCCGAACGCACCTTCCGCTCAGTGAAGAGCACTCACGGTCGCGTCGGCGACCAGACTTGCGCGGCATCTGCTGCTGTGTCGGTCGACGCTGATCCGCTTTTCCGAACGCCGTACCGGATGCACCGTGCATATGGCGCCACACCTGTTGACGGGAAAGCGGTTGGAAATGCGTCCACACGGGGGGGATGTGCGGCCGTGACTGTGGGTGTTTGCGGGAAGACTTCTTACGCTGTGGGCGGGGAGGCCCGAACTGGCTGCGTAGCTATAGAAATGCCAGTCAGTCGCCCCATCCGCCTGCATTGCCTCATGGAGCTCGTATGCAAGCCGAAACGGCGCTTATCACCGGAATCGCCCCACAGGACGACTCCTGCACTGCCGAGGTGAGCCTGGAGAAGGGTTACACCGTCCGCGGGATTTTCCGGCGAACCGACGCCTTCACCACCGGCCGCATCGACCACCTCTACCAGCACGCGCGTGATCCGGAAGCCGAGCTGTCCTTGGCGGCCGCGGCGCCCGCGCCGGCTCAGGACCTGGGCCCGCATGGGCGTTAGGCGGAAAGATCCCGTGGCAGCACCACATCCGCCACACGACCTGAGTTCGGTCGATCGGCCGTCGAAGGTACCGGTTGCGCCAGTGCCCACGGCGCGCGCCCCGGGCGGGACGCACGACGGACCGAGGCAACGCTTCCTCGGCCCCGTCGCCCGGTCGGTCGGCGCGAGGGCCGTGACACTACCCGTCACCGCGATCACCAACCTGGCACTGGTCCATACCGTGGTCGGCGCGGTGGGTGTGTCCGGCTATGCGCTCTTCGCTTTGGTGACCACGCTGCCAGCGGTGCTTCCGGTCACAGATCTGGGCGCGGGAGCCGCCCTCACGGAAGCCGTTGCGCGTGACACGTCGCGCGAACAACGGCTGGTGCGCGGAACGATCCTGTCGTCGGCACGCTACCTGGTGTACGCAGGAGCAGTCGTTGCAGCTACGGGCGTCATCATGGCCCTGTTCGGAGTGTGGAACAGGGTGCTGGGCGATGTCGCACAGCCGGGGGCCGACCTTGCGGTGGCGGTCGCTTCTGTGCTTTTCGGGTGCAGCATGCCGCTCGGACTGAGTAGATCCGTGCTGATCGCCGTGAACCGCAATGAGGTCTCGTTCCTGCTGCAGGGGGCAGGCAGCGTCCTGCAGTTCGCCCTCGTGCTTTTCGCCGTCGGCCTGGACGGGACCGCAGGAGTGTGTGTCTTCGCCGCCTTCCTCTCGCAGTTCGTCGTGAACGCGGTCGGCACGGTCCTCGCCGGCCGCTACCTCCGGATGCCGCTGCTGAGGATGATCCTCTGTAGCGTCCGCGAAGGGGGACTGAACGACCGGGCAACCATCTCGCGCTTCGCACTTCCCATGACCATCACCACCGCCGCCACGGCCCTTGCCTACTCCACCGACCGGCTGGTCCTCAGCCACACGGCCGACGCGACGGCGGTGGCCGGCTATTCGGCCGGGGCCCAGTTCTTCGGGCCGGCGAGCAGTCTGCTGAGCGCCGCCGGTCTACCGCTGTGGGCGCTGTTCGCCAGGAGAAGGCGGTCGTCCGGCGCGCACGGGCGGCAACTCGCCTGGCTCACTGGGTACTTTGCGGCTGGGAGCCTTGTCCTGAGTATCGGAATCGTTGTGCTCGGGCCCTTGGCGGGCACCTGGATGATGCATGAGCGGATCCGCGTGGGGACCGATCTCATGGTTGCGTTCGCCACGCTGCTCATCGTGCAGGCGCTCGCCTGCCCGGCCAACATGTGGATGACCGACGCCGCGGGTCTGCGCTTCAAGGCGATCACCTTCAGCCTGATGGCCGCGGCGAATCTCGCTGTGTCCATCCCTTTGGCACGACTCGGGCCCGAGGGACCCGTCATTGGATCGGTCGTCTCCTACGCTGCCCTCGTCCTGGTACCCATCTTGCTCAGAGCCTTCCGCCGGACGTGACAGCGTTGCCGCCAGTGACAGGAACCACCGCATGTCGCCAAAAAATCCCCCCGTGATCAAGCCGACTGCATTCGGCTCCCCCAGCGAGGCACAGACCACGCACCCCATGACCAACCTCCGGCTCGCCCAGGACCTGCTCAACCCGGCTCGGGCTTCGGTAGGACGAATGGATCGGTTTTCCAGTCCTGGCGTGGCTGCCCAACGTCATGCCGCTGATACAACCCGGTCTGGCTCCGCCTGCGACGTACTGGGAGTCCGACACGCACTGCATCTCGCCGAAGAACCGGGAGCGTACATGTACAGCCTGAGAGCCTGGTGAGACGGCTGCGGCGTCTTCCTGGGATCCGGTGTCCCTGCTCGCCCACGAACGGCGTCCATCCGGGGGATCGATCCGGAAATCGGCGAGGACTAATTGACGACACGGTGCGACCCGTACGCGGACTACGTTCCGCCACCTGCCGGGTCTTCCATAAGAAGAGAGGCGATGTTGTGCATCGGCGACGAATCACGATCGTGCAGCCGTATATCTCACACTACCGAGTACCGTTCTTCCACAGGCTTGCAGGTGATCTCCACAGGGAACTGGGAGCGGACCTGATCGTCGCGCATGGTTCGCCTCCTCCGGCCCAGGGCAGCGGCAGTGTTCAAGACGCTGACGAGTTGGAAAGTGCTGTCAGCGTGGTTCAGCATTCCTGGCGGATCGCCGGGTTGCCTGTTCGCGTGCGGCGACTTGGTCATCTTCCCCGTTCATCGGACGTGGTTATCGTGGAACAGGCCCTCCAGAACCTGGAGACTTTTCCACTCCTCGCCAGGGGGCTGTTGCGGAGGGCCGGGGCCGGATCTGGTCCTGCCCTGGGCATGTGGGGCCATGGTCGGACTTACGACAAGCAGGCCGGCCCCTTGCTCCGGACAGCCAAGCGCTTCCTCACTTCGCAGGTCTCGTGGTTCTTCGCCTACACAGCCGGCGGCGCGGACCATGTAGCTGCGGGAGGCTTTCCACGCGACCGCATCACCGTGGTACGGAACGCCACGGACACCACAGCTCTGGCGGCAGCCCGAAATGCGGTCACCGATGAGCAGGTCGCGGACTTCTGCTCCCGGTTCGGGCTGGTACCGGAACGCACCGGCCTCTATCTGGGGGGATTTCATGCGTCCAAGAGAATTCCGTTCCTGATGGAAGCGGTGGGGCACATCGTCGAGCGCGTGCCCGAGTTCAGGCTTCTTGTCGCGGGTGACGGCCCGTGCAGGCCTTTGATCGAGTCTTCGGCTGCGGGCGGAGACGGCGTGGTGTACGTGGGCCCCGTTCATGACGAACGTCGCGCGCTGCTGGGCGCGGCGTCACGGCTCATGCTCATGCCCGGGCTGGTCGGACTCTGCGCAGTAGATTCCTTCGCGCTCCGCACCCCATTGGTGACGACAGACAGTCCCCGCCACAGCCCGGAATTCGAGTATCTGGACCATGGCCGCAACTCGATGGTCGTGACTGGCGGGCCGGAGCAATATGCAGAGGCTGTGGTGAGGACACTGACCAGTCCCGGCCTCATGGCACGGCTTCAGCAAGGTTGTGCGTCAGACGCCGACAAGTACACGGTAGAAGGTATGAGCGCCCGATTCACCGAAGGAGTGGCCGGGCTGCTGAGAACACGTGTCGGCGGCGGGTGAAAGTGATCCAGAAGCAGGGTTCGGCCGTCGTCGAGAACACGCTTTCCTCAACTTCCGTTGGCTGCCCCGGAACGCGCATCGGGCGCGCTGACCCCCAAGGAGAAGCAGAGGCGGAGACGGCTGGATGCTCCTGAGCGCCGGTGCGGCGTCATTACGTCGCGGTCGGTGCGGCGTCGGTGGCGAGCGTGGGAGGAGGGCGGCGTGGACGTCCTGCGCTTGACGGGGCCGGTGTCGGTGGAGCGGCCGAGCCCTCCGCGGTGGGAGTTTGGGCATGGGCCGCCCGCCTGGGAAGACGAGTTCCGGGGGGTGGACGCGCCGGGTCAAGCTGGTGATCGGGTGGATGTTCGATATCGGCTGCACGGTCCGGGGGCGTGCCAGTTCCCGCGGTCGCAAGGCTGGTCCGCCCGGGTTCCGCTGCGGCGGGCACTGGAGCGGGATGGGGGGCGATCGAGGAGTGGAAGACGGAGTTGCGGCGCGATCGGACCTCCGGACATTGCGGGTCCGGCCTGAGTGCACTCCCCGGCGCCGCAAGAGACGCCGTCATGATCGCACCATCAGCCCAAGTGGATTTTACTATGCGTAGGCGATGCAGGCGATTTCGGAAAACAACTGCGGGACACGTCGTGCGAGTTCGGTGCCTGTCCTGCCAAGGATCCGCGGGCTCTCGAAGTACGGCCGGAATTCGACCGACCGGTATCCACACCGGCGGGTCAGCATGAGCTTCAGCGACCTGTGCGTGAAGTAGTGCAGATGCCCCTCGTCGTGCAGGTCACTGTCCTTGCCGGAGTATGTCGTCAGACCCTCGTTGCGTGAGCCTGTGGCCGGGAACCAACCACAGGCGAGTTTTACGCGGCGCGTCCATTTGGCGATGTTGGGGGTATCGATGTAAGCAAACCCCCCAGGCTTGAGCAGGGTGCGTACGTCGGTCATGGCGCCCATGGGGTCGATCAAGTGCTCAATCAGGGCAACCATCACCACTGCGTCGAAACGACCTTGGACTGTGGCCGACGCCTGCTCGGCATTGGCTTGCACAAGATGGAACCGCGGGTCGGTGAAAGTGCGGCGGAGGCCGTCCAGGCGTGCTTTTGCAATGTCGCCAATTGTATAGTTGGCGAAGGGAACTCCGCCTGCGCGCAGGCTTTCAGCGACCAATCCGTTCCCTGCCCCCAGTTCGAGTACATCGGCGCCCTTCGGAAGCACTGCGGCCAGTGTGGTCACAGCGCCTTCGAAACGGTTGCGGGGCACCATGTCCAGCGGCAAGGGCGTGGGGGCGGCGGCGGTGAGATCGTCGGCGTATTTTGTCTCGTAGTGCTCTGAAAGGCGAGTCGGAAACACTTGTGTTCCTTTAGTTGGTTGCAGCGGTTCTATGCTCAATTCTGCACATGCAGGGGCGATGCGGTCGATACGGCGCGCCGCGCCCTCCTGTCGGATTGTCCATCTGTGCTTAATGGCCCGCTGCAGATCTGACGCGACGCGATTCCGTCGGGACAGGATGGCTGCCGAAAATTTTTTACTGGAGTTGGGCAACCGGCCCGACATCCTCGATACTCCGCCGCGCCGAGGCAGCCTGTGCGGCTGTCCTGTCACCGTGAAGTCGTGCAGCGAGTGATGCCGAGCACGGCGTTGGGATGACTCCGCCACGGCGGACGCTGGCGCCGCGTTATCTAGGGGCGGGCGGCGTCTGCCGGGCGAAAGAGGGAATATTGCGTCCAGTACGAGGCATACGCTCGGATTGCGCGTGCGCGTCCCCTATAAAGTATGGGGAGCAGCGCCGCCCCGTGGGGGCCGCCCAGGACATGTCCTGTCCGTTCGGGAACATTTCTGCTCGGTATCACGTGTCGTCCACTGAGTGGGATCCGGCAGCGGACGCAAATCCCTCAGGAGTGTGCCGATGACTTCCGTCGTCGTCGTGATGGCCTGTCACAACCGACGCGACACCACCGTCCGGTGTCTGCGTTCGCTGGTCGGACAGTGCCCCCCCGAGGTGTCGCTCCGGATCGTGCTCACCGACGACGGAAGCACCGATGGCACTGCTGCTGCCGCACGTGCGATCTGGCCCGGTATCCACGTCATGCAAGGCGACGGGGCGCTCTTCTGGGCGAAGGGGATGGCGCTTGCCGCGTCAGCCGCGGTGGACTACGACTTCCTGCTCTGGTTGAACGACGACGTCGTTCTGGACCCCGGAGCGCTGACGCGCTTGCTGGCCACACATCGGGCGCTGGTCGGGTCGGGGCAGGATCCGCTTGTTGCCGGCGCGCTGCGCGACCCGCTCACCGGCGCAGTGACGTACTCGGGTGTGGTGCGCCAGAGCCTGTTGCGCCCGACACGCTTCACGAGGGTCGCTCCCGCCCACCGCCCGCTGCTCGTGGACACCATGAACGGGAACCTTGTACTGGTGCCGCGAAGCGTGGTGGAACGCGTGGGGCAGATCGACGGCAAGTTCGAGCATGGCATGGCCGACTTCGACTACGGCCTGAGAGCAAGAGCCCTGGACTGCGCTGTGTGGGTGGCACCCGGAACACTCGGCACATGCGCCGGGAACTCGGTGGCCGGAAGTTACATGGACCTCACCTTGTCCGTGTGGGAACGGTTGCGCCTCATGCGTACGCCCAAGGGGCTGCCGCCACGCAGCTGGCTGCGCTTCACCCGGCGGCACGCCGGACCGTTGTGGCCGGCGTATTGGCTATGGCCCTACCTTCGGCTCGCCGTCGGTGGCATGTTGGTGCAAAGCCGTCGCCGGGTACCGCGTTCTGCCCGTGCTTGATTCTCTTCGGTGGGCGCCCGGGGCCACGGGACGGCCTCGGGGAGGATGTCCACCGTGGAGAGCGTCGGGGAGCGGAAGCCGAGCCGGTCCGGCCGCCGGGCGGTCCGCTGGTTCACCGACCGCGGAGCCGGTCACCACCGTGGTGAGCACGGTCGTCAGTGACCGTCACCTGCAGCTCCGCGGCACCGTCAGCCACTCCGCACCACGGGTTCCCGTTCGGCTCCCGGGCCCTCATCGAACGCGCCTCCGGCCCCCTGCCTCCATGGGCTCGGTCGGAGAACGCCTGGCCAGCCGGGCTACTCCACCGACGACGCTGGCGCACCCGCCTGGCACAGTCCACCGCGCTGTTCGCGTACCTGGAGATCTTCGCTGAGCAGTTCGTCCCTGAGGAAGATCGCATCGCACTGGAGCATCTGGCCGGTTCGAGGATCGGTGAATCCCGGAACCAATGCCATCAAGGTCAAGCCGTAGCGGTGTTGTACCAGGTCCAGGGCTTTCCCCAGCAACAGCCCGCCTTTGTACAGGGGAACACAGGAGACTTCCATCTGTAGACCCGCGCAGTGATGCAGCCGGTCTCCGGCCCCCCGCAGCACTGCCTCTTCGTAGCCCTGGACGTCAAGTTTGAGGAAAACCGTGTCACCCGGCGCGGTCACCTGCCGCCATAGTGCATCCAGGCGATGCTGCTCGGCCTCCTGCCGTTTCACGTAGCGTGACTCCGGGCAGGCCTCGGCATGCCGGGGCATCATGGGCAGTACCGAACTGCTCGCAGCACCGTTGCCGGCGACATTGATGGTGACCGTGGCACGCTCGTCACCCAGCGCGTGCGGGAACACCGTCCACAGCGGATCTCGGGCCGCACGGCGCCGTAGGATCGCCAGCGGATCACACACAGGTTCGAACGAGACGATCCGGCCTTGATAGCCGAGGCGCCGTAGTGTTGCGCCGTACTGGCCGCAGTTCGCTCCCACGTCGAGAACGACGTCGATGCCACTGCGGAGCAGCAACTTGACGACGCGGTATTCGGAGGAACACTCAGGGAATCGGTTCACATCAATCCCGATACGCTGCGCAGCCCTGCGGGCCTGATGTAGGAGGGTCACTCGTCAATTGTGAGGGTTTCTCGTCCTGATTGCGGTATTGACAGGGTCTGCGCTTGTCGGTGGCCTGCGTAGATCCATCGGGCGTACGGGCTCTCGGGGTTCCTGCCCCCTCGTCACCTCCGAATGACCGGGCTTCGGGCCGGAGCGGTGGTCCCGCACTCGCTCGTGCCCGGGTGCGGGGACCAGGATCCGTGACACCCGTTCGGCCAGGTCCGCGCGCATCTGACGATCCGCTCGTTCCGTGGAGTGCCTCCTGATACGGCCGATCCGGTGGTGAGGCGGGCCCAGCGATGGTGAACGTAGCCGATCGGACTCCGTATCCGCGCGCTGTGAAGCCATCAGTGCAGCGATTGTGTTCACGGCATGCGTGAACTGACCGCCGACGCGGTGATGTCCGTACGAAGCACACCAGCGTGCTGCCCTATGCGGCGGCATCCGCAACGCTGCGGGGGATGGGTGCGAGGAGTCGTCCGTCCGAGGTCACCTTGCAGTCGGCGCAGGGACCATCCGCTCAGTGGCGGCATCCATCAGACCCGCGGAGTGCCGCAGCATGTCGAGTTCGGCGTCCACCATCAGCCGTGCCAGCTCGGGGGCGCGTACGGTCGGCCTCCAGCCGAGGACCCGTTCGGCGAGTGATGCGTCGCCAACCAGGTCGTCGACCTCGGAGGGCCTCAGGTACCGCGCGTCAAAACGCACGTGGTCGCGCCAGTCCAGGCCCACGTGCGCGAAGCAGTACTCCACGAAGTCGCGCACGCTGTGACTGGTCCCGGTGGCCACCACATAGTCGTTCGGCTCGTCCTGTTGCAGCATCAACCACATCGCCTCGACGTATTCGGCTGCGTAGCCCCAGTCCCGGCGCGCGTCGAGATTGCCGAGGTAGACCACATCCTGGAGCCCCGCCTTGACACGTGCCGCGGCCGTGGCCACCTTGCGGGTGACGAACGTCGGGCCGCGCCGCGGAGACTCATGGTTGAACAGGATGCCGTTGACGGCATACATGCCGTAGGCCTCGCGGTAGTTACGGGTCACCCAGTATGCGTAGACCTTGGCGACCCCGTACGGGGAGCGCGGATGGAACGGGGTGGTCTCGCACTGGGGCGGCGGCGCGGCGCCGAACATCTCCGAACTGGAGGCTTGGTAGAAGCGACATGACAGGCCCACCGAGCGGATCGCTTCGAGCAGACGCGTGGTGCCGAGCCCCGTGGTGTTCCCGGTGAACTCGGGTTCGTCGAAGGACACTCGCACATGGGATTGTGCGGCGAGGTGATATACCTCGTCCGGCTGCACTTTCTCCAGCAGCCCGGCCAACCGGGTTCCGTCAGTCAGATCCCCGTAGTACAGGAAGAGCCGTGCCTGAGGGTGATGAGGATCTTCATAGAGATGCTCGATCCGCTGGGTGTTGAAGGTGGAGGCGCGGCGAACGATGCCGTGCACGACGTATCCCTTGTCCAGTAGGAGTTCCGCTAGGTAGGAACCGTCCTGGCCGGTAATTCCGGTGATGAGCGCCGTCTTCGCGGTCACGTCAACTCCATATGTTATTTCGTCGTATAGAATGCTTCGGTCAGCACTCCTGATAGTTCTTGGTCCCACGTCAGAATAGAGATCTCATCATCCCTTTCGCTGAATTATGGCGATGTGTCTGCATGGTGGACGTCGGTAATAGAGTGACGGTCGTGCGGCGGCGTCCTGGTGAGACGGTCCTCGACGACGTGGCAGCCGAACCGGAGTATGCGGCATTGACCCGTCCGACAGGAGGCCCAGATGAGCGTTGCGCATGCGGTACCGACCGGCACCTGTCGTCCGTTGGACCGATCTGCTCCCGTTTTCGTCGCTGGGAGAAACGGGCTCGTGGGATCGGCCTTGTGGAGGCTTCTTACGGCCGAAGGTTTCAGCTCGCTGCTCGGTCCCACCTCGACCGAACTCGACTTGCGGGACCGGCCTGCGGTCTTCGAATGGTTTACGAAGCACCGGCCGCACGTCGTGATCCTCGCGGCGGCCCGTGTGGGCGGCATCAATGCCAATAACACCCGTCCTACCGATTTCATCTCCGACAATCTGATGATTCAGGTGAACGTGCTGGATGCGGCTCTGCGAAACGGGGTGCAGTGGCTGCTCTTCCTCGGATCCAGTTGTATCTACCCGAAATACGCCGAAAATCCGATCCGTGAAGAGGCGCTGCTGACCGGCAAGCTGGAACCGACCAATGAGGCGTACGCGGTTGCCAAAATCGCCGGAATCACCCAGGTCAGAGCCGTCCGTCGGCAACATGGACTGCCGTGGATCTGCGCTATGCCGACCAATCTGTACGGGCCCGGAGACAACTTTCACCCCGTGCACTCGCATGTTCTGCCCTCTCTGATCCGGAGGTTCCATCAGGCCCGGACGGAACGGTCGCCCAAGGTGGTCAATTGGGGCTCAGGGGAGCCCCGCCGGGAATTCCTGCACTCCGACGACCTGGCGCGGGCGTGCCTGCTGCTGCTGGAGGGATATGACTCTGACTCACCCGTCAACGTGGGCACAGGTGAAGATCTCTCCATCAGGGAACTGTCGGACCTGGTGGCGTCCGTGGTGGGCTACGAGGGAGCCGTCGAATGGGATACGAGCCAGCCGGACGGTACGTATCGCAAGGTCCTCGACATCTCGAGGATCACTGCTCTGGGGTGGGCTCCGACGATCAAGCTAGCCGACGGAATCGCGGACACATACGCCTGGTATGAGTCGGCCGGCCTCTGAACGCTCAACGTTGGGCGCGTCGTGCCGTTCGTCAAGGAACCCGCTCGCGTTCGACGCGAAGATGAGCTGCGACCGTGACCGGGGACGGCGTCACGGTCCTGGTCGTGTCGTCAGATCCGCGGCACGAGGGCCAGGGAAGCCTCCCGGTCTCGCTCCGGATCCTCCTCGGCTCCCGAGCGGCCTGACAGGCAAGGCGGTCGACTTCGTCGGCTTCTTCGGGCATCTCGGGAGGACGGCGACGGCGCCCCGGGGGAGATGCAGGGAGAATACCGGGAGCGAAATTCAATGCCTCTTCAATCGTGGTGTGTGTCAGACCTCAACGGTCAGGGAATCGCTGCTATTCTCCGGAGCAGGCGGATGGGTGAAAAGGAGAAGCGCCGTGCCGAAGTCCGGATTCTTTTCTCAGCAGCTTGTCAGTGCATCGGTAGCGAGAGATCGGGATGTCCTGCTGCTGAATCTCTGCGCTGGACGCCGTGTCCTCCACGTCGGCTGCGCGGATTCTCCGTTGACGGCCGAGAAACTGGCCAACGGGTCAATTCTGCACGCCAAGCTCTTGCGGGAGGCATCCCATGTGCACGGTGTGGACGTCGACCACGCCGGCATCGAGCGTCTGCGTGAACGACTGCCGGGCGAATACTCGGTGGCCGACGTCGCAGATCCGAACGACAGAAGCGGTCTGGTCAAGTTCAGGCCTGAGGTCGTACTGGCAGGGGATGTCATCGAACACGTGAGGGACGCCGCCTCGTTCTTGCGCGGTCTTGCAGCCCTCATGAGGGAAGCGGGAGACGGAGTCGAGTTGATCCTCTCGACACCCAACGGATTGGCCGCCAAGAACATGATCAATACGCTGGCGGGCCTGGAAGTCATCCATCCGGACCACGTCTACGTCTTCACGCCCGCGTCGCTGGCCCGCCTCGTCTCGGACTGCGGGCTGCGCCCGAACCGTTGGTTCTTCTATCACGTCGACTCTGGAAAGGGCGCTCGGGCCCGGCTCTACGATGGCATCTCTCGAGCTGCGGCCAACGTGCGGTCGGCTTTCGCCGAGGGGCAAGTACTGGTCTGCCAATCCGGTACCTGAGTTCGGGGCACCGCACGGGCAGGGCTCCCACCGGGCGGCGAATCTCTTTTCATGGTATTCCGCTGGAGATCGAGCGGAAGGCATGGGGGACGGACTGGTTCCGTCCTGAATATCGTTGGCCGACCTGATACGTTCCGACGCTCGAATGGTCCACTCGCTGGTCTGCTGGGATTTATTCATTCCTTCCCGTAGCGGACCTTTTGGTTTCCCTCGGGCCACCGTCAGCGCGTTCGACCGTGACACGTCCGAAAAGGAATTCTTTCAGTGTTCTCTAATGTCTGCGTCATCGGCCTCGGCTACATCGGCCTGCCCACCGCCGCCGCCCTCGCCACCAACGGCATCGACGTCATCGGTGTCGACGTCAACCCCGTCACCGTCGACCTCATCAACGCCGGCCGCGTGCCCTTCGTCGAGCCCGACCTGGCCGTGGCGGTGAGCGGCGCCGTGGCCATGGGACGGTTGCGGGCGACGGGCACACCCGAGCCCGCGGACGCCTTCATCATCGCGGTGCCCACCCCGCTTCAGGAGGATCACACGGCGGACCTGTCGTATGTGCGTGCCGCCGCCGCCTCGGTGGCCGAGGTACTCAAGGCGGGCGACCTCGTCATCCTGGAGTCCACCTCGCCGCCCGGAACCACCGTGGAGCTGTCCCGGTGGCTGGGCAAGTACCGGCCCGACCTCACGTTCCCGCACGGGACGGCGGACGCGCCGGACGTGCGGGTCGCGCACTGTCCCGAACGTGTCCTGCCGGGCCGGACGATGATCGAGATCGTGACCAACGACCGGGTCGTCGGCGGCGTCGGCGAGGGCTGCGCCGAGCGGGCGCGCGCCCTGTACCAGGTGTTCGCCAAGGGGGAGTGCCTGCTCACCGATGCCACGACCGCGGAGATGGCCAAGCTCAGCGAGAACGCCTTCCGGGACGTCAACATCGCCTTCGCCAACGAGCTGGCCACTGTCTGCGACCAGCTCGGCATCGACGTGGGAGACGTCATCGACCTGGCCAACCGGCACCCCCGCGTCGACATCCTGCGTCCCGGGCCGGGGGTCGGCGGGCACTGCATCGCCGTGGACCCCTGGTTCATCGTCTCCGCCGCGCCCCGGCAGGCGCGGCTCGTCCGGCTCGCCCGTGAAGTCAACGACGAGCGGCCGGACTACGTGCTCGGTGAGATCGTCCGGACCGCCGAGCGGTTCAAGGACCCCGTGATCGCGTGTCTCGGCCTGGCCTTCAAGGCGAACATCGACGACCTGCGGGAGAGCCCCGCCCTCCATATCGCCACGCGGCTCGCCGAGCGTCAGGTGGGCCGGCTGCTGGTCGCCGAGCCGCACATCGGGGAACTGCCCGAGTCACTGGCACGCACGGACACGGTCGAACTCGTCGACGTCACCAAGGCCGTGCGGGACGCCGACATCGTCGTGCTGCTCGTGGACCACGAAGCCTTCCGTGGCGTCAAACGGACCGCGCTGCGTGGCAAGGCCGTGTTCGACACCCGCGGCCTGTGGCACTGACGCCGGCATCTTTGCCGGGTCCGGCGCGCAGCCGAACTCCGCCGGGCGTCCGCACAGCCCCATCCAGTGTCCGATCGCCCGGACGGCACGGTCCGCGGCACGGCCGTCACCGTACGGGTTGACGGCCTTGGCCATCGCGGCATAGGCGCTCCGGTCGTGCAGGAGCCGCCGTACCTCCTTCACGATGCGGTCGCGGTCCGTGCCCACCAGGCGGCTGGTGCCGGCCCGCAGGGCTTCCGGACGCTCCGTGGTGTCCCGCATGACCAGCACGGGCTTGCCCAGACCCGGCCCTTCCTCCTGGACGCCTCCGCTGTCGGTCAGGATCAGGTGCGCACGGTTCATCAGCCGGGCGAACGCGCCGTAATCGAGTGGTTCCGTCAGGCGCACCCCCTCAAGGCCCGCCACCTGCGGCAGGATCGCCTCTCGCACCACCGGGTTGGGGTGCAGCGGGAACACGATGAGAAGTCCGGGTTCGGTGCGGGCGAGATCGGCGAGGGCACCGCCGATGGATGTCATTCCGGTCCCCCACGACTCACGGCGATGGGCCGTCACCAGCAGGACCCGGCGGCCGGTGTCGTCCAGGTCGGCCAGCGCCGGGTCCCCGTACGGGGTCTTCCGGCCGACCGCCCAGCGCAGGGCGTCGATGACCGTGTTCCCGGTGACCACGACGGACGACGCGGGGACCCCCTCCCGGAGCAGGTTCGCCCGCGCGTGCCGGGTGGGCGCCAGGTGGAGGGACGCCAGTTGCGTCGCAAGCCGGCGGTTGATCTCCTCGGGGTACGGCGAGTACCGGTCGTCCGTGCGCAGCCCCGCCTCCAGGTGGACCACGGCGGTCTTGGTGTAGAAGGCGGCGAGCGCCCCGGCGAACGCGGTCGTCGTGTCGCCCTGGACCAGAACCGCATCCGGGCGTTCGCTCTGCAGCAGGGGGCACAGTCCGTCGAGGACGCGCACGGTGATGTCGGCGAGGGACTGGCGCGGACTGAGGATGTCCAGGTCGTGATCGGCGCGGATGCCGAACAACGCGTGCACCTGGTCGAGCAGCCCGCGGTGCTGGGCGGTCACGGTCACCGTCGGCCGGAACATCGTGGACCGGTCGAGTGCTTCGACGACCGGAGCCATTTTGATGGCCTCCGGTCTCGTTCCGTAGACGACCATCAGTCGCTTCAACCGAGTCTCCTTCCGAGCGGCCCCGGCCTGCGGACGGGGCGCTCCGCGGGCACCAGCGAAGCGGTATTCCGCGCCGACGCCCGCCATGCCGGAGCCGTGTTCACCCGGCCGCATGGAGATGTTCCGCCGTCTGGTCCGTTCGGCAGGACACGGACACGTGCCGGTGAACCGGCCTCCCTACAGTGCGTGGTGGGCCGCAATCCCCTCCCGTAAGGCAGGAAATGAAAACAGTCCTCCTGTCCCCGCGTACCGGTGCCATCACGGTGGGGGACATTCCCGCCCCCGAAACGGCCCCGGGAATGGTGGTGATCCGCAACGACTGGTCGCTCATCAGCGCCGGTACGGAGCGGGCCACCGTCTCGACCGGAGCGCAGAGCCTGGTCGGCAAGGCGCGGCAGCGACCCGAGCAGGTGGCACAGGTGCTCGACAGCGTGAAGCGGACGGGACTCGCCGACACTTATCGGACGGTCCAGGACCGCCTGGACCGTCCGGTTCAGCTCGGGTACTCCTGTGCCGGCACGGTCCTCGGGACGGGCCGGGGAGTCGGCGACATCCGCCCCGGTATGCGGGTGGCCGCCGCCGGGGCCCGCTACGCGTCGCACGCGGAGATCGTCGCCGTGCCCCGCAACCTCGTGGTGCCCGTGCCCGACGGTGTGGACACCCAGTGGGCCGCCTTCGCCACGGTCGGCGCGATCGCGCTGCAGGGCATCCACCAGGCCGAGGCGGCTCCGGGCTCGCGGATCGCCGTCATCGGGCTGGGCCTGGTCGGGCAGATCACGCTCCACCTGCTACGGGCCTACGGATACGACGCCCTGGGGATCGATCCCGACCCCGCCATGGTGGCGCTGGCCGAGTCGGCGGGGCTCGTGGCCCTTCCGCGTGCCGCGGCAGATCCGCCCGGCGCCGTCTCCGGGAACTGGGCCGGCGCCGGCGCGGACGCCGTGCTCGTCACCGCCGCCACCTCCAGCTGCGACCCTGTCGAGTTCGCCGGACGCCTCGCCCGTGACCGCGCGACGGTGGTGGTCGTCGGCGACGTGGCTGTCGCGCCGCCGCGGTCGTCGTACTACCACAAGGAACTGTCGATCCGTTATGCGCGGTCCTACGGGCCCGGCCGGTACGACCCCCGTTTCGAAGAAGGCGGCCACCCGTACCCCGAGGGCTACGTCCCCTGGACGGAACGGCGCAACCTCGCCGAGGTGCTCCGGCTCCTCAAAACCGGCGCGGTGGACTTCGCCCGGCTCAGGCCGCGGGTCTTCGCCGTCGAGGACGCGGCCGAGGCGTACGAGGCGCTCAAGCCCTCCGGCACCGGCCGCAGCGTGGCCCTGCTGCTGCGCTACCCCGGCACGGCGCAGCTCCCGCTGCCCGCGGCACCGCTGACGGTTCCCCGGACCTGGACCGCCCCGCGCGGCACGGTACGGATCGCGGCCGTCGGCGCCGGCAACTTCGCCACGAGGACGCTCTTTCCCGCGCTGAAACGGGAGGCCGGCGTCGCGTTCTCGTGGGTGGCCGGCGGACGCGGACTGTCCGCCGCGCATCAGGGCCGACGCTGGGGCTTCCGTACCGTCGCGGAGAGCGTCGAGGCCGGTCTCGCGTCGGGCGACGCGGACTGCGTACTGGTGCTCAGCCGCCACGACAGCCACGGCCGGTACGCGGCGCAGGCGCTGCGCGGCGGTGCGGCTCTGTTCTGCGAGAAGCCCCTGGGGCTGACCGAGACGGAACTGGAGGACCTCGCGGACGCGTGGCTGGCCTCCGGCGCGCCGGCGATGGCCGGGTTCAACCGGCGGTTCGCCCCCTCGGTGCGGGACCTGCGCGCCGCGCTCCCCGTGGGCGCGCCACTCCAACTCGTCCACCGGGTGTTCGCGGGCCGGCTCCCGGCCGACCACTGGTACTTCGACCCCCGGCAGGGGGGCCGGCTGCTCGGGGAGGTGTGCCACTTCATCGACACCGCGGGCTTTCTGGTCCCCGGCAGGCCGCTTGCCGTACGGGCCGTCGGCGTGGACTCCACGGACCCGGCCACCGCACAGAGCGTCACCCTCCACCTCACCTACGACGACGGGTCGTCCGCCTCGATCGTGTACGGGGGGCTGACGGCTCCCGGGGCCCCGAAGGAACTCCTGGAAGTGGCCACCGACGGGATGGCGGCCAGGATCGAGGACTTCCGCTCGCTCACCGTGTGGAAGGGGGGACGGGCGGCCACGACGAAGTACCGGGGCGCGCCCAAGGGCCACGCCGCCGAGATGCGCTCGTTCCTGCGCCGCGTCCGCGACGAGCCCCTCGACGAGCCGGACACCGCCGCCGCCGACTTCGCGTCGGCGCTGTGGAGTTCCCTCGTCGCCTGTCGCGCGGCCGGTTCGCTCAGCGAGGGCCGCGTCGTGGAGACCACCCCGGCCACCCCGGCTCTGGCCAGGGCACTGGGGTGCCCCCCACCCGGTCCCGGGACCGCGGTCCCGGGACCGGGTCGGCGCACTGGCGGCTCCGCTTCGGCCACGGTGCTCTGATGTGCGGTTTCGTGGTGCTGTTGGGCAGCGCCGGGCGGCACGGTCGGCCGGCGCACCCGGATCCGTGCACGGTGATCGCCCACCGCGGCCCCGATGCGGGCGGACACGCGGACCTCGGCGGCCGGAACTGGCACGCGGAGCTGCACTTCCGCCGCCTGGCCGTGGTGGACCTCGACGAGAGGAGCGACCAGCCCTTCGGATCCCCCGGGCGGGGCACGCTGGTCTACAACGGCGAGATCTACAACGCGCCGCGGCTGCGCGAGCTGCTGCGGAAGCGCCATGTGACGTTCACGACCGAGGGCGACACCGAGGTCCTGTACGAACTGCTGCTGCAGCCGGACGCGCCGCACCTGCTCGATCAGGTGGACGGCATGTTCGCCTTCGCCCTCGTCCTGCCCGACGGGCAGGTGCGTTACGGACGTGACCGGCTGGGCGTCAAGCCGCTGTACGAGGCGGTGGACGCGGCCGGGCGGATGACCGGGCTCGCCAGCGAGATCGAACCGCTGCGGGTGGCGGGGCTGACGGGAGACGCCGACCCGGTCGCGGTCGCGCAGGGCGCGATGTTCCTGTGGACGCCGCCGCCCCGTACCGGCTGGCAGCGCGTGCGCACGGTACCGGCCGGGACGGTGCTGTCCCGGCGCGCGCCCGGGTACGACGAGGCGTCGGCCTGGTGGCGCGCTCCCGCCCTCGCGCCCGCCGCGGACGTCGGCGCCGCCGTCCGTGAGTCGATCGCGCGCCAGGTGCGGGCCGATGTGAAGGTGGGACTGCTGCTCAGCGGAGGCCTGGACAGCACCTGGCTGGGCGTCGAGCTTCGCAGGGAGGGCTTCACCGGACCCGCCTTCGCCGCCAGGCCGCGCCCCGCCGTGGCCACCGCGGAGCCGTTCGAGGACGACGCGCCCTACGCCGCCCGGGTGGCCCGCCGGCTGGGCCTGCGGCTGGGCTGGGTCGACCTCGACGTCGACGTGCTGCGCCGGATCCCTGAGCTGGTGACCACCATGGAGCTGCCGTTCGGCGACCCCGCCGCCGTCGCCCTCATGCAGCTCTCCCGTGCGGCCCGCGCCGAGGCGACCGTGCTGTTGTCGGGGCTGGGCGTCGAGGAGCTGTTCCTGGGCTACGAGCGCTACCAGGCCGTACTGCTGCTGCAACGGTTCCCCACCTGGACGCGCCCCGCCCTCGGGGCCGTCACCCGGGTTCCCGCGCCCCGGCGCTACCGGGGTCGCGCGGACAAGTTCGGGCGGTTGCTGCAGCTCGGTGCCCTCGACTGGTCGTGGGCGACGCAGGCGTACTACTCCGGGCGGGAGTGGGCGGCACTGTCGCCGGTCGTGGGTCTGGACGCGGTCACCGAGCGGCACCGTGAGGTGGCGGGCGCCGTGCTCGCCGCGGGCGGGACGCCTCTCGCGGCGCTGGCGGAGTGCGACCGGCGACTGTTCCTGCCGGGACTGAACCTGCTCTACGGCGACCGCGCGTCGATGCGCGCGAGCGTCGAACTGCGGGTTCCGTTCCTGGGGGAGCCGGTGGTGGCCGCCGCGCTCGGCGCCGTCGCGGAGGAGCAACTGCGGCTGGGAGACGGCAAGGCGCGGTTCCGCGCGGCCGCGGTGGCCTCCGGCGTCCCGGAGTTCGTCGCCCGGCGCCCCAAGACGGGATTCGGGGCGCCGGTGCGGTCGTTGCTGCGTGAGCACGGCGACCGGCTGTGGACCGAAGTACGGCGGTCCCCGCTGTTCGACGACGTCTTCGACCGGCGGACGGCGGACCGCCTCGTCGCCGAGCACGTGCACGGCCGGCGTGACCGGGGGCTCGCCGTGTTCGGGCTGTTGTGCGCGGCCGTGTGGTGGGAGCGGTACGCGGCGGGCGGTGCGCCGCGGACGGCGGAGGTCCTCTCGGGTTACGAGGCGGCCGGCGTCGCCTGACCGGCCGGGGCGGCGGGGTGTGGTCCGCTCGGCAGCACGGCGTGCAGGGCGGTCAGAGCGTCCAGGAGGGGGGCTGCGCTCCAGCGGGGTGACTCCCACAGGGCACTGTTCGCCCGCGGGGTCCTCGGGGCCGTGCCGAGGGCGGGGTAGCGGTCCATGACCGCCGTCAGCACAGCGCGGGCGAAGTCGGTTCCGGTGAAGCCGTGTTCGGCTGCCCACGCCGCCATGCGTACCGCCGTCGCGTCGTTGTTCGGGTCCCGTCGGGTCCGGACGCCGGCGAAGTAGCGGGGCAGCGGGCCGTCGAAGAGACGCCGCAGATAGTGGTCGACCCCCCGTTCCAGCGGGGTCCGCACGTCCAGGCCGAGCAGGGTCGCCGCCTGGTCGAGGCGCAGCAGCACGTATCCGGTGTGGAACCCGTCCACCCAGCCCAGGCGCGGCCCCGAGCCGTACGGCCACGAGCCGTCGGGGCGCTGGCCCTTCAGGCTCACCTCGACCGCTCGGCGGGCCGCGTCGGCCAGCCGGTCCGCCAGGCCGGCTGGCAGGGGCGTGGTGCGGGCCAGACGGGCGGCGAGCGCGGCGCCCATGAGGTTGGCGTTGTGCACGAGTACGCCGCCGCCCGGGGTGTACGTGAAGAACACGCCGTTGTGCAGGTGCGTCAGCAGCCCGTGGGCGAGCGACCGCACGGCCTCCTCGTCGAGTGTCCCGGCATCCAGACAGCCGTCCGCGCAGAAGGTGGTGGCCACCAGATTGGGGACGGACGCGGGGTAGTACGACCAGCGGGTCTGCACGTCGAACTCGTAGCGCCACAGCCCGGCGTAGCGGCCGGACAGCTGCTCGGCGGCCGTCGACCGGCCGAGGCGCAGCGCGCGTTCGCGCCATCCGGGGGCCGTGGAGAGCCGGGCGCAGGCACCGGCCGCGCAGCCGGTGGCGGTGGCCGTGCGCAGCGGGCGGATGCCGAGGAGCGGTCGCAGATCGGCCGGGCTGCGTTTGACGGTCTGCAGCAGGGCCTGGCGCAGCACCCGGTGCCCGGCCAGCCGCCCCAGCGGCCCGGTCAGCCCGTCGTACGGGTCGGGGCCCGACCAGTCGCGAGTGTCGGCCCACCGGAACACCCGCTCGGCGAGGGCGAGCACGTCGGCGGCGCACCGGACGGGACCGTCGGGTACCGGCCGGTCCCGCGGTGTGGGGACGGCGGGGGTGGTTCTCGGTTCCACGGTTCTCCTCGCTCTCGTCGCTCTTCGCCGGCTCAGTAGGCGCCGGTCCCGGTGACGACGGCCCGTACCGTCCGCATGAGCACCCCGAAATCCACCGACGGCGACCAGTTGTCCACGTATCCGAGGTCCAGGGCGATCGTCTCGTCCCACGACAGGTCCGAGCGTCCGCTGACCTGCCACACCCCGGTGAGGCCCGGCCTGACGTCGAGTCTGCGCAGTTCCACCTCGTCGTAGCGGGCGGCCTCGTCGGGCAGCGGCGGGCGCGGGCCCACCAGGGACATGTCCCCGCGCAGCACGTTGAACAACTGGGGCAGTTCGTCCAGGGAACAGCGGCGCAGCAGGCGGCCGGCGCGGGTGATGCGCGGATCGCGGCGGATCTTGAACATCCGGCCGTCCTGTTCGTTCCTGGCGGCCAGCTGCTGCCGCAACCGTTCGGCGTCGGCGACCATGGTGCGGAACTTCACCATGGTGAAGGGCACTCCGCCGCGTCCGACCCGGGTCTGCCGGTGCAGCACGGGCCCACGGGAGTCCAGGCGCACGGCCAGGGCGACCGCCGCGAACACCGGGGCGAGGAGCACGATCAGCAGCGCCGCGCCCAGCCGGTCGGTCACGGACTTGAGCGCTGCGGCGAGCCCCCGCCGCAAGGGCGGGGTGACGTTCAGCATGGTGATCCCGGCCACCGAGAACACGTTCAGCCGGCGCCCGGACACCTCGGTCAGCCCCGGTACGACCACGAGCCGGCAGCCTTCGCCGTGCAGGGTCCAGGACAGCCGGCGCAGGCGCGTGCCGCTCAGGTGCGGTCCCGGTACGACGAGGACCGTGTCCGCGCCGAGCCGTCGGGCCGCGTCCAGCACCGGGGCGGAGTCCGCCGTCATCCGCGGTGGCGTCCGTCTGCCGAGGCGGGCGGCGACGGGGGCGAGCGACTGCGGGTTCTCCTCCCCGACCGGGCAGACGCCGACGACGATGAACTCGTGCTCGGTCCGCCGCGCCAGGTGGCCGACCAAGCCGTCCACGGCCTTCGCCGCCCCGATCACCAGGGTGCGGCGCACGGCCCGGCCGTCGCGGCGCCGGGTTACCAGATGCCAGTGGACCAGCGTGTGCACGGCCATGCTCGTCGGCGCGGCCGGCACCAGGGCGGCGAGCGCGAGGAGGAAAGGGGAGTCCTCGCCGGTCGCCGCCCGTACCACCGCGAGCATGCCGACCAGGATCAGCCAGTCCCGCAGCGCGGGGCGCAGGACGCCACCCTCCCCGAGCAGGCGTTCGGCGTAGCGGCCCCGGGCGGCGCGCACGAGCGGCCAGGCCACGGCGGCCACGGCCGAGTGGATCCCGGCCAGCGCGCCGTGGGTCAGGGCGAAGGCCAGGTACGCCGGTACGAGGGCGCCGGCCACGTCACCGAGGACGGTGACCGGGGTGTACCAGAGAGGTTTGCCGGTGTCGCGGCCGGACGGTGGCCGTCCGGCCGCGGCTCGGGGCCATGGCTGTCGTGCCGCCGGTAGCTGGGGCATGGTCTCCCCGAACAGCCACATTAGCCCTCCAAGCGGGAGAAAAAGGGTCTGGTCGAGTGTGTAGGGGATTCGGTGCGGAGGGGGGTGCGACGCCGGGGCGCGGAGCAAGTCTCACCCGATGGGAGCTTCCGCCGTGCCACTCGTTCGGGTGCCGCAGGCGCCGCCCGGCTTCACCGTGGCCCGCAGGGGCGTCACCAGGGGCTGACGCAGCAGCACGGGCCTGCCGTCCGCGTGCGGTTCGTGCAGGTGCAGCACCAGGGTGCGGCGGGCGCCCGCGGGCAGTTCCAGATCGAGCGTGAACACGGGGTGGCCGCGTTCGGCGGCGGGTGCCAGCAGGGCGGGGCGGCCGTCCAGGGTGGCGCCGAGGAGGTCGGCTCCGACCCCGGCGTAGTACGACACCAGGAGCCGGTTGTCACCCGGCCGGGTGCGGTGGGGCGGGTGGTCCTCCCGCAGCGTGACGTAACCGGGCAGGCCGGCGGACGGGGCGCGGTTGGTCAGGGTGACGGTCGCGGTGACCGCGCGTCCGCCGTCGGCACAGCCGTTCGCCTCCCAGACCAGGCTCCGGTCCAGGTAGTAGTCCAGCTTCGAACCCGCCGCGTTGTTCACCACGAGTCCCGCGAAGGGGCCGGGCGTGTCCGGGAGCGTGCCCGCGTAGGGGCGGGTTTCCAGCAGCCGCTGTTCTGGCGGGTGCGCGCTCCACAGCTTCAGCCGGCCGTCGCGCTGGGCGTCGTGCACGGCCACGAGTAGGGCGGGCAGTCGGCGGGGGTCGCCGTAGGCGGCGAGCAGGGGCGCGGCGACGGCGCGTGCCGTGTCGACGAAGAAGGCCTTGCGCCGGGTGATGTCGTCGTAGCGTGCGTAACTGGCCCGCTCGGTGAGGTCCAGGACGTTGCCGGCGGTGAGCTCGGTGCCGTCGGCCAGGCGGGCCGGGCCGGTGGCCCGCAGGAAGCGGCCCAGCGTGGCCGGGTCGAGGGCGATCGCCCCGTCCACGCGCTCGCCGGTGTGGTCGCGCCAGGCCGCGGCCCAGATGCGGGCCGCGTAGGGGAAGTGCGGGCTGAGGTTGGAGTTGGCCCACACCCGGGTGGGATCACTGCCCGCGTAGCGGTCCGCGAACTCCGCGCCCAGGTCGACGTCCGCCTTCGCCGCCGCCATCTCGGTGTTGTTGCCGAACCGTTCGAACGACACATGGCCGTGGTCGGCCCGGAGCACCGCGAACGCCCCCGCGACCCCTCCGGTGCCGCGCGCCTCGGCGGTGTTCTGGAACGCGAGGAAGTAGCGGCGTTCCCCCTGTTCGCCGAGCAGGGACGGCAGGAGGCGGGCCGCCACGGAGGCGTCGGTCATGGCCGGGGCGAGACGGTCGGTCTGCCGCGCGAGGGCGGTCCGGGCACGATCGGCCGCCGGCAGCCAGGTGGACCGGGGCAGCCCGCGCACGTCGGCCTGTACCCGGGTGGCGACGTCTGCCGCCCGGACGATGTCCGGGGCGTGTGCGCGCAGGGACGTCAGCGCCCCGGACACCCCGTCGCCGCCGTCCGGTGCCGGCAGGGCGCGCAGCAGCGGGGACAGGACGCCCGCGGACAGCCGGTCCGCCGCGGACGCGGCGCCGCGCACGGTCCGCAGCGGGTCGCCGAGGAAGGGCAGGCGGGCGGCGGAGTACCAGGCCGGTCCGGTGGTGAGGCGGTGCGCCCGCGCGGCGTGGGCCGCCGCGGACCGCACGGCGCGCCGCTGTCCGGCGGCCGTGCCGGGAGCCGGTGCGGCCGCCATGGACCGCCGCAGGGCGTCGAGGTCCCGCTGGGCGGCGAGCAACTCCCTGCGGGCGAGCAGTCCGGTGACCGCGATCCAGGCGGCACCGGCCAGGGCGAGCGCCGCGACGGCCGCCAGGGCGTAGCCGCGCACGCGGCGGGGGACGGGCGCCCGGCCGGGCGCCCGTCCCCCGCCGCCGGGCGTGGGCGCGCGGCCGGCGCCCCGGCGCAAGCCGGGACGCCGTCGGAGCACCGTACGCGGGTCCCGGTCCGTCATGAACTGCGGCGGCGCCGCAGGGCCAGCATCGTGCCGCCGCCGAGCGAGACCAGACCCGCGGCGGCCGAGCCCTCGGCGAGAGGCGTGTGTCCGCCCCGGTCCGCGAGGTCCGCGTCCGCGGGCTGACCGCTGTCGTCCGGCGCGTTGTCGGGTTCGTTCAGGTCTGCCCGGTGCTGCGAGCGCAGCACCTTGATCCGGGCGGACGCCTTCCGGTAGGGGTTCCGGCCGATCAGTTCGAAGGTGTGGAACCCCGGACTGGTGCGCCGCGGGATGGTCACCCTGCCGGTGACCACTCCGTGCGCGTTCGCCCTGAAGATTCCCAGCACGACGGCGTGCGACCTCAGGTCGGCCTCGACGCGCTGCCGGGGGGCGAAACCGGTGCCCCGGAAGCGCAGGCTGTCTCCGGCGCGCACGGTGGTGGCGCTGAGCGTCAGGGTGGGCGGCGGCGGGGGATACGGCTGCGCGGATTCCGCGCGGGCGGGTTGCGCGCCCACCAGCGGCACGGCGACGAGCACGGCAGCCGATGCCGCCGATGCAAGCGTGCCTCGCCATTGGGGCGATCTCGTCATGTTCGCTCTCCTCGACTTGGGTCCGGAACAGGCGACGATGTAGGCAGTCGTCATGACCTGGATACCTGGAAAAGTGGGATATACGGCGTTATCCGGCATGACGTGGCCGAGGAGTCATCGGATGGGGGCAGCGGTTGGCCGTGCGACGGCCTCCTTGGGGGTGGCTCCCCCGTTCGGCGCGCGCGAGTCTCTATGGTCGACTGCGTCCACAGGGAACAGAACATCACGATATGGGTGTTTTCCGTAGTTCGATGAAGGGTGCAGCTTGGATCTCCACCGCTTCCTGAAGGCTCTTGCCGGACGCTGGCCGACCGTCGTCGTCTGTCTGGTGCTCGCGGTCGGCGCGGCGCTCGCCGCGACGATGCTGAGCACCACCGTCTACGAAGCCAGAACCCAGCTCTTCGTCGCGACCCGCGCCGGGGAGGGCACAGCCGAACTCAACCAGGGACAGAGCTTCTCCCAGGCGCGGGTGCAGTCGTACGCGGAGATCGTGACGTCCCGTCAGGTGACCGTGCCCGTGGTGGCGGAGCTGGGACTGCGCACCACGCCGGAGGAACTGGCGTCCCGGATCACCGCCCGGGCCCCCCTCAACACCGTGCTCATCGACATCACGGTCCGGGACGCCGCGCCCGGACGCGCGGCGCGGGTCGCCAACGCCGTGGCGGAGCGGTTCATCGCGGTCGTCGAGAGGCTGGAGACGCCCAAGCGCGTGGCCGGCTCCCCGGGCAGGAGCCGGACCGGTGAGGGGACCTCCCCCGTCTCCCTCCGTGTCACCCAGGAGGCCGTCACCCCCGCCGGCCCCGTCTCGCCCCGCCCGCTGCTGAACCTGGCCGCGGGTGTGCTCGGCGGCCTGCTGCTCGGCGCCGGCGTCGTCGCGTTGCGCGAGACGCTCGACAGCACGGTCAAGACGGTCGAGGCGCTCGGCGAGTTCACCAGGCTGCCGGGGCTCGGCTCGATCCCGTACGACAGGAACGCCCCCAGGCAGCCGGTCATCACCGTCGGCGGGCACTCCCGGCGCGCCGAGGCCTTCCGCAAGCTGCGCACCAACCTGCAGTTCTCGCAGGTCGACGACCCGCCGCGGATCATCGTGGTGACGAGCTCGGTGCCCGGTGAGGGCAAGACCAACACCGCGGTGAACCTCGCCCTCTCGCTCGCCGAGGCGGGCGTCTCCGTCTGCCTGGTGGACGCGGACCTGCGCCGCCCGTGCGTGGCCCAGGCCTTCGGTCTCGTGCGGGACGCCGGCCTGACCACCGTGCTCATCGGGCGGGCGCGTGTCGCGGACGTCATGCAGCAGGCCGCGGACGGGCTCTCGGTGCTGGCCAGTGGCGCCGTACCGCCGAATCCCACCGAGCTGCTCGCCTCGGCGCGCATGGAGAGGGTGCTGAAGGAGCTGGCGGAGCTCCACGAGGTGGTGATCGTCGACACCGCGCCGCTGCTGCCGGTCGCCGACACCCTGGGACTCGCCTCGCTCGCTCAGGGCACGCTGCTCGTCGTCCGGGCCGCCCGGACCAGGCGGGACCAGGTGCGCACGGCGATGGAATCGCTGGAGCGGGTGGGTGTGCGCGTCCTCGGCACGGTCTTCAGCATGGCTCCGGCCGCCCAGGGCGGCCGCTACGGCTACCGGAGCTACGGCGAGCTGCCCGCGCCCCGGACCTCGGTTCGGCCCGGCGGGGCGGCCGTGCCGGCCGGGCCCCCCGAGGCGGGTGCGGAATGACCCGGGTCCTGTTCGTCTGCACCGGCAACGTGCACCGCTCCGTGCTCGCCGAGCGGCTGCTGGCCGCCCGGCTGCCGCGCGGTGCGGCCGTGCGGCCGCTGAGCGCCGGTACCCGGGCGTGGCCCGGTCCGGGCATGGAGCGCGCCACCAGGCAGGCGCTGGAGCGGCTCGGCGGCGACGGCTCCGGTTTCGCCTCGCAGGAGCTCACCGCCCCGCACGTGCTGGGCGCCGCGCTGGTGCTCGGGCTGGCCCGCGAGCACCGCGAGGCGGCCGTGCGGCTCGCGCCGTCGGCGCTGCGGCGCTGTTTCACCCTGAAGGAGTTCGTGCGGCTCGCCGGCGGGCAGGCCGGGGACGGCGGACGGCCCGGGGACGGCGGACGGCCCGGGGACGGCGGGCGGCGGCCGGACGGCGTGGGTGACCTCGCGGGTGTGGTCGCGGCCGCCGCGGCCCACCGGGGGCGCGTCGCCCCGGTCCCGCCCGAGGAGGACGATGTCGCGGACCCCTGGGGCAGGCCCCGTGCGGCGCTGGACGAGTGCGCCCGGGAGATCGACGCCTTGGTGGGAAGGCTTGTTCAGGTGTTCGGAATCCCCTCATCGGTGCAGGTCAGCGAGGCCTTGCGCGTAAGGAGCGGATAAGACTTGAGTCCGCTCCACTCAGGTCTGTTGACCCAGAGCGAAGCGTGATGCACACTTGAGCCCGTTCCACTCAAGTCAGCTGGAGGAAATCACCATGGCACGTGCGGTCGGCATCGACCTGGGCACGACTAACTCCGTCGTCAGCGTTCTTGAAGGCGGCGAGCCCACCGTCATCACCAACGCCGAGGGTGCCCGGACCACGCCGTCCGTCGTCGCCTTCGCCAAGAACGGCGAGGTTCTGGTCGGCGAGGTCGCCAAGCGCCAGGCGGTCACCAACGTGGACCGGACGATCCGGTCCGTGAAGCGTCACATGGGCACCGACTGGAAGATTCAGCTGGACGGGAAGGACTTCAACCCCCAGCAGATCTCCGCGTTCATCCTGCAGAAGCTCAAGCGGGACGCGGAGGCCTACCTGGGCGAGAAGGTGACCGACGCGGTCATCACCGTCCCGGCCTACTTCAACGACTCCGAGCGCCAGGCGACGAAGGAGGCCGGCGAGATCGCCGGTCTGAACGTCCTGCGCATCGTGAACGAGCCCACCGCCGCCGCGCTGGCGTACGGCCTCGACAAGGACGACCAGACGATCCTCGTCTTCGACCTCGGTGGCGGCACCTTCGACGTGTCCCTCCTGGAGATCGGCGACGGCGTCGTCGAGGTGAAGGCCACGAACGGCGACAACCACCTCGGTGGTGACGACTGGGACCAGCGCATCGTCGACTACCTGGTCAAGCAGTTCGCGTCCGGTCACGGCGTGGACCTCGGCAAGGACAAGATGGCCCTCCAGCGCCTGCGTGAGGCCGCCGAGAAGGCCAAGATCGAGCTGTCCAGCTCCACCGAGACCTCGATCAACCTGCCGTACATCACCGCCTCCGCCGAGGGCCCCTTGCACCTCGACGAGAAGCTCACCCGCGCCCAGTTCCAGCAGCTGACCGCGGACCTCCTGGAGCGCTGCAAGACGCCGTTCCACAACGTCATCAAGGACGCCGGCATCCAGCTCGGCGAGATCGACCACGTCGTTCTCGTCGGCGGTTCCACCCGTATGCCCGCCGTCGCCGAGCTCGTCAAGGAGCTGACCGGCGGCAAGGAGGCCAACAAGGGTGTGAACCCGGACGAGGTCGTCGCCATCGGCGCCTCGCTCCAGGCCGGTGTGCTCAAGGGTGAGGTCAAGGACGTCCTGCTCCTCGACGTGACCCCGCTGTCCCTCGGTATCGAGACCAAGGGCGGCATCATGACCAAGCTCATCGAGCGGAACACGACGATCCCGACCAAGCGGTCCGAGATCTTCACCACCGCCGAGGACAACCAGCCCTCCGTCCAGATCCAGGTCTACCAGGGCGAGCGCGAGATCGCGGCGTACAACAAGAAGCTCGGCATGTTCGAGCTGACCGGTCTGCCGCCGGCCCCGCGCGGTGTCCCGCAGATCGAGGTCTCCTTCGACATCGACGCCAACGGCATCATGCACGTGACCGCGAAGGACCTGGGCACGGGCAAGGAGCAGAAGATGACCGTCACCGGCGGCTCCTCGCTGCCGAAGGACGAGGTCGACCGGATGCGCCAGGAGGCCGAGCAGTACGCGGAGGAGGACCACCGCCGTCGCGAGGCCGCCGAGACCCGCAACCAGGGCGAGCAGCTCGTCTACCAGACCGAGAAGTTCCTCAAGGACAACGAGGACAAGGTCCCGGGCGAGATCAAGACCGAGGTCGAGGCCGCCATCGCCGAGCTGAAGGAGAAGCTCAAGGGCGAGGACACCGCCGAGATCCGCACCGCCACCGAGAAGGTCGCGGCCGTCTCCCAGAAGCTGGGCCAGGCCATGTACGCCGACGCCCAGGCCGCGCAGGCCGCCGGCGGCGCCCCCGCCGGTGACGGGGCCGACGACGTGGTGGACGCCGAGATCGTCGACGACGAGCGCAAGGACGGTGCCGCGTGACGGAGGAGACCCCGGGCTTCGAGGAGAAGCCCGACGTCCCCTCCGGCGCCACCCCCGACGACGCCGAGCCGAAGGCCGCTCCCGCACCGGGAGCGGCCCCGGCCGGGGACTCAAGCGCACAGCTCGCCGGTCTGACGGCACAGCTGGACCAGGTACGCACCGCACTCGGTGAGCGCACCGCGGACCTCCAGCGCCTGCAGGCCGAGTACCAGAACTACCGCCGCCGCGTGGAGCGCGACCGGATCACGGTCCGGGAGATCGCCATCGCGAACCTCCTGACCGAGCTCCTGCCCGTGCTCGACGACATCGGCCGCGCCCGGGAACACGGCGAACTCGTCGGCGGTTTCAAGTCGGTGGCCGAATCCCTGGAGACGGTCGCGGCGAAGATGGGCCTGCAGCAGTTCGGCAAGGAGGGCGAGCCCTTCGACCCGACGATCCACGAGGCGCTGATGCACAGCTACGCGCCGGACGTCACAGAGACGACGTGCGTGGCCATCCTGCAGCCCGGGTATCGCATCGGCGAGCGCACCATCCGCCCCGCGCGGGTGGCGGTCGCCGAACCGCAGCCGGGAGCGGCGCCGGCGAAGGCCGACGGGACCGAAGAGGCCCCCGCGGCGGGAGACGAGAAGGACAACGGCCCTGAGGAGGGCTGAAGTCGTAGGTAACACGTGGAAGGAGGGGCGTCGGGGATGAGCACCAAGGACTTCATCGAGAAGGACTACTACAAGGTCCTCGGCGTCCCCAAGGACGCCACCGAGGCCGAGATCAAGAAGGCGTACCGGAAGCTCGCCCGCGAGTTCCACCCGGACGCCAACAAGGGCAACGCCAAGGCCGAGGAGCGCTTCAAGGAGATCTCCGAGGCGAACGACATACTCGGCGACCCCAAGAAGCGCAAGGAGTACGACGAGGCGCGCGCCCTCTTCGGCAACGGTGGCTTCCGCCCCGGGCCGGGCGCGGGCGGCGGCAACTTCAACTTCGACCTGGGCGACCTCTTCGGGGGCGGCGCCCAGGGCGGGGGCGGCTTCGGCGGCGGCGGTTTCAGTGACGTCCTCGGGGGCCTGTTCAACCGGGGCGGCGGCACGGCCGGCCGGACCCAGCCGCGGCGCGGCCAGGACATCGAGTCCGAGGTCACGCTCAGCTTCACGGAGGCCATCGAGGGCGCCACGGTCCCGCTGCGGATGTCCTCGCAGGCCCCCTGCAAGGCCTGTTCGGGCACCGGCGACAAGAACGGCACCCCACGGGTGTGCCCGACCTGCGTCGGCACCGGTCAGGTGGCGCGAGGATCCGGCGGCGGCTTCTCGCTCACCGACCCCTGCCCGGACTGCAAGGGCCGGGGCCTGATCGCGGAGCACCCCTGCCCCGACTGCAAGGGCAGCGGACGCGCCAAGTCGTCGCGGACCATGCAGGTCCGCATCCCCGCCGGGGTGACCGACGGCCAGCGCATCCGGCTGCGCGGCAAGGGCGCGCCGGGCGAACGCGGCGGCCCGGCCGGCGACCTCTACGTCATGGTGCACGTCGACACCCACCCGGTGTTCGGCCGCAAGGACGACAACCTCACGGTGACCGTCCCGGTGACCTTCACCGAGGCGGCGCTCGGCGGCGAGGTCAGGGTGCCCACCCTGGGCGGCCCGCCGGTCACCCTGAAGCTGCCCCCGGGCACGCCCAACGGCCGCACCATGCGCGCCCGTGGCAAGGGCGCGGTCCGCAAGGACGGCACCCGCGGCGACCTTCTCGTCACCGTCGAGGTGAGTGTCCCCAAGGACCTGGCGGGGAAGGCTCGTGACGCACTGGAGGCGTATCGCGAGGCGACCGCGGGCGAGGACCCGCGGGCCGAGCTGTTCGAGGCCGCGAAGGGAGCATGACAGAGATGGACGGCCGTCGACGCAGTGACAATTTCCGCGGGCCGTATGAACTGACCGAGGAGACCCCGGTCTACGTCATCTCGGTGGCGGCCCAGCTCTCCGGACTGCACCCGCAGACGCTGCGCCAGTACGACCGCCTCGGCCTGGTCTCCCCGGACCGCACGGCCGGGCGGGGCCGCCGCTACTCGGCCCGCGACATCGAACTGCTCCGCCAAGTGCAGGCGCTGTCGCAGGACGAGGGCATCAACCTGGCCGGCATCAAGCGCATCATCGAACTGGAGAACCAGGTCCTCGCGCTCCAGCAGCGGGTCGCCGAGCTCCAGGCGGCGGTCGACGGCGCGGCGGCCGCGATGCAGCAGCGCGAGGCCGCCGTCCACGCCTCCTACCGCCGCGACCTGGTCCCGTACCAGGAGGTCAAGCAGACCAGCGCGTTGGTGGTGTGGCGGCCGAAGAAGGCCAAGGACTAGCCGCCTTCACCGGCGCGCAGGGCCCGGAGGTTCACCCGAACCTCCGGGCCCTTTCGCATGCCGGTCACGGTTCCAGGACCGCCCGGTCCGCGCCCGGTGCCGACTCCGTGCCGTCGGCGTACAGCGCGGTCACCCAGTAGTAGTGGGTGGTGCCGCGGGCGGCCGTGGTGTCGTGGTACGAGCGGTCCGTGGTGGCCGCCAGCTTCTCGTACGTCCGCGTCGCCGGGTTCCAGCGGTACACCTGTTGACGCCCTCTCCTGCCCGAGGGCAGGAGATTCCGGTCCGCACCGCTATGCGGTGCCACCTCGGGTTCCTGCTTCACCGGCCCTTGCCGCTCTCCGGGGAGATCGGTCTTACAGGGGCCTCCACAGGCGTCACTTTCCGCCCGTCCGGCGGTAGATCCGACGACTCCGTCATCGGATGAGGCGATCCTAGCCCTGTCGCTGCGGCCTCCGGGCCACTGAGGGCAGGATGCCCTTCACCTCCACCCTGAAGGGTGGAGCACTGGGCAAGTGTTCGGTAGCAGGCGTGGTCGCCGTCGGGGACGCGCACGTCCCGGTAGTGCGAGGTGCCGGCCGGCAGATGCGCCCACTCACCGGCGGAGCAGACCTGCTCCTCGCCCTCCTCGCCGAGGACCGTGCCCCGGTAGACCGCGTACCGCTTCAGGTCGGGCTCGGTGTTGTCGTCCCAGTCCAGCTCGATGCCGTACTCCGTGGCCGTCGCGGTCAGGCCGGTCACCTGGGCGGGCGGCTTGTCCGAGACCAGCGTGGTGACGGTCGCGGTGTCGGAGAGCGAGGACACCAGGGGCCACTGCACGTTCGCCACCGCGTAGTGGTACGTCGTGCCCTCCTCGGCCGAGAAGTCGCCGCAGCTGTAACGGCGGGACCCGTCGGAGAGAGTGGCGAAGCTGGTCGTGCAGGTGACCCACTGCGCCGTCGAGGTGTCCACGGGCAGCGTGGTCGAGCGGTAGACGCGGAACTCGCCGTACGGGGCGTCCTGCGGCTTCATCGTCCACTGGAGGGCTGCGCTGCCGATGCCCGCGGTCGCCGTGAGCTCGCGGGGCGCGGCCAGTGGGCGGGTCACCGTCAGGAGGTCGGTGAACGGCGACACGTGGCCCGAGCCGTCCACGGACGCGACCCGGTACCCGGCCGTCTCGCCACGGGCGAGCGTGTCGTCGGTGAGGCCCACCGTGTAGGCGCGATCCCAGGACTTGGTGACGGCACCGTAGAAGTCGGTCCGCTCCACCCGGTACTTCACCGCGGCGCGCACCCCCGCCCAGCTCAGTTCGGCGCCCGTGCCGGTGGCCGAGGCGGTGAACTGGGCGGGGGCCGGCAGCACGGAGCTGGTGACCGGGGCGTCGGCGGTGCCGGCCGACTCGTTGCCGGCCCTGTCGTAGGCGCGGATCTCGTAGTAGTAGAGGGCGCCGGTCGCGGGCGGGGCGTCGCTCAGGGACGTCGCCGTCGTCGTCCCCACCTTCGTCCAGCTGGTGCTGCCCCGCAGGCGCCGGTAGACCCGGTAGCCGGCGAGGTCCATCTCCTGGTTCTTCGTCCAGCCCAGCTTCGTCGTGTTGGCGTCGCCGTCGTAGGACACCAGCGGATCCAGCGGGGTGAGCGGCTTGACCTTGTCGACGGTGGCCGAAGTTCTCGGGGCGTAGGTGAACTTGACCTTGGCGGCGCCGGTGAAGTTGGCGTAGTCGACGCGGAGGGTGTGCCTGCCCTTGGGGACGGTCAGGCTGAGGGTCTTGCCGACCGTTCTGGTGGTGTTCTTCCACAGGTCGATCTTGCGGGCGCCGTCGAGGTGGACGCGGATTCCGTCTAGGCCGGAGGCGGCGAGGGTGAAGGGGCCGCCGGAGCCGAAGTCGCGGGTCACGGTCCAGCGGGCGCCGAAGCCGTCCTTGGGCAGGCCGGAGGCGGGGGCGCCGCTCCAGCTCTCGTCGACCGAGGTGTCGCAGGCGGTCTTCTTCGGGGTGCCCTTGAACGTGGTGTTCGCGAACAACTCCCGCTTGTAGGCCGGGGAGGCACAGGTGGTGGCGGCCGAGGCGGTCACGGCGCTGCCGCCGAGCAGGGTGCCGGCCGTGGCGAGCACCACGGCGGCGGCCGTGGTGCCTCTGGCTGAGTTCATTCGGTCCTCTGGTCGTATGGCCGCGCCGGGGGCGGCTGTCGTCGATCACGACTCATGAGGAAAGGACTTGGTTGTACCGATCTTTGCCTTCTCGTGAACTCCCTTTGGATGGAGGGTCCGTAAAGAGTGTTTGAAGGCGGTTCCGCTCCGCCTTCACAGGTGCAGCGGAGCGTGGTGTTGCGCACTCGTTAAGTAGTTCCGCTTGACGCCGGGTGTGGCGTACGCGTTGTCTTTTCAGACATCTGGGTCGCAAAGCAGTCCCACGTCCGGAACGCACCTGAAGTGAGCCCCCGTATGCGTCGTATAGCCATGTTCGTGGCCGCGTCCACGATGACCCTCTCGCTCGCCGGCTGCGGCGTGCTCAACGCGACGGGATCGTCGACCACCGCGACCCCGACCAAGGGCAACGACATCACCGTGGGCGTGCTGATGCCGGACAAGATCAACACCCGGTACACCAACTTCGACTACCCGATCATGAAGTCGAAGATCGCCGAGCTCACGAACAACCAGGGGCGGGTCGACTACGAGAACGCCGCGTCGTCCGCCGCCACGCAGAAGAAGCAGATGCAGAAGATGATCGACGACAAGGTCGACGTGATCATCCTGGACGCGGTCGACGCGCACGCCATCCTCGGCACGGTGAAGAAGGCCAAGGGGGCCGGCATCGCTGTCATCGCCTACGACCGCCTCGCCGAGGGTCCCATCGACGCCTACGTCTCCTTCGACAACGAGCTCGTCGGTGAAGTCCAGGCCCGTACGCTCCTCGAGGGCCTCGGGTCGAACGTCGACAGCTCCGACAAGGTCGTCATGCTCAACGGCTCGCTGACCGACCCCAACGCCAAGCAGTTCAAGACGGGCGCGGTGTCCGAGCTGACCGGCAAGGTGACGATCGCGGCCTCGTACGACACCAAGGACTGGGACCCGGTGGTCGCCGAGAAGGAGGTCACCAAGGCGATCGACTCGATCGGCAAGAACAACATCGCCGCGGTCTACTCCGCCAACGACGCCATGGCGGGCAGCGCCGTCAAGGCCCTCAAGGCGGCGGGCGTCACCAGCATGCCGCCGATCACCGGCCAGGACGCGGACCTCGACGCCATCCAGCGGATCCTCGTCGGCGAGCAGTACATGACCGTCTACAAGCCGTACCCGGACGAGGCCGAGGTCGCCGCCGAGCTGGCCGTCTACCGGGTGCAGGGCAAGGACATCCAGTTCGACGCCCTCACCCAGGACACCGTCGACAGCCCGACCAACAAGGACATCCCGTCCCAGCTGGTACAGGTCAACGCGGTCACCAAGAGCAAGATCAAGGACACCGTCGTCGCGGACGGCATCTACAAGATCTCCCAGATCTGCACGGCCGCGTACAAGACCGCTTGCGCGGCGGCCGGCCTCAAGTAGCGCCTGGGTTTCGTACGCCGCCGCGTTCCCACCGGCCCGCGCCGTCCTCGAAGGCCCGCGCGGGTCCGTAGGCGTCGGCCGGACAGGTCTCCAGGGCCCGGCCCCGCTGGGCCACGCCTCTTCGTATGAGGTCCCGTTCCAGGGCGTCGGGGATTCTCGGCACCAGGTCCAGCGGCCAGGCACGCTCCTCGCCGCGAAGGCGTAGGCCACCCCCGGGCCGGTGAGGGCCCGCGCCATCCGGTCGGCCCGCAACCGCGGTTCACCCGGTTCGATCGGCTGGAGCGCCGCCGGTACCGGCTCACAGGCGGACCTGCCCTCACCCGGCCGCACAGACATCCGGCCCAGGCGCCGGCCGCGCGTACGCGTCGGACACGTCCGCCGTGCGGGGACGTCGGAGCGGGCACGTCACGCGGCGATCACTGACGGATCTCCGGGATTCGCCATCCGCCGCGCCACGTGCCCGGGAGCGGCCCTCCCGTGCAACGCGCCACCCCCGTGGACGCGTTGCGCAGGAGGGCCGGCCCGAACGGGGGAGGCCGGTCCGGGGGCCCGCCGGGTGGCCGGCACCACCCGTGGGAAGCGCTCCCTGCGATGCCTGGGCCCCCTCCCGGTCACCACCGTCAACTTGTTGCAGCGTGCGCTGAGGAGCCCGACCGATGTCCGGCTGTATCCCGATATGGCGACGGCCCGTGCAGGAGGAGCCGTGTTGCGGACCCGGTCCGGACCGCTCATAGTTGCGCATCGGAAGAGGCAGCAAACCGGGGGGTGGAATGGGCGATGGCCGGGCACGGGACGGATGAGCATCCACATGGTGCCGACCGGCTGTGCGACACCGGGGATCGCGTGTATTCCCGGGCCGTGCGCCGGGGCCGGGTGCCGCGCACGGACGCCGACGCGGTGCCCTGCCTGCTGGAGTTGGCGCTGCTGCACCCCGACCCCGACGACATGGACTGGCTGGTGCCGACCGCCCCGCAGGAGGTCATGACCCGGCTGCTGCGCGGGGTCTACGACGAGGTGACGGACAGCCAGCGGCGGGTGGGGTCGGCGGTCGCGGCGTTCGAGTGGTACGCCGGGCTGGGAAGCCAGGTGCGGGCCGTGCCGGCCGCCGCGGAGGGCACGGCGGCCATCAGGGTGCTCGACGGACTGTCACGGATCCAGACGGCCATGGACGAGGCGACCCAGGCGTGCACGCAGGAGGTGCTGACCGTGCAGCCGGGCGGTATCCGCCGCGAGTCGGAGCTGACCGAGGGCCTGCACCGGGCGGTCGCCCTGCGCGGCCGGGGCGTGCGGATGCGCGACCTGTACACGCATGTCGCCCGGCACGGCCAGGGCCTGCTCAACTACCTGGAGCTGATGGGCGACGCGGTGGAGGCCCGTACGCTCGACGAGGTCATCGACCGGCTGATCCTCTTCGACCGCACGGTGGCCTTCATCCCCGCGAACGCGGACCGCACGATGGCCCTGGAGCTGCGCCACCCGGCGCTGGTGGAGTACCTGGTCACGGTCTTCGAACGACTCTGGCGCCTGGCGATCCCGCTCACCGCGGACCTCCCCGACACCGGCATCGAGGGCATCTCGCACCGCGAGCGGTCCATCGCGGCGCTGCTCGCGGAGGGCCACCAGGACGCGGTGATTGCGGAACGTCTGGGCATCAGCGTGCGCACCTGCCGGGCTCACATCGCCCGCCTCTCGGAGACGCTGGGGGCGGCCAGCCGTACCCAACTGGGCGTCCGGATAGCACAGGTGGGCCTGGACGGCCCGCCGGGCGGCGCGGTCGCGGCCGCGGCCGCGCCCGCGGTCAGACTTCCTGGCCAGGGATCCCGGAGCGTGCGATGAGGCAGCCGAGCCGGCCGCGGCAGCCGCGGCCGAGGGCGGCGGCGAGTGCGGCGATGTGGACGCGGGCGGTGCGGATGCTCATGCCGAGGCGGTCGGCGCCGTGTTCGGGGCGCGAGGGGGACGTCACGCAGTGGCGCCCTTGTCGGGAAGCGTCTGGTCCAGGATTCCGGACTGTGCGATCAGGTAGCCGAGCTGTGCGCGGCTACCGCTGCCGAGCACCTGGGCCAGCTTGGCGATGTGTGCCCGGCAGGTGCGGACGTTCATGCCCAGCCGGCGCGCGATGGCCTCGTCCACGTGGCCCTCGACGAGCAGCTTCGCGATGGAGTGCTGGATCTCGGTGATCCCGTGGGAGGCGACCTCGTAGTGCCCGCCCGTGCTCAGCGGAACGGAGCGGTTCCACATGAACTCGAAGACCCTGATGAGGTAGCGGACCAGGCCGGGCTGGCGCAGTTCCAGGGCGACCTGCTGGTCCTCGCGTATGGGGACGAAGGCGACCGTCTCGTCGCAGATGATGAGCCGCTCCACGAGTTCGTCGATGGTGCGGTACTCGGCCTTGCCGTCCGCGAGGTGGGCGGCGTACGCCAGTTTCTCCGGGCTGTAGCGTGCGGTGTGCTGGTACAGCGTGCGGATCCGGACACCCCGTGCGTTCAGCGGCCGGTCCCGCTCCAGGGCCCGCTGCATGCTCTGGTCGGAGAGTCGGTCGCTCGGCTGGATCGTGAGCACCTCGGTCCGGCACTGCTCGGTGGCCAGGTTGAGCGCGGCATTGATGCGGTCACTGCCTTCCAGGACCGTGATCGACTCGCTGTTCGCCATCGCGTGGGCGCCGAGTGCCATGAAAGGCTCGAAGGTGTCGGCGAGTCGCGTGGACAGCTGGCGGCGCTCCGTGATCTCGCGCTCGATCGGGCCGAGCCGTTGGGCCAGGGCCAGGGCGGGGGGAACCGGCAGCAGCCAGTTCAGGTCGCCCGGATCCGGCTGGAGCAGAGCGAACTCCATCAGGCAGGGCGCTTCCGCGACATCCGGGCGCGCGACACGTCCCGTACGCAGCGCGGCGGCATACAGACGCCTGCCTTCCTCGCACAGATCCGCCATCGCATGGGGATGTGCACTTTTCGCCCTATTCATTACTGAATCTCCACCCCCCAGGGTCCTGAACGTGCAGGAACATGATGCACCGATCGTGTGGCCATGACGTGCCCGAATGAGCCATCGTCATGGTTGACGGGGGAAAGGGGACCTTCAAGTGAGGACGAAGCCGAACATGCGTAAGAGAATGCTTCGCTCAGTGCTGGTGGCCGCCTTCTCCGTCGTGGCACTTGGCGGCGCGTTGAGCGGCCTCTCCGGTGTGAAGAGCGATGTCCGGGCGAACACGGGCTGGCCCGCCGCTGTCGAGGCCAGCAACACCGGCTGGCCGACCGTGGTGGCAACGGACACGGCCGGCGGCAGCACCACCGATGGGCTTGTCTCGACCGATGGAGCCGGGAGCTGAAGTGACCACCCCACCCGACGACCGATCCTTCCGCCGCGAAATGGCTACCGCCTACCGCTCCGGCTGGCACTTCATCGACCTGGTCACCGCCATCCCCCACAGCGGTGACTCGTTGATGGTGACCGTCTTCGGTGAGCCGGTCGTCGTCACGCGGGACGAGGACGAGGACGTACGGGCGTACCGGTGTCTGCGCAAGCCCCGGGGTGCGCCGCAGCCCGTGCGGTGTGCCATCCGCTACGGAATGATTTTCGTGAACCTGGACCAACGGGACCACCGGCTGGCTGAGCCGGACGTTCCGGACGTGAGGACTATCTCGGCCACCCCCCGCAGTGCCTGACGCGATTCCCCCGTCGTAAAAGATCGCTCAGGTGCTTCCCCCAGCAGCGGCGTCACCGTGACCTGAACACGGTGACGCCGCTGCAGTTTTCCGGGCGACATGTCGGTGTATGGAATGGTTCAGGCCATGTCTCACGGTGGCTGAAACCAGCCGCCGGAACGGGCCGGCCGCCCGGGTCCGCGTTCTCCCCGGCCTCGCGTCCTCGCCCGTCACCCCCGCCCCAGTGCCCGCTCCACCGTGATCTCGACGACCACCCGGGACGGGTTCTCCCGGGGCGTGCGCCCGTACCGTTCGGCATACCGCCGCTCCGCCTCCGCCACCCTCTCCGGCTCGGTGCGGACCTGCGCTCGCCCCTCCAGCGTCGCCCACCGCCGCCCCGCCACCTGGCACACCGCGACCCGTGCCCCTTCCGGCCCCGCGGCCAGCACGTGGGACACCTTCGCGCTCGTCCTGTTCGTGATCACCCGGGCCAGTCCCGCCGCCGGGTCGTAGGTCACCCCCACGGGGACGACGTGCGGGCTGCCGTCGGGGCGCAGGGTGGTGAGGGTGCACAGGTGCCGTTCCTGCCAGAAGATCAGATACGCCTCGTCCGGTGCGGCAGGGTTCACGCGGTATGTACTCATGGCCTGGAAGGTAGTCCCCGGAAGGGCTCCCGATCGTACCTTGAGTGGAATAGACTCAACTTTGTGGACGTTGGCTGAGTCAGCCATACGACGCCGAGGAGGAGAACGGGAACGTGGACGCCGAGCTGACCAACAGGAGCCGGGACGCGATCAACGCGGCCAGCAACCGGGCCGTGACGGAGGGGCACGCGGACCTCACCCCTGCCCACCTGCTGCTGGCTCTGCTGGCGGGGCAGGACAACGAGAACATCACCGACCTGCTCTCGGCGGTCGACGCCGACCAGGCCGCCGTACGCCAGGGCGCCGAGCGCGTGCTGGCCGGACTGCCCAGCGTGACCGGTTCCACGGTCGCGCCCCCGCAGCCCAACCGCGAGCTGCTCGCGGTCATCGCCGACGCCGGCGAACGCGCCAAGGACCTCGGCGACGACTATCTCTCCACCGAGCACCTGCTCATCGGCATCGCCGCGAAGGGCGGCGCGGCCGGCGAGGTGCTCGACCGGCAGGGCGCCGGCGCGAAGAAGCTGGCCGAGGCCTTCCAGAAGGCGCGCGGCGGCCGCCGGGTGACCACCGCCGACCCCGAGGGCCAGTACAAGGCGCTGGAGAAGTTCGGGACGGACTTCACCGCCGCCGCCCGGGACGGGAAGCTCGACCCGGTCATCGGCCGGGACCAGGAGATCCGCCGGGTCGTGCAGGTCCTCTCCCGCCGTACGAAGAACAACCCCGTCCTCATCGGTGAGCCCGGCGTCGGCAAGACCGCCGTCGTCGAGGGGCTCGCGCAGCGGATCGTCAAGGGGGACGTGCCCGAGTCGCTGAAGGACAAGCGGCTGGTCTCGCTGGACCTGGGGGCCATGGTCGCCGGGGCCAAGTACCGGGGCGAGTTCGAGGAGCGGCTGAAGACCGTCCTCGCCGAGATCAAGGACTCCGAAGGCCAGATCATCACCTTCATCGACGAGCTGCACACGGTCGTCGGCGCGGGCGCCGGCGGCGACTCGGCGATGGACGCCGGCAACATGCTCAAGCCGATGCTCGCGCGTGGCGAACTGCGCATGGTCGGCGCCACCACCCTCGACGAGTACCGCGAACGCATCGAGAAGGACCCGGCGCTGGAGCGCCGCTTCCAGCAGGTACTGGTGGCGGAGCCCACGGTCGAGGACACCATCGCCATCCTCCGTGGCCTGAAGGGACGTTACGAGGCCCACCACAAGGTCCAGATCGCGGACGCGGCGCTGGTCGCCGCCGCGACCCTCTCCGACCGCTACATCACCTCCCGCTTCCTCCCCGACAAGGCCATCGACCTCGTCGACGAGGCGGCCTCCCGCCTCCGCATGGAGATCGACTCGTCCCCCGTCGAGATCGACGAACTCCAGCGCTCCGTCGACCGGTTGAAGATGGAGGAGCTGGCGCTGGAGAAGGAGACCGACCCGGCCTCCCGGGAGCGTCTGGAGAAGCTGCGCCGCGACCTCGCCGACAAGGAGGAGGACCTGCGCGGCCTCAACGCCCGCTGGGAGCGCGAGAAGCAGTCCCTGAACCGGGTCGGCGAGCTGAAGGAGAAGCTCGACGAACTGCGCGGCACCGCCGAACGCGCCCAGCGCGACGGCGACTTCGACACCGCCTCCAAGCTGCTGTACGGCGAGATCCCGCAGCTGGAGAAGGAGCTGGAGGCCGCGTCCGAGGCCGAGGAGGAGACGGCCAGGGACACCATGGTCAAGGACGAGGTCGGTTCCGACGACATCGCCGACGTGGTGGCCGCCTGGACGGGCATCCCGGCCGGCCGCCTGCTGGAGGGCGAGACCCAGAAGCTGCTCCGCATGGAGGACGAGCTGGGCCGCCGCCTGATCGGCCAGACCGAGGCCGTACGCGCGGTCTCCGACGCCGTCCGCCGCTCCCGCGCGGGCATCGCCGACCCGGACCGCCCCACCGGCTCCTTCCTCTTCCTCGGCCCCACGGGTGTCGGCAAGACCGAGCTCGCTAAGGCCCTCGCCGACTTCCTCTTCGACGACGAGCGGGCGATGGTCCGCATCGACATGTCGGAGTACAGCGAGAAGCACAGCGTGGCCCGGCTGGTCGGCGCCCCGCCCGGATACGTCGGCTACGAGGAGGGCGGCCAGCTCACCGAGGCCGTCCGCCGCAGGCCCTACACCGTGGTCCTCCTCGACGAGGTGGAGAAGGCCCACCCCGAGGTCTTCGACATCCTCCTCCAGGTGCTGGACGACGGCCGCCTCACCGACGGCCAGGGCCGCACGGTCGACTTCCGCAACACCATCCTGGTGCTGACGTCGAACCTGGGCAGCCAGTACCTGGTGGACCCGGCGCTCAGCCCGGAGGAGAAGAAGGAGCAGGTCCTGGAGACGGTCCGGCGGTCCTTCAAGCCGGAGTTCCTGAACCGCCTGGACGACCTGGTGGTCTTCTCGGCCCTGGAGAAGGACGAACTGGCCCGGATCGCCCGCCTTCAGATCGACCGCCTCGCCAAGCGCCTCGCCGACCGCCGGCTCGCCCTGGTCGTCACCCCCGAGGCCCTGGCCTGGCTCGCCGAGGAGGGCAACGACCCGGCCTACGGCGCCCGCCCGCTGCGCCGCCTGGTTCAGACCGCCATCGGCGACCGCCTCGCCAAGGAGATCCTGGCCGGCGAGGTCAAGGACGGCGACACGATCCGCGTGGACGCCTTCGGGGACGGGCTGATCGTGGGTCCGGCGACCGCGGCGGAGGCCGTCGAAGCCGCCGTGGAAGACGCCGGTCAGGAGACCGGAAAGACGCTCTGAGCGGAATTCCGCCAACGGGAGATGAACCCGCCGGGGCGGGGGTTGCCACCCCCCGCCCCGGATGGGGGAGGATGGCGGGATCCGCATGAAGGGAAAAACACGGTGACCATCGACCCGTCCTCGATTCCGAACTTCGGGGGCCAGCCCGAGCCGCAGCCCCAAGGACCGGCGGGCCCCGTCGTCCCGGATCAGGATCTTGTGAAGCAGCTCCTCGACCAGATGGAGCTCAAGTACGTCGTCGACGACGAGGGCGACCTCGCGGCGCCGTGGGAGCAGTTCCGTACGTACTTCATGTTCCGTGGCGAGGACGAGCAGGCCGTCTTCTCGGTGCGGACGTTCTACGACCGCCCCCACAAGATCGACGAGAAGCCCGATCTGCTGGAGTCAATCGACGACTGGAACCGGCGGACCCTGTGGCCCAAGGTCTACACCCACACCCACGACGACGGCACCGTCCGTCTCATCGGTGAGGCCCAGATGCTGATCGGCATGGGTGTCGACATCAACCACTTCGTCTCGTCCACGGTCAGCTGGGTGCGCGCCGCGATCGAGTTCGACAAGTGGCTGGTCGAGCAGCTCGGCCTGGAAGAGGCCGTCAACGAGGCCGAGAAGCCGGAAGACGGCGACGAGTAGGACGAGCAGGACGAGTAAACAGCAGACCTACAGCGGTGTGCGCGCGTACAGGACCAGGTACGTGCCGTAGCCGAACGAGAGCCCGGCCAGGGCCGTGACCACCACCGTCGCGTGCCAGGGCCGGGCTCTCGCCGTACGGACCAGCGCCCGGGCCAGCGGGAGGAGCAGGGGGAAGGCCGGGAGCAGGAACCGGGGCTTGGACTCGAAGAAACCCGACCCGCCCAGCGCGATCAGCAGGAGTACGGCGGTGTAGGCGAGCAGCGGCAGCGGGGCCCGGTCCAGGGCCAGAAGGGCGAACAGGACCACCGCCGCCGCCACGATCAGCAGGGCCACCGGGAAGACGAAGCGGTCCCCGCGCAGGAGCAGCGTACGGGCGAAGGCCAGCGATCCCCGGCCGAAGTCGAAGCGCGATCCCCACAGCCGCTGCACGCCGAAGTAGCCGCCCAGCGTGTCGCCGGTGCGGTGGCCGACCCAGAGGACGTACCCGGTCCAGCCCAGCGGAGCCAGCGCCGCCCCCGTCCACAGCCTGTGGGTAACCCGGCCGCGGGCGCGGTACAGCTCACGGGCGGCGGCCAGCAGCACGGCCGCCGCCACCGCGAAGCCGTTCGGTCGGGACAGGCCGGCCAGGGCGGCCAGGCTGCCCGCCCACAGCCAGTTCCCGGCCAGGACCGCGTACAGCGCCCAGGCGGCGAGGGCGGTCAGGACCGGTTCCGTGTAGGCCATGGACAGCACCACGGAGTGCGGGAGCAGGCCCCACAGGAGGACCAGGGCGGTGCCCACCGCACGGCCGTGCAGACGGGCGCCCACCGCGTAGACACCGGCCGCGGCGACGGCCGCCGCCGCCCAGGACACCAGCAGTCCGGCGCCCGCCCCGCTGAGCGGGGTCACGGCCGTCAGGGCCCCGATCAGCGCCGGGTAGAGCGGGAAGAACGCCAGGTCGCTGTGGATGATGCCGGGGCCGAAGTACAGGGTGCGGCCGTAGCCGTGCGCCGCGATCCCCAGGTACCACGCCGAGTCCCACGACCTCCCCAGCAGGGTCAGCGGATGCCGGCCGCCCGCCCAGGCGGCCAGCGCCAGCACGGCCATGCCGGTGAGCCGGGCCGCCGCGAACAGCCCCACGGCGACCCCGCCGGCGGTGACTAGGGACAGCCGGGTACCGGGCCGCTGCGCGACCGGCTGCTGGGCGACGGACGGGGCGAGGGCGGTGGTGCTGGCGTGGCTCACATTCGCACAGTGCCGGGGGATCCCGACCGGTGCGAGAAATGTGCGCCCGATGGAGGGGCGGCGCCGCGGGGGCGCGGGGCTGTATGGCTGTGCGGCGGCGCCGCGTGGACGCGAGCTGCGGTGCCCCGTCAGGGGCCGCGTGGCTGTATCGCTGTGCGGCTCCGCCGCGTGGGCGCGACCGGCCCCCACGCACCAGCGGGCCGACGACCGTCCGGCGGTCCCCGCCGCTACGACAGCCGCCGCAGCCGCTCCGCCGCCTCCTTCAGCACCTCCGCCCGCTTGCAGAACGCGAACCGCACGAACGGTGCCCCCGCCTCCCGGTGGTCGTAGAAGACCGCGTTCGGGATGGCGACGACCCCCGCCCGTTCGGGGAGGGCGCGGCAGAAGGCGAAGCCGTCGGTCTCGCCGAGGGGGCGGATGTCGGTGGTGATGAAGTACGTGCCGGCGGTGTCGTAGACCTCGAAGCCCGCCTCCGTCAGGCCCGCCGCGAGGATGTCCCGCTTGGTCCGCATGTCCCGGCGGAACGCCTCGAAGCAGGCGTCCGGGAGGGCGAGGGCCTCCGCGACCGCGTACTGGAAGGGGCCCGAGGCCACGTACGTCAGGAACTGCTTCGCCGACCGCACGGCGGCGACCAGCTCCGGCGTCGAGGTCACCCAGCCGACCTTCCAGCCGGTGAAGGAGAAGGTCTTGCCGGCCGAGCCGATGGTGACCGTGCGCTCGCGCATGCCGGGCAGGGTGGCGACAGGCACGTGTTCCGCCTCGTCGTAGACCAGGTGCTCGTACACCTCGTCGGTCACCACCAGCAGGTCCCGCTCCACCGCCAGTTCCGCGATCGCGGTCAGCTCGGCGCGGGTGAGGACCGTGCCGGTCGGGTTGTGCGGGGTGTTGATCAGGAGGAGCCGGGTGCGCGGGGTGACGGCGGCGCGCAGTTCGTCGAGGTCGAGGCGGAAGGCGCCCGCGTCGGGGCGGAGGGTGACCGGGACCCGGGTACCGCCCGCCATGGCGATGCTGGCCGCGTAGGAGTCGTAGTACGGCTCCAGGGCGACGACCTCGTCCCCGGGTTCGAGGAGGGCGAGGAGGGCGGCCGCGATGGCCTCGGTGGCGCCGGCGGTGACCAGGACCTCGGCGTCCGGGTCGTACGACAGCCCGTACCAGCGCTGCTGGTGTGCCACGATCGCGGTGCGCAGCTCGGGGACGCCCGGCCCCGGCGGGTACTGGTTGCCGCGCCCCTCGCGCAGCGCGCGCACGGCGGCTTCCCTGACCTCTTCGGGACCGTCGGTGTCCGGGAACCCCTGCCCCAGGTTGATGGAGCCGGTGCGCAACGCGAGGGCGGACATCTCGGCGAAGATCGTGGTGCCGAACTCGGCCAGCCGGCGGTTCAGGAGCGGGCGTTCGCTGGAGGTCATGCCGGTCATCCTGCGCCCAAGCTCTGGAGTTCCTCAACTCCGCTTTGGCCGGTGCGTCGGCCGGGCATCCCCCGTCCACGTCGCGTTCTCGCGGCGGCCGGGGCGCCCACGGGGGGTCGTCTTCGGGGGAACGGAAAGAAGGTGACGTCATGGGCACCGTCTTCATCGTGGTGGTGGCCGCGATCATCTGCCTCGCGATCGCGTCTGCGGTCCGCAGGGGTGGCAGGGGCCGCAGGTGCGGCAGGGGCAAGGGGGCGTACCGAGCGGGCGCCGGCTCCGCGTCCTCGACGTCCTCGGCCTACGACAGCTCCGGCAGCTGGTGGGCCGGGGACTCGGGGTCGTCGTCCTCGCACGGCGGGCATCACGGCGGCGGCCACTCCTGTGGCGGCGGGCACTCCTCGTGCGGCGGCGGGTCGTCCTGCGGGGGCGGGTCGTCGTGCGGCGGGGGCGGCTGCGGCGGCGGGGGCAACTGAGCCGCCCCAGGGGGGCGCGGGACCGGGCGTCCGGGCAGAGAGCGGGGGGAGCTCTGCCCGGGCGCTCCGGCGTGCGCCGGGATGGGTGGGGCGCACAACTTGGCTGAACAGTTGAGCTGTGGAGCCCTCGCAGGGATGGAAACCCCACGAAGTTGGGTAAAAACGCTGTGGCAGCGCCACAGTTCATGATTCCCTCTAAATCACCAAAGCGGCGCCTCGGACGTCCTGACGACACCCTCCCCTGGCCGGGTCGGCCGGGCCGATCTCCCGTGTCGACCGAGGTGCGCCGGACCACACTCCTCCTCTTTTGCGTGTTAGCGGAGCCGATCCATGCTCACGACCCTGAACACCACCTACACCGATACGCGTGCGGCCGACCTCGCCTGGGCCCTGGGGCGCGAACCGCTGCCCGCCCTGGCCACCCTCGACCTGGAACTGAGCGGTGCGAAGCTGCAGTTGAGACTGCTCGGCGCGTCCCACCAGGTGCTCCTGGAGGAGGAACGGGGCGGCTGTTCGGAGACGGTGGCGTGCATCCAGGGGTCCAGCACCCCCCTGCCGCTCGGGGTCGCCAAACGCGTCGGCGACTGGGAGTACGAGTTCGCGGCCCGCGTCGAGGTGCTGTCACCGGGCTCCTTCGCGGGCCGCGCCCAGGAGTTGCTGGCCCTCGTCTCCGAGCATCCGCACGGCCTCGCCGGGGTCTTCCCGGGCAGCCCGCACGCCTTCACGGCGATGCTGGCCCAGCGGCACGAGGGCCAGGTGCGCTGGCGTACCTGGCACGCGTATCCGCAGGACGGCCAGCTGGTGGCGACCCGGACCCGGGTCGGCGTACGGGCTCCGGTGCCCCAGCCCGTGGCCGGATGACATAAACCAACGGAGCGTCAAAGGGCGCCGAGTTCCACACGTGTGGGTGACGAAGCGTACCGAGTGAGTGACGTAACGTCGCAGAGTGATCGATCCACACGCACCCGCCCCTCCCGGCGCACCGCCGGACTGGGGTGCCCCCGCGCCGCTGCCCGTGCGGCCGGGGACGGGCCGCTTCCTGGTCCTGGTGTGCGTGTTCGTCTGCGCGGCCTGCGGATTGGTGTACGAACTCGAACTCGTCGCCCTCGCCTCCTACTTGATCGGCGACTCGGTCACCCAGGCCTCCGTCGTGCTGTCCGTGATGGTCTTCGCGATGGGCGTCGGCTCCCTGGCCGCGAAACGCCTGCGCTGGCACGCGGCGGCCGGGTTCGCCGCGGTGGAGGCCGCGCTGGCGCTGGTCGGCGGCTGCAGCGCCATGGCGTTGTACGCCGTCTTCGCCTGGACCGGCGGCTGGGGCGGCCTGTGGGCCACCGGCCCGCGCTGCCTGCTGGTCGCCTTCTCCCTCGCCATCGGCCTGCTCATCGGCGCCGAGGTGCCGCTGCTGATGGAACTCATCCAGCGCATCCGCCGCCAGGACGCGGGCGGCGCCGTCGCCGACCTGTTCGCGGCCGACTACGTCGGCGCGCTCGTCGGCGGCCTCGCCTTCCCGTTCCTGCTGCTGCCCTTGCTCGGCCAGCTGACCGGCACCCTGCTCACCGGCACCGTCAACGTCGTCGCCGGCGGCGCCCTGGTCCTCGGCCTGTTCCGCCGCGACCTGTCCCGCCGGACCCGCTGGACACTCCTCGTCGCCAACGTCACCGTCCTCGGCGTCCTCGGCTCCGCCGCCGCACTCGTCAGCGACTTCGAACGGGCCGCACGGCACGCCGTCTACGGCTCCGACGTCCGCCTCGCCGTGCAGACCGACGTCCAGGAGATCGTCCTCACCGGCGGCACCCACGGCCGCCCCCTCGACCTCTTCCTGGACGGCCGGCTGCGGGTCGGCGGCCGCGACGAACGCCGGTACCACGAAGCCCTCGTCCACCCCGCGATGACCGGCCCGCACGCGCGCGTGCTGATCCTCGGCGGCGGCGACGGCATGGCCGCGCGCGAGGTGCTGCGCCACACCGGCGTCGACCGCGTCGACGTCGTCGAACTCGACGCCGGCCTGGTCCGCCTCGCCCGCCACGACCCCGCCCTCGCCGCGCTCAACGGCCACGCCTACGACGACCCGCACGTCCACGTGTTCACCGCCGACGCCTTCCACTGGCTGCGCGAGGCACCCCGCCGCGGCTGCTCCGGCTACGACGTCGTCATCGCCGACCTGCCCGACCCCGGCATCACCGCCAGCACCAAGCTGTACTCCGAGGAGTTCTACGGCCTCGCCCGCCGCGCCCTCGCCCCCGGCGGCCGCCTGGTCGTCCACGCGGGGCCGGTCCAGGCCCGCCCCCACGCCTTCTGGACGGTCGCCGCGACGATGCGCGCGGCGGGCCTCGCCCCCACCCCCTACCGGGTCCTCGGCCAGGACGCCGGCTTCACCCCGGGCCCCGACCGCTCGGCGGGCGAGTCCAGGGCCCCGCACGACTGGGGCTTCCTGCTGGCGGCGGCGGGTCCGCGGGGACCACCGTTACACCTCCCGGCCGACGGTCCGCGGCTGCGGACGCTGACGCGCGGGGCACTGCGCAGGGACGCGCTCAGGACTCCGGCGGCCGGTGTGCCGCCGTCGACGCTGGTGCATCCGCGGTACTGAGCACAGCGGTCTGCCCGGACGGCGGCCGTCAAGGAGGCGCGCAGCGTGCCGTGCGCCGGAGAGGGTGTGCCGGACCGGCTCGTGGGTAGGCTCAGTCGGCATGGAGCACCTGGTGTACGTCCCGGCCCCGGCCTCGCGGCTCAGGGGGGCGCTGGCCGACCCCGCGCGGGTCGCCCGGGCGGTCCCCGGCCTCCAGCAGGACGCGGGCGCCGCTCCCGGCACCGGCCGCCTCAAGGTCCGCGTCGGCAGCCACTCGATCACCTACCGGGGCTCCGTGCGCGTCACCGCCCACGACGACGGCTCCTACGCGGTCGACGGTGACGCCACCGAGGCCCGCGGCACCGGCACGGTGAAGCTGGCGCTCACGTTCCGCCTCGCGGACACGGACGAGGGGTGCGCGGTCTCGGTGACCGGCACGGTCTCCGCCGGCGGGCGGGTCGCCGAGTTGCCGGCGGAGGCGGTGGAGTCGGCGGCGACGAGGCTGCTGAACCGGTTCGTGGAGGCGCTGGGGGAGGCCGCGGAAGAACCGGAACCGGCCTCGATCTTCGAGACGGAGGTCCCGCCGCCGTCCCTGGAGCCCGAGCCGGAACCGGAGACAGAGCCGGAACCGGTGAGCGAGCCGGTGGTGGAGCCGCTTCCGGAGATCTTCGCCGAGGCGGCGCACGCGCGCCGGACGATGATCGGCCGCAGCGCGGAGGAGGTCGACCACGCACCGCCGCGAGGGCGGTACGCGCCGGTCCCCGCGCCGCAGACAGTGGCAGCCGCGTCGGCACTGCGGTGGGCCGCACCGGCGGCGGCCCTGGCGCTGGCGTCGGCGATCGTGGTGACGAGGGCGCTGCGGCGCCGGCGTTGACGCGGGGCCGCGGGTGGAGACGCTTACCGGCGCCGGCAGGGTGCCTGGGGGAGGCACGACTGCCCGCAGCTGGAAAGGAGCGCCGACCGCAGCGCCCCGTCAGGGGCGCGGAGCGGTATCCGATGTGCGGCTGCCGCCGCGTGGGCGCGACCGGCCCCCACTCGCCCGCACTCGAAACCCGGCCCGCACCCGAAACCCGGCCCCCGGCCACCCGCACCCGAAACCCGACGCCCTCGCCCCAGTACTGTCATCCCGTGAGTAACGAAGACATCACGCTGACCGCAGGCGACGCCACCCTCCACCTGCACCCCGGCAACGGCGGCCGGATCGCCGGTCTCGAGGTCGGATCCCTCGAACTCCTCCGCCAGGGCGACCGCTTCGGCTGCTTCCCGATGGTGCCGTGGTGCGGCCGGATCCGGGACGGCCGTTTCCTGGACGGCGCCACCGTCGTGCAGATGCCCCTCAACTCCCCACCGCACGCCATCCACGGCACCGCCCGGGACGGCGCCTGGCGCACCGCACGCGTCTCGGCGAGCGAGGCCGTGATCACGCGCGAGCTCGGCGCCCCCTGGCCGCACCCCGCCCGCGTCGCCCACGTCGTGCAGCTCGCCGAGGACTCGCTGACGCTGACGATGTCCGTGGAGACGTACGACGACTCCTTCCCGGCGCAGATCGGCTGGCACCCGTGGTTCAACCGGAACCTCGGCGGCCAGGACGTCCGGGTCGGCTTCACGCCCGCCTGGCAGGAGGAGCGCGGCGCGGACCACCTGCCCACCGGCAACCGCGTCGACCCCCGGCCCGGCCCCTGGGACGACTGTTTCGGCATGCCCGACGGCGTCGACGTCACCCTCACCTGGCCGGGGCAGCTGGAGCTGAAGGTCGCCTCCCGCGAGCAGTGGGTCGTCGTCTACGACGAGCAGGAGGCGGCGGTGTGCGTGGAGCCGCAGACCGGACCGCCGAACGGGCTCAACACACGGCCGCGGCTCGTCACCCCGCTGGAGCCGCTGGAAGCCACGACCACCTGGACGTGGACGCGCCTCTAAGCTTGCTGCCATGACGGACGTACGCGCTGAGCTGCTGCAACAGATCAAGGACAAGGCCGTGGTGCACGGCAGGGTGACCCTGTCGTCGGGCCTGGAGGCCGACTACTACGTCGATCTCCGCCGCGTCACCCTCGACGGCGAGGCCGCCCCGCTGGTCGGGCAGGTGCTGCTGGACCTCACCGAGGGCCTGGAGTTCGACGCCGTCGGCGGGCTGACGATGGGCGCCGACCCGGTCGCCGCGAGCATGCTGCACGCCGCCGCCGCCCGGGGCCGTCGCCTGGACGCCTTCGTCGTGCGCAAGGCGGCGAAGGCGCACGGCATGCAGCGCCGGGTGGAGGGTCCGGAGATCAAGGGCCGGCGCGTCCTGGTCGTCGAGGACACCTCCACCACCGGCGGCTCCCCGCTCACCGCCGTGGAGGCCGTGCGCGAGGCCGGCGCCGAGGTCGTCGCCGTCGCCACCATCGTGGACCGCGCCACCGGCGCGGCCGAGAAGATCCAGGAGGGTGCCGGGGTGCCGTACCTGTTCGCCTTCTCGAAGGATGAACTGGGGCTGGACTGACACCCGGTTGACGAGTGGGATTGACCCGGATTCGACCGGAGCCCGGAGCATCGGTTCATGTCTGGAAAGATGGGGACGACGATGACGTCGCCCCCAAGGTCTAGGTCAGGGCCGTAAGAAAACAGCAGTACGCCGACCCGCACACTCAAGGAGCGGACAGATGCCCATCGCAACCCCCGAGGTCTACAACGAGATGCTCGACCGGGCGAAGGCAGGCAAGTTCGCCTACCCGGCCATCAACGTCACCTCGACCCAGACCCTGCACGCGGCGCTGCGCGGCTTCGCGGAGGCGGAGAGCGACGGCATCGTCCAGATCTCGACCGGCGGCGCCGAGTTCCTGGGCGGCCAGTACAAGAAGGACATGGTCTCCGGCTCGGTGGCGCTCGCCGAGTTCGCGCACATCGTCGCCGAGAAGTACCCGGTGAACATCGCGCTGCACACGGACCACTGCCCGAAGGACAAGCTCGACGGGTACGTACGTCCGCTGCTCGCGATCTCCGAGGAGCGGGTGAAGAACGGCCGTAACCCGCTCTTCCAGTCGCACATGTGGGACGGCTCCGCCGAGACCCTCGCCGACAACCTGGCCATCGCGCAGGAGCTCCTGGAGCAGGCCCGCCGCGCCAACATCATCCTCGAGGTCGAGATCACCCCGACCGGTGGCGAGGAGGACGGCGTCTCCCACGAGATCAACGACTCGCTCTACACGACCGTCGAGGACGCGATCCGTACCGCCGAGGCCCTCGGTCTCGGGGAGAAGGGCCGCTACCTGCTCGCCGCCTCCTTCGGCAACGTGCACGGCGTCTACAAGCCGGGCAACGTCGTGCTCCGCCCGGACCTGCTGAAGGAGCTGAACGACGGCGTGGCCGCCAAGTTCGGCAAGCAGTCGCCGTTCGACTTCGTCTTCCACGGCGGCTCGGGCTCCACCGAGCAGGAGATCCTCACCGCGCTGGAGAACGGCGTCGTGAAGATGAACCTCGACACGGACACCCAGTACGCCTTCACCCGTCCGATCGCCGACCACATGTTCAAGAACTACGACGGCGTCCTGAAGGTCGACGGCGAGGTCGGCTCCAAGAAGACGTACGACCCGCGCACCTGGGGCAAGCTGGCCGAGGCGTCCATGGCCGCGCGTGTCCTCGAGGCCACGCAGAACCTGCGCTCGGCGGGCAACAAGATCAAGTAGGTCGCATCACGGTCCGGACCCGGCTTCTGTCAGAATCCGCCGACAGCGCCGGGTCCGCTGTATACCTGTACCCATGCCCGACGTCCGGCTGGCCTCTTCCCAGGGCAAGTGGATCCTGCTCACCACCGTCCTCGGCTCCAGCATGGCGATGCTCGACTCGACGGTCGTCAACGTCGCGCTGCCCCGCATCGGGCGGGACCTGGACGCGAGCCTGTCCGCGCTGCAGTGGACGATCAACGCGTACATGCTGACGCTGGCCGGTCTGATCCTGCTCGGCGGTTCGCTCGGCGACCAGTACGGCCGCCGGAAGATCTTCGTGCTGGGCGTCGTCTGGTTCGCGGCCGCCTCCCTGATGTGCGGCCTGGCCCCGACCGACACCGTGCTGATCGCCGCCCGCGCCCTCCAGGGCATCGGCGGCGCGCTCCTCACACCGGGCTCCCTGGCCCTCATCCAGGCCTCCTTCCACCCGGACGACCGGGCCCGCGCCGTCGGCCTGTGGTCCGGCTTCGGCGGCATCGGGGCGGCCGTCGGCCCCTTCCTGGGCGGCTGGCTGGTGGACGGCCCCGGCTGGCGCTGGGTCTTCCTCCTCAACGTCCCGCTCGCCCTGCTCTGCGTGCCCGTCGCCCTGCGACACGTCCCCGAGTCGGCCGACGGCCGGGCTCACGGGCGCTTCGACGTCCTCGGCGCGGCGCTCGGCGCCCTCACGCTCGGCCTGGTGACCTTCGCGCTGATCGAGGCCGGGGCCGCGTCCCTGCTCGCCGTGGCGGGCGTCGCGGCGGGCGTGGCCTTCTGGTACGTCGAGAAGCGCCGCCGGGACCCGATGCTCCCGCTGGACATCTTCGGCTCCCGCCAGTTCACGGCCCTCAACATCGTCACCCTGTGCGTGTACGGCGCCTTCGGCGGCTACTTCTTCCTCACCGCGCTCCAGCTCCAGGTGGTGGCGGGTTACTCGGCCCTCGCCGCCGGCACGGCCCTGCTCCCGACGACGGCCCTGATGCTGCTCTTCTCGGCCCGCTCGGGCGCCCTCGCCGACCGCATCGGCCCCCGCATCCCGCTCACGGTGGGCCCCCTGCTCTGTGCCGCCGCGATGCTTCTGATGCTGCGCGTCGGCGAACACGCGGACTACCTGACCGACGTTCTCCCTGCGGTCCTGGTCCAGGGCGTCGGCATGGTCACCCTGGTCGCCCCGCTCACCGCCTCCGTCCTCGCCTCCGTGGACACGTCCCGCGCGGGCATCGCCAGCGGCATCAACAACGCGGCGGCCCGCGCCGCCAGCCTGATCGCGGTGGCGGCGCTGCCGCTGCTGGCGGGGATGGGCCCGGAGGCGTACCGCTCGGCCCCGGCCTTCGACGCGGCGTTCGACCGGGCGATGCCGATCTGCGCCGGGGCGCTGGTGGTCGGCGCGGCGCTGGCCTTCGCGATGGTCCGCCGCCCGGCTCCCGGCTGCGTACGCCCGGAGTGCCGCCACCACGGGAACGTCACGACGCCCCCGCTGGAGGCGGAGGGCCGCAGCTGACCGGCAGGAATCCGAGCATGGCCCACGGCGCAAGCTGATCGTGCACGCGTTTCGGTGGTGTCGTCTCAGACCGGAGACCGGCGACCGGTTCAGCCGGCTGGAGAACACGTGTTTCGGCAGCGGTGACGGCTACGGCTCCGGGGTGCCGTTCGACACCGGATACGGCCGCACCGGGTTCTGGACGTACGCCCAGGCGCACCTCGGGACCGGCCCGGCGGCCCAGGCGCCCCGCCGATCCCTCAGACTGGCCACCATGAGCATCCACGAAAACCTCCTCGGCGGCCCGCCCCCCACCCACCTGCCCGACGAACCGGGTCCCCGTGAGCTCCTCGGGCAGGGCACCGCCCCCGCGGACGTCGCCGCCAAGTACCCGGCGTCCTCGCTCGCCTGGGCCCAGCTCGCCGACGACGCGTTCGAGCGCGGGTCGGTCGTCGAGTCGTACGCCTACGCCCGTACGGGTTACCACCGCGGTCTCGACGCGCTGCGCCGCAACGGCTGGAAGGGCCACGGGCCCGTCCCCTGGGAGCACGAGCCCAACCGCGGCTTCCTCCGGGCCCTGCACGCCCTCGCCCGTGCCGCCGGAGCCATCGGTGAGAAGGAGGAGTACGAGCGCTGCACCCAGTTCCTGAAGGACTCCTCCCCGACGGCGGCCCGGACCCTGGGCTGACCCTGGCCCAGTCGCTCGTACGGAGGCGCGGCCCGTCTGGCAACAGGCGGGCCTTGCCGTATCCGGGTTACGTTGCGGAAGATGCCGGTGGGGACCGGGGCCCCCGTGTCGGCATCGGCAGGGGCGGACCGCTACCCGGAGTACAACAGGAGACAGCGATGTCCCATGAGGCTCTCGAACCGAACGAGCCCGAGACCCCGCATCTCGACTTCGCCGGCACCACGCCGTACGAGGACTACGTCAGGGCGGACGTGCTCACCCACCTCCAGCACACCCTCTCCGAGGATCCCGGAGAGATGGTCTTCCTGGTCACCACCCAGGTGATGGAGCTGTGGTTCACCGTCATCGTCCACGAGTGGGAGACGGCCGCCGGCGCCCTGCGCCGTGACGACGTCCCCACCGCGATCGCCGCGCTGAAGCGTTCCACCCGCGAGCTGGAGGCGCTGAACGCCTCCTGGAAGCCGCTCGGCCAGCTCACTCCCGCCCAGTTCAACTCCTACCGCTCCGCGCTCGGCGAGGGCTCCGGCTTCCAGTCGGCGATGTACCGGCGGATGGAGTTCCTGCTCGGCGAGAAGTCCGCGTCCATGCTCGTCCCGCACCGCGGCGCGCCGCGGGTGCACGCGGAACTGGAGAAGGCGCTGCACGAGCCGAGTCTGTACGACGAGGTGGTGCGGCTGCTGGGGCGGCGGGGATATCCGATCCCGGACGCGGTGCTGGTGGAACGTGACGTATCACTGCCCTATACACCTTCCGATGCCGTCGAGGCCGCCTGGACCGCCGTCTACTCCGGTGACGGCGACGCCGACCTCGCCCGGCTCGGCGAGGCGCTGACCGATGTCGCCGAACTCGTCTGGCGCTGGCGCAACGACCACCTGGTCGCCACCCGCCGCGCCATGGGCGCCAAGCCCGGCACCGGCGGTTCGGCCGGGGTCGCCTGGCTGGAGAAGCGTGCCCGCAAGAACGTGTTCCCGGAGCTGTGGACGGCGAGGTCCCATGTCTGAGCTGGCGCTGCGCGCGGCGAAACTGGACGGACAGGACGACCTGGCCGGTGTGCGGGAACGCTTCGTCCTCGACGAGGTCGTCTATCTCGACGGCAATTCCCTGGGCGCCCTGCCCGCCCACGTCCCCGGCCGCGTCGAGGACGTCGTCAGGCGGCAGTGGGGCGAGCTGCGGATCCGGTCCTGGGACGAGAGCGGCTGGTGGACGGCGCCGGAACGGATCGGTGACCGGATCGCCCCGCTGGTCGGTGCGGCGGCCGGGCAGATCGTGGTCGCCGACTCGACAAGTGTCAACGTCTTCAAGGCACTTGTGGGTGCGGTACGGCTGGCGGGGGAGGGCCGCGACGAGATCCTGGTCGACGCGACGACCTTCCCCACGGACGGCTACATCGCCGAGTCGGCGGCCCGGCTGACGGGATGCGCGCTGCGCCCCCTCGCACCCGGCGAGGTCCCGGCGGCGCTGGGCGACCGTACCGCCGCCGTGCTCCTCAACCACGTCGACTACCGCACGGGCCGGTTGCACGACCTGCCGTCCCTCACCGCCGCGGTCCACGCGGCCGGAGCCGTGTCCGTCTGGGACCTGTGCCACAGCGCGGGCGCGCTGCCGGTGGGCCTTGACGAGCACGGGGTCGACCTGGCGGTCGGCTGCACCTACAAGTACCTGAACGGCGGCCCGGGTTCACCGGCGTACCTGTATGTACGGCGGGAGTTGCAGGACCGCTTCGACTCCCCGCTGCCCGGCTGGAACTCGCACGCCGAGCCCTTCGGGATGCGGTCGGCGTACGAACCGGCCGCGGGCGCGCCGCGGGGCCGCGTCGGCACCCCGGACATCCTCTCCATGCTGGCCCTGGAGGCGGCGCTGGAGGTGTGGGAGGGGGTACCGGTGGCGGCCGTACGCGCCAAGTCGCTCGCCCTGACGGACTTCTTCCTGGAGTGCGTCGAGGCGTACGTGCCGGCGGGCCGCGTCGCGTGCGTGACGCCGGTGGCCCACGAGGAGCGCGGCAGTCAGATCGCGCTGCGCTGTGCCGACGCCGGGGACGTGATGAAGCGGCTGATCGAGCGGGGCGTGGTCGGGGACTTCCGGCAGCCGGACGTACTCCGCTTCGGCTTCACCCCGCTGTACGTCGGTTTCGCGGACGTGGAGCGGGCGGCGCGGGTGCTGGGGGAGGTGGCGGGAGCGGCCGCGGGACGGTCGTAGCAGCGGTCGTCGGTCGTCGGTCGCCGCAGCGGTCGCGTCGGGACAGCCGTCGAGGCGGCCGTCGGGACGGTCGTCGGGACGCCGTGGGGACGGTCGCCGGAACGCCGTGGGGACAGCCGTGGGGACGGTCGCCGGAACACCGTGGGGACGGCCGTCGGGTCGGGCGTTGGAACGGCCGTCGGGTCGGCTCTCGCCGAGCGACATGACGACATAGCGATCCCCGCGTGGAGGCCGGGACGGTACAGATCCGAGCAATCCTCACCGTGCGTGACATCCGCGTGTCCCCGCACGTCACCGGCCTGATACCGTCCCGGCCAACGGGCGTAATCCTTACCTGGTCCGCCAATGTAATTACGTCGCTGAGAGGTTGGAGCATGCCGGACGACGCCGCAGCAGCCCGGGCCGCCGCCGAGGAGGAGTCGGCCTTCTCGCACCCGCACGTCGCGCCCGACGCCACGGCCGCGTACGGCGACCACCCCGACCAGGTGATCGACTTCTACGCCCCGCGTACCGACGAGCCCCTGGCCCCGCTGGTCGTGATCCTGCACGGCGGCGCGTGGCGTGCGCCGTACGACCGCGGCCACATCACCCCCTTCGCCGACTACCTGGCCCGGCGCGGTTTCGCGGTGGCCAACGTCGAGTACCGGCGCGGCGCGACGCTGCCCGCGCAGGGCGGTACGGCCCCGGTGGCGGGCCGCTGGCCGGACACCTTCGACGATGTGGCGGCGGCGCTGGACGCCCTGCCGGACCTGGTCCGCGAGGCGGTGCCGCGGGCGGACCTGCGCCGTACGGTCCTCACCGGCCACTCGGCGGGCGGTCACCTGGCGCTGTGGGCGGCGTCCCGGCACGTCCTCCCGGCGGACGCCGCGTGGCGCACCTCCGGTCCGGCTCCGCTGCGGGGGGTGGTGGCCCTGGCCCCGATCGCGGACTTCGCGATGGCCGAGAAGCTGGACGTCTGCGGCAACGCGGCGCTGCAACTCCTGGGCGGCGAGGGCAAGTTCAGCGACCGGCAGCGGTACGCCGACCCGGCGCTCCTGCTGCCCACCGGCATCGCGACCACCCTGGTCCAGGGCCGCACGGACGTGGTCGTCCCCCAGGCGGTCGCCGAGTCCTACGCGGAGGCGGCGGCCAAGGCGGGCGAGGTGGTCGGCCTGACGCTCCTGGAGGACGTCGGCCACTTCCCGCTCATCGACCCGGCGGCGGACGCCTGCGCGGTGGTGGCGGAGGAGATCGCCCAACTGGGCTGGTGAGCCCAACTGGCCTGGTGGGTTCGGCCGGTGTGGTGGGACCAACTGGCCTGGTGGGTCCGACCGGTGTGGTGGGACCAACTGGCCTGGTGGGTCCGACCGGTGTGGTGGGTTCGACCGGTGTGGTGGGACCAACTGGCCTGGTGGGTTCGGCCGGTGTGGTGGGACCAACTGGCCTGGTGGGTCCGACCGGTGTGGTGGGACCAACTGGCCCGGTGGGGCCACCGGTTTGGCGAGCCCGAGCGGCCTGGTGGGTTCGACCGGCGTGGTGAGCCCGAGTGGCCTGGTGGCGGCCGTCCCTGGCTCTTTCCCTGCATACCCGTAATACCTGAGAGCTACCTCGCAGGTGAGTTCTCAGGCGGGACGCGAACGACACGGTCCGCTCCGTAATTTCCCGATCAGACAAGCCCGATGGCCGGGCGACTGAACGGGGAGGGCGGCCGACCATGACGGCGGTGGCGGGGGAGCGGAAGAGGCCGGGGCGGTGGCGCCCTGGCCGGGGCCGGGATCGGCGCTGGGGCTGGGGCCCGCCCTGGGGCCGGGGCCGGCGGTGCGGGAGGCTGCGCCGCACCCTGCTCGCGACGCTTCTCACCGCCGCCGTGGTCCTGCCCCTCTCCGCGGCGGTCCGGCCCCGGATCCCCGCCCCGCCGCCCGCCGTTCTGCCCACCCGCCTCACTCCGGCGACCCTCGCCACCGCCTACGAGGCCAACCGCGAGAACGCCGCCGAAGCCGCCCGCATGGCCGCCGCCCACGGCGACACCTCCCGCGCCGCCGCGGACCGTGCCCTCGCGTCCACCGCCCGGCACCTGCTCCGCTTCGACGCCCGCGGCGACGGCCAGGTCACCGAGATATTGGGCGACTTGCCGCAGGCGACGCGCATCGCCGTCCTGGTCCCCGGCTCGGACACCACCCTCGACACCTACGGCCGCCTCCACGCCGCGGCCGAGTCCCTGTACCGACGCCTCACCTCCGAGGCATCCGGCGGCACCCGCACGGCGGTCGTGGCCTGGCTCGGCTACCGGCCCCCGGCCACGATCAGCGCCACGGTCCTCACCCCGGGACGGGCCGGCCAGGCGGCCCCGCACCTGCGCGCGTTCATCCACGAACTGCGCACCCTCACCGCCCCCGGCCCGGCGGCCGTCGCCCTCCTCTGCCACTCCTACGGCACGGTGGTCTGCGCCCGCGCCGCCCCCACCCTCACCGGTCTCGGCGTCACCGACATCGCCCTGGTCGGCAGCCCCGGCACCGGGGTCCGCTCGGCCGCGGCCCTGCACACCTCCGCCCGTGTCTGGGCGGCCCGGGGAGCCGACGACTGGATAGCCGAGGTCCCGCACGTGAACGCCGACCTCTTCGGCACGACCGTCGGCTTCGGCACCGACCCCGTCTCCCCGTCCTTCGGCGCCCGCGTCTTCGCGGCGGGCCCCGGAGGCCACAGCGACTACTTCACCCCGGGCTCGGCCTCCCTGGCCAACCTCACCCGGATCGTCCTCGGCGAGACAACGGAGGTCACCCGTGCGTAAGCCGCCGACACCCCGCACCCGGAAGGCCGTACCACCCGCAGCGCACCCCATGGCGGCGATACGACACTTCGCCCACCGCATCGACACCGCCACCCCACCCGACCGGGACCGCGCCGTGGACGCCCTCCGCGCGTTCGCCGTGCTCGGTGTGGTCCTCGGCCACTGGCTGGTCACCGCGCTGGTGGCGGACGGCGGCGAACTGCACACCAGCAGCCCCCTCCAGCAGTTGCCGTGGCTGGCCCCGGTCTCCTGGCTCTTCCAGACCCTCGCCGTGTTCTTCCTGGTCGGCGGCCACGTCGCCACCCGCGGCTACGCCACCGCGCAGGCTCAGGGCACCCCCTACCACCGCTGGCTGGCATCCCGTCTGTCCCGGCTGTTCAAACCGGTCGCCGCGCTCCTCACCCTCTGGACGCTCGCGACGACCGCCCTGCTCCTGTCGGGCACCGACCTCGCCACCGTCCGCACCCTGGCCAAGCTCGCCCTGTCCCCCCTCTGGTTCCTGGTGGTCTTCGCGGCGCTGACGGCGGCGACTCCTCTCGTCGCCCGGCTCAACCCGCTGTGGCCGCTGGCCGTCGTCCTCCACGTGGACCTGCTCCGTTTCGGCCTCGGCGCCCCGCCCGCCGTCGGCTGGGTGAACCTGGCGGCGGGCTGGCTGGTGCCGTACACCCTGGGCGCCGCCTGGACCCGCGGCGAACTCGACCGCCCGCGCGCCGGCTGGGTGCTGCTCGCCGGCGGCACGGCGGCGACGGCAGGCCTCGTGGTGTGGGCGGGCTACCCGGCGTCGATGGTCGGCGTCCCCGGCTCCGCCGTTTCCAACCTGGACCCGCCCACGCTGGCCGCCGTCACCTTCGGCCTGGCCCAGTGCGGTCTGGCCCTGCTGCTGCGCGAGCGGCTGCGTCACGCGATGCGCCGCCCCCTCGCCTGGGCGGCGGTGGCCTTCGTGAACCTCTTCGCGATGACGATCTTCCTCTGGCACCAGACGGCCATGATGGCGACCACGGCCCTCGGCCTCCCGCTCGGCCGACTCCCCGGGCTCCACACACCCCCCGACGGCCTCGCCTGGATCGCGGCCCGCCTGCTCTGGCTCCCGGCCTTCGCCCTGCTGCTGAGTGTCTGCTGGGCGGCGTTCCACGCCTACGAGCGCGGCCGCCCCCGGACCCGTTCGCGCGTCGTCCGGACCCGGTCGCGCGTCGCCAGGACCCGGCCCTCGTCCGATCGGACGCCCCCGGCGGGAGCCCGCCGTGTCTAGGCTGATCGCTGTGACGGAGACGGGGACCCGGCGGGCGGACTGGACCGGCCGCCCGCTGCGCTGGCTGCGGATACTCCGCGACGACCTGTGCACCGCCCGCCCGGACCCGCTGCCCCCCTCCGTATGGCTGCGCTGGCTGCCGCACGGCGTGCTGTGCCTGGCCGCCTTCGGCATCACGGTCGGCGGCATCGCGCAGCTCCGGAACAACGGGCATCTGGGGCTCGGCCTCGCCTTGGTGCTCGGGCTCGCGCAGGGCGCCGCCGTGCTCCTCGCGATGTGGCGGCCCGTCCCGGCGTGGTGGGTGTCGGTGGGGGCCATGCTGGTCGGCGCCGTCGCGCTGCGCGGCCGGCTGGGCGAGACACCGGAGAACCCATTCACCTGGCCCTGGCCGGTGGCCGGGATCTTCGCGCAGCTGCTGGTCCTGCTGCTGCTCGCGCTGCGGGTCCGGGTCCGGGCGGCGGTCGAGGCTCTGGCCGTGACCGTCCTGGTCACCTGGCTTCTCGACGGCGTCTGGGGTGCGCCGCCGCACCAGTCCACCTCGGTGATCACCGTCGTCCTGGCCACGATCGTCGTGGCGCTCGGCACGGCGCTGCGCGGCCGTCGCGAGGCGCGCGCGGAACTCGGCCGCCAGGCCTCGCTCACCGAGGAGGAGCGGGCCCGGCGCACCGTGCTGGAAGAGCGCAGCCGGATCGCGCGCGAGCTGCACGACGTGGTCGCCCACCACATGTCGGTCATCTCCATCCAGGCACAGGTCGCCCCGCACCTGGTGGAGAACCCGCCGGACGAGCTGCGCGAGAACCTCGAAGGCATCCGGCACAACGCACTGGAGGCGCTGACCGAACTGCGCCGGGTGCTGGGCGTCCTGCGCTCCGAGAGCCCCGACGAGGACGCCTCGGACGCCTCCGGCACCGGCCCGCACAGCCCGCAGCCCACGCTGGACCGGCTGGACGCGCTGGTCGAGAACACCAGGGCGGCCGGTCTGACCGTCACCGCCCGGATCAACGGTGAGCGGCGCCCGATGCAGTCGGGCGTGGAGCTGTCGGCGTACCGGATCGTGCAGGAGGCGCTGAGCAACGTCCTGCGGCACGCGCCCGGCGCGAGTGCCCACGTCGAGATCGAGTACATCCCCTACGGACTCCTGGTGTCCGTCGCGAACTCCCGGCCGACCCGGCCCGCGCCGCCGTCGCCGGGCGCCGGGCACGGACTGCTCGGGATGCGGGAGCGGGCCGCGATGCTCGGCGGGTCGCTGACGGCCGCACCCCGGGCGGACGGCGGCTACCGGGTCTTCGCGGAGCTCCCGGCCGCCGCACCCGGCACCGGCCTGGTGCCCCGTCACCCCGCGGCCCCCGCCTCCGGCACGGACCGTGCCCCCGATCCGAAGGACGACCACGTATGACGAGCAGCAGTGGCGACCCCATTCGTGTGGTCATCGCCGACGACCAGCAGATGGTCCGGCAGGGCTTCACCGTGCTGCTGAACGCCCAGCCCGGCATCGAGGTGGTCGGCCAGGCGGTGGACGGTCTCGACGCGGTGGCCAAGGTCGCCGAACTCACCCCGGACGTCGTCCTGATGGACATCCGCATGCCGGAGCTGGGCGGCATCGAGGCCACCCGCCGGATCGTCGGTGAACGCCCGCACATCAAGGTGCTGGTGCTCACCACCTTCGACCTCGACGAGTACGTGTACGAGGCGCTGCGCTCCGGCGCCTCCGGGTTCCTGCTCAAGGACGCGTCCGCGGACAAACTCGCCGAGGCGGTCCGGGTGGTGGCGGCCGGCGACGCGCTGCTCGCGCCCGGCATCACCCGGCGGCTGATCACGCAGTTCTCCCGGCTGGACGGGGGCGGGGTGCGCGCCCCGCTGAAGGCGCGCGTCGGCGAGCTGACCGAGCGCGAGACGGAGGTCCTCACCCTGATCGCGCAGGGTCTGTCGAACGCGGAGATCGCCGATCGGCTGGTCGTCGCCGAGCAGACCGTGAAGACGCATGTGGGCCGGATCCTGGTGAAGCTGGGTCTCAGGGACCGCACCCAGGCCGCGGTGTTCGCCTACGAGTCCGGGCTGGTACGTCCCTCCGGTTACTGACCTTCGGTTACTGACCGGAGAACTCCCGCCGCTCCCCGGCGTATCCGTAGTACCTGAGAGGGACGCCCGAGGACCCGCCTCACTGGTGACGACGGCTGCCCACGCCTGCGCCTACGGTCGTGTACGTGACCGAGACGACCCCTTCTCAGCCGATGCCGTCGCAGCCGCCGGACGGCGCGTTCGAACCGTACAAGCCGCGCAGCCCGGAGGTCCGGGCGGTGCTGGACGCCCTGGGCAGGTTGCGGCAGGACCTGTTCAAGGACGCCTTCGCCTACCGGCCGCTGCCCCCGATGAGCATGGACCGCCCGTTCGTCCGCCATCTCCCCGTCCGGTGGCGGCAGTACGCGGCCTGGACCCCGCATCTGGTGGTGGCGGCCGCCGGCGCGGTGGCGCTGCTGGTGACCGTCGCGGGCCGCCCGGTGGGATCGCCCGGGACCCTGCTGGCCGGCCTGCTCGTGGTGGCACCGGTGCTGCTCACGCTGGCGCGTCCGGTCGCCGCCTTCTGGCTGTCGCTCGTGGTGACCTGGATCGGCGGCGTGCTGGCCACCGCCTGGGACGAATGGCCGTGGCCGCCGGGCAGCTTCATCTCCTACCTGGTGGTGCTCACGGTCGTCGCGGTCCGCACCCGCCCGCGCACGGCGGCCTGGATGTGGGCGATCACCGCGTTCTACGGTTTCTTGACCGTCTCGACCCTGGGCGGGGGCCACTACGAGAACAACGTCGGCCCGATGCTGGTCGTCTCCGCGATAGCCCTGCTGGCCGTCACCGTCCGGCAGATCCGCAGGGAGGCCGAGCAGACGGTGACCGCGGAGCAGACGCAGACGGCGCATGAGCGTTCCCGGCGCACGCTCCTCGAAGAGCGCACCACGATCGCCCGCGAACTGCACGACGTGGTCGCCCACCACATGTCCGTCGTCGCCATCCAGGCGGAAGCCGCCCCTTACCGGGTGGAGAACCCGCCGCCGGAGCTGGAGAAGGCATTCGTCACGATCCGGGAGAACGCGGTGGCGGCGCTCACCGAACTGCGCCGGGTGCTGGGCGTGGTCCGTGCCGAGGACTACGCGGCGCCGGACGCCCCGCAGCCCACCCTCGCCGACCTGGACGCCCTGCTCGACAACGTGCGGCAGGCGGGGCTGACCGTCGACAAGGGGGTGACCGGCGCGGTGCGTGAACTCCCGCAGGGCGTCGAGCTGTCGGCCTACCGGATCGTTCAGGAGGCGCTGAGCAACACCCTGCGCCATGCGCCGGGAGCGAGCGCCCGCGTCGAGATCGGCTACGTCATCGGCGGCCTGGGCCTGCGCGTGGTCAACGGCCCGCCGCCGCGGCCCGCCCTCGTCAAACCGTCCCCGGGCGCCGGCCACGGCATCACCGGTATGCGCGAGCGGGTCTCCATGCTGAACGGCGAGATGACGGCGGCCCCGACGTCCGAGGGAGGCTACGAGGTGACGGTCTTCCTGCCCGTCGCCACCGCCCGCGAAGGTGACGCATGAGCATCGGCACCATCCGGGTACTGATCGCCGACGACCAGATGATGGTGCGCGAGGGCTTCTCGGTCCTGCTGAACGCGATGCCGGACATCGAGGTCGTCGGCGAGGCGGTCAACGGCCGCCAGGCAGTCGAACGCGTCCGTGAACTCGCCCCCGACGTGGTCCTGATGGACATCCGCATGCCCGAGCTGAACGGGATCGAGGCGACCCGGGAGATAGTCGCCGCCGACACCACGGCCAAGGTCCTCGTCCTGACCACCTTCGACCTCGACGAGTACGTCTACCAGGCCCTGCGCGCCGGAGCCTCCGGCTTCCTGCTCAAGGACGCCTCGGCCCGCCAGCTCGCGGACGGCGTCCGGGTGGTGGCGGCCGGCGAGGCGCTGCTGGCCCCCTCGGTCACCAGGCGCCTGATCACGGAGTTCTCCAAACTCTCCGACCCCCCGCGCCTGATGTCCACGGCCCACGCGGCCTACGGCGACCTCACCGACCGGGAGACGGAGGTCCTGGTCCTCATCGCCCAGGGCCTGTCCAACGCCGAGATGGCGGAGCGCCTGGTGGTGGCCGAGTCGACCATCAAGACCCACGTCAGCCGGATCCTGGTGAAGCTGGGCCTCAGGGACCGTACTCAGGCGGCGGTGTTCGCGTACGAGGCGCGGCTGGTGACGCCGAAGTAGGCGGGGCGGCGCACATGCCATGAGCACAGGCGTTGTTGCGATTCGGTTGCGGGCGGTACAGGGGTGGACACAGTGCGCTCACGTTGTGTTTGATTGGTGAAGAAATCGGCCAGGTGGCTGATTTCAGCCGTCCCAGTCCCCGCGTCTTCCCCTTCCGGCCGACTCCCGCTTCCCCGGCGGGAGTCGTCGCCGTCCCCGTTTCGCGTGAAGAAAGCTGCCGCGATGACCGCTGATGTGTCCGAGTTCCACTATGGCCTGGTAACTCCCGTAGCCGCCTATCTCATGGCATGTCTGGGTGCCGTGCTGGCCCTGCGCTGCACAACCCGCTCGATCGGCCGCGGGCGCGGGGAGAAACGATTCGGCTGGCTCGCGCTGGGCGCGGTGTCCCTCGGTTGCGGCATCTGGACCATGCACTTCATCGCGATGATCGGCTTCAGCGTGGACGGCGCCCTGGTGAGCTACGACGCCGGCCGGACGGCGCTGAGCCTCGCCGTCTGCATCGCGGTGGTCGCGGTCGGCGTCTTCCTGGTCGGCTACCGGGGTTCGGGCCCCGTCACCCTGGGCACCGCGGGCGTCTTCACCGGTCTCGGCGTGGCGGCGATGCACTACCTCGGCATGACCGCGATGAACACCGGCGGCACCGTGCACTACGGCACCACGGCCGTCGTCCTCTCCGTGGTGATCGCCGTGGTCGCCGCGACCGCCGCGCTCTGGGCGGCGGTGTCGATCAGCGCGGTCTGGGCGACCGTCGGCGCGAGCCTGGTGATGGGCGCGGCCGTCTCGGCCATGCACTACACCGGTATGGCCGCGGTGAGCGTCCACGTCGTCCAGGCGCAGGCTGGCGGCCAGTCCTCGACGAACCTGCTCGCCTTCCTGCTGGTCATGCTGGCCGGCCCGGTGGCGGCCCTGATCCTGGCCGCGGCGATCGTCATGTTCGACCCCGAGGTGGTGGGCGGCGGCCGACGCGACCGGACAACCACGGGCACCTCGGCCCCTGCCCTCCCCACGCCCCAGCAGCAGTCCTGGTCCCCCACCGACCACCCGCAGTCCTTGGCGGACCGGCGTTACACGTCCTGACCCCCGAGCGTTCGGCGTCGTCCCAGCCGTGGCGACGCCGAGCGCTCGGGGACCGTACCGGGGCGTGCCGGCTCCGGTCAGTCGTGCCGCGGCGCCCTCACGTTCACCACGCGGGAGGTGCCGAGCACTCTGCCCTGGGCGTTCAGCGCCTCCACCCGGAAATACGGTCCGCGGGCCTTCGTGGTGACGGCTGTCTCGAACCCGGAGCGTGGGGCGTGCCGGACCACGACCGACAGCGAGCGGGGGTCGGCCCCGGCGAGTACCCGCCACGCCCTGGTCTCTGTCGAACCGTTCCAGGAGGCGTAGACGACGCTCCCCGCGCCGCCGGTCCGTGCCGCGGCGTCCGGGGGGTAGTACGGGGTGCCGGTCCATTCGTTCCGGAAGGCTCGGTACGAGATGTCGGCGCCCGGCAGCCGCGCGTCGTAGAGCTGGTTCCGTGAGGGGTTTTCCTGGGTGTTCCCCTCGCCCGCGTACTCGGAGTAGTACGGGCTCTGGCCCCAGCCGACGAACGCGTTGCCGTTGGGGAGGGCCTGGGTGTTTCCCTGGGTCGGTGACTCCAGCGGCGGCTGGTGGTAGTAGGTCCTGTCCACGGTCGCCTTCCGGCTGCGGAAGTCGAGGTCGAGGACCAGGCCGTGCGAGACCTGTTCGGGGGCGCCGTCGGGCAGGTCGCAGCAGCCGTCGTCGAACATGCTGATCCGGTTTCCCGGCCGGTACCGGGCATCGTGCTGCCAGTAGAAGTCCGCGCCGGGGCCGAAGGCGAAGTCGCTCCTCTTCCCTCCGATCTGGTAGCGGATCCGCCCGGATGCCTTGGCGACGTCGTAGATCGCCCACATGTTCCGGGCCGAGATCAGCAGCCGGCCGTCAGGGCCCTCGTCGACGGAGTTGATGTGAAAGGCGTCCCACACCCCCTCGGACGACGAGGCGCTGGAGACCGGCTCCTCGGAATCCGCGGGGTTCAGGTGGTCCAGCGCGTTCCACGAGAAGAGCAGTCGGCCCGTGGCGAGGTCGACCTCCTGGATCTCGCTGTTCTCGATGGCGCCGTTCTTCGGTCCTCCGTACGGTGTGAGGTCCACGGGCACGGGCCTGGAGGCGATGAACAGCGCGGTACCCCTGCGGGTCAGGGTGAACTCGTGCTCGTCCGGGTAGTAGCCGTGCTTCGCGAAGACCGTCCTGAGCAGGCGGTAGTGCCTGTCGTAGACGTAGTAGCACCCGCCCGGTTCCGGGGAGCCCGCCGGCAGGTTCGTGTACCAAGGTGGCAGGGCGAGGCTGCCCTGCCACCAGGTCAGCACCGGCTGCCCCCGGCCGCTGCGGCCGTCGTAGTACGTCTGGACCTTGAAGTCGGCGTTCTGGAGGTTCGCGGAGGGGAGCGGGCGGAACCAGACCGGATCACCGGAGTTGTCGTTGATCAGCGCCCCGGTCTGGCCGATCATCCTGTCCGCACTGAACGGGCCCACGAAGATGCCTCCGCGAGCCGTCCCCGGTCGGTTCGCGGTCACGGTCACCCGCATGGGGTGAAGGTCCGGCCTGGAGACGAAACTCCACACGTCGCTGCCCGAGAGAACCGGGGGCGGAGGGCTCTGCGACGGCGGGAAGGGCGTCGTCGCGCACGGACGGGAGGCGGTCCCGTGGGGACTCGCCGCCGCCGTGGGTACGCAGCTCGCCACGACACACCCCGCGGCGAGGACGCAGGCCCCGACGGCACGGCGGATCCGTTTTCCTGAGCGGCGAGACCGCGGCTCCAGCGTCGCCATTGCCGACCTCCGGGATGCTCGGGACGAGGGGTTCCCGGGGACGGTAAGCGGGCAGGGCGTCCCGGCCTGTACAAAATCCTTTCAAGTCGGCCGTTCGGCGGACGCGGTCTCACCCGGACAGGCGGCCGACACGGCCGGTAGTCGTCGCAGGTCCGGTCCGGTCCGGTCCGGTAGCGGGGGTGCCGGCCTGTCGGGGGGTGTCCGTCCGTTCGCGACGTCCACGTACGTGAGCGGCCACGAACGGGGCCTCATGCGGCGGCGGACGTCTGTTTCCTGGCCTCGCGCACCCCGCGCAGGGCACCGGACCAGGCGATCAGCTGGTCGAGCATCCCGTCCACGGCGGCGCCGAGGCCCTCCTGGGGGACGAAGGTGCCGGTGTGGAACGAGGGGTGGGTCGAGATGGTGGGCTGGGCACGGACCGTGGCCACCTGGAGTTCGGCGAGGACCAGCCGCAGCGCCTCGGCGGCTCGGGCCCCGGCGACCCAGCCGCCGTAGCTGATGATTCCGGCGGCCTTGTCGTTCCACTCCCGGTAGACGTAGTCCAGGGCGTTCTTGAGGGCTCCGGGGTAGGAGTGGTTGTACTCCGGGACGAGGAACACGTAGCCGTCGAAGCTGTCGACGAGTGCGCCCCAAGTACGGGTGTGGTCGTGCTGGTACTGCTGGAAATTCGGGTTTCCGGGCTCGTCGAGGTTGCCGAGGCCGTGGTCGGCGAGGTCGACGAGTTCGTAGTCGGCGCCACCGTGGGCACGGGCGGCCTCGAGCGCCCAGGCGGCGATCTGGTCGCCCCGGCGTCCGGGGCGGGTGCTTCCGAGGATGAGCGCGATGCGCAGCGGCATGGTCTTCCCTCCGGGAGAGTTGTCGCGTCAACTCTAGGTCGGGAAGAGTTGAAGTGACAACTCTGCTGGTCGCGGTATGCTCGGCGACATGACGGAGGCGCGATCGCTGGATCCCGAGGAGTGGGAGTTCTGGAACACCTGGATGCGCGCGCAGCGCCTGCTCACCAGGGAGCTGGAGCGTGGTCTGCAACGCGACTGCGACATCTCCAAGGCCGAGTTCAGTGTGCTGGTGACGCTGTGGCAGGCGGCCGGCCGCGAGCTGCGCGTCGGCGAGCTCTCCGAGTCGCTCGACTGGGACAAGAGCCGCGTCTCGCATCAGCTGACGCGCATGGAGAAGCGCGGCTTCGTCAAGCGCAGCCAGTACGGGGCCGATGGTCGCCGCGCGGGGATCGCGCTGACCGACGAAGGCCGCCGTGCCGCCCAGAACGCCGCCCTGGTGCACGGCGGCAACATCCGCCGCCACTTCCTCGACTCACTGACCCCCGAGCAGGCGTCGGTCATCCGGGCATGGAGCGAGCAGGCGGTCGGCCGCCTCGACGAGCCGCGGCGCGGCCGGAACGCCGGCGACGACGCGAACTAGCCGGCGTGGACGGTACAGGTCACCTGGCGAGTGGTCGCGCCGAGGGGGAAGTCCAGGCCGGTGCCGGGGTTGCCACAGGTCTGGTTCTGCTTGCCGTTCTGGGCGGCGTCGGTCTCCGCGCCGATCGCGTCGCCGGGGCGGACCGAGGCCCGGCCGCGGTGGACGGCGCCGGGACCGGAAGCGGGGTGCTCGGCGGCGACACAGGTAGTGCGCTTGCTGATGGTGCCCTCGATGTTGACGGTGAGGGTGTCGGCGGAGTTGCCGCAGAAGAGGTTCTGCTCACCCGTCTGAGCGGCGTCGATCTGGGGCCCGGCGCTGGTACCCCCGACGGCCCGGGCGTCTCCGATGTGCGCAGCCCGCTGGCGGCCGCGGCGGTGGACGTCGCGGTCGGTGACCACGCAGGTGGTGTCCCAGTGCATGTCCCCCGTCACGTTGACGGTGATCAGGTCGGCGGAGTTGCCGCAGGCCAGGTTCTGCTTGCCCGTCTGGGCGACGTTGAGCTGCGGGCCCTCCGTGGTGGCCCCCACGGCCTCGGCCCCGCCCTGGCGGGCGCCGTGGTGGTGGGTGCGGCCGTCGTGATCGGCGCAGACGCGGTCGTGGCGCTCCGTCTCCGCGACGTTGAGCCGGATCACCCGGGCGGAGTTGTTGCAGTTCAGGTTCTGCTGCCCGTCCTGGTCGATGTTTGCGTCGCCGTTCAGGGGAAGGTCTTCGAGCATGTCGGCGAAGGCGGCGCCATTGCCCGCCGAGGTCAGGGCACCCGCGGTGAGCAACACGGCCGCCACCCGGCGGATCTTCCGCATGCCCGCCCGAGGTGCCGCATGCCGTCCTCGCTGTCCCATTGCCAGCTCTCCTCGTGGGTCCCTCGGGCCTGTGGGCGCCCGGCTCCGGCGGCCGGCCGCGTGGCCGGCGCGCGCCCCTGTCATGGTTGGCAACGCCCGGATGGCTGAAAAGTCGTGGTTCCTGCATGTCGGTGTGGCCCGCCCGGGGGAGCGGCTCGGGCGGGCCCGGGGCGGGTTCAGCCGCCCTGGGTTCCGACGTTGACGGAACGGTCGACGGCGACGCACTGGCTCTGCGTGGTGGTGCCGGTGCCGACGACGGTGAAGTTGTCGGTGTTGCCGCAGGCGTTGTTCTGGCGGCCGTCCTGGGCGATGTTCTGCTGGAAGAGGGCTCCGGTGGCGGATCCGCCTTCGACGCTCGCCCCGCGGTCGTGCTTCTCCGTGTCGACGTTCACGGAACGGTCGACGGTCACGCAGTCCGTCCCGGCACGTCCGCCGGTGACGTTCGCGTTGAAGTTGACGTGGTCGGCGCAGGCGTTGTTCTGGCGGCCGTCCTGGGCGATGTTCTGCTGGGCGACGCTTCCCGTGGCGGAGCCCCCCTTGATACGGGCCCCGCCACCGATCTCCTTGGTGCGGAGGTTCTTGGAGTGGTCCACCGTCTTGCAGTGGTCCTGCACACTGCTGTCCGTCAGCGTGAAGGAGTCCCTGTCGACGTTGTCGCAGGCGTTGTTCTGCCGGCCTTCCTGGGCGAAGTTCTGCTGGGTGAGGTCCAGCGCTTCGGAGCCGCCGCCGGCGATGCGGGCCCCGCCGCCCTTGACCAGGACGTCCTTGTTGCGGGAGAGGTCCGTGTGGGCGCACTGGCTGTCCAGCCGGCCGTTGGTCAGGAGGGGCAGGTTGGGGAAGACGGTGTTGGCACAGGCGTTGTTCTGCCGGCCCTCCTGCGCGACGTCTGCCTGGGACACGGCTCCGTTGCCGCCGTCGACGTCCGCCCCGCCGCCCTTGACCAGGACGTTCTTGTTGTGCGAGAGGTCCGTGTTGGCGCAGCCGCTCTCCTCTTGGCCGCTCGACACCTCGGGGAGGAAACGGAAGCCGGTGGTGCAGGTGTTGTTCTGCCGGCCTTCCTGGGCGATGTCGTTCTGATCGAAGCCGACTCCGTTGCCGCCTTCGGCCTCCACGCCGCCGCCCCTGACCTTTACCCGCTTGTTGTGCGAGGCGTCCGAGTTGTCGCAGCGACCGGTCATGCGGCTGTTGATCAGGCTGAAGTCGCTGTCGGTGTCGATGGCGCAGGTGTTGTTCTGGCGGCCCTCCTGGGCGATGTCCTGCTGGATCGCCGCGCCCGTGCCGCCTTCGGCGCGGGCCCCGCCGCTGCTGAACAGGACTTCCCGGTTGCGGGAGGCGTCGCGGTCGGCACACTCGTTGTCCGTCCGGCCGCCGATCAGAACGACGGTCGTGGCGATGGCCAGGTCGCAGGCGTTGTTCTGCCGGCCTTGCTGGGCCACGTTGCGCTGGGACAGGCCGGTCGCACCGGAACCGCCCGCGGCGGTCGCGCCCCTGTACTTCACGCGGGAGCTCGCGTTGAAGGAACCGTCACCGTTCACACACCGTCCCGTGAGCTTGCCGGGAGCCGGGAGGGGACCTTCCAGGGCCACCTGGTCGCACGCGCTGTTCTGCCGGCCGTCCTGGGCGGTGTTCTGCTGGTTCAGGTTACCGAGCGTGGAGCCACCGGTGGCCGTCGCACCGGTGGGGCCGTCCGCGAGGGCGACACCGCCGACGGCGGACGTGATGCTGCCCATGGCCATGGCCACCACCGTTGCCGCTGCAATTCTGCGCACTCCACCGCTCCTGGTTCTGCCGTGACATCGGGTCACGTGCTCAACGAGGCCTGGGAGACGAGTGTCACGGAGGGGACCGCCCGATGCCCCGCATGGCCTAGGGTCCCGGCCCGGCGCCGCGGGTGGCCGTGCTCAACCCGGTCGACGTTCGCGTCGAGTCCGTGTGACGGGGGAGCAGTTCCACGAGAATGCGTTCCTGGCGCAGAGACCCGGGTTACTCACAGACGGCCGGACGGTTCGCGTGGTGGGGCGGTGGTGAGCGATGACTTGTGCGCGGCGAAGACCGCGTCGCAGCGGTCCCGGACGGTGGCGTCGTGCGTGGCGAGGACCACGGCGCATCCGGCTCTCACCCCGGCCTACGGTGAAGCTGACACCGCGCCACAGGACCCGGGAGTCGAACACCTTGGACAGGTTCTCGACCTCGATCACGGTCTTCTCTGGCTTACGGGAGGGAAATTCTCCGCTTAAGGGGGTCATGCGGCGGTCGCTCCTTCCTTCGCTGTCCGGCGGTGGAAGAACGCGAGAGCCAGCAGGACAGCTCCGAATTCGACGGCGCCCAGAGCCGTGATGACACCGCCGTCCAGTGCGGTGAGATGAGTGGGCCGGAAGGGGGCGGGCGCACCGGCGTCCGCGAACTTCTTCTGCTCCTGTCCCTGCTGCCACGCTTCGAAGGGAACCCGCGTAGCGAATATAACCGCGATGGCTAGTTCCACGGACAGGGCAAAACAATGCGTGGCGATATATCTCCACCAGCGGTTCGGGTCGTAGTGGCACGGGATGCTGCCACCGTTCTTCGTGCCCGAGGCGAGGGACCGTTCGCCCGGAGTCGTGCAGCCGCTCTTGAAGGTCTGGCTGCCGATGTTCACCGACGAAGCGTGCCAGTTCGACCACGTCGTGTTGGCGCCCTGGTCGTAGGTTCACTTTCCGTCGGCCACGTCACAGTCACGACGATTTCCGGAGCCGTTGCAGCGAAAATGAGGGCCGCGGACGCGACGGCGACCTTCGCTCCGCAACAGGCTGATCGTTCATGGACGTGAGTTGGCTCAAAGCCTGTGGATCACGAGGTATGACTCACGCAAAATAGGTGGGGCTCGAATTCGGACAGTGGCGTGATTAATTGGGTTGCGGTGGCTCTGGGGTAATGCGCGCCAGGGCGTGTACTGGGGTATTTCGCTAGGATGCTACGGTTCATCGCCGACAGGTGACCTCTGGCGGCCCGTATATTTCCACGATTACTTCGGGGGCTCTTCTTCATGTCCACTGGCCGAAAGCCAGAGGCGGCATTCCGCTTTTTCCTGCCCCGAACAACACCTGCGGCGGCGTCCCCCTCGTATCGCGCCGGTCTCGTCTGGCTGCCGCCGATGCTGTGGACGTTCGTCTTCGGCCTGTGGGGGTTGTCGCGGCAGGACAGTGTGTGGTGGGACGAGGCCGCGACCTGGCAGGTGGCCCAGCGTTCGACGGCGGAGATCTGGCACATGCTGGGGAACGTCGACGTGGTTCACGGGCTCTACTACCTGCTCATGCATGTGCTCTTCGAGTGCTTCGGCCCCAGCACCACGACCCTGCGGCTGCCGTCCGTGCTGGCCACGGCGGTCGCGGCGGCCTGCGTGGCCGTCATCGGCCGCCGACTGGCCGGCGCCTGGGCGGGCCTGGCCGGGGGAATGGCCTTGGGGCTGTTACCGGCCGTGCAGTTCTACCTCCAGGAGGGCCGGTCGTACGCGCTGGTGGCGGCCGGAGCCGGAATCGCCACCGTGCTCTTGACAACCGCCGTCGAACGGCGTGTCCGGACGCGCCACTGGGTTGCCTACGGCGTCGTCGTCCTCCTCATGGGCCTGCTGAACTGGCTCTCGCTCATGATCCTCGCGGCTCATCTGACCACCCTCCTCTGGGTTCGGGCGGATCGTGGAGTCATGGCCCGCTGGGCGGCCGCGGCCGGGTGCGCCATGGTCGGTGTGCTGCCATTGATTGTGTTCAGCCGGGGGCAGTCCGCGCAGGTGTCCTGGATCCCGCCGCTGTCCTGGCACATGCTGATCGGCCCCGGGGTGCTGCTGGCGATCGGCTGCGCCGGCGCGCTGCTGGACCGGCCGCGGGCGGGCCGGGTGTCCTCGGCGGCCGTGGGGCTGCCGCTGCTGGCGGTGCCGCAGCTCGGCCTCATCGCGCTGTCCCTGATCCAGCCGCTGTTCCTGGACCGCTACATCCTCTACAGCATGCTGGGGCTGGCACTGCTGATCGGTACGGCCGTCGGCTCGGCGGTACGGGCGGCCAAGCCCCGCTTCCCGCGAGCCTCGAGATGGATCCTCCCCGCGGTCCTCGCCGTGGCGATGCCGGCCCTGCTGCCTCAGTCACTGGCCAAGCGGTCCCCGGCGAGCAGGGTGGACGACGTCCTGGCGGTGGCCTCGGACGTGCAGCACCTGAAGCAGACCGGAAACGCGGTGCTCTTCGTCCCCTCGGCCCGCAGGGACACCAAGTCCGTCTCCCCGAAGGCCTTCGCGGGCTTGCGGGACATAGCCCTGGCCGAGACCCCGGAGAAGTCCGGCACCCTCAACGGCGTGGAGGCGGCCCCAGCTCGGATACGCGCTGCGATCCTGGCCGAACACCGGATCCTGCTGGTCACGGACGCGGCTCGGGTGGCCCGTCCGGTCACGGCAGCCGGGGACAGAACGAAGACCGCCATGTTGCGCAGGTACTTCACCCCGGTGGCCGACGAACAGATCCGCGGCCGGAGGGTGACGGTGTACGAACGACGGCGGACGGCTCGCTGACGACCCGTCGGTTCGGGCTGAGCGGGCCGTTGACCGGCCGTTCCAAGCCGCCCGCGAGGTATCAAGTGAGGCCGGTCCACCCAGGCCTGACAGCCCGGTGCGGCGAAGCACGCCACGCACCCGCCGCACCAGGTCGTTCCGCGACCTGGGACCTGAGTAGCGTGATGCGCCAGAAATACTGAGGGTTGGTTCTGCTCTGTTTTCCGGCCGGTGGCTCCGACCTTGGCTCCGCCACCGGCGAAGCGCACGGGTGGCACGAGAGCGCTACGGATCGGGCCGGGCTCCGGAGGCGGGGCGCCGTAGGCATGGGTGACGGTGTGCGCGGGGGCCGGCCGGTCTCCTCACGCCGCCGCGAGTTCGCACCACACGTACTTGCCCCGGTTCCCGAACCGGGACAGCGGCTGCCAGCCCCAGAGGTCCGAGCAGGCCCGGACGAGGGTGAGTCCTCTGCCGCCGTCCTCCTCGTCGCCGTCGGCGTTCACCTTCGCCTCGCTGGGGAAGACGGGAGGCTCGGGGTCCGCGTCCCACGCGCCGACGCGCAGCACCCCGGCCGCCCAGCGCACCCGCAGGGCCAGCGGGCCCTTCGTGTGCCGTACGGCGTTGGTGACCAGCTCCGCCGCGAGCAGTTCCGCCGTGTCGGCCAGCGTGATCAGGCCGTGCATCGTGAGGATCAGCCGCAGGGTGCGGCGGCAGATCGGCACGGCTCGGGGGTCGTTGGGGAGGTAGAGGGAGTACTCCCAGGCGTCGCCTTCGGGCATGCGTGAACTCCGTTCGGGTGATGGGGTTGAGCGGGCTGCTGTTGGCGGGCGGTGGCATTGCCGCAGCCGTCGTGGCAGACGGAGCGGTGCGCTTCCGGGATCCCGGGGTTTCACAACGTGTGCATCGCGCTACACACGGTAGAGGAGAAATTTCTCCTCCTGCAAGCCGTGGTCGTAATCTGGCACCCGAACGTGGTACCCCTGCATGGGTGTTGGGACGGGAGAAGATATGGCGCCGAGGAGCAATCCCACCGCTCGGCAGGTGCGTCTGGGAGCGGAGTTGCGCAAGCTTCGCGAGGCAGCGGGACTGAAGGCGCGTGAGGCGGCGGCGTTCCTGAACTCGACCTCGGCGCAGATGAGTCAGATGGAGGCGGGTATCTCGGGGGTCAGCGCGGATCGGGTCCGTCGGCTCGCGGCTCACTACGGCTGTGCGGATGTGGAGTTCGTCGACGCCTTGGCAGCCGTGGCCGGCGAGCGCACGCGTGGCTGGTGGGACGACTACCGAGGAGTTCTGCCCCAGGTGAACCTGGACGTGGCAGAGGCGGAATATCACGCTGCGTTCCTGCATGAGGTCGTGATCGCGTATGTCCCCGGGCTTCTCCAGACTGCGGACTACGCCCGAGCGGTCTTCACGTACATGCGCCCGGATCTGCCCGAAAGCGAGCTGGAGCCCCGCGTGGAGCATCGGATGAGGCGGCGCCAGGCCATCGAGGGCGACAGCCCGACGCCGTACGAGACGGTCATCCACGAGTTCGCCTTGCGTATTCGCGTGGCCGATCGCCGGACCTCCCTGTCTCAGCTTCGCCTCATCCTGGACGAGATCGAGAAGGGACACGCCAGCGTGCGGGTCATCCCGGTCGACCAGGACGGCTTTGCCGGTGCCGACGCTTCGATGATGTACATGGGCGGCTTGGTGCCCAAATTGGACACAGGCCTTCTTGACGCCCCGACGGGCACCCTGTTCATTGACGCGGAAGCCCATTTGAATCGGCTCCGAACACTCTTCCGTAGGGTGAAGGAGTCGTCGCTGGACGCATCGGAGTCCCGAGACTTCATTCACCGGCTGACGAAGGAACTCTGATGAACTGGCGAAAGTCCAGCTACTCGGGCGGCGGCGAGGGCAACACCTGCGTCGAAATCGCCCCTCTCCCCACCCGAATAGCCGTCCGCGATTCCAAAGCCCCCGCTCGCGCCACCCTCTCCTTCCCCGCCCCCGCCTTCGCCGCTCTCGTCGAGCACCTGAAGCGGGCCCATGCGACGGTCGGCCGGGGTCTGTGAAACGGCTACGCCGGCCGAGGCCTCCAACGGCGACGACGTCGTGAACCTCCCGGGCGCCTGAGCGCTGAGACACCCCTGGTCAGGAGGGGGACCGGCGGTCTAACGTCCGTTCATGGCAGCCTTCGACCCGTGGGACCCGGACTTCCTGGCCGACCCGTACCCCTCCTATGCCGAGCTCCGCGCCCAGGGGCGGGTGCAGTACTTCGAGGCCACGAACCAGTGGCTGGTCCCGCACCACGCGGACGTGTCCGCGCTGCTGCGGGACCGGCGGCTCGGGCGGACGTACCAGCACCGGTTCACGCACGAGGAGTTCGGGCGGACCTCGCCGCCCGCCGAACACGAGCCGTTCCACACCCTCAACGATCACGGCATGCTGGACCTGGAACCGCCGGACCACACCCGCATCCGGCGCCTGGTGTCGAAGGCGTTCACGCCGCGCACGGTCGAGCGGCTGGGGCCGTACGTGGCGCGGCTCGCCGGTGAGCTGGTCGACGGGCTGGTGGAGAAGGGCGGCGGCGACCTGCTCACCGATGTCGCCGAGCCCCTCCCCGTCGCCGTCATCGCCGAGATGCTGGGCATCCCGGAGGCGGACCGGGCGCCACTGCGGCCCTGGTCGGCGGACATCTGCGGGATGTACGAGCTGAACCCGTCCGAGGACACGGCCGCGAAGGCGGTGCGGGCGTCCGTCGAGTTCTCCGACTACCTGCGGGAACTGATCGCCGAGCGGCGCCAGGCACCGGGGGACGACCTGATCTCCGGGCTCATCGAGGCGCACGACGAGGGCGACCGTCTCACCGAGCAGGAGATGATCTCCACCGCCGTACTCCTGCTGAACGCCGGCCACGAGGCCACCGTCAATGCCACAGTCAACGGCTGGTACGCCCTCTTCCGCAATCCGGCGCAGCTGGCCGCCCTGCGCGCCGACCACTCCCTGGTCCCCACCGCGATCGAGGAGCTGATGCGCTACGACACCCCGCTCCAGCTCTTCGAACGGTGGGTGCTGGACGAGATCGAGATCGACGGTACGACCATCCCGCGGGGCGCGGAGATCGCCATGCTCTTCGGCTCCGCCAACCACGACCCCGAGGTGTTCCGCCGCCCCGAGGACCTCGACCTCACCCGCCGCGACAACCCGCACATCTCCTTCAGCGCCGGCATCCACTACTGCATCGGCGCCCCGCTGGCCCGCCTCGAACTGGCCGCGTCCATGACCGCGCTGCTGGAACGGGCCCCGACGCTGAGCCTGGCGGCGGAGCCGCGACGGAAGCCGAACTTCGTGATCCGGGGGCTGGAGGGGCTGAGCGTCGAGGTGGGGTGATCACCCGTTCGGATGATCAACAACCCAATTCAGGCAGTGGTCGCGAGCGACTCGTCAAGCTGGTGCCTGCCTGCGAAGGGAGGCACCATGACGGTTATGGCAGAGCGCGCGTCGTCACAGTTGTCAGTGGACACGTTCGAGCGGATTGCCGAATTCGCCGAGCGTGCGGACGAGACCGTCAGCTTCGAGTTCATCGGCGGACGGATCGGGGTCACGAAGGTGACGAACGGCAGCCACGGCGAGATCGCGATGTGGTTGGTCTTTCACTGCAAGCAAGCACGGCCCGACCTCACCCTCAACCCGACGGGTCAAGGGCTGAAGGTCGAGGCGTATCGAAGGGGCCGTGCCAAGCCCGACGCCGTGCTCGCGCCAGTCGGATACTTCAACGGGCGGGGGGACTGGGCCGACCCTTCCGGCGTGTTGATGGCAGTCGAGATCACCTCCTACGACTCGGACACCCACAACCGTGACCGTGTGGAGAAACCCCAGGCGTACGCCGAGGCCGGGATCCCCGTCTACCTGCTGATCGACCGCGACAATCTGTCGATCCTCGTCCACAGCGACCCGGACCCGGAGGACGGATACCGGGACATCCACGTGGTGAAGCTCGGAGGCAAGGTCACTCTCCCCGACCCCGTCGGCATCGAACTCGACACCGCGGAACTCAAGCAGTACTGCGGTTGAGGGGCCGCCGTCAGCCCGTCAGGTCCCGGCGCCGTAGCCCCGCCAGGCCGGCGGCCGTCAGGGCTGTGGCCAGGGCCAGCAGGACCAGCACCGGCCCCCACGTCATCTCCACGCCCGGCAGCTTGGGCAGGTGGCCGAAGGGGGAGAGGTCCAGGACGAGTCGGGGGGCGTCGAGCGCCGGGCCGACCCAGCCGATCAGCAGGACCGCCACCGCCACGCCCCAGGCGGCCGGGGCCAGGCGGGGAGCCACGCCGTACAGGAGCACCGCGACCCCGCCGATCACCCAGACCGCCGGGAGCTGCACCAGGCAGGCGGCCAGGATCGGGCCGACCTGCCTGCCGTAGCCGACGGCGAAGCCCGCCCCGGCGAGGAGCATGATCAGGGCCGCGCCGGCGAACGCGATCGTCAGGTGGCCGGCCGCCCAGCGCAGGCGGCTCACCTGGCAGGCCAGGAGGGGCTCGGCGCGGCCCGAGGTCTCCTCGGTGCCCAGGCGGAGGACCGACGCCACGACGTACAGCGCGGCGATCAGGCCCAGCATGCCGACCATCGAGGCGAGGAACGCGTCCGTCAGCCCGCTCTGGCCGCCCATCCGTTCGAAGATCTGGCGGGCGTTCGGGTTGTCGCCCACCAGGTCGGCCGCGCCCTCCGTCAGGCCGCCGTAGATCACGCCGGCCAGGAAGAAGCCGAGCGACCAGCCGAGCACACCGCCGCGCTGGAGCCGCCAGGCCAGGGCGGCGGCGGAGCCGAGGCGGCCGGTGGCCGGGCCGGGGCGGGTGGGGAAGAAGCTCATGCCGAGGTCCCGGCGGCCCGCCAGCACGTACGCCGCGACGCCCTGCAGCAGCACCGCCGCCGCGAAGAGCAGGAGCACCCACCAGCGTTCGGCGGCGAAGGGGCGCAGGTTCTCCAGCCAGCCCAGCGGGGAGAGCCACGTCCACGCCGACCCCCCGTCGGCCGTCGCCGAGTCGCCCGCCGCGCGGAGCACGAAGGCCGCGCCCAGGACGGCCGACGTCAGGCCCCGCGCCAGGCGGGCGCTCTCCGTGAGCTGGGCGACGATCGCCGCCGTCGTCGCGAAGACCATGCCGGTCGCGGCCAGCCCGAGCCCGAAGGAGAGCGCACCGGCCGCGCCCTGACCCGCCAGGCCCGCGGTGACGAGCAGCGCCGTCACGCCGTTGGCCACCGCCGCCGTCAGCAGGGCCGCGGTCAGCGACGCCCGGCGGCCCACCGCGCCCGACGCCACGAGTTCCGCGCGGCCGCTCTCCTCCTCGTCACGCGTGTGCCGTACGACGATGAGCAGGCTGGTCACGGCCATGAGGAGCCCGGCGTACACGCCCACCCGCCAGGCCGTCAGACCGCCGATCGAGGTGTCGTACAGCGGGCCGATCAGGGCGCGGAAGGAGGCGTTGGTCCGCACCTGGCGGAGCAGGTCGGCGCGTTCGGCCGCCGTGCCGTACAGGCTCTTGAGCGTGTTCGGCATGGAGAGGACCATCAGGGCGTTCACCGCGATCCACACCGGGGTCGTCACGCGGTCGCGGCGGAGCGCGAAGCGCAGCAGGGTGCCGGTGCCGGCGAGGCCGGAGAGGGACGTCATCGCGCGGCCGCCTCGTCCTGGTAGTGGCGGAGGAAGAGCTCCTCCAGGGTCGGGGGTGTGGAGGTGAGGGAGCGGACGCCGGTCTCGGACAGCGTGCGGAGTACGGCGGTGAGCTGGTCGCTGTCCACCTGGAGACGGATCCGGCGGCCCTGGACGTCCAGGTCGTGGACGCCGGGGAGGTGCGCCAGCCCGTTGGGGGGACCGGCGAGTTCGGCGGTCACGCTGGTGCGGGTGAGGTGGCGCAGGTCGGCGAGGGAGCCGGCCTCCACGGTGCGGCCGCCCCGGATGATGCTGACGCGGTCGCAGAGCTCCTCGACCTCGCTCAGGATGTGGGACGACAGCAGGATCGTCCTGCCCCGGTCGCGCTCCTCCTCCACGCAGCGCTGGAAGACCTCCTCCATCAGGGGGTCGAGGCCGGAGGTCGGCTCATCGAGGATCAGCAGGTCGACGTCGGAGGCGAAGGCGGCCACCAGGGCCACCTTCTGCCGGTTGCCCTTGGAGTACGTACGGCCCTTTTTCGTCGGGTCGAGTTCGAACCGGTCGAGCAGGTCGGCCCGGCGGCGGGCGTCGAGGCCTCCGCGCAGGCGGCCGTAGAGGTCGATGACCTCGCCGCCGGAGAGGTTGCGCCAGAGGGTCACGTCGCCGGGGACGTAGGCGATCCGGCGGTGCACCTCCACGGCGTCCGTCCAGGGGTCGCGGCCGAGGATCTGCGCGGCGCCCGAGTCGGCGCGCAGCAGGCCGAGCAGCACCCGGATCGTGGTCGACTTGCCGGCGCCGTTGGGGCCGAGGAAGCCGTGCACCTCGCCGCTCTCGACGGTCAGGTCGAGGCCGTCCAGGGCATGAGTGCGGCCGAAGGACTTGTGGAGCCCGGCGACCGTGATTGCCTTCGTCATGACCCCGAACGTACGCTTCTTTCAGAAAATTGTGAAGTTACGGAAGGGTCTAAAGCTCGGATAGGGTGGAGGTCATGACGGAAACAGCCGGTGGCCGGGACGCGGAGGCCGTGTCGAAGTTCGTCGAGTCCTTCGCGGCGCAGCTCGTCGAGGCCGGCATGCAGCGCATGCCGGCCCGGGTCTTCGCCGCGCTGCTCTCCTCCGACGAGGGCGCGCTGACCTCGGTCGAGCTGGGCGAACGACTGCGGATCAGCCCCGCCGCGGTGTCCGGGGCGGTGCGCTACCTGACGATGACGCACATGATCGCGCGGGAGCGGGAGCCCGGTTCGCGGCGGGAGCGGTACCGGGTGCACGGCGACCAGTGGTACGAGGCGCTGACCAACCGGGAAGCCGTGATCAAGCGCTGGGAGACCGCCCTGCGGGAGGGCGTCGCCAGCCTCGGTCCCGACACCCCGGCGGGGCGGCGGATGGCCGAGACGCTGGCGTTCTTCGAGTTCGTGGACGAGGAGATCGTGAAGATGATGGAGCGCTGGCGGGGCCGTCGCGATCAGCTCTTCGGCGAGGGACGGAGCCTCGCCGAAGACCGCTGACCTGCCTGCCTTACGCCCGGTTCCGGCGCCTGACCAGGAGGAGCACCCCGCCGCCCAGCACCAGCGCGGCCGCGCCGCAGGCGGCGGCCACGGGCACCGTGCCGCTGCTGCCGGTGGAGGCGAGGGAACCCGAGCCGCCGGTCCCGGACACCGTCTGCGTCCGGGGGTTGTTTCCGTCCGTGCCCGCGGCAGCCGTCGCCGACGGCGACGCGGAGGTGCTCGGCGTCGCGGTGGCACCGCCCTTGACCGCGACCGTGACGGCCGCGGTGTCGTTGCCGTGCGTGTGGTCGAACGTCATGGTGTTGCCGTAGGCCGTGGTCGCGCGGGCCTCACCGGTGGTGGTCGCCGCGTTCGCGCGGATCCGCAGACCGAACTCGAAGGGGCGGGTGTCCCCGACGGCGAACTCGGACGGGCGGGGGTTGCAGATGTACTGCGGCGCGCCCGGCGTCTGTTCGCCGGTGCCGGCCTGCGCTTCCTTGTTCCACACGCTGCAGCTGCCGGGGATCTCCTCCGCCCTGGTGCCGGTGGGGACGGTCACCAGAAGCGCGGGCTGGTCGTCGCTCGCGTTGTAACCGACCCAGCCCGGGCCCTCGTTGCTCAGGGAGACGGTCACGTGCACCAGGTCGCCCGGTTCGCCCTCGGCGGTGGCGCCGCCCGCGACCATGTCGGCGGTGTTGTCGGCGTCGATGTGCTGCCGGTCGATCGAGGTGCCGTCGGTGGCGGCGGCTCCGGCGGCGACCAGGGAGAGAGCCGGTCCTGTCCCCGAGGGCGGTGTGCCGCCGGACAGGGGCAGGGCCTCGTGGCTGAAGTACTCGAAGAGGGCCTGGTCCGTCACGTCCAGCCCGACCGGCCGGTCCAGCCGGTAGCTCTTGCCGGGCTCGACGACCGTGTCGAACGTGCACAGCGCCTGTTCCGTCAGCCCGTAGGCGTCCGCGCGCTCCTTGGAGTAGACGCAGTTGGAGTAGTGCTCCGCGTACGCGAGCCCGACGGTGGTGCGCATCCGCAGCCGCACCCCGTGGGCGGGCAGGGTGCCGACGTTGCTGATCGTGACCGGGGTGTCGATCGTGGAGCCGGGCTTGTCGCCCTCGCGGGCCGCCAGCCGGTTGACCTTCAGGTCGGTGGTGCCCACGGTCACCTTGGCGGTGGCGGAGACCACGGTGCCGTTGGCGGACGTGCCGCTGAGGGTCACCGTGCCGGTGGTGCCGAGCGGGGTGCCGGGCTTGGCGCTCAGGCCGATGATCGAGCCGGCCGCGTCGCCCTCGGGGACGTCACGGGCCGGCCAGGTGTAGACATGGTCGGCGGGCACGGGTGCGTCCGTGGTGACCCAGTCGATGACGTTGCTCAGGTCCGCGCTGATGGTGACGTCCTTGGCGGTGCCGGGGCCGTCGTTGCGCAGGCCCCAGTTCACCATGGTCGGGTCGTCCGTCGTCGGCGGCACGGGAAGGCCCAGGTCGTCGTCCTGGAGCTGGATGTGCACGACCGGGCCGTCGGCGGCCTGGGCGGACGTCACGGGCAGCCATGCGGCGACCGCGGCCGCGAAGACTGCCAGCGCGGCCCCGAGTCGGTGCCGGCGGTGGGTCATGGTGACTCCTCCCTGCGAGGCGGCTCTCGCCCCTGCCACACCACTGAGACACTCGATGAATGCCGATGGTTGTCCGGGAGTTCACCCTTTGGCCGGCAGCCCTTCAGCCCACCCGGCGACCTGCCCGGATCGGTGACCCGTCCGGATCGGCGACCTGCCCGGCCCGGCCGCCGCTGCCCGCACGGTCGCCTGCCCGCCTGCCCGCCTGCCCGCCTGGCGATCTGCCCGGCCCGGCCGCCGCTGCCCGCACGGTCGCCTGCCCGCCTGCCCGCCTGGCGACCTGCCCGGCCCGGCCGCCGCTGCCCGCACGGTCGCCTGCCCGCCTGCCCGCCTGGCGATCTGCCCGGCCCGGCCGCCGCTGCCCGCACAGTCGCTTGACCGCCCGGCGACCTGCCCGGACCGGCGACCCGTCCGGCCCGGCCGCCGCTGCCTGCACCAGTCACCGGCCCCGGATCACCGGCCCCGGACGCCTACCGCTCCCGCGTCTCCTCCAGCACCGTCCGGCCCAGCAGCGCGTACCGCTCCGGTGACCGCCGCTTGAGGTACTGCGCGTAGCCGACGCCCGTCGCCGCCACCAGCGCCACCAGCCACGGCGTCGCCTTCAGCAGCAGTGAGCCGGACTCGGTGCCGGCCGCGACGCCCATGTTGGACACCAGCAGGACGACCACCGCGAGCATCGCGACACCGCCGACGAGCGGGGCGGCGAAGGTCCGGAACCAGTGCCGGCTCTCGGGGTGGTTGCGGCGGAAGTAGACCAGTACCGCGAACGAGCACACGGCCTGCACCACCAGGATCGCCATGGTGCCGAGGATGGCAAGCAGGACGTAGAGGGCGTTGTACGGGTCCTTGCCCGCGATCCAGAACGCGGCGATCAGGACGGCGGAGATCACCGTCTGCACCAGGCCCGCGACGTGCGGGGAGCCGTGCCTGTGGTGGGTGCGGCCGATGGTGTTCCGCAGCTTCGGCAGCACTCCCTCGCGGCCCAGCGCGTACATGTAGCGGGCGGCGCAGTTGTGGAAGGCCATGCCGCAGGCGAGCGAGCCGGTGACCATCAGCCACTGCATGAGGACGACCGCCCAGTGGCCGACGTAGTGCTCGGTCGGGTTGAAGAAGAGCGTGAGGGGGTTCGCGGAGGAGGCCGCCCGGACGGCCGCCGCCTCGCCGTTGCCGGTGATGGCCATCCAGGAGACGAAGACGTAGAAGACGCCGACGCCGAGGACCGAGATCAGCGTCGCCTTGGGGATGATCCGCTTCGGGTCGCGGGACTCCTCGCCGTACATCGCCGTCGACTCGAAGCCGACCCAGGACCAGAAGGCGAAGAAGAGGCCGAGCCCGGCCGACGTGCCCTTGAAGGCGTTGACCGGGTTGACCGGACCGAAGGTGAAGCCGTGCGGGCCGCCGCCGTGCAGGGCGACCGAGACCGCCATCGCCGCGAGGACGGTCACCTCGGTGCCGAGGAGGACGACGAGGAGCTTCTCGGCGACGCTGACGCCGAACCAGGTGCCGGTCGCGTTGATCGCGAGCATCAGGATCGCGAACGCCCACCAGGGGACGTCGAGGCCGGTCTGGTCCTTGAGCGTCGTGTTGGCGAACACCGAGAAGATGCCGATCAGCGCCGGTTCGAAGACGACGTACGCGAAGGTGGCGAGCAGCCCCGAGGCCAGGCCCGCGGTGCGGCCGAGACCGTAGGAGATGAAGCCGTAGAAGGCGCCCGTGGAGGTGATGTGCTTCGCCATCGAGGTGAAGCCGACGGAAAAGATCGCCAGGACGACCATTGCGACGAGATAGCTCGCCGGGGCGCCGATGCCGTTGCCGGACGACACCATGAAGGGCACGTTGCCGGTCATCGCGGTGATCGGCGCGGCGGTCGCGACGGCCATGAAGACCACGCCGAGCAAACCGATCGCGTTGGGCTTCAGCCGGTGAACCGTGCCCTCGCCGTCCGTCCTGGTCGCCGGGGCGACTCCCTCGTCCACTGCCATCGGGTGGCCCCTCTCCTGCTGTTCGCCGGCTGTACCGGACCGGAACTCTGTAGGCCGAATGAGTCGGCCGAGAACCTCGGGGCGTTAAATGTTTGTCAACCAGACCTTTAGAAATCTGGTGCAACCTGCCGGCAACACCCGGCTCGTACGGTCGCCGCCATGACCACGTACACGGCCACCCTCGGCGGCGAACGCCACCGCTTCGGCTCCCTGGCCCGGCTGCTGGCCGCCGCGAGCCCCGAACGCTCCGGCGACCGGCTGGCCGGTCTCGCCGCGGCCGGCGCGCGGGAGCGGGTCGCGGCCCGCTGGGCGCTCGCGGAGGTGCCGCTCGCGACCTTCCTGACCGAGCCGGTGATCCCGTACGAGGACGACGACGTGACCCGGCTGATCCTGGACGGGCACGACGCGGCCGCCTTCGCACCCGTCGCCGGGCTGACGGTCGGCGAGTTCCGGGAGTGGCTGCTGACGGCGGACGCGGCGGCGCTGGCGGCGGTGGCGCCGGGGCTCACGCCGGAGATGACCGCTGCCGTGTCCAAACTGATGGGCAACGCGGATCTGGTGGCCGTCGCCCGCAAGGTGCGGGTGGTCACCGCGTTCCGCTCCACGATCGGGCTGCCCGGCCGGCTGGCCACCCGCCTCCAGCCCAACCACCCCACCGACGACCCCGCGGGCGTCGCGGCCGCCCTCCTCGACGGCCTCCTCCTCGGCTCCGGCGACGCGGTCCTCGGCATCAACCCGGCGACGGACAGCCCGAAGGCGGTACGGGACCTGCTGGACCTCCTGGACGGCGTGATCACCCGCTACGCCATACCCACCCAGTCCTGCGTGCTCTGCCACGTCACCACGAGCCTGGACCTGATGGCGCGTGGCGCCCCGGTCGACCTGGTCTTCCAGTCCATCGCCGGAACGCAGGCCGCGAACGCCTCCTTCGGCGTGACCCTCGGCCTGCTCGACGAGGCGTACGAGGCGGCGCTCGCGCTCGGCCGCGGAACCGTCGGCGACAACGTCATGTACTTCGAGACCGGGCAGGGCAGCGCGCTGTCGGCGGACGCGCACCACGGGGTGGACCAGCAGACGGTGGAGGCACGGGCGTACGCGGTCGCCCGCCGCTACCGCCCGCTCCTGGTCAACACCGTCGTCGGCTTCATCGGCCCCGAGTACCTCTACGACGGCCGCCAGATCCTCCGGGCCGCCCTGGAGGACCACTTCTGCGGCAAGCTCCTCGGCCTGCCGATGGGCCTGGACATCTGCTACACGAACCACGCCGACGCCGATGACGACGACATCGCCACCATGCTGACCATGCTCGCCGTCGCGGGCGCCTCCTTCGTGATCTGCACACCGGGCGGCGACGACATCATGCTCAACTACCAGTCCGCCTCCTACCACGACGCGCTCTACCTGCGAGAGGTGCTCGGCCTGCGCCCGGCACCGGAGTTCGAGACGTGGCTGCGGTCGATCGGGCTCCTGGACGAGAACGGCGGCCTGCGCGAGGCCGACGGCCACCCACTGACAGCGATCGGAAGGGAACTGGCCGCATGACCGACGTGACTGGGGTGGCCGACACGATGAGGGTGGGCGAAGTGGCCGAGGTGGCCGACGTGGCTGCGGTGGCTGACGTCGCGGGGGTTCACGACGTGGCCGGGGTGGCCGGGGTGAGCTGCGCGGTCGGCATGGCCGACGCGGTCCAGACGGCCGGCATGTCAGGCACAGCCGACATGATCGGTGTGGCCGGCACGACCGGCATGGCCGGTATGGCCGACGCGATCGGGGGTGCCGCCGGGGCGGGTGTGGCCGGTGCGGTCGGGGTGGCCGAGCCGGCCCCCGGCGGACTCGACGAGCTGTGGACAGTGCTGCGGCGGCACACCCAGGCGCGCATCGGCCTCGGCCGCTCCGGCTCGGCCCTCCCGACCCGGCACCGTCTGGGCCTCCAGGCCGCCCACGCGGCAGCCCGGGACGCGGTGCACTCGCCGTTCGAGCCGGACGTGGTCACGGCAGGGCTGGCGGGCACGCCGACGGTACGGGTGCGCAGCGCGGCCGGTGACCGGCTGACCTATCTGCAGCGCCCCGACCTGGGCCGCCGGCTGAACCCCGTGGACCGGGCGCACCTGCCGGCCGGCGGGGAGTGGGACGTCGTCTTCGTGGTCGCCGACGGGCTGTCCAGCCGGGCGGTGCACGAGCACGCGGCGGCGGTGCTGCGGGCCACCACGGCGCGCCTCGCCGACTGGCGCGTCGCCCCGGTCGTACTGGCCGAACAGGCCCGCGTGGCCCTCGGTGACGACGTCGCGCACGCGATGGGCGCGGCTCTGGCGGTCGTCCTCATCGGCGAACGGCCCGGCATGTCGGCGGCGGACTCGCTGGGCGCGTACCTGACCCACCGGCCGGTGCCGGGCGTGACGACGGACGCCGGCCGCAACTGCCTGAGCAACATCCGCCCGCCGCGGGGCCTCACGTACGAGGCGGCGGCGGAGAAGCTGGCGGGCCTGATGGTCAGGGCGCGGGAGCTCGGGCGGACGGGGGTGGAGCTGAAGGACGAAAGCGATCACGGAGACGTGATCGGCCGGATACTCTGAGTGTTGGTGGTCTGCATCACGGGGAGGGCGGCACCGTAAGCCCCCAGGCCCCCTCCACCACCCGCCACGTCCGCCGCCGCACCGGCCCGGCCACCCCGCCGTCGGCCCGGTAGCGGAAGTCCGCGCCGGTCACCGTGACCGTCCGGCCCGCGGCCCGTACCGGGGTCGCCTCCGCGCCCACCGACAGGCGACGCACCTCCACCTCGGCGAGGCCGTCGCGGCCGCCCGGGGTCACCGAGATGTTCTCCACCGGCTGGTCCAGGTCCACCACCGTCTCGCCGTCGACCTCCAGCCGCAGCCGCGTCGGCGGCCGGGGCACGGCCGGCACCGGGCGGGCGGCCGACAAGGACCGTACAAGGTGCTGGTACGGCCGCAGCCACCCGCGCGCCGCCACCGTCTCCGCGACCTGAGCCGCGGCCGTCACCGGCGGGATCCGCAGATCGCCCAGCACCACCCCGTCGCTGTCGTCGACCAGGAGGTCCATCCGGCGCTCCACGCCGTCCAGGACCGCCCGCGCCGCCGCAACCGCACCGGCGGGCACCCCCAGTGTGTGCGCGACGCTCAGAGCGCCCCCGACCGGGACCATGGACAGCACGCATCCGGCCAGCTCCCGGCGGCGGTGCAACAGGCTCACCGCGCGGACCAGGGCGCTGTCGTCACCGACGACCACCGGCCGCCGCGAGCCCCGGCGGGCCAGCACACGGGCGAATTCCTCGGGTCCGTCCGGCATGCACACCTTCGTGGCCGCACCCGCGCTGAGCACGTCTTTCGCGATCCGGACGGATTCTCCGTCCGTTTCCCGTGCCGCCGGATCGATGATCACAAGCAGCTGATCGGACGTCGCGAATGTCGCCACCTCGGTCGTGCCTCGCTTCCTCGGGTAGCATCACTGTGCAAGAGCCCCTTGCGCTATTGCGCCAGGGGCTTCGTCTATTCCGGGGCATCCGGTCCGACGGTTGCGCGGCCAACGACGGTCGCGGTGGTACGCGGCGCGAACCTTACGCGTACGCCCCTGACCTTGGACATGCCCCGCCCGGAAGGGGTGTACGCGCGTGCCCGCACTTGTGCTGCTCGGTGCTCAGTGGGGTGACGAAGGCAAGGGAAAGGCGACGGACCTGCTAGGCGGCTCCGTCGACTATGTGGTGCGCTACCAGGGCGGCAACAACGCCGGTCACACGGTCGTCGTCGGCGACCAGAAGTATGCGCTCCACCTGCTCCCTTCCGGGATCCTCTCTCCCACGTGTGTCCCGGTCATCGGCAACGGTGTCGTCGTCGACCCCTCGGTCCTGCTCTCCGAGCTGAGCGGTCTGAACGAGCGTGGCGTCGACACGTCCAAGCTCCTCATCAGCGGTAACGCGCACATCATCACGCCGTACAACGTGACCGTCGACAAGGTGACGGAACGCTTCCTCGGAAAGCGGAAGATCGGCACGACCGGGCGCGGCATCGGCCCGACCTACGCCGACAAGATCAACCGGGTCGGCATCCGGGTCCAGGACCTCTACGACGAGTCGATCCTGACCCAGAAGGTCGAGGCGTCCCTCGGCGCCAAGAACCAGATGCTCACCAAGCTCTACAACCGGCGCGCGATCGCCACCGAGCAGGTCGTCGAGGAACTGCTGGGCTACGCGGAGAAGCTCGCTCCGTACGTCGCCGACACGGTCCTGGTCCTCAACCAGGCCCTGGAGGAGAACAAGGTCGTCCTCTTCGAGGGCGGCCAGGGCACGCTCCTGGACATCGACCACGGCACGTATCCGTTCGTCACGTCCTCGAACCCGACCGCGGGCGGTGCCTGCACCGGTTCCGGTGTCGGCCCGACGAAGATCAGCCGGGTCATCGGCATCCTCAAGGCGTACACGACCCGCGTCGGCGCCGGTCCGTTCCCGACCGAGCTCTTCGACGAGGACGGCGCCGCGCTGCGCCGGATCGGCGGCGAGCGGGGTGTGACGACGGGCCGGGACCGCCGCTGCGGCTGGTTCGACGCCGTCATCGCCCGCTACGCGACCCGCGTGAACGGCCTGACCGACTTCTTCCTCACCAAGCTGGACGTGCTGACCGGCTGGGAGCAGATCCCGGTCTGCGTCGCCTACGAGATCGACGGCAAGCGGGTCGAGGAGCTCCCGTACTCCCAGACCGACTTCCACCACGCGAAGCCGATCTACGAGACGCTGCCCGGCTGGTCCGAGGACATCACCAAGGCCAAGTCCTTCTCGGACCTGCCGAAGAACGCCCAGAACTACGTCAAGGCGCTGGAGGAGATGTCCGGCGCCCCGATCTCCGCGATCGGCGTGGGGCCGGGCCGGGACGAGACGATCGAGATCAACTCGTTCCTGTAGGCGTGACGCAGCGGTCGGCCGGGCCCGGCCGACCGCTGTCTCATTTCAGGCTGATCCGCCTTCGGAGTGATCCGCCTTCAGGGTGATCTGTCTCGCTTCAGATGGTCTGTCTCACTTCAGCGCGATCTGCAGTACGGCGATCACGATCCCGGCGAGGACCAGCACCGCGAGGCAGGTCGGCACCGGCGAGCCGGACGGCGCCGGCATGGGCTCGGGGAGCACGATCTCCGGGCGTCCCGCGCCCCGTTTCCCGCAGGTGCCGCACCGCTCGGCGCCGTACCCCCAGCAGGTGGAGCACTCCTCCCAGCCCCGCCCCTGACAGACGGTGCACGACATCAGCCCCTCGCCCGGGTAGCCCAGACAGACCCCGCACTCCGTCCTGCCGCTCCCGCCGCAGTCCCGGCAGAGCGGGCCGCCCGTCCCCAGGCACTCCTCGCAGTGCTCCGGCGAGACCGGGGGAGGAGCCCCGCTGGCCTGCCGGTAGTGGGCCATGAACTGGTCGTGCACAAAGTCCCGGTCAGGGCTCCAGTCACCCGTCCAGGGACAGCCCGTGCACCCGGGCCACCACCCCAGGACGCCGCCGCGCTCTGCGGCCCGGTGGCCGGGCAGATGGTAGTTGCCGGACACGCCGTACCTCCCAGGGCAGTCGTGCGAGGCGCACCGATGCTCCAACTCCCCTCACGATGAAGGGGCGTTGAGTGGTTCGCAAGGGAAGCGCGGTGGGTATGGCCGTGGGTGTCGCGCGGACTTTCGAGCCGGGGCGGGCTATGGATCTCACGGCGCTGATCGGCACGGTGGCGGGGGTGGCGGGCACCGCCGTCGGCTTCCTCCAGTGGTGGGACTCGCGGCGCTCCGGCCCGCGGTCCCCGGCGGCCGCCACCGGGGCCGTCCCGCTGCTCACCGAGTTCACCGTGCTCGCCCCGGAGGCCAGGGTGCGCGGCCACGCGCGGCCGCTGGTGGACCGCACGGCGGAGCTGCACGCCCTGCGGGCGGGGATGCGCGGGCATGCGCCGGTGCTGGTCGTCGAGGGTTTCAGCGGGGTCGGCAAGACCGCGCTGGTGGCCGCGCTGTGCCGGCTGCACGCCCGCAGCCACCGGGTGCGGTGGGTCTTCTGCGCCGAGAAGGCCCAGACACTGAACCTGCGGTCCCTCGCGCTCGCCCTGTCCTACGACACGGAGCTGGCAGGCGCCCGTGAACTCGCCCTGGTGGTCGGCGGTTCGGACGCCGGCGGTGACCGGCTCCAGGACGCCCTCGCCGCGTTCCTCGCGGCCAACCCCGTCCTCCTCGTGCTCGACGACTTCCACACCGTGCGCGATCCCGCGCTGGTGGCGTGGGCGCGCCGTACGGCGCACACCGAGGGACGGTCGACCGTCGTCCTGACCAGCCGAAGACACCTGCGGGAGATACCCCGCACGGCGGACACCCCGTGGATCGAACTGCGCGGACTCGCCGAGCAGGACGCCCGTCAGCTGCTGGTCCGCTGCGGACTGCGGCTGCCCGACGCTACGCTGGACGCGGTCTGGCGCCGGGCGGGCGAGGGCAACCCGCAGGCCCTCACCCTCTTCGCCGGTCAGGCGACGCTCACGAGACCCGAGGTACTGGCCGTGGACCTGTCCGCACAGCGCGACGACCTGAACGCCTGGATCGGCCCCATCTACGACTCCCTCGACCCCGCCCAGCGCACGGTCCTGAAGGCCGCCGCCTTCGTCTACGAGGCGGCCGCGCCCGAACTGGTCGCCGAGCTGACCGGGGACGACGAAACCCCGAGACTGCTGGCCGAGCTGGAGGCACGGTTCCTGCTCGGGCGGACCGAGGCGGGGTTCGAGCTGCACAGCTCGGTGCGGGACCACGTGGACGCCCGGCTCACCGACGAGGACCGGGAGCTGTTCGCGGCCCGCCTCACCCGCTGGTACCGCTCGCGCGCCCGGGAGGTCTTCCTCGACGGGCTCGGCGCCGACGAACCGTCGTACGGACTGGTCTATCTGGAGAGTTTCCCGGACTATGTGGCCGCCGAGGACCGGCACATCCGGCTCGTCGACGACCTGCTCGACCGGCTCGCGGACACCGGCCGCCCGCTGCCGGCCGGTGCGCGGATCCTCGTCCTCGGGGCGGGCCACGGCACGCACGACGCCGGGTTCGTCAAGCACGGCCTCGACGTGACCGACCTCGACATCCAGCCGGAGATCGCGGCGCTCGGGGAACGGCGGGCGCTGCGGCTGGCCGGCCGGGTCCGGTACGTGGTCGCGGACATGACGCGGGGGCTGCCCGACGAGGTCCAGGAGGCCTCCATGGACGCGGTGTTCAACATCGGTTCGTCGTTCGGGTACGAGGACGCCGACGACGACAACGCCGCGGTCTTCCGCACGGCCGCCGCGGCGCTGAAGCCGGGCGCGCCGTTCGTCTTCGAGTACGTCAACGGGCCGCACTGGGAACACCGCAGGGTCCAGCGCCAGATCGACACGACCGTGCTGCCGGACGGCGCCGAACGCACCGAGTACTCCATCACGGACCCGACGACCGCGACGTCCCTGACGGCCGTCCGGCTGCGGCGGCCCGACGGCAGCGGCGGCTGGTTCCGGCATTTCATGCACTACTACCGGCTGCCCCAGGTGCTGGCCATGATGGAGCGGGCGGGGCTGCGCGAGGAAGCCGTGTTCGGCGTGCGAGGGGGACGGGTGCGGGGGCCCTTCGACGAGGCGGAGTCGGAGGCGATGGTCGTGATCGCCACCCGGGCCCAGGGGTGACTGCGGGTCGAGGGGTGACTGCGCGCCGAGGGTGACCGACTCGCCAACATCCCCGACATTTCACTTTGTTGACTTGGCCATGACCTATTCCTGGTTTCATGCGGACGTGGCCTACGGCAAGCATCTACGCGGGTAGCCCGCCGCGCCCCGCACGCCACACCCGCTCGTCACACCGACACGCCACACCCGTCCGTCGCGCCCTTCCAGGAGTCCTGAATGCCCGTCAATCCCATGAACCGCCGTGAGTTCGTGCAGAAGTCCGCCGTCACCGGCGCCGCCGTGGCGGTCGCGGGAACCGTCGGTACCGGCAGCGCCCAGGCCGCCGAGGCCGGCCACGGCCACACGAAGCCGCCGAAGGCGCCCAAGACCTGGAGCTTCTCCATCCTGGGCACCACCGACCTGCACAGCCACGTCTTCAACTGGGACTACTACACCAACGCCGCCCCGAAGGACTCCAAGGGCAACACCTACGGCATCGCGCGCATCGCGACCCTGGTGAAGAACCTGCGCGCGGAGAAGGGCGAGGAGAGAGTGCTCCTCGTCGACGCCGGCGACATCATCCAGGGCACGTCCCTCGCGTACTACTACGCGAACGTCGACCCGATCACCGGCAAGGACGGCAAGCGCGGCCCGAAGCACCCCATGGCGATCGCCATGAACGAGATGCGGTACGACGCGGCCGCCCTCGGCAACCACGAGTTCAACTACGGCATCGACGTCATCCGCACCTTCGAGAAGCAGTGCGACTTCCCGCTGCTCGGCGCCAACGCCCTGGACGCCAAGACACTGCGGCCCGCCTTCCGGCCCTACACCGTCAAGCACATCAAGGTCCCGCACGGCCCGGACATCAAGGTCGGCATCCTCGGTCTCACCAACCCCGGCATCGCCCTGTGGGACAAGGACAACGTCTCCGGGAAGATGGCCTTCACGGGCCTGGTCGAGCAGGCGAAGAAGTACGTGCCGCGGCTGCGCGCCCTCGGCTGCGACGTCGTCTTCCTCACCGACCACTCGGGCCTGGACGGCTCGACGTCGTGGGGCGACGAACTCCCCTACGTGGAGAACGCGTCGAACCTGGTCGCCGAGCAGGTCCCCGGCATCGACGCGATCCTCGTCGGCCACACCCACGTCGACGTCCCGACCTACACGGTGAAGAACGCGGAGACGGGCGAGGACGTCCTCCTCTCCGAGCCGTACTGCTACGGCTACCGCCTCTCCGTCTTCGACTTCGAGCTGGAGCACGTGCACGGCTCCTGGAAGATCACCAAGAAGACCGCCACCACCCTGAACAGCAACACGGTCGCGGAGGACCCGCGGATCACCGAACTCCTCTCCGCCGACCACCAGTTGGTGGTCAAGTACGTCAACACCGCGATCGGCACCTCGACTCAGGACATGTCGACGGCCGAGGCCTGCTGGAAGGACGTGCCCGCCGTCGACTTCATCCACGAGGTCCAGACGGAGGCGGTCAAGGCGGGTCTGTCGGCGGCGGACGCGGCGCTGCCGCTGATCTCGGTGGCGGCCTGCTTCAGCCGTACCGCCGACATCCCGGCCGGCAACGTGACGATCCGCGACATCGCCGGCCTCTACATCTACGAGAACACGCTGTACGGCAAGAAGCTCACCGGCGCCCAGCTGAAGGACTACCTGGAGTACGCGGCGAAGTACTACCACCAGGTCCCGTCCGGCACGGCGGTCGACACCGCCACCCTCACCAACGCCAACAGCTTCTGGGACTACATGTACGACACGGCGTCCGGTGTCTCCTACGAGATCGACATCGCGGCGCCCGAGGGCTCGCGCATCAAGAACCTCACCTACAACGGCGCGGCGATCCCCGACGACCAGGTCTTCGTCGTCGCCGTCAACAACTACCGCGCCAACGGCGGCTCCGGCTACCCGCACATCGCCGCCGCGGAGACCGCCTACAGCTCCACCAACCAGGTCCGCGACCTGATGATCGCCTACGCCACGGCCAAGGGCACCATCGACCCGTCGGCCTTCGCCGCCACCAACTGGAAGCTGACCCAGGACGGCACGCCCGTCTTCCCCTGATCCTGTCCTCCCCTCACTCCCTCCTCGCCCGCCGGAATCCGTTTCCGGCGGGCGAGCCGGCGTTCCACGGGGTCTCGGCGGCACCTCCGCGGCCGCGGCATCGGCCGAGTCGGCGGTGTCCGTCCCCCGGTCCGGTGAAGGGGCCGCCGCACCCGGCTCTCTGCGATACGCGCAGGACGTCCCGAGTGGTCGGGCTCGGTCGGGGATGCCCCAACGGTAGTGTGATAATGCGACACATGAGTTTTTCCCCGCCCCAATACCCGCCGCCGTACGGCCCCGGGTACCCGCCGCCGCGTCCTGCGCAGGGCAGCCCGCTCAAGGTGGTCTTCGTCCTGGTGGCCGTGCTGCTGCTCGTGGTCGCCCTCGTGGTCAACGGGCTGTTGTTCTTCGGCACGCTCTTCGCCGGCGACAGCTGCGGCACCTCGGCCGGCACCCAGCGGTTCTGCGACGGCTCCGGGTGGGAGAGCGTGGCGATGTACGGGCCGACGGTCGCGCTGGCCGCCGCGGTGGTCACGGTCGTGGTCGGGGCGGTGCGGGTCCGGCGGCCGTGGGCCGGGCTGGCGCTGGGCGTGCTCGTCTACGCGGCCGGGCCCGCGCTCGCCCTGTTCACCGTCTTCGGCTGAGCGTTGTGCGGGGGGTGCCGAGACATGCCGACCGCGGCGGACCTCCCGCCGGACCCGCTCAGCGGCCCGGGGCCTCGCCCCGCAGGAAGGCCGCCCAGGAGGCCGGGGAGACGGTGAGGTGAGGGCCGTCGGGGGCGGTCTTGGAGTCGCGGATGTGGACGGTGTGGGGGCAGGGGGATATTTCGAGGCAGTTCCCGCCGCCGTCGTCGCTGTAGGAGGACTTGCGCCAGGTGTAGGCGGTCTCGACGCAGTCGCCGCCGCTGGCGTTGCTGTGGCTCGACTTGAACCAACGCAGGGTTCCGGTGCGGGTCATCGCTTCTCTCCTGCCAGCCGTTCGAGGAGGCTCACCGAGTCGTCGGTGCTCAGGGCCTGTGCGCGGATCTTCGCATAGCGGTGGGCGAGTTGGGACACCTCTTCCGGTTCGCTGACCAGGATGCCCTGGTCCTCGATCTCCATGTAGACGACGTGCTCGTGCTCCGCGGTCACCACCATCTTCATGGGACCGCGAGCACCGGCGTACGTGCCCCGCAACCCCCGCTCCATCGGCAGCACTTGCAGACACACATTGTCCCGCTGCGCGTCCTCGACGAGCGAGAGCAGTTGTCCGCGCAGTACCTCCCAGGACCCGAACGGCCGCCGCAGCACGCTCTCTTCGAGGATCAGTTCGATCATCGGTGCGGGCTCGCGCTTGAACAGCGCCCGGCGGGCCAGCCGTGCCTCGACCAGCTCCTCCCGCTTCTGCTCGGAGACCGGCGGGAAGCCGCCACCGATCAAGGCCCGCGCGTAGTCCTCGGTCTGGAACAGGCCGTCGACCACATGCGTCTCGTACGACGAGATCGTGACCGCCCCGGCCTCCAGTTCCGAGAAGCCCCGGAACCGGGCGGGGTACTTCTCCAGCAGCATCCACTTGCGGGCCTTCTCGAAGACCCCCATCCCGTTGCCGATGGCCTCCTCCAGCGCCACCAGCATCTTGTCGCTGGCGGGCTGCGCGCACGTCTCCATCGCGCTGATCGCGGACCCCGTGTAGCCGGTCCGCCTCCCCAACTCCTCCTGCGTGAGCTCCTGCTGCTCACGCAGCGCCTTCGCCAGGGCGGCCACCATCTGTGCCGTCCCGCCCGCTTCCTCTTTGTTCTCGGCCCGCGCCATCGCGGTCACCCCCGAACTCAACCGAACTCAACCGGTCACCACCAGCACCCCCTGATTTCCGACCGTATTCGGCGGTCGACTCAGAGTTATGGAAAAGCTAGCCCCGGCTGCCGACACTGGTCCCATGAATGCGCGAAGTGACCAGTCAAACCTCGGCTGGCTGCCTGCCTCCGGCGTTCAACTCCGCAAGGCCGGTGTCCAGTTCGACGCCGTGCGGGTGGACGACGGGGAGTGGGGGCGGCGGCTCGCCGACCGGCTCGCGGAGCTGACCGGGGGCGATCCGGGCCCCGTCATCGAGGTCGCCGGCGAGCGGCGGTGCGTGTATTTCCTGGTCCCGGCCGGGAGCACGGATCACCTGCCCTGGCCTGCCGGGGTGACCAGGCTGACGTCCGTTCCGGCCCGGGTGTCGTACATCCCGATTCCCGCGCTGGACGACATGACGTGGCCGTTGTCGTGGCGTTATCGGCCGTCCGCGCACGGGTGTTTCGTGCACGCGCGACTGCTGCGGTCCGCGCTTCACTCGGCGGAGTGAATTGCGTCAACGTGGCGGTACGAAAAAGGGATTGCGGCTTGCGCTCGGCGCTTTGTGTGGCCCTAGAGTCACGATCAACGAGATCAACGAGATCAACGAGATTGCCCCCGCGGTGCGCCAACACCCGGGGGCTCGACACCGGGAGCTACACCTCCGATGCGCGTTCATCGTACGGCGCCCCTGCGCGCCTTCGCAGCCCTTGCCAACTCCCTTTCCCGGGACCGGCGACTGTCCTGGGGCGCGGTAGGCGTACTGACGTACCTCTTGGGGCTGCCGAACGGCGCCTGGATCACGGAGCGCGTCCTCGCGGCACAGCGCGGGGAAGGGTGCATGTCGATCGTCGCCTCCCTGCGTGAGCTGGAGGAACGGCGGTATCTGCGGCGCGTGGTGCGGCGGGACCCGGTGACCCGGCAGTACTCGACGACCTGCGAGGTATTCGAGAAGCCGTACGAATTCGAGACGTCGACGGGTGAATTGCAAAAAGTTCACCCCGTGGCGGCCTAGAAACCAGAGAAAGGAACGTCGATGACTGTCACACTCGTACGCCCTGAGACAGTATACCGTCGGTATACTGTGCTCATGGCTGACACCACGATCAAGGTCGACCCCGCTGTACGTGACCGCCTTCAGGAGCTCGCCCGGGAACGCGGGATGAGCATGCGGGACTTCGTGGCTGAGCTGGCCGGGGCCACGCCCACCAAGGAAGAGCTGCGCAAGCGGTACGAGGAGACCCGGGCGTATGTCGAGGAGCACTTCCTCGGCAGGCCCTACACGGAAGAAGACGAGAAGGCCGGCGAACAGCTGTGGGCCGACATCGAGTCGGGGCGGATCGGGGAGGTCCAGTGACCGGGGAAGAGCGTTACCCGCTGCCGCGTGCGGTCATCTACGACGACACGGCGGCCCTGGCGCTCGGTGCCGGGAACAGCATGGCCTCCCGGCTCGTCGTCGAGGCCGAGAAGGACCCCGCACTGCGCGTCTACATCCCCGCGGTGAGCCTGGCCGCCGCCGAGCGGGAGCGGGCCGGTGTCGCCGAGCATGTCGGTGCGCTGCCGTCCGTCAACATCGAAGGGCTCGACTTCGCGGCGGCCACCGCCGTCGGCAAGCGGCTGCGGGCCGCGAAGGGCGAGTCGGAGCACGCCGAGGACGAGCACGGCAAGGACGAACCCGACTGGAGCGGAGCCCATGTGCTGCACCTCGCCCTGCCGACCGTCGAGTGGCCGCGCGGCCGTGCCGTCCTGACCAGGGCCCCGATGCGTTACCGGGGCACGGGCATCCGCACCATCCGTATCGTCGAGAACTGATCCCGCCCGTCAGCTGAAGACGATCATCGACCCCTGCGCCAGGCTCCGTGTCGCCGCCGCGTGCAGGCCCAGCCAGACGTGGCGTTCGCGGGCGAAGGGGCTCGGGTCGTAGGGGGCGGCGACCGCCGGTTCCTCCAGGCCCGTGGGGGCGGCGGGGGGCTGCGGCGGGGCCGGGGGGTTCGCCGGGTCGATGCCGATCGACGGGGCGACGTACTCCAACTCGCGCAGCAGGGCGTGGGAGGAGCCCAGGGGGCCGCCGCTGGCGAGGAGTTCGTCGCTGGAGAGCGGGTTCGGGAAGTCGACCGGGACGTACGCGCCCGCGTGGTCGTAGTGCCAGACCAGGTGCGACTGCTGGGCCGTCGACTCGAACATCTCCAGGAGCTGCTCGTAGTCGCCGCCGAGGTCGTCCACGGGGGAGACGGGCAGCCCGCAGACCTGGAGGAGATAGGCGCGGCGGAGGAAATGGAGCGCGTCGTAGTCGAAGCCGGCCACGGGCGCGACCTCGCCGGACAGGCCCGGCATGTACTGGTACACCGGCACCGGCGGCAACCCGGCCTCGGCGAGCACCTTGTTGTATTGCGCGAGTTCCTCGGCGAACGGATTGTCGGGGGTGTGGCACAACACGTCGACGAGCGGTACCAGCCAGAGGTCACAGGCCAAAGAGGGCTCCTAGTATCAGCGCGTTCACAGCGGGTGCTCAGCCAGGTGGCCAGGGAAGAGTAATCCGTGCGGCACCGGTCAGCTCCCCTCGTGCAGGTCCCATACCCAGACCCCACCGGTCCACTTACCGGGTTTTCCGGTCAGGGCCTCCACCGCCTGTCGTAGTTTCTCGTCATTGGGTTGCGGGGCGACCACCAGGGCCCCCGCCTTCCAGTACGCGAAGTCCTGCTGGGCCTGCGCCCGCCAGTTCTTGCCGATCACCGGCACCTTCCCGCTGTAGCGGACGTCCCGCAGCATGTCGGAGGTGTAGCGCGGGACGGCGCCGTAGATACCGGTGCGGTCCGCGCCGTAGGGGCCGTTGAAGTACCCGCCGGGGAGCTTGAAGCCCAGACCGGCGCTGGTCTGCCAGTGCAGGGCCTCGGCGTAGCCGGGGTCCGGGAGCGGCAGCGGGACGAGGGACTCGCCCCTGCCCACGTACGACTTCCACATCCCGCTGCTGATGAACTCCGGGACCGCCTCCCGCGGCTCGGACCTGAGCGGGGCGGGGACGATCGGGAGCAGCGCGAGGGCGACGGCCAGCAGGCCGAAGTACTGGGCGCCGATCCTGCGGGTGGCGAGGACCCGCTCCAGGGCCAGGGCGAGCAGGATGCCCAGCGCGGGGGCGCAGATCATCGCCACCCGCCCCTCGATGACGGACTCGAAGAGCGGGAACTTCCGCACCAGCGCCCAGGGGCCCGGATACACCGTCTCCGTCAGCGGGACGCGGATCTTCGGGCCCATGGACAGGACGGCCGCGGCCACCGACGTGACCGCCAGCGCCCTGACCAGCGGCCGCTCCCACATCCGTACGACGATCCCGAAGGCGAGCAGGACCAGCGGCCAGCCGTAGAAGGCGTTCTGCTCGGTGGGATTGAGAGAGAGTTCGTTCGCGCGGCCCGCGTCCCCGAAGAGCATCGAGCGTTCGGCGAAGGCGAGCAGGGAGAGCGGGCTGTTTCCGGCGTTGTCGCCGTGCAGGACGCTGTGGTAGCTCTGCGGCCCCGTGAACTGCCAGTACAGGGGGAGGACGACCAGGGGGAGGCAGACCGCCCCGGCGATCAGCAGACCCCTGGCCAGCGGCCGCCAGGCCTCCTTCGCCACCTGGGGCCGTACGGCCGCGTACGCGACGGCGAACAGGGTCATCCCCAGCGCCGCCAGCAGGAACGGCTCCTCGCCCAGGAAGACCTGGTACGCCGCCATCAGCCCGAGCACGATCCCGTCCCGCCGCACGCGCTCGCCGGTGGCGAGGCGCAGGGCGCGGTCGATGATCAGCGGGATCATGAACAGGATCACGAAGTTGGGGTGCGCGTTGGCATGGCTGACCATCGGCGGCGCGAAGGCCGCGAGGGCCGCGCCGGCGAAGGCCGCGCCCCGGTGCCGTACCACCCGCTTCACGATCAGCCAGTACCAGGCGACGGCGGTCGCGGCGAGCCCGAGCGCCATGCAGACCGAGAGCGAGACGGCCGGTCCGGCTGCCAGCGTCAGCGGGGCGAAGGGGACCGACAGGCCCAGCATGACCGTGTTGGCCATGAGGTTGACGCCGTCGGGGAAGTTCTGGAAGTCGGAGAAGAGCGGGTTGCGGAAGTGCGCGAGGTTGTCCGCGGTCACCGCGAAGAACCACTCCCACTGGTTCTGGTCCTGGAGGGAGTCGGTGAGATAGCGGTGATCGGGGTCGAAGAAGCGGCCCGAGTACAGCGTCACGGACATCAGCAGGAACAGGACGGGGACCAGGAGGTCCGCCGGGCGCAGGCGGCGCAGCCGCAGCCGGGCCAGATCGGCGAGGACCTTCGGGTAGTCCAGCGGGCCCACCTTGGAGCCGGGCTGGTGGCTCCAGCGGACCGGGACCTCGGTGATCGGGTGGCCGTCGCGGTGCAGGTGCTGGAGGACCTCGATGTCGATGCCCCAGCCGTCCAGCCGGGAGTCGGCGAAGGCCGCACGGGCCAGGTCGCCGTCGAAGAGCTTGAACCCGCACTGGGTGTCGCGGACACCGGGTACCGCGGTCGCGCGTATCAGCAGGTTCCCGGCCCGGCCGAGCAGTTCACGCAGCCGGTGCTGGTGGTCGGCTATCTCCGCGCCCGGCACCGCACGCGAGCCGATCGCCGCCGCGCTGCCCTCGCTGAGCGCCTTGTCCAGCCGCTCCAGTTCCTCGATCGGCGCGGCGAGATCGGCGTCGGTGACGAGCACGCGGCTGCCGCCGGTCGCGGCGACGCCGAGGCGCAGGGCGTTGCCCTTGCCCCGGTTGCGGTCGGCGGCGACCAGCCGGACGCGCGGGTGCCCTAAGGCGGCGACCTCGCGCGTGCCGTCCGTCGAGCCGTCGTCGGAGACGATCACTTCCCAGGAGCCGAAGCGGCTCTCGTTGTCGGTGAGGTAGCGGGTGACGGCGGCGAGCGTGGGGCCGAGCCGCTCCTCCTCGTTGTACGCCGGGATGACGACGGAAAGGTCGACGGTCTCCCCGGCCCGAGGGGGCTGCGTGGTCTCGGGGGTCTCCGGGGGCGTGGTCATCCGTCCTTCTCCGCCAGTCGCTCGATCAGGGCGAGGGAGTGAGTGTTGTACGCGGCGACGATCCCCCGGGCGGCCTCGGCGTCCCGGCGGGACAGCGCGTCGACCAACTCGGTGTGCCGGGACCACAGAGACCCGCGCAGGTCGGGCAGCCGGCGCAGGTGCCGCACCGCGCACACCCAGGACTGCACGCGGAGCCGGTGCAGGAAGTCGGCGAGGTAGGGGTTGCCGAACAGGGCGGACAGCTCCCGCCAGAACCGGAGGTCGTAGCCGATCAGGATGGTCAGGTCACCGGCGGTCGCGGCGCGTTGCGCCTCGTCGCCGCGGCGCCGGACCGCCGCCAGGGCGGCCGCGACCCGCGGCTCCTCGGGGTCCTTGAAGGCGGGGTGCAGGCCGTCGGCGAGGGCCCGGAACATGCCGTCGGTGACCAGGCTGCGGGCCTCGATCATGCCCCGGTAGTCGGCGAACGTGTACTCCGGCACCCGGAAGCCGCGGTGCTGGTCGGCGTCGAGGATGCCCTGCGCGGACAGGTCCACCAGCGCCTCGCGGACGGGCGTGGCGGAGACCCCGTACTGCTCGGCGATCTCCTTGACCGTGAACTCCCGCCCCGGCTGGAGCCGCCCGGCGAGCACCTCGTCACGGAGCGCGTCCGCGATCTGCTGGCGCAGCGTACTGCGCGTCACAGCGCCGTTGCCGGGCATCGTCCGGTGCCTCTCCTCACGCGTTCGGGTGACGTGCTCGCTCACAGATACATGTACGAGCACGCCACCTTACGCGTTCGGGTTCCAGGTGCACTCCTCGTATACCCGTGAAGCAGCCCGTGGGCCCTTTCTACGGCTCCGCTGAGCCACCTGTGAGAGGCGGTGCAGTGACGGGGCTGTGTACGATCTCCGGCTCCCGCCGCCGGGGCGCGTCCAGGCGGCGCGCCTCGCCCGACGCCCGGACAGCCGACGTGAGCGGCCTCGCGCCTCGCCCGACGTGCGGACAGCCGACGTGAAGGGCCTCG
>NZ_JAJONF010000032.1 GCF_021462265.1 Streptomyces shenzhenensis | reverse complement strand
CGGAAGAACTCCGGACGGGGCACCGTGGAACCCGTGGGCTCAGGGGCCGGTCCCGGCGTCGCCGGGACCCTCGGCCCTGCTACAGACCGAGCTCGACCTCGAACTCGCCCGCCTCCAGGATCGCCTTGACGGCCGTCAGGTAACGGGCCGCGTCGGCGCCGTCCACCAGACGGTGGTCGTAGGACAGGGTCAGGTACGTCATGTCGCGGACGCCGATGACCGTGCCCTCCTCCGTCTCGATGACGGCCGGACGCTTGACCGTGGCACCGATGCCGAGGATCGCGACCTGGTTCGGCGGCACGATGATCGTGTCGAACAGCGCGCCGCGCGAGCCGGTGTTGGAGATGGTGAAGGTCGCGCCGGACAGCTCGTCCGGGGTGATCTTGTTGCCGCGGACCTTGCCGGCCAGGTCGGCCGTGGCCTTGGCGATACCGGCGATGTTGAGGTCACCGGCGCCCTTGATGACCGGGGTCATCAGGCCCTTCTCGGAGTCCACCGCGATACCGATGTTCTCGGTGTCGAAGTAGGTGATGGTGCCGTCGGCCTCGTTGATCCGGGAGTTGATGACCGGGTGGGCCTTCAGCGCCTGGGCGGCGGCCTTGACGAAGAACGGCATCGGGGAGAGCTTGACGCCCTCGCGGGCCGCGAACGAGTCCTTGGCCTGGGCGCGCAGGCGCATCAGGCGGGTCACGTCGACCTCGACGACCGAGGACAGCTGGGCCTGCTCGTGCAGCGCCTTGACCATGTTGTCGCCGATGACCTTGCGGATGCGGGTCATCTTGACGGTCTGGCCGCGGAGCGGGGAGACCTCCAGCGCCGGAGCCTTCCTGGCAGCGGCGGCGGCCGGGGCGGCGGCGGCCACGGGGGCCGGAGCGGCGGCGGCCTTCGCCGCCTCGGCGGCGGCGAGCACGTCCTGCTTGCGGATCCGGCCGCCGACGCCGGTGCCCTTGACGGAGCCCAGGTCGACGCCGTTCTCGGCGGCGAGCTTGCGCACCAGCGGGGTGACGTAGGCACCCTCGTCGACCGGAGCCGCGGGGGCGGGTGCTGGGGTGACCGGGGCCGGGGCGACGGGCGCGGGGGCCGGTGCCGGGGCGGCCGGAGCCGGAGCGGCGGTGACCGGGGCGGGCGCCGGCGCGGCCGGGGCGGGGGCTGCCGGAGCCGGAGCCGGAGCCGGAGCCGGAGCGGCGGGGGCCGGGGCCGGGGCGACCGGCGCGGGGGCCGGGGCTGCGGCGGCGGGCGCCGGTGCCGGTGCCGGGGCGGCCGGGGCGGGGGCGGCCGCCGGAGCGGCACCCGGGGCGCCGATGACGGCGAGCTTGGCGCCGACCTCGGCGGTCTCGTCCTCGCCGACCACGATCTCCAGGAGCACACCGGAGGTGGGCGCCGGGATCTCGGTGTCGACCTTGTCGGTCGACACCTCCAGCAGCGGCTCGTCGGCCTCGACGGAGTCGCCGACCGACTTCAGCCAGCGGGTGACGGTGCCCTCGGTGACGGACTCACCGAGCGCGGGCAGGACCACGTCCGTACCGGAGGCGCCACCGGCGGGGGCGGCCGGAGCGGCGGGGGCGGCGGCAGCGGGGGCCGGGGCGGCGGGGGCCTCGGCGACCGGCGCGGGGGCGGCGGGGGCCGGGGCGGCGGCGGGCTCGTCGGCCGGGGCGGGAGCGGCTGCGGGCGCGCCCGTGCCGTCGTCGATGATGGCCAGCTCGGCGCCGACCTCGACCGTCTCGTCCTCGGCGACCTTGATCGAGGCCAGCACGCCCGAGGCGGGGGCCGGGATCTCGGTGTCGACCTTGTCGGTCGAGACCTCGAGCAGTGGCTCGTCGGCCTCGACGCGTTCGCCCTCGGCCTTCAGCCAGCGGGTGACAGTGCCCTCGGTGACGCTCTCACCGAGCGCCGGAAGGGTTACGGAAACCGCCATGGTTTCGGTTGCTCCTTACGAATTGCGGAAGTCTGAGTCGTCGCGTGTTCGACCGAGGGTCAGTCGTGCGAGTGCAGGGGCTTGCCGGCCAGGGCCAGGTGGGCCTCGCCGAGCGCCTCGTTCTGCGTCGGGTGGGCGTGGATGAGCTGGGCGACCTCGGCGGGCAGCGCCTCCCAGTTGTAGATCAGCTGGGCCTCGCCGACCTGCTCGCCCATGCGGTCGCCGACCATGTGGACGCCGACCACGGCACCGTCCTTCACCTGGACGAGCTTGATCTCGCCCGCGGTGTTCAGGATCTTGCTCTTGCCGTTGCCCGCCAGGTTGTACTTCAGAGCGACGACCTTGTCCGCACCGTAGATCTCCTTGGCCTTGGCCTCGGTGATGCCCACGGAGGCGACCTCGGGGTGGCAGTAGGTCACCCGCGGCACGCCGTCGTAGTCGATCGGGACGGTCTTCAGGCCGGCCAGGCGTTCCGCGACCAGGATGCCCTCGGCGAAGCCGACGTGCGCGAGCTGGAGGGTCGGGACCAGGTCACCGACGGCGGAGATGGTCGGGACGTTCGTCCGCATGTACTCGTCGACCAGGACGTAACCGCGGTCCATGGCGACGCCCTGCTCCTCGTAGCCGAGGCCCGCGGAGACGGGACCGCGGCCCACCGCGACGAGCAGGATCTCGGCCTCGAACTCCTTGCCGTCGGCGAGGGTGACCTTGACGCCGTCGGCGGTGTACTCGGCCTTCGAGAAGAAGGTGCCCAGGTTGAACTTGATGCCGCGCTTGCGGAAGGCGCGCTCAAGAAGCTTGGAGGAGTTCTCGTCCTCGACCGGGACGAGGTGCTTGAGGCCCTCGATGACGGTGACGTCGGCCCCGAAGGACTTCCAGGCGGAGGCGAACTCGACGCCGATGACACCGCCGCCCAGGATGATCGCGGACTTCGGTACGCGGTCCAGGACGAGGGCGTGGTCGGAGGAGATGATCCGGTTGCCGTCGATCTCCAGACCCGGCAGCGACTTCGGCACGGAACCGGTGGCGAGGAGCACGTGGCGCCCCTGGATCCGCTGGCCGTTGACATCCACGGAGGTGGGGGAGGACAGCCGCCCCGTGCCCTCGATGTACGTCACCTTGCGCGAGGCGATCAGACCCTGCAGACCCTTGTACAGACCGGCGATGACGCCGTCCTTGTACTTGTGGACGGCCGGCACGTCGATGCCCTCGAAGGTGGCCTTGACACCGAACTGCTCGCTCTCGCGGGCCTGGTCGGCGATCTCGCCCGCGTGCAGCAGGGCCTTGGTGGGGATGCAACCCCGGTGCAGGCAGGTACCGCCGACCTTGTCCTTCTCGATCAGGGCGACGTCCAGGCCCAGCTGCGCCCCGCGCAGGGCCGCGGCGTAACCGCCGCTACCGCCGCCGAGGATCACTAGGTCGAAAACGGTGCTGGCGTCGTTCGCCACGTCACGTCCTCCATGCATGTGCGCCGTACGCCGGGCACCTTTGTCCCATACGGGTGGTTGACCGGTCGGTCGGCTGGTGTCCGGCCGCTCTACTCTTCGGCCCTGTGGGTGGGGCCCTGTCCTGCCGAGCCCCATCTTCGCACTTGTCGGAGGTGAACGAGACGCGGGGCCGGGGTGTGAGACACCACACGCAGCGCCCCCGAAGGGGCGCGGGGGACTGCGCGAGCAGCCCCCCACGGCCCGCAGCCGCCGTACGACGGACCGGACCGAGTCGACAGGCGACGGGACCCCGCCCTACCCGCGCGCGAGGTCCCGTCCAGGAAAACCGACGTCAGCCCAGGTCGCCCTCGGCCGTCAGCTCCGCCAGCCGCACCAGCGTCCGCACCGCGGACCCCGTGCCCCCCTTCGGCGTGTACCCGAAGGCACCCCCCTCGTTGAAGGCCGGCCCCGCGATGTCCAGGTGGGCCCAGGTGATCCCCTCGCCCACGAACTCCCGCAGGAAGAGCCCCGCGACCAGCCCGCCGCCCATCCGCTCACCCATGTTCGCGATGTCGGCGGTCGGCGACTCCATCCCCTTGCGCAGGTGCTCCGGCAGCGGCATCGGCCACGCCGGCTCGCCCACCTCCTCCGCGGCCTCGTGCACCGCGGAGCGGAACGCGTCGTCGTTCCCCATGACCGCGAACGTCCGGCTGCCCAGCGCCAGCATCATCGCGCCGGTCAGCGTCGCCACGTCCACGATCGCGTCCGGCCGCTCCGCCGACGCCGCCCACAGCGCGTCGGCGAGCACCAGCCGGCCCTCCGCGTCCGTGTTGAGCACCTCGACGGTCTTGCCGCTGTACATGCGCAGCACGTCACCGGGGCGCACCGCGGTGCCGGACGGCATGTTCTCGGCCAGCGCCAGCCACCCGGTCACGTTGACCGGCAGACCGAGCCGCGCTGCCGCGACGACCGCCGCGAACACCGCCGCCGCCCCGCTCATGTCGCACTTCATCGTCTCGTTGTGGCCGGCCGGCTTGAGCGAGATGCCGCCCGAGTCGTAGGTGATGCCCTTGCCGACGAAGGCGAGGTGCTTGTCCGCCTCGGCGTGCGTGTACGACAGCTTCACCAGCCGCGGAGTCGCCGCCGAGCCGCCGCCGACGCCGAGGATGCCGCCGTAGCCGTCCTTGGCGAGGGCCTTGTCGTCGAGCACCTGGATCTTGAGGCCGTGTTCCTTGGCGGCGCCCTGCGCGATCGCGGCGAACGCGGCCGGCGTGAGGTCGTTCGGCGGGGTGTTGACCAGGTCGCGGGCCCGGTTGAGCTCCTCGGCGACGGTCGTGGCACGGGCCAGGGCCGCCTTGTGGGCCGCGTCCCGCGGCTTGCCGCCGAGCAGCACGCCCTCGGCGAGCGGCGTCCTGCCGTTCTTCGCCTTCACGCTCTTGCCGGTGCCCGCACCGTTGGCACCGTTGTCCTTGTACGTGTCGAAGGAGTACGCGCCGAGCAGCACGCCCTCGCCGATCGCGGCCACGGCGGCCGCGTCCTCGACGGGCAGCGCGAAGGCCGCCTTCCGGGCCCCGGCCAGCGCGCGGGCGGCGACACCGGCCGCCCGGCGCAGCGCCTCGGCCTCGTACTCCGCGTCCCGGTCGGGCTCGGCGCCCAGGCCCACCGCGATGACGAGCGGTGCCTTGAAGCCGGCCGGAGCGGGCAGTTTCGTCAGTTCGCCCTCGGCACCCGAGGCTCCGAGGGTCTCCAGGACGGCGGCGAGCCTGCTGTCGTACGCCGTGTCCACGGCTTCGGCGCCCGGGGCGACGACCGGGCCCTTGGCGCCCTTGGCGACACCGATCACGATCGCGTCGGCCCGGAGGCCGGGCGCCGCTGAGGTGCTGAGTGTGAGAGCAGTCACGGTGGTGGAATCTCGCTTCCGATGTTGAGTTGCAGTGGCCGAGCGGGTGGGTCGACCGGGCCCGGGCGGCGACCCCGGGCCATACCCGCGGGACGCGTTGCGACCGGGGCCTTCACCCCGTCGGCGAACACCCGGGACGAGCCTACGCGTGTGGATGCGCTCGCTCATTCCTGCGGGCGTTCACCTGAGGGTGGCATCCGGGCCACTTGCCGTCCCGCGACCGGTATGGGAGATCATCGACTGCGTCGTCCGCCACCCGCCCTGGAGCCCGCCCGGTGATGTCCCGCACCACGTCTCTGCTCGCCCTGCTGCTCCTGCCGGCCGTGCTGTCCGCCTGCACCCGGGCCCCCGAGGACACCGGGCGCTGGCAGCCGAGACCCGGGGTCAGCTGGCAGTGGCAGCTGAGCGGCCGTGTCGACACCTCCGTCAAGGCATCCGTCTACGACATCGACGGCTTCGACCAGTCAAAGGCGACGGTCGCCACGCTGCACCGCAAGGGCCGTAGGACGATCTGCTACATCTCCACCGGCGCCTACGAGGACTGGCGCCCCGACGCGCGGAGGTTCCCCGCCTCGGTGCTCGGCCGCGGCAACGGCTGGAAGGGCGAGCGCTGGCTGGACATCCGTCGTACGGACGTGCTGAAGCCGCTGATGGCGGCCCGCTTCGACATGTGCGCGAAGAAGGGCTTCGACGCGGTGGAGCCCGACAACATGGACGGCTACAAGAACCGCACGGGTTTCCCCCTCACGGCGGCCGACCAGCTCCGCTACAACCGGCTCGTCGCCCGGCTCGCCCATGACCGGGGCCTGTCGGTGGGCCTGAAGAACGACCTGGACCAGATCCCGCAGCTGGTGGGCGACTTCGACTTCGCGGTGAACGAGCAGTGCGCCCAGTACGGCGAGTGCGACGACCTGAAGCCGTTCATCAAGGCGGACAAGGCGGTCTTCCACGTGGAGTACGAACTGCCGACGAGCAGGTTCTGCGCCCAGTCGCGGAGACTGCGGCTCAGCTCGCTGGAGAAGAAGTACGAGCTGGGGGCGTGGCGGCAGGCCTGCTGAGGCCGGGCCTGCTGAAGTGCCCCTTCGCCGGGGCCCGTTCAGTGGCCGCCGAACGAGAACACCACGAGCGCCGCGGTGGCCGCCGTCTCGGCGAGCGCCCCGAACACATCCCCGGTCACCCCGCCCAGCCGTCGCCTGCAGTGCCGCAGCAGCCCGTCCGTCGCGGCCTCGGCGACCACCACCGCGAGCAGCGCCCGCAGGCTGTCGCCCGGCCCGACCAGCGCCCCGGCGCCCGCCGCCAGCAGCATCACCGCGAACGTGACCACGGTCGCCCCCACCTTGGGAACCACCCCGGCGACCGCCGCCCCCAGCCCCTCCGGCCGGGCGGCGGGCACCCCCTCCACCGCGGCCAGCGTCAGCGCCAGCCGGGCCACCGTCGCCGCGACGACCGCCGCCAGGGCACCCCGCTCCCACCCGTCGCCGTACGCCTGGGCCAGCGCGGCCACCTGACCGAGCAGGACGAGGACGAGCGTGATGACCCCGAACGGCCCGATGTCCGACTGCTTCATGATCCGCAGGGCGTCCTCGGCGGGCTTGCCGCTGCCCAGACCGTCGGCGGTGTCGGCGAGACCGTCCAGGTGCAGTCCCCGGGTGAGCACGGCCGGTACGGCGACGGCGGCGACCGCGGCCGGCAGCGCACCCGCCCCGAGCACCACCAGCAGTGCGCCGACCGTCCCCGCGCAGAGGCCGACCGCCAGGCCGGCCAGCGGGGCGGACAGCATGCCGCCACGGGCCGCCTCGCGGTCCCAGCGGGTCACCTTCACGGGGAAGACGGTGAGTGTGCCGAAGGCGAAGCGGACGCCGTCGGGCCAGGGAGTCGTAGAGGTCGCAGCCACCGGCGCAGGTTACCCGGTGGTCAGCAAGGGCGGTGCCCCTGGCCGTGCGGCCGGGAGGGCAGCCAGGGATAAAGTGCGCACATGGGACATTGGGTGGAGCGGAACATCATCGAGCCGGGCAAACTCCCGCTGCTGCTGGCGCTGACCGCCTTCGTCCTGACCTTCGCGGTCACCCGGGCGATCACCCGGCTGATCCGTGCCGGAAAGGGCCCGTTCGGCAACGTGCGGGCGGGCGGGCTGCACATCCACCACGTGGTCCCCGGGGTCGTCCTCGTCGTCATCGGCGGCTTCGCCGCGGTCGCCAGTTCCCGCAACGGCGTCGGCGCGGCCCTCGCCGCGGTCGTCTTCGGGACCGGCGCGGGGCTCGTCCTCGACGAGTTCGCGCTGATCCTGCATCTCGGCGACGTCTACTGGACCGAGGAGGGCCGCAAGAGCGTCGAGATCGTCGTCATCACGGCCGCGCTGGTGGGGCTGCTGCTCGCCGGGTTCTCGCCGTTCGGCGTCAACGACGTCACGGGGGACGAACTCCAGAGCCGGGGGGCCGTCATCGCGAACGTCGCGGCCAGCTTCCTCTTCTCCCTCGTCGCCCTGGGCAAGGGCAAGGCCCGTACCGCGATCTTCGGGGTGATCGTCCCGCTGGTCGCGCTCGTCGGCGCGGTCCGCCTGGCCCGCCCCGGCTCGCCCTGGGCCCGCCGCTTCTACGTCAACCGGCCGCGCGCCCGGGCCCGGGCCGAACTGCGCGCCCATCGCCACGACCGCCGCTGGTCCCGGCCCGCCCGGACCCTTCAGGACTGGATCGGCGGCAGACCCGATCGCCCTGAACCGGCCCAACTGCCTGGGACCGAACCTGGCTCCGGGACCGAACCCGGCTCCGGGCCCGAACCCGGCTCCGGGCCCGAACGCGGCTCCGGACCCGAACCCGGCCTCGTCCCCGGATCTGGCGCCGAACCCGGTCCCGGCCGCGGACCCAAACTCAGCCCCGGATCCGGCTCCGGACGCAAACTCAGCCCCGGCCCCGGCCCCGGCCCTGAACCCGGCTCCGGATTCAAGCCCGGCTCCGGGTCCGGTACCGGCCGCCGCTGACGTCGGCGGTGCCACAGCCGCCGTCCCGCCGTCACCGTCGCGCACAGTGCCGAAACGCCCGCGATGGCCGCCAGGTGCTCCTTGCCGGCGAGGTTGTCCTTGAGCGCCACCTCGACCACTATGGCGGCCGCCACCGCGCCGGCGGTGACCTGAGCGCCGTACCGCCACCCCAGGTAGACCGCGAGCCCGACGACGGCGGCCGACGGCCCGGCGTCCACCACCCGCGCGTCCGAGGCCTGCAGACCCAGCGGACCGTGCGGCCCCAGGGCGATGCCGAGCCGGGCGTACAGCGTGCCGGCGAGGGTCGCCACGTACGCGACGGTCAGGCTCCGCCACCAGCCCAGGCACACCTCGGCGATGCCGAACACCACCAGGATCTGGACCAGCGCGCCCCACACCGGCAGGTCCAGGGCCGGCACGAACAGCGACAGCGGGGTGCGCAGCAGGACCGTCCAGAGGGGGTCCTCGGCGCGCACCGCGCCGACGTCCTGCACGAACCGGTAGCCCCACGGCTGGTTCTGCGCGAACTGCAGCAGCGCGGTCAGGCACACCGCCCCGGCCGTCATCGGCACCGCCCGCAGCCGGCGCTCCGTCAGCGGGCCGTGCACGGCGGCGTACAACAGCACCCATTCGGCTCGGGCCCAGCGGGCGAGCGGTTTCACGCGGCGGCCCTCATCATCCGTGCGTGTCCTGCTGCGGGACTCGTCGGGCGTCCCTCCGTGTTTCCAGGCGCTCGCGGCGCGCCGACTTCGGCAGCCCCGCGGACACGGCCCCCAGGAACCCCTCCGCGCGCGCCGACGCCAGGCCGATGCGCGGCAGGTCGGCGCTCTTCTCGAAGAGCAGGAACCGGGGTTCCCAGATGGGCCGGTACTTGGCGTTGGCCCGGTACAGGGACTCGATCTGCCACCACCGGGAGAAGAAGCTCAGCAAGGACCTCCACAGCCGCAGCACCGGTCCCGCGCCGAGCCGCGCACCACGTTCGAAGACCGAGCGGAACATCGCGAAGTTGAGCGAGACCTGCGTGACCCCGATCTCCCCGGCACGGCGCAGCAGTTCGATGACCATGAACTCCATCAGCCCGTTGTCGGAGTCCCGGTCCCGCCGCATGAGGTCGAGGGAGAGCCCGCCCGGCCCCCACGGCACGAAAGAGAGCAGGCCCCGCAGGTCCCCCTCCCCGTCCGCGCACTCCAGCATCACGCACCGCCCGTCCCGGGCATCCCCGAGCCGTCCCAGCGCCATGCTGAACCCGCGCTCGGTGGCGCCGTCCCGCCAGTCGTCGGCGCGCCGGATCAGATACGACATCTCGTCCGCCGGGATGTCCTCGTGCCGGCGGATCCGCACCGTGTACCCCGCCCGCCCGACCCGGTTGCAGGCCTGCCGGACGGTCCGCATCGCCCGCCCCTCCAGCGTGAACTCGGCGACCTCGACGATCGCCTCGTCCCCGAGCTCCAGCGCGTCCAGCCCGTGCCGGGCGTACACGGTCCCGGCCTCCTCGCTCGCTCCCATCACCGCGGGGATCCACCCGTGCGCCCGCGCCTCGGCGAGCCACGGCGCGATGGCCCCCGGCCACGCCTCCGGGTCCCCGATCGGATCCCCGGAGGCGAGCGACACCCCGCCCACCACCCGGTACGCCACCGCCGCCTTCCCGGTCGGCGACCAGACCACGCTCTTCTCCCGCCGCAGCGCGAAGTACCCGAGGGAGTCCCGCTCGCCGTGCCGCTCCAGCAGCGCCCGCAGCTGCTTCTCGTCGTCCTCGGTGATCGGGTCGACGGCACGACGGGAGCGGAAGGCGGCGTAGAGGACGGCGAGGAGAAGGAGCGTGCTGAGCACGTTGATGACGACGTTCACCCAGTTGGGCGGGGCGATGTACGGGAACCGGGAGGGGTCGGCGGCGACCGACACCAGGCGCAGGGTGCCGTAGTGCCAGCGCTCCGGGAACGTCGAACGTGCGGCGTGCGGCGCCTGGTTGGTCATGGTCACGAGGAAGGCGGCGAGCAGTGAGGCGACGAGCCCACCGCCGACGGCGACGGTGGCGGCGAGCCGCGGGTTGGACCGGTCGCCCTTGGCGTAGAACTCCCGCCGCCCGACCAGCAGCGCCCCCACGAAGGCCGCGGTCAGCGCGATCGAGATCCAGTTCTGCGCGTACCGCCGGATCTCCGGGAAAGCCATGGCGAACGCGAACAGCGCGAGGAAGAGCCCGCTCAGCACCAGGTTGAGGATCCACGCGGCCCGCTTGCGCCGCCGCATCGTGATCGCGAGGAACGCGGTGAACACCCCGGAGGCGAAGCCGGCGGTCAGCAGGTACGGCGTGAAGAAGTTCTCCTGGTTGTGCCGCCGCACGTCCTGCCCCAGCGACACCCACACCGCGCTGAGGAAATTGACGAAGGCGACGGCCCGCAGGTACCACACGGCAACGGCGGCGGCCCGCCCGGAAACCCCCGCTCCCCGACGCCCCGGCCCACGTCCATCACACCGCTCCACGGCAATTCGGACATCTCCCATGGAGAGCGATCATATGGGGGCTCCGATGGCGAACCCGGCCACACGCACCCTTTTTCACCGGACGCATCCATGGGCCGCGGGTCTCGCCGCGGCCGTACCGGCCGCATGCCGAGTGCCGCGCCACCGCGGCCGATCGCGCCCAGGCGGCGGGGCCGCACATCGATACAGCCCCGCACCCCTGAAGGGGCGCCCCGCCCACCCACTCCGCCCACCGCGACGGCGTATCCCGGCGCCGTCCCGGCCTTGGCGTGCGGGGGGCACTGCCGGTCACTTCTGGCCGCCACGACGGCGATCGGCCGGGACGGCGCGTTCCGGCGGTGCCGACTGGCTTGGCGTGCGGGGTGTCGCTACTGGGGCTCGCCGGTCCCTTGCTGTGCCGGTCTCTTCTGGCCGCCGCGACGGCGATCGGCCGGGACGGCGCGTTCCGGCGGTGCCGTCCCGGCCGTGACCCGCGGTCCCGCTAACCCTCCGGCTGCTCTTCGCTCTCCGGCTTCTCCGGCTTCTCCGGCTTCTCCGGCAGCTCCGCCGCCAGTGCCGCCGCGGCCTGGACCAGCGGCAGGGCGAGCAGTGCGCCCGCGCCCTCACCGACCGTCACGCCCTGGTCGAGGAGCGGCTCCAGAGCCATCCGGTCCAGTGCCTTCGCCTGCCCCGGCTCTCCGCTGTCATGCCCGGCCAGCCACCAGTCCGGCGCCCGGAACGCGATCCGCTGGGCGACCAGCGCGCACGCGGCCACCACCACGCCGTCCAGCACCACCGGCAGCTTCCGCACCGCCGCCTGCAACAGGAACCCGGTCATCGCCGCGAGGTCGGCCCCGCCGACCGTCGCCAGCAACTGCAACTGGTCCCCGAGCACCGGCCGCGCCCGCCGCAGCGCGTCCCGGATCGCCGCGCACTTGCGCATCCACGCGAGGTCGTCGATGGCGAGCCCGCCCCGCCCGGTCACCACCGACGCGTCCGTCCCGCACAGCGCCGCGACCAGGACGGAGGCCGCCGTGGTGCCGCCGACGCTGACATCGCCGAGCACCACCAGATCGGTCCCCGAGTCGGCCTCCTCGTCGGCCAGCGCCACCCCCGCCCGGAAGGCCGCCTCGGCCTCCTCCAGGGTCAGCGCGTCCTCGATGTCGATACGGCCGCTGCCCCGTCGCACCCGATGCCGTACGACCTCCTCGGGCAGCGTCTCCGGGTCGCAGTCCAGTGCCATGTCCACGATCCGTACCGGCACCCCGAGCCGCCGGGCCAGCACCGCCACCGGGCTGGCCCCCTCCAGGACCGCCCGCACCAGCAGCCCCGCACTGCCCGCGGGCCGCGCGGAGACGCCGAGTTCGGCGACCCCGTGGTCACCGGCGAAGAGCACTACCCGGGGCCGTTCCACGGCCCGTACCGGTACCGAGCCCTGCGCGGCGGCCAGCCACTCACCCAGGTCGCCGAGGCGGCCCAGCGATCCGGGCGGCACGATCAGCCGCTCCCGGCGCGCCTCGGCGTCACGGCGCACACCGCCGTCGGGGCGCTCGATCAGATCGGTGAAGTCGTCGAGATTCAGCGAGCTCATTCGCCGAACAGTACCGGCACCGAACGAACGGTTCAGCCGGCGTCTCCTGCCGTGCCCTCCCGCCCTGGTCGGAGCGGGTATCGGCGCCTCCCTGCGGCTCCGGGGCGAATCGGGCCGAATCCGGTGGACAGGCCATACGGCGGGTCCGGCTCACCCCGCGCCGGGGCCGACGCCGTCGGCCCGGACGGCCGGCTGGTGCACTGCCGGCCCGGCACGGACGGCGCACCCGGCACGGGACGGCGCCTTCGGCACGGACGGCGCCTTCGGCACGGACAGCGCACCCGGCACGGACGGCGCCTTCGGCACGGACAGCGCACCCGGCTTGGACGGTGCCCCGGCACGGCCGGCGCCCCCCGGCTCGCCGCCGCACCCGGAGCGGCGCCGGCACCGCGCCCCGGTCCGGGGCCGCGGCACGCGGCCTACCGTGCCGCGATGCCTCCCCTGAGGGTCGACGACTCCGCGGCCCGGGCGGTCGCGGCGGCGGCCAGCGCGAGGAGGAAGGCCACCGCGCCGGTGACGACGTTGTTCACGATGGTCCTGGTCGTGTGCACCGAACCGGCGACCACCCACGGCGCGATGATCGTCCACACCCCCAGCAGACAGGCGCACCACGCCATGCTGTGGGTCCGCTCGTAGGCCCGGCCGAACCCGCCGCTCATCGCCATCGCGTAGGCGATGCCGACGATGAGGTTGGTGACGGCGAGGGTGGACAGGCCGTTGAAGCCGGCGATCCACGGTGAGGCCGCCAGGTAGATGCCGGTGAGGAACGCCATCGTCCCGACGGCCTGCCCCTGTGCGGTGCTCGTCGCGCGCTCCGCCGTCTCGTGGCGCAGCCGCATCTCGACGATGTCCGGGTGCGTCTCCATGGACGGCCTGGGAGATGTGGTCATTTCTTTCACCTCGGTCTTTCGGCTTGAAAGCGGGACGGTTCGTCCTCGGGTGGCACCCGGGTACCCAGTGCAAACCGCTCGAAATCACCAGAATCCAGGCACTCGGGGCGCTACTCGCACCCCTGGCGGGCGTGTCGCCGGTGCCGTCCGGGGCACTGGGAGACGATGGGAGCGCCCGCACGGCCGACGGCGGGCGGGAGAGACAGGGGCCCGCATGGATCCGCGGGGTACGGCGGAGCAGCCGGGCGCGGACCGGTGCCCGCGAACGGTGCCATTCGAAGCGCCGGACCAGGACGTACGGCGCCGGGTGCCGCGCACCGATGTCCTGCTCCGCGATCCACGGCTGGCCGACGCGGCCGGCCGGCTCGGGGCGCCTGCCGTCCGGGCTGCCGTCCGGGAAGCGCAGGACCGGGCCAGGACCGGCCGGATCCCGCCCGAGGCCGTGGCCGACGAGGCGGCCGGGCTGCTGCCGGACACGGCCTGCGGGCTGCGTGCCGTGATCAACGCCACCGGCGTGCTGCTGCACACCAACCTGGGCCGGGCCCCGCTGTCGGCGGCGGCCCGGCGCGCGGTGGCCGAGGCCGCCGGGCCTACCGATGTGGAACTGGACCTGGACACCGGCGTACGGGCCCGCCGCGGGCGCACCGCGCTGCGGGCATTGCAGGTCCGGGTGCCCGACGCCGGAGCCGTGCACGTCGTCAACAACGGCGCCGCCGCGCTGGTGCTGGCGGCCACCGCGCTCGCCGCCGGCAAGGAGATCGTGGTCAGCCGCGGCGAGATGGTGGAGATCGGCGACGGCTTCCGGCTGCCCGACCTGCTGGTCGCCACCGGCGCCCGGCTGCGCGAGGTCGGCACCACCAACCGCACCACCGCCGAGGACTACGCGGCCGTGCTCGGGCCGGGCACGGGGTTCGTCCTGAAGGTGCATCCGTCCAACTTCCGCATCACCGGCTTCACCCGTGCCGCGGAGGTCGGCGAACTCGCCGGGCTGGGCGTCCCGGTCGTCGTCGACATCGGTTCCGGGCTGCTGGCCCCCCATCCGCTGCTCCCCGGCGAACCGGACGCCACGACCCAGCTGCGCGCCGGTGCCGCCCTCGTCACGGCCAGCGGCGACAAACTCCTCGGCGGCCCCCAGTGCGGGCTGCTCCTCGGCGAGGCCGGCCTGGTCCGCACCCTCGCCCGGCACCCCCTCGCCCGCGCCCTGCGCGTGGACAAACTGACCCTCGCCGCCCTGGAGGCCACCCTCGGCGGACCGCCCACCCCGACCGCCGAGGCGCTGACCGCCGACCCCGCCGGACTCCGCGCCCGCGCCGACCGGCTCGCCGCCGCCCTGGGCGCCTTTCCGGAGACCGGCGGCATCGACGTACGGGCGGTCGAGAGCGCGGCGACGGTCGGCGGGGGCGGCGCGCCCGGCGTGGTGCTGCCCAGCGCCGCGCTGTCCCTGCCGGAGCGGTTCGCGGCCGCCCTGCGCGGCGGGCGGATCCCGGTCGTCGGCCGGCTGGAGGGGGGACGCTGCCTGCTCGATCTGCGGGCGGTGCCCCCGGCGGACGACGCCCGGCTGGCCGAAGCGGTACGCGCGGCGGCCGGCAGCGCGGCCCGACGATAGGAGGCGCGCGGCATGCGGGTACTGGCCACCGCCGGCCACGTCGACCACGGCAAGTCCGCCCTGGTCCGGGCGCTCACCGGGATGGAACCGGACCGTCTGGAGGAGGAGCGGCGCCGGGGGCTCACCCTGGACCTGGGGTTCGTGTGGACCCGGCCGGACCCGGACGGCGAGCCTCTCGCCTTCGTCGACGTGCCCGGCCACGAGAGGTTCGTGCCGACCATGCTGGCCGGGGTGGGTCCGGTACCGGCGGTGCTCTTCGTGGTCGCCGCCGACCAGGGCTGGCAGCCCCAGTCCGAGGAGCACCTGGCGATCCTGGACGCCCTCGGCGTACGGCACGCCGTCCTCGCGGTGACCCGCAGCGACCTGGCGGATCCCGGGCCGGTGCTGGCGGACGCGGCCGGGCGCCTGGCCGCCACCTCGCTGGGCGCCGTCCCCGCGGTCGCGGTCAGCTCGGTCACCGGCGCCGGCCTCGACCGGCTGCGCGCCGAACTCGGGCGGCTGGCGGCTGCCCTGCCGGTGCCGTCGGCCGACGCCGACGTACGGCTGTGGCTGGACCGGGCGTTCACGGTCCGCGGCCACGGCACGGTGGTCACCGGGACGCTCGGGGCCGGCACCCTGCGCGTCGGGGACCGGCTGGTGACCGGCGACGGTACGACCGTGCTGCGCGTGCGCGAACTGCAGTCCCTGCACGAGGACCGCGCCGCGGTCGGCGCGGTGGCACGGGTCGCCGTGAACGTGCACGGGCCCGGCGCCGGTGAACTGCGGCGCGGAGACGTCCTGCTGACACCGGAGCGCTGGCTGCGCACCGGACTCGTGGACGTCCGGATCGTCGGGGAACCCGTCGCCGACCTGCCCCGGACCGTCACCCTGCACATCGGCACCGCCGCCGTCCCGGTGGCCGTCCGCCCGCTGGGCGAGGACACCGCCCGGCTGACCCTGGACCGCGAACTCCCGCTGCGCGTCGGCGACCGCGCGGTGCTCCGCGAACCGGGCGGTCACCGCACGCCCTGTGCCGCGACCGTGCTCGACGTCCGGCCGCCGCGCCTGGCCCGGCGGGGCGCGGCGCGGGTCCGGGCGGCCGAACTGGCCACCATGACCGGGGTCCCGGACGGGGCGGCGGAGCTGCGGCGGCGCGGACTGGCCCGGCGCGCGGAGCTGCTCGCGGCGGGGGTGCCGGTGCCCGCCGCACCCGTGGCCGGGGACTGGCTCGCCGACCCGGCGCACTGGGCACGGCTGGGCGAGCGCCTGGTCACCGAGGTGCTACGGCACGCGAAGGAACACCCCCTGGAACCCGGGCTGCCGGCGGAGGCCGCCCGGCACCTGCTGGGCCTGCCCGACCGGGAGCTGGTCGACGCGCTCGCCGTGACCGCTCCCCGGCTCACCGTCCGGCAGGGCCGGCTGTACGAGGCCGGCGGTCTCGGCCCGGCGCTGCCGCCTGCGGTCCGCGAGGCCGTGGACGCCGTGTGCGCGGACCTCGCCCGTACCCCCTTCCGCGCCCCGGACGCCGACCGGCTCGCCGCGCTGGGACTGACCCGCAAGGCGGTGGCCGCCGCGGAGACCGCGGGGGCGCTGCTGCGGATCGCCGACGGGATCGTGCTGCTGCCCGGCGCGGCCGCGCGCGCGGCCGCCGTACTCGCCCGCCTGCCGCAGCCCTTCACCCCGAGCGAGGCCCGGCAGGCCCTGGACACCACCCGCCGGGTGGCCGTACCGCTGCTGGAGTACCTGGACGCCCAGGGGTACACGGAGCGGGTGGACGACCGGCGCCGGTGCTGCCGGCGGCCGGGGAACGGAGGCGGACGGGAATCGAACCCGCCTGCCCGAGATCCTCGGGCACCTCGGTTTTGAAGACCGGGAGGGCCACCAGGCACCCACACGCCTCCACCGACCGCCACGCTAGTTCCCCAGGAGACCGGAATGACACCAGCGACCCGCCAGGCGTCCGTACGGCTCACACAGTTCGCCCACGGCGGCGGCTGCGCCTGCAAGATCCCACCCGGTGAGCTGGAGGAGATCGTCGGCGCGCTGCGGCCCGCCGTTCCGGCCGGCGGCGGCCCGCTCCTGGTCGGCATCGACACCGGCGACGACGCGGCCGTGGTCACGCTGCCCGGGCAGGAGGGCACGGCGGTCGTCTGCACCGCCGACTTCTTCACCCCGGTCGTCGACGACCCCTACGACTGGGGTCGCGTCGCCGCCGCCAACGCGCTGTCCGACGTGTACGCGATGGGCGGCCGGCCGCTGCTCGCCGTCAACCTCCTCGGCTGGCCCCGGGACCGGCTGCCGTTCGACCTCGCCCGCGAGGTGCTGCGCGGCGGGCTGGCGGTGGCCACGGAGGCCGGCTGCCATGTCGGCGGCGGACACAGCGTGGACGATCCGGAACCCAAGTACGGCATGGCCGTCACCGGTGTCGCCGACCCGGCGCGGCTGCTGCGCAACGACACCGGGCGCCCGGGGCTGCCGTTGTCCCTCACCAAGCCGCTCGGGGTGGGTGTGCTGAACAACCGGCACAAGGCGACCGGTGAGCGCTTCGAGCTAGCGGTCGCGACCATGACGGCCCTCAACCGGGACGCCGCCGAGGCGGCCCTGGCCGCCGGGGCGGACTGCGCCACCGACGTCACCGGGTTCGGCCTCCTCGGCCATCTGCACAAGCTGGCCCGGGCCTCCGGCGTGAGCGCGGTCCTCGACACGGCCGCGGTGCCCTACCTGGAGGGCGCCCGGGAGGCGGTCCGGGACGGATATGTCAGCGGGGGCACCCGGCGCAACCTGGAGTGGGTGGCGCCGCACACCGACTTCGGCGACACCGACGAGGGCACCCGGCTCCTGCTCGCCGACGCCCAGACCTCGGGCGGGCTGCTGGTGGCCGGGGAGGTACCGGGGGCGCCGGTGATCGGTGAGCTGGTGCCGCGCGGCGACCACTCGCTCGTACTCAGGTGATCCCCGCGCCCACCGTGCGTGCCGCGCCCACCGCGCCCCGCGTACGCGCGCCTCTCGCCCCTTCGCGCCCGCGTACCCCAAGTTCCGCGTAGGCGCATCCCCGCGCGCACCGCACCCCGCGCCCCCCGGCGGACCCTGGACGCCCGCAGGCACCCGCGCCCGCACCCGCGCGGCGGAAGGCGGGTCACGGTTCCGTGCCCGTGTGCTCGTCGATGCCCGCGCGGTCCCGGTAGGCGCGCACCAGTTCCACGGCGGCCGGGCCGCGTGGGCGCCGGCCGGGGCGGATGTCGACGGCGAAGGCCTTGGCCTCCTGGATGTGGGTGTTGGGGTCGAGGGACAGGTGCAGCAGCTCGTTGGCCGCGTCCCCGGTGCTGTAGCCGTTCGGGCCCCAGTGGTACGGGAGGCCGACCTGGTGGAGGCGGCGGCCCCGCACGGTCAGCGGGGTCATCCGGTCGGTGACCAGCACCCGTGCCTCGACGACGCCCCGGGCGCTGACGATCGTGGCCCAGCCGGTGTGCGCCAGGCCGCGCTCGGCGGCGAGTTCGGGTGACACCTCGCAGAAGAACTCCGGCTGAAGTTCGGCCAGGTAGGGCAGCCAGCGGGACATGCCGCCCGCCGTGTGGTGCTCGGTGAGCCGGTAGGTGGTGGCCACGTACGGGAAGACCTCGGAGCCGGGTTCGGTGCCGCTGGGCTGGTAGCGGTTGTCGGGATGCGGGGGCAGCAACTGCCGTACCGGGTTGCGCTGCTGACGGTAGAGCAGGTTCGGGAACGGGGAGTCCTGCGGCTCGTAGTGGGTGGGCAGCGGCCCGTCCGTGAGGCCGGAGGGGACGTACAGCCAGGCCTTGCCGTCGGCCTGCATGATGAACGGGTCGGTGCCCGAGAGCGCCTCGGCGGCCGTGGCGCCGGGCGGCGGCCGGTGGTGCGGGGACTTGGTGCCGGCGAAGTCGGGGATGTCGTGGCCGACCCACTTCGCCTGCTCCTCGTCCCACCACACCAGCGCCTTGCGCTCGCTCCACGGCTTTCCGTCGGGGTCGGCGGAGGCCCGGTTGTAGAGGATGCGCCGGTTGGCCGGCCAGGCCCAGGCCCATTCGTTCGCGACCCAGTCCTGTTCCCTGCCGGGTTTGCGGCGGGCGGCCTGGTTGACGCCGTCGGCGTAGACCCCGCAGTAGATCCAGCAGCCGCAGGACGTGGAACCGTCGTCGGCCAGCTGCTCGTAGGAGGCGAGCGGGCTGCCCTTGGCGTCGTGGCCGTTGATCTCGGCGAGGACGGCCTCCGCCTCGGGTTCGGCGTGCTCGCCCCCGGTGGGGTAGTCCCAGGTGAGGTCGAGCAGCGGCTGGTCCATGGGGTCGGTGGAGCCGGCCAGTTTCTCGCGGAGGATCCGGCCGAGATGGAAGGCGAACCACAGGTCGCTGCGGCAGTCCCCGGGCGGTTCGACGGCCTGGTGGTGCCACTGCAGCAGGCGCTGGGTGTTGGTGAAGCTGCCGTCCTTCTCGGTGTGCGCGGCGGCCGGCAGGAAGAACACCTCGGTGCGGATGTCCTCGGTGCGCAGTTCACCGGTCTCGATCTCGGGGCCGTCCTGCCACCAGGTGGCCGACTCGATCAGGGAGAAGTCGCGCACGACCAGCCAGTCCAGGTTGGCCATGCCGAGCCGCATCAGCTTGGAGTCGGCGTTGCCGACGGCGGGGTTCTCGCCGAGCAGGAAGTAGCCCTTGCAGACGCCGTCCAGCTGGGCCATGGTCGTCTCGTAGGTGGAGTGGGAGCCGGTCAGGCGCGGCAGGTAGTCGAAGCAGAAGTCGTTGTCCGCGGTGGCCGCCTCGCCCCAGTACGCCTTGAGCAGGCTCACCAGGTAGGAGCGCATGTTGCCCCAGTAGCCCTTGCGGGCCGCCTCCGCCGCCACGAAGGCGTCCAGGTCCTGGTTCTGGTGGGCGTGCGGCATCGGGATGTACCCGGGAAGCAGGTTGAACAGGGTGGGGATGTCGGTGGAGCCCTGGATGGAGGCGTGGCCGCGCAGCGCGAGGATGCCGCCGCCGGGGCGGCCGATGTTGCCGAGCAGGCTCTGCAGGATGGCGGCGGCGCGGATGTACTGCACGCCCACGGTGTGCTGGGTCCAGCCGACCGCGTAGGCGAAGGCCGTCGTCCGGTCCCGTCCGGAGTTCTCCGTGACCAGTTCGCACACCTGGCGGAAGACGTCCCGCGGGACCCCGCAGATCTGCTCGACCGTCTCGGGCGTGTAGCGCGCGTAGTGCCGTTTGAGGACCTGGAGGACGCAGCGCGGGTGGGTGAGCGTCTCGTCCCGCTCGGGCTCGCCCTCGCCGAGGGCCGCGCCGCCGGAGCCGTGCGCCTCGCCGCGGGCCGCCTCGGTCACCGAACCGCCGCCGCCGGTGCGCTCGTCGTACTCCTGGTCGCGCTCCCCGGAGGCGGCCTGCACCTCCATGCCCTCGTACTGCCAACTGCTGTTGTCGTAGCGGCGGTGGTCCAAGTCCAGGCCGGAGAAGACACCGTCCAGGTCCTCGGTGTCGCGGAAGTCCTCACCGAGGATCACGGGCGCGTTGGTGTACGCGACCACGTAGTCACGGAAGTACTTCTCGTGCGTCAGGACGTGGTTGATGATCCCGCCGAGGAAGGCGATGTCGGTGCCCGCGCGCAGCGGCACGTGCAGGTCGGCCAGCGCGCTGGTGCGGGTGAACCGCGGGTCGACGTGGACCAGTTTCGCGCCACGGGCCTTCGCCTCCATCACCCACTGGAACCCGACCGGGTGGCACTCGGCCATGTTCGAGCCCTGGATGACGATGCAGTCCGAGTGCTGCAGGTCCTGCTGGAAGGTGGTCGCGCCGCCGCGTCCGAACGAGGTTCCCAGACCGGGAACGGTGGAGGAGTGTCAAACGCGGGCCTGGTTCTCGATCTGGATCGCGCCGAGCGCCGTGTACAGCTTCTTGAGGAGGTAGTTCTCCTCGTTGTCGAGGGTGGCCCCGCCGAGGCTGGCGATGCCGAGGGTGCGGCGGGTCCGGGTCCGGTCGGCCTCCCACTGCCAGCCGGCCCGGCGGGCGGCGACGACCCGGTCGGCGATCATGTCCATCGCCGTGTCGAGATCCAGGTGCTCCCAGCCGGTGCCGTGCGGGCGCCGGTACAGGACCCGGTGCTCGCGGGCGTCGCCGGTGGTCAGCTGGAGGCTGGCCGAGCCCTTGGGGCAGAGCCGGCCGCGGGAGATCGGCGAGTCGGGGTCGCCCTCGATCTGGGTGACCTTGCCGTTCTCGACGTAGACGTTCTGGCCGCAGCCCACCGCGCAGTACGGGCAGACCGACTTCACCACGCGGTCCGCGCGCGCCGTGCGAGGGGTCAGCCGGGCGCTGTGCGCGCTCTTCGCGGCGGCCCCGCGGCCCAGCGGGTCGGTGCCGGTGAGCTGGCGGTAGACCGGCCAGGAGTCGATCCAGGTGCGTACGCCCATGGCTCAGACCTCCCGTTCCGTGCCGCGCCGGCCGGCGGGCCGTCCGCCGAGCGCGTCCCTGACGTGGCCCACGGCCGCCGCCACGGTCCCGGCGACCACCGCCGGGGCGTGCTGCGGGGCGGGCCGGCCGGCCTTCGTACGGCCGGGGCCGCCGGCGAGCGGCCGAGGCGTCTGACTCCGGACGGGCATCGCCGCCGCCTCCTTCCGCGTACCGGTTCTCCCGCTGCGCCGGAGTACCCCCGGGACGCCGGCCGAAACCGTCCCCGGGGGTGGTGGACCGGACGGCCGGCCGGAACCATCCCCGGGGGTCGTGGACGGATGGGCCGGCGGACCCGGTGCACGGGCCCGCGGCGGGGCCGGACTCCGACGCACCGCCCGCCTCACGGCACGGCCGGGGGCCCGTCCGCCGCCGCGGCGGCGTTCGCCCGCTCCCGCTGGGGTACGACCGTGTACTTCGGGTCCTCGGCGGAGGCGACCCCGGCGCGGAACACCCCGAACCGCAGCGCCGCCGAGCCGGTGAGCAGGGCGGCGCCCGCCAGCGCCGCGAGGACCCGGCGGGGACCCCGGTCGCCGAGGGCCGCCAGGGCCGCGCCGCCCGCCGTGAGCACCTCCGCCGTCCGCAGCAGCGTGTGCGCCCTGCCCTGCTCGTACGGCTCGGACAGCAGGCCGCCCATGCGGTGCTTCATCAGCTGGAAGCCGCCCAGCTCCGCCGCCGTGCCCAGGGCCGCCAGCCGCCGGGCCGGGCCCGTCTGTCCCGGTTCCACCGCCAGCAGCGCCAGCCCGGCCGCGGCCGTGGCGCCGGAGCCCGCGAAGACGAACGGCAGCTCGCGGTAGCCCGCGTGCCAGGCGGGCACCGCCGTGTCGGACAGCAGCACCGCGGTGTAGGTGGCGACGGCCGGGCCGAGGACGGCGGCCGACACGGTGGCGGCCGAGCCGACGAGCCGGTGGCGCCCGGCCACGTCGGTCGCCGCCGCTGCCATGGTCAGCGGTGCGTAACCCGCCAGCAGCCACGAGCCCACGCTCATCGGCGAGGTCGGCTTGAGCACCCGCAGCATGTTCAGGAAACGGGACGGGCGGCCCAGATCATGGACCAGCGCGGCCAGCGACAGCGAGATGGCGCCCGCCGCGCCCAGCTTCGCCACCCGGGCCAGCGCCGGACGTCCGGTGAGCTGCGCTCCGGCCGCCAGCAGCGAGGAGCCGCCGGCGAGCCCGCCGAGGTAGAGGTAACCGGCGATGTCGAGCGGCTTCCAGGTCGGCTTGTTCAGGACCGGTTTGCCGTAGTACGAGGAGAACTCGGCGTCCGGCACCATGCTCCGCTCGCCGCGCCCCCGGCGGCGCCGCCCGTGCTTTCCGGTGGGGGCGTCCCGCCCGGGCCGGGCACCCCGGACGCCCTCGCGTGTCACATCGGAACCGGTCATCACGGCCTCCTCCGGCCGAAGCCCACGAAACTGGAAACGGCGAGCGCGGCCAGCGAGGCCGCCGCCAGCGCCGCGTGCCGCCACATGTCCGGCAGGTCCCGGGTGGTGACGACGGGGTCCGGGGGCAGGCCGTACACCTCCGGCTCGTCCAGCAGCAGGAAGAAGGCCCCGTCGCCGCCCACCCCGTCGCCGGGGTCCGCGCCGTACAGCCGGGCGTCGGGGACGCCGGCCTCGTGCAGCCGGGCCACCCGGCCCGCCGCCCGCTCCCGCAGCTCCTCCAGCGGGCCGAACTGGATGGAGTCGGTCGGGCACGCCTTCGCGCAGGCCGGTTCCATGCCGACGCCGAGCCGGTCGTAGCAGAGCGTGCACTTCCAGACCCGGCCGTCGTCCCTGCGCTGGTCGATCACGCCGTACGGGCAGGCGGGCACGCAGTAGCCGCAGCCGTTGCAGATGTCCTCCTGGACGACGACCGTCCCGAACTCGGTGCGGAACAGCGAGCCGGTGGGGCAGACGTCCAGGCAGGCCGCGTGGGTGCAGTGCTTGCACACGTCGGAGGCCATCAGCCAGCGCAGTTCGGCGCGCCCGTCGGGGTGCACCGGCGAGATCTCCCCGGCCGGCGCGCCCGCCGGCGCGGTGCCGGCGGCCGGTGCCGTGGCGCCCGGGCCGGGGGAGGAGGCGCAGGTGCCGAGGGTACGGGCGGCGGCGAACACGTCTGCGTCGTCGTGGGAGACCCCGGGTTCCTGGCGGCCGAGCGGTTTGCGCTGCTCGATGAAGGCCACATGGCGCCAGGTGTCCGCGCCCAGCCCCCCGGTGTTGTCGTAGGACATGCCGGTCAGGACCAGGCCGTCCTCGGGGACCGCGTTCCACTCCTTGCAGGCCACCTCGCACGCCTTGCAGCCGATGCAGACGGAGGTGTCGGTGAAGAAGCCCATCCGCGGCGGGCTGTCCGGATAACCGGCCGCGCCCGCCACGTCCGGCTGCGGGCCGGACAGCAGGTTTCCGTGCCTCGGGTCCGGCCGCGCCCCGCGGGTCTCGTCGCCGCCGCTGTCGGTCATGGCTCGCCCTCCTTCACATGTCGTCCCCTCGCCGGTCTCGCCGGGAGCCGCTGGTACGAGTTCCACGCGACGGCGTTGCCAGTCGGCGCCCGGCGGGCCGATCCGGGCGCCGCCGTACCGGCGGCCGGGGTGTCGCGGCCGCGGTGCCCGCCGAACCGGCGCCGCACCTCCGTGCCGGGCGCGCGGCCGGGGTGTTTCACACACCAGGATCCGGCTGGCCCCGGTACGCGGCAGCGGGGAGCACGTCAGCGGTTCGGTGCCGGATCTCCGTACCCCACCCGCACGGCGCCTTGGCAGGCGAGACGGGGATCCCATACGTTCCGGTTTGCAGTGGATTGCGTTCAGGGAGCACAGGGAGTACAGGGAGCCGACCATGCCGCCGCCCACGCCCGGACCCGCCCCGGGCCCCGACCGGTTCCACGAGCCGCGCCGCGAGGACTGCCCCTGGTGCGGCTCCAGGCGCCTGCGCACCCGCCTGCGCACGCCCGACCTCCTCCACCACCGGCCCGGCACGTTCACCGTCGACGAGTGCCGCGACTGCGCCCACATCTTCCAGAACCCCCGGCTGTCCCCGGCGGGCCTCGCCCGCTACCACCGGGACTTCCACGAAGGGCACCTGGAGGACTACGCCGACCGACTGCTCGCCACCCGCACCAGCCGCCGCCGGCACCTCGCCGCCGCCCGCGTGATGCTGGCGCTGCCGGAGCCGGAGAGCTGGCTGGACGTGGGCACGGGCCACGCCCACTTCCCGCGCAGGGCGAGGGAACTCTTCCCCTACACGTCCTTCGACGGCCTGGACCCGACCCTGCGCGTGGTGTGGGCCCAGGCGGAGGGCCACATCGAGGAGGCCCACTGCGGCCATCTGGCCGCCCCGGAGGTGCTGGCCCGGCTGCGCGCCCGCTACGACGTCGTCAGCATGTTCCACCACCTGGAACACACCCCCGACCCGCGCGCCGAACTCCGCGCCGCCCTCACGGCGCTGCGCCCCGGCGGCCACCTGCTGATCGACGCCCCGAACCCGCACAGCGCGTTCGCCAGGCTCCTGGGCAAGTGGTGGATCCCGCACGGCCAGCCCCGGCACCTGCACCTGATGCCACTCGACAACCTGCGGGCGGAACTGGAGTCCCAGGGCTGCGAGATCCTCAGAACCGACCGGAAGTCGCCCCACACGCCGTACGACATCTCCGCCGCGCTCGGCCTGCTCCTGGGCCGGCTCCTGCCGAAGCGGTGGCTGCGCGCGGCGGCGCCGCTGGTCGCCGTGGCGAGGGCCGCCGACCACACCCTGGCACCGCTGCTGCGCCGGACGCCCTTCTCGAACGCGTACCGGATCGTCGCGAGAAAGGGGCGGTGAGAGCCGGTTGCGCGGCTGCGGGCGGTGGTGGGTTGCTCGCGCCCACGCGGCGGAGCCGCACATCGACTCAGCCCCGCGCCCCTGAAGGGGCGCTGTCCAGCCGTGGCTCATAAAGCCGCGGGCAGTCGTGCCTTCCCCAGTGCCTTAAGGGCCTGGGAGGTGCCCCCAGGGCGATGGGGGTCCCCCCGCGCGAGCGAAGCCGAGCGTGGGGGAGGGTGGGCGCGGCGGTGCCCTGGGAGCGCTGGTGGGCGTCCCCACCCCCCCGGCCCACTACCTCAGCACCACCGCCTGCCCCGCCACCACCAGCACCACCTGCTCGCACTCGGCCGCGAACGCCGCGTTCAGGCGGCCCAGTTCGTCCCGGTAGCGCCGCCCCGACGCCGTCGCCGGCACGATCCCCGACCCCACCTCGTTGGAGACCGCGACCACCGTCCGGCGACTCGCCCGCACCGCCCCCGTCAGCTCCCGTACCCGCTCCCGCAGCGTCTTCTCCCCGCCCGACGCCCACTCCGTGTCGTCCCACGCCCCGGCGGAGTCCATCGCGTCCGTCAGCCACAGCGACAGACAGTCGACCAGCAACGGCGGCCCGTCCTGCGTCAGCAACGGCACGAGGTCGCACGTCTCCGTCGTACGCCACGACCCCGGCCGCCGCTCGCGGTGGGCGGCCACCCGCTCGGCCCACTCGGTGTCCCCGCCGCGCGTACCGCCGGTGGCGACGTACAGCACGTCGGGGAAGGACTCCAGCCGCCGTTCGGCCTCCACGGACTTCCCGGACCGGGCCCCGCCGAGCACCAGGGTCCGCCGCGGCACGTCGGGCACGTCCTCGTACACCCCCACCGTCAGCGTGGTCCCGTCCGGCACCGCCCGTGCCCCGGCCGCCGCCAGCCGCCGGCGCAACTCCGGCCCGGGCGGCACGTCGTGGCCGAGATGGACGGCGACGACGTCCGTGGTCGGCCCGGCCGAGCCGACCGCCCGCAGCCGCGCCAGCGCGTCGGGACGCCCCACGACGTCGAGGAGCACCAGGTCGTACGAGTCCGCGCTCCCGTTCTCCAGCCCGGCCGGCGCCGCGCCCGGCGGCAGGTACAGCAGCCGTTGCCCGTCGGGACCGGTCACCGCGTACCCGGTGCCGCCCGCGTCCATCGCCACCGCCCGCACCCGATGCCCCGTCAGCAGCGCCAGCTCCCGCCCGTCCGGCACCCGGGCCGGCTGCGGCAGCCCGGCCGGCACCTCGACGGCGGGCCCGTCGTGCGGATGCGACAGCAGCACCTGTTGTACGCCTCCGAGCGACCGCCCGGCCCGCGCCGCCGCGAACGCCGCGCCGGGCGTCAGATCGAGCAGCAGCGTCCCGTCGACCAGCAGCGAGGCGGCGGCCCGGGCGTCCTCCCCGACGGCACAGGAACAAGCCGCGCACGGACAGCCGGGGCTGGGCAGCCCGGCAGGAGCACCGGTACCGAGCAAAGTCACTTCCACGGACCGATTCTCACCCGTCCTGACGGTTCTCGCTTCAGCCGGCGCCTCCCGCGACGCGCCCCGTCAGCGGCGCGGGCAACCCCACCGCGCCCGCACACGCCCCGCAACCAGCGGAGTTTTTTCCGGCGCCCTTATACGATGCCTCAGTTGGATCAAAGGGAGGCCTACATGGCGGCATGGACGTGGCGGTTCGAGAAGGCCGACGGGACGGAGGTCCAGCCCGCGGTGGAGCCCGAGGAGTTCACCACACAGGGCGACGCCGAGTCGTGGATCGGCGAACAGTGGAAGGCCCTGCTGGCCGGCGGCGCCGACCAGGTGCGGCTCTACGAGGACGCCACCGAGATCTACGGCCCGATGAGTCTGCACGCTGACGAGTCCTGAGGCAGGGCGGCGGGGCGGCCGTGGCCGCCCCGCCGGCACCGGGTCACTGCTCGCCCAGCGTCACCTCCACCGTCCTGCTGACGCCGTCCCGGCTGTAGGTCACCGTCGTCTTCTGCCCCGGCCGGTCCGAGGCGAGCGACTCGGCCAGTGAGGTGATCGTGGTGATGTCGTCCCGGCCCACCTTGGTGATGGTGTCCCCGGGCCGGATGCCCGCCTTGTCGGCCGCGTCGCCCGGCTTCACGGTCACCACGGCCACCCCGGCCGGCTGGTAGTTCACGTCGACGACCGTGCGCCCGGTGATGCCGAGCGCGGCCCGCCCCGAGTCGGTGACCCTCCCCTGCTTGATGATCTGGTCGGCGACCGTCGTCACCATCGACGCCGGGATGGCGAACCCGATCCCCGGCGCCGCGCTGCCGCCCAGGTTGGGGTCGCTCGCGGCCAGCGTCGGGATGCCGATGACCTGGCCGTCCAGATTGACCAGGGCGCCCCCGCTGTTGCCGGGGTTGATGGCCGCCGAGGTCTGCACCATGTTGGGGATGGTGGCCCCCGTTCCGCCGCCCGCCGTGTTCTCGCTGACGGTCCGTCCGGTCGCCGACACGATCCCCTCGGTCACGCTGGACGACAGCCCGAGCGGCGATCCCATGGCCAGCGTGATCTGCCCGACCTGGACCTTGTCGGTGTCCCCGAAGGCGGCCGCCTTCAGCCCGGCCGGGACCTTGTCGAGCTTGATGACGGCCAGGTCCTGCTGGGGGTAGGAGTACACCAGCGTCGCGGTGAGCGGCTCCTCCGTGCTGGCGGTCGTCACCCTGAACTTCTTCTCGGCCCCCACGACGTGCGCGTTGGTGACGATGTGTCCGCTGCCGTCGTAGACCACGCCCGAGCCCAGGTCGCCGCTGGCCTGGATCTGTACGACCGACGGCAGGACGTTCTTGATCACCTTCTGGTACTGGTCCTGCAGATCGGCCGCCGCCAGGGGGACGGCCGCCGCGCGGACGGCCGGGGGGTCCGCGTTCGTGTCGTCCCCGAAGGCGGAACATCCCGAGAGCAGGGCGAGGCAGCAGCCGAACGCGGCGGCCGTACGGAGGGTCCGGCGGGCAGGGGAAGCGTTCATGCCCCGAGTCTCACCGCGGCGGTGACGCTCCGGCGCGTGCTGCTGGCCCGAACGAGCGGCACCGCGTCAGGAGTCAGCCGCGGACCCCGCACAGGTGCAGCAGCGCCGCGACCGCCCGGTACGGATCCGTCCGCCCGGCCCGTTCCTCCACCGCGAGCAGCGTCTCCAGGCCGGCGGGCGGTTCGGCGTCGTCCGCGGCGGTGTCCGTGAACACCCGTACCCCGTACCAGGCCTGCAGCGGTGCGCCGATGCCGGCGAGGGCGCCGGTGAGCGTCGCCAGCCGGTCGGCCCGGACGTGCAGGCCGAGGCGGTTGCTGTACGAGACGGTGTCGAAGGCCTCCAGGGCGCCTGCCCAGTCGCCGCTCAGCCCCGGCCGCATGGCCAGCGCGTCGGCGTTGCGCACCAGCAGCGACAGCAGCCCGCCCGGGGCCAGCATCCGGGCCAGCCCGGCGAGCAGCGCGTCCGGCTCCTCGACGTACATCAGCACCCCGTGGCAGAGGACCACGTCGAAGCTGCCCGGCAGGAAGTGGACACCCGTGTCCCGCCCGTCCCCCTGCACGATCCGCACCCGTTCGCGGATGCCTTCCGGCTCACCGGCCAGGGCCTCCCGCGCGGCCGCGATCATCGCCGGTTCCCGCTCGACACCGGTCACCTGGTGACCGGCCCGGGCCAGCCGCAGCGCCTGTGTGCCCTGGCCCATCCCCACGTCGAGCACCCGCAGCCGCTGCCCGACCGGGAACCGCCCGGCTATCTGCTCGTCGAGCTGCCGGGTCACCAGCTCCTGTCGTACGACATCGCGCAGCCCGCCCAGCTTGGTCAGCCAGGCCCTCGCCGCACCCCCGGAGAAAGGCTCTGCGCTCAGGGCCGCTCTCCGCGCTTGACCTGCGGCTTGGGCAGCCGGAGCCGGCGCATCTGGAGGGAGCGCATCAGGGCGTAGGCGACGGCGCCCTTCTTGTTCTGGTCGGGGAAGCGCTCCGCGAGGCGTCCCCGCAGCCGCAGGCCGCTGATCGCCGCGTCGAGCACGATCAGCACGATCACGACCAGCCACAGCAGCAGCGCGATGTTCTTGATCGCGGCGTTGTTGACCACGCTCATGACCAGGATGACCACGGCCAGCGGCAGGAAGAACTCCGCGACGTTGAAACGCGAGTCGACCCAGTCGCGGGCGAACCTCCTGACCGGGCCCTTGTCACGGGCCGGCAGGTACCGCTCGTCGCCGGTGGCCAGCGCCTGGCGCTGCCGCTCCATGGCGGCGCGCCGGTCCTCGCGCTGACGCTTGGCGGCGTCCTTGCGGTTCGTCGGCGTGCTGGCCACGCTGCGCCGCTGGGACTGGGCCTCACTGCGCTTGGGCGTGGGCCTGCCCTTGGGGGCCTGCGGGTCTCGGGTCTGCCTGGAGTCGGTCACGGCCGCCTTGTCGGCGGGGGCCTTCTCATCCTTGGCGCGGCTACGGAACACAAAACCCAAGGGTAAGGGGTGGTGGGGTGTGGGCCCTAGCCCGGCGGGGAACGATCCCGCAACGCCAGTCGTCTCCATGGGGGACAGAGGGGACGTTGCAGGCGCTTCGCTCGGGGGCTCACCTACTACCTGTGCCGGAGCGGAGCTGTCCGTAGTCGTCCTTGGGGATGAGCGCATCGGTCCCCGAACAGTGCGGTAATGGATGCAGGGCCCGTACTGTGGGTTCTGTCGCAGGATCGGTGAGCTGGAGTCCGTCAGAAGGGGGCGCGCGAAGCCCATGAGCGGTGTCATGAAGCGTATGGGGATGATCTTCCGCGCGAAGGCGAACAAGGCCCTGGACAGGGCCGAGGACCCGCGCGAGACCCTTGACTACTCGTATCAGAAGCAGCTGGAACTGCTGCAGAAGGTCCGCCGCGGCGTCGCCGACGTGGCGACCAGCCGCAAGCGCCTCGAACTCCAGCTGAACCAGCTCCAGCAGCAGTCCACCAAGCTGGAGGACCAGGGCCGCAAGGCGCTCGCCCTCGGCCGTGAGGACCTCGCCCGCGAGGCGCTCTCCCGCCGCGCCGCCCTCCAGCAGCAGGTGACCGACCTGGAGACGCAGCACGCCACCCTCCAGGGCGAGGAGGAGAAGCTCACCCTCGCGGCCCAGCGCCTGCAGGCCAAGGTGGACGCCTTCCGTACGAAGAAGGAGACCATCAAGGCCACCTACACCGCCGCCCAGGCCCAGACCCGCATCGGCGAGGCCTTCACCGGCATCTCCGAGGAGATGGGCGACGTCGGTCTCGCGATCCAGCGCGCCGAGGACAAGACACAGCAGCTCCAGGCCCGCGCCGGCGCCATCGACGAACTCCTCGCCTCCGGAGCCCTCGACGACCCGACCGGCACCGCCAAGGACGACATCGCCGCCGAGCTGGACCGTCTCTCCGGTGGTACGGATGTGGAGCTGGAGCTGCAGCGCATGAAGGCCGAGCTCGCCGGAGGTGCGCCCCAGCAGGCGATCGAGGGCGGCACCGGCCAGGGCCAGCAGTCGCAGCAGCCGCAGGACACCCCGCGCTTCGACAAGCAGTAGCCGACCCCTGGAGGGCGACATGGCCGACATGGTCGTGAGGATCATGGGGGAGGGCCAGGTGAGGCTGGCCGACAGCCACCTCGCCGAGCTGAACAAGCTGGACGACGAACTCCTCACGGAGATCGAGTCCGGTGACGAGGCAGCCTTCCGCCGCACCCTGACCACCCTCCTGGACAAGGTCCGGGATCTGGGCGCACCGCTCCCGGACGACGCCCTGGAACCCTCGGACCTGATCCTGCCGTCCCCGGACGCGACCTTGGACGAGGTCCGGGCGCTGCTGCGGGACGACGGCCTGATCCCGGGCTGAGGTTCGAGAAGAGCCTGGAGCAGGGCAGGAAAAGGCCGATTCTTCCCTGGGCGTGGTCGGCGTACTGATAGCTTTGGTTGCGGACGACGCGTCGCGAGAACCAAGCACGTGGAGTCCTCTCTGTGTTGCGTGACCATGCAGCTGGATCGCTGCCCGGGCTGGTTTCGACCCGGCTGGTGCCGACCGTGGAAGACCTGACGGGCCGTTGGCCCGGCAGGCGGCGTGAGCCAGGAATCTCCGCCCCTTCAGGGAGGAGAGGATTCAAACCGTGAGCACTCTCGAAAGAGCCCGCTGCAGAGCCGGCGCCCACCCGCTCGCCGTGGACGCGGTCGTCGCCGCGGGCGCCCTCGTCTGCATGGCCGTGAGCTCTTTCGCCGCTCCGCACGGGGCCCGTGGCGTCGCCTGGGGCATCCGCACCCCGGCCCCCCTCAGCCTCGTCCTGATGACACTGGCCGCCGCGGCCCTCGTCTTCCGCCGCCACGCCCCGAAGACGGTCCTGGCCGTCACCGGCGCCGCCTCCGTCCTGGAGTGCGTCATGGGCGACCCCCGCGCCCCCGTCGCGATGGCGGCCGTGATCGCCCTGTTCACCGTCGCCGCCACCACCGACCGCCGGACCACCCTGCGGGCCGGGCTGCTCACCATGACCGTGCTGACCACCGCCGCGATGGTCGCGGGGCCCCTGCCGTGGTACGCCCAGGAGAACCTCGCGATCTTCGCCTGGACCGGCATCGGCGCCACCGCCGGGGACGCCGTCCGCAGCCGGCGCGCCTTCGTCCAGGCCATCCGCGAGCGTGCCGAGCGCGCCGAGCGGACCCGTGAGGAGGAGGCCCGCCGCCGGGTCGCCGAGGAGCGGCTGCGGATCGCCCGGGACCTGCACGACGTCGTCGCCCACCACATCGCCCTGGTCAACGTGCAGGCGGGCGTCGCAGCGCACGTCATGGACAAGCGGCCCGACCAGGCCAAGGAGGCCCTCGGGCACGTCCGCGAGGCCAGCCGCTCCGCGCTGAACGAGCTGCGTGCCACCGTCGGCCTGCTCCGCCAGTCCGGCGACCCCGAGGCGCCGACCGAACCCGCCCCCGGCCTGCACCTCCTGGAAGAACTCGCCGACACGTTCCGCAACGCCGGCCTCCAGGTCGAGGTCGCCCGCGCCGACCAGGGCACCACCCCGCCGGCCGCCGTCGACCTGGCCGCCTACCGGATCATCCAGGAGGCCCTGACCAACGTGCAGAAGCACGCCGGCCCTGATGCCAGGGCCGAGGTCAGCGTCGTACGCGTCGGACCGCGCATCGAGGTCACCGTCCTCGACAACGGTTCCGGCGAGGACACCGCCCCCGAGGCCGGCGGCGGCCACGGCCTGCTCGGCATGCGCGAGCGCGTCACCGCCCTGCGCGGCACCCTCACCACCGGCCCCCGCTACGGCGGCGGCTTCCGCGTCCATGCGATCCTGCCGGTCAAGACCGACACCGACGAGCGTACGAGCGGTCGTACCAGGGACCGTACGGCCGCGCTGGGGGATTCCGCATGACGATCCGTGTCCTGCTCGCCGACGACCAGGCACTGCTGCGCAGCGCCTTCAGGGTGCTCGTCGACTCCGAGTCCGACATGGAGGTGGTCGGTGAGGCCTCCGACGGCGCGGAGGCGGTGCGGCTGACCAGGGAACGCGAGGCCGACGTGGTCCTGATGGACATCCGGATGCCGGGCACGGACGGACTGGCCGCCACCCGGCTCATCAGCGCCGACCCCTCCCTCGCCCACGTCCGGGTGGTGATCCTGACGACCTTCGAGGTCGACGACTACGTCGTACAGGCGCTGCGCGCGGGCGCCTCCGGCTTCCTCGGCAAGGGCAGCGAACCGGAGGAACTCCTCAGCGCCATCCGCCTGGCCGCCGGCGGCGAGGCGCTGCTCTCCCCGGCGGCCACCAAGGGCCTGATCGCCCGCTTCCTCGCCCAGGGCGACATCGGCGACGCCGGCCGCGACCCGGCCCGCTCCGAGCGGCTCGACGCGCTCACCTCACGGGAGCGCGAGGTCCTGGTCCAGGTCGCCGGCGGACACTCCAACGACGAGATCGCCGAACGCCTCGAAGTCAGCCCGCTGACCGTGAAGACGCACGTCAACCGGGCCATGGCCAAGCTGGGCGCGCGGGACCGGGCGCAGCTCGTGGTGATCGCGTACGAGTCCGGACTGGTCCGCCCGAGGATGGACTGACCTCCACCCGGGCGTACTGCGGCGGCAGTAGGAGCCGGCTCGGGGAACGGCACCCAGGGCCTACGTGAGCAGGGCCTTCGATGGGCGAGGGTGGTGCGGTGGGCACTCACAGGTGCCTCATCTGCTTCGCACAGCAGCTCACGGCAGCTCACTGAAAAGAGACCCCGACCCATGTCCTGGCTGTCCAGATTCAGCCTCGCGCAGCGGGCCCTGATAGGCCTTGTCTCCCTGATCGCGCTCGTCTTCGGGGCGATCGCCATCCCCCAGATCAAGCAGCAGCTGCTGCCGACCATCGAACTCCCCGTCGTCTCCGTCCTCGCCCCCTACCAGGGCGCCGCACCGGACGTCGTCGAGAAGCAGATCGTCGAGCCGATCGAGAACAACCTCCAAGGTGTCGACGGCGTCACCGGTGTCACCTCCACCGCGAGCGAGGGCAACGCCGTGATCATGGCGTCCTTCGACTACGGCAGCGACACCAAGCAGCTGGTGGCCGACGTCCAGCTGGCCGTCAACCGCGCCCGGCTCCCGGACTCCGTCGACCCGCAGGTCATCACCGGCTCCACGGACGACATGCCGACCGTCGTCCTCGCCGTCACCTCCGGCAAGGACCAGCAGGCCCTCGCCGACCAGCTCGACAAGACGGTCGTCCCGGCCCTGAAGGACATCGACGGCGTCGGCCGCGTCCAGGTCACCGGTGTCCGCGACCTCCAGGTCACCGTCACCCCCGACGACGCGAAGCTGGCCCGGGCCGGGCTCACCCCGGCCGCGCTCGCCCAGTCGCTCCAGGCGGCCGGCGCGACCGTGGCGGCCGGTTCCTTCACCGAGGACGGCGCCAACCGCACCGTCCAGGTCGGCGGCGGTCTCACCTCGCTGACGCAGATCAGGGACCTGATGGTCACCGGGCAGGGGGTGAAGAAGCCGGTGCGCCTCGGCGCCGTGGCCGCGGTGCGGGAGCAGGAGGCCCCGGCCGACTCCATCACCCGCACCGACGGCCGCCCCAGCCTCGCCGTGAACGTCACCATGGACCACGACGGCAGCGCGGTCTCCATCTCCGACGCGGTCAAGGACAAGCTGCCGAAGCTGCGTCAGGACCTCGGCTCCGGCGCCGCCCTCACCGTCGTCAGCGACCAGGGCCCGGCGGTCTCCAAGTCCATCAAGGGCCTGACCACCGAGGGCGCCCTCGGCCTGCTCTTCGCGGTCCTGGTCATCCTGGTCTTCCTGGCCTCGGTCCGCTCCACGCTGGTGACGGCGGTGTCCATCCCGCTGTCGGTGGTCCTCGCGCTGATCGTGCTGTGGACCCGCGGTCTGTCCCTCAACATGCTCACGCTCGGCGCGCTCACCATCGCCATCGGCCGGGTCGTCGACGACTCGATCGTGGTCCTGGAGAACATCAAGCGCCACCTCGGCTACGGCGAGGAGCGCCAGGCCGCCATCGTCGGCGCGGTCCGCGAGGTGGCCGGCGCGGTCACCTCCTCCACCCTCACCACGGTCGCCGTGTTCCTTCCGATCGGCCTGGTCGGCGGCATGGTCGGCGCCCTGTTCGGCTCGTTCAGCATCACGGTCACCGCCGCGCTGCTGGCGTCCCTGCTGGTCTCGCTGACGGTCGTGCCCGTCCTGTCCTACTGGTTCCTGCGCGCCCCGAAGGGCACCCCCGAGGACGCCGCGGAGGCCCGCCGCACGGCGGAGGCGAAGGAGGCGGGCAGCCGCCTGCAGCGCGCCTACGTTCCCGTGCTGCGCTTCGCGACCCGGCGCCGCCTCACCAGTGTCCTGATCGCGGTCGTGGTCCTGGTCCTCACGTTCGGCATGGCCGGACTGCTGAAGACCAACTTCTTCGACCAGGGCGACCAGGAGGTCCTCACCGTCAAGCAGGAGCTCAGGCCCGGCACCGGCCTGGCGGCGACCGACGCCCAGGCGAGGAAGGTCGAGAAGCTGCTCGCCTCCGTCGACGGGGTGAAGGACTACCAGGTGACGGTCGGCTCGTCCGGCTTCATGGCGGCCTTCGGCGGCGGCACCGACACCAACCAGGCGTCGTACTCGGTGATGCTGGACGACTCGGCGTCGTCCGACACGGTGCGGAACGCCATCGAGGACGGCCTGCACAAGCTGCCGGGCGTCGGTACGACCACCGTGTCGGCCGGTGCCGGATTCGGCAGCCAGGACCTGAGCGTCGTCGTGAAGGCGGCCGACGGGGACGTGCTGCGCAAGGCCTCCGAACAGGTCCGGGCCGCGGTCGCCGGGCTGGACGACGTCACCGACGTCACCAGCGACCTCTCCCAGAGCGTGCCGCGCATCTCGGTGCGGGCCGGCTCCAGGGCCGCGGCGGCCGGATTCGACGACCAGACGCTGGGCGCCGCCGTCACCCAGGCCGTCAAGGGCACCACGGCCGGGAAGGCGACCCTCGACGACACCGAGCGGGACGTCGTCGTGAAGCCGGCCGAGCCGGCCGAGACGCTGGCGCAGCTGCGCGCCCTCCGGCTGGGCCCGGTGAAGCTGGGTGACATCGCCACCGTGAAGCTGGTGGCCGGCCCCGTGTCGCTGACCCGGATCGACGGTCAGCGCGCCGCGACCATCACCGCCAAGCCGACCGGTGACAACACCGGCGCGGTCAGCGCCCAGCTCCAGGCGAAGATCAAGGCGCTGAAGCTGCCGGCCGGCGCGACGGCCTCGATCGGCGGGGTCACCTCGGACCAGGACAGCGCGTTCAAGAACCTGGGCCTGGCGATGCTGGCGGCGATCGCGATCGTCTTCATGCTGCTGGTCGCGACCTTCCGGTCCCTTGTCCAGCCGCTGATCCTGCTGGTCTCCATCCCGTTCGCGGCGACCGGCGCGATCGGCCTGCTGGTCGTCACCGGCACCCCGATGGGCGTCCCCGCGATGATCGGCATGCTGATGCTGATCGGCATCGTGGTGACCAACGCGATCGTGCTGATCGACCTCATCAACCAGTACCGCAAGCAGGGCCACGGCGTCGTCGAGGCCGTGATCGAGGGCGGCCGGCACCGGCTGCGCCCGATCCTCATGACGGCCCTGGCGACCATCTTCGCCCTGCTCCCGATGGCGCTCGGCGTCACCGGCGAGGGCGGCTTCATCGCCCAGCCGCTCGCGGTGGTGGTGATCGGCGGCCTGATCACGTCGACGCTGCTCACCCTGCTCCTCGTCCCGACGCTGTACGCGATGCTCGAACTCCGCAAGGAGCGCCGGGCCGCAAAGCGGGCAGCCAAGAGGGGCGGCGGGGCAGGCGAGTCGGGCGGGGCGCCGCGGCCGGCCGCGGCGGAACCGGCGGCCGCGGGCGTGTGACCGGCTGAACCACGGCGGCCGGGTACCGAACCCGTCGGTACCCGGCCGCCGGATATCGCGGTTCCGTATTCTGTGGCTCGAACTGATCTGCTGGGGAAGGAAGTTCGGGCAGTGCCACTGCGCGGTGAGGACCCGAGGTCGGTCGGCGGGTACAAGCTGGTCGACCGGCTCGGGGCCGGGGGCATGGGAATCGTGTACCGGGGCAGGTCCCGGTCGGGACGTGAGGTCGCCGTCAAGATCGTGCACGCCCAGTACGCCGAGGACACCGTCTTCCGGGCCCGGTTCCGGCAGGAGATCGAGGCGGTCCGGCGGGTGAGCGGCGCCTTCACCGCACCGGTGGTGGACGCCGATCCGGAGGCGGTACGGCCCTGGATGGCGACCCAGTACGTGGCCGGCCGCTCCCTGGCCGACCGGATCCGCGACGGCGGCCCGCTGCGCGGCACCGAACTGCGGCGGGTGGCGCTGGGACTGGTCGAGGCGCTGCGGGACATCCACCGGGCGGGTGTCGTGCACCGCGACCTGAAACCGGCGAACGTCCTGATGGCCGACGACGGCCCCCGCGTCATCGACTTCGGCATCTCCAGGGCGGTGGAGAGCGGCCACACCCTGACCGAGACCGGCCAGATGATCGGCACCCCGCCCTTCATGTCCCCGGAGCAGTTCACCGACCCGCGCGCGGTCGGCCCGGCCTCGGACGTCTTCTCGCTGGGGGCGCTGCTGGCGTACGCGGTGACCGGGAAGGGCCCCTTCGACGCCGAGAGCCCGTATCTGACGGCGTACTGGGTGATCCACAACCCGCCGGCGCTCGACGGCGTACCGCAGCCGCTGCTCGGCATCCTGGAGCGCTGTCTGTCGAAGAAGGCCGTGGACCGCCCGGAACTCGACGATCTGGCCCGGGACTTCGCCGCACTGCCCGAACCGGAGGAGGACGACCCGCGCACCGTGACGCTGCGCGCGTCCGACGTGCCGCTCGCGGACCGGCCGCGCCCCGGCACGACGGCGGCCGCGGGCGGCCCCGGCCGACGGAGCCGTCAGGACCGCCGTACGGACCGGTTCCCCGCGCGCCGGCGTCGCGGACGCCCGCTGCTGATCGCCACCGGTGTGGCCGGCGCGCTGGTGCTGGGACTGCTGTGGTACGGGGGGTACGGGCCGGGACTCCCGGCCGGATCACAGGAGACGAGCACCGCGACGTCCTCGCGCTGGGCCGCGGCGCCCACCGGCTGGCGGCCCTGGCAGACCACGGTGTACAAGCCGGCGGACCGGGGCGAGGTCAACGCGCTGGGCACGCCGGCGGACGGCCAGTCGGACTGCCTGAGCCAGGGCGACGGCGTCTACTGCGGAGGCCGCGGCGTCCTGCCGGTACGGCTCGACGGCCGGACCGGCAGGACGCTCTGGCGCGCCTCGCTCGCGTCGGCCGGCACCGACCCCTCCCGGTACGACTCCTGGGTCCTCGGTGTGTACGACGGCACCGTGCTCGTCCGGGAGACCATCACCGAGGAGGGCGCCGCGAACAACCCGACCTACGTCGTCGCCCTCGACGCGACGGGCGGTGACCAACGGTGGATCCGCAAGGTCGACGACGGGAACGCCGACCTGATCATGTCCGGCGACGTCGTGCTGACCGCCGACAGCGGCGGCCGGACGGTGACGGCCCGTTCCCCGCGCACCGGCAGGGCCCGCTGGGCCATGACGCTGCCGGCCCGGAACTACTGCACGTTCCTGTCGGCCGGAACCGGCCTGTACGCGCAGTGCTACCCCACTGAGGAGAACGCCGAGTACTCCTCGCTGCTGCAGGTGGACCGCGCCGACGGAACGGTCCTCGCGCGTCGGCGGATCCCCTTCGAGAGCGGCTTCCTCGGCGTCGTCGACGGCCATCCGGCCCTGGTCCTGGCCGACCGGGAGAGCGGCTCGACGTCCCTGCAGGACTCCAGGTTCGCCAGGATCCTCCTGACGGACCCGACGACCGGCGGTCAGACCACGACGAGACTCGCGAAGACGTACGAGGGCTCGGTGACGCTGGCCTCGGACACCCTGTGGATCACCGGCGCGAACGGCGAGGTGGCGGCGGTGTCCCCGCTGACCGGCAAGGAACTCTGGCACACCCGCACCAGCGTGGAGAACTCCGGCTCCCCGACGTACGACTCCCGCACCCACACCCTGTACCTGGCCAGTCCCAGCGGCCGGGTGGCGGCCCTGGACACCCGCAAGGGCGCCCTCCTCTGGGAGAGTTCCCCTCGCGTCGGCACGGCCTCGACGGGCGACGCGTCCGACCCCAAGGCGCTCCTGTACGCGGGCGTGGTGACCGTCATGACCCCCGACGGCACCCTCTTCAGCCTCGACCCCGCGCACCCCGAGCGGAAGTCCGGCTCGGGGTGACACACGGACCGTACGGCTACGGCAGCGCGAGCATCCGCTCCAGGGCCAGCTTGGCGAACGCCTCGGTCTCCTTGTCGACCTCGATGCGGTTGACCAGGTTGCCCTCGGCCAGCGACTCCAGGGTCCAGACCAGGTGGGGAAGGTCGATGCGGTTCATGGTGGAGCAGAAGCAGACCGTCCTGTCGAGGAAGACGATCTCCTTGCCCTCGGGGGCGAAACGGTTCGCCAGACGGCGGACCAGGTTCAGCTCGGTGCCGATGGCCCACTTGGAGCCGGCGGGCGCGGCCTCCAGGGCCTTGATGATGTACTCCGTCGAACCCACGTAATCGGCCGCGGCCACCACCTCGTGCCGGCACTCCGGGTGGACGAGGACGTTGACCCCCGGGATGCGCTCGCGCACGTCGTTGACCGAGTCCAGCGAGAAACGGCCGTGCACCGAGCAGTGGCCGCGCCACAGGATCATCTTCGCGTCGCGCAGCTGGTCGGCGGTGAGGCCGCCGTTCGGCTTGTGCGGGTTGTAGACCACGCAGTCGTCCAGGGACATGCCCATGTCGCGGACGGCGGTGTTGCGGCCCAGGTGCTGGTCGGGCAGGAACAGCACCTTCGTCGCCGAGGGCTCGCCCTGGCCGAAGGCCCACTCCAGGGCGCGCCGCGCGTTCGACGAGGTGCAGATGGTGCCGCCGTGCCTGCCCGTGAACGCCTTGATGTCCGCGGACGAGTTCATGTACGAGACGGGGACCACCTGATCGGCTATCCCGGCCTCGGTCAGCACGTCCCAGCATTCGGCGACCTGCTCGGCCGTCGCCATGTCGGCCATGGAGCAGCCGGCCGCCAGGTCGGGCAGGACCACCTTCTGGTCGTCCGAGGTCAGGATGTCGGCGGACTCGGCCATGAAGTGCACACCGCAGAAGACGATGTACTCGGCCTCCGGGCGGGCGGCCGCGTCCCGGGCCAGCTTGAAGGAGTCGCCCGTGACGTCGGCGAACTGGATGACCTCGTCGCGTTGGTAGTGGTGGCCGAGCACGAAGACCTTGTCGCCGAGCTTCTCCTTGGCGGCGCGGGCCCGCGCGACCAGGTCGGGGTCGGACGGGGAGGGCAGGTCGCCGGGGCACTCGACGCCCCGCTCGCTCTTCGGGTCGGCCTCACGGCCGAGCAGCAGCAGGGCGAGCGGAGTCGGCTGTACGTCGAGCTCCGTGGTCTGGGCGGTGGTCACGGCACGCACCCTTTCTACTTTTCGTCGTTCTGACGTTATCTATCATAACCGCTTCACGTCACTTTGACGATGGCCATAGTGTCGATGTGACATCAATCCCGGCCGCCCAACGGGAGGGTGGCGGCGACTGCTGGGCGCCACTTCGGGCATGTGCGAGCATGAAGAGGTAGGACAACGCGAGAACGCGCATGCCGGCCCGGAATGAATCAGCGGACGCGCCGGTTGCACTCGTCGGCAAGCAGTCTCCGTACAACCCGGGAGAGATGTAGATGTCCGTATCGGACGAGACCAGCACCGCCACCGACGGCATCATCCTGAGCGACGCCGCCGCGGCCAAGGTCAAGGCCCTGCTCGACCAGGAAGGCCGTGACGACCTCGCCCTGCGCGTCGCCGTCCAGCCCGGTGGCTGCTCCGGCCTGCGCTACCAGCTCTTCTTCGACGAGCGTTCCCTCGACGGCGACGTCGTCAAGGACTTCGGCGGGGTCAAGGTCGTCACCGACCGCATGAGCGCTCCGTACCTGGGTGGCGCGTCGATCGACTTCGTCGACACCATCGAGAAGCAGGGCTTCACGATCGACAACCCGAACGCGACCGGTTCCTGCGCCTGCGGCGACTCGTTCAGCTGAGCCGAGCGGCAACGGCGGCAAGGCGGCGGCCCCTCGTGGTGAGGGGCCGCCGCCTTCGCGTGTGCCGGCTCAGCCCGCCTGCGGGTTCAGCGGCGTCGCCTGCTCCTTCGGTACGGCCTTGCCGTCCGTGCCGACCACCTTCCGGCCGTCCAGCGGCGCGTCCAGGCGGACCGTCTGGTGGTACTGCTTGGCGATCATGACGCAGATCTTGTCCGGCCAGGGCGTCGCGGTCACCTTCACCACCACCTGCTCCGAACCCTCGTCCGCCGTCGCCTTGTAGTCGGCGCACACCCCGCCGGTGAAGGCGACGGTCAGATCACGGCCGTCGGCCGTGTACCCGTCCACCTTCACGTCCTTCGCGGACCCCGGCGAGGCACTCGCGCTCGCACTCGGCGAGGGGGCCGCCGCCGAGGCCGGGACCAGGTACTCCGGGTCCACCGCCGGATAGGTGACGGTGTACGCGTCCGCCGCCCCGCGCACCTGGAACAGCCAGGACGGCACCAGCGCCGGCCGGCCGCCGACCGACTGCGACGCCAGCCCGAACACCGCCTTCTCGATCACGGCCGAGGACGCCGACGGCGACGCCGCGGCGCACGGCTGCTCCAGCCGGTCCTTCGGCGGGACGGGAGCGGCGCAGCCGCCGATGCCCATCCGGTGCCCGGAGCCCGGCGCCGCGTTCAGCAGGGCCAGCGTCTTCGCGGCGCTCAGCACCGGATACGTGGCGCCCTTCGCCGGCGTCGCGAGCATCCCGTTGCCGCTGACCACCTCGCCCTGCGTGCCGACGGTCAGCCCGGTCGACCAGCCGTACGTCGGCAGCCCGCCGACCACCGGCCCGGCGTTCACCACCCGCAGGCCCCCCATCACCTGGCTCGCGTCGAGCTTCGCGTCGTCCTGGCCGAGCGCCTTCAGCACCGGCGCCGCCGCCTTCTCGGCGTCGGCGACGCTCACCGGGTCACCGGCCGGCACCACCGGGTCCCGTGTGCACACCGGGCCGGTCTTGCAGTTGTCGGTGCCCGGGGCGTAGCGGCTGTACGTCCACAGGCCCGGGGCCGTCCGGTTCACCTGGAGACTCCCGCCGGAGCCGTCGTTGTCGGTGCCGGCCTTCCAGATCTGCCCCTCGGCCACCGGGGCCCCCTCGACCCCGAGCGCCTTCGCGAGGGCGGCGACCCGGTCCTTGGAGACGTCACCGGAGGCCTGGTAGACGGCGGCCGACCCGGGGCCGGCGGGGAGCGTCCCGCTCGCCCTGTAGGTCACCCCGTAGGGGTTGGGCTCACCCGGGGCCACGCCGTTGCCGCCGGAGGAGTAGCCGTCCAGGGCGAGGGGCGGGGGAGTGGCACCGCCGGACGCGCCCGCGGCGGTACCGCCGGAGCCGGAACCGGAGCCGGTGTGCGCGGCGAGGTAGGCGCCGCCACCGCCGACGAGGAGGACGGCGGCGGCCACGGAGGCGATGACGAGGGCGGGGGAGCGGCGGCGGGGGGCGGCGAGGTCATCGGCGTCCCCCTCGGCCACGGCCTCGGGCGCCGTCTCGGGAACACCGGGAGCCGCTTCCGGCTCGGTGGGGGAGACCGAGGGCTCGGTGGAGGTGCCCGAGGGGCTGGTGGAGGTGCCCGAGGGGCTGGTGGAGGTGCCCGAGGGGCTGGTGGAGGTGCCCGAGGGGCTGGTGGGGGAGTCCGAGGAGCCGGTCGGGGAGTCCGAGGGCTCGGCATGGGAGTCCGGGGACGCGGCGGGGGAGTCCGACGGCTCGGTCGGGGAGCCCGAGGGTCCGGCGGAGGGGGCCGAGGGCTCGGCATGGGAGTCCGGGGACGCGGCGGGGGAGTCCGACGGCTCGGTCGGGGAGCTCGAGGACCCGGCGGAGGCGTCCGAGGGCTTCGGGGCCGCCTCGGCGGCAGGGGACAGGTCGGGCTCGGGGGCCTCATCGGGCCCGGGGTCGGGGGCCACCCCCGGCTCGGCGGCCTCCTTCGGCCCCGGAACCTGTGCCGCGGTGCCCTCGGCGGACCCCGCCACGGCCCGCGCGTCGGCCTCGGCAGCCTTCGGCGGCTTCGTGGCCTGCCGGTCCTCGGGGGGCTCCCCGGCGCTGCCCGCGGCCGCGTCGCCGTCGTTCTCGGGTCGCTCGCTCTTCACCGCATCGCTCCTTGCCGTGTCATATCCCGCCTCCCCCTCGCGGGGGACGGCGATGGGACGCGGGAGGGGAGCGCGCGGTTCCCTGGAAACGCGCCGGGGCGGGACTCAGTCGCCGTAGTCGGACATCGCGTCCAGGAGCCTGGCGGACTTCTTCGGCACGGTCACCCCGTGGATGAGTGACGGCGGCACGGGACGGGCATCGCTGTGCTCGGGAACCGCCCAGTGCCCGGCCATCCGGGCGCAGTCCCCGCGCAGCGACGCCAGGTCGCCGTCGAGGTCGGCCGGAGCGGGGGCGTGGACCTTGAGGTTCGTCATGTCGGAACCGTAAGCACGCCAGAGGCCGCGAAGAAAGGGCTACTATCGGGTAGTTTTGGCGCCTTCAGGGCGCCCACCCGACCCGGTAGCGTTAACTGTCCATCACTCTCGTCCGCCCGTCACCGCGCTTCCAACGAGCGCTGTCGCGCGGCCTTCTTATTTCCTCAGGAGAGTCCCAGCCGTGCGCATCGCAGTCACCGGCTCCATCGCCACCGACCACCTCATGACTTTCCCCGGCCGCTTCGCCGACCAGTTCGTCGCGGACCAGCTGCACACGGTCTCGCTGTCCTTCCTGGTCGACAACCTGGACGTACGCCGGGGCGGCGTCGGCGCGAACATCGCGTTCGGCATGGGACAGCTCGGCACCCGGCCGATCCTGGTCGGCGCGGCCGGCTCCGACTTCGACGAGTACCGGGCGTGGCTCGACCGGCACGGCGTCGACACGGACTCCGTCCGCATCTCGGAGACCCTGCACACCGCTCGTTTCGTGTGCACGACCGACGCCGACCACAACCAGATCGGCTCCTTCTACACGGGTGCGATGAGCGAGGCCCGGCTGATCGAGCTCAAGACGGTGGCCGACCGGGTGGGCGGACTCGACCTGGTCCTGATCGGCGCGGACGACCCGGAGGGCATGCTCCGTCACACGGAGGAGTGCCGGGCCCGGGCCATCCCCTTCGCCGCCGACTTCTCCCAGCAGATCGCCCGGATGAACGGCGACGAGGTCCGGATACTGCTGGAGGGCGCGACGTACCTCTTCTCCAACGAGTACGAGAAGGGGCTCATCGAGACGAAGACCGGCTGGAGCGACGAGGAGATCCTCGCGAAGGTCGGCCACCGGGTGACCACGCTCGGCGCACGCGGGGTGCGGATCGAGCGGGTCGGCGACGAGACCATCGAGGTCGGCTGCCCCGACGAGGAGCGCAAGGCCGACCCGACGGGGGTCGGCGACGCGTTCCGCGCGGGGTTCCTCTCGGGCCTCGCGTGGGGGGTCTCGCTGGAGCGGGCGGCTCAGGTGGGGTGCATGCTCGCGACTCTCGTCATCGAGACCGTGGGGACGCAGGAGTACCAGCTGCTCCGGGGGCACTTCATGGAGCGGTTCACCAAGGCGTACGGGGACGAGGCCGCTCAGGAGGTCCGGGAGCATCTGGTCTGACGTCGCCGGGTGCGGGTGCGTGGGGGCTGGTCGTGCCCACGCGGCGGCAGCCGCGGACCGACACAGCCCCGCGCCACCGAAGGGGGCGCTCAGCTCACCCGGCGCACCAGGTAGGCCGTACCTTCGTCCGCCGGTTCCTCACCCTCGTACGCCTGACCCCGCATCTCGCACCAAGCCGGGATGTCCAGCCGGGCCGCCTCGTCGTCGGACAGGACCCGTACTCTGCCGCCCACCGGCACGGTGCCGATGACCTTCGCCAGTTCGATGACCGGGATGGGGCACCGCTTGCCCAGTGAGTCGACGACCGTCTCCTCGGCGCGGACCGCCGTCGCCGCCGGCAGCGGGGCGCCCAGCTTCTCCCGCACCCCCGCCACCACCCCCGGCAGCACCGCCAGGAAGCGGTCGACGTCGGCCTCGGCCGCCCCCGTCGGCAGCGACACCCGCACGTTCCCCTCACTCAGCACACCCATCGCCTTGAGCACATGGCTCGGCGTCAGGGTGCTGCTCGTGCAGGACGATCCGGACGAGACGGAGAAACCCTCCCGGTCCAGCTCGTGCAGCAATGTCTCTCCGTCGACATAGAGACAGGAGAAGGTGACGATCCCGGGCAGGCGGCGCTCCGCGTCGCCCACCACCTCCACGTCCGGCACCAACTCCGGCACCCGCGCCCGGATCCGCGCCGTCAGCGCCCGCAGCCGTACGGCCTCCTGCTCGGCCTCCGCCCGTACGGCCCGCAGCGACGCGGCGGCCGCGACGATCGCCGGCAGGTTCTCGAAGCCGGGCGCCCGCCCCGACTCCCGCTCGTCGACCGCTCCTTGGACCGCGAACCGCACCCCCTTGCGCACGGCCAGCAGCCCCACTCCACTCGGCCCGCCCCATTTGTGCGCACTCGCCGTCAGCAACGACCAGTCGCCCTCCACCGGTCCCCACCCCAGCGACTGCGCGGCGTCCACCAGCAACGGCACCCCGGCCGCCCGGCACACCTCGGCCACCGCCGCCACCGGCTGCACGGTCCCCACCTCGTGGTTGGCCGACTGGAGGCAGGCGAGCGCGGTGTCCGGCCGCAGCGCGGCCCGGTAGGAGCCGACGTCCACCGCTCCCGTCCGCGCCACCGGCACCCGGGTCACCTGACCGCCCTCCGCCTCGAACACCTCGGCCGCATGCAGTACCGAGGAGTGTTCGACGGCTGACACGATCAGGTGGCGTCCGGTACGGCGCCGACCGGCCAACGCGCCTGCCATGCCCGTATGGACGGACCGTGTCCCGGACGGCGTGAACGTCAGCTCGTCCGCCCGGCAGCCGACGGCCTCGGCAGCCGCCTCCCGGGCGGCGTCCAGCAGCATGCGCGCCTTGCGCCCCTCGCGATACAGCCGGGAGGGGTCGGCCCACCCGTCGTCCAGGGCGGCCAACAACGCCTGACGGGCGACGGGATGGAGGGGGGCGGCGGACGCGGCATCGAAGTAGGGCACACGGCAACGGTAAGACTCCGGTGGAGCACCCGGCCTCTGGGGCGCGGGGCCGTGGCCAGGTCCCTGTGCGGCTCCGCCGCGGGGCGCGACAAGCCACAACGCACCCGCACCCGCACCGCAAACCGCGACAACCCGAGCTATTGGGCGCCCAATCCCACCCCAACCGAGTGACAGGCGACGCGTATGCCCCCCTCCCCGCGAACCCCCGGAGGGCGTCGGCTAGGGTTTGCTCCGCATAAACATCCAAACCCCTGCCCGACGCAGGGCGGCGACCGACCAGCGAGAAGGCCGCAGCCGACCGCGCGGGCGAGACTCTCGGGAAGGCGCTACGTGAGTCCCAACGGCTCCGACCGCTCGCCGCGGCGCCCGATGCGGCGGAAGCTGCTGCAGGCAATGACCGCGGGCCTGGTCCTGGCGACCGCTACCGGTTGCACATACAAGGACTTCCCCCGCCTTGGTATGCCCACCCCGACCACGGAAGAGGCTCCGCGGATCCTCTCCCTGTGGCAGGGCTCCTGGGCCGCCGCGCTCGCCGTCGGCGTGCTGGTGTGGGGTCTGATCATCTGGAGCGCCATCTTCCACCGGCGCAGCCGCACCAAGATCGAGGTCCCGGCCCAGACCCGGTACAACATGCCGATCGAGGCCCTGTACACGGTGGTGCCGCTCATCATCGTCTCGGTGCTGTTCTACTTCACGGCCCGCGACGAGACGAAGCTGCTCAGCCTCACCGACAAGAAGCCCGACGTCACGGTGAACGTGGTGGGCTTCCAGTGGAGCTGGGGCTTCAACTACATCACGCCCGTCGACGGTGTCACCGGCGACGCGAAGACCGACACGAACCTGGACGCCATTCCGGACCGGTTCAAGAAGGACTTCCCGGCGGCCGCCGGCGGTGTCTACGACGTCGGCACGCCCGGCACGAAGAACCCGCAGACCGGCAACCCCGGTCCGACGCTCTGGCTGCCCAAGGGTGAGACCGTCCGCTTCGTCCTCACCTCGCGTGACGTCATCCACTCCTTCTGGGTGGTGCCGTTCCTGATGAAGATGGACGTCATCCCGGGCCACACCAACGCATTCCAGGTGACTCCCAACCAGGAGGGCACCTTCCTCGGCAAGTGTGCCGAACTCTGCGGCGTCGACCACTCCCGGATGCTGTTCAACGTGAAGGTCGTCTCGCCCGAGCGTTACCAGCAGCACCTCAAGGACCTCGCCAAGAAGGGGCAGACCGGTTACATTCCCGCCGGCATCGCGCAGACGAGCCACGAGAAGAACCGGGAGACGAACAACCTGTGAGCATCCTCAACGAACCCCAGGGTGCCGCGGCAGCTGAGGACTCGTACGAGAACGAGCTGCCGGTCAGGCGCAAGCAGCCCGGCAACGTGGTCGTCAAGTGGCTCACCACCACCGACCACAAGACCATCGGAACGCTGTATCTGGTCACGTCGTTCGCGTTCTTCCTGATCGGCGGTGTGATGGCGCTGCTGATGCGCGCCGAGCTCGCTCGCCCCGGTCTGCAGATCATGTCGAACGAGCAGTTCAACCAGGCGTTCACGATGCACGGCACGATCATGCTGCTGATGTTCGCGACGCCGCTGTTCGCCGGCTTCACGAACTGGATCATGCCGCTCCAGATCGGCGCGCCGGACGTCGCGTTCCCGCGGCTGAACATGTTCGCCTACTGGCTCTACCTGTTCGGCTCGACCATCGCCGTCGGAGGTTTCCTCACCCCGCAGGGTGCGGCCGACTTCGGCTGGTTCGCCTACTCCCCGCTGTCGGACGCGGTCCGCTCGCCGGGCCTCGGCGCCGACATGTGGATCATGGGTCTGGCCATGTCCGGCTTCGGCACCATCCTCGGCGCGGTCAACTTCATCACCACGATCATCTGCATGCGTGCCCCCGGCATGACGATGTTCCGGATGCCGATCTTCGTGTGGAACGTGCTGCTGACCGCCGTCCTGGTCCTGCTCGCCTTCCCCGTCCTCGCCGCCGCGCTGTTCGCCCTGGAGGCGGACCGAAAATTCGGCGCCCACGTGTTCGATGCCACCAACGGCGGAGCACTGCTGTGGCAACACCTCTTCTGGTTCTTCGGACACCCAGAGGTGTACATCATCGCGCTGCCGTTCTTCGGCATCATCTCCGAGGTCATCCCGGTCTTCTCCCGTAAGCCGATGTTCGGCTACATGGGTCTGATCGCGGCCACCATCGCGATCGCCGGTCTGTCCATCACCGTGTGGGCCCACCACATGTACGTCACCGGCGGCGTGCTGCTGCCGTTCTTCTCCTTCATGACCTTCCTGATCGCGGTCCCGACCGGTGTGAAGTTCTTCAACTGGATCGGCACCATGTGGAAGGGATCGCTGTCCTTCGAGACACCGATGCTCTGGGCCACCGGCTTCCTGATCACCTTCACCTTCGGTGGTCTGACCGGTGTCATCCTGGCCTCGCCCCCGATGGACTTCCACGTGTCCGACTCGTACTTCGTGGTGGCCCACTTCCACTACGTGGTCTTCGGCACGGTCGTCTTCGCGATGTTCTCCGGCTTCCACTTCTGGTGGCCGAAGATGACGGGCAAGATGCTCGACGAGCGGCTCGGCAAGATCACCTTCTGGACGCTGTTCATCGGCTTCCACGGCACCTTCCTGGTCCAGCACTGGCTGGGCGCCGAGGGCATGCCGCGCCGGTACGCCGACTACCTGGCGGCCGACGGCTTCACCACGCTGAACACGATCTCGACGATCAGCTCCTTCCTGCTCGGCCTGTCGATCCTGCCGTTCCTCTACAACGTGTGGAAGACGGCCAAGTACGGCAAGCCGGTCGGCGTCGACGACCCGTGGGGCTACGGTCGTTCGCTGGAGTGGGCGACCTCCTGCCCGCCGCCGCGGCACAACTTCGTCACGCTGCCGCGGATCCGCAGCGAATCCCCGGCGTTCGACCTGCACCACCCTGAGATCGCCGCCCTGGAGCAGCTGGAGCACGGCCAGGTCGCCGCCGCTGTCGCGGGCAGCAAGGAGGCCGGCAAGTGAAGATCCAGGGCCGTTTGTTCGTGTGGCTGAGCGTCTTCGTCCTCGTCATGGCGATCGTCTATGGCGTGTGGTCGAAGGAGGCGGCCGGCACCACGGCACTCTTCATGTCCTTCGCCCTGTGCATCATGATCGGCTTCTACCTGGGCTTCACGGCCTCGCGGGTGGACGCCGGTGCCCAGGACAACAAGGAGGCCGACGTCGCGGACGAGGCGGGCGAGATCGGCTTCTTCAGCCCGCACAGCTGGCAGCCGCTCGCCCTCGGTGTCGGTGGCGCGCTGGCCTTCCTCGGTGTCGCCGTCGGCTGGTGGCTGCTGTACTTCGCGGCGCCCATCATCCTGATCGGTCTCTTCGGCTGGGTGTTCGAGTACTACCACGGTGAGAACCGCACCCAGTAGGCACGCGCCGAGCGCACCGGGAGCCCGGACCCTCCGTCAGGAGGGTCCGGGCTCCCGCCGTTCCCGCCCGTTGCCTCTTCCGGAGCAGTACGGGTCCCCCGTCCGGGCTACCTGCCGTGCTGGTCCGGAAAACTTCTCATAGCGTGACAATATGAGTCACTCTCCGTGCGCCCGTACCGTCGTCAGCTGCACCCTGCTGGTGATCGCCCTCGGCGCGGGCGTCACCGCCTGTGATTCGGACCGCAACCCCCTCGCGGACAAGCCGCACGACGCGGCGGACCAGATCTCCTTCAACGCCCCCACCGGGGCGGGGAAGCGGGCCGACCCCGACAAGCCCCTGGAAGTCGTCGCCAGGAGCGACGAGGACCGCATCACGGACGTCACGGCCCAGGACGCCACCGGTCGCTTCGTGGCGGGCGAACTCGACGCCGACGGCCACCGCTGGCACAGCACCTCCCCGCTGGCCGCCAACGCCCACTACACGGTCCAGGTGAGTACCGAGGGCGAGGACGGCACGCCGGGCCGCAAGGTCCTCACCTTCGACACCAGCACGCCCACCACCCGGCAGCGGCTGAAGGTCACCTTCGGCCCCAAGGCGGGCGAGTACGGCGTGGGCCAGCCGGTCACCGCCCAACTCGACAGCGCCATCAAGGACAAGGCCCAGCGCGCCGTCGTCGAGCGCGCCCTGCGGGTCGACTCCGTCCCGGCCGTGGAGGGCTCCTGGTACTGGGTGAGCGACAAGGAACTCCACTACCGGCCCAAGGACTACTGGCCCGCCCACGCCACCGTCCAGGTGCACAGCAACCTGGACGGCGTGAAGATCAGCGACCGCCTGTGGGGCGGCACGGCCACGCCCCTCACGCTCACCACCGGCGACAAGATGCTGGCCCTCACGGACGCCGGCGCCCACCAGATGACGATCTACAAGAACGACAAGGAGATCAAGCAGATCCCCATCACGACCGGCAAACCGGGCTTCGAGACCCGCAACGGTGTCAAGGTCGTCCTGGAGAAGCAGCCCTTCGTTCGTATGCGCAGTACCACGGTCGGCATCGCCGCGGGCACCTCGGACTCGTACGACCTGCCGGTCTACTACGCCACCAGGGTGACCTGGTCAGGCGAGTACGTGCACGCCGCGCCCTGGTCGGTGGGCTCCCAGGGCTACGAGAACGTCAGCCACGGCTGCACCGGCATGAGCACCTCGAACGCCGAGTGGTTCTTCGACACCTTCCACCCGGGCGACCTGGTGAAGGTCGTCAACTCCAACGGCAAGGAGATGGAGAACTTCGGCAACGGCTTCGGGGACTGGAACCTCGTCTGGAAGGACTGGCGCAAGGGCAGTGCCCTCACCGCCGGCACCCCGGACGCCCAAAGGCCGCAGGACGCGGTGAGGGTACAGCCGGCCGCACTGTGAGACGCCCCCAGCGGCAAGCGCCCCGTAAGGGGCGCGGGGCGGTGGTCGACATGCGGCCACCGCCGCACGGGCGCGACCGGCCACACACAGCCGGTACCCGCGCACGCACCGCGCCCCACCCTCTCCTAGGCGCTCTGCAGCCTTCCCTGCCGCAACAGGGACGCCAGCGCCGACGCGAACTCCACCGGGTCCACCGGCAGCGTCACAGCGGCGTCCGCCCGGCTCCACGTGGCCAGCCACGCGTCCTGGGGCCGGCCGATGAGCAGCAGCACCGGCGGGCAGTTGAACACCTCGTCCTTGATCTGCCGGCACATCCCCATGCCCCCCATGGGCACGGCCTCCCCGTCGAGGACGCACACGTCGACGCCCCCTCGGTCCAGTTCGCGCAGCACCGCCGCAGGCGTGGCGCACTCCAGGAACTCGACGAACGGCACATCGGGAGCCGGCCGCCGGCCGGCGGCCAGCCGTACCTGCTCGCGGGTGTTGGAGTCGTCGCTGTAGACCAGCACCGTGGCGGTCGGCTGCATTGTTCCTCCGAGACGTCAGCGTCGTACGGACAGGACCGATGCGCCGGATGCTACTCCCCCGAACACCTCGCCAACACCTGTGGGAACACCGCTTCGATGGGCCATCCGGGCACTACACAGGGGGCGGACACTCCGAACGGCACCCCCCGGAGTGAGCGCGAGATAAGGGACCGACATAATGTCGGTCGTGGCGACAGCAACGACAGTAGAAACCGGGCACGCGCACCCGTCGGTCAACAGGCCGAACCTCACCAGCGTCGGAACCATCATCTGGCTGAGTTCCGAGCTGATGTTCTTCGCGGCCCTCTTCGCGATGTACTTCACCCTGCGATCGGTGACCGGCGAGGCTCACTGGAAGGAGATGGCGAGTCATCTCAACGTCCCCTTCTCGGCGACCAACACCACGATCCTGGTGCTCTCCTCCCTCACCTGCCAGCTCGGCGTGTTCGCCGCCGAGCGCGGGGACGTGAAGAAGCTCCGGGGCTGGTTCATCCTCACCTTCGTCATGGGTGCGATCTTCATCGGCGGTCAGATCTACGAGTACACGAGCCTGGTCAAGGAGGACGGGATCTCCCTCTCCTCCGACCCGTACGGTTCGGTGTTCTACCTGACCACCGGCTTCCACGGCATGCACGTGACGGGCGGCCTCATCGCCTTCCTGTTCGTCCTGGGGCGCACCTACGCGGCGAAGAGGTTCACACACGAGCAGGCGACCGCGGCCATCGTCGTGTCCTACTACTGGCACTTCGTCGACGTCGTCTGGATCGGCCTCTTCGCCACGATCTACCTGATCAAGTAGCCGGGCCGGCTCCACGCGCCACAGAAGCGCACTTTCCAGAAGCATCGACGCAGAAGATCCTGACACCGGGGTAATCCGTGAAAAAGCTCTCCGCACGACGACGCCATCCGCTGGCGGCGGTCGTCGTCCTACTCCTCGCGCTGGTGGGCACTGGGGGGGCCTACGCCGCGCTCGCACCCGCGAGCAAGGCGCAGGCCGACGAGACCTCTCAGTCCCTGACGATCGAAGAGGGCAAGAAGCTCTACTCGGTCGGCTGCGCCAGCTGCCACGGCACCGGGGGTCAGGGCTCGTCCGACGGCCCCAGCCTGGTGGGCGTGGGCGCCGCGGCCGTCGACTTCCAGGTCGGCACCGGCCGTATGCCGGCCGCCACCTCGCAGGGCCCGCAGGTCGTCAAGAAGAAGAACATCTACACCCAGGCCCAGATCGACCAGCTCGCGGCGTACGTCGCCTCGCTGGGCGCCGGTCCCCAGGTTCCGACCAAGGACCAGTACGGCCCGGACGGTGCCGACATCGCCAAGGGCGGCGAGCTCTTCCGCACCAACTGCGCGCAGTGCCACAACTTCGTGGGCGCGGGTGGTGCGCTGACCAAGGGCAAGTTCGCACCGAGCCTTGAGGGCGTCGACCCGAAGCACATGTACGAGGCCATGCAGACGGGCCCGCAGAACATGCCGTCCTTCCCCGACACGACGCTGACGGAGAAGAACAAGAAGGACATCATCGGGTACCTGAACGCGGTCAACAGCAGCAACACGGAGAACCCCGGCGGTCTCAACCTGGGCGGCCTCGGGCCGGTCAGCGAGGGTCTGTTCGCGTGGATCTTCGGTCTCGGTGCACTGATCGCGGTCGCCGTCTGGGTCGCCGCTCGGACCGCAAAGGCCAAGAAGTCATGAGTAGCCAAGACATTCCAGAAGAGAACCTGCCCGCTGAGCAGGACCACGCGCACGCGCACACCGCCGTGAGTGTGGCGGACGAGAAGGACCCGTTCTCGGATCCGGGTCTGCCGCCGCACGAGCACCGCATCCAGGACATCGACGAGCGGGCCGCCAAGCGGTCCGAGCGCGTCGTGGCCATGCTGTTCACGGTGTCGATGCTGGCCACCGTCGGCTTCATCGCCTCCTATGTGACCATCCCGAAAGACAAGTCGATCTTCGTCTTCCCGATCGGTCACATCAGCGCGCTGAACTTCGCGCTGGGCCTGACCCTCGGTGCGGCGCTGTTCTGCATCGGCGCGGGCGCGGTCCACTGGGCCCGCACCCTGATGTCCGACGTGGAGGTCGCCGACGAGCGGCACGCCATCTCGGCGCCGCCGGAGGTCAAGGCCAAGGTCCTGGCCGACTTCAAGCAGGGCGCCAAGGAATCGGCGCTCGGCCGGCGCAAGCTGATCCGCAACACCATGTTCGGCGCGCTGACCCTGGTCCCGCTCTCCGGTGTCGTGCTGCTGCGCGACCTCGGCCCGCTGCCCGGCACCTCGCTGCGGCACACGGCGTGGTCGAAGGGCAAGCTGCTCGTCAACATGAACACCAACGAGCCGCTGCGTCCCTCCGACGTCGCCGTCGGTTCGCTGACCTTCGCCAAGCCCGAGGGCGTCGAGGAGTCCCAGGAGGACTTCCAGAACGTGATGGCGAAGGCGGCCCTGATGATCATCCGGCTGCAGCCGGACAACATCAAGGACAAGCGCGAGCTGGAGTGGTCGCACGAAGGCATCGTCGCCTACTCGAAGATCTGCACCCACGTGGGCTGCCCGATCTCGCTGTACGAGCAGCAGACCCACCACGTGCTCTGCCCGTGCCACCAGTCCACCTTCGACCTCTCCGACGGTGCCCGAGTGATCTTCGGCCCGGCCGGTCACGCCCTGCCGCAGCTGCGCATCGGCGTGAGCGAAGAGGGCTACCTCCAGGCGCTCGGCGACTTCGAGGAGCCCGTCGGTCCTGCATTCTGGGAGCGCGGATGAGCACTTCAGAGAACTCACAGTCCCGCGAACGCGGGAAGGCGCCGGCCGGCGAGCGTGTCGCCGACTGGGCCGACGGACGGCTCGGGATCTACTCCCTCGCCAAGTCCAACATGCGCAAGATCTTCCCCGACCACTGGTCGTTCATGTTGGGCGAAGTGTGCATGTACAGCTTCATCATCATCATCCTGACGGGTGTGTACCTGACGCTGTTCTTCCACCCGTCGATGAACGAGGTGGCGTACCACGGCAGCTACGTCCCGCTCCAGGGACAGCTGATGTCCGAGGCGTTCAACTCGACCCTGCACATCTCCTTCGACGTGCGCGGTGGTCTGCTCATCCGGCAGATCCACCACTGGGCCGCGCTGATCTTCCTCGCCGGCATGTTCGTGCACATGATGCGCGTGTTCTTCACCGGCGCGTTCCGCAAGCCGCGTGAGATCAACTGGCTGTTCGGCTTCCTGCTGTTCGTCCTCGGCATGTTCACCGGTTTCACCGGCTACTCGCTCCCGGACGACCTGCTCTCCGGCACCGGTGTCCGCTTCACCGAGGGCGCCATCCTGTCGATGCCGATCGTCGGCACGTACATCTCGTACTTCCTCTTCGGCGGCGAGTTCCCCGGCCACGACTTCGTCGCCCGGTTCTACTCGATCCACATCCTGCTGCTGCCGGGCATCATGCTCGGCCTGATGGTGGGCCACCTGATCCTGGTCTTCTACCACAAGCACACGCAGTTCGCGGGTCCCGGAAAGAGCGAGAAGAACGTCGTCGGCATGCCGCTGCTGCCGGTCTACATGGCCAAGGCCGGAGGCTTCTTCTTCCTGGTCTTCGGTGTCATCGCGGCCATCGCGGCGACCACCCAGATCAACCCGATCTGGGCCATGGGCCCCTACCGTCCGGACCAGGTGTCCACCGGCGCCCAGCCCGACTGGTACATGGGCTTCGCCGAGGGTCTCATCCGGTACATGCCGGGCTGGGAGGTCAACTTCTGGGGCCACACCCTGGTCCTCGGCGTCTTCATCCCGCTGGTCCTGTTCGGTCTGGTCCTCGGGGCGATCGCGGTCTACCCGTTCATCGAGTCCTGGGTCACCGGCGACAAGAGCGAGCACCACATCCTGGACCGCCCGCGCAACGCCCCGACCCGTACCGGGTTCGGTGTCGCCTGGGTGACCGTGTACATGGTGGGTCTGGTCGGTGGTGGCAACGACCTCATCGCCACCCACTTCCACCTGTCGATCAACGACGTGACCTGGTTCGTCCGGATCTTCTTCTTCGCCGGACCGGTGATCGCGTTCGTCGTGACCAAGCGCATCTGCCTCGGCCTGCAGCGCCGGGACCGCGAGAAGGTGCTGCACGGCCGGGAGACCGGCATCATCAAGCGGCTGCCGCACGGTGAGTTCATCGAGGTCCACGAGCCGCTCTCGCAGGAGCAGCTGCACACCCTCACGGCGCACCACCAGTACGAGCCGGCCCAGGTCGGCCCGGCGGTCGACGAGAACGGTGTGGAGCGCAAGATCAAGGGCTCCGAGAAGCTCCGCGCCAAGCTGAGCAACGCCTACTACGGCGAGGACAACCAGATCCCGAAGCCCACCGTCGAGGAGTACAAGGAGATCACGAGCGGCCACGGCCACCACTGATCGACGGCGTCGCCACGCCACAGCCGAAGGGCCCCCGTCCGCACACCGGACGGGGGCCCTTCGCGGTGCCCGGAGCTGGATAGGGTAGGCCTGGAAAAACCTCTCTTTCCCGTACGACGATCAGGAGCGGCCTCATGAGCGCTGTGACCCCCGCTGGAGGCGACACCGCGGCGGGCCGTTCCTGGCCCGAGGTACTGAACGCGCTGCTGTACGGCCAGGACCAGAGCGCCGACGCGACGGCCTGGGCGATGGACCAGATCATGCGCGGCCAGGCCACCGACGCCCAGATCGCGGGCTTCGTCGTCGCCCTGCGGGCCAAGGGCGAGACCGTCGAGGAGATCAACGGGCTCGTCCGCACGATGTACGAGCACGCCAACGTCATCGAGGTGCCGGGCCGCACGGTCGACATCGTCGGGACCGGCGGCGACGGCGCGAAGACGGTCAACATCTCCACGATGTCGGCGCTGGTGGTGGCCGGCACGGGCGCGAAGGTCGTCAAGCACGGCAACCGCGCGGCCTCCTCCGCGTCCGGTGCGTCGGACGTCCTGGAGAGGCTCGGCGTCAACCTCGAGCTGACCCCGCGGCGGGTCGCCGAGGTCGCCGAGGAGGCCGGCATCACCTTCTGCTTCGCCATCAAGTTCCACCCGGCGCTGCGTCACGCGGGCGCCGCGCGCGGCCAGCTGGGCATCCGCACGGTGTTCAACATCCTCGGCCCGCTGACCAACCCCGCGCGGGTCCGGGCCCAGGCGGTCGGCGTCGCGGACCCGCGCATGGCACCGATCGTCGCGGGCGTCTTCGCGGAGCGCGGCAACTCCTCCCTGGTCTTCCGCGGCGACGACGGCCTCGACGAACTGACGACGACCGCCACGTCCCATGTCTGGATCGTCCGCGACGGCAAGGTCGCCGAGGAGGTTTTCGACCCCCGTGACGTCGGCATCGACCTGGTCCCCGTGGCGGCCCTGCGGGGCGGCGACCCGTCGTACAACGCGGAGGTGGCCCGCAGGCTGCTGGACGGCGAGCAAGGGCCGGTACGGGACGCGGTGCTGCTGAACTCGGCCGCGGCCCTGGTGGCCCTGGACCCCGGCACGGGGACGCTGGCCGAACAGCTCCGGGCAGGCATGGACAGAGCGGCCGAGTCGATCGACTCGGGCTCGGCCAAGCGGGTCCTGGAGCGCTGGGCGTCGGCGACGAACAAGTAGGGGACGCGGCCGGCGGGGCTGAGGTGCGGTTCGGCACCGCCGGAATCCGCCGTGGCGGCTGATCGCCGTCGCGGCGGGGAAGAATGTGAGCGGCGGCTGATCCTCCAGTCGGTCTCTGCCGTTGGTCGGTCACGTTCTTCCGCCGCGACGGCGCGCCACCACACAGGACCTCTCCGGCGGTGCCGAACCGGCGGTGTCCCGTCATCCGGACAGAAGTTGCGCGTCCGCGATCACTTCACCTAGTTTTTCTTCCCAGGTCATGAGTGACAGTCATGAGGCCCCGGCCGACTGTCCGGCAACCCTCCGTCCGTGGCGGGGTGCCCCGGGTGAAGACCAGGTCGTGGGCAGCGAGGTCCACGGCAAGCGCGGACCCCTCGTACACCAGGGGTCCTGGTCGTCGAGGAGCCTCCCGTGAGCAAGCGAATGCGATAGGGCCGCAGAGCCCCGCCTCCGCATCCCCTTTTCCTTTTTCCCCGAGGTTCTCCGTCCCTCTTCGGGTTCGTTCCGTTTCCCTCGGGTTCCTTCGGGTTTCTTCGGTTTCGCCGGGCCGGCACCGCGGTCGTCCGCGTGCTCGCACGGTGGTTCCGCCTTGCCTCTCACGGGAGTTCCGCCATGTCTGTCCCGACCGCTGCCTGCGCCCAGTCTGTTTGTGCCCCTCTGTCTGTTCTGGGACGGGATGTCACCGTCCCGCTCGTCACCGGCGGCGAGGTCACCTACGCCGCCCTCGACTACGCGGCCAGCGCCCCGGCCCTGCAGCGGGTCTGGGACGACGTGGCGGCGTACGCCCCCTACTACGGCAGCGTCCACCGTGGCGCGGGCTACCTCTCCCAGCTCTCCACGGACCTCTTCGAGAACGCCCGCCGGACCGTCGCCGGGTTCCTCGACTGCCGCCCCGACGACCAGCTGATCTTCACCCGCTCGACGACGGACTCCCTGAACCTCCTGGCCCGCGCCCTCCCCGCCGACTGCCAGGTCTTCGTCTTCGAGACCGAGCACCACGCGAGCCTGCTGCCCTGGCCGGACGCCCAGGTCACCTGCCTCGACGCGCCCCGCACCCCGCGGCAGGCCGTCGAGACCCTGGAGCGCGCCCTCGCCGGCCGCACCGCATCTGTTCAGGAGGGGCACGGCCCGGCCCTGGTCTGCGTCACCGGAGCGTCCAACGTCACCGGCGAGCTGTGGCCGGTACGGGACCTCGCGGCTGTCGCGCACGCGCACGGCGCCCGGATCGTCCTGGACGCCGCCCAGCTGGCCCCGCACCACCCCGTCTCGGTCCGGGACCTGGACGTCGACTGGGTCGCCTTCTCCGGCCACAAGCTGTACGCCCCCTTCGGCTCCGGCGTCCTGGCCGGCCGCGCCGACTGGCTGCGGGCCGCCCGGCCCTACCTCGCGGGCGGCGGCGCCAGCCGCAAGGTCACCCGGCGCGAGGACGGGGGAGTGGCCGTGGAGTGGCACGAGAGCGCCGCGCGCCACGAGGCGGGATCGCCCAACGTCATCGGCGTCTACGCCATCGCCTCCGCCTGCAAGGCGCTGACGGAGGCGGGCTGGGACACCCTGGTCGCCCGTGAGGAACGCCTGGTCGCCGAGGTCCGCGCGGGCCTCGCCGAGGTACCCGAGGTCCGGGTCCTCTCCCTCTTCGGCGACGACGCCCCGCGTGTCGGCGTGATCAGCTTCGTGGTGGAGGGCTGGAACAGCTCCCACTTCGCCGCCGCCCTCTCCGCCGAGTACGGCATCGGCGTCCGCGACGGCCTCTTCTGCGCCCACCCGCTGGTCAGGACCCTGCTGGGCTCCGACCCCCGGACCCAGGGCGAATGCGGGGCGCCGGAGGCGGCACCGGGCGAGAAGTCCCTCAACGCCATCCGGGTGAGCTTCGGGGCGGGGACGCCGGACGAGCACGTCGAGCGGTTCGTGAACGCCGTGCGGGAACTGGTCGCCGACGGTGCCAAGTGGACGTACCGCACCGAGGAAGGCCGGTGTGTCCCGGCGGTGTGATCCAGACCGACCTCAGGGGCAACGCCCCAGGGGCGCGGGGCCGTCCTCGATGTGCGGCTCCGCCGTGTACCCGCAGGGGGCCATCGCACGCCGTGCCCGGCCGCAGGCCGGTGGGGGCTGGGCGCGCAGTTCCCCGCGCCCCTTACGGGGCGCTCCGGCGGCGGGCGCTTCGAAGGCGAAGTCTCTAGCTGTCCAGGCCGATCGCGAACGCCGCCTCCAGGTCGTGCTGCGAGTACGTGCGGAACGCGACGTGCGTGTCCGTCGCCTCCACGCCCTGGATCTTGCTGATCCGGCCGGGGATGACGTCGGCCAGGTCCTCGTGCTGCTTCACCCGGACCATGGCGATGAGGTCGTACGTGCCGGTGACGGAGAAGACCTCGCTCACGCTCTCCAGTGAGGCGATCTGTTCCGCGATCTCGGGGATCCGGTCCACGCTGGTCTTGATGAGGACGATCGCGGTGATCACGGCTGGTTCTCTCCCTCGGGTGCCGGAGCTGGGGCGGTCCTTACTTTAGTCGCCCGCCCGTCGCCCACCACCGCCCTCCCGGGGCCGCGCTTCGCGCCTTTCCTTTTTCCGTATCGGACCCACGCGTAGCCGAAGCCCAGTCCGAAGCCGACCAGGTGGGCGAGATAGGCCACGCCGGGGCCGGCGGGGGCCTGGCTCAGCGCCACCCACTGCAGGGCTGCCCAGAAGGGGAGGACGACCCAGGCCGGGAAGCGGAGCGGGAGGAAGAAGAGGAAGGGGAGAAGACTGGTCACGCGGGCGCTGGGGAACAGGTACAGGAACGCGCCGAGGACCGCCGAGATCGCCCCGGACGCCCCCACCAGCGACTGCTGGGACGAGGCATTGGCGGCCGCGTAGCCGAGCAGGGCGAGATAGCCGCAGCCGACGTAGAAGAGGGTGAACTGCGTGCGGCCCATCCGTTCCTCGGTCATCGCCCCGAAGACGAAGAGGAAGAGCATGTTGCCGAGCAGGTGCACCCAGCTGCCGTGGATGAACAGCGCGGTGGCCGGGGTGAGCGCCTCCCGTACCGGACCGTCGAACAGATCGGCGGGCACCACTCCCCACCGCCGGAAATACGCCCGCTGGGCGGCCGCCAGGGCCTCTCCGGTGCCGTAGGACGGTGTGAGGCCCGAGGCGGGGCCGAGCGCGAAGATCAGGCAGCACACGGCGATCAGGGCGTACGTCATGGGCGCCGACGTGCCCCGCAGGCTGCGCAGGGTCCGGGCGGCCGTCGTGTTCCAGTTGCCGATCATGGACATAGAGCATGACGTAACCGGACGCAGCGGTGCAGATCGCCTCGCCGCCGTGGACAGGGCGGCGTCGAGTACCCGCCAGGCCGTAGGGTTACGAGCCACACGCGTCGGGACGACGCGTCACGGACACTAGAAGGAAGCGAACAAGCCACGATGACGGTTCCCCTGCCGACCGCCACGACGCGGTGGCGCTGCACTCTCTGCGGCAACCTCACGCGCTTCGACGTGACCCGCTCGTCGAAGGTGGTCGAGTACGTGCACCTCGATCTGGCCGGTGAGCCCACGGTCGAGGAGCGCGAGGTGGTCAGTGAGACCATCGAGTCGGTGCGCTGCCGCTGGTGCAACGCGGTGGACCAGGTGGAACTAGTGGACAGGCCGGGCGCCGACTCCTGAGTCCGGGAGCCGGCCCCGTACAGGTGATGGGGTGTGACGGATGGTGGAGACCACAGGCGGGGGGCCGGGCGACGGCACCGCCGAGGTGCTTGACCGTCCGTTGCCCGACGGCGTGCGACGGCGTGTCGTGCAGATCGTGTCGGACGGGTTCGGCGGGCTGACCGTCGCCGAGCTGCCCGCGCAGCTGCGGCAGTACGCCAGGTTCGCCCCCAACCGCCGGGCCAAGTTCGCCGGGAACGCCATGGCGGCCGCGCTGGAGACGGACACCCTCTTCCGGCAGCGGATCGGGGAGAAGCTGAGAGAGGCCCAGCCGGAACTGGCCGGCGCCCTGGACTCCGGCTCCCCGCCCCCGGCCGCGGACCCGCTCGACGTGGCGGCCGCGGCCTATGTACTGCGCCCCACGGGCTGGGTGAAGCTCGTCGCGGCGGCCGGCGAGGAGGCCCAGCGGGCCGACGCCGAGCGGGCCGACGAGGAGAGCCGGGCCGAACTGGAGCGGCTGCGCGAGGAGCTGGACCGGGCCCGGGAGCAGACCCGGTCCGAGACGGAGCGGCTGCGCGCCGAGCTGGACGCGGCGAAGAAGGAAGCGGAGTCGCTTCACCGCAAGCTACGAGCCGCGCTGAGCGACGTGAAGCGTGGTGAGGCGGCGCTGCGCAAGCTGCAGGGCGAGATGGAGGCGGGGCGGGCCGAGGGGCAGTCCCTGGTGTCCGCCGCCGAGAGCGAGAGCCGGCGGCTCAAGGCCCGGCTCGGCGAGGTCGAGGCGGCCCTGGAGGCCAGCCGCCGGGCTGCCCGCGAGGGGCGCAGCGTCGAGGACATGCGGCTGCGGCTGCTGCTCGACACCGTGCTGGACGCGGCCCAGGGGCTGCGCCGGGAGCTGGCGCTGCCGCCGGTGTCGGTGCGGCCCGCCGAGACCGTGGACGCGGTCGAACCGGGGCGGATGACCCCGAAGGACATCGCCGCGCGGGCGCTGTCCGAAAACGACCCCGCCATTCTCGACCAGCTGCTCGCCCTGCCCCAGGCGCACCTGGTCGTCGACGGCTACAACGTGACCAAGACCGGCTATCCGCAGATGCCGCTGGAGAAGCAGCGGCTGCGGCTGCTCGGCCAGCTCTCCCAGCTCGCCGCCCAGACCGGCGCCGAGGTCACCTGTGTCTTCGACGGCGCCGAGCTGGTCGCGCCGGTGCTGCTCGCCCCGCCGCGCGGGGTCCGCGTCCTCTTCTCCAAGCCCGGCGTCACCGCGGACGAGCTGATCCGCCAGCTGGTGCGCGCCGAGCCGCCGGGCCGCCCGGTGATCGTCGCCTCCACGGACCGTGAGGTCGCCGACGGGGTCGCCCGGGCCGGTGCCCGACCGGTCGCTTCTGCGATGCTTCTGAAGCGACTGTCCTGAACGTGCAACCCGCATATGCAATGCCCGAATTGACCGAACCGTCACGCAACGTAGCGTCAATCGTGCATTACTGGTCGTGAGTTATGTGCAAAGAGTGCGTTGCGTGACCACTTTTTTGGCTGCTGGGTTTGAACTGATCACAGGTAGGTCACTAGGGTCTGGCCTCGAACCTCCACACGGGTGATCACTCAAACGAAGGAGCCCGTCTCCGTGGCGTCCCATCGTCGACCCAGGCAGACCAGCCGTGCGCGCGTGACCGTGCTCACGACCGCAGCAGCAGCCGCCGTAGTCCTCAGTGCCAACGCCGCCAACGCGGCGCCCAGCGAGAAGCTGAGCAAGGGCGAGGTCAAGGCGAAGGTCGACAAGCTCTACGAGGAGGCCGAGCAGGCCACCGAGAAGCTCGACGGAGCCAAGGACAAGCAGCAGAAGCTGCAGAAGGAGATATCCACGATCCAGGACAACGTGGCTCGTGGCCAGGAGGAGCTCAACAAGCTGCGGGACAGCCTCGGTTCGCTGGCCACCGCGCAGTACCGCTCCGGCGGCATCGACCCGTCGGTCCAGCTCTTCCTCTCGTCCGACCCGGACGACTACCTCGACAAGGCGTCCACGCTCGACCAGTTGAGCGGCCAGCAGGTCGAGGCCCTGAAGAAGATTCAGGACAAACAGCGCGAACTCGCCCAGGAGCGGGCAGAGGCCACCGACAAGCTCAAGGACCTCTCCGCCACCCGCACCGAGCTGGCCAAGCAGAAGAAGGCCGTCCAGTCCAAGCTCGCCGACGCGCAGCGGCTGCTCAACACGCTGACCGCCAAGGAGAAGGCGGCGCTGGACCAGGAGCAGGCCCAGGCCGCCAGCCGCGCCTCCTCCCGCGTCGACCTCGGCAACACGGGCTCCGCCTCCAGCCGGGCCGCCGCCGCCTTCGCCGCCGCCCAGTCCAGGCTCGGCTCGCCGTACGTGTACGGCGCCTCCGGCCCGTCCTCCTTCGACTGCTCGGGCCTGACCTCCTGGGCCTACGCCCAGGCCGGCGTGACCATACCCCGCACCTCCGAGGCCCAGGCCAACGCCGGCACCCGCATCTACAGCGAGAGCGACCTCAAGGTCGGTGACCTGGTCATCTTCTTCGGCGACTACCACCACGTCGGCCTGTACGCCGGCAACGGCCAGGTGCTGCACGCCCCGCACACCGGCGCCGTCGTGCGCTACGAGGCGATCGGCGACATGACCTTCGAGTTCGGCGTCCGCATCTGACCCCACCGGGTCGCGCCCACTCCCGTACGACCCGGGATCAACTCGCTGTGGCGTCCGAACGGGCGAATCGCGGCGACCACAACTGACTCCACGCCCCGCCGGTGACCTGCGTCAGCGGCGGGGCGTCGCGTTTGCGTGGCCGTGGAGGCCTTTGGCCGTCGGCCGGTCATGTGGCTAGCATCGCCGCGTTCGGCGACCGAGTTGCCGGACCTACCGCCGGACGGGCGGGAAGTCACGCCTGCGGAGGCCGCGCAGGACCGGCCCACGCGGGTGGGCGGCGGCCTGTGAAACAGGAACCCGTGGTGGCGCCGCCGTGCGGTGCGGACCTGAATTCCCCGTCTTCGGGCGGGGGAGGGCGTCAAAGTCCGGCACGTCTCCCCCGTACCCGGGGGGGAACGCCGTCGTCCGACAAACGGAAGGGGTGCTGTTTTCCCGTGGGGTCTCATCGCCGTCTCGCACCGTCCGGGTTCAACCGGGGCGCCGGTGCGGCTCTCTGCGCGCTGTCGGCCGCGGCCGCCGCGCTCGGCGCCGTACCGGCGAGCGCAGCCCCGCGCGCCGACGGCCGCGCCGAGTTGGACCGGCTGTTCCAGCAGGCCGAGGAGGCGACCCAGGCCTACGACAAGGCCGACGAGCGGGCCGACGCGCTGCGCCGCGAGGTGAACGACTCGCAGGACCGCATCGCCCGCCAGCAGGAGCGCGTCAACACCATGCGGGAGGCGCTCGGTTCACTCGCCGGCGCCCAGTACCGTTCCGGCGGCGTCGACCCCACCGTGGCCCTGCTGTTCTCCGACAATCCCCAGGACTACCTCGACCGGGCCTCCGTCCTCGACCGCATCGACGTCCGCCAGGCCGGCCGGCTCAAGGACTTCCGGACGGCGATGCGCGAACTCGCCCAGGAGCGTGCCGAGGCCGCCGGGAAACTCGCCGAACTGGAGCGCGGCCGCAGGACGGTCGCCTCCCACAAGGCCGTCGTGGAGCGCAGGCTCGCCAGGGCCCGGAAACTCCTCGCCGCGATGCCCGCCGCCGACCGCGCCGCCTTCGAGCACGCCTCCCGTGGCGACGGCCGCGACGAGCTGCCCTACCTCTTCGGTGCCGTCGCCCCCGACGGCCGCGCCGCCGCCGCGATCGCCGCCGCCCGCTCCGCCCTCGGCAAGCCGTACGTCTGGGGTGCGGACGGCCCCTCCGGCTTCGACTGCTCGGGCCTGATGCAGTGGTCGTACGCCCACGCCGGGATCCATCTCCCGCGCAGCTCGCAGGAGCAGCGCCACGCCGGCCGCCAGGTCCCGCTCTCCCAGATGCGCCCCGGTGACCTGGTCGTCTACCGCTCCGACGCCAGCCATGTGGCCATGTACGTCGGCAACGGCCAGGTCATCCACGCCCCCTACCCGGGCGCCCCGGTCCGCTACGACCCGGTCGGAATGATGCCCGTCTCCTCCGTCACCCGGCCCTGAAGCACGGGCCCCGACCCGTACCATCGGAAAATGGCTGGTCGTGGACGGGCGTGGGGCTCAGGAGCGGTGGGGCTGTGCCTGCTGCTCCTGCCGCTGGCCGGATGCGGCGGCGGGCAGTCGTCGACCGGCGCGGCGATGTCCGCCGTGCAGCAGGTCCTGGACCGCCGCGCGGCCGCGGTCCTCGCTCACGACGAGAAGGCGTACGCCGGGACCGGCACCCGCGGTCCGTACGCGAACCTGCGGGCGGTACCGCTCGCCGACTGGAGCTACCGGCTGACCGCCCTCCACCCCGACGGCGCCGGCGCCACCGCCGACGCGCGGCTCAGCTACCGGATACGGGGTTACGACAGGGCACCGGTCACGACGGACCGCACGCTCACTCTCAGCCGCACCGCCGACGGACACTGGTATGTCACCTATGACAAGCCCGCCGGGAAGTCCGGGCAACAACTCTGGGACCAGGGCAGGGTGACCGCCGTCAAGAGCACCCACAGCCTCGTCCTCGGCGTCGGCCAGTCCCTGGCCACCCTGCGCGGCTATGCCCGGCTCGCCGACACCGCCGTCCCCGGGGTCACCAAGGCCTGGGGCACGGACTGGACCCGGCGGGTGGTCCTGCTGGTGCCCGGGTCGCTGAACGGCATGGCGGCCCTGCTGGGTGCCCCCGCCTCCAACTACCGGGGCATCGCCGCCGTCACCACCGGGGAGGCGGGAGGGCAGGGCCAGGCCCCGGCGGACCGGGTCGTCCTCAACCCGGAGGCGTACGCCGTCCTCGGCCCGGTCGGCAGGCAGGTCGTCCTCACCCACGAGACGACCCATGTGGCCACCCGCGCCCACACCACGCCCGCCACCCCGCTCTGGCTCTCCGAGGGCTACGCCGACTGGATCGGCTACCTCGGCACCGGCCGCACGCCCACCGAGGTGGCGCCGGAACTCGCCCGCGCCGTCCAGGCCGGCGAGGCACCCGGCGGCCTTCCGGCGGACCAGGACTTCGGCTTCACCGACGACCCCACCACCCTGGCCAAAGCCTATGAGGGGGGCTGGCTGGCCTGCCGGATGATCGCCGGCCACTGGGGCGAGGGGAAGCTCGGCGCCTTCTACCGGGCCGTGGGCGCGCACCAGGGGCGGGCGGGCGCGGTCGAGGACGCGCTGCGGACGGAACTCGGGACCACCCTGCCGGACTTCACCGCACGCTGGCGTGACTACGTGGCGGCTCAGCTCGGCGACGGCTGAGCCGGCCCCGCGACGCCCGGCCTGCCACCGGGCTCAGCAGGCCTTCTCCGGCGCGGGCGGGCCGGGCGGCCCGGGACCCGCCTGACGCCGGGGGCGCGGCGCGTGGCCGGGGGGTGCTGCTGTCCCGGGCTCAGGACGAGATCCGGGTCTCCTTCGTGCGGGCGGCCTGAGCCGGGAAGGGGGCGACGGCGGCCCCGGTCACCGTGGAGCGCCACAGCACGCGGGCCGCCGTGCCGGTGGCCGCGAGGAGCAGGCCGTTGCGCAGGACCAGCAGGGTGATGCCGTACCAGTCGCTGACCACGACGTGCGAGAAGCCGACCGGGAACTCCAGGACCGTCACGAAGGCCGCCAGGACGACCAGGACGGCCGGGAGGGTCATGCGGCCGGCCCGGAAACAGAGGCAGACGGCGGCCAGCCCCACCAGCCACACCATGTACTGCGGGCTGATCACCCGGCTGGTGACCGTGAACATCAGGACGGCGGTGAAGGCCGCGTCCGCGAGCGTGTGGGACCGGAAGCGGACCGCCGACAGCCGCCACAGCAGCAGCCAGCCGAACGCCGGCACGGTGAGCAGCAGGGCCGCCGTGCTCACCGCCCGCACGTGCGGACCCAGGAACTCGATCGAGCCGTAGTTGAGCAGCACCTCACCGTGCCAGCCGAGGTGCCGGGCGACGTGCAGGGCCAGCGCGCCCAGCGACTCCACCTCGGTGCCCCGGTCCCGCTGGAAGGTCAGGAACGCGAACGCCCCCGGCATGGCCACCGCGAACAGCGCGCCGACCGCCCCCGCCGTCACCGCCGCCGACGCCCAGGTCCACCGCCGTACGGCACCCACGAGCAGCAGCGCCGGCCACACCTTGACCATGGCGCCGAACCCGGCGAGCGCGCCCGTGATCCGGGGGTGCCGGGCCCCGGCGAGCAGCGCGGCGACGGCGACCGCGGTGACCATCAGGTCGTAGCGGGAGTAGACGGTCGGGCCGAGGAGCGGCACGCCGGCCACCCAGACCCAGGCCCCGCGCAGGGTGCGGCCGGGGCGCCGGCCGGCGTGGAGCAGCAGGGAGAGGACCACCAGGTCGGCGAGGCAGGCCAGCACGAAGAACGCGGTCGGGTAGTCCAGGAAGGGCAGCAGCGCGGGGGAGAGGATCGCCAGGGCGGCCGCGGGCGGGTACTGCCAGGTGACGTCGTCCAGAGGGAACGTTCCGTGCCTGAGGACCTCGTACCAGCCCTGGTAGATGACCGACACGTCGCTCGTGACGTCCGCGCCCGGGAACACGAACACCCTCAGGACGAACAGCAGCAGCACCACCCGGGTGGCACCCCAGGTGACCAGCGGCAACGCCAGGGCACGCCGCACGCACGTCCTGTCCACCTGAGCCCCTGTCCGTCGGCGTCGCCGTGTCGAGTGGGCCACATGATCTCCCGGCGTCCTGTGCGGGGGCCATGAAGCACGGCCGGTCACCCTGTGCGGGTATGGTCGGCGCCGATGGACAAGACCCTCATCGTGACCAATGACTTCCCGCCCCGGCCGGGTGGCATTCAGGCATTTCTGCACAACATGGCCCTGCGGCTGGACCCTGAGCGGCTCGTCGTCTACGCGTCCACGTGGCGGCGGGGCCGGGAGGGCGCCGAGGCCACCGCCGCGTTCGACGCCGAGCAGCCCTTCACCGTCGTACGCGACCGTACGACGATGCTGCTGCCGACGCCGGGGGCGACCCGGACGGCGGTCGGGCTGCTGCGGGAGCACGGGTGCACGTCCGTGTGGTTCGGGGCGGCGGCCCCGCTGGGCCTGATGGCGCCCGCGCTGCGCCGGGCCGGGGCCGAGCGGCTGGTCGCCACCACCCACGGGCACGAGGCCGGCTGGGCGCAGCTGCCCGGGGCCCGGCAGCTGCTCGGGCGGATCGGGGACACGACCGACACGATCACCTATCTCGGCGAGTACACGCGGTCCCGGATCGCGACCGCGCTGAGCACGGAGGCCGCGGGGCGGATGGTGCAGCTGCCGCCCGGGGTGGACGAGAAGACCTTCCATCCCGGGTCGGGCGGGGACGAGGTGCGGGCGCGGCTGGGGCTGAGCGAGCGGCCGGTGGTCGTGTGCGTGTCGCGGCTGGTGCCGCGCAAGGGGCAGGACACGCTGATCCTCGCGATGCCGCTGATCCTGGCCGCCGAGCCGGACGCGGTGCTGCTGATCGTGGGCGGCGGGCCGTACGAGAAGAAGCTGCGGCGGCTGGCGCGGGAGACCGGAGTCGAGGCGTCGGTGCGGTTCACGGGGGCCGTGCCGTGGGCCGAACTGCCCGCGCACTTCGGCGCGGGCGACGTGTTCGCCATGCCGTGCCGGACCCGGCGGGGCGGGCTGGACGTGGAGGGGCTCGGGATCGTGTACCTGGAGGCCTCGGCGACCGGGTTGCCGGTGGTGGCGGGGGATTCGGGCGGGGCGCCGGACGCCGTGCTCGACGGGGAGACCGGGTGGGTGGTGCGGGGCGGCTCGGTGGAGGAGACCGCCGAGCGGATCGTCGTGCTGCTGGGGGATGCGGAGTTGCGCCGGCGGACCGGGGAGCGGGGGCGGCGGTGGGTCGAGGAGCGGTGGCGGTGGGATCTCCTCGCGGAGCGGCTGAAGGCGTTGCTGTAGGGCGCTTTGAGGCCGTTGTTCGCCTGCGGGGCGGTGGGGGCTGGTCGCGCAGTGCCCCGCGCCCCTGACGGGGCGCTGTTGCTGCCGTAGCTCTAGGCGGAAGCCGAAAATCCGCACATGCTGCGTGCATGACAGCAAAACTGATGCAGCGTCAGCTGACGAGACGTCACATCCTGGGCGCGATCGCCCTCCAGACCGCCGCCGCGGCCGGTCTCACCCGTGTCGGGCTCCAGCCGGCGCAGGCCGCCGAGGAAGCGGCCGACGTCGACAACGCACCCGCGATCGTGGTCGGTTCGGGGTACGGCGGGGCCGTGGCCGCGCTGCGCCTCGGGCAGGCCGGGGTGCGCACCCTCATGATCGAGATGGGCATGCTGTGGAACACGGCCGGCTCCGACGGCAAGGTCTTCTGTTCCACCGCCGCCCCGGACCAGCGGTCCATGTGGTTCAAGTCCCGCACGGAGGCCCCGCTCGCCTCCTTCCTCTGGCTGGACGTCGTCAACAAGAACATCACCCCCTACGCGGGCGTGCTCGACCGGGTGCACTACGACAACATGTCCGTGTACGTGGGACGCGGGGTGGGGGGCGGGTCGCTGGTCAACGGGGGGATGGCGGTGACCCCGCTCCAGTCCTACTTCGCCGAGCAGTTCCCGACCGTGGACGCGAGCGCGATGTACAACACGTACTTCCCGCGGGCCCGCGCCATGCTCGGCGTCAACACCATCGACCCCGCCTGGTTCGAGTCGACCGAGTGGTACCAGTTCGCCCGGACCTCCCGGAAGGCCGCCGCCAACACCGGGCTCAAGACCACCTTCGTACCGAACGTCTACGACTTCGGGTACATGGAGCAGGAGGCCGCCGGCACCGTCACCAAGTCCGCGCTCGGCCAGGAGGTCATCTACGGCAACAACTACGGCAAGAAGAGCCTCGACAAGACCTACCTCGCCGCCGCCCTCGGCACCGGCAACGTCACCATCCACACCCTGGAGAGGGTGAAGTCCGTCACGCGGGCCGGTGACGGGTCGTACGTCCTGAGCGTCGACCGGATCGACACGACCGGAGCCGTCGTCGAGAGCAAGCAGTACAGCTGCACGTACCTGTTCCTCGGCGGGGGCAGTCTCGGGACCACCGAACTGCTCGTCCGGGCCCGGGACACCGGTGCGCTGCCCGCGCTCGACTCCACGGTGGGAGGCGGCTGGAGCACCAACGGCAACACCATGGTCGGGCGTGCCAACCACATCTGGGACACCACCGGGGCCAACCAGTCCACCATGCCGGTCATGGGCATCGACGACTGGGCCAACACCGGCAACCCGGTCTTCGCGGAGATCGCCCCGCTGCCCATCGGGTTCGAGACCTGGGTGAGCCTCTACCTGGCGATCACCAAGAACCCGCAACGGGCGTCCTTCACCTACGACCCGGCGAGCGACAAGGTGAAGCTGGGCTGGACCGCGGCCCAGAGCGCGGTCTCGGTGGCCATGGCCAAGAAACTGTTCGACCGGATCAACTCGGCCAACGCGACGATCTACCGGTACGACCTGTTCGGCTCGGCCAGCAAGGTGTTCGCGGACGACTTCTGCTACCACCCTCTCGGCGGCTGCGTCCTTGGCCGGGCGACCGACGACTACGGCCGGGTGAAGGGGTATTCGAAGCTGTACGTCACCGACGGTTCGCTCGTGCCCGGGAACATCGGCGTGAACCCGTTCGTCACCATCACCGCACTCGCCGAGCGGACGATGGAACGGGTTCTCGCCGAGGACTTCTGAGTTTCAGGAGGCCCGAAGTGCCGTTCTACTTCTGGTAGATGGCCTCGATCTCGTCCGCGAAGTCCTTCGCCACCACGTTGCGCTTGAGCTTCAGGGACGGCGTCAGGTGGCCCGACTCCTCCGAGAACTGGGAGGACAGAATGCGGAACTTCCGCACCGATTCCGCCTTCGACACCGCGGCGTTGCCGTCGTCGACAGCGTCCTGGACCGCCGCGATCAGGTCCGGGTCGTCACGCAGCGACGCCGCGGTGGCACCCGCCGGCTTGCCGTGCTCAGCCGCCCAGCGGTGCAGGAACTCCTCGTCGAGAGTGACCAGCGCGCCCACGAACGGCCGCCCGTCGCCCACCACCATGCACTCCGCGACCAGCGCGTGCGCGCGGATCCGGTCCTCGATCACGGCCGGGGCGACGTTCTTGCCGCCGGCGGTGACGATGATCTCCTTCTTGCGGCCGGTGATCCTGAGGTAGCCGTCCTCGTCGAGGGTGCCGATGTCACCGGTGTGGAACCAGCCGTCGGCCAGCGCCTCGGCGGTCGCGGCCGGGTTGTTCCAGTACTCCTTGAACAGGTGCTCGCCGTGCAGCAGCACCTCCCCGTCGTCCGCGATGCGGATCACCGAGCCGGGCAGCGGCTGCCCGACCGTGCCGATCTTCTGCCGGTCCCAGGGGTTGAACGCGGTCGCCGCACAGGACTCGGTCAGGCCGTAGCCCTCCAGGACCGTGAAGCCGATACCGCGGAAGAAGTGGCCCAGGCGCTCGCCAAGGGGGGCGCCGCCGGAAATCGCATATTCGCCCCTGCCGCCGAGCACCGCGCGCAGCTTGCTGTAGACGAGCTTGTCGAAGGTCTTGTGCTTGATCTTCAGGCCGAGGGCGGGGCCCGACGGGGTGTCCAGCGCCTTGCTGTACGCGATCGCGGTGTCGGCCGCCTTGTCGAAGATCCTGCCCTTGCCGTCCGCCTGCGCCTTGGCGCGCGCCGAGTTGTAGACCTTCTCGAAGACGCGCGGGACACCGAGGATCAGCGTCGGCCGGAACGCGGCCAGTTCGTCGGTGAGGTTCTTGATGTCCGGGACGCAGCCCAGTCTGATCGGCGCCATCATCGGGGCGATCTGCACGAGCCGGCCGAAGACGTGCGCGAGCGGCAGGAAGAGGAGGACGGAGCACTCACCGGTGCGGAAGAGGGGGCGCAGCCGCTCCACGATGTTGCCGCACTCGGCGAAGAAGGCGCGGTGGGTGAGGACACAGCCCTTGGGACGGCCGGTGGTGCCGCTCGTGTAGACGATGGTCGCCGGGTCGTCCGCCTTCGCCTGCGAGCTGCGCTCGTCGACCGTGGCGTCGGTGACGCCCTGGCCGAGTCTGCCGAGTTCCTCCAGGGCGCCCGCCTCGATCTGCCAGACGTGCTTGAGGGCGGGCAGCGTCTCGCGCACCGACTCGACGGCGGCCGAGTGGTTGTCGAGTTCCACGATGCAGGCGGTCGCGCCGGAGTCACTGAGGATCCACTGCACCTGCTCCGGCGAGCTGGTCTCGTACACCGGCACGGTGACCGCGCCGGCGCTCCAGATCGCGAAGTCGAGGAGCGTCCACTCGTAGCGGGTGCGGGACATCAGGCCGACCCGGTCGCCCGGCTGGACGCCGGAGGCGATGAGGCCCTTCGCGGCCGCGTGCACCTCGGCCAGGAAGGCGGTGGCGGTCACGTCCTGCCAGACCCCGCCGGTCTTGCGGGCCATGACGGCGACGTCCGGATGCTGCGCGGCGTTTCTCCGGACGATGTCGGTCAGATTGCCGTCCGAGGGGACCTCGTACAAAGCCGGAAGGCTGAACTCGCGCAAGACTGCTGCTCCTCATAGGGCGCCGGCGCCACGACGTTGTGCGATGCGACGGTACGGTCCAAGGCTCGGGCAGGTGCTCAGGGTTCGCCACGGGCTGGGAAGATCCGGTGGTTGAATTCCTGAGCACGACTGGACTGCCCGGACGTTACCCGCCGGTATGGGTTCTTCGACAGGGGGTCCTGGCGAGATGTTCGGTGCGTCACACGGTTGGTGTTCCTTCGCTTACGGTAGTCCACGGCCTTAGTGACTGACCAGTAACCGCAGGTCCGGCCACCGCCTGTTCACGTATGCCGCACAGGCCTACCCTTGATCACCATGGCAGCCACACCCTCCGGCACCCCAAGGGTCCGTGTCCACGTGGTCAGCGATGTGCACGGCAACGCCCGTGACCTGGCCAGAGCCGGCGACGGCGCCGACGCCCTGATCTGCCTCGGCGACCTGGTCCTCTTCCTCGACTACGCCGACCACTCCCGCGGTATCTTCCCCGACCTGTTCGGCGTCGAGAACGCCGACCGTATCGTCGAACTGCGCACCGCCCGACGCTTCGAGGAGGCGCGGGAGCTGGGGGCCCGGCTGTGGGGCGGGATCGGCATGGACCGGGCCACGGCGATCGAGAAGGCGGTGCGCAAGCAGTACGCCGAGCTGTTCGCGGCGTTCCCGGTACCGACGTACGCGACCTACGGCAACGTCGACATGCCGCCGCTGTGGCGGGAGTACGCGGGCCCGGGCACCACCGTCCTGGACGGCGAGCGGGTCGAGATCGGCGGGTGGGTCTTCGGCTTCGTCGGCGGCGGGCTGCGCACCCCCATGCGCACCCCCTACGAGATCTCCGACGAGGAGTACGCGGCGAAGATCGAGGCGGTCGGCGAGGTCGACGTGCTCTGCACGCACATCCCGCCGGAGGTGCCGGAGCTGGTGTACGACACCGTCGCGCGCCGTTTCGAACGGGGCAGCCGGGCGCTGCTGGACGCGATCCGCCGCACCCGCCCCCGGTACTCGCTCTTCGGACATGTCCACCAGCCGTTGGCGACGCGGATGCGGATCGGGGCCACCGAGTGCGTGAACGTCGGGCACTTCGCGGGTACCGGCCGGCCCTGGGCGCTGGAATGGTGACGGCCCCGGACAGGGGGTGAAGTCGGCTGGTCGGGCGCGCGGTAGCCTTCACGCTGCACCCGCGTGCGCACGCTCGCGCACGGCGACCCCTTTTACTGGTCCCACCGGTCCCACCGGCCCGCACTGGAGGAGCCACGGCGATGGCGGAACACACCAGCTCGAACATCACGATCGAGGCGGCCCCGGCCGACGTCATGGCGGTGATCGCCGACTTCGGGCGTTACCCGGACTGGACCGGCGAAGTGAAGGAGGCGGAGGTCCTGAAGACCGACGCCCAGGGCCGTGCCGAGCAGGTCCGCCTGGTCATGGACGCCGGCGCGATCAAGGACGACCAGGTCCTCGGATACACGTGGACCGGCGACAACGAGGTCTCCTGGACGCTGGTGAAGTCCCAGATGCTCCGCTCCCTGGACGGCTCGTACCTTCTGAAGCCGGCGGGCACGGGTTCGACCGAGGTCACGTACTCGCTGACGGTGGACGTGAAGATCCCGATGCTCGGCATGATCAAGCGCAAGGCCGAGAAGGTCATCATCGACCGGGCGCTGGCGGGGCTGAAGAAGAGGGTCGAGTCGGGGGAGAAGTGAGCCAGGGGCGCGTCGCTGGGGTACGCGTAGGACCCCGGGTGCGGGTGCGCGGTGGCTGGTCGCGCAGTTCCCCGCGCCCCTTACGGGGCGCTGCAGTCGCGTCAGCTACATAGCAGCGGGCATACATAACTGCGGGCAGTCGTGCCGCTGGGGCGATGGGGGTCCCCCCGCTCGAGCGAAGCCGAGAGTGGGGGAGGGTGGGCGCGGCGGCACCCTGCCAACGCCGGTAAGTGACACCCCCCGCGGCCAGCCCCAGCTCCGGGCACCGATCAAGCGAGGCCCGCTTCAGTTACGGTTCACCCTCATGCGCACCATCCTGATCACCGGCCCGGGCGGCAGCGGCCGTACGACCGTCGCCGCGGCCACCGCCCTGCGCGCCGCGGCCGAGGGCACCCCCACCCTCGTCCTGAGCGCCGACCGCACCGACACCCTGGGCGCGGCCCTGGGCGCGGCGACAGGACCGGAGCCCACCCGCCTCACCCCCACCCTCAGCACATGGCGCCCCGACGCCGCCGCCCGCTTCCGCGAGGACCTCGCCGCCTTCCAGACCCGCGCCGCGAACGTCCTCGACCTCCTCGGCGCCTCCCGCCTGGACACCGAGGAACTCACGCCCCTGCCCGGCGCCGAGGAACTCTCCTTCCTGCGCGCCCTGCGCGACGCCGCCCTCTCCGAGCGGTACGAGCTGCTGGTCGTGGACCTGCCTCCCGCCCCGCAGGCGCTCGCCCTCCTCTCCCTCCCCGAGGAGCTCCGCCGCTACCTGCGCCGCCTGCTCCCGCCCGAGCGGCAGGCGGCCCGCGCCCTGCGCCCCGTCCTCGGCCGCCTCGCCGGCGTCCCGATGCCCGCCGACTGGCTCTACGAGACCGCGGCCCGCTGGGACGCCGAACTGGCCGCCGTGGAGGCCGTCCTCGCCGACCGCCGTACCGCCGTACGCCTGGTCGCCGAACCCGGGCCGGCCGGCGCCGACGCCGTCCGCACCGCACGCCTCGGCCTCGCCCTGCGCGGCCTGCCCGCCGCGACCCTGGTCGCCAACCGCGTGCTGCCCGAGGCCACGCCGCTGCACGCCCTCGTCGCCCAGCAGCGCAAGGCCCTCGCCGAGTGGGGAGAGGCGTACGACGTCACACCCGTCGCCCACCTCGGCCACGACCCGCGGGGCACCGACGACCTGGCCGCGCTCGCCGTACCGGGCGTCAACATCACACCCGCCCCGGTCGAGTGGCCCGTCGCCGACCGGATCGAGGAGGACGGCGTCCTCGTCTGGCACATCCCGCTGGCCGGCGCCGTACGGGACGACCTCGACCTGGTCCGCCGCGGCGACGAGGTCGTCGTCACCGTGGGCGGCTTCCGCCGGATCGTCGCCCTGCCGTCGGCCCTGCGCCGCTGCACCGTCGCCGGGGCCGCCCTGCGCGACGGCGAGCTGCGGCTGCGCTTCGCGCCGGACCCGGCGCTGTGGCCGCGCTGACGGTGAAACCGGTACGCCCGTTCGGGTAACGTCGTAGAGACGAACCGTAGTCAGGAGTCCGCCATGAGCGAAGAGCGCCCCACAGCTGACGCCTCCGAGGCCGCGGACGAGGTACGGGCGACGGACGACGACGCCTGGGCCACCGCCTGCGCCGAGGACCTGGAGGCCGAGAAGACCCGCCGCCGCGCCCGGTACGGCCCGCCCCCCGGTTCGGCCGCCGAGGAGCTGCGCAAACTCGTCGACGCCGTGGCCGACAAGCTCTCCGGCATCCAGCCCCCGCTGCTCGGGGCGGTCGCCGGACCCGCCGCCCAGCAGGTGGTCCGGCAGGTCGTCCAGCAGGCGAAGAACGCCGTCGAGCCCGTCATAGAGCGCAACCCGGACGTCTTCGACCACCTGGCCGCGGCCGGCAGCGAACTCCTCGCCGCCTACCGCTCCGCGGTCCAGGCCCAGGAGACCCGCTGGACCTCCGGCCGCCACGACAAGGGCGAGGGCCCCGGCCCCGGCGAACGCATCGACTTGGACTGACAGCCCCGTCGCATCCCTGAGTCCCGCGCCCGCACCGCGGAACGGTCCATCCACCGGACGGACGACGAGAACCCGACGGCAGGGCCTCGGGTACGGTTGGCCGTAGCGGGGCTCGACCGAAACTGAGGGATTCATGGGACTCACCATCGGCGTCGACATCGGCGGCACGAAGATCGCGGCCGGCGTGGTCGATGAGGAAGGCAACATCCTCTCGACCCACAAGGTGCCGACCCCGGGCACGCCCGAGGGCATCGTGGACGCCATTGCTTCCGCCGTAGAGGGCGCCCGTGCCGGGCACGAGATCGTCGGCGTGGGCATCGGTGCCGCCGGTTACGTGAACCGGCAGCGCTCCACGGTCTACTTCGCGCCCAACATCGACTGGCGCCAGGAGCCGTTGAAGGCTGAGGTCGAGGCCCGGGTCGGCCTCCCCGTGGTCGTGGAGAACGACGCCAACGCCGCCGCCTGGGGCGAGTACAAGTTCGGCGCGGGCAAGGGCCACCGCAACGTCATCTGCATCACGCTCGGCACCGGCCTCGGCGGCGGCATCATCATCGGCAACAAGCTGCGCCGCGGCCACTTCGGGGTAGCCGCCGAGTTCGGGCACATCCGGATGGTCCCGGACGGACTGCTGTGCGGCTGCGGCTCGCAGGGCTGCTGGGAGCAGTACGCCTCCGGCCGCGCCCTGGTCAGGTACGCCAAGCAGCGCGCCAACGCCACCCCCGAGAACGCCGAGGTCCTGCTCGGCCTCGGGGACGGCACCCCCGACGGCATCGAGGGCAAGCACATCTCCATGGCCGCCCGCCAGGGCGACCCGGTCGCCGTCGACTCCTACCGCGAGCTCGCCCGCTGGGCCGGCGCCGGCCTCGCCGACCTGGCCTCCCTCTTCGACCCCTCCGCGTTCATCGTCGGCGGCGGCCTCTCGGACGAGGGCGAACTGGTCCTGGACCCGATCCGCAAGTCCTACAAGCGCTGGCTGGTAGGCGGCAACTGGCGCCCGGTGGCCGAAGTCATCGCGGCTCAGCTGGGCAACGAGGCCGGCCTGGTGGGCGCCGCCGACCTGGCGAGAGAGCCCGACCCGATCATGTGACGCCCTGGACTTCCGGGATGCGGCAACCGCAATCCCCTGGGGGCGCGGGGAACTGCGCGACAAGCCACACACACCGGCAGTCGCACACCCGCCTCGCGCCCCACCCCAGCAGCGCACAGCCCCTCTCCGGGCGTACATTGATCAATATGGCGTCGCTCCCCAACTCCCACACGGAGCCCGACGGTTCGGCCGTCATCCGGGTCCTCAGCTACAACATCCGCTCCATGCGGGACGACACCGACGCCCTCGCCCGCGTCATCAAGGCCTGCGCCCCCGACCTGGTTCTGGTCCAGGAGGCTCCCCGCTTCTTCCGCTGGCGCAAGAAGCTCGCCCGCCTCGCCTCGGCATCCGGCCTGGTGATCCTCACCGGGGGTGCCACGGCGGCCGGTCCGGCGATCCTCTGCGACCTGCGCGCCACCGTCGAGCGCACCGAGGACGTGCTCCTCCCCCTCACCCCCGGCCTGCACCGCCGCGGCCTCGCGACCGCCGTCGTCCGGTTCGGCGGCGCCCGCCTCGGCGTCACCAGCTTCCACCTCAGCCTCCAGCAGGACGAGCGCTACGAGCAGGGCGGCATGCTGCTCGACCGGGTCGCCGGCCTGGGCGTGGAGCACGCCATCGCCGGCGGCGACCTCAACGACCGCCCCGACGGCCGCACCTTCCGCCGTCTGGCCGACGCCTTCCAGGACTGCCGTACCACCGCACCCTGGGGCGGTGAGTTCACCTCCTGGTCCACCGACCCCCATCAGCGCATCGACGCCATCTTCGCGACGAAGGGCATCGAGGTGCTCGGCTGCGGCGTACCGACCGGCCTGCCCGGCCTCACCGACGCGGATCTCCGGGCGGCCACCGACCACCTCCCGGTCCTGGCCGCTCTCAAAGTCCCCGCCGTCTCCTAGCGCCGCACCGGGCAACGTTCGCCCCGTCGCGACGCCCGGCACCCTCCCCCCAGAGAGTGCCAGGGCCCGTCCGGAGCGATTCCGGACGGGCCCTCGGACGGCGGCGGATCGGTCAGACGACGGCTCCCCGCCCGGGGTCGCCGTCCCCCTCGTCGTCGGTCTTCATCCTGGTCACCAGCGTCACGAACCCGCCGAGGAACCCGCCGATGCCCAGCGTCGCCAGCCACCAGGTCATGTCCCAGCCCAGCACCACCGCGAGCAGCAGCAGGACCGGCCCGCCCACCACGCCCAGCCAGGCGAACTTGGCCGTGGTGTCGGCCTCCGGCAGCGGCGGGGGCTCGGGCGGCACGAAGTGCCCCTCGTCGTCCTCGTCGAAGTCGTCCTCGGACGGCTCCGGCGCCGTGTAGTCACGCGGGCCGCCCACCCCGGGCGCGAAGGAGACGGAACTGCCCAGCGGCCCCACGGGCCGCTGCTCCTCGGCCGCCCCGGCCCCGGTTCCGGCGGCCTCCGCGGACGCCTCGGGCTCGTCCTCCTCCATCGGCGGCAGCGCGAGGTCCTGCACCGGCTTGAAGGGCGTCGTACCCGGCGGGTCCGGCGGTTCCTCGCCGTACCCCGCGACGATCGCCGCCCAGGCGGCCGCCTCGTCGAAGGGCGCCCCCGTCTCGTCCGGCTCGCGGTCCTCGCGGTCGGAGTCGTGCTCAGCCAACTGCGGCCGTCCCTTCCTTGCCGACACTGGGTGCGAGCCGTCCGATGAAGGCGAGGCTCTCATCGAAGATCCGGTCCGCGTCATGGTCCAACGTCGCCACGTGGTAACTCTGTTCCAGCACGACCTCCGTTACGTCCGTGGAGGACACCCGGCTCAGAATGCGGGCCGAATCGGCCGCCGGGACCACGTGGTCCCGGGTGCTGCGCAGGAGCAGCAGCGGCTGAGTCACCTGCGGCAGCTCCTTGTCCACCTGGCGGAAGAAGTTCCGCAGCGAGTGCGCGCTGTGCAGCGGCACCCGGTCGTACCCCGTCTCCGCGGCGCCCGGCTTGGCGATGTCGCTGGCGATGCCCTTCGTCGTGCGCACGAGATGCCGGGCCACCGGAAGGGCGTACGCCGACAGGCCGTGCACCTTGTTCGCCGGGTTGACGATCACGACGCCGTCCACCCCCGTACCGTTCCTGGCGGCCAGCCGCAGGGCGAGCGTGCCGCCCATGGACAGCCCGGCCACGAACACCTGGGAACAGCGCTCGCGCAGCAGCCGCAGCTCGCGGTCCACCTCCGCGTACCAGTCCTGCCAGCCGGTGACCTGCAAGTCCTCCCAGCGGGTGCCGTGCCCGGGCAGCAACGGCAGGGAGACGGTCAGGCCATGCGCCGCATGGTGCTCCGCCCAGGGGCGCAGCGACTGGGGCGAGCCGGTGAAACCGTGGCAGAGCAGGACGCCGACCTCCCCGCCGTCATGGCGGAACGGCTCGGCTCCGGGGAGAACCGGCACCTTCGGTCTCCAATTCATGAGAGGGCGGAACTGAACAGGGCACGGACGACGACTCCAGTTGTGCTTCACGGTACGCGACGGCACTGACACCGACCAGGGTCGTCGGGCTCATTCGCGGCGCCGCGGGTTAAGGTCTGATCGACGGACACAGGAGGCACTCGGTTGTTGTACGGCGCGATGAAGGTCGCTATCGGGGGACCGCTGAAGGTCGCCTTCAGGCCCTGGGTGGAGGGCCTGGAGAACATCCCGGCCGAGGGCCCGGCGATCCTGGCCAGTAACCACCTGTCCTTCTCGGACTCGTTCTTCCTGCCCGCGGTGCTGGACCGCAAGGTCACCTTCATCGCCAAGGCCGAGTACTTCACCACGCCCGGTGTGAAGGGCCGTCTCACGGCCGCCTTCTTCAAGGGCGTCGGCCAGCTCCCGGTGGACCGCTCCGGCGCGCGCGGCGCCGGCGAGGCCGCGGTGCAGAGCGGCATAGACGTGCTGGAGCGCGGCGAGTTGTTCGGCATCTACCCCGAGGGCACCCGCTCGCCCGACGGCCGCCTCTACCGCGGCAAACCGGGCGGCCTCGCGCGCGTGGCGCTCGCGACCGGCGCCCCGGTCATCCCGGTCGCCATGATCGACACGGAGAAGATCCAGCCGCCGGGGCAGGTGATGCCCAAGCTGATGCGGCCCGGCATCCGGATCGGCAAGCCGCTGGACTTCAGCCGTTACCAGGGCATGGAGCACGACCGGTTCGTGCTGCGCGCGGTGACCGACGAGGTCATGTACGAGATCATGAAACTCTCCGGCCAGGAGTACGTGGACATCTACGCGACGGCCGCCAAGCGGCAGCTCGCGGAGGCCGCCAAGGCCGCCAAGGCCGAGAAGGAAGCGGCGAGAGCGGAGAAGAAGGCCACCGAGTCCTAGACCGGCGGACCGGGGGAAGCCGGCCGGGGGGCCGGCGGAGTGACTGGGGGGTCATGAGCAAGCGGGAACGCGTCATACGGATGTCGGTCGAGCAGCCCCTGTGGCGTGCCCTCACCGGCTACCGCGTGCTGACCCTGCCGTACGCGATCGGCCTGTTCGCCTCGGCCTACCACGAGTACGACCGCGCGGGCGTCGCCATCGCCTACTACGCCGTCCTGACCGTCTGGACCCTGGCGACCCTGCCCCGCGTGCAGAGCGCGGCGGCCTGCACCAAGCGCTTCCTCGCCGTGGACCTCGCCATCGCGCTCACCGGCATCGTGCTGACCCCGTGGGTGGTCACCCAGGTCCACATCGACCGGGGCGGCTCGACCCTGCCGTCGATATGGACCGCCGGCTCGGTCCTCGCCTACGCCCTCAAGGGCGGCTGGCGCTGGGCCGCGTTCGCCTCCACGCCGGTCGCCGCCGCCAACCTGGTCGAGCGCGGCCACCCCGCCCGTGACACCGTCCACAACGTGGTCCTGGTCTGGGTCGCCTCCATCGCCATCGGGTACGTCGTCGAGGTCGCCCGCGCCTCCGAGCGCACCCTCGCCCGCGCCCTGGAGATCGAGGCGGCCACCCGGGAACGCGAGCGGCTCGCCCGGGACATCCACGACGGCGTGCTCCAGGTGCTCGCCATGGTGCAGCGGCGGGGCACGGTCCTCGGCGGCGAGGCGGAGGAACTGGGCCGGCTGGCCGGGGAACAGGAGGTGGCCCTGCGGACGCTGGTCTCCGCAGGCCTGGTGCCCCCCTCACGGGTCTCCGAGGACGAGGCCCAGGGCGCGGTCGTACGCCTGGTCGAGGAACCGGACGACAGCGGTCCGGTCGACCTGCGCACGCTGCTCGCGCCGTACGCCGGATCCCGGGTCAGCCTCGCCGAGCCCGGCGCGCCGGTGGAGCTGCGACCGGCGGCCGCACGCGAGTTGGCCGCCGCTGTCGGTGCCGCCCTGGACAATGTGCGCAGACACGCGGGGGACGGGGCGCGGGCCTGGATCCTGGTCGAGGACGAGCCCGGCGCGGTCGTGGTGACCGTACGGGACGACGGCCCCGGCATCCCGGAGGGCCGGCTCGCCCAGGCCGAGGGGGAGGGGCGGCTCGGGGTGGCCCAGTCGATCCGGGGGCGGCTGCGCGACCTCGGCGGCAGCGCCGAGCTGTTCTCGACTCCCGGGCAGGGCACGGAAGTCGAGCTGACGGTACCGAAGGTCTCCCCGGGGAAGGCGGAGCGGTGATGAGCATCAAGGTCATGGTGGTCGACGACCACCCGATGTGGCGGGACGCGGTCGCCCGGGACCTGACCGAGTCCGGGTTCGAGGTGGTCGCCACCGCGGGGGACGGCGAGCAGGCGGTGCGCCGCGCCAAGGCCGCGGCGCCCGACGTCCTCGTCCTCGACCTCAATCTGCCGGCCAAGCCGGGCGTCCAGGTCTGCAAGGAACTCGTCGGCCACAACCCGGCGTTGCGGGTCCTGGTCCTGTCCGCGAGCGGGGAGCACGCCGACGTGCTGGAGGCGGTGAAGTCCGGCGCGACCGGCTACCTGCTCAAGTCCGCCTCGACCGAGGAACTGCTCGACGCGGTCCGCCGTACCGCAGTCGGCGACCCGGTGTTCACCCCCGGCCTCGCCGGACTGGTCCTCGGCGAGTACCGCCGGCTGGCCTCCGAGCCGGCCCCGGCGACCGCGGACGCCGACCGGCCAGGCGCGCCCCGGCTCACCGACCGCGAGACCGAGGTACTGCGGCTGGTCGCCAAGGGCCTGAGCTACAAGCAGATCGCCGAGCGCCTGGTCATCTCGCACCGCACGGTCCAGAACCATGTGCAGAACACCCTCGGCAAGCTGCAGTTGCACAACAGGGTGGAACTGGTGAGGTACGCGATAGAGGCGGGACTCGACGACTGATCTGATCTGATCTTCGGGCAGCGCGTAAACCAACCGCCCGACAATTCACCGGAATTGCCCTTACCCGCCCATCCCTGTGTGAGCTGGATCACCATTAGCGTGAGTCCCACAGGCAACCGCGGCGAAGGGACATTTCCATGCGGGTCGGAGTACTGACCGGAGGCGGCGACTGCCCCGGGCTCAACGCCGTCATCCGCGGCATCGTCCGCAAGGGCGTGCAGGAGTACGGCTATGAATTCGTCGGCTTCCGGGACGGCTGGCGCGGACCCCTCGAAGGCGACACCGTCCGCCTCGACATCCCCGCCGTACGCGGCATCCTGCCCCGCGGCGGCACCATCCTCGGCTCCTCGCGGACCAATCCGCTCAAGCAGGAGAACGGCATCCGCCGGATCAAGGACAACCTCGCCAAACTGGAAGTCGACGCGCTGATCGCGATCGGCGGCGAGGACACCCTCGGCGTCGCCGCCCGCCTCACCGACGAGTACGGCGTGCCGGTCGTCGGCGTCCCGAAGACCATCGACAACGACCTGTCCGCCACCGACTACACCTTCGGCTTCGACACCGCGGTCGGCATCGCCACCGAGGCCATCGACCGCCTGCACACCACCGCCGAGTCCCACATGCGGGTCCTGGTCTGCGAGGTGATGGGACGGCACGCCGGCTGGATCGCCATCCACTCCGGCCTCGCCGGCGGCGCCAACGTCATCCTCATCCCCGAGCAGCGCTTCGACGTCGACCAGGTGTGCGCCTGGGTCACCTCCCGCTTCAAGGCGTCGTACGCCCCGATCGTGGTCGTCGCCGAGGGAGCCATGCCGAAGGACGGGGACGTCGTCCTCAAGGACAAGTCCCTCGACTCCTTCGGGCACGTCCGGCTCTCCGGGGTCGGCGAGTGGCTGGCCAAGGAGATCGAGAAGCGCACCGGCAAGGAGGCCCGGACCACCGTCCTCGGGCACATCCAGCGCGGCGGCACGCCCAGCGCCTTCGACCGCTGGCTGGCCACCCGCTTCGGCCTGCACGCCGTCGACGCCGTCCGCGACGGGGACTTCGGCAAGATGGTCGCGCTGCGCGGTACCGACATCGTCCGGGTGCCGATCGCGGAGGCCACGGCCAGGCTGAAGACCGTCGACCTGAAGCTGTACGAGGAGGTCGGGGTGTTCTTCGGCTGACAGCCGCCGGCCGGACCTCCCTGGCTCTCCTCGGCTCTCCGGTTCTCCTCGACCCGCGCGCCGCCACGGCCACCGTGACGGCGCGCGGTGCGGACTACCGGACCGGCCTCTCCGCCAGGAACGTGCCGCTGCCATGCAGCTGACCGATCAGCTCGCGGACCACGGCGGCGCCGTTCAGCGTGAGGACCGACTCGGGATGGAACTGCACCCCGGCGAAGCCGGGGCCGCGCACCGCGTGCACCTCGCCGTTCCCCGCCCGGCTCACCTCGACGCCGTGCGCGGCCAGTTCCCGCGCCGCCTCCTCGTCGCAGCGGGCCACGAAGCTGTTGTAGAAGCCGACCGTCTCCGGGCGCCCGAACAGGTCCACGGACGTCTGCGCGCCCTGGTAGGGGACCTGCTTGCGGATGATGTCCAGCCCCAGCTCCGCCGCGATCAGCTCGTGCCCGAGACACACGCCCAGCACCCCGTGCCGGTGCTCCCGGATCAGGGTCGCCGTCAGCTCCCGCAGGAACCGCATCCTCGGATCGTCCAGGTCGGACGGGTCACCGGGGCCGGGGCCGAGCACCACCGGACCCTCGTGCGCGAGCACCGCCGCCCGCAGCCCCGGCTCGTCGTAGCGCCGGACGGTCACGTCGAGTCCGCCGGCCCGCAGCACATGCGCGAGCATCGCCGTGAACGTGTCCTCCGCGTCCACCACGAACGCGTGCCCGGCCAGTTCGCCGGTCCGCTCCTGCATCCGCAGCCAGAACGGCGCCAGCGCGGCCCGCCGCCCGTCCAGCGCGGCCCGCACCCGGGGGTCGTCCGCCAGCCGGGGCCGCTTCTCCTCGCCCCGTGGCCGGGACGGCCGTACCCCGAGGGCCGCCAGTACGCCCGCCGCCTTGGCGTGCGTCTCGGCGACCTCGCTCGCCGGGTCCGAGCCGCGCACCAGCGTGGCGCCGACGGGGACCCGCAGCCGGCCGTCCGCGTCGATGTCGGCGGTGCGGATCAGGATGGGGGAGTCCAGGGTCTGGGCGCCGCCGGATTCCCCGGATTCTTCCCGCCCGCCGGCCGCGGACCGGCCGAGCAGGGCCAGCGCACCGGCGTAGTAGCCGCGTCCGCCGACCTCGTGCCGCTCGATCACCCGGCAGGCGTTCTGCACCGGGGACCCCGTGACGGTCGCCGCGAACATGGTCTCCTTCAGGACCTCCCGCGCGTCCAGCGAGGACTTCCCGCGCAGCTCGTACTCGGTGTGCGCGAGGTGCGCCATCTCCTTCAGCCGCGGGCCGACGACCACCCCGCCCATGTCCCCCACCGTGCACATCATCTTGAGCTCCTCGTCGACGACCATCGACAGCTCCTCGATCTCCTTGCCGTCGGCGAGGAAGCCGAGCAGGTGCTCGGGGGTGGGGCCCTCGGCGGGATAGCGGTACGTGCCGCTGATCGGGTTCATGACCACCGTGCCGCCGGACATCCGGACGTGCACCTCCGGGCTCGCGCCGACCAGCGTCCGGTCCCCGGTGTGCACGACGAACGTCCAGTAGGCGCCCCGCTCGCCCTCCAGGAGCCGCCGGAACAGAGCCAGCGCGTCGGCGCGTGAGAAGCCCGGGATCCGGCCCTCGTACGTCCGCCGGATCACGAAGTTCGCGCCCTCGCCCCGGCCGATCTCCTCGCGCAGCACCCGGCCGACGATCCGCGCGTACGCGTCGTCGTCGACGTCGAAGGCGCCGCCTTCGACGCGGACGTCGTGGGCGGGGAGGGTCGCGAGGGCCTCGTCCAGTGGAATGTGACATACCACTGTCGGGGTCAGCGCCAGCAGCGGTGTCCCGTCGTCCCGCACGTCGAACCCCCGCTCCCGGATCTGCCGGTACGGGATCAGGGCGAGCCCCTCGTCGGGCAGGTCGGCGAGCCGGTCGTGGGCGGTGACCGGGCCGAGCAGGACCTCCACCGTGCTCTCGTCGTGGCCGGGGGTACGGCGGCGGAGCAGGGCGAAGGGGCGGTCGTCGTGGAGCAGCTGGTTCAGGTCCATGGTTCCTCTGCGGTCCTATGTCAGGGAGACAGGTGGGAGAGGAACGGCCCCGGGAACGCCGAAGGCCGCCCCTCCGGGCGGCCTTCGCGAAGTCTTGCGTACGCGCAGTCAGTGGGCCGCCGGAGAAGCGGTCCACCACCAGTTCCGAGTCGAATGCGCGAACATGCCGGAAACCCTACCCCACCGCCCGCCCTGTCCACAGGACAATCACCGCGTCTCACCAGTCGAGCCGGAGGAAAATATGGCGACACGACCCCGTAATGTTTACGAGGTGACCGTGAACGCTAAGACCAGCCTCGGTGCTGGCAACACCTGGCGAAACCTGCCCGCGGCGCAGCAGCCCGAGTACCCCGACCCCGAGGCTCTGCGCGCAGTCGTTGCGGAGCTGGAGTCGTATCCGCCGCTCGTCTTCGCGGGCGAGTGCGACCAGCTGCGCGCCCGGATGGCGGCCGTCGCCAAGGGAGAGGCGTTCCTTCTCCAGGGCGGCGACTGTGCCGAGGCCTTCGACGCGGTGTCCGCCGACCACATCCGCAGCAAGCTCAAGACCCTCCTCCAGATGGGTGCCGTGCTGACGTACGCCGCGTCGGTGCCCGTGGTGAAGGTGGGGCGGATCGCCGGCCAGTACAGCAAGCCGCGCTCGAAGCCGACCGAGACCCGCGACGGCGTGACGCTGCCGACCTACCGCGGCGACTCCGTCAACGGCTTCGACTTCAACGAGGCCGCCCGCATCCCGGACCCCGAGCGGCTGAAGCGGATGTACAACGCCTCCGCCTCGACGCTGAACCTGGTGCGCGCCTTCACCACCGGCGGCTACGCGGACCTGCGCCAGGTGCACGCCTGGAACCAGGACTTCGTGAAGTCCTCCCCGTCGGGCCAGCGCTACGAGCAGCTCGCGCGTGAGATCGACAACGCGCTGAACTTCATGCAGGCCTGCGGCGCGGAGCCGGAGGAGTTCAAGACGGTCGAGTTCTTCTCCTCGCACGAGGCGCTGCTGCTGGCCTACGAGTCCGCCCTGACCAGGGTCGACTCGCGCACCGGCAAGCTGTACGACGTCTCGGCGCACATGGTGTGGATCGGTGAGCGCACCCGGCAGCTGGACGGTGCGCACATCGAGTTCGCCTCAAGGATCCGCAACCCGATCGGTCTCAAGCTCGGCCCGGCGACGACCGCCGAGGAGGCGCTGAGGTACGTCGACCGCCTCGATCCGGACCGCGAGCCGGGCCGGCTGACCTTCATCGTCCGGATGGGCGCGGACAAGGTCCGCGACAAGCTCCCCGAGCTGGTCGAGAAGGTCACCGCCTCGGGTGCCACCGTGGCCTGGGTGGCCGACCCGATGCACGGCAACACCTTCGAGGCGGCCTCGGGCCACAAGACCCGCCGCTTCGACGACGTGCTCGACGAGGTCAAGGGCTTCTTCGAGGTCCACAAGGCCCTCGGCACCCACCCGGGCGGCATCCACGTGGAGCTCACCGGTGACGACGTCACCGAGTGCGTGGGCGGCGGCGACGAGATCTTCGTCGACGACCTGCACCAGCGCTACGAGACGGCCTGCGACCCGCGGCTGAACCGCAGCCAGTCCCTCGACCTGGCCTTCCTGGTCGCGGAGATGTACCGGGACCAGTAGGGCTCCCGGCGGTGCTCTGGGGCGCGGATCACACCGGATCCGCGCCCCTCGCGCTTTCGCGATCCCCAAGGGGTGGGTAAGGTTAGGTTTGCCTCACCGGAAAACGGGATGGCAGTGAAGAGATCCGTCCCGTCGGGAGGTGAACCGCGTGTACGTCTGCAGCTGCTTCGGCATCACCGAGGCCCAGGTCAAGCAGCACGCGGCGGACGGCGCCTGCACCCCCCGGCAGGTGGCGTCCGCCTGCAAGGCGGGGACGGACTGCGGTTCGTGCGTCCGCCGCATCCAGGCGATTCTCGGCCGGGGCGCCTGCCCCCGCCGCGAGCCGGCCGGCCAGGGCCGCCCGGTGCTCGCCGCGGTCGACGACGTCGAGGCGGTCGCCGCGCTCGACGAAGCGGCCTGAGGCCCGGTGCTCAGCTCTCGGGCTGCTCGATGATCTGCGAGAGGTAGAGCGCCTCGCCGAGCTTCTCCACCAGCTCCAGCTGGGTGTCGAGGTAGTCGATGTGGTGTTCCTCGTCCTTCAGGATGTCCTCGAAGATGTTCGCGGACGTGATGTCGCCCTTGTCGCGCATCACCTTGATCCCGCGCCTGAGGCGGTCGATCGCCTCCACCTCGATCTGCCGGTCGGCCTCGAACATCTCCTTCACGGTCTGCCCCACCCGGACGTGGAACAGCCGCTGGTAGTTGGGCAGCTCCTCCAGGAACAGGATGCGGTCGGTGAGCACCTCGGCGTGCTTCATCTCGTCGAACGACTCGTGCCGGGTGTACTTCGCGAGTTTGTACCAGCCGAAGTTCTCCTGCATCTTCGCGTGCAGGAAGTACTGGTTGATCGCGGTGAGCTCGCCGGTGAGCTGCTCGTTGAGGAATTCGATGACCTCGGGGTCGCCCTGCATCGCAGAGGCTCCTTCCGCATGGGTTCCGTACCGGACGGATGGGACGTTTGCGGCGCATGATTGCACCGGCACAGAAGATCGTCCAGTAAGTGCGGACTTAGTAAGTAAGTGGAAGTCTGGTGCTAATTGAGCGATTTGCTGATCTTTGGGCGGTCTGCCTGGTCGAGTGCACCGCCCGTGGTCTGTCAGGATGGAAGGCATGGGTCATCCGGTGGAGCACGCGTCTCGGGGAACCGCGGGAGCCGGGCTTCCGCCGGGTCAGCGGTTGCAGCGCGGCTGGCCGGTCACGCACTACGGCCCGGTGCCCAGGTTCCGGCCCGAGCGGTGGGAGTTCCGGGTCTTCGGCGCCACCGCCGACGGGGGCGTGCGCATCTGGAACCACGAGCAGTTCACGGCCCTGCCGTACGTCACCGTGGTCGCCGATCTGCACTGTGTGACGAAGTTCAGCATGCTCGGCGCGGAGTGGGGCGGGATCCCGGCGCGGACCGTCCTGGAGCTTGCGCCGCCCGCCCCCGAGGCCACCCATGTGATGGTCTGGGCGGAGTACGGCTTCAGCTCCAACCTGCGCCTCGCGGACTTCGCCGCCGAGGGCACCGTCTTCGCCACCCACAAGGACGGCGAACTCCTCACCGCCGAGCACGGCTTCCCGGTCCGCCTGGTCGTGCCCCAGCTGTATGCCTGGAAGGGCCCCAAGTGGGTCCGCGGCGTCGAGTACATGACCGCCGACCGGCGCGGCTTCTGGGAGGAACGCGGCTACCACAACATCGGCGACCCCTGGCGGGAGCAGCGCTACTCCTACCAGGAGGGGCCGGGGGACGGCCCCGAGCTCTGAGACCGAGCCGCCGGAGCGTTTCCGGAAGGCCCGGCTCTGGCAGGCCCGCGGGATCCTGCCGGGGTCAGCCGTCCCGGAGTCGCTTGAGACGCTCGACGTCCGCCGCGTGCCCCTCCTTGCCGCCGGGTGTCTCGATGATCAGCGGTACGCCCGCGGTCGCCGGGTGGGTCATCAGCGCACGGAACGGGTCCTCGCCGATGTGCCCGGCGCCGATGTTCGCGTGCCGGTCCTTGTGCGCGCCGACCACGTCCTTCGAGTCGTTGGCGTGGATCAGCTTCAGCCGGCCCTCGCCGACGGCCGACACCAGCAGGTCGAGGGTCTGGTGCATCCCGCTCGGCCCGGTCAGGTCGTGCCCGGCGGCGAAGACGTGGCAGGTGTCCAGGCAGACACCCAGCTTCGGATGGGCGTCCAGCGCCTCGAAGTACGGGCCGAAGTCCCAGGTCCGCGAGCAGAGCGAGGCGCCCTGCCCGGCGGTGGACTCCAGGAGCAGGAACGGGTCGTCGTCATGGGTCAGCTCGTCGAGGAGCGGCAGCACCCGCGTCCTTACCTGCTTCAGTGCCACGTCCCGGGCCCGGCCGCCGGTCGCGCTGCCGGTGTGCACGACCACGCCGAGCGCCCCGATCTCCCGGCCGCGCCGCAGCGAGTGCCGCAGCGACTCCACCGACCTCTCCACGGTCGCCTCGGTGTGCGAGCCGAAGTTGATCAGATAGGGGGCGTGCACGTACGCCGGGATCGACTCCCGCGCGCAGGCCGCGCGGAACGCCTCGTCCTGCTTCGGGCTGCCCGCCGGGGTGGCCCAGCCGCGCGGGTTGGCCACGAAGACCTGCACGGTCTCGGCCCGCAGCTCACGGGCGTACGACAGCCCCACGGAGTGCAGGCCGCCGGCCACCGGGACATGGCCGCCGACGGGGTTGCGGGCGGGACCCGACTGCTGACTCTTCACCCGTCAAGGGTGTCACGGCGCGGCCCGCGCCCGGTCACCGGATGGTGATGGTGATCGTCGACCCCTTGGGCGCCTGCTCCCCGGCGTTCACCGACTGCTTCCGCACGGTGTCGCCGAACAGCCCGAGCAGCCCGCGGTCCTCCTTGACCTGGAAACCGGACTGCTCCAGCAGCTTGGTCGCGGCGTCCACGCTCGCCCCGACCACGTTCGGCACCTCGACCAGCTCGGGTCCCTTGGACAGGGTCAGCGTCACCGTGTCGCCCTCGGCGGCCTGCGCGTCGCCGGCCGGGGTCTGCCGGGCGACCTGCCCCTGGTCGTACTCCGAGTTGATCTCGGTGGCGGACACCGTCACCCTCAGCCCGGCCTCCTGGAGATTCTGCCGGGCCTCGTCCAGGTCGTCGCCGGTGACGTCCGGGACGTCGACCGGGGCACCCTTGCTGACGACGAGCGCGATCGCGGTCCCCGCGTGCCGCCCGGTGCCCGCCCCCGGATCGGACGAGATGACCGACCCCTTGGGCACGTTCTCGCTGAACTCCCGGGTCACCATGCCCGGTTCGAGCCCGCCGGCCCTCAGCAGCGCCTTGGCCCCCGCCACTGTCCGGCCCTGCACATCCGGCACGCTCACCGTCTCGGGGCCGTCCGAGACGGTGAGCGCCACCGAGTCGTTGCTGCGGATCCGCTCGCCGGCCGCCGGGTCGGTGCTGATCACCGTGCCCCGCTTCACCGTGTCGCTGTAGGCGTGCTCCACCGATCCGACGTCGAGTCCGGCCGCCTTCAGGCGCGCGGTGGCCTGGGCCTCGGTCTTCGACAGCAGCGGCGGTACCTTGGTGAACTGCCCGGAGTTGATGTACCAGACCCCGGCTCCGGCGCCGAGGACGACCAGCACGGCGATCACGAGCGTCACCAGCCCGCGCCGGGACCGGCGGCCCCCGCGCCGCCGGTCCGGCCCGGGCGGCGCCTCGAACCTGCTGGTCCGCAGCGCCCCCTCGTCCTCCTCGTTGACCGGCAGGGGCCGGGGCACGTGCAGCGACCGGGGTATGACACTGGTCCGGTCCCCGGCGATGTCATGCGCGTCCGCCAGCGCCTGCGGCGGTACGGCGTCCAGCTGCTCGGCACCGAGGCGGTCGCGCGCCTGCCGCAGCAGGGCGAGCAGCGCGACCGCGTCGTACGGCCGGGCCCCGGGATCGCGGGCGGTCCCGAGCGCGACCAGCTGGTCCAGCTCGTAGGCCAGCCCCGGCACGACGGCGGACGGCGCCGGCACGTCCTCGTGCAGATGCTTGTACAGGATGACCGCGGGCGAGTCCCCGTCGTGCGGCTTCTGCCCGGTGAGCATCTCGTAGAGCACGACACCGCACGCGTACACGTCGACGCGCGGATCGGCGGCCCCGCTCTCGACCTGCTCGGGCGCGAGGTACGACACGGTGCCGAGGACGGCGCCGGTCGTGCTGGTCACGGAGTCCACGGACCGCACCAGCCCGAAGTCCGCGACCTTGACCCGCCCGTCGTCCCCTATCAGCACGTTCTCGGGCTTCATGTCCCGGTGCACGAACCCGGCGCGGTGCGCGGCGCCCAGCGCGGCCAGCACCGGCTCCAGGATGTCCAGCGCGGCCCGCGGCTGCAGCGCACCACGCTCGCGCAGCACGTCCCGCAGGGTGCAGCCGGCCACGTACTCCATGGCGAGATACACATACGACCGGTCGGCCCCCTGGTCGAAGACCTGGACGACATTGGGATGGGCCAGCCGGGCGACCGACTTGGCCTCCCGGATGAACCTCTCGACGAAGGACGCGTCGGCGGCGAGCGCCGGATGCATCACCTTCAGCGCGAGGACGCGGTCCAGCCGGACGTCCAGGGCCCGGTACACCGTGGCCATCCCGCCGACGGCGATCCGCGCGTCGACGCGATAACGGCCGTCGAGCACCTGCCCGACAAGGGGGTCCTGAAGGGTCGTATCCACCCGGCGAGTGTACGAGCCCCGGCTGACACCCACACAGGTGAGACCGCTTGCCCCGGGCGACTGCAGCGCACCTGTGACGCTTCGCACGTGGCTGGAATATGCACCTGCCCACCCGCAGCCGCCGACGACGCCCGCCCCGGGCATGCCTTCTCCCCCTTCCCGCAGCCGCCGACGAGGCCCGGCCTCCACGGGAGAGCCCCGCTTCTCGGCAGACGGTTTCGGGCGGTGCGTGGGTGGGAGACGAGACGGGAGCGGACTGGCGCTCAGAACGCGGGGCGTTCGGGATCCAGCACGGCCAGGCCCTCCGCGGGAGAGGACGCCTCAGCGAGGTACCGGCGGGGAATCCGCCCCGCCAGCCGGGCGAGCCGCCCCGCCTCCACCCCGGCCCGCATGGCGAGCGCCATCCGCTCGGGATCCTGCGCCCGCGTCACCGCCGACGCCAGCATCACCCCCGCACAGCCCAGCTCCATCGCCAGCGCCACGTCCGACGCCGTCCCGGCTCCCGCGTCCAGGATCACCGGCACGCGCGCGTGCTCGACGATCAGCTGGAAGTTGTGCGGGTTGCGGATCCCGAGCCCCGACCCGATCGGCGACCCGAGCGGCATCACCGCGGCGCACCCCACGTCCTCCAGCTTCCGGGCCAGCACCGGATCGTCGTTCGTGTACGGCAGCACCGTGAACCCGTCGTCCACCAGGGCCTGCGCCGCGTCCAGCAGTTCGACCGGGTCCGGCAGCAGCGTCCGCTCGTCGGCGATGACCTCCAGCTTGACCAGCGAGGTCCCCAGCGCCTCCCGCGCCAGCCGGGCGGTCAGCACGGCCTCCCCGGCGGTGTAGCACCCCGCGGTGTTCGGCAGCACCCGGATCCCGAGCCGCTGGAGGACCGACAGCACCGAACCCCGTACCCCCGGGTCCACCCGCCGCATCGCGACCGTGGTCAGTTCGGTCCCGGACGCGACGAGCGCCCGTTCCAGCACCTCCAGGCTGGGCGCGCCCCCGGTCCCCATGATCAGCCGGGAGGAGAAGGCCGTACCCCCGAGGACGAACGTGTCGTCGGCCATGGCTCAGCCTCCCTGCACGGCGGTGAGAACTTCCACGCGGTCGCCTTCGGCGAGCCCGGTCGCCGCCCACTGCCCGCGCGGTACGACGGTCTCGTTGACGGCCGCGGCCACCCCGGACGGCGCGGCCGTGAGGGACCGTACGAGGGTGTCGAGAGCGGTGCCCGGGGCGATCTCCCGGCGCTCCCCGTTGACGGAGACGGTGACGGAGGTGTTCATGCGGTCTGCTCCACGAGTGCGGCGGCGACGGTGCCGAACCGTGCCGGTGTGAACGGACGGGCCTCCTGCGGCAGCTCGCCGCCGGCCAGCAGCTCCGCCATCACGTCCCCCGTGACCGGTGTGAGCAGCACCCCGTTGCGGTAGTGGCCGGTGGCCAGCAGCAGCCCGTCGAGGCGGGTCGGCCCGAGCAGCGGCGCGTTGTCGGGGGTGCCGGGGCGCAGTCCGGCCCGGGTCTCGGTCAGGGGCAGCTCGGTGATCCCGGGCACCAGCTCGTGCGCGTCGCGCAGCAGCTCGTACACGCCGCCCGCCGTCACCGTGGTGTCCCAGCCGAGCTCCTCGCTGGTCGCGCCGACGACCAGCTCGCCGTTCTCCCGGGGCACCAGGTAGACGTTCCCGCCGCGCACCACGGCCCGTACGGTCCGGCTGAGGAACGGCGCGTACCGCGCGGGCACGGTCAGCCGCAGCACCTGCCCCTTCACCGGCCGCACCGGCGGCAGCACGTCCTCGGGCACGCCCGCCAGCTGCCCGCTGAGGCTCCCGCCGGCGAGCACCACCTGGTCCGCGCCCAGCGCCTCGCCCGCGCGGGTGAGTACACCGGCGGCCCGCTCCCGTACCACCTCCAGGCGCTCCGCCCAGTCGCGGTGGAACACCACCCCGGCCCGCTCGCACGCGGCCACCAGCGCCCCCGCCAGCCGGCGCGGGTCGATCTGGTGGTCGCCGTCGACCCGCAGCCCGCCGCGCACGCCCGGCGCGAGCATCGGCTCAAGGCGCCGGCACTCCCGCCCCGACAGCCACTCGGACTCCAGGCCCGACCGCTGCTGGAGGGCGTGCAGCTCGCGCAGATGCGCCCGGTCGTCGGCGTCCAGGGCGACCGCGAGGGTGCCGCAGCACCGGTAGCCGAGGTCGTGGCCGGTGAGCTCGGTCAGCTCGGCGGCGAAGCCGGGATAGCGGCGCGCGGAGGCCAGGTTGAGCCCCAGCAGGGTCTGCTCGCCGTAGTGCAGTTCGGTGACCGCGGCCAGCATCCCGGCCGCGACCTGCGCGGCCCCGCCGCCGGGCCCGGGGTCGACCACGGCGACGGTGAGCCCGCGCTGAGCCGCTCGCCAGGCCGTGACCAGGCCGATGATCCCGCCCCCGATGACGAGGACGTCGGACGTACGTGAGGACATGGGCGTCCAGCCCCTCCCTTCGCCGGCATGACCCGGATCAGGTTCGTACGGTCGGAGGCCGCCAGCCTCCCTCTCAGCCCGGTGCGTCCGGGCTCCCGCGTGTGCTTCCCCGCCACCCTAGCCCGCGCGGCTGCGCCCTCGTAAGACGGCCTCGGACGGCGCTGTGGAACAGGTCACTCGCCACGACCCCTGACTGACTCTCTGTCAGTTGTCTATCGTTCTTGTCTATGGTGATCAGGTGAGCGAGCAGACGCAGCGACGGGGCACGTCACAGACGCGGCGCGTGGTCGTCGTGGGCGCGGGCATGGCCGGGGTGCAGACCGCCGTCGCCCTGCGCGAGCAGGGGTTCACCGGCACCGTCACGCTGATCGGCGCCGAGCCGCACCAGCCGTACGACCGGCCGCCGCTCTCCAAGGCCGTGCTGCTCGGCAAGTCGGAGGGGTCCGCCTTCGAGGTCGACTTCGAGGCGCTCGGCATCGAGCTGGTGCTGGGCCGCGAGGCGCTGGGCGTGCGCACCGCCGACCACGAGCTGGACACCGAGGCCGGACCGGTGCCGTACGACGTCCTGGTCCTCGCCACCGGTGCCGAGCCGATCACGCTGCCCGGCACCGAGGGCGTGCCCGGCGTCCATCTGCTGCGCACCCTGGACGACGCCGAGCGGCTGCGGCCCGTGCTCGCCCGGCAGCACGACGTCGTGGTCGTCGGCGCGGGCTGGATCGGCGCCGAGTTCGCCACCGCGGCCCGCGAGGCCGGCTGCGCGGTGACCGTCGTGGAGGCCGCCGACCGCCCGCTCGCGGGAGCGCTGCCCGCCGAGGTCGCCGCGCCGATGGCCGCCTGGTACGCGGACAGCGGTACCGCACTGCGCACCCACGCGCGCGTGGCGCACGTCGAGCCCGGCGCGGTGGTGCTCGACGACGGCTCCCGGCTGCCCGCGGGCGCCGTCGTGGTCGGCATCGGCGCCCGCCCGGCCACCGCCTGGCTGACCGGCTCCGGCATCGAGCTGGGCGCGCACCGCGAGGTGCTCGCCGACAACCGGCTGCGCACCACCGCACCCGACGTCTACGCGGTCGGCGACTGCGCCTCCTTCCCGTCCGGCCGCTACGGCGAGCGCCTGCTGATCCACCACTGGGACAACGCCCTGCAGGGCCCGCGCACGGTCGCGGCCAACATCCTCGGCGAGACCGACGCCGTCTACGACCCGGTCCCGTACTTCTGGTCCGAGCAGTTCGGCCGCTTCGTCCAGTACGCCGGCCACCACGCCGCGGCCGACCGCCTGATCTGGCGCGGCGACCCGGCCGGCCCGTCCTGGAGCGTCTGCTGGCTGCGCGAGACCCGCCTGGTAGCCCTGTTGGCGGTAGGCCGCCCCCGGGACCTGGCCCAGGGCCGCCGCCTGATCGAGGCAGGGCGCCCCATGGACCCGGAGGCGCTGTCCGATCCGGGGAATCCGCTCAAGAACGCCACGACTTCCTGAAAGCTCCCCGAGGGAAACGCGCCCCAAAGGGGCGCGGGGCTGTGACATGTGCGGCTCCGCCGCGTGGGCTCGACCAGCCCCTACGGCGGTGCACCCGGACGACGACCCTCCCGGCATTACCATCGCGGCCCCCCTGGCGGAGCGCATACCCTAGATCCCGTGACCGAGATTGACGTAAAGATCGATGCTCTCGTGCCCGCCTGGCTCACCCTCCCCGACATCGCGGAAATGATGGACGTCGAGGTGACGCGCGTGCGGCAGCTGGTCAAGGAGGGCCAGCTCATCGCCGTGCGCCGCGGTGAGAACAGGGCGCTGCACGTCCCCGCCGCCTTCATCGACGAGGACAAGGTCGTCAAGGGCCTGTCCGGGACCCTGACGCTCCTGCGGGACGACGGCTTCACGGACGAAGAGATGCTGGAGTGGCTCTTCACCCCCGACGCCACCCTGCCCGGCACCCCCGCGCAGGCACTCAGCGAGAATCGCGGCACGGAGGTGAAGCGCCGCGCCCAGGCGCTCGCCGTCTGAGGCAGCCAGTACCGACACAACGGGGGAAGAACGATGTCCGACACCGCCCGCGCCCAGCTGGCCGATGCCCGGCTCTACCTGTGCACGGACGCCCGTAAGGAGCAGGGCGACCTTGCCGGGTTCCTGGACGCGGTCCTCGTGGGCGGTGTCGACATCGTGCAGCTGCGCGACAAGGGCATGGAGGCCGGCGAGGAGCTGGAGCACCTCGCCGTGTTCGCCGACGCCTGCGCCCGGCACGGCAAGCTGCTCGCGGTCAACGACCGCGCCGACGTGGCCCACGCGGCCGGGGCCGACGTGCTCCACCTGGGCCAGGGCGACCTGCCGGTGTCGGCCGCCCGTGCGATTCTCGGCCCGGACGTCCTGATCGGCCGCTCCACGCACGCCGAGTCCGAGGCAGCCGCGGCCGCCGTGCAGGACGGTGTGGACTACTTCTGCACCGGCCCCTGCTGGCCGACCCCCACCAAGCCCGGCCGTCCCGCCCCCGGCCTCGGCCTGGTGCGCCACACCGCCGCCCTGGGCACCGACCGCCCCTGGTTCGCCATCGGCGGCATCGACCTCGGCAACCTCGACCAGGTGCTGGACGCGGGTGCCCGCCGGGTGGTCGTGGTCCGCGCGCTCACCGCGGCCGACGACCCGGGCGCGGTGGCGGCCGAGTTCGCCGAGCGGCTGCGCTCGCGGTGACGAGCAGGAGGCCGCTGTCCGGAAACTTGTCCAGTATGCGGACATGAGATCGACAATTCGGGCAAATATTACGAGTTCGGTTGGGTGGCCGTCCGCGCCTGACTAACCTGCGGGTATGGCCCTCGGAACCGCATCCACCAGGACTGACCGCGCACGCACTGTGCGTGACATGCTCGCCACCGGCAAGGCCACGTACTCGTTCGAGTTCTCGGCGCCGAAGACCCCCAAGGGTGAGCGGAACCTGTGGAGCGCGCTCCGGCGGGTCGAGGCGGTCGCCCCCGACTTCGTCTCCGTGACCTACGGCGCGGGCGGCTCCACCCGCGCGGGCACGGTCAAGGAGACCCAGCAGATCGTCGCCGACACCACGCTCACCCCGGTCGCGCACCTCACCGCGGTCGACCACTCGCTGGCCGAACTGCGCAACATCATCGGCCAGTACGCGGACGCCGGGATCCGCAACATGCTCGCGGTGCGCGGCGACCCGCCCGGCGACCCGATGGGCGAGTGGGTGGCGCACCCGCGAGGGCTGACCTACGCGGCCGAACTCGTCCGGCTCATCAAGGAGTCGGGTGACTTCTGCGTGGGCGTCGCCGCCTTCCCGGAGATGCACCCGCGCTCCGACGACTGGGACACCGACATCCGGCACTTCGTCGACAAGTGCCGCGCGGGCGCCGACTACGCCATCACGCAGATGTTCTTCCGGCCCGAGCCGTACCTCCGGCTTCGGGACTCGGTCGCCGCGGCCGGCTGCGAGACCCCGGTGATCCCGGAAATTCTGCCGGTCACCAGTGTGAAGATGCTGGAACGGCTGCCCAAACTCAGCAACGCGACCTTCCCGGACGCCCTGAAAGAGCGGATCCTCGCAGCCAAAGACGATCCGGCGGCGGTACGCTCCATTGGCATCGAACACGCCACGGAGTTCTGCGCCCGGCTGTTGTCCGAGGGAGTGCCCGGACTGCACTTCATCACGCTGAACAACTCCACGGCGACGCTGGAGATCTACGAGAACCTGGGCCTGCACCATCCCCCGCAGGCCTAGACCGGCCGCACCGGAGTACGACACACTGCGTAGCGGTCACTGGAGGAGGGGCGTACATGGGCTGGACGGTCCTCTACGTAGCGTTCGGCGTCGTCGCACTGTGGTTGCTCGGCGAGGTCCTGCTGCAGTACAAGGCGCGGCTGCGCTGGCGCCTGCTCGCCTTCGGCGGCTTCCTCGGCGTCGTCTTCGGTGTCCTGATCCCGTCCGTGATCGTCATCGGTGTGGGCGCGATCGCCTTCGCGGTCGGCCAGACCTACGTCACGCTGTCGTTCCGCCGCGGCTTCGAGGCGGGCTGGGCGGTCAAGCGTCCCGGCGCGGAGGGTGACGGCGGCGGCCTGATCAGGCGCCGCCGCGGTGAGCCGGAAGAGGACCGGGGCCTTGAGGCCACCGACCCGGACGCGGCCGACGCCGCCTACGCCGAGCAGCAGAGCGCCTACGCCACGAACGGCACGCCGTCCTACGGCAACGACGACTACGACCGTGACGACGTCTTCACCCCGGCGGCCCGCACCATGGAGCCCGGCGCGGCCGAGTCCACCGCGGTGTACGAGCCGCAGCCGATGCCCGACGACACCGGCTCCTACGGCGTCTACCGCGGCTCCGGCTACGCCGCCACCGGCGACCAGCAGGCCGCCGCCTACGCGACCGCCGGCCAGGACCAGGCGTACGCCGCCCAGGGCACCGACCAGAACTATGCCTACGACTACTCGGGTTACGGCCAGCAGCAGTACGGCTACGACACGAGCGGCGGCCAGCAGCAGTACGCCAACTACTCCGACCCGTACATCGGCGACCAGACCTACGGCGGCGCCGGGTACGACCAGTCGTCGTACGGCACCCAGCAGTACGACCAGCAGGGGTACGCCCAGGGCCAGTACGGCAACGGCGGCTACGCGGAGACCCCGGCCGGCGGGGTCTGGGTCCCGCAGCAGCGCGCCGACGAGACGTACGGCGGCGAACTCCCGCAGGAGCAGCCGTACCCCTATCAGGGCGACGGGCAGGGGCAGCAGCAGGGCAACGGGTACGACGAGCAGCAGTACCGCTTCTGAGGGCGAGGCGTCCCCGAAGGGACCTGGCTCACTGCGAGCCGCGGAACTCCGGCCCCTCCACGATCAGTCCGGCCACCAGCGCCCCCGACATGCCGGCATGCGGTAGGCCGCCACCGGGATGCGACCAGCCGCCCACCCGGTACAGCCCGGGGAGCCGGGTGGTGTTGGCCGGGTGCAGGAAGCGGCCCTTGCCGGCAGCGAGGGCGGGAGCCGGGATCTCCTCAGGTCCCGGGGCGCCCGCGGTGGGTTCGGGCAGCTGCGTCTCGTGCCAGATCAGGCGCTGCCGCAGTCCTGGGACGGCGGCTTCGGCGGCCTCCAGGAGAAGGTCCGTGCAGGCCTGGACCGTGCTGTCCTTCTCCCAGCCGGCGTCCCTCGACAGCACCGCCGACACCACCACGGACTCGTGGTCGTCGTCCGGTCTGAGCGCCGGGTCGTCGGGGCGCAGCACCGTCACGGTGGGGCGCACCGGCCGGTCGCCGCCGGGCGCGGTCAGCAGGTCCAACTCGGTCTCGTCGTCCGGCGCGTGCACGACCGTGCGGTGGACGGTGCCGGCCTCCGGCCCGCCACGGAGCGCGAGCAGCACGGTGAGGCGGCCCGGGCGCGCCGACTCCGGGCCGGCCCGCACATCACCCTCGGCGTCCAGCCGGCACCCCGTCAGCCGGGTGAGGGTCTCGAGCCGTACCGGATCCACTCCGGCCACCACATGGTCCGCGTCGACCACACCGCCGTCGGCGAGCTCCACCCCCGTCGCGCGGCCGTCCTTCGCCAGCACCGCCGTGACCTCGGCACCGAACACGAACTCCACCCGCCGCTGCACGCACCGCTCGTAGACCGCACGCGCCAACTCCCGTAGGCCACCGCGCACGTACCAGGTGCCGAAGGCGTGCTCCAGGTACGGCAGCACGGCCGCGCTCGCCGGCGTGTCACGGGGGTTGAGGCCGTACGCGAGCGCGTGGCTGTTCAGCAGGGCGGCCAGCCGCTCGTCGCGCAGTTCCCACGCGCCGATCTCGGCGAGGGTGGTGGCCCGGCGGGTGCGCAGCAGCTTTCTGTGCGGGACCGACGGGTACGGCTCGCGCTCGGCCAGCACCTGCCAGTTCGGCCACAGCGGCTCCTCCAGGAGCGGGCGCCGGGTGCGGTCCCAGGCCTCCCGGGCCCGCACCAGGAAGTCGCCCCAGCGCTGCCCGGCGCCGGAGCCGAGGGCCTCGTCCAGGGCGGCGACGACGCCCGCGCGGGACGCGTTCGGCAAGGACACCGCCGTGCCGTCCGCGAAGACGTGCCGCTCCGACGGATCCACCTGGACCAGTTCGACGCAGGACTCCAGCGGCTCCTTGCCGGTCTTGACGAACAGATCGCGGTAGACGGCGGGCAGCGGCAGCAGCCCGGGTCCGGTGTCGAAGGCGAACCCGTCGCGCTCGAACCGGCGCACCCGGCCGCCGTAGGTCTCCGTACGCTCGTACACCGTCACCCGGTGGCCCGCGACGGCCAGCCGGGCGGCCGCCGCCATGGCGCCCATCCCGGCGCCGATCACCGCAATCCGTCCCATGCCCGCGACTTTATCCACCGCCGCCGACAGTCCCGCGCGGCGGGCCGTCAGCCCGGTGGCCGGCCCGCCTGCGCCGCGAGCCGCCGTTCCTCCCGGCGCTGGGCGCGGCGGCGCCAGAACCGCCGGATCCGCGAGATCAGGAACACCAGCACGATCAGGCCGGTCGCCAGCAGCACCGCCGCGACGATCGCCGCCGCCAGCGGATGGAACATGGCGAACGTCACGATCCCGGCGACCCCGAGATCCTCCGCCAGGCTCACCACGATGTTGCTGACCGGCTCCGGCGAGGTGTTGATCGCCATCCGGGTACCGGCCTTCACGGCGTGGCTGGCCAGCGCCGTGGAACCGCCGACCAGCCCGGCCGCCACGTCGGGGAGCGAGCCGCTGTGCCCGGCGAGCAGCGCCCCGACCCAGGCGCCCGCCAGCGGGCGGATCACCGTGTGCACGGAGTCCCACACCGAGTCGACGTACGGGATCTTGTCGGCCACCGCCTCGCACAGGAACAGCGCGCCCGCGACGATCAGCACCTCGGGGCGCTGCAGCGTCTCGGGGACGTCGTCGCTCAGGCCCGTCGCGCCGAAGAGGCCGAGCAGCAGCACCACCGCGTACGCGTTGATTCCGCTGGCCCAGCCGCTGGTGAAGACCAAGGGGAGTACCGACACGGACGAGATCGTAACCAGTCGGCGGCCGTACGTCCTGGGCCGGTGCGCGCGCACCTGAGTACGCGTACCTAAGGGGCGAGTTGAGTACGCGCGCGGATGGGCGGCGACCTGCGTGAACGGGAGAGTGGAGACACGGAGAGGGGCGCGGGGCACGGCACCGCCGACACGGGGCGGCGGAACGGCGATCGCGCCTTGACCGCTCCTTCCGCCGATTCGCGTCGGCGGAAGCGAGACACGGGGGAGCACGGGGGAGCCGGGGAGAGGGGGCCCGGGGGAAACGGGGTGCGCGAAAGGCGCCGGTCCGACGGCGGCCCGCGGGGGACGCGGCCACCACGGACCGGCGCTTTTCGCCGCCCACACGCGCGTGCGGGCCGGCCGGGGCTCAGCCTTTGCCGCTCACCCGCCCCTGCAGCAGCCGGGACAGGGCCGCGTGGACGTCGTCCAGGGAGCGCTCGGGCTGGAAGGACTTCCAGTCCAGGGCCGCCACCAGCACCATCCCGACCAGCGCGGCCGCCGTCAGCTGGATGTCGATCTCGTCGCTGAACTCGCCGTTGTCCACCCCCTCGCGCAGTACGCCCTCGACGACCGCGACGGCCTGCTGCCGGACCACCATCAGCGTCGACTGCCAGGCCCGGTTGGTGCGCCACAGCTCCGCCACGTAGAGCTGCGTGAAGGCCGGGTAGCGGTCGATGAAGACGAGGCCCGCGCGGACCATCGCGTCCAGGGCGTCGACCCGGCTGCCGTCCTCCCGCGCGGTCTGCTCGGCGGCCTCTCTCAGGGAGGCGGTGAGGAGGCCCACGCCGTGCCGCAGCAGCTCCTCGAAGAGGACCGACTTGCTCGCGAAGTTGTAGTAGACGGTGCCCTTCGCGACGCCCGCCCGTTCGGCGATCTCGTCCACCGTGGTGGCGGAGAACCCCTGCTCGGCGATGAGCGTGACGGCGGCCTCGTAGAGCTTCTGCCGGGTGGCCTCACGGCGTGTGCCGCCGCCCGTGGTGCTGCTGCTTTCCATGGTCCCGATTCTCACAGGAACGGCGGCCCGCGCGGGCACGGAGGAGGAGGGCATGGCGGCGGGCCTCACAGACTCAGCTCGGGATGCAGGCGGTCCAGCGTCCACACCTGGCGGCGCCGGGCCGAAAGGGCGGTGAGCGCCAGGGCGCCCGCCGTGAACGCCACCAGGACGGCGCAGGCCTGCCACACCGGTCCCAGCCCGCCGCCGGTGATCAGCCGCCGCAGTGCCGCCACGACGTAGCTCATCGGCAGGAACGGGTGGATCCAGTTGAAGAAGCCCGGACTGGTCTGCACGGGATACGTGCCGCCCGCCGACGTCAGCTGGAGCATCAGCAGGGCGAGGACCAGGATCCGCCCCGCCGCCCCGAAGCGCGCGTTCAGCCACTGCACGATCGCCCCGAAGCAGGCCGCCACCAGGAACAGGAACCCGACCGTGCCGGCCGCGCGGACCATCTGGAGCCCGATCGCCCAGTGCAGCACGGCCATCAGGGCCGCCGTCTGCAGCACCCCGACCGCGACCACGGGCAGCCAGCCGGCCAGCGCGATCCGCCAGGCCGCCGAACCGGCCGCCAGGGCACGCCGGTTGAGCGGCTGGATCAGCATGTAGGCCACCATCGCGCCGACCCACAGGGAGAGCGGGATGAAGTAAGGGGCGAAGCCGGTACCGTAGTTGGGCGCCTTGTGCAGGTCCTGGGAGGCGAGCTGCACCGGGTCGGCCATGACCCCGGTGCGCCGGTCGCGCTCCTGCTTGTCGTAGTCGGGGATCCTGCGCGCGCCGTCGTGCAGGCCGCCGGCGAGGGTGTCGGAGCCGTCGACGAGCTTGTAGAGCCCGCCGTCGAGGTCGTACGCGCCGGTCCTGAGCCTGCCCAGGCCCGCGTCGAGGCCGGTGGCGCCGGTGGTGGCCGTGCCGAGGCCGGTGTGCAGCTGCGCCGCGCCCGCGGCGACCCGGGCCGCGCCGTCGTTCAGCTTGTTGATCTTCTTGGCGGCGCCGGCGACGTCCTCGGACAGGCGCGGGGCGCGGTCGGCGAGGGCCTGGGCCTGCGTCTGGAGCGTGCGGAGGTTGTGGTCGAGCGTGCTCAGGTCGCCGTTCTGGTCGGCGATCAGCCTGTTCAGGTCGTCGGCGACCGACGCCACGTCGGCGGCGGCGTCCCTGGCCTTCTTCAGGTCGGGGCAGACCGGGTCGGCCGGCTGCTGGGCCGGGCAGCGCGTCGCGTAGATCTCGTCCAGGGTGTCCGCGGCCGTGTGCGCGGTCCTCGCGGCCGCCGGGGCGGTCTTCACCAGGACGCCCAGGTTGCCGCGTACGGTGCGCGCCGAGTCGGCGACCAGCCGGGCCGTGTCACCGATGGTCTTCTCGTTCTTCGCCAGGTACGGTCCGACCTTGCCGTAGACGCCGTTGACCTGGTCCGCCAGTACCTGGGTGCCGTCCGCGACCTGCCGGGAGCCGTCCTCCAGCGTCCCCGCGCCCGCGTCCAGCTTCCTGATCCCGCCGGCGAGCTTCCCGCTGCCGGTCTTGGCGTCCGACAGGCCGTCCGCGAGGTCCTTCGACCCCTGTTCGGCCTTCCCGATGCCGCCGGCGAGCGTGTCGGCGCCCTCGGCGGCCCGCGCGGTCTGCCCATGGAGGTCGGAGAACGAGATGAAGATCCGGTCCAGGAAGGACCGGGACGCCTTGGCGGACGCGGCCGAACGCACCTCGTTGAAGACCGTGCGGGAGATCTGTCCGACGATGTAGTTGTTCGCGTCGTTGGTGCGCACCTGCAGCGCTCCGGTCTGCGGGGAGTCGCCCGCGCTGGAGGCGATGCGCGCGCTGAAGTCGGCGGGCATGGTCAGCGACAGGTAGTACGTGCCGTTCTCGACGCCGCGGCGGGCCTCGGCGGCGCTCACCTCGTGCCAGTCGAAGGACCTGCTGTCCCTGAGCCCGGCGACGATGTCGTCGCCCGCGGTGATCCGCCGGCCGCTCGCCGTCGCCCCCCTGTCGTCGTTCACGAGCGCCACGGGAACGCGGTCGAGGCGGCCGTACGGATCCCAGAACGACCACAGGTACAGCGCGCCGTACAGCAGCGGCAGCACCAGCAGGGCCACCAGGGCCGCGCGCGGCAGCCTGCCCCGTCCGAAGCGCCTGAGCTCAAGCGCGGCCAGTCGTGGCGAGCGCATCGCCGGCCTCCTCCCGCTGTGCTGCCTCCGTGTTCCCGGTGCGTACGACGAGGGCCCCCGGAGGCGCCTGCCCGCACACCGCCACCACCGTCGTCCCGGCCGCGGCGATCGACGCCAACAGCTGCCGCATCTCACTGCGTTCGTCCTGCGACAGCTTCAGGTCGGCGTCGTCCACGGCCAGCAGCCGCGGCTTGCCCACCAGCGCCAGCGCCACGGACAGCCGCAGCGCCTCGATCCGCTCCAGATCCCGTACGGCGGTCCGGGCGCCCTTCGGCAGCGACTGGAGGTCGAGCCCGGCGGCGGCCAGGGCCTCGCCCACCCGTTGCCCCGCGCCGGCGGCTCGTGCCCCGCGGCGCCGCACCAGATCACGCAGCGAGTCACCGAACCGGCTCTGCAGCAGGGCCCGTTCACGCAGGTGCTCGCCGACGGTCAGGGCGGGTTCGAGGTCGGTGACCCCGGCCACGTTGGCCACCGCGCTGATCCGCCGTACGGCCCCGAGCTGCTTGGGCAGCCGGGCTCCGCCGACGCTCGCGGTGCCCTCGGTGGCCTTCATCCGGCCGGTGAGCGCGAGCAGCAGGCACGTGCGGCCGGAGCCGGACGGCCCTTCCACCGCGATCAGCGCGCCCGGCCCGGCGTCCAGGGAGACCCCCCGGAACGCCCAGCCCCGCGGGCCCTTGAGCCCGAGGTGCTCGGCTGTGACAGATACGCCGTGCACAGTTCCCCCTGCGGCATAGTTTTTAGACTGACTGGTCAGTTCAAAAACTATCTCGAACCCGCGATCGAAGCAAAAGCCCAGGTCGGAACGGATTGTCAGTGCCATACCTCACGATGGGCACATACGGCACCCCGTGTGAGGGCGCCGTCACTGAGACGACAGGAGGTTCGTCATGGCCAACTCGTCAGCGGCCGCCGCCCACCGGCGCCGCCCCACCGGCCCTGCCCCCTCACTGACCGGCCCGGCGAGCGACGTGCACCCCGTACTCCGCCGGGCCACGGCCCCGCCCGCCGCCCTCGACCTGCTCACCCGGGCCCGCGCCGCGCTGGACGAGGCCGAGCTGCTCGACACCCCCAACGAGCGCTACGCGACCGCCCACCTGGCCGCCCTGCGCACCGCGGCCGCCGTGCTCGCCGCCCGCGCCCGCCCCGAGACCTCGCCCCGGCACCGGGCCCGGATCCGCAGCGCCTGGGAGGTGCTCCCCGAGGTCGCGCCCGAGCTCACCGAGTGGAGCGCCCTGTTCGCCTCCGGCGCCGGCCGCCGGGCCCGCGCCGAGGCCGGCATCCAGGGCGCGGTGGGCCGCCGGGACGCCGACGACCTGATACGCGACGTGGCGATGTTCCTTCGCATCGTCGAGCGGATGCTCGTCCTCCAGCCGGTGCTGCCACAGGCGCGCCGGGACGACGGCGACCGGGCGGCCGGTACCCCGGGGAGGGAGCTGCCCGACGCGGGATGACCAGGCAAGGCGGCGGCAATCGGGTGCGGAGGCAATAGGGTGGAGAGCGCCTGAAGCCTTCCTTCCTCCCGCACCCTCGGGCCGGGGAGGCACCGAGTTCGCGCCGCCGGGCAACAGGCGGTGCCGCGCCGAGGAGTCAACTGCCGTGCCGGACCCCACTCGACCCCGCGCCTCTCTCCGTACCGCCGTGGTCTGGGAGGTCCTCCAGGACGCCCTCGACCGCCGGGTCAAGGCCACCGGCCGGGACACGCTGGACGTCCTGGACACCGGGGGCGGCAGCGGCAACTTCGCCGTCCCCCTGGCCCGGCTCGGCCACCGCGTCACCGTCGTCGACCCCAGCCCGAACGCGCTGTTCGCGCTGGAGCGCCGCATCGCCGAGGCCGGCGTGGCCGACCGGGTCAAGGGCGTCCAGGGCGACGTCCTCGGCCTGTTCGACGTGGTCGAGCGCGGCGGCCACGACGTGGTGCTGTGCCACGGCGTCCTGGAGTACGTCGACGACCCGGCCGAGGGCGTGCGCAACACGGTGGCCGCGCTGCGCTCCGAGGGCGTCCTCAGCCTGCTCGCCGCCGGGCTCGGCGGAGCCGTGATCGCCCGCGCCCTCGCCGGCCACTTCAAGGAGGCCAAGCAGGCCCTGGAGGACCCCGACGGCCGCTGGGGCGAAGGCGACCCGATGCCGCGCCGCTTCACCGCCGAGCAGCTCACCGGCCTGGTCGAGGGCGCGGGCCTGGCCGTCGCCGCGGTGCACGGCGTGCGGGTCTTCGCCGACCTGGTCCCCGGCGTCCTGGTGGACACCGAGCCCGGCGCCCTCGACGCCCTGCTCAAGCTGGAGGCCGCCGCGGCCGAGCTCCCCGCCTTCCACTCCGTCGCCACCCAGCTGCACGTGCTCGGCGAGACACCGGGTGCCGCCGGGGTCTGAGAGCCTCCTGAGGCGACCCCGCTGATCAGGGGCTCGACAGCGGATGGAGTACGCCACAGGCCCCCCGATCGAGGGGTTTGCGCCGTATGATCGAGGGAGATCGCCCGGCATGACGGGTCGGCTGCTGGGGAATGGAAGCTTCAGAGAGCCGGGACTGTCGTGGCGGATTCCGGTTGGCCAATTGGCCTAGAGGGGCGGGTTTCACGGGGGCGATTCCCTGCCTATCCTGAAGGGACCCCCCGGGTCGCCCCGGCGACTGCACGATGAGGAGGACGCCGTGCCGCTCTCGGAGCACGAGCAGCGAATGCTTGAGCAGATGGAGCGAGCGCTGTACGCCGAAGACCCCAAGTTCGCGACAGCGCTTGAGGGAAGCGGCCTGCGTATGTACACCCGGCGACGGGTCTACCAGGCGGTCGCCGGCTTCCTCGTGGGTATCGCGCTCCTCATCGCCGGAATGGTCGTTCAGCAGGTCTGGGTCAGCGTGGTGGGCTTCCTCGTCATGCTGGGCTGCGCGGTCCTCGCCGTCACCGGCTGGCGCAAGGCCCCCAAGCCCGGTGAGCAGCCCGTGGGCGGCCCGCAGGCGCGCCGCCAGGGCCGGGCGAAGCGCTCCATGATGGACCGCATCGAGGAGCGCTGGCAGCGCCGCCGCGACGAACAGGGCCGCTGACGGCTACGCCGAGAGGCCGAACAGAGCGTGACTGAGGGGTGACCGCCGACGGCGGTCACCCCTCAGGGCGTTGCTGGCCGTAGCCGGAGACCTTACTGCGGGCCGTGAGCCACTGCGGGTGAGTGGGGGCTGATCGCGCAGTTCCCCGCGCCCCTGACGGGGCGCTCCGGCCACCGCTTCCTCCCAGCCGCGGGCGCTCGTGTCAGCTCATCCAGCCGCGGGCAGTCGTGCCGCTGGGGCGGCACGGGTGGGCGCTGGGGGTCCCCCCGGCCGAAGGCTGGGGGAGGCACCCTGCCAGCGCCGGTAAGCGCCCCCCCCGCGCCGTCCAGCGTCAGCCCTGCTGCCTCGAGGGCTTTCGCGGGGCCGGCCGGAGCGCGGCCGCCCGGTCCCGCAGCCGGGACCAGCCCGCCGACGCCGCCCACACCGCGCGCACGGCCGACCGCGGAGCGAACAGCGCCCGCAGGCGCGCGGGCCCCCCGACCGTGCCGTTGAACGCGGCTGAGACCCTGCGGACGTCGTCCGCGAGGCCCGCCGTCAGCCGCGGCCGCGGCGCGTACAGCACCTGTTCGACCGCGTCCGCCACCCGGTGCACCGAGGCCCCGGCGGCCGGATCCAGACGGCCGAGCCGGACGATCCGGGCGGCCGCGTTGCGCGGGGTCAGCGACTCGTCGGGCAGGATGCCGAAATCCCAGGCGGTGTCGGTCAGTTCCAGCCAGACCGCCAGCGTGTGCACGGCCACGCCGGCGGGCGTGCGGTCGTAGGCCCCGAGCCGGCCGGCCCGTACCCCCTGCCGGTACAGCATCGGCGCCAGCGGCGCCGTCGCCACGGCGAGACCGCCGAGCGCCCACAGGGCCAGCTGCCACCAGGGCGGCCCGCCGTCCCCGCTGCGCACCGCGGCCGCCGCCGACGGGCTGGAGCAGGCGTCCTGCTTGCGCAGCCGCGGCGCGCAGCTCTCGCTCTGCGAGGCCGAGGCAGACGGCCCCGTCGAGGCGCCCTTGGGCGGCAGGGGCTCGTCCGGCACGGCGGAGCCGGGCGTCTGCGACAGCGTGTACGACGGCGTCGTGCCGCGGGTCGGGGTCGGCTCGAAGCGGGTCCAGCCCACGCCCTCGAAGTACAGCTCCGGCCAGGCGTGCGCGTCCTTCAGGCCCACCGACACCGTGCCGTCCGCCTGCGGGGTGCCCGGCGCGAAGCCCACCGCCACCCGGGCCGGAATGCCCAGCGTCCGGGCCATCGCGGCCATCGCGAAGGAGAAGTGCACGCAGAAACCGCGCTTCTGCTTCAGGAAGTTCGCGATCGCGCCCTCGCCCCGGCCGACCTCCACCTGGGTGTCGTACTGGAAGCCGCCGGACACCGCGAAGTAGTCCTGGAGCTTGACCGCCTCCTCGTAGTGGCTGGTCGAACCGGCGGTGACCTCCTGCGCCGTCTTCGCCACCACCGACGGCAGCGAGGAGGGCACCTCGGTGTACTCCCTCTTCATCGCCGCCGACGGCTCCGGCGCCGCGGCCAGCTGCTCCGCCGTCGGCTGCACGTCCAGGCTGGTGACCTGGTAGGTCTCACCGCGCGTGTTCTGCCCGTGGTCGCCGACCAGGGTCATCCCGACCGGCTCGTAGCGCCAGCTGCCCGCCACCTTCACCCCGCTCGGCGGGTACGGCATCGGCAGCCAGTCCTGGGCGTACCAGTCGGCCGCCGTGATCGTCGACTTCACCGTCGTCCGCCTGACGTCACCGCCGAGGCCGGGCGGGGTCGGGAGCTTGTCCGGCACACCGGTGATGTGCCGCTGGGCCGGCTTCCAGGTGGTTCCGTCGAAGTCGTCCAGGGAGACGATCCGCAGGTACAGGTCGGAGACGCCGGCGTTGTCGCTGGTCCTCACGGACAGCACCTGCCGGTCCTCGTCCACGTTGAGGCTGTCCCGCAGCGACACCAGCGGGTTGACGGCGGAGATCGTGCCGCCGTTCCCGTTGCCGATGCCGACACCGGTCCCGGCGGCGTCCAGCAGACCGCCCTGGATCGAGGGCATCGCGAACGGCACGAACAGGGCGACGCCCAGCACGGCGAAGCCGATCCGGCGCCCGGTGCGCACCGGGGCCACCGCGCCGCTCTCCTGGCCGCCCGGGGTGCGCGGCGCGCCGCCGAACACCCGGCCCCACTGCGAGAGCCGGTCCCGGCCCTCGGCGAGCAGCAGCATCAGATAGCCGGCCGCCGCCACCAGGAACCACAGCCAGTCGGTCGGCCCGTCGGACAGGCCCGCCGCCACCGAGTAGAGCGCGAGCAGCGGCAGCCCGGCCGGGGCCGCGCTGCGGAAGGTCACCGCGAGGGTGTCCACGATCAGCCCGACGGCCAGCACGCCGCCGATCACCATCAGCCGGATGCCGGGTGTCAGCGGCGCGGGTATCGAGTACCGGCTGACGTCGTCCGAGCCCTGCTGGAGCAGGTCGCCGAAGTACCGGAAGGTGTCCGGGCCGGGGACCACCCCGGCGAGCGCGTGGCTCCGCGCGAACACCAGGGTCAGCATCAGCAGCGTGACCAGGGCCTGCGCGGCCACGGTCAGCGGGCGGGTCAGCGGCACCCGCCGGGCGGCCGCGCCCGCGCCGGTCTGGACCGCCACCAGGAACGCCGCCTGGAACAGCCAGGTCACCGGGGAGACCAGGGGCAGCAGGGCACAGGACGCCATCAGCGTCGCCGCGGCCGCGGTGAGGGCGAGCCGGGCCCGTCCGCTCATCACCGTGCCTCCCCGCCCAGCGCGGCGAGCCCCGTGCGCTCCCGGTCGGCCTGCCGCCACAGCTCGGCCACCGAGGCGCCGCGCTCCACGCCGACGGCCGTCCAGCCCGCCTCGCGCAGCATCCGCAGCCGCTCCTCGTGCGCGTTGCCGGGGGCGGGCACGTCGGTCGGCTCCCTGACCCAGGTGTCCGGGTCCAGTACGAAGGCGACGGCGCCGCCGCTGCGCTGGCGCATCTTCGCGGCCGTCGTCGCCTGTTCCTCGTCGAGGTCGCCCAGGAAGGCCACCAGCAGTCCCTCGTTGCCGCCGCGCAGCACGTCGTAGGCCCGGGACAGGCCCGTGCCGTCCGAGTGGTCGATCACGGCCAGGGTGTCCATCAGCAGCCCGGCCGCCTCCGCCGACTCCTGGCCGAAGCCGGCGAAACCGTCGGCGCCCTCGCCGGGCACCGAGCTGCCGGTGTCCGTCAACAGCCGGACCGAGAAGCCGCGTTCGAGCATGTGGACCAGGACCGAGGCGGCACCGGACACCGCCCATTCGAACGCCGAGTCCGGGCCCGCTCCTTCGTAGGCGCCGCCCCGGGTGTCGAGGAGCACCGTGCAGCGGGCGCGCTGCGGCTGCTCCTCGCGGCGCACCATCAGCTCGCCGTAGCGGGCGGTGGAGCGCCAGTGCACGCGGCGCAGGTCGTCGCCGTGGCGGTAGCCGCGCGGGATCACGTCGTCCTCGCCGGCCAGGGCCAGCGAGCGCTGCCGCCCGTCGCCGTACCCCTTGGCCTCGCCGCCGATCCGGATCGGCGGCAGCGGCTCCACGCGCGGGACGACGGTCAGGGTGTCGAACGTCGAGAAGGCACGGGTCAGTTCGCACATGCCGAACGGGTCGGTCAGGCGCAGCTGGAGCGGGCCCAGCGGATAGCGGCCGCGCAGGTCCGAGCGGACCCGGTAGGACACCTCGCGGCGGCCGCCCGGCTCCACCCGGTCCAGGACGAAGCGGGGACGCGGGCCGAGGACGTAGGGCACCCGGTCCTGGAGCATCAGCAGGCCGGTGGGCAGCCGCGAGACGTTGTCCATCCGCAGATGGACCCGGGCCTCGCTGCCGGCCGGCACCCGCGCGGGGGAGAGCCGGCGGCTGCCGGCCACCCGGTAGCGGGTGCGGTAGAGCACGGTGGCGCAGATCAGCGGCAGTACGGCGAGCAGCAGCCCGACCCGGCGCAGATCGGCCTGGCCCAGTATGTAGGCGCAGATCACCGCCGCGATGCCGGCCGCGAGGAAGGACCGGCCGCGGGTGGTCAGCCCGGCCAGGGCCGTGCGGATCCCGCCCGCCTCCTCGCGGTCGGCCTCCGCGGGGGCGCTCATCACAGACTCCGCGGGGGCTGCTGGGGATACGCCGGCACGCCCCGGCCCAGACCGCCGAAGCCGGTCTGCTGCTGGGGGGCCGCGGGCACCGGGGTGGACTGCAGGATCTCCTGGACGACCTGCTCCGCGGTGCGCCGGTTGAGCTGGGCCTGGGCGGTGGGCAGCAGCCGGTGGGCCAGCACCGCGACGGCGAGCGTCTGCACGTCGTCCGGCAGCGCGTACTCCCGGCCGCTCAGGGCGGCGGACGCCTTCGCGGCGCGCAGCAGGTGCAGCGTCGCGCGCGGTGAGGCGCCGAGTCTGAGGTCGGGGTGGGTGCGGGTGGCGGCGACCAGGTCCACCGCGTACCGGCGGACCGGCGCGGCGACATGGACTCCGCGCACGGCCTCGATCAGCTTCACCACGTCATGGGCGTGCGCCACCGGCTGGAGGTCGTCGAGAGGGTTGGCCGAGCCGTGGACGTCGAGCATCTGCAACTCGGCCTCCACGCTGGGGTAGCCCACCGAGACGCGGGCCATGAAGCGGTCGCGCTGGGCCTCGGGCAGTGGGTAGGTGCCCTCCATCTCGACCGGGTTCTGGGTGGCCACCACCATGAACGGGCTGGGCAGTTCGTAGGTCTGCCCGTCGGTGGTGACCTGCCGTTCCTCCATCGACTCCAGCAGCGCGGACTGCGTCTTGGGGGAGGCCCGGTTGATCTCGTCGCCGATCACGATCTGGGCGAAGATCGCGCCCGGTTTGAACTCGAAGTCCCGGCGCTGCTGGTCCCAGATGGACACACCGGTGATGTCCGAAGGCAACAGGTCCGGCGTGAACTGGATGCGCCGCACCGAGCAGTCGATGGACCGCGCCAACGCCTTCGCCAGCATCGTCTTGCCCACGCCGGGAACATCCTCGATCAGCAGATGCCCCTCGGCGAGCAGTACGGTCAGCGAGAGCCGTACGACCTCGGGCTTGCCCTCGATCACACCCTCCACCGAACTGCGGACCCGCTCCACAGTGGCGGTCAGATCACTAAGGCTCGCTCGATCGTCATAGGTCGTCACCCGGCCCTCCTCGGCCCGTTATTGCTCGGGCCGGCGCTTCGTCACGCATAACCGGCCCACCCCGAATCACGGACACCACGCGTGAATGGTTCCGCGTGACGTCCCACACCGCATTCTTGCTGCCGTTACCGATTCGTGTCACTCGCCTGTGGACAACTGCCCGCACTATGTCGGTCTTACGGCCTTTCGGCCGCCTGTTCGACAGCGGGTCGACAGCTTACGGCGGGCGCGTTCCGGAGCGCACGGCCCGCTCGACGGGCCGAGGTGCTGGACCGACGCGGGGTGACGGGGGGCGACGCGGGGTGACGGGG
>NZ_JAJONF010000031.1 GCF_021462265.1 Streptomyces shenzhenensis | reverse complement strand
CACTGCGGCCCCGGCACTCTGCCCGGGCCGCAGCGACCACAACGACCACGCACTCCCCCTCAAAACACGGGTCCGATGCGCCCAGCCCTGCTCCCCATCCCCCCCGGGAGACCACTGCGAAGCTTCGGGCACCGTGGCCTGTCGCCGCGGCGGTGAACCATCACGCCCCTACCTCCTGACAACCCGTCACCACACCACAAGAAGTGGACCAGAACCGCGACCTGCCCCAGCGGGAAGGCTTCGTCCCGGCCCCGCCACCGCTGTCGGTACGGCAGGTGACCGGCTGGCTCACCCGGCACCCGGCCACCCTGACCAAGGAGGAGAAACTGCACCGCAAGGCGGTACTCGACCGCTGCCCGGAAATGGCGTCCGCCGCAGAACTGACCAGCTCGTTCGCGGAAATGCTCACCACACTCGACGGACTGCGCCTCCCCGAGTGGATCACCGAGGCTGTGACGTCGGGCCTGCCCGGAGTCAGCACCTTCGCGCCGGGGCTGGAAAGCGACTTCGACGCGGTGACCGCCGGGCTGACCACCGACTGGAACTCCGGACCCGTCGAAGGAACAGTCAACCGGATCAAGACGCTCAAACGGCAGATGTTCGACCGCGCCGGATTCCCGCTCCTTCGAAAGCGTGTTCTCCTCGCGTGAAACTCCGTCACCGGTCCACACAACTTGGGCCAGACCCCAAAACAAGTACTTACAGACAGGGCGGTCCTTCCTGCTCTCCTCGTGATGACTCGGTTACGACGGAGACGGGTCCACGCTGGGCCCACTCTGGGCCCTCCGAGGACGACCAACAACGACCAAGAACAACCGCTCAGCCGCAGGTCAGTTGGGATGCGCGGCCTGCTGACCAGGGGAAAAGAACGGGCCCGCCAGACTCAGGGCAAGAAGAAGTAGGTCGCGTGATCACGCCCCCGACCCCGCATACGGCGCGGTGCGGGGGCGCTTCTCGCAGCAGGGCAGGGGTGTCACTGTGCGTGCTCACCCGAATGGGTTGCGTGAGGGGGCAGCGGTGGACGGGTGCGGGTGACATGAGGTGGGGGTGCTTGCACCCCAGAGGTGCCCCCGAAAGGAGGACGCATGTTCCGCCACTCGATGCGCACGCTTCTGGTGAGCCTGTGCGCGCTGACCGCCGCGTCCCAGGCGGCCACGGCCGTGGTCCTTGCCGTGCCGGCCGATCAGGCCCGGACGACGAGCACCCCTGCCCGGGCTCTGCGCACGCAGACCCTCTCCGACCTGGCCGCTGCCATGAAGGGTGAGGCGTACGCGAACGCCTCGTACAGCCTCTTCGCCGTCCAGGCCGACGGCCGGACCTGGTCGTCCGGCGGCAAGCTCGTCATCAACAAGGCCGGCCAGGCTGTGGGTGCGCTCTTTCGCTCCACGGCACAGACCGAGCTGAACGAGCACCTGCGCGAGGCCGCGGCCCTGGCCGGCACCGTCGGCACGAACGCGGCCAACCTGCGCCAGTCCATCAACGGCGAAAGCTACGAGCACCAGGTCATGTACCGCGGCTTCGCCGAACAGGCCCGCAAGGACGGAGACCTGAAGGCCGCCGATCTGTTCACCGAGATCGCCGCGGACGAGGGCCGCCACCGAAACGCCTACCGCACCGCGCTCACGGTCCTGACCACCGGCCGCGGCGCCATCCCGGCACCACCGATGGCCAAAACGGTGCCGGTGCCCGCCGGACTGCCCAAGGTGAAGGCCGCCCGCACCAAGGCCAACCTCGACACCGCCATGCACGGCGAGGCACTCGCCAACGCCAAGTACCTGCTCTACGCCGCCCACGCCAGGCAGACCGGCAACGCTGCCCTGGCCCGCCTGTTCGAGGGCACCGCGGGGGTCGAGCTGCACGAGCACTTCGCCGGCGAAGCGGTCCTGGCCGGCCTGGTCCGCACGACGAAGACGAACCTGCGCACGGCCATCACCGGCGAGCGCGGCGAGGTGTCCACCGTGTATCCGGGATTTGCCAAGCGGGCCACCGCCGTCGGCGACAGCGCCGCCGCCCGCTACTTCCGCAACACGGCAGCCGACGAGGCCACCCACGCGGCCGCGTTCCAGCAGGCACTCAACCAGCTGCGGTGACGCCTGGCTGAGCCGCGCGACCGGTCGGACACAAGGCGGGAACGTCCGGCCGGTCGGGCTTCGCGGGCGGTGCCCGAGCTGACGGTGACGCACCTTCTGGCGCGTCACCCCCCGCCGCCGGCCCCGGTTGTCGAGAAGCGGCCGTGCCAGACCGCCTTGGCGCCCGAGTCCCCGATCCGGTACACCTCAACGGCTGCGCCAACGGCCACGACCAGGGCGAGCACCAGCACTGCGACCCGTACCGGAACGGAAGCGGCCCGCCGAGCCGTAACCGAGGCCCCGCCCTCCGTGGAGCTCCCGGCAGCACCGCCGCCATCACGATCCCATCGAGAGCCGACACGGCCGAGCAGCCAGACGGCGACCGTCAGCACGAACAGGGCGATGACCCACGGAGTAAGTTCAGATCCCATCTCGGCGTGCTCTTCCACCAGCGCGGTCTCCTGTACTCGCTCCTCCAGCCACTCGCCGGATTCGGTGGTCAGCACCACCAGAACCAGGGTGACCAGCCCCAGTGCGGGCAGCACCCAGCTGAGCCGACGCGCTGCCGACGGCCACAGCACACAGACGAGAAGTGCCAACGCTGTCAGCGGGACGAGCACCACAGAGCTGTGAACGAAGAGGGGGTGGCCGGGAAGGCCGTTGATCAGCCCGACATCCACGGAAGCTCCTCAGGCACGCGGGTGGCACGCGAGTGCGGCGCCAACATCCCAAAATCTGCTGTTTCGGACATTGTGGGGCGGCCGTCGTTCGCGCGCAGGGATGCGCGCGCGTATGGAGTACCGAATGCGGTGCGGCAGCCTAGGTCGGCGGTCGGCGGTCGGCGGTCGGCGGTCGGCGGCTGGCGGCGATACGGCGTCGGCCTCTCAGCGCTCGCGACCCGTCATGGGCGGATCGGCGGGAGTTTCCGGCGCTTCCGGCTGGCCGGACCGTTGCGGTACGTGACCCGGTCGCGGGCCGCCAGGAGGGAGCCGACGATGCTGAGTACCGCGCAGCAGGTGGCGAGGACGAGGCCGAGCGGCTGGCGGTCGCCGGTCAGGGAGCCTGCCGCGTGGATCAACTGCGCCGTGCCGAGGGCCAGTGCGGCCCACCCGGCGACGGTGCCGGCCTGCCTGCGGCGTTGCCGCCGGACGGCTCACATGCCGAGCGCGAGCCAGAGGGCACCACCAGCGCCGAAAGCCACCGCACTGAACATTCCCGCCTCCTGCGGAAGCGTACCGATCCGCGAGGCGGAGCAGGAGTGTGCGCGGGCGGTCAGTTCAGGGGCGGTTGCCGGCGCTGCCCGACGGGTTGCCCGAAGTCGAAGCCGAAGTCGAAGCCGTGGACGTCGCCGTGACCGGCGTCGTGGCTGTGGCCGTCCACGCGTACGAAGCGCAGGAGTTCGCGGACGATGCCCGCGTTGCCCATGGCCCAGCCGGTCTGTGGTTCGAGGTCGGTGGGGGTGGCCCGGTGTTCGACGTTGGACCAGCGGGCGCCCTCGCCGTCGCGGATCGCGCGGGCGGCGAGGTCCGTGACGAGGACGTGGGCGAAGTCGTACGTGTCCTGTTGCTCGCCCTGCTCGCCGATCCGGTCGCAGGCCAGGGCGAGGACGCCCGCGGTACCGCAGCAGCGGCCGTTGTTGTCCCAGAAGCCGGGGCGCAGCCGCTGGGGCAGGCCGGAGTGGGTGACCGTGTGCCAGCAGCGGTCGGCGAGGGCGGCCCAGGCGGGGTCGGCGGTGATGTCACGCAACAGCCGGAAGACTTGTGCGTCCCCGGTCGGGCCGTGGCACCAGCCGTAGCTGAACGGCTCGATCAGTTCGGGGCGGAACTGAGGGGTGGAGTGCCGCACCAGGAAGCCCTCCGGCCCCGCTTCGTCGCGCGCGACGACGTCCGCGGCACCGGCCAGGGCCAGTTCGACCAGATCCGCCCGGCCGGTGGCGTCGCCGACGCGGGCCAGCGCGAGGACGATGCCGAGCGTGCCGTGCGAAATGTGGTGCAGACGGGCCTCGACACCCGTGCGGTGGGGCCAGTGGACGCCGGCCGGAGTCTGCTCCGCCGTGCGGAGATAGGGCTCCAGGGCGAGGACGGCCAGTTCGGGGTCGCCGGACAGCAGTGCGCCGAGGCCGATTCCCGCGTTCCCGCCCATCAGCTCGAACAGTTCGCCCCAGCGGGTGCCGTCGAAGCGTGCCCGCACGAGGCGCAGCGCGCGGTCGGCGGCGGCGCCGGCGGCCGGGTCGCCGAGTTCCTCGTGCACGGTCCGCAGGGCGAGCGCCATTCCGGTACGGCCGAAGCAGAGGGAGTCGTCGTCGACGCCGTCGACAAGGTCCGCGAGGCTGCGGGCCGCGCGCAGGGCGGCGTCGGCGTGGGAGTCGTCGCCGAAGTGCCGCCACGCCTCCAGGAGTACGGGGACGATCCCGGCCGTACCGCTGTAGAAGGCCGGGTTGAGGCTGTCGTCCGAAGGCCGCGTAGCCCAGGCGAGACCGCCCCCGGCCGTCCCGCGCGCCACCCCGGTCAACCAGCGCAGCCCCTCCACCGCGAGTTCCTCGACCTCGTCGACCGCTCCCGGGGCTCCTCGCATGGGTCCATTCTCGCAGGCCCTGCCGGTCCCCGTTTGCCGAACCGGCAAATAGGGACCGGCCTCTCGTGGGGGACTCTGCGGGAGCGGTTCCCCGTCGGCCGGCTGCCCGGGTGGCTCGGGGAGCGGGACCTCGACGTGTACGCGGAGGAAATTCGAGCGCACCGGACTGACCGGGGCGCTCAACCGGTACCGGCACATGGACCGCGACTGGGAGGATCTCGCCGCCTACGACGGCGCCCCGATCACCCAGCCGTCCCTGTTCGTCGGCGGCGGTCTCGATGCCGCCACGACCTGGCCGGCCGACGCCGTCGCGGCGTACCCGGTCACCCTCCCGGGTCTGGTCTCCTCCCGCCTCCTAGACGGCTGTGGGCACTGGATCCAGCAGGAACGGCCCGACGAGGTCAACCGGCTGCTCGCCGACTGGCTCGCCGGGCTGCCCGCCACCCGAACGTCGCTCTGCACGTGGCTCTGCACGTGGCTCTGAACGTCGCCCCGAATGTCACTTCACCAGATCGACAGCGGAGTCGCCCCGCACCGGCACGACGAAGGGCCCCCGACCGGAGTCGGGGGCCCTTCGTCGTGCCTGAAGTGCTGAGGCGTTCGGTCAGCCGCACTGGCAGGGGCTGCCCGACTGGCAGCCGCAGCCGCAGCCCGAACCGCAGCCGCAGGCGCCGATGACCAGGAGGTTCTTGATCTCGGCGGGTTGGTCGCTGTCGCGCTCCTGCGTAGGGTCGGGCGTGGTGCTGGGGGATTCGGCCATGGATCCCTCCCGGAGGTCCCTGAATGCCCTAGAGGTAGGGCCTTGTCCATTCCATGCCCGTTGCTCCGGGCGCATCAACGGCGCACGGCGGCGCACTGTGGTGCCCCGCGCCCGTTTCGCACCCCGCGTGCCCCGCCCGGCCGGGCGGTTACGCCCCCTCGGCGCCCGTCACCGGCTGGATGTCGGGCTGCAGCTCGTCCGCGTGCTCGCCGGTGACCAGGAAGACGACGCGCTTGGCGACGGCGACCGCGTGGTCGGCGTACCGCTCGTAGTAGCGGCCGAGGAGGGTCACGTCGACGGCGGTCTCGATGCCGTGCTTCCAGCGGTCGTCCAGCAGGTGCTGGAAGATCGTGCGGTGCAGCAGGTCCATCTCGTCGTCGTCCTGCTCCAGCTGCAGGGCCAGGTCGACGTCCTTGGTGATGATCACCTCGGCGGCCTTGGCCATCAGGCGCTGCGCGAGCTGCCCCATCTCCAGGACGGTCGCGTGCAGGTCGTGGGGGATGGCGTTCGCCGGGTAGCGGAGCCGGGCCAGCTTCGCCACGTGCTGGGCCAGGTCGCCGGAGCGCTCCAGGTCGGCGGACATGCGCAGCGAGGTGACGACGATCCGCAGGTCGGTCGCCACCGGCTGCTGGCGCGCGAGCAGGGCTATCGCGCGCGCCTCCAGGTCGTGGTGGAGCTCGTCCACCTTCTGGTCGGCCTCGATGACGCTCTCGGCGAGCTTGAGGTCGGCGTCGAGGATCGCCGTCGTGGCGCGCCCGATCGCCGATCCGACCAGCCGGGCCATGTCGACCAGGCTGTCGCCGATCGAGTCGAGTTCCTCGTGGTACGCGTCCCGCATGGGTTCCCTCTCCTACGTGTGTTCCCGGGGCTCCGTGGGCCGGGGCCCGTGGCCGAAAGCAGCTGCGAACCCCCACGCTTCCACGTTCCGGTCTCAACGCGACTGTTTCTGCCACCCCAAATGAACCAATACTGGCTCCAAGGTGAACTCTGGGCGACGAGTGTTCGAGCTGACACCTCGCGGGCTGTGGGGATGTCGTACGCCCTGCTTAACCTGTTTGCATGGACGTGAACGCGGCGGTCGCCGCAGCGGCAGCGATCGCCGGGGTTCTTACCGGTGTCATCGCCATGCTGGCGTTCCGCTGGAGCGAACGCGACCAGAAGCGACCGACCAGGACTTCTGTGCCGACCGACCCCGTGCTGCCCCCGGGCGTGGACACCGTACTGAGCGTGCTGCGCTCCTCCGCGGTCGTCCTCGACGAGGCCGACGCGGTGGTCAAGGCGAGCTCGGCGGCGTACGCCCTCGGACTCGTGCGCGGCGGCAAACTCGCCATCGAGCCGATGCTCGGGATGGCCCGGGACACCCGGCGCGACGGCGAGATACGGCAGGTCGAGCTGGACCTCCCGAGGCGGGGGACCGGGCGGGGCGAGGCCCTGGCCGTCTCCGCCCGGGTGGCGCCCCTCGGCTCCCGGCTCGTGCTGCTCCTCGTCGAGGACCTCACCGAGGCCCGCCGCATCGAGGCGGTACGCCGTGACTTCGTGGCGAATGTCAGCCACGAGCTGAAGACCCCGGTCGGCGCGCTCTCCCTGCTCTCCGAGGCCGTCATGGACGCCTCGGACGACCCGGAGGCCGTGCAGCGCTTCGCCGGTCGCATGCAGATCGAGGCCACGCGCCTGACCAACCTGGTCCAGGAGCTGATCGATCTGTCGAGAGTGCAGAACGACGATCCGCTGGAGGACGCGGAGCCGGTCCGGGTGGACGAGCTGGTCGCCGAGGCGATCGACCGGTGCCGGCACCAGGCCGGCGCCAAGCAGATCACCATGGCCGCCGGCGGCACCGCCGACCTGCGTGTCTGGGGCCACCGCGGCCAGCTGGCCGCCGCTCTCGGCAACCTCGTCGAGAACGCCGTGAACTACTCCCCGGCCCGCACCCGGGTGGGGATAGCCGCCCGCCGGATCGGCATGCCGGGCGGCGACATGATCGAGCTTGCCGTGACCGACCAGGGCATCGGCATCTCCGACAAGGACAAGGAGCGCATCTTCGAGCGCTTCTACCGCGTCGACCCGGCCCGCTCGCGGGCCACCGGTGGCACCGGTCTCGGTCTCGCCATCGTCAAGCACGTGGTCGCCTCGCACGGCGGGGAGGTCACGGTGTGGAGCGCCGAGAACCAGGGCTCCACGTTCACCCTCAGGCTGCCGGAGGCGGGCGTGGCCCGCGACCGCGCGTCGCAGCACCCCGACCCCGACCTCGACGACGAGGCCGGTACCACCGAGTCATCCCCGTACGAACCGCTTCCCGCCCCGGAGGTCCTTCCGTGACCCGAGTGCTCGTCGTCGAGGACGAGGAGTCCTTCTCCGACGCCCTGTCGTACATGCTCCGCAAAGAGGGCTTCGAGGTCGCCGTGGCGGCCACGGGCCCCGACGGACTCGACGAGTTCGAGCGCAACGGCGCCGACCTCGTCCTCCTCGACCTGATGCTGCCGGGGCTGCCCGGCACCGAGGTCTGCCGCCAGCTGCGCGGCCGGTCCAACGTCCCCGTCATCATGGTGACGGCCAAGGACAGCGAGATCGACAAGGTTGTCGGACTCGAAATAGGAGCCGATGACTACGTCACCAAGCCCTTCTCCTCCCGCGAGCTGGTAGCCCGTATCCGGGCCGTCCTGCGCCGTCGCGGCGAGCCGGAGGAGGTCACCCCGGCCGCCCTCGAAGCGGGCCCGGTCCGCATGGACGTCGACCGCCACGTGGTGACGGTCTCCGGCTCCAAGGTCGACCTCCCCCTCAAGGAGTTCGACCTCCTGGAGATGCTCCTGCGCAACGCCGGCCGCGTCCTCACCCGCATGCAGCTCATCGACCGCGTCTGGGGTGCCGACTACGTCGGCGACACCAAGACGCTCGACGTCCACGTCAAGCGCCTCCGCGCCAAGATCGAGCCGGACCCGGGCGCGCCGCGCTACCTGGTGACGGTCCGCGGTCTCGGGTACAAGTTCGAGCCGTAAGCCGGCGGTCTGGGCTTACGGCGGTACGGCCGACGTGTGGTGTGCCGGCCGTACCGCGGCTGTGCCGCGGTCGTCGCCCCCAGGGCCGGACCACCGTACGGCGGCCGGACAGGCCCCGGCCGCGACCGCACGGCCGTATGACGAAGACGGCCGTATGACGAAGACGGCCGTATGACGAAGGGCGGCCGTGAAAGAAGACGGCCGTGAACCAAGACGGCCGTATGACGAAGGGCGGCCCCCTCGGGGGTACCGCCCTTCTCGCGTCGCCGGTACGACCGCTCAGCCCGCGTTCGCCGATGCCGAGGCCGAGTCGGTCGATGTCGCCGAGGCGCTCGCCGACCCCTTGTTCTTCTTGCCCGGCTTGGCGCTCTGGCTCGCCGTGGACCCGGCGGCCGGGGAGCCGGCGGCCGACGAGGAAGCGGACACGGAGGGCGAGGCCGGGGCCGACGGCACCGCGCTCGGGCCCCAGCCCGTGAAGTAGCTCTCGGCCGGCACGACGAACGCGCGCAGGCTCACGTCACCGGTCTTGCTGAAGGTGAACGTGATCTTCTGCGCGTTGCCGTCGCGGACCGCCTCGCGGCTGCTGGCCAGCACTGCGGAGGCGTTGCCCTGGCCGCCCAGGATCAGCCGGCCGCCCGCCTGGATGGTCAGCGGCTGGGACTTGGTGGCGTGCAGTTCGGCGGTCTTGCCGGTGCCGGCGACGACGATCGACTGCAGCGTCTCCGGCACGGTGCCGGTGTTGAAGATCGTCGCGGCGATCGCGGCCGGCCCGGTCGACGTGAGGTCGGGCTGGGTGATCACGATCGCGTTCTGGATCTTGATGGCGCCGGCACTCGTCGCCGCGTTGTCCGGCTTGATCTGCAGCGTCTGGGAGTCGTTGCCGGCGCCGCAGGCGGCGAGCGCGGCGACGGAGAAGGCGATGGTGGCCGCGGCGAGGGCGCCGCGTCGAAGGCTGCTGCTCACGGCGGCGGCAACTCCTTGAACGCGCGGGCGGCCCCCTGTAAAGCCGCCCTAAGTGTCTGTCAGCGGACTTAGGTTACCGAGCCGTTCCCCGGCCGCCGCACCCGACCCTCCCCAAGCCCCTCGCTTCCCTCAAGCAGGGGTACCCACGGGCATCCACGAGTGCCCCTTCGGCCACTTTGGAGCGAGGCTCCCCCGGCATTCACATAACCCGCCCGCAACACCGCGCGAAAAATTTCCGTGAAGGAATGCGCGACCGCCGGGAAAATTGATCACACACTGCTTCAGGTGCGGCTTCGCGTACCGTTCAGTCGGCCCCGTGATCAATTCCGGAAACGTCCGGGATCCGGCTCCGGCAACCGAACGGAGTAGCGGAAGTCGTACGCTTGCAACCGGACATATGTGGACGTTCGGCCACCCGGGCGAGCCTCCGGATGTGTGTAACGTGCGCGTTTCGCCTCGCCCGGAGAGCCGCTCCCACCTGCGAATACCTGCTTCCGGGCGGCCCGCGAAGCACGTTCCTGTTGCTGTTGTCAAGCCCCGAGATATGCCCTGACCTGCGAAAACGCCATTCAGAACCGCCGGTTTCCGTGTTACCCTGGATAGCCACGGAAGGGGTACCTGTCACATGACGTTCAAGGTTGGCGACACCGTGGTCTATCCCCATCACGGGGCCGCGCTGATCGAGGCCATCGAAACTCGCCAGATCAAAGGCGTGGACAAGACCTACTTGGTGCTGAAGGTCGCCCAGGGTGACCTGACGGTACGTGTGCCAGCGGACAATGCGGAGTTCGTCGGCGTGCGCGATGTGGTCGGTCAGGACGGGCTGGACCGGGTCTTCGAGGTGCTGCGCGCGCCGTACGCCGAGGAGCCCACGAACTGGTCCCGTCGTTACAAGGCAAACCTGGAGAAGCTCGCCTCCGGCGATGTCATCAAGGTCGCGGAAGTCGTGCGTGACCTGTGGCGTCGTGAGCGCGAGCGCGGACTCTCCGCAGGTGAGAAGCGGATGCTCGCCAAGGCCCGCCAGATCCTGGTGAGCGAGCTCGCCCTCGCGGAGAACACGAACGAGGACAAGGCCGAGGCCCTGCTCGACGAGGTCCTCGCGTCCTGACGCAGACGCAGTCCAGCTCAGCACGCTGAACTCCGCACACCCGAACTGCCGCGGTGCCCGATGACACTTTCTGTCGCCGGGCGCTGCGGCATGTTTGCGTACGCCCTTGGTGAACCCCCGATACTAGGCGTGCCGGGCCCGGGCTGCTGGCTCGACCAGTGTCACGGAAGGGTCCGGTCAAGGCGTCGCGCCCGGCACTTCCCAGGCCATACCCACGCCAGGCCCGCACACAAACCTGACAGGAACCGATGTCTGACGATTCGCGTCCTTCGCGTACGGAACTGCGCACGGCAGCCGTGATTCCCGCCGCCGGCCGGGGCGTACGGCTCGGTCCGGGCGCTCCCAAGGCGCTGCGCACGCTGAACGGCACGCCCATGCTCATCCACGCCGTGCGCGCCCTCGCCGCCTCCCGCGCGGTCTCCCTGGTCGTCGTCGTGGCCCCGCCCGACGGCGCGGCCGAGGTCAAGTCCCTCCTCGACGTTCACGCGCTTCCCGACCGCACCGACTTCGTCGTCGTCCCCGGCGGCGAGTCCCGCCAGGAGTCGGTCCGCCTCGGCCTCGACGCGCTGCCCCCCGACTACGACATCGTCCTGGTCCACGACGCGGCCCGACCCCTGGTCCCCGTCGACACGGTCGACGCGGTGATCCAGGCGGTCCGCGACGGCGCCCCGGCGGTCGTCCCCGCCCTCCCGCTCGCCGACACGGTCAAGGAGGTCGAGCCGGCCGCCGTCCCCGGCGACCCCGAGCCGGTGCTGGCCACTCCCGAGCGCGCCCGCCTGCGCGCCGTCCAGACGCCCCAGGGCTTCGACCGCGGGACGCTGGTCCGCGCCCACGAGACGGTCACCGGCGACGTCACCGACGACGCCGGCATGGTCGAGCGGCTCGGCGAACAGGTCGTGGTCGTCCCCGGCCACGAGGAGGCCTTCAAGGTCACCCGGCCCCTCGACCTGGTCCTCGCGGAGGCGGTCCTGGCCCGCAGGAGGCTCAACGATGGCTTCTGAGGTGATCCTGCCCCGGGTGGGCGTCGGCACCGACATCCACGCCTTCGAGGAGGGCCGCGACCTGTGGTGCGCGGGCCTGAAGTGGGAGGGCGAGGGCCCGGGGCTGGCCGGCCACTCGGACGCGGACGTCGTCGCGCACGCGGCGTGCAACGCGTTGTTCTCCGCGGCGGGGCTGGGCGACCTGGGGCAGCACTTCGGTACGGGGCGGCCGGAATGGTCGGGCGCGTCCGGGGTGACCCTGCTGACGGAGGCGGCCCGGATCGTCCGGGCCGCGGGATTCCTGATCGGGAATGTCGCCGTACAGGTCGTGGGCCCACGCCCGAAGATCGGAAAGCGCCGCGACGAGGCCGAGAAGATCCTTTCCGACGCGGCGGGGGCTCCGGTTTCCGTTTCGGGGGCCACGACGGACGGCCTGGGTTTTCCGGGCAGAGGCGAAGGTCTTATGGCCATCGCGACGGCGTTGGTCGTTCAACAGAGCTGAACATAGGTGACCAGAGGTGAACAGAGGTGAGTGGACGCGCCGCCCGGGGGGCGCGGGGAATCGCGTGACGAGCCACGGCGCACCCGCACACGGCGACGGCGCTCCGCATACCGGTGCCATCCACCACCCTCGGCCCACTACCCTAGGTCCCGTGACCATTCGCCTGTACGACACCAACGCCCGGCAGATCCGTGACTTCACCCCGCTCATCCCGGGCTGTGTCTCGATCTACCTGTGTGGTGCCACCGTGCAGGCGGCCCCCCACATCGGGCACATCCGCTCGGGCCTGAACTTCGACATCATGCGCCGCTGGTTCGAATACCGCGGCTACCAGGTGACGTTCGTCCGGAACGTCACGGACATCGACGACAAGATCATCACCAAGTCCGCCGACCAGGGCCGCCCCTGGTGGGCGATCGGCTACGAGAACGAGCGCGCGTTCAACGACGGCTACACCGCGCTCGGCTGCCTCCCGCCGACGTACGAGCCCCGCGCGACGGGACACGTGCCGGAGATGATCGAGATGATGCGCGGGCTCATCGAGCGCGGACACGCCTACGAGGCCGACGGCAACGTCTACTTCGACGTGCGCTCCTACCCGGACTACCTCCAGCTCTCCAACCAGGAGCTGGACAACCTCCGCCAGCCCGAGGGCGAGGGCGAGACCGGCAAGCGGGACCAGCGGGACTTCGCGCTGTGGAAGTCCGCGAAGCCGGGCGAGCCCAGCTGGGAGACGCCGTGGGGGCGCGGCCGGCCCGGCTGGCACCTGGAGTGCTCGGCGATGGCCCACAAGTACCTCGGCGAGGCCTTCGACATCCACGGCGGCGGCCTCGACCTGATCTTCCCGCACCACGAGAACGAGATCGCCCAGGCCAAGGCGTTCGGCGACGACTTCGCCCGGTACTGGGTGCACAACGCCTGGGTCACCATGAGCGGCGAGAAGATGTCGAAGTCCCTCGGGAACTCGGTGCTCGTCTCCGAGATGGTCAAACACTGGCGCCCGATCGTGCTGCGCTACTACCTCGGCACCCCGCACTACCGCTCGATGATCGAGTACAGCGAGGAGTCGCTGCGCGAGGCCGAGGCCGCGTTCGCGCGGATCGACGGGTTCGTGCAGCGCGTGGTGGAGCTGGCCGGGGGAACCGTCGAGCCCTCGCCCGAGGTTCCGCCCGCCTTCGCCGAGGCGATGGACGACGACCTGGGCGTCCCGCAGGCGCTCGCGATCGTGCACACCACCGTCCGCCAGGGCAACTCCGCCCTCGCCGCCGACGACAAGGAAGCGGCCGTCGCCCGCCTCGCCGAGGTCCGCGCCATGCTCGGCGTCCTCGGCCTCGACCCGCTGGACGCGCACTGGTCCGGCGGGGCCGAGAAGGGCGAGGACCTGCACGCCGTGGTCGACACCCTCGTACGCCTCGTCCTCGACCAGCGCGAGTCCGCCCGCGCCCGCAAGGACTGGGCGACCGCCGACGCCATCCGCGACCAGCTGGGCCGGTCCGGCCTCGCGATCGAGGACAGCCCGTCCGGCCCGCGCTGGACCCTCAAGGCCTAGCGCTCCCAGCCAGCAAGATCGACTGTGCCGCCCGGCCCCCCGGGCGGCACACTGCATAAGACGTACGTACGAAACGAAGCTCACGGAGACGGGTAACTCATGGCAGCCAACAACCGCCGCATGTCCGGCAAGAAGGGCGCGCAGGTCGGCAGTGGCGGCCAGCGGCGCCGGGGCCTGGAGGGCAAGGGGCCGACCCCGCCCGCCGAGATGCGCAAGGGACACAAGAAGAACCGCATCGCCACGGTCAAGGCCAAGCAGGCCCAGCGCCGTCCGGTGGCCCGCGGCCGGGGCGGCAAGGGCACGTCCGAGATGGTCGTCGGCCGTAACCCGGTGGTCGAGGCGCTGCGCGAGGGCGTGCCGGCCTCCACCCTCTACGTCCAGCAGTTCATCGACAACGACGAGCGGGTCCGTGAGGCGTTGCAGCTCGCGGCCGAGCGCGGCGGCATCAACCTCATGGAGGCGCCGCGCCCCGAGCTGGACCGCATGACGAACGGCCTCAACCACCAGGGCCTGGTCCTCCAGGTCCCGCCGTACGAGTACGCGCACCCCGAGGACCTGGCCGAGGCGGCCTACGACGAGGGCGAGGACCCGCTGATCGTCGCCCTGGACGGGGTCACCGACCCGCGCAACCTGGGCGCGGTCGTCCGCTCGGTCTCCGCCTTCGGCGGCCACGGCGTGGTCGTCCCCGAGCGGCGCGCGGCCGGCATGACCGCCGGTGCCTGGAAGACGTCGGCCGGTACGGCGGCCCGTACGCCCGTCGCCCGCGCCACGAACCTGACCCGGGCCCTGGAGTCGTACAAGAAGGCCGGCATCGTGGTCGTCGGCCTCGCCGCGGACGGCGAGCACGAGATCGGTGACCTGGCGGCCCTCGGCGGACCCCTCGTCATCGTCGTCGGCAGCGAGGGCAAGGGCCTGTCCCGGCTGGTCGGCGAAACCTGTGACTTCCGGGTCCGGATCCCGATGCCGGGTGGTGCCGAGTCGCTCAACGCGGGTGTGGCCGCGGGGATCGTGCTGTACGAGGCGGCTCGGCAGCGGAGCTGAACAGACGTCCGTGACCGCACCCGCACGGAGTAATTCCGGCGTCCAGGACATCCTTGACGGGGTCCGGACACATCCGGGCGGTCGAGGCAGTGTCCTAACTCCACGTCACTCGGTTAGATGTGTGTGGACACCAGAACACCCCGCACACCCACGGGGGACCGCTTGTCGGGATTCCGCTCCGGATTCACTTCCGGGCCCGACGACGCTCCCGCGCTGAGCATGGTGAAGGTGCCGAGCGATCCGGCGCAGGTCGTCGTCAACAACGCGAGCTTCCGCGTGCAGCTGGGCGTATCGACACGGCGTACCCAATCCCCCCGGGTCGCACGGCACATGAGCGCCACCGAGGACACCGCGCGCATCCCGGTCGTCGGCACGGCGGGCAGAGCGGGGGCGGCGCCCGGCCGTCGCCGCCCGGTCGTCTGGAGCGGCAGGTCCGCGCCCGACGACACCGGCGCGCACCGGCTGCTCCAGGCCGTCCGGGGCGGCAGCGTCCGGCACACCGAGGAGGCCGCCGAACCGGTCGGTGCGACCCAGGTCATCCCACGCGTCGACGACGGCTACGACGCCGTCGGACAGACCGTCGAGACGCCGATGGTCGGCCACCCGCGCTCCCCGGCCTCCGGCGAGAACCGGCTGCTTCCGACCATGCCGGCGGTGGGCAGCGCCTACGACGACCTGACCTACGGCGACCCGCTCTACGACGGCCCGGGCTACGACGAACCGGCCCACGCCGACGACGAGTTCGAGGACTTCGAGGAACCGCGGCGGGCCCGGCGGTCCGGCGACGGCGACCCGGCCCGGCACGCCTACTACCCGGGCCGCCGGATGAACCTGGGCATGGTTCTCCTCCCCCTGCGCATCTTCCTCGGCTTCATCTCCGTCTACGCCGGCATGGGCAAGCTCTGCGACCCCGTCTACTTCGACGGCGGCAAGCGCGGCTCCATGGTCAAGTGGCTCAACACCCTGCACCCCTGGGAAGTGGCCGAGCCGCTGCGTCAGTTCGCGCTCCAGCACCCGGTCGGCTCCGGTCTGGTGATCGCCTTCCTCCAGGTGATCGTCGGCGTCCTGACCGTCCTCGGCTGCTGGCAGCGGGTCGCCGCGGTCGTCGGCGCGCTGCTCTCCGCCGCGCTCATCGTCACCGTCAGCTGGAAGACCGTCCCGGCGTACGACGCCCCCGACATCATCTACCTCGCCGCCTGGTCGCCGCTGATCACCGCCGGCGCCCCCGTCTACTCCGTGGACGGCCGCCTCGCGGGCAGCGCCTGGCGACGCCTCGGCCCCCGTTCCGACATCTGGGACCTGCGCGCCTACGTGCTCCGCCGGGGTGCCCTGATCACGGCCGTCACCGTCGGCCTGACCCTTCTCGTCGGCTCGCTCCTGGGCGGCGCGGTCCGCGACTCCAGCCGCGTGGTCGTCCCAGGCCCCGGCGAGGCGCCCCGCAACAACCTCCCCGGCGACCCGCTGCCCGGCGAGTCGGCCGAGCCCCGCCACCAGGCCCCCTCGGCCTCCACGGCTCCCTCCGGGGGCGCCACGGGGAGCCCCTCGCAGTCGGCGACCACCCCGGGTGCCGACCACAGCACGAGCGGCGCCACCACCGCCCCCAGCGAGACCCAGGGCACCACCGGCCAGGCCCCGCCCCAGCACACCGCCCCCGCACAGACCACAGCGGGCCCCACCTCGGGCGGCACCGCGACCGGCGGCGGCACCTCCTCGACGACCGGCGGCACCGGCACCCACACCGGCAGCACCGGCGGCGGCGCCACCTCCTCGGGCCAGCCGGGCCTGGTAGGCGGCCTACTCGGCTGACAGCCCCCACACGGCGACGGGCCCCGCACCTTACGGCGCGGGGCCCATCACCACACCGGCGCCCCTTTGCACCGGTGGTGGACGACGGTGGTCCGCCCTCCCTCGTAGGGGCGTGGGGTACCGATGCGGATGGCGGTGGTCTGCCGCGCCCGAAGGGGCGCGGGGAACTGCGTGCTCAGGTTCCACGCACCGGTGGTGGACGACGGTGGTCCGCCCTTCCTCGTAGGGGCGTGGGGTACCGATGCGGATGGCGGTGGTCTGCCGCGCCCGAAGGGGCGCGGGGAACTGCGCGCCCAGGCTCCACGCACCGGTGGTGGACGACGGTCGGTCCCCCCGCTAGGGGCGCGGCGGCCTCACCCGCTCGCAGTCGGCGAACCGGTCGCCCCGCCCCCCTTCGGCCTACCGCCCCAGCGAGGCCAGTTCCTTCGCGGCCTCGGACAGATCCTTCGCCGTGTCGATCGCCCGCCAGTACGCCCCCTGCGGAATCGGGAACCCGGCCAGCTGCCGGCTCCGGGCCAGGTGCGGGAACGTGGTCCGTTCGTGGTCCCCACGCTCGGGCAGCATCGCGGCGAACCCGGGAGAGAAGACGTAGACACCCGCGTTGATCTCGAACGTGGACGGCGGTGCCTCGATGAAGTCCGTGATGTGACCGAAGCCGTCCGTCTTCACGGCGCCCCAGGGGATCCGTGGCCGTGCCAGCGCCAGCGTCGCCACCGCGTCCCGCTCCGTGTGGAAGTCGGCCATGTCGCGCAGCGAGAACCGCGTCCAGATGTCGCCGTTCGTGGCGTACCAGGACCGGTCGGTGTGCGGGAGATGCGCGGCCGCGTACTTGAGGCCGCCGCCCCGCCCGAGCGGCTCGGTCTCCACCACCGTCGTGACGGACAGCGGCAGGTCGGCCGTCGCCAGCCACTTCTGCAGGACCTCGGCGAGATGGCCGCAGGAGATCACCACGTCCGTGACGCCCTCCTCGGCGAGCCAGGTCAACTGGTGGCCGATGATCGGCGTGCCCGTACCCGGGATCTCGACCATCGGCTTGGGCCGGTCGTCGGTGTACGGACGAAGCCGTGAGCCCTGGCCACCGGCCAGGACCACGGCTTGAGTGGGGCGCAACGCGGCGTTCGGATGGGTCATGCCCGAACTGTACGACGCGCCCCGTGGTCGGCTTCCAGCCGCGGGGGCCCCTTAAGGAGCCGTTACCCACTTCCCAACCGGCGTTAGAGCTTGCTAACTGTGCGCGGCCAGCACACCGGACGCGAAGGACGTGTCGCAGACCGGGCGGGCGTACGACTGGGCGCGCGAGGCGCCGTAGATGCGGACCGCGGCCCGGCCCAGTGCGCGGGCGATGGACGTGCAGTGCCGCGCCAGCGACGGGTGGCCGTTCACCGCCTGCTGGAGGTGGGTGAGGACCTGGCCGGGGTTCTTGTCCTGGAGCTCGGTCATCAACTGGTCACGCAGCACGTCCTGCGGGGCCTGGGAGAGGGCCTTGGAGGAGACGTGCGCGTCGGACACGTCGGTCGCGGTGAGCACCGAGCTCCGCGGGGATCCGGTCCAGTCGACGCGGGTGACCGCGAGGGTCCCGGAGAGCACCAGGACGACGGGCAGAACGAGGGCGAGAGTGTGGCCGATCCGGCGGGCAGGGCCGCCCCGGTGGCCGCGTCGCGTCTGAGGGGTGGTGGAGTGCTTCACGCGTGTGAGGGTAGCGCGTGGTGATGATTTGGCGACATTTAGTCACCGGTTCGGGGGACGGAAAAGCTCCGTGTTTCGGGTACGAGGTTGACGCACGGTGCTCGAAAACCACCCGCTTGCCGGGGTGAACCGGGTAACGGAAAGGGCCCCGCAGCAGGTCACGGGGCCCTTTCCGGCAACCTGGGTGAATTCACCCTGGTCGGAGGTTTCTCTGCTTGATCGCTCAGTCGGAGAGACGCTCGCCCGTGGACGTCGAGAACACGTGGGTCTCGCCCGGCCGCGGCACGACGTGCAGCGTGGCGCCCTTCTCCGGGACCGCGCGGCCGCTGACGCGGACGACCAGGTCCTTGAGGTCGTCGCCGACCTTGGCGCTGCCGTAGACGTAGCCGTCGGCGCCGAGCTCCTCGACGACGTTCACGGAGACCGCGAGACCGGCCGGCGCGTCCTCGGTGTCCTTGGTGAGGGCGGAGGCGGCCTCGCCGTTGTGCTCGACGATGTCGAAGTGCTCGGGACGGACGCCGACGGTCACCGTGCGGTCGCCCTTGTCGGCGGCGGCCTGCAGGGCCTCACGGTTGACCGGCACCACGCTGTTGCCGAACTTCACTCCGCCGTCGGTGATCGGGACCTCGACCAGGTTCATGGCGGGGGAGCCGATGAAGCCGGCGACGAAGAGGTTGGCCGGACGGTCGTACATGTTGCGCGGCGAGTCGACCTGCTGGAGCAGACCGTCCTTGAGGACCGCGACCCGGTCGCCCATCGTCATGGCCTCGACCTGGTCGTGGGTGACGTAGACGGTGGTGATGCCGAGACGGCGCTGCAGCGACGCGATCTGGGTACGGGTCGAGACACGGAGCTTGGCGTCCAGGTTGGACAGCGGCTCGTCCATGAGGAAGACCTGCGGCTCACGGACGATGGCGCGGCCCATCGCGACACGCTGGCGCTGACCACCGGAGAGCGCCTTCGGCTTGCGGTCCAGGTACTCGGTGAGGTCGAGGATCTTCGCGGCCTCCTCGACCTTCTGCCGGATCTCCGCCTTGTTGACGCCGGCGATCTTGAGCGCGAAGCCCATGTTGTCGGCGACCGTCATGTGCGGGTAGAGGGCGTAGTTCTGGAACACCATGGCGATGTCCCGGTCCTTGGGCGGCAGGTGCGTGACGTCGCGGTCACCGATGCGGATGGCGCCGGCGTTGACGTCCTCCAGGCCCGCGAGCATCCGCAGCGAGGTGGACTTTCCGCAACCCGACGGGCCGACCAGGACGAGGAACTCGCCGTCCTCGATCGCGATGTCGAGGCCGTCGACGGCGGGCTTGGTGGAGCCCGGGTAGATCCGGGTCGCCTTGTCGAACGTGACAGTGGCCATGGCTCAGAGGCCCCCTTCTACCGGCAGGAACGTGCCGGACGATCCGTTGTAGGAAGGTGGTTCGTGTAGTGCACTCGGGTAGACCACCCGAGTGAACTGGATCAGGACGGTACCTGTCGTTCACCCGGTATGTCAGTACCTGGAGCCCTGTGAACTTCACGGAAATTTTCGACAGGCCCCGTCCGGGACGTGGGTACACTGCACTGGCACGTCAGCGCCACGCGCGCGTGCAGGCCTCCTTAGCTCAGCTGGCCAGAGCAACGCACTTGTAATGCGTAGGTCGTCGGTTCGAATCCGACAGGGGGCTCCGACGACACAGGCGACCCGCCCGCTGGGCCCGTGACCTCGTGGTTTCGACTACGTTCGCGGCCCCGCGGCGTCGGCTCCCGCTTGGCAGCCGGTGCTGGTCGCGGGGTGGCCCCTGCCGGTTGATGTGACAGCCGTGCCACTGCCCTGACCGGTGCCGAGCGACGCTTCCGTGATGTCCAGTCCGTTGTCACCGTCGCCCCGGCGTGAGAAGCGGGCGCGGAACGTCATGGCGCTGACGTCGGCCTGCAGATGGGCGGTGGCCCCGTTCTCGGAGTCCCATCGCAGAACCATGACGGGCCCGTCCGTGGTGCAGGTGAAGTTCCCGGCGAAGGCGGGGTGGCCGTTCCTGGCGCGCAGCACGTCCAGCAGAGTGCTCACCACTGGCCGCTTCAGCGCTTCTTCCACTTCGTGGGCCGTGTAGTGGTGGCGGTTGACGTCCCGGCCCACCCCGGTGCGGCTGAGCAGGTCGAGATCGTTGCTGCCGGCCATGAGGCCGACGTAGTAGATCTGGGGGATGCCCGGGACGAAGAGCTGCAGCAGACGGGCCAGCAGATAGGCCCGGTCGTTCTGGCCGAGCGCGTCGTAGAAGGTGCAGTTGACCTGGTACAGGTCGAGGTTCGAGGCGGCGGCACCGGTTGCCAGTCGGCTCGATCCTCCGCTGTTGGCGTGGATGGTCTCGACCAGGTTGTCGATCTGCTCGGCGGACAGGAGGCCGGGTCTGCCGGGTGCGAGCGGGGAGGGGCCGATGTCGATGACGCCGATGCCGTCGTGCGTGTCGAGTACGGTCACCGCGTTCTCCGGACGGATCCGCAGCCACGCGGCAAGCGGTCCGGTGTCCCCCGTCATGAGGGTGTGCAGGACCAGAGGGGGCAGGGCGAAGTCGTACACGAGATCCACCCGGCGTGCGATCTCGATCTGCTGTGTGTGGTGGCCGTGCACCTCGACGAGGATGTGTGCGCCCTGCTCGTGGGCCGAGGACGACAGGCGGTCCATGACGGCGTATGCCTCGTCGGTCATGAAGCAGTCCGTGCCGGCCCTTTTGCCGACGTAGCCGGCGGCGTCCAGACGCACCATCCGCACGCCGGCGGATGTGAGGGAGGACAGCACCCGGGCCAGGTACGCCTCTCCCAGTGGGTGCGCGGCGTTGAGGTCTATCTGTTCGGGCGTGAACGTGGTCCACACCAGCCTCTGCCTTCCTCCCAGAGTCATGGGGGTGAACGGCAGTCCGGGCCGCGGCCGGTAGATGCGTGTCAGGTCCTCTTCGGTGGCACCGTCGGGGAAAACCGCGTCATACGTGAGGAACATCGGTGCCCAGTCGGAATCCTCGCCGCGCTCGACGACATCACGGAATGCTTCCGACCGGGCCGATACGTGGTTGACGATGGCATCCGCCATCACCGTGTGACGCGCGGCCAGATCGGTGATGTCCTGCCAGTCGCCCAGGCGGGAGTCGACGCTCGTGTGGTCGACGGGGTCGAAGCCCGCGTCGGCGCCGTCGTAGGGAACGAAGAAAGGAAGGATGTGGAGCCCGGCGAAGGCGCCCTGGAACGGGCCGTCCATCAAGTGACGTACCCCTTGCAGGGAGCCGCCGAAGCGGTCCGCGTAAGTGATGAGCTGGGGGCCCATTGCGGACCAGGCGTCCGGGGTCGCGGGGCCTGCGCTGGTCATGGGGTCTGCCTTTCAGCTGGTACTGGGGGCGGCCACTGGTTCAGGTCCGGGTGGGACGGCTCGCACACGACATCGGTGAGCAGGCGCGGGTGGGCCCGGCGGTCTCGGTCCGGCGGAGGAACCGGTACGCCGCCGGCGCGCAGCGGTGACGCCTGCGGCTCGGCCGCGTTCTGCGGCGGTGTGCTGTTCAGGGGACCGGTGCCGGGGGCGATCGCCGCTCCGGCCGTGTCGTCGCGGGCCGGTGGAGGGGGCTCGTCGGCACCGTGGAGCTGCCCCGGGTGAGGCGGGGAAAGGGCGCGGGGCAGGGCGGGTTGCGGGAGTGCCCCCCGCACTCGGTGTGGCCGCGGCTGCCGCCCGTCGCGGTTGCCTCGTGCAGTCGAGGACCGCTGGCCCTTCCGGTGCGAGTGATGCCATGGGCCCTGCGCTCGTGGTCGGTCACGGCGATGACGAGCAACTCCCCGGCAAAGGCGCCGAACCCTCGCCGAGGGCGCGGCGCAGGGCGGCGACGCGGGCCGCCCAGATCGTGCGCGACAGAGGCGCGTCCGGCGCGAGTTCCTCGCTGGCGTGGTAAGCGCCCGGATACACGTGCAGTTCGGTCAGGACCCCGGCGGCGGCCAGGCGCAGGCTGAAGGTCACGGACTCGTCGAGGAAGATGTCCTCGCTGCCGACGTCGATGAACACGGGAGGAAGACCGGCGAGTTGCTGCGCGTGTGCCGGCGAGGCGCAGCCGTCGGCGGGCCGGTCGCCGAGATACCAACGCCACGCCTCGATGTTGTTCGAGCGGTCCCAGACACCCAGGTCGGGAAGGCGGCGGGCGCTGTCACTCGCGGAAGTGTGATCGATCATGGGGTAGGGGGCCATCACCAGAAGGACCTGTGGGCCGGCTGCGTCACGGCAGCGTAGAGCCGTGGCCAGAGCCAGACCGCCGCCCGCGCTGCCGCCGAAGACGACGACGCGGTGCGGATCGGCGCCCAGGGATTCGGCGTTGGCCGTGGCCCACGCGAGCGCGGCCACGCAGTCGTCGAGGCCGGCGGGGTAGGGGTGCTCGGGTGCGAGCCGGTAGCCGACCGACACGACGAGGGCACCGCATGCCAGGCCGAGGCGGCCGGCCACGGTGTCGCCGCCGTCCAGGGTGCCCATGATCATTCCGCCGCCGTGGATGAAGAAGATCACCGGCATCCTGGGCCGGCGGGCACGTGGCCGGTAGAGCCGCAGGGGGATGGCGTGCCCTGCCGGGGCTGTGATCGTGACGTCCTCGACGGACAGGCGGTCGGAGAACGCCGTGCGGTGCCGCTGATCGAGGCAGGCGGCGATCTCGCGCCGCCGCGCCAGGTCCGGGATACGGTTCAGTCCGCCGGGAAGCTCTTGGTGCAGTGCGAGGAGCGCCTGCTTCGAGGAGGCGTCCACACGGTCGAACATGGGCAAGGGGCGGTCCTTTCACGTGGTTGTGCGGTGCGCCGGCCCTGCCCGGTGGGTGAGGGGCGGGCGAGATCGGACAGGCGGGGCCAGTCGCGCGCGGGCCGGCGCCGGCGGACGGGCGAGGGCCGCGCAGGCGGTCGTACGGAGCTGCGGCCAGGGTCTTCCGCGGCGTTCGCGGAACGCCGTGGTCATCCCTTCACGGCTCCTTGCAGGAGAGCCGTGACGAAGTGCCGCTGGAAGATCACGAAGACGAGGACCGCCGGAAGCATGATCAGCAGCGAACCGGCGGACAGGAGCACCACGTTGGTGCCGTAGTGCCCCTGGAAGGCGCCGAGGGCTCCGGCGACGGTGCGCTTCGCGGGATCGTCGATCAGGGCGATGGCGAGGAGGAACTGGTTCCACGTCCACAGGAACAGCAGGATCGCCAGGGAGGAGAGGGCCGGTCTGGCCAGCGGGAGGTGGACGCGGCGGAAGACGGTCCACGGTCCTGCCCCGTCCACCGACGCCGCCTCGGTGAGCTCCTTCGGCAGTGACAGGTAGAAGGTGCGCATCCAGACCACGCTGAAGGGCATGAACAGCCCCATGAGCGGGAGGACGAGCGCCCATCGCGTGTTCAGCAGTCCCATCGACTCCAGCTGGTAGTACAGCGGTGTGATCAGCGACTCGGTGGGAACGGTGAGGCCCACCAGCAGGAGACCGAAGACGATGCGGGCGCCGGGGAATCCCAGCACGGCCAAGCCGTAGCCGGCCGCGGCGGCGAGCGCCAGGGCGACAGGGACGACGCCCAGCACGATGAGGAGACTGGAGCCCAGCAGCGGCATCAGATCGGCTGCGTGGAAGGCGTCGACGAAGTTGTGCCAGTGCGGGTGGGACGGCCAGCTGATGCCGTGGGGCGTGGTGTTCTGTGGCGCCAGTGCCGTGGTGAACAGTGACAGGAACGGGATGGCCGTCGCCGCCATGAACAGCACGAGCATGACCCGCCCGGCGATGAGCTGAGGAACGCGATGGTTCATTCTGCGCCTCGGGAGATGCGTTGCAGGGGGGTGACCACGAGGAGGACGAGCACCATGAGGACGATGGCGGTGGCCGACGCCAGCCCGACCTCCCGCTGGGTGAACGCGAGCTGAAAGATCTGCAGGCCGGGGACGAGTGTCTGGGTGCCGGGGCCGCCCTGCGTGGTCACGTAGACGATGTCGAAACTGGCGAGGGCGGCGATCACCGTGACGGTGACGCAGACGCCGATCTCGCGGCGAAGGCCGGGAAGGGTGACGGCCATGAACTCCTGGACAGGGCCGGCGCCGTCGATCCTGGCCGCGTCGTACAGGGTGGGGTCGATCTTGTTGATGCCTGTGATCAGGAGCAGCGTGCACAGCCCGAGGGAGACCCATGAGCCGACGAGACCGACGGCGGTGAAGGCCCAGGTGAAGTCTCCGAGCCAGGCCCTTGACCAGCTGCCCAGCCCGATCGTCCGCAGAAACTGGTTCAGCACTCCGTCGCTGGAGTAGACCCAGCTCCACGCGAGTGCCGCGGCCACCAGGGGAATGACCTGCGGTATGAACAGCACCACGCGCGCCGTCGTGGCCAGCGGCCCGTTCGGCAGGCCGTGCAGCAGGGCCGCGGTGACCAGCCCCAGGCACACGGGGATCACGGTGAAGAAAAGGATCAGCTCGAAGGCGTGGAGGATCGGTGTCAGCTGTTCGGAGGAGGTCAGGACGCGACGGTAGTTGTCGACTCCGACGAAACGGGCGGCTCCGATGCCGTTCCAGTCGTAGAGCGAGTACTGCGCCGACACCACCAGCGGGCGCAGTACGAAGACTGTGTACGGCACCAGCGCCGGAAGCACGAAGAGCAGTCCCGCCCAGCGCCGCGCCCGGAGCCGGGGGCCCGGGCGAGGGGACGCCGGGTCCCGTCGCCCGGAAAGGGCGGTGCGGTCGGAAAGGAGCGTCACTGCGACAGCTCCTTCTCGTAGTCGGCCTGGAGCTTCTTCGCGAAGCCCGCTCCGGTTTCGCGGCCGGTGATGAGTTTCTGCAGCTCCGGCTTGATGGTGTTGGCGTAGATGCCGGCCGTCGCGTTGGCGGTGAAGTCCACGGCGACCCCCTTTTGGGCGAGATCGTTCGTGGCCTGCAGCGTCTGCGCGACCACGGATCCGTCGGCGACGGCCGGCAGCGCCAGATCCGTGGGGCCGCCGGGCGAGGAACCGGTGACATCGACGATGATCTTGCGTGCCTTGCTGTTGGTGTGGACCCAGTTCAGGAAGAAGGCCACCGTCGCGATGTTCTTGGACTTCGCCGGGATCGCGTACGTGGCGGGCGCGCTCATGGCGACCAGGCGGCCGCCGGCCGAGGCGGGCGGCGCGAGGAAGAAGCCGACGTTCTTGCCCATCGACTTCGCGAGGTTCTGCGATTCCCAGTCACCGTTGAACATGAACAGGCCCCCGCCCTTCTCGAACCGGGACATCATGTCGGTGTAGGTCAGGGCGTTGGCGTCCGAGGTGAAGTAGCCCTTCGCTCCCCAGGAGGCGATCTTGTCGGCGGCCTTGACCGTGGCCGGAGTGTCCAGATCGGCTCCGGGTCTGTCGAACACCCAGTTCGCGATCTTCGAGGGGTCCTCGTACTGGTTGAGCAGAGCCTGGAACGGGAAGTTGACGCCGCCGATGTCATTGAACTGCACGATCGGCTGAATTCCGGCCTTCTTGGCCTTGGCCAGCAGACTTTCGAGTTCCGCCACCGTGCTGGGCGGATTCGTCATGCCGATCTTGGCGGCCAGGGTCTTGTTGTAGAAGATTCCGGTGATGTTGTAGCCGATTCCCAGCGCGTACAGCGGTCCGCTGCCGCGGACGCCCTTGTCGCTGACTCTCATCTGGTCGATCAGGCCGGTGGAATACTTGTCCCAGCCGTATGCCCGGGCATATCCGTCAAGGTCGGCCAGCAGGCCGTCCTTGGCGGACGCGACGATGGTAGGAATGCGGATCAGGTCGGGCGCGTCACTGCTCGCCATGACCCTCGGAGCGTTCTGGGTGATGACGGCGAACTGGTCCTGGCGGATCTTGACCTTGACGTTCGGGTACTGCTTCTGGAATTCCTCCGCAAGCTTCACCGGCAGGGGGAAGCCGGTCTCGACGTAGAGGTTCAGGGTGACGGAACCCTTCGGCGCCGTCGTGCTGACCGCCTTGCCCGCCGCGCTCTTGGCGCCGGCCCCGACCGACGAGTTTCCGGGGGCGCTGCAGGCAGCGGTCAGAGCCATGCCTGCGGCAGCGGACAGCACCCATCGACGGGAGGGCCCGGACGTTTGCCGGCCCTCGTGAGAATTGAATCGAGACATGGCGGCGACTCCTTCTGGCGTAAGGAACGGCACTTGTCAGTGCAGTGGGAAGTTTCAGATCAGGGGGTGCGCCAGTGAGTTCGCAGGGTTGTCCGAGCCCGGTGAACAGGGGCGGCGATGTCCCGGCCGGATGGATCGATCGACCAACCGGCGCGCCATCTCGCACTGGCGGCTGCGGCCCAAATCGGCGGCAACGGTACGTGAGGTCGGGTAGGGCGTGAACCGTGGGACCGCAAGGGCAGGTTGCAGTTACGGCGCGGCGAGTTCCAAGGTGGAATTCGTGGCGATGCCGCGCTGTCCATCTCGTGGTGCGACCCGGTCAGGGTGGCGGGCGCTACGAGAGATGCGGCAGAGACGTGCCCGGCGCGCTCGTGGAGAACGGGCACATGAGAGCCGGTGTGCGGTGCACCGTGTTGTGCGACGCCTGCGGTCCAGGTAAGCGGTCGCTCACGGCAGTCTCCGGCGCGCGGGCTACGACGGCGCCACCACGCGCGGCGGGGCAGTGGTGTCGCGTAGTTCGAGCCTGGTCGGCATTTGCATGTGGTCCGCCACCTTCGCGTCGGGGTTGTCGAGCCGGCTCAGGAGCAGCCGGGCCGCTTCTGCGCCCTGGTCGGCGACCGGCTGCGCGATGGTCGTGAGACCGATCACCGCCGACAGTTCGTGATCGTCGAAGCCGACGAGCGAGATGTCGTCGGGCACCCTGAGCCGGTGCAGTCGCAAGGCGCGCAGCGCTCCCATCGCCATCTCGTCGGACTGGGCGAACACCGCTGTGGGAGGGTTGGCGACAGCCAGCAGTCTGCTCATGGCCCGCTCACCTCCCTCGACCGTGTATTCACCATCCACTTCCAGTTGGGCGTCGTAGGTGATGCCGCTTTCGTCCAGTACGTTCAGATAGCCGAGCCGGCGCTCGACGGGAGTCGTCCAGTGCAGCGGCCCGCTGCTGCCGGCGATCATGCCGATCCTGCGGTGCCCCAGGTTGACAAGATGGCGGACGGCCGCCTCCGCCCCGGCCCGGTCGTCGATGCCCACCACCGTGAAGCCGGGGCGGGCCGCACCGACGACTGCCGCCAGCGGCACGTCCAGTGAGCGCAGAGCGGCGGCTTCGTCCTCGTCGGGGATGAGGAGCGAGAGGACGGCGTCCACTCGCTTGCGCACCGGGAGCTTGGTGAAGAAGCGCTTGCGAACGTCCGCCGAGCCGAGGTTGTAGAGCAGTACGTCGTACCCGGCGGCACTGAGAACCCGTTCCGCCGCGTCGAGCACGGTGCCGAAGAACCATCGTCCGAGGTACGGGGCGACCACACCGACCGTGTACGTCCGCCCGCTGGCGAGACTCGACGCCGAGCGTGACGCCACGTAGCCGAGAGAGGCCGCGGTCTCCGCGATCCGTGCCCGCACCTCGTCGGAGACGCCGGTCCGGCCTCGCAGTGCACGCGACACCGTGGAGGGAGAGACACCCACCGCCTGCGCGACATCGGTGAGACTGGCGGTCATGTGGTGCCTCCCGGCTGCGCTGTTCGCGGACGTCTGAGGGGCGGACGACCAGAACGTAAGCCAGCCGCTCGCCGTGCGCAAGCGCTTGAGCTGAACTTTCTCAAGGGATCTTTGACCATGAGTCCCTTGCCGGGAACGCAAAGAGCACATGCGCTTGCGTAGACGCGCGGGCGCAGGCGCGAGCGGCAGGTTCTGTGAGGGCCGGAGGGGGAGACTCGCCTCGGCTGCTCGGCTGCTCGGCTGCTCGGCTGCTCGGCTGCTCGGCTGCTGCGACTGCCCGAGACGCCGCCGAGGATTCCCTGGAGAACGATCAGGACACCGCGGAGTGCACACTCAACGCACTGCCCTGCTTGGAAATGAACCTTGCACTCGGCCCCGAGCCGCTGCTTCGGGTTGCCCGCGGACTGCCTGCCGAAGGCAGCGGACCCATCGCATGCGGATGCCGACCGGCGGGGAAGGCCGGCGCCGCATGGTTGAGCGAGCGGCGGACGGCAGACCCGCTTCACTCGCGATCACCGCAGGTGCGCCGCCGGCTCTTCAGCCGGCGGCGCTTCCGGTGGCCGCCCGTACACTCTCCGCCGCGGTTCGCCACGTTCTCGGCGGGGCGGTCAGGGAACGATGTAGTTCGCGGCGCGGAACAGTTCGTACCACTCGGCGCGGGTCAGCGGGACGTCCGATCCGAGGGCGGCGTCCGTGACGCGCTGCGGGGTGGTGGTACCGATGACGACCTGCATCCGGGCGGGGTGCCGGGTGATCCAGGCGGTCGCGATGGCGAGGGCGGGCACACCGTACTTCGCCGCCAGGCGGTCGATGACGGCGTTGAGCTCGGGGTGGCGCTCCGAGCCGAGGAACGGTCCGTCGAAGAACCCGGCCTGGAACGGCGACCAGGCCTGCACGGTGATGTCGTGCAGTCGGCAGTAGTCGAGGAGACCGTCGTCGCGGCTGACCGACTGCTCCAAGCCCTGCATGTTGGCCGCGACGCCCTGCGCGACGAGCGGCGCGTGGGTGATCGACAGCTGGAGCTGGTTGGCCACCAGCGGCTGCGTGACGTGGCGCTTCAGCAGGTCTATCTGGCGGGGCGTGTGGTTCGAGACGCCGAAGGCCCTCACCTTGCCCGCCGTCGCGAGTTCGTCGAACGCCCGCGCCACTTCCGCGGGTTCGACCAGCGCGTCGGGACGGTGCAGGAGCAGGATGTCGAGGTAGTCGGTGCCAAGGGCCTTGAGCGAACCGTCCACCGACTCGACGATGTGTTCGTAGGAGAAGTCGAAGTACGGGCCTTCGCGGACGATGCCCGCCTTCGACTGGATGATCAGCTTCTCGCGCTGCGAGGCGCTCAGCTGCATGGCCTCGGCGAAGCGGCGCTCGCAGCCGTGCAGTTCGCTGCCGTACACGTCGGCGTGATCGAGGAAGGTGATGCCGGCGTCCATCGCGGCGGCGAGGAGTTCTCGTACCTCCGCGTCGCTCTTGTCCTGGATGCGCATCAGGCCGAGCACGATGTTCGGGACGACCATCTCGGTGCCGGGCAGCTTGAAGGTCTTCACGGTGGGTTTCCTTGTCCGTAAGCGGTGTGCGGTGCCGGTACCGGGCGTCTCAGGCCGCCGACAGGCGGGAGATCTGTTCGGGAGTCAGCGTGACGTCGGTGGCGGCGGCCGAGTCGCGGATGCTCTCGGGGCGAGAGGCCCCGGGGATCGGCACCACCACGGGAGCGAGGGCGAGCTGCCAGGCCAGGGTCACCCGGTAGACGCTGACGCCCACCTCGTCGGCGACCTCCCGGAAGACGGCGTGCTGCGCCGAGAGCGCGGGCGCGGCGGCGATGCCGCCCAGCGGGCTCCAGGGCAGGAACGCGATGCCGAGTCCGGCGCAGTGTTCCAGCTCGCCCTGGCTTGAGCGGAACCTGGGCGAGAACTGGTTCTGGACCGAGGCGAGCCGGCCGCCCAGGATCTCGTTCGCCTCGTCGATCTGGTGCACGGTCGCGTTCGAGATGCCCGCCATGAGGATCACGCCCTCGTCGAGCAGGTCACGGATCGCACCGACGGAATCGGCGTACGGGACGCGCGGATCGGGGCGGTGGAACTGGTAGAGGCCGATCGCCTCGACGCCCAGGCGTCTGGCCGACTCCTTGGCGGCCTGCTTGAGGTGGGCCGGATCGCCGTTCACGGTCCAACTGCCGTCGCCGGGCCGCAGATGACCGCCCTTCGTCGCGACGAGCACGTCGCCCGCTCCCGGGCCGTACTCGCGCAGCGCCCGGGCGATGAGCTCCTCGTTGTGTCCGACCTCGCCGGCGTCGCGGTGATATGCGTCCGCCGTGTCTATGAGCGTGACACCGGCGTCGAGTGCGGCGTGGATCGTCGCGATCGATCTGCCGGTGTCCGGCCGGCCCTCGATGGACATCGGCATGCCGCCGAGTCCGATCGCCGACACCGTCCGCCCGCCGATCGTGCGTTGCTTCATCGAACGTCTCCTCCGGATGTGGAAGACAGAAGACAGGGGGCCGAGGCCTTCTCGCACGAATTCGTCTCGCGTGCTCGCCCCGCGCGGGTCTTCGCTCGCTGAAGGCCTGCCTGAGCGAGCCTAGGAATCGATGATTCACAAGTCCAACAGCGGTTCGTCATGGCATTAAGAAGCGGAATGGATGAATAGAGCTGCCCGGGCGCAGGTGCCGTGTCGGCTGGGTGGGTCAGGGGCTGGTGTGGGTGGCGAGGTGTTCGGCGAGTCGGGTGCGGTAGGTGGTGATGCGGGCGGCGCGGTTCGCGGTGACGGCGCCGATGAGGGTGAGAGGGCCTTGGTGGCCGCCGGCGCGCAGGGCTTGGGTGGCCCGGAGTCCGGCGAGGGAGGCGCCGACGACGATGCTGTGGGGTGGGGTGGTCACGGCGATTTTTCGACGGTGATGGCGCGGACGGGGCAGGAGGCGGCGGTCCTGACGACCTTGCCGTGGCGGGCGCGGTCGGGTTCGGCGTCGTAGACGAGGTAGTCGTCGTCGAAGGAGAAGACTTCGGGGGCGGCGAAGACGCATTGACCGTGGCTTTCGCACAGGTTCATGTCGACGGTGACCTTGACGGTGGTGCTCATGCGGTGCCTCCCTCGACGGGCTGGTGCGCGGGTGGGTTGAAGCGGGAGTACTGCGGGGTGCTCCAGCTCAGAGGGGAGGCGTGGTCGGTCTGGACGACGTGGTGGATGGTGAATTCGACGATGCGCTGGGCACCGGGGACGGCGTCGGCGTGGTCGGGGTTCCAGTCGACGGTGGCGGTGCCGGTGAGCTGGAGGAGGGTGCCGGTGGTCCAGTCGGGGACGAGGAGGCCGGCGTGGGGGTTGACCTGGAGGTTGCCAAGGGTGTTGAACATGGCGTTGCCGGCGTAGTCGGGCCACCGGAGTCGTGTCGGGCCGAGGGTTTGGAGGAAGCCGGGGTTGCCGCCGCGGTGGGAGGCGTCGGCGTTGCCGTCCTGGTCGGCGGTGGCGATGAAGAAGGTGTCCGCTGTGGTGAGGAACGCGACTTGTCCGGCGCTGAGTTCGTGGCTGTGGCGGGGGGCGGCGGGGCTGGTGGGCCGCTTGGTGGGCTCCCGTTTCTGGATGTATTTGGGGCAGTTGGCGTAGACCTGGTCGAGGGTGACGTGGAGGCCGCCGGGGGTGGGGTGGGCGGTGCCGTTCATGCGCATGCGTCGCCGGGTGGTGGACTCCATGGCGAGCATGCCGAGGTGGGTGGGGCGGGTGAGTGGTTCGTGGAGCGGGTCTCCGGGTGGCGGCACGGCGGCGATGTCCAGGGACGTGGGGCCGGGGGCGGAGATGAATCCGGGTTCGCCGGTGAGTTGTGAGGCCCAGACGTCACCGTTGGCGTCGGTGCCGCCGATGACGATCACAGGTTGTTCGGCGAGGAAGTCGCGTGCGATGCCGGGGATCGCTGATCCGATGGCCGCGGAGGAGAAGTCGGCGTTGTCCAGCAGGCCGGCTCGTTCCTGCGCGATGCGTTCGCCGTGGTGGTAGGCACCCATGTCCGGCTCCTTTCCGGGTCGGTGGATGGCGGGCCCGGGCTGCCGCCGGGCAGCGGCGGCCCGGGGGCCGGAATGTCCGATGGGCGGCCCGCGACCTTGACGGGCTCGGTCACGTACCGGGCCGCAGAGGCGTGTGTCCTGTGTCCGGCCGGATCGGCGGGCGGTGTCGTGCGGCTTCGGAAGCAGGGCGGAGCTGGGAGTCAGGCGGAGCGCCGGCGACCGCCGGCAACTCGCGGAAGACGAGCCGCACGACGCCCTCGGCCCGGCGGAAACCTGCTACGGGCTTAGAAGAAGCCGCAGGTCGGAGCGGCTCCCGTGGGGGCGGGGGCGTTCTCCGCGCCGGTGGGGGCGTAGATCTCCAGGCGGATGCCGTCGGGGTCGGTGAAGAAGATGCCGCCGGACGCGGCGCCTTCGCCGTGGGAGACGACGCCGTCGTGGATGACGTCGACGCCGAGCTCCCGCAGGACCGCCTCGGCGGTCTTCACGTCGTCGATGGATTCGACCTGGAAGGACAGGTGGTGCAGGCCCGCGGTTCCGGTGGCGAACGCGGCGCTGCTCTGCTGCCACAGGGTCAGGACGAGGCGGCCGTCACGGCCGAGGAAGGCCCAGCGCTGGGCCTCGTCCTTGCCTTCGGCGATGGTCTCGAAGCCGAGGACGCGGCTGTAGAAGGGCAGCGACGTGCCGAGGTCGTTGACGTTCAGGCCGACGTGGCCGGTCTGCAGGGGGGTGTTGGCGAGGGAGGGGGACATGCGGGACGCCTTCCGTTGTGCGAAGCCGGGCAAGGCGTATGGAACCTAACCGATGAAATGAACGTTAATGGTTACATCGAACAGGGTCAACCGGTAAAACGTGGGTCAGCGGTTATCCTGGCCTCACGAGGCGAAAGGGCATCTTGATGAACAGTGACCCAGGCCGCGCCATCGGCGCGGACCCCCGCCCCCTCATCGGTGAGCCGCTGCCGCTGGACCTGCTCAACAGCCGCTGGATCGACGAGAGTGGTGAGCACGACCTGCTGGAGCACCCCGGCGGGATGGGGATCTGGCTCTCCTCCGCGGGGCTCGCCGACACCGCACCGCACAACCAGGAGACCCTCGACGCGCTCCTGGCCACCCGCACGGCGCTTGCCGCGCTCCTCGACGGGAAGGCCGATTCCGGGCAGGCCGTCGATGGGCTGAACGAAACCCTCCGGCACGGCAGGCTCCGACGCCGGCTCGGCCCCGAGGGTCCCGAGACCGTCATCGACACCGATTCCCCCAGCTGGCTGCCGGCCTGGAAGGCGGCCGACACCTACCTGCGGCTGCTGGAGGAGAACCCCGGCCGCATCCGCAAGTGCGCCAACCCCGAGTGCGTCCTGCATTTCTACGACATCTCCAAGAGCGGCGGCCGCCGCTGGTGCTCCATGGCCGTCTGCGGGAACCGCACCAAGGCCCGCCGCCACTACACGCGACACAAGAAGAGCGCCCCGGTTCCTGATGCCGATCGGTAGGCCGTGGTCCCCCTGCCGTTGCCCTCGCCGGGCAAGCCGGGGCTCCCGCCGGGTCGCCGAGCGGGAGATCTTCGCGTACCGCCGCATCGGTGAAGGCGGCAAGCGGACCGGTTGCCGCCTTCACCGTCTCCTGGCCAGGTCGCAACACGTCAGGGACTGCGAACCGACCGTGGGAGGGTGCCGCGATGATGTTCGACTGGGGAAGGCAGAGGCTGCACGAGCGCGATCTGTCCGACGAGCGAGGTTCTGCGCCTGCCGGGCGGCGGTCGTCTCCCCTGCCTGGACGATCCGGTCAGGTTCAACGAGGTGATCGGGAGTTTCCTGCTCGGGTAGGTGAAGATCCGCCTCGACGAAGGGCACGCGGCGAGCGGTGTCCGCCGTCGCGGGGCGCGGATCGCCCCGCGGCCGGCCGGCCGGTGGCCGCGGGGCGATCAGGAGACGTTCAGAAGACGTAGGGGATGTCGTGGATGACGTCCTGGTGGCGGATGCGCCACACTCCGTCGGTCCGGCGGAAGGTGAAGCGGTAGTACCCGGACTCGATCGGCTTGATGGTGCCCTGGGCGCCGAAGGTGCCGGCGGGCCATCCGCCCTCGGGCTTCCTGGTTCCGGCCACGTCGAAGGTGATGAACTGGGTTTCGATGCCGGCTTCGTCGCCGTCGATGGAGACCAGGTGGTCGTAGGTGGTGTGGTGGCTCCAGCCCAGGGGCGGGTGCGGCGCCATGGCCGTGGACATGGCCGCCGCGATCTGCTCTCCCCCGGAGAGGGTTCCGAGCAGTTCCGTCCCGTCGGGGCCGCGGTAGTGGATCTCGACGACGGCGTCGGCCTCGTAGAGCTCTGCCAGCGCCTCGCCGTCGCGCCGGTCCGCGGCCCGGGTGTAACGAGAAACGATCTCCCTGAGCTCGCTCTCGGTGTTGACGGTGTTGACGGTGCTCATGGTGTTCTCCGGTTCCCTGCGTGTGGGTGTCTGTGCATCCGCGGCGGACGGCCCCGCCCGGTCGCGTGCGTGCCGGGCCCTCGTGCAGGCGGCTGCCGGGGCGACGCAATATGCATGTGTGAAAAGTACATATTCTCGAGAGGAAGTGCAACTTTCATAGTTGCTAATATGGGTGCGCCAGGAACCGCCTGGACCGAGCGCTGGAACGAAGGGGTGCGGGCATGCTGGACGTGAGGTTCTCCAGTGCGCTGAAGGCCATGCTCCTGCTGGGGCATGGCGAGGAGGAGGGCAGTCCCGTCCTCAGCTCGACCCAGCTCGCCAGGAGCCTGGACACCAACCCGAGCCTGGTGCGCAAGCTGATGGTCCCGCTGGTACGGGACGGTCTCGTCGCGTCCATCAAGGGCCGCGGCGGGGGTGTCCGCCTGGGCCGGCCCGCGGACCGGATCACGCTGGAAGAGATCTACCGCTCAGCCATGGGCGACAAGCCGCTGTGGGCCCCCCGGCCGGAGGGGCCGCGGGAGTGCCTGGTCACCAACCACTCCGCCGAGTACTTCGTCAGGCTCACCGACGAGACCGAGGCGGCCGTCCTGGCCGCGCTGGCAGACCGCACCCTCGCCGACAGCCTCGACGAGCTGCGGGCCATCGACCGGGCTGCGGGTGCTCCCGCCGCACGCTCCCGCGACGGGCGACCTGCCTGACAGCGAGCCCGGGCGTCGAGGTGTGCCGATCCCGAGGGATCGTGAGCTTCAACGAGGCCCGGCCCCGCCCGGGGGAGGGCGAGGCCGGGGATCCCGCGCCCGTTCAGCGCACCTTTCGGAAGGTCTCGCGGACGTCGCCGACGTAGGCCTCGGGGTTCTCGTCATGGCCGAAGTGGCCGCCCTTGGCGTGGGCGTTGACGTTGACCGCGTTGAAGAGGCCGCGGGTCGGGCCGTTGGGCCGGGCACCCCGCGGAGGTCCGCAGAGGTCTGTGGAGGTGGCCGCGCGGGCGGCGCCGCCTTTCGGTGAGGACGGCATCCTCACCGAAAGGCGGCGGCCGCGCCCGCCCGGCGGTGTGACCTCGCGGTCAGCCGGTGACCGTCTTCGTCGGCTTGCTGGTCGCCGTGCCGTCCTTGTGACCGGTGCGGTGGGCGGTGACCTTCACGGTGATCTTCTTGCCCTTCTGGGCCGCCTTCAGGGTCAGCGTGGACTTGGTGGCACCGCTGATCGCCTTGCCGTTCGCGTACCACTGGTACGCGTATGAGGTCGCCGCAGGGCTCCACGTGCCGTGTGCCGCCGTCAGCTTCTTCCCGACCTTGGCCGTGCCGCCGACGGTGGGCGCCCTGGTCGCCTTCGGCGCGTCCCCCTTGGCGACCGTCACCGCGGCCGAGGTCGCCGTCCCGCTGAGCCAGCCGCTCTTCAGGGCCGTCACGGTCGCGGTGAGCTTCTTGCCGAGGAGGGCGGCCGGGACGGTGTACGACGCGGCGGTCGCCCCGGAGATCGCCTTGCCGTCGGCCTGCCACTGGTACGTGTACGAGCCCGGGGCCGCCGACCAGCTCCCGGTCGTCGCCGTGACCTTGGCGCCGACCTTGGCCGTGCCGGTGATCTGCGGGGCGGCCGTGCCGGTCAGCTGGGGCTGGGTCACCGTGAAGGTGCCGCGCGGGTACTCGCAGCACGTGGTGAACACGCCGACGTTCCAGGTGCCGGCCGTGACACCCGTCAGGTCCAGGGTGGCCGTCACGGAGCGGTTGTCGGCGGCGACCGAGTCGGCCTTCGCGGAGACGGTCCGGCCGGCCAGGCTCAGCCGTACCTCGGTGCTGGGACCGAGCGCGGTGCCGGTGACCGTCACCTTGACCTTGGTGCCGCTCACCCCGGTGGCCGGGCTGATCCCGTCGACGCTCACCTTGTCGGCCCCGCAGAGGGTGGACCGGCAGGCCAGCCGGGCGCTGTAGGCGGTGCGGGACGCGGTCTCGGGCAGGCTGAGCACGAACACCGTCGGGGTGGCCGCCGAGGACGAGCCGAGCACGGCGCAGTCGTAGCCCGCGCCGTCCGAGCCGATGGCGTAGGTGCAGCCGTCGCGCCAGGTCGCCGGGTTGTACAGGGTCGGTACGGCCGTGGCGGTCGCGCCGGCGGTGTCCTTGATGTCGGCCGAGAAACGGTCGAGGCCGGCCGTCGGCAGCACCGCGCAGACCGCGCTGTGCGCCTCGTCGAGGGTGCCGGTGACCGGGCCGTAGCCGTACGACACCGACGGGACCCGGGTGCACTCCGGCGCGGGGCCGTCGGCGGTCGCGATGCGCAGGGCGTCCAGGTGGTACTCGGGTGCGGCCTTCAGGGAGACCGGGGTCTGCACCAGGACCTGGTGGGTGGTGGAGCCGGTGACCGCGCAGGCGCTGTTGCGGAAGGAGCACTCGCTCCTGCCGTCGCCGCCGAGCACCGCGATGTTCGCCGTGCCCAGGGCGTCCCGCACGTTGACGTGGACGACGTCGGTGGCGGCGTCGGTGGTGACCTGGTGGCAGTTCAGGGTGCCGGGTCCGGCGTACGCGGCGGTCAGGGACGGGCCGCCGACCCTGGTCGCCGCCGTCTTCGCGCAGCCCGCCGTCGAGGCGCTCGCGCTGACGTCGCGCCGGGTCAGCGTGTAGGCGGCGGTCTGGTCCCGGCCGGTGACGAGCACGGTGTGGGCCAGGCCCGGGGTGAGCCCGCACACCGTCCAGCCGTTGGTGGTGGCGGACCGGTCGCAGACCTTCTTGCCGGTGGCGTCCAGCACCGAGAACTGTGCCGGTACGCCGCCCGAGGTGGCGATCAGCTGGAAGACCTCGGCGCCGGTGTGGGCGTCGGCGGGGATGGTCAGGCACTGCGAGAAGACGCCGTCGCCGGTGGTGAGGGCGGCCTTCGCGCCGTCGGCCGTGAAACTGCCGGCGGGCAGCACCGGGCAGCCGCCGGCCGCGTCGGTGCGGTGGAAGGCGATCGTGTACGGGCCGACCGCGTCCGCTCCGGAGTCCTCGGTGTGCACCAGGGCCCGGTAGGGGGCCGTACCGGTCAGCGCGCAGTCGCCGCCCGCCAGCTGTGTCGCGGTGCACTGCTCGGTGCCGGCGGCGTCGAAGACCTGCACGTCGACGTCGACGCCGGAGGCGGCGAGCGGGGTGAGCGCGGCGATCCTGGCGCCCTGCGGCTCGTCCAGCGTCAGGCAGTCGTACTGGCCGGCCGTGCTCAGCTCGCCCCGGTACGCGCCGGTCCCGGTGGCCACGCATCCGGCGGCGGAGGCGCGGTCGAGGACGACCAGGTCGTCATGGACCTCCTGGAAGGCGTACGACGCGTCGAGGACGGCGGTGTAGGTGCCCGCGCCCGGCAGCCGGCAGGGGTCGGTCTCCCGGCAGGCGATCTTCCCGGCCGCGTCGAAGACGAGGGCCGGGTCCGCGGAGTCCTCGTCGACCGCGTGGACCAGGAGGGCGGCGGCCTTGTCGACGGTGAACCTGAAGCAGGGGTCGGCGCCGAAGTCCAGGTCCGTGAGCTTCCCGAAGGGGCGTACGGACGCGGTCCGGCAGCCCTGCGGGTCGGACAGCGAGCGCACCTTGACCGTGTACTCGGCGGGGAAGTCCGCACCGGTCACCTGGGAGATCACCCGGTAGGGGCCGGTGCCGGGCAGCACACAGCTGAGGGTGGCCTCGTCGTCCTCGGTGATCCGCGGGCAGATCCGGGCGCCGCTCGCGTCGGTGATCCAGGCGACCATGCCGCCGTAGACCTTGGTGTCCCGGGAGAGCAGGACGCGTTCGCCGGGGCTGCCCGCGAAGGCCTGGCAGTCGGCCTCCAGCGGGCTCACCGCGGTCCGGGTGACCGTGGGCAGGTCCCAGCCGGTGCCGGCGGAGTCGAGGCAGCCCGGCGTGTCCGAGCCGAGCGGGACGACGGTGACCTGCGCGTCCTCGGGGTCGGCCCAGTCGCTGTTGACGACCGTGACGGTGTAGCCGCCGGCCGCGGGCACCTGGCAGCGGCCCTGCTCGGAGAACTGCTCGTCGTAGCAGTCCACCGGGGTGCCGTCCGCGGCGGACATCTCGGTGTACGCGTTGTTGTGGCTGTCGTCCAGCGACACCAGGTACAGGCCCGCCGCCGGGGCGGTGACGGTGAAGCAGGCGCTCTCCCGGGCCGGGACGGTAGCCCTGCCGACGGCGTCGCCGGGGTCGCCGAAGGGCGCGAGGGCCAGCGGCGCGCACACCGGGTCGTCGGCGCGGGCGGACCCGGCGGCGGTGAGGGTGAGCAGCGAGGTGAGCAGGGACACGACGAGGGCCGTCACGGCGGTGAGCCGCCCGGGTCTCGCCGACGTGCCGGAACCGGTGCCGGGCGCGGGATACGCCATCAATTCCCCCCTGGAATAAGAACGTTGAGGCGATGGTGATGGTCGCACACAGGTGTGACACAGCCTCAGCGAGTTTCCGGGGGCGCCCGGCCCGGGGGGCCTCAGTGCCGGCCGGCCACCCGGTCCGCGACCTGGGCCAGCCGGGAGGAGGCGGTGCTCGGGTGGCGGCGCTCGCGCTGGTCGGCGGCGCGGTAGGTGGCGTACATGCCCTGGACGCCGAGCCAGCGCAGCGGCTCCGGCTCCCACTTGCGGACCTTGTGCCCGACCCAGGGGAGTTGGGTCAGGTCGGTGCGCCCGGCCTGCCCGGAGTCGAGCTGCACGAGGTCCCGGAGGGTCCGGGCCGCGAGGTTGGTGGTGGCGACCCCGGATCCGACGTAGCCGCCCGCCCAGCCGAGCCCCGTCGCACGGTCCAGGGTGACGGTCGCGCACCAGTCCCGCGGCACTCCGAGCACCCCGGACCAGGCGTGCTCGACCGCGACACCGGCCAGCGACGGGAAGAACCGCACGAGGATCTCCCGCAGCGCCTCGATCGTCGCCTCCTGGGTGCGGCCGTCGTTGTCCGTCCGCGACCCGAACCGGTACGGCACGCCGCGCCCGCCGAGCGCGATCCGCCCGTCGGCCGTGCGCTGCGCGTACATGTACGCGTGCGCCATGTCGCCCAGGGTCTCCCGGCCCTCCCAGCCCACCGACGCCCACTGCTCCGCCGTCAGCGGCTCGGTGGCGATCATCGAGGAGTTCATCGGCAGCCAGGTCCGCTTCTGGCCCCTGAGGTTCGCGGTGAAGCCCTCGGTGCAGCGCAGGACGTAGGGGGCCCGGACCGTGCCGTAGGGGGTGACGGCGTGCCCCGGCCGGATCTCGGTGACCGGGGTCGACTCGTGGATCCGCACCCCCAGTGCCTCCACCGCCGCCACCAGCCCCTTCACCAGCTTCACGGGGTGCAGCCGGGCGCCGTGCGGGGTCCAGGTGCCGCCCACCGCGTCGGCGACCCGGATCCGCTCCCGGGTCTCCCCGGCGCCGTACAGCTCGCGGTCCTTCTCGCCGTACGACAGCTCGTGCCGGTGGAAGGCCTTCAGGCGGGCCAGCTGGGCCGGGGTGGTGGCGACCTCCAGCACCCCGCCCTTGTGCAGATCGGCGTCGATGCCCTCGGCCGCGGCGACCGCCACGACCTCGTCGACGGTGTCGTTCATCGCCTTCTGCAGGCGTACGGCGGCCTCGCGGCCGTGCAGCGCGGCGTACCGGTCGCGGCCGGCGATGCCGTTGTAGAGCCAGCCGCCGTTGCGGCCGGAGGCGCCGTAGCCGCAGAACTTCTGCTCCAGGACGGTGACCCGGAGGGAGGGAGCGGCCTTCTTCAGGTAGTACGCCGTCCACAGGCCGGTGTATCCGCCGCCCACGATCACCACGTCCGCCGACGCGTCACCGGCGAGCGGCTCGCGCACCGCGGGGAGGCCGTCGTCCGCGTACCAGAAGGAGATGCCGCCGTTGACGACACCGCTTGCCGAACTGCTTGCCGAGCTGGTCATGACCTGGACGCTAACCCCTGAGACCGGCCAGTGTCTCCTTCGGATTCCATGCTTTTCCGCGCCCCCTGACCAGCGGATAGCAGCCGAGACCGATCAGCGCGGCGACGAAATGTCCCAGGTCGGTGAAGGTGGGCGACTCGGTCAGCGGCAGCCCGTAGACGAGCAGGACGGCCGCCAGGTACGGATACCGCCAGGGCGTCTCGATCCGGTACGCGAGCACCGCGATCACCCCGGCCAGCGCGTAACTCACCCCGATGTCCAGGGTGTTGACGGCGGAGTGCGGGGCGATGCCGTCGTGGATCCCCTTCAGCAGCGCGCCCTCGCTGATCAGGGTGGCCAGGACGTGCGCGGTCACGCACACCGCCAGCCAGCGCGCCGTACCCAGCCAGCGTTCCGCCGGCGCGTGGAAGACGGTGTACAGGAAGGCGTACGGCACCCAGTGCCCGCCGTCGATCCACATCGCGCTGGCCACCAGCGCCCGCACCGGGTTGTCCGACAGCTCGCGGATGTTGGTGGACCGCTGCCGCAGGAACTGCTGCTCGAACTCCGGCGACATGTAGTGCAGCGCGACGGTGGTCACGAAGAGAATCGCCAGCCAGGCGTACGTACCGGGGGCGCTGCGGACGTACGCCCACACCGCGCCGCCGAGTTCCCGGAAAAATCGCATGAGGCGATTCATGCACGACCGTAACGTCGGGTGAGTGATTGACATTCCGGACGAACTGATCAACTGGCACGAGCGGAGCGGAGCGGCGGGCCGCGCCTTCGTCGCCGCGCTGCCCGGCCGGGCCGAGCGGTTCCTGGACCGGTGGGGGCTGCGGCCGGACGGCCCGTCCATGTACGGGCGCTGCGCGCTGGTCCTGCCGGTGCTGCGGGCCGACGACGGGGTCCGGGCGGTACTGAAACTCCAGGACGTCGACGACGAGACGGCCGGGGAGCCGGTCGCCCTGCGCGCCTGGGGCGGAGCGGGGGCGGTCCGGCTGCTCCGCGCGGACCCCGAGACCGGCACGCTGCTGCTCGAACGGCTCGACGCGGGACGGCGGCTCGCGGATCTGCCGGACTCCCGTGCGGCGACCCTGGTGGTCGCCCGCCTGCTGGCCCGGCTGACGGCCGCCGAGGCTCCCCAGGGCCTGCGCCGCCTCGCTGACGTCGCGGTGCGGCTGCGGGAGCGGGCCGCGGTGGCGCTGGCCGCGTACCCCGAGCCCGCCGAACGGCGTCTGCTCGGGGACTGCGCGGCGGCGCTGGGGGAGGTCGCCGGTGAACCCGGCGACCGGCTGCTCCACTGGGACCTGCACTTCGAGAACGTGCTGGCCTCCGATCGCGCCCCCTGGCTCGCCATCGACCCCAAGCCGCTCGCCGGCGACCCCGGCTTCGACCTCTTCCCGGCGCTGTGGAACCGCTTCGACGCCGGGGAGGTGCGGTGGCGCTTCGACGCCATGACCGACGTCCTCGGCCTCGACCGGGAGCGGGCCCGCGCCTGGACGCTGGGCCGGGTGCTGCAGAACGCGGTCTGGAGGATCGAGGGCGGCGGCCGGCCCGGCGAGGAACAGCTGGAGATCGCCCGCCGACTGCTCGGCTGATCGGCTGACCGACCTCGTACGGGGTGTTTTCGCAGGTCGCGGCGATTGTCAGTGGGGGCCTGCACTATGGGGGGCATGGCGAGGACAGGGACCGGTGGGGCCGGTGGCGGCGGGGTGCGGGGTGCACGGCGGCCGGAGGTGCGGCTGCCCGGGCTGGAGCCGTGGGACGGGGGTGAGCTGGAGCCGGACGGGGATTACGACGGGCAGGAGTTCCGGGAGGCGGACTTCGCCGGTCAGGACGCGGCGGGCGCCCGCTTCATGGACTGCGCGCTGACGGACTGTGCCTTCGACGAGACGCGGCTGCGGCACGCGCGCGTGCTGGACTCCGTCCTCACCGGGGCGAGAGGCGTCGGCACCGACCTGGCCGACGCGACCCTGCGCGACGTCGAACTGGTCGACGCCCGGCTGGGCGGTACCCAGTTGCACGGTGCCGTCCTGGAGCGCGTGGTGATCCGCGGCGGCAAGATCGACTACCTCAACCTGCGTACGGCGAAGATCAGAGACGTGGTCTTCGAGAGCTGCGTCCTGGTGGAACCGGACTTCGGCGACGCCGTGCTGGAGCGGGTGGAGTTCACCGACTGCACGGTGAAGGGGGCGGACTTCAGGGGGGTGACGATGAAGGACGTCGATCTGCGGGGCGCCGCCTCGCTGGAGATCGCGAGCGGGGTGGAGCGACTGGCCGGGGCCGTGATCAGCATGTCCCAGCTGCTGGACCTGGCACCGGTACTGGCGGCACAGCTGGGGATCCGGGTGGAGGGATGACCAGCCTCGGGGCCGGCACCCCGTGAGCGCACGGGGCGGTGCCGACGTGCGGCTACCGCCGGGGGGCGGGGCCGCCGTGGGGCGTGATCGCCGTGGGGGCGGGGCCGCCGTGGGGCGTGATCGCCGTGGGGGCGGGGCCGCCGCAGGGGCGCGACCAGCCCGCGCCGGCCCGCCCCCGGCCGCCCCGCAGCCGCGACCGGTCTGAGCGCTCAGACCGGAGCGCTCCGGCCGCCCTCAAGCAGACTGCCGTCACGGAGGGCGTCGTGACGCAGGCTGCTGTCACGCCGGTCGTCGGCACGCCGGCTGCGGGCGCTCGCTCAGGCCGGGGGCGGGGGCGCGGCCTTCTTCCGCAGGCCCAGGTGGTCGTCCGGGTCCTGAAGGCTGGTCTGCTGGGCGGCCAGCATGCGGCGGACCACCGGTTCCGGCATGCGGACCACCACCGGCCGGGGGAGGGTCAGCTCCCGTACGGCGGTGCCGGTGCGGCCCGAGCGCACGCGGTTGGTCACCCTCGCCACCACCCGCACGTCCAGCGTGAACTGCACGAGGACCGACGCCGCCTTGGGCTTGTGCAGCGGCATCGAACCGGACGCGTTCACCGCCGCGTCGGCCGCGCCGCCCGCACCACCGGCGTTGCCCATCAGCTGGTTGAGGCGGAACTCGTCGGCGTTGAGCAGCCCCGCGCCCGCCAGCCCGCGCGCCGACCGGCCCTGGTCGGCGGAGCTCAGGCCGTCCGTCTGGGTGGGCCTGGGCGCGTCCAGATGGCTCTGCCCCACCGTCTCGAAGGTCATCTTGTCGCCGACGCCCAGCACCCGCCCGTCCCGCAGCCGCGCGTGCAGGGACGCCCGCAGGTCCTGGCCCTCCACCCCCGTGGCGTGCACCGGCGGCAGCTCCGCCCCGGCCGAGGTCAGCAGCGGCAGCGCCGCGATCAGCCACTCGGTGGAGACGGCCTCCCGCAGGGTGTAGGCGGCGGCCTGGCCCGTGCTCCGGAAGCGGTCACCGCCGCCGGCCTCCCGGACCGCCGAGCCGACCAGCTCCCGTACTTGCGGGGCCCCTTGGAAGCCGTTCACCTGCGCCTCCATCGGCAGCCGCACACCCGCGGAGCGCCAGGTGCCGAGCGCGGCCGGGCGGTCGTCCCCCGGGCCGGGAGCGGGCGCCGCCGGCTGGTGGCGGGGCGCGGTCAGCCCTGCGAGGGCGGCGAGGTCCTTGTCCAGGACGCGGTGGGTCAGCGCCTGGCGGCCCAGTGAGACCAGCGCGATCCGGCGGCCGCCCTTGTGCAGTTCGAGGGTCGCCTCGATCGGCACCCGCATCCGCGACGACTTCGCGGTCTTGGCCTCCGCGACCGTCTTCATGCCGAGCTGGCCGCGGCTCGCCGTGCCGGAGCGCCGCGAGCCGCCCGAGCCGACGCCCAGGCCCGCCGCACCGCCCGTGCTCTTCAGCTGCCCGGCACCGCCGTCCGGTTTGCCGGAGCCGGCCAGGATCCCCTCCACGCCGGTCGTCACGCCCTCGTCGTGGGAGGCGGCCTGCTGGGCGACGGCCGCGGTGATGTACTCCATGTCCCGGCCGTCGTCCGCCGCACCCTCGCGGGTGCCGTCGCCGAGCCGGTTGACCTTGAACACCGCCCAGTACGGGGTCCTGCGGCCGTCGAACAGCTCGACGGTGACCCCGCCGTCCATCGCGCCGGACAGCAGTCCCGCGCTGCCGTCGCGGTCCAGGACGCGCAGCAGCCGTTGCACGTTGTCGTTGCGGTCCGCGAGCTGCTGCCGGGGCAGCAGGTCGTCGGCGAGGCTCTGCTGCCCGCCCTCCGCGAGGCGGGTACGCAGCCGGGCCAGCAGCGGCACGAAGTTCGGCAGGTTCTCGACCATGCCGAAGCCGAGGGGCAGCGCGCGGGAGAAGGACGGGCCGCCGGTGCGCCGCGGCCCGGCCGTGGACGGCCCGGCCTTGTCCGCCTTGTCTGCCTTGCTCGCCGTGTCCGTGTCCGTGTCCGTGTTCGTGGGCGTGCCCGTGGCGTGGGTCTTTCCCCGGGCCCCCTCCCGGGCCTCGCGTTCGGCGCCCGCCCGGGAGCTCTCGGCGGCCGTCCGGGACGGCGGCGACATCAGCTCCGGGTCGGGGTCGAGCTTCAGCTGCCGGCGGATCGGCGCCGGAAGCTGCGCCTCCGTCAGCCAGACCGCCGCCTCGGCCGGCAGGGTGCGGGCGGCCGTCGCCACGTAGGGGCCGCCGCCGGTGACCTTGACCTCGGCGACCATGGTGACCAGCAGGTCGCACTGGACCAGGTAGAGCGGCGCCTTCTTCGGGGTGTGCGCGTTGCGCTCGACCGTGCCGGACAGGGCCGACGCCCGGGCGTCGCCCTCGCTCGTGGTGTGGCTCCCGGACAGGCCCTGTCCGGTGCGCCACTCGGCGCCGTTCTCCGAGCCGGTCGCGCCGAACTGCCAGGTGCTGGTGGTGCCCCGACCCTCCTGGCCGGCCGCCTGGTGGCCGCCGAGCACGAAGGTCTCCGTACCGGGACCGGCGCCCCGGTGCACGAACTTCGGGTTGGTCAGGGTGAGCCGGGTGCCCACGGCCCCGTTCAGCGCGGCGAGCCGGCGCGGATAGCGCAGGTTCTTCACCACCCACCCGGAGGACGCGGCCTGCCGCAGCGAGGCCGTGATGGCCTGCGGTCCGAACCGCTCCTCGATCGCCAGCCGCGGCGCGAGCCCCTCCGTCTGCAGCGCCGGATCCTCGCGTACGCCCTTGTTGCGGGCGGCGGCCCTGGACAGCAGCTGGAAGGCGAGGTCCCGGACGGCCTGGCCGTCACCGACCGTCTCCACCAGCTGCCAGTCGCGCAGCGGCTGCCCGACCGACGGCCGGGGCACGAGGCCGGCCAGGTCGCCGATGCCCTCGGCGGTGACGGCGTACTCCGGCCGCGGCGCCTGCGCCCGCCGTCCGCCGCGGACCGCGTCCTGCCGCCGCCTGCCCTCGTCGTCGAGGGTGAACTCGGTCGGCGTGACCAGTCGGACGTCCTGCTCGTCCAGGTGCAGTCCCGCCAGTTGCTTCGCCTCGGCCGTGTCCTGGCCCGGCGAGCCGGGGGTGAGGGCGCGGCCCAGCTTGCGCTGCCGGGAGGTCATGGTGACGTCGACGTCCAGGCGCAGGGCCGCCCCGAAGGTGCTCGCCTTCTCGGAGCCGTTGGTGAGAATGTCCGTGCGCGTGGTGGGGCCGGCCTGGTTGCGGCGGGTGCCCGAGCGGTGCTTCTCGTAGCGGGCCGAGCCGGTCAGGACGCCGGGGACGAGCCTGGCCTGCCCGAGCACCAGACCGCCGATGGAGCGCGAACTGCCGCGTCCGCTCTGCGCGTTGGTGGTGACACCGGAGTGGCTGCGCACCAGCCAGTTGTCGGTGTCGCCGAGGTAGCCGGTCTCGCGGAGCTGCCCGCGGACGCGGATCTGCACGTCGTGGGAGTGCAGGGTGGTCTTGCGGCGCAGCCGTACCCGGATGCCGGTCGAGGTCAGCTGGTCCTTGTTGACCCGCAGGTTGGTCTCCGAGAGGGCGGCCATCAGCTCGCGGTGGTTGCGCCGCTGGAGCGCGGCCTCCTCCTTGCTCGGGATCGAGGCCACCGGGTCCGTACCGAAGGGGGGCAGGTAGCCGGCCAGCCGGGGATCGGTCGCGAACAGTTCCCGCACGGCCCGCACCATGGGCCCGGTGTCGAGCCGGCTGAGGGTCACGCTGGAGCCCATGGCGCCGAAGGGCAGGTGCCGTTCGACGTCGACCTCGTTGCCGTTCTCGTCGGTCCGCTTCGGCTTCTCGATGAACTCGCCGGCCTCGGTGCCGGGCGGCAGCGGCAGCCCGAGGGACTGTGCCTCGTCGGCGCGCAGGCTCATCCACACCCGCATCGAGTGCCGGGCGACCCGGCTTCCGGGGCGCAGGATCATCTCGGCCGACCGCGGTCCGGTGCCCTCCGCCGTGATCCGGACCGTCGTGAGGTAGAGCACCTTGTCGCCGCGCACCTCGGCGCCCTGACGGCTGGACACGGTCTGCTCGGCCACGGTGAACCGTGCCTTGCGGGCCGCCGCGACCGGCATCGCCGTACCCCGCAGGACGGCCGCGTTGCCGGCCGCCCCGACGCCGATGGCCGGGCCCAGGCCGCCGGTGACGGCGCGGCCCTTGCCCGCGCTCTCGGTGACGGTGTGCTGGGTCTGCTGATGGGTGCGCAACTGGGTCCCACCGGTGCCCCAGGCCGGTGACATGCCGGTGATCTCGGCGTGCATGCGGTAGCTGCCCACGGTGCCGCCGTCCTTGGCCGCGAGGTCCTCGCCGGTGACGCCGTCGCGCAGCAGCCGGGGCATGTCCTCCAGGACGGTCGCCGTGGAGGTGGCCTCGTAGAGGCGGCTGCGGCCGGGGGCCCCGGGTGCGGTGAGCGAGGGGTGCAGGACGGACGCGACCGTGTCGAAGAGCCCGCCGCCGCCCTGGTGCGGGGCGGCGGTGTCGCTGACGGCGACCGGGGCGAGGGAGTCGGCGAGCGAGACGTGCCGGGCGGTGTCCGCGCCGACGGGCTGCGGGGCGGCGGGCGCCCCGGTGCCGGCCGGGACCAGGTGTTCGGTGGGGACGCGCTGGGTGAGGGTGCCCGAGCCGTGGAAGGTCTGCGCGGTCGGCGCGCCCTGCTTCTTGATCCGTACGCCGTACCGCACCTTGCGCGGCGCCTCGACCGAGCCCTTGTCGCTGCGCAGCACCCGCGGCTCGGCCACGTTGCGCTGACTGCGGGACTCCCGCGAGGACTGCCAGGGCTGGGCGTTCGCCAGTGCGGCACCGCCCATCCAGAACCCCGGCGCGACGGGCGCGAGCCCGAAGGCCATACCGCCGGAGCCCTTGCTGGATCCACCGCTCGCGGTGGTCGCGACGGTGGTGGCGGTGTTGTGCTGGACGTCGACCTTGGTGTCCTTGCCCTCCGCCTCGTCCACCGCGGCGAGCGGCGCCCCGTCCGGGTCGGGCACGGTGTTCGCGAGCAGGTCCCCGGGGTGGAAGACCGGCGGCCGGTCGTCGGCGGCGCGGGAGACGGTGACGGTGACGTCGTACCACTCCTTGCCGCCCTTGCCCTGGACCGCGAAGGCGCGGCCCTGCCCGTAGAACGACTCGGGGCGGCCGGCGAGCTCGGCGCCGATGTCGGCGACCGTGCCGTCGCCGTGCCCGACGACGGCGGCCACCGCGTTCCGTACGAACTCCTGCCCGGTCAGCCCGTACGCCGTGGACAGCCCGGCGGCCTGGAAGTCCATCAGGTAGGGCGGCAGGACGAGGCCGGGGTCGGTGCGTTCCTCCGGGATGGGAGCCACGGGCGCCACGGGCCGGTTCCGTACCGTCGGCGGCCGGACGGCACCCTTGCCCTTCGCGTCCCGCAGCGCCCGCGTGGCGGCCATGTTCCCCGCGGTCCCCTGGAGGGCGAGCAGCGCGTGCTCCGGGGGCCCGAGGGGCTTCGAGGAGCCGGCCGGACTCGCGGTGGCCGGTCCCCGCGAGACCCCGGAAGAGGCGTCTTTTCCGCTGTCGCCTGCCTGTCGCTGCGTCCGCACGGAGTCAACGTATGGGGGGCCGGGACCTGCGGAACGGCTTCCGCCGACTCCCGCCTCACTTGTCACCCGCGCCTCAGCGGCCGGTCAACTCCCGTACAACCGACAGTCGTTCAGCCGCCCGGAACGGCGTCCGTCCGGGCGGCTACGACACCCTCGGGAAGCGGGCCTGGAGCGTCCAGATTGCCGGGTTGTCGGCCAGCTCCTCGTGCATGTCGGTGAGGTCGGCGATCAGGTCGTGCAGGAAGTCGCGTGCCTCCCGGCGCAGTTCGGCATGGGAGAAGGTGAGGGGCGGCTCCTCGGCCGGCATCCAGTCCGCCTCGATGTCCACCCAGCCGAAGCGGCGCTCGAAGAGCATGCGGTCGGTGGACTCGGTGAAGTCGAGTTCCGCGTGCTGGGGCCGGGCGGCCCGCGACCCCGCCGGATCCCTGTCCAGCCGCTCCACGATGTCGCACAGCGCCCACGCGAAGTCGAGCACCGGCACCCATCCCCAGGCTGTGGACAGCTCCCGGTCCGCCTTGGTGTCCGCGAGGTAGACGTCCCCGCAGAACAGGTCGTGGCGCAACGCGTGGACGTCCACGCGCCGGTAGTCCGTCTGGGGCGGGTCCGGGAAACGGTTGGAGAGGGCGTAGCCGATGTCGAGCACAGGCTGATGGTGTCACGCGTCCTACGATCACGAACATGTCCCGATCGACCACAAGCGTGCCCCGATCGACCATGAGCGTTCCCCGGTACCGGCTGGTGCTCCCGGCAGCCCTGCTCTGCCTCGCGCTGGCCGCGTGCGACGGCGGGGTCCGCGGCACCCCGGGCGGCGCGGGCCTCCGCGACCCGTACTTCCCGAAGGCGGGCGACGGCGGCTACGACGTCGGCCACTACGGCCTGACCCTCGCCTACGACCCCGGCACCCGCCGCCTCACCGGCACCGCCGTCATCACCGCCCGCGCCACCCAGGACCTGACCGCCTTCGACCTGGACCTGCAGGGCCTGAACGTCGACGACGTCACCGTGGGGGCCAGGCAGGCCCGCTGGAACCGCGCCGGCCAGGAGCTGACCGTCCGCCCGCACGACGACCCGGCGAAGGGGGAGACCTTCACCACGACCGTGCGCTACTCGGGCCGGCCGGAGACGCTCACCGACCCCGACGGCTCCAAGGAGGGCTGGCTGCGGACCGCCGACGGCGCGCTGGCCCTCGGCGAACCCGTCGGTTCGATGGCCTGGTTCCCCGGCAACGACCACCCCTCCGACAAGGCGTCGTACGACATCACGATCACCGTCCCCCAAGGCCTCCAGGCCGTCTCCAACGGAGAGCTGCGCGGCGAGACGACGAAGAACGGCCTGACCACCTTCGTCTGGCACACCGCCGAACCGATGGCGAGCTACCTCGCCACGGTCGCCGTGGGCCACTACACGGTCACCCGCTCCACCCTCCCCGACGGCCTGCCGGTGTACACGGCCGTCGACCCCACCGAGGCGGAGGCGAGCCGTGAGGTACTGGCGAAGCTGCCCGAGATCATCGCGTGGGAGCAGCACAACTTCGGCCGCTACCCCTTCTCCTCCGCCGGCGCGATCGTCGACCGCCCGGAGGACGCCGGGTACGCGCTGGAGACCCAGAACCGGCCCGTCTTCCCCGGCGCCCCGGACACCGACACCCTCGTCCACGAAATCGCCCACCAGTGGTACGGCGACTCCGTCACCCCGAAGACCTGGCGGGACATGTGGCTCAACGAGGGCTTCGCCACCTTCGCGGAGTGGCTGTGGGAGGAGGACCACGACGGGCTGACCGCCCAGGAGTCCTTCGACAAGCTCTACGCCACCCCCAAGGACGACGCGACGCTCTGGGGTTTCCCGCCCGCGAAGCCGCCGGGCGCCGCGTACGTCTCGGAGCGGCCGGTGTACGTGCGGGGCGCGATGGTCCTGCAGAAGATCCGGCAGACGGTCGGCGACGACCGTTTCCACGACATCCTCCAGGGCTGGGCGGCCGCCCACCGCCACGGCAACGCGGACACCGCCGGGTTCACCGCGTACGTGGAGAAGAAGGCACCGGGCAAGGACTTCACCGCGATCTGGGAGGACTGGCTGTACGGCGCCGCAAAGCCGTCCCGGCCCTAATCGCCGGTACCCAGTTCCTTGCGCAGCACGGCACAGGGGCGTCCGTGCTGCCGGTCCGGACGACGGCCGATCACCTCGTACCCGAGCGCGCTCCAGAAGGCGAGTCCCTTCGGGTTGTTCTCCAGCACGGCGAGCCGCACGGCGTCCCGGCCCGCCTCCCGGAACCGCTGCTCGACCTCCCCCGCGATCCGCCGCCCGTACCCCTTCCCGTGCTCCCCCGCGGCCACCATCAGCAGCCCGATCCACGGATCCGGGTCGGCCGGATCCGGATGCCGCGCCAGCGTGACGACCACTCCGACCAGCCGCCCTTCGGCCCGTGCCAGCAGCACCTCCACGTCCGGACTGGCCAGCTCGTCGGCCAGCTCGGCGGCCACCTGCTCCGGCCGGATGTCCTCCGGATCCGGGAAGTCACCGCTCAGCGCCTGGAACTCCCGGTTGGAGGCGTACAGAGCGGTGAGCTCGGAGAGCACCGGGGCCGGGATGTCGTGGTCGGGGGTGAGGGGGACGGGGGCGAGGATCATATCGGCCAACCTATCCGGCGAGCTCGCGCGGCGGGGCCGGGCGGCCGCGTGCGGGCAGCGCGTCCGGACGCGGCAGGATCGTCTCTCTGGAGCGCGCGCCTGTGCTCACGCCGGCTGTCGCCGGTCACAGTCGCACCTGCTCAGTGCTGCTCGCCCGTCCTGTCCCCGTAGCGCGGCAGGTTGTCGGTCGAGATGGTCCAGTCGCCGATGGTGACGTCCTCGCCGTAGACGAAGTCCTTGCAGGTCGCGTAGCGCGGGCCGTCGGGGGTGGGGTGGATGTCGGTGAGGACGGCGCCGGTGCCGGTGCGGGGGTCGAAGAGCGCGTGGACGGGGACGCCGATCAGGGGGTTGTGAACAGTTGGCTGTCGATGGCGCTTGAGTGTGTTCTGGCGCGAATGAGTGAGCGTCGGGGGAGGCGGGGCGCTTTCCCTTCCCCCGGGGAACGAGGGTTCCTGGGTCGAATGTGTGACCTTTACCGGTGACAGTCGTTGGGTGGGGTGAGGGTTTTCTGCGGCGCGGAACCGGGGGGTGGCAAGGGATGGGTGGACTGCGGCAGGTGGCGGCGCCCTTCGTGGCACCCGGTCCCTCGGGGGTCGCGGTCCGTACGCGGCTCAAGGACCTGACCCGCGGGGACGAGGAGGTGCTGGGCCTGGTCGGCGACCATCTCGGCGCGCTGGCTTCCCGTGATCTCAAGGCGCGCTGTTCGGCCGGGCCGGAGCATGACAGTGAGGGGTGGGCCGCGCGCAAGCGGGCCCTGACCGCCGAGTCCTCCTCACGCTGGGCGGGGTCGGTCACGAAGGCCAGCCATGACCAGTGGGCGCTCGCCCGACGCGGTCTGCTCGCGCACATCCACAGTCTTCAGGCCGGTGTGCGCACCCTCGCCCACCGGCTGTCCCTGCCCGTGGGCGAGAAGGGATCCAAGCGTGCACCCGGCGGATATCGCAGCGGGCGGGAATGGTTCGCCAAGTCCCGGCGTCTGCGGGTCCTCGAAGACCGGCTTCAGGCGGCACAGGCCGACTGGGAGGGCGGCATCGTGCACGTGGTGCGCGGCGGCAGGCGGCTGCTCAACACCCGCCACCACCTCGAGGCCGCCGGGCTCGGTGAAGCCGAATGGCGCCGCCGCTGGCGGGCCGGACGCCGCTTCCTCCAGGCGGACGGGGAGTCCGGCAAGCGGTACGGCAACGAGACCATCCGCGTCACCCCTGACGGCGAGGTCTCCCTCAAGCTCCCGGCTCCGCTGGCGTATCTGGCGAACGCGCCGCACGGCCGGTACGTCCTGGGCGCCCGGGTGTCGTTCGCACACCGGGGCGGGCAGTGGGCCGACCGCGTCAGCACGAACCGGGCCGTCGCCTACCGCATCCACGAGGACACCGGGCGGGGACGCTGGTATTTGACCGCGTCCTGGACCCTGCCCCCCGTCCAGACGATCCCGCTGGACGCGGCCCGCGCGAGGGGTGTGGTCGGCGTGGACACCAACGCCGACCACCTGGCCGCCTGGCGTCTGGACGCACACGGCAACCCCCTCGGGGAACCGCTGCGCTTCGGCTACGACCTCACCGGCACCGCTTCGCATCGTGACGCACAGGTCAGGCACGCCCTGATCCGGCTGCTGCACTGGGCCAGGCGGCACGGCCTGGCGATCGCCGTCGAGGACCTCGACTTCGCCGCGGAGACCACCCGGGAGAAGCACGGCCGCAGGAAGCGGTTCCGGAACCTGATCTCCGGCATGCCCGTGGCCCGGCTGCGGGCCCGGCTCGTGTCCATGGCGACGGAACTCGGCATCCCCGTCATCGCGGTCGACCCCGCCTACACCAGCCGCTGGGGCGCCCAGCACTGGCAGGAACCCCTCACCACCACAAGCAGGAAAACCACCCGCCACGACGCGGCCGCCGTGGCCATCGGAAGACGCGCCCTGGGACACCCGATCCGGCGACGGACGGCACCGCCCCCTGCTCACCGGAGCGATGAACAGGGGCATCGGACCGTCCAGGCCCGACCGGGCAGCCCGGGGCGTGAGGGACACCGCCCCCGCATCCCCGGACCACGGACACGATCCGTGCCGCCCGGACGCGCAGCGAACGCGGTCGACCAGAACGCCCAACACCGTCCGGGGCGTTCGGCTGAGCACGAGACCTGGCAACAGGACTCACTCCCGCTCAGTCTCTAGGAACGGTGGAGATTTCATCGTTCACGTCACTCAGAGTGGCCGAGCGCGCATACCGTGAACAGTGACGAAGCCCTTGCGTACGGTGACTGTCCGGCGCTTGTCCGGTGCTGTCCCGGCTGTCGGGACCGTTCTTACGGGAAAGGGCGTCGCGGGTACGGGCGTACGGCAAAAGGGGCGTGGGATGAGCGTGGACGACGGAGAGGTGACCGAGCCGGGCTGGGAGGTCGACCCGGACGACGACTGGGGCGTGGCGGTCATCGCCACCGTCGGGCGTCAGCTGAAGCTGCGGCGCGAGGCGGTGGGGATGCGGGCCGCCGAGTTCGGGGAGGCGGTCGGCTACGGGGAGGACATGGTCTACAAAGTGGAGGGCGGCAAGCGGATCCCCCGCCAGGAGTACCTGAACCGGGCGGACGAGGTCCTGGGCGCGGGTGGGCTGATCTCGGCGACCTGGGAGGACGTGAAGAGGGTCCGGTATCCGAAGAAGGTGCGCGAGCTTGCCAAGTTGGAGGGGCAGGCGGTTGAGATCGGGGTGTATGAGTGCAACATCATCGCCGGGCTGCTTCAAACGCCTGAGCACGCGCGAGCCGTGATCTCGGCGGCCCAGCCGCCCTACTCGCCAGATGACGTAGAGCGCATGGTGACGGCCCGTCTGGCTCGGCAGTCGGTCTTCGAACGCGACCCGGCTCCGTCCATCCACTTTGTGCTGGAAGAGGCGCCTCTGCGACGGCAGGTTGGGGGCACAATGGTGTGGCGACAGCAGCTCCAACGTCTGCTGGAGGCAGGGCGGTTGCACCACGTCACACTTCAGGTCATGCCGACCAACACGGATGCGCATCCAGGGTTGGACGGCAGGATCGAGTTGCTGAAGTTCCCGGACGGCACGGCCGTCGGACGCGCCGATGGTGCGTTCAGCGGGCGACCGACCACCGATCCGAAACAGCTTCGCCTCATCGAGCTGCAGTATGGAACCATCCGGGCGCAGGCTCTCCCTCCGCGGGAGTCGCAGGCCTTTATTGAGCAACTGCTGGGAGAGACATGATCCGCAAGGCCTCCTCCGGGGAACCCGCCGACCTGGTGTGGTTCAAGAGCAGCTACAGCGGCGGTACCAACGGCGAGTCCTGCGTAGAAGTCGCCCTCGCCTGGTTCAAGAGCACCTACAGCAGCGGCCCCGACGGCGAATCCTGCCTGGAAATAGCCCCCACCCCCACCACCATCCACATCCGCGACTCCAAGTACCGCTCGGCGCCCGGCCCCCGGCTCGCCCTCGCCCCCTCCGCCTGGGCGGCCTTCGTGCCGTACGCGTCCGCGCACTGAGCGGTGAGCGGACGCCGGAGCCCCCGGCCGCGACCCACGGCCAGGGGCTCCCGCACAGCGCAGCGTGCCGCGTCGGTCAGACGTTGACGCCGAAGTCCTGGGCGATGCCGACCAGGCCCGAGGCGTAGCCCTGGCCGACCGCGCGGAACTTCCACTCGGCGCCGTTGCGGTACAGCTCGCCGAAGACCATGGCCGTCTCCGTCGCCGCGTCCTCGGAGAGGTCGTAGCGGGCGATCTCGGCGCCGCCGGCCTGGTTGACGATGCGGATGTAGGCGTTGCGGACCTGGCCGAAGTTCTGGCCGCGGTTCTCGGCGTCGTAGATCGAGACCGGGAAGACGATCTTGTCGATGTCGGCCGGCAGGGCGGCCAGGTTGACGTTGATCGCCTCGTCGTCGCCGGCGCCCTCGCCCGTCCGGTTGTCACCGGTGTGGACGATGGTGTTGTCGGGGGTGTTCTTGTTGTTGAAGAAGACGAAGTGGGCGTCGGAGTAGACCTTGCCCTGCCCGTTGACCGCGATGGCCGAGGCGTCCAGGTCGAAGTCCGTGCCGGTGGTGGTGCGGACGTCCCAGCCGAGACCCACGGTGACGGCCGTCAGGCCCGGAGCCTCCTTGGTGAGCGAGACGTTGCCACCCTTGGACAGGCTTACAGCCATGGTTTGGGAGTCCTTTCCCTCGTTTGCGTACGGCGCTACGACGTACGGGCCTGAAGCTACAGGTACCCGTATGAACGCCACGAGGGGTACCGAAGGTTCCAGCTCCCTTTACTTTCTTTACCGAACGCTGGATGAACGTTATTCGCGTGACGTGCGCCGGTCAGGCGCGCGACTATGGGGGTATGTCCGGTCCTTACGTCATCCGCGGCTCCGTCTCGCTCCCCGAGGCGGAGCTCCACTGGCGTTTCTCCCGTTCGTCCGGGCCCGGCGGGCAGCACGTCAACACCAGTGACTCGCAGGTGGAGCTGCGCTTCGACCTCGCGAACACCGAGGCGCTGCCGCCGGTGTGGAAGCAGCGGGCGCTGGAGCGGCTGGCGGGGCGGCTCGTCGACGGGGTGATCGTCGTACGGGCGTCCGAGCACCGTTCGCAGTGGCGCAACCGCGAGACCGCCGCCGTACGCCTCGCCGCGCTCCTCGCGGAGGCCACCGCGCCGCCGCCCAAGCCGCGTACGCCGACCCGCATCCCGCGCGGGATCAACGAGCGCCGGCTGCGGGAGAAGAAGCAGCGCTCGCAGACCAAACGGGGGCGGACCGGCCGCGACTGGTCCTGACGCCGTTCCCGCGGCCCTCCCTTTTCCGCCCCCTCCGTCCCCTCCGGCCCATGGCTCGGCCAAGAAGTGATCACTGCCACCCAGGCCTCGGAAGGCGCGGTGGTGCAGCCGATCTCCCGGCCGGCATGCGCAGTCGGGAACGAGGATCTGTTCGTGGCACGCGGCGACGAGGCCACCGGGCTCACCCGTGGACTGCTCGCTGCCGGAATCCGCGACCCCGGCGGCGGACGAGCCCGGGAACGCCTCGCCGGCAGCGTCTGAGCTGCTGAAATCCCGCCAGATGGCTGGTTCGTGGCTGCACCGCGACGACTGCCCGGAGAACCGCACGGGCGTCAGGCGGATCATCGCCGCCTCGGTCACGGCCGTGCCGTTCGCTGTCAGCCGTTCGCGGTCGCAGTCGGGCGACGGTTCACGGACCGGCCGGTCTGAAAGTCGTTCCGCCATCCGGCGGATCCGCGGCGTCAGACAGAAACGCTTACGGAGTCCATTGGATGTGGCTACTATCTGCCACCAGTCGCCGGACTTTGGCGATTTTTTCCTCATGGATGCACCGAACGGCGGGGGGAGTGTCCCTAAGGTGACCGGATTTGGCGGGTTTGGTGGCAGGCGAACCAGGAGCATGGCCGCCGAGAACCAGCCATCGCATGGTGCTGTGCCGACGTCAGCCGACCTTCTCGCACGGTCGGTCGGGCCGGGCGGCAGCTCCCGTCGACTGCCCCTGCGTACCGTTCTGATCATCCTCGTGCTCGTACCGAGCCTCGCGCTCGCGGCCCTGTGGGGCCTGAGCACGTACCAGCTCACCAGCCGCTGGCAGTCGGAGAAGACCCAGGGCGACCTGGCCACCGCGTTGGGCAAGCCGTCGGCCATCCTCTTCCAGTCCCTCGAAGACGAGCGGCGGCTCACCGCGGAGGCGCAGGCCGGCCCCGGCACCACCACCCGCGGCAAGCTGGTCGCCGCGCGCGCCGCGACCGACAAGTCGGCGACCGGCTTCCGCGCGGTGGCGGACGAGGACACCTCGCACGGGCAGCAGGGGCTCGGCACCGCCCTGTCCGGCACCGTGCGCGACCTCGACCGGCTCGCCGCGCAGCGCCGGGCGGTGGACACCGGGTCGGCCGGTCAACAGGCGGCGTTCGACTACTACAGCCGCACCATCGACTCGCTGGTCACCGTCTTCACCGCGCTCGGCCACCGGAGCAACGCCGATGTGGCCCTGCTGTCGAACACCCTGGTCGACCTCTACGGCGCCGCCGACAGGATCGGGCGCGAGGACGCTCTGCTCGGCCGCGACTGGAGGACCGGGCATCTGCAGGTCGACGAGTACGACGTCTTCGTCGATGCCGTCGGCGCTCAGGAGTACCTGCTCCAGCGGGTCGCCCTCAGCCTCACCGATGGTGCCGAACGCGACGCCTACACGAAGATGACGTCCGCCAGGTCATGGCGGACCCAGCAGAGCCTGGAGGAGCAGGTCATCGTGGCCGGCCCCCACCACTCGCAGGGTGAGCTGGTGCTCGGCCAGATCCACACCCGATGGCGCGCCGCGGTGGACGCCAACCAGCCACTGCAGCTGAATCTGGTCCTGGCCCGGGTCGCGCACCTCGAGAAGGTCTCCGCCGACAGCGTCAGCCAGCTCCAGTGGACCCTGATCGTCGTCAGCGCCGTCGGCCTGCTCGCCGTGATCCTGGTCATCCTCACCACTTGGCGTCTCACCGTCCTCCTGCGCCGGCGCATCTTCGCCCTGCGCGAGGAAGCCGTGGAACTCCAGCAGCGGCTGCCCGACGTGGTGTCCCGGCTGGAGCGCGGCGAGAACGTCGACGTGGACCGCGAGGTCCGGCTGGTCGAGCCCACCCCCGACGAGCTCGGCGAGCTCGGGCGCGCCCTGAACGCGGCCAGCCGCAGCGCCGTGGCCACCGCGGTGCGGCAGGCCGAACAGCATCGCGGCTTCGAGCGGCTGCTCCAGCGGATCGCCCGGCGCACCCAGATCCTCATCGGCCTCCAGCTGCGGAAGCTGGACGAGCTGGAACGCACGCACGAGGACCCCGAGGTGCTGGAAGGCCTGTTCGACCTGGACCACCTCACCGCCCGGTTGCGCCGCTACGAGGAGAACCTGGTCATCCTCGGTGGCGGCCAGCCGCAGCGCCGCTGGCGCAAGCCGGTGCGGCTGCTCGACGTGCTGCGCGCCGCGCAGGGCGAGGTGCAGGACTACCGCCGGATCTCGATCGACGTCGAGGACGAGCCGTGGGTGTCCGAGCGGGCGGTGGGCCCGCTGGTGCACATCCTGGCGGAGCTGATGGAGAACGCCGCCGCCTTCTCCAAGCCGCCGACCCCGGTCGAGGTACGGGCCGCGAGGGTCGGCCGGGGCGTCGCGGTCGAGATCGAGGACCGCGGCCTGGGCATGGAGCCGGAGCACTACGCCGCCGCCAACGCGCTGATGGAGGCGCCGCCGCAGCTCGACGTGATGACCCAGGCCGACGACGTACGGCTCGGCCTGTACGTGGTCGCCCGGCTGTCGGCGGGCCTGGGCCTGCGGGTGGAGTTGCGGCCGTCCGCCTTCGGCGGCACCCGGGTGGTCGTGCTGCTGCCGGAACAGGTGGTGGTGGAACAGCCCGGCACGGCGCCCCAGCCGGTCGCGCTCCTCCCGGAGGCGCTGCCCCACGCGCCCGGTCCGCGGCCGCACCCGCACGACGCCGGTACCGGTCCGCGGGTGCCGAGCGAGGGCGGGCGGCTGCCCACCCGGGCCAAGGGACACGCGATGGCGAACGTCACCGCCTCCGGTCCGCGGCCGCCGGACGAGAACGAGGCGTCCCCGCCTCCGTCGACCGCCGAGCGGCCGCTGCCCCAGCGGGTCCGCCAGGCCAGCCTGGCGCCCGAACTCCAGATCGGGGCGGAACCGGAGGAACCGCATGAGCCGGATCCCTGGACGACGAGCCCGGGCCGGTCCGGCCGGTCCGGGGCCACGGTCGGCGCGTTCCAGCGGCAGTCCCGGCTGGCCCGCGGCGGGGACGGCTCGGACGACGGCACCGCGGGCGGCGCCGGCCACGGTTTCGGCGGCGGTGCCGTCGGCGGCGTCAACGGTGCCTTCCACGACGGCATCGGCGACAGCGGCGGCTACGACACCGGCCGCGGCCACGGCTACGGCGGCGACGGCGGCGGCGACAACGACGGCAGCGGTGACGGTGCCGGCTTCGGCGAAGGCAAGGGTGAAGGGCCCGCCTCGCCCGACCGGTCCGGCTCTCCTAGGACGGATGATCGAGAATGACGCAGCGTACGACGGCCACCGACGTGGATCTGGACTGGCTTCTGGACGGCCTGGTCGAGCAGGTCACGGGGACCCGGCACGCCATCGTGCTGTCGGACGACGGCCTGGTGATGAGCCGTTCGCGGACCATCGACCGTTCGGACGCCGAGCGGCTCGCCGCGATCGCCACCGGCCAGCAGAGCCTCGCCCGCGGCGCCGGGCAGCTCTTCGGCGGCGGCCCGGTGCACCAGGTCATCGTCGAGATGGCCGGCATGTGGCTGTTCGTGATCTCCGCCGGCCGCGGTACCCACCTGGCGGTGACCGCCTCCCAGGAGGTCGACGCCGAGCTGATGAGTGTCGCGATGCACACCCTCGTCCAGCAGGTCGGCCAGCGGTTGGGCACCGACGCGCGTACCCCGCTGCCCGATGACGCGGGGAGAGCCGGATGAGGCACTGGACCGAGGGGTTCGACGACGGTGACGCCGACGAGCAACTGGTCCGTCCGTACACGATCACCAGCGGGCGCACGACCCCCGAGCGCTCGGATCTGACCCTGGTCACCCTGGTGACGACGCTGCCCGAGGTCAGCACACAGGCGGCGCTCGCGGTGCGCAGGATGCAGCCGGAGCACCGCACGATCCTCGGGCTCTGCCGGGAACCCAGAGCGGTGGTGGAAGTCGCCGCCAAGCTGCGCCTCCCGGTGTCGTTGACCAAGATCCTCATCGGCGATCTGGTCGACTCCGGTTATATGTGGGCCCGTTCGCCGCAGCCGCTCACCCGGGCCGGCGGCCTTCCCGACATGACGATCCTGGAGGCGGTGAGAGATGGACTACGCAAGCTCTGAGCACGCGTCCGGCCACTCGCCCGACCATGTTTCCGGCCGCGCCGCGGACCACACGGCGGGCCGTGCGGGCACCGCACCGCTCGCGGTGAAGATCCTGGTCGCCGGCGGGTTCGGCGTCGGGAAGACGACCATGGTCGGCGCGGTGAGCGAGGTCGCCCCGCTGCACACCGAGGAGTACCTGACCCGGGCCGGCGTCGGCGTGGACGACCTGGAGGGGGTGGACAGCAAGTTCACCACCACCGTCGCGCTGGACTTCGGGCGGATCACCATCAGCGACGACCTCGTGGTCTACCTGTTCGGCACCCCCGGCCAGGAGCGCTTCTGGTTCATGTGGAACGACCTGGTCAGCGGGGCGATGGGCGCGGTGGTCCTGGTCGACACCCGGCGGCTGGAGGTGAGCTTCGCCTCGATCGACTTCTTCGAGAGCCGCGGCATCCCCTTCGTCGTCGGCGTCAACTGCTTCCACGGGGTCCGTGACCGCACCGCGGAGGAGATCCGCGCGGCGCTCGCCCTCGACCCCCAGGTGCCGCTGGTGCTCTGCGACGCCCGCGACCGGGGGGACGGCCGCGATGTGCTGCTGGCGCTCGTCGACCACCTGATGGCCGGTCAGTCCGCCACGACCGGGTAGGCGCGCCCTGAGACCGGGTGAGCGGCCCTGGCACCGCCCCGGACCCGCGCGCGGGTGGACACGGGGCACCCGGGCCGCCCACGACCCCCGCCGGACGGACGTACGGCCGGCTTGGCGTTGTGTTCCCGGTCGGGCCGGACACGAATTGCGGGGTGCCGCCTTCGAATTCGCGGTGGTGACTTCTTCGGGGCGGAGCGGAGAAGACATCCGCGCACTGGAAGGGCCGTTCAGCGACTGCCTGACGGAATTCACGAAACCGACCGTGCGGTCTCATCCCGACTGCTCATCCCAACTGTCGATACCGGCCCCGGAAATACATCAGCGGTCCGCCTTCCGCGCTCGGCAGTGCCGCGCTGAGGACGCGGCCGATGACGAGGGTGTGGTCGCCGGCCGGCACCCGCTGTTCGGTGCGGCACTCCAGGGTCGCGAGGGCGCCGCCGACGAGCAGGGCGCCGCTGGCCTCGCCGCGGACGTAGGGGATGTCTTCGAAGAGCAGGCGGTCGCTGATGCGGCCCTTCATCGCGAAGCGGCCGGCGATGTGCCGCTGGCTCTCGGTGAGCACGGAGACCGCCCACCGCGGCTGTTCGTCGAGCAGGTCGTCCATCCGGGAGCCTTCGCGGAGGCTGACCAGCACCAACGGCGGGTCGAGCGACACCGACATGAACGCGGTGGCGGTCATGCCGACGTCCTCGCCGGTCGGCGCCAGCGGGTCGTCCGGGTCCAGCGGCGGCTCCTGTGCGGTCACCAGGACCACCCCGGCGGCCAGCCGGGCCATGGCGGCCTTGAACGCTTCGTTGCTCACCCCCACAGCATGCCTGGTGGCTTCTGCGGCGGTGGGGGAGGGAGTCTTCAGCACGCCGGAAACGCTAGTCTCGGACCCGGCGCCGCCGCATCGGCCATCGGCCCGAGCCCGGTCCTAGGACCAAGGGCGGGGCATGGCCGGGGCGAAGGGTCGTAACGTGCATCATGTGCGCATGCCCGTAAAGGCTGCGTTCAGTAAACGCACAGGGAAAACGCAGAAACTCCACGCAATTGTTCACGTTCTCCTGTGACTTGAGTCACAAGGGGCGGTAATTGTTGACCCTGTGTACCGAGTGGGCAGCGCGCTGTGATTCAGTGACTGGGGAAAGTAGCGCCGAAGCAGACCCTTGATTCGCTGCGAGGTCTCGGGGGGAGGGCGAGCATGGAGACCGAGTCGGAACCTTACGTCCGTCTTGCGTCCCTGCGACAGCTGCACCAGGTCATGGCCGACATGAACACGGCCCGTAGCCTGGCGGACACACTGCAGACCGTCGCGGACGGTGTGATCAGCGCTCTGGGCTACGAGATGGCCTGCGTCAACCTCGTACGTCCCGACGGTGATCTCGTGGTCGCCGCCTTCTCCGGCAACTCCGCCGCCGAGGCCCTGATCACGGGCCGGGTCGGCTCCCGTGACTCCTGGGAGCGGCGGCTGGCCATGGGCGAGAAGTGGGGCGACCTCGTCTTCATACCGCACACCGAGGGCTGGATCCTCGACGACGACGACGTCCCGCAGTGGTACACCGACGGCCCCGCCCCCCGGTTCGAGGACGAGTGGCACCCCTCCGACCGGCTCTTCGCCCCGATGTACACGCCCGGCATATCGGGCAGCTCCTGCGGCGAACTGCTCGGCGTGATCTCCGTCGACCGCCCGCGCAACGGCCGCCACCCCGGTGCCTGGGGCCGCGAGGCCCTGCAGATGTACGCCTTCCAGGCCGCGATCGCGATCAGCAACGCGCGTCTGCGTGCCAACATGCAGCGGGCACTGGTCAGGCTGGAGCGCGACCAGCAGGCGCTGCGGGCCAGCGAGGAGAGCTTCCGGCAGGCCTTCGAGTACGCCCCCTCCGGCATGGCGATAGCCGAGATGGGCGGCGACCAGCACGGCCGGATACTGCGCAGCAACGACGCCCTGTGCCGCCTCCTGGGCCGTCCCGCCGCCGCGATGCGCCGCTACTCCTTCTCCGACCTGGTCCACCCCGAGGACATCGGCACCCTGCTCCGCACCTCCGCGGAAGGCGGCCGCGCCGAACTCCGCCTCGGCCGCCGCGACGGCACCTACGTCTGGGTCTCGCTCCGGAACTCCGTGGTCGCGGACGCCACCGACGGCCCCCGCTTCCTCCTCACCCACGTCGAGGACATAGAGGAACGCAAGCGCCGCGAGCTCCAGCTCGCCCACCGCGCCTCCCACGACTCCCTCACCGGCCTGCCGAACTCCGCCGAGCTGCGCTCCCGGCTCTCCTCCCGGCTCTGCCGGCGCGCCGACTCCGGCGTCGGCCTGGAGTCCCTGGACGCGGCCTACGGCCACCCCGCCCACGACGCCAACGGCCACGGCTTCGACTTCGCCGGCACGTCGCCTTCGGTGTCGTACGACGGCGGGTACGACCACCACGTGCACACCGTCGCCCCCGAGGAGGGCCGCGACGACGGCGCCAAGGGGCTCGCGGTGCTCTTCTGCGACCTCGACGGCTTCAAGTCGATCAACGACCGTTTCGGTCACAACGCGGGCGACGCGGTCCTCATCGAGGTCGCCAGGAGGCTCGGCAGGGCGGTCCGCGACGGCGACACGGTGGCCCGCCTCGGCGGCGACGAGTTCGTGATCCTCGCCGACGGCCTCGGCAAGGCCGACGCCCAGGACCTGGCCGTACGCCTGCGCAACGAGATCATCCAGCCGATCCGCGCGGAGGGCCGGGCCGTCCGGGTGGGCGCCAGCTTCGGCATCGGGTGGGCGCACTGCGGCATGACGGCGGACGAAGTCCTGAAATCCGCCGACGAGCGGATGTACGTAGAGAAACGATCTCGTCCCAAAGCGCATCGCCGTGCCGGATGATCCGCAGGTCATCGTGCTGATGCGGTGTGAGTCACCCGTTTGGCTCAGTCAGACCGGGTAGGCTCGACTCTCAATACCTGTACCGCATCCGCCCGCACCTGTTGAGGAGTACCTAGGGATGACGCCCGGCAACAACGGCGCGAGCACGCCCGAGGACGACGACCCGTTCGGCTACCTGTACGCCGATGGTCAGGCCAGAGGGGCCCAGCCGCCGTCCGGCTCCGGTGGCTACGGCTACCCGCATCAGGTCAGCAGGGTGCGCTCGGTCGGCGAGCGGACGTACGGCGGCCAGCAGCAGGCACCGCAGTCGCCGTACGGCGGCCAGACCATCCCCCAGCAGCAGCCCGGCGGCGGCTACGGCCAGCAGCCGAACGCGGCCTACCAGGCCCCGGAGACCTTCCCGGGCGGCCCGCCGCCCACCCGCCAGGCCCCGTCGAACCCCGGCCGCGGCCGGGGCCCGAACACCAAGGGCCTCCTCATCGGCGCCGTCGCGGTCGTCGCCGCCGTCGTCATCGGCATCAGCCTCGCGATGATGAACGGCAACTCCGACGACAAGGCCGGCAGCGGAGCCTCCAGCTCCCCGACCCAGTCGGCGAGCGCGTCACCTTCGCCGTCGAGCACGAGCTCGGCATCGGCCACGGGCGACATCCCGCCGATCGACGCGAAGGCACTCCGTCTCGACGGCGGCGCGACCCTGGCCTCGGACGTCAAGGGCGCGAAGGCCGAGGGCGGCATCTACGTCACGAACCTCAACCAGACGGGCGCCGGCGTCACCTGGACGGTCAACGGCATCCCGTCGGACGGCCTGTACACCGTCTTCGCGCACTACAGCGCCGTACAGGACGGCAGTATGACGCTGTCGATCAACGGCAAGGCGTTCGGCAGCAAGTTCAGCCTGGACAACTACACACACCAGAGCGACCCGACCAAGGCCTGGACGACCAGCTACGCCTGGCCGACGCTCACCAAGGGCACCAACACGATCTCCCTGTCCTGCCAGAGCGGCGACAGCTGCGACGTCCTGTTGGACCAGTTGTGGGTGCAGCAGGGCAAGCACACGAACAAGGGTTAAGGGGCCGTCGTCCCGCCCGTCACCGTGACCTGCCCCAGCAGTTTCTCGTAGGCCGCTCGGTCGAACTCGCCTGCCGCCGGGGCCCGTACCGTTGCCGCGGAGAGGGCCGCCGCGCGGGTCAGCCGGTCCGGCCAGGGGAGTTGTTCGATCAGGCCGGAGAGCAGGCCGGCGACCGCGGAGTCGCCGGCTCCGGTCGGGTTGCCGTGTTCGCGGGCGGGTGGGACGGCACGCCAGCGGCCGTCGGGGGTGAGGGCCAGCAGGCCCTGTGCGCCCAGGGAGGCGACCACCGTGCGGGCGCCGCGCCGGCGGGCGTCCTGGGTGGCGCGGGCCGGGTCGTGGGACCCGGTGAGTTCCGCCAGTTCGTCGGTGTTCGGCTTGACCAGGTCGGGGCGGGCCGCGACCCCGCGTCGCAGGGGCTCTCCGCTGGTGTCCAGCAACACCGGGACACCCGCTGAGCGGGCGGCCTTCGTCAGTCCGGCGTACGCCCCCACCGGCACCCCCGGCGGCAGGCTGCCGCACAGCGCCACCGCCGAGGCGGCGGGCAGCAGTTCCTCGTAGTGGTCGAGGAAGGCACCCCACTCGGCCGGGGCTATCTGGGGGCCCGGCTCGTTCAACTGGGTCGTGTCGCCCGTGAGTTCGTCCACCACCGCGATCGTGCGCCGAGTCGCCCCGGCGACCGGCAGCAGCGCGTCCACCACTCCCGGCGTTTCCGCGAGGTGCTCCCGTACCGCCCGTCCGGTGGCCCCGCCCACGAACCCGGTCACCGTCGTCTCGTGCCCCAGCGCGGCCAGCACCCGGGCCACGTTCACGCCCTTGCCGCCCGGCCGTTCGGCCACGTCCGAGACGCGGTGCGAGGTGTGCGGGCGCAGGGCGCCGACCCGGTAGGTGATGTCCAGAGCGGTGTTCAGCGTGACCGTGAGGATCACCGGGCGACCTCCCTCGCGTGTGCCCGTGCCGTCGTGCGGGGGCCTCGATCATGCCAAAGAGACGGCGACCTGGCCTAGATCGCCGTCTCTCAAGCCATGGTCATGATCAGGGAAGTTCGGGAACGACCACCCAAGCACCCTTCCGCATCACACCCTTGAGGGTGAAGTCCGCGTCCAGCACGAGCAGGTCCGCGTCCTTGCCGGGCTCCAGGGAGCCGACGCGGTCGTAACAACCCAGCAGCCGGGCCGGGTTGGCGGACAGCGCGGCGACGGCGTGCTCGACGGGCAGCCCGTCGACCGTCACCGCCCGCCGCAGCGCGCGGTCCAGCGTCAGCGTGGAGCCGGCGATGGCACCGCTGTCCGCGAGCCGGGCGACTCCGTCGGTGACCTCCACCTCCAGTGGGCCCAGCAGATAGCGGCCGTCGCCGAAGCCGGCCGCGTCCATGGCGTCCGTGATGAAGGCGACCCGGTCCGGACCCGCGTGGTGGAAGGCCAGTTGCAGGGCGGCGGGGTGGAGATGGGTGCCGTCGTTGATGAGCTCGACCGTGATCCGCTCGTCCTCCAGGAGGGCGGCGATCGGGCCGGGGGCGCGGTGGCCGAGCGGCGGCATCGCGTTGAAGAGGTGGGTGGCGACCGTGGCGCCCGCCTCGATGGCCTCCACCGTCTGCTCGTACGTCGCGTCCGTGTGGCCGACGGCGGCGATCACGCCGTGCTCCGCGAGCAGCCGCACCGACTCGATGCCGCCGGGGAGTTCGGTGGCGAGGGTGACCATCCGGGCCTGCCCGCGCGCCGCGTCGACCAGTTTGCGGACCTCCGCCGGGTCCGGGTCCCGCAGCAGCGCCTCGGAGTGGGCGCCCTTGCGGCACGGGGAGATGAACGGGCCCTCGAAGTGGATGCCGGCGATCTCGCCCTGCTCGGCGAGCTCGGAGAGGAGACCGGCCTGGCGGGCGAGGGCGTCCATGTCGTCGGTGACGGTGGACGCGACGAGGGTGGTGGTGCCGTGCGCGCGGTGCGTGCGGACGCCGGTGAGGATCTCTTCCGCCGTGCCCGAGCTGAAGGAGGCTCCGCCGCCGCCGTGGTTGTGGATGTCCACGAAGCCCGGGAGGAGCCAGTGGCCGGTGAGGTCGACGAGGGGGGCGTTCTCCGGGGCGGCGGCGGCGAGTTTCGTGCCGTCGACGACCAGGCGTCCCTTGTCGACCACTCCGGTTGGGAGAACTACGCGGGCACCGTCGAGGACCAGGCCGTTCGATCCCGGCTGCGGGAGCGTTGTGGCTGGTCGCGCCCACGCGGCGGTAGCCGCAGATTCAGCACGGTCCCGCGCCCCTGATGGGGCGCTGTAGTCACGCTCGTTTGCAGCCATCAGGGGGTTACCTCCGCAGTCGTCGTGGTCAACAGGTCCTGGGCGAGGAGGCCCGCGCCCCGGCAGCCCGCCGTGTCTCCCAACTCGGCAGGAACGATCGTCGGCAGTTTCTGGAACGTCACCCGGCGTTCCACCGCCTCCCGCAGCGGCTCGAACAGGACGCTCCCGGCCTCCGCCAGGCCGCCGCCGATGATGAGGACCCGGGGGTCGAGCAGGGTGAGGGCCGTGACCAGGCCGTCGGCCAGGGCGGCCACCGCCTCCCCCCACACCCGGACGGCGTTCGGGTCGCCGGACGCCACGGCCTTGGCGCAGTCGGCCGCGTCGGCGGCCGGGTCGCCGCAGGCCCGCGCCCAGGCCTCGCTCACGGCGGCCGCCGACGCGTACCGCTCCAGGCAGCCGTGCTGCCCGCACGGGCAGGGGGCGCCCCGCGGCCGTACGACGACATGGCCGATCTCGCCCGCGAAGCCGTGCGCGCCCGGCTCCACCCGGCCGTCCAGGCCGAAGCCGCCCGCGATCCCGGTGCCGAGCGCCACGAAGAAGAAGCGGTCCGCGCCCCGGCCCGCGCCCAGCCGGCCCTCGGCCAGGCCGCCGGTGCGCACGTCGTGGCCGAGGGCGACCGGGATGCCGAGGCGGTCGGTGAGGAGGGCGCGCAGCGGGACGTCGCGCCAGCCGAGGTTGGCCGCGTAGACCGCGACGCCGGCGGGCTCGTCCACGATTCCCGGCACGGCGAGACCGGCCGCGGACGCCGGCTCGCCGAGGTGCTGCTCGCCGTATGCCCGCAGGTCGGCGGCGAAGTCGAGGATGGCGGTGACGACGGCGTCGGGGCCGCGCTCCCGGCCGGTCGCGCGGCGGTCCTGGTGGAGCAGCTCGCCGTCCGGGCCGACCAGCGCGGCCTTCATTCCGGTGCCGCCCACGTCCAGGGCGATGACATGTCTCACGGGGACAGTGTGGCCCGCCGACCCGCAAGAGGTCTAGTCCACTTGCGTGGTGTAGACCTTATAGGTCAGACAATTGAACGACGAGACAGTGGGACAGGGGCAGTTCACGTGCGGCGGCGTAGGGCAGGAATGATCGCGGTGGTGTCCGCAACGGGCATGACGGCGGTCCTCGGTGGGTGCGGGACGACGGGATCCTCGGACGTCACCCTCAGACTGGTCGCCGCCGACTACGGAGACTCCGCCGCCAACGGCTCCCAGAAGTACTGGGACAAGCTGGCCAAGGCGTACGAGGCCCGGCACCCGGGCGTGAAGATCGACGTCACCGTCTACTCGTGGAACGACGTCGACCGCAAGGTCAAGGACATGGTCGGCGCCGGCCACGCCCCCGACCTGGCGCAGATCGGCTCGTACGCCGACTACGCGGCCGCCGGCAAGCTGTACGAGGCCGGTGACCTGCTCTCCATCCCGGTCCAGGCCGACTTCCCCGCCCAGCTCGCCGAGGCGGGCCAGTGGAAGCACGCGCAGTACGGCATCCCCTTCGCCGCGTCCACACGCGTCCTCTTCTACAACAAGACCCTCTTCGCCCAGGCCGGCATCACCACCCCGCCCACCACCTGGGACGAGCTCGCGGCCGACGCGAAGGCGCTCAAGGCGGACGGCGTGAAGTACCCGTACGCGCTGCCGCTCGGTCCCGAGGAGGCGCAGGCGGAGACCATGCAGTGGCTGCTCAGCGGCGGCGGCAGCGGCTACACCGACGACACCGGCACGTACACGATCGACTCCGCGCAGAACATCGACACCTTCACCTGGCTCAAGGACGAGTTGGTCGGCAAGGGCCTGACCGGCCCGGTGGCCCCCGGCAATCTGAACCGCGCGACCGCGTTCGCCGCCTTCGCAGACGGCCAGGTGGGCATGCTCAACGGCCACCCCACGCTCATCAGGCAGGCCGAGAAGAAGGGCGTGAAGTTCGGCACGGTTCCGATGCCGGCCCGGGCCGGTCAGAGCAACAGCACCGCGTCCTTGGGCGTCGCCGACTGGATGGCGGCCTTCCGGCAGAACGGCCACGCCGAGCAGGTGGGCGAGTTCCTCGACTACGTCTACAGCGAGAAGAACGTCCTCGCGTTCTCCCGCGAGTACGGCCTGCTGCCCGTCACGACGTCCGCGTCCCGGGCGATGGCCGACTCCCCACGGGCCCAGGACAAGCAGCTGCGCCCCTTCCTGGAACAGCTCCCGACCTCCGAGCTCTACCCGGCGGGCAAGACCTCCTGGGCCGCGGTCAGCGCCGGTGTCAAGGAGCAGATCGGTACGGCGGTGAGCCCGGCCGGCAACCCGGCCGGCGTCCTCGGCCGGCTCCAGGTCGAGGCCGCGACCGCCGAGAGCCGTGCGGCCGGGACCGGCTGAGCGCTACGGTTCTCGCCATGGACCGGCACGAACTGGGCATGCGGGAGCAGGCCGTCCTCGCTCTCGAACGCCGGGGCTTCGCGAGCCCCGGCGCGAAGGAACGCGCGATCCGCGAGGAACTGGGCCTGGCCCCGGTGCGCTACTACCAGCTCCTGAACGCCCTGCTGGACGACGAGCGGGCACTGGCCCATGATCCGGTGACGGTGAACCGGCTGCGGCGGGTGCGGGAGGCGCGCCGCTCGGAGCGCTGAGCCGGGGTTTCCGCCCCCGCCGCCCCTCCCCGTCCCGCACGACTCGCCGCCACCGACCGTGTCTACTGAGCTTTCTCCATGCTCTGCGGGTGCTCGATACGGGTGAGCACCTTGTCGGCGATTCGGTGCAGTGTCCCCAGTTCGTCTTCGGTCAGAGCATCGACGAACAGCTCCCGCACCCGGCCGACGTGTCCGGGGGCCGCCTCCACCAGATACGCGAAACCGGCCTCGGTCAGAATCGCCTGCGTGTACCGCCCGTTGTGCGGGTCGGGCTCGCGGCGTACCAGGGCGCGCTTCTCCAGGCGGCCGATCATGTGGGAGAGCCGGGACAGCTCCGTGTTGGCCATGACCGCGAGGTCGCTCATCCGCATACGGCGCGCGGGCTGGTCGGACAGGTGGGCCAGTACGTGGTACTCGATGAAGCTGAGATTCGAGTCCTGCTGGAGCTGCGACTCCAGAGCGGCCGGCAGCTTCTGGATGAGCCTTACGATGCCGCGCCATGCCGCCAGCTCCTCACGGCTGAGCCAGCGCGGCTCGTGGTTGTTCGACCCTCCGGAGACAGACATGTCCGCAGTGTATCGGCCACCGTGAGCATTGACTTGAATGTTCAAGTCAGTCGGGTTAGGGTTTGACTTGAAAATTCAAGTCACGCTGCACCGGAAGGCGCCATGGACAAGTTGAAGATCGGGATCATCCTCGGCAGCACCCGTCCCGGCCGTAACGGCCAGGCCGTGGCGGACTGGGTGCTGGCCAGGGCGAAGGAGCGCGCCGACGCCGACTACGAGCTGATCGACCTGTTCGACCACCCGCTGCCCCACCTCGATGAGGCCGTCCCCGCGAGCAGGGGCGCCTACGCCGGCGAACACACGAAAGCCTGGGCCGCGAAGATCAAGGAGTTCGACGGCTACATCTTCGTCACCCCGGAGTACAACCACTCCACCTCGGGCGTTCTGAAGAACGCCATCGACTACCTCTACGCCGAGTGGAACAACAAGGCCGCCGCCTTCGTCTCCTACGGCTCACTCGGCGGCGCGCGGGCGATCGAACACCTGCGGGCGATCTCCAGTGAGCTGCAACTGGCTCACGTGCGACAGCAGCTGTCGTTCTCGCTGCTCACCGACTTCGAGGGTTTCACGGTGTTCAAGCCCTCGGCCGCACACGAGAACGCCGCGACGGTCCTGTTCACCCAGCTGGAATCCTGGGCCGGCGCGCTCAGGTCCGTCCGCGGCTGAGCCGGGCCGTCATGAGGCTCTACGGACTCGAGGAGCACTTCCTCACCACCGACGTGATCGCAGCATGGCGCCGCCGCGACCCGCAGCTGGCCGAACCGATGATGAAGTGGGCCGTCCAGAGCGACATCACCTCGGCCCTGCTGGACACGGGCGCCGGACGCCTCACGGCCATGGACGACGCCGGGATCGACACGGCGGTGCTCTCCCTCACGACGCCGGGTCTGCAGAACCTCGACGCGGCGGAGGCGATCGCCCTCCAGGGGGCCACCAACGACGCGATCGCCGCCGCCGTACGCCACCACCCCGGGCGATTCCAGGGGTTCGCGGCGCTCGCCACCGCCGCGCCGCCGGCCGCGGCCGGCGAACTGAGGCGCGCCGTCACCGAACTCGGCTTCAACGGGGCGCTGGTGAACGCGAGCTCCCGTGGCCGGGCACTTGACGCCCCGGAGTTCTGGGACATCTACGAAGCCGCCGAAGACCTGCGCGCACCGATCTACCTGCACCCGAGCGTCCCCGTTCCGGACGTCACCGCGGCCTACTACCGGGGTTTCAGCGAACCGGTGAACAGCATGCTGGCGACCGGGGCGTTCGGCTGGCACTACGACGCCGGACTCACCGTGCTCCGGATGATCATTGCCGGTGTCTTCGACCGCTTCCCCGCCCTGCAAGTGATCCTGGGGCACTGGGGCGAGGTGGTGCTGTTCTACCTCGACCGCATAGCGGCCATGGACCAGCTCCTTGACCTGCAGCGCCCGATCGCGGAGTACTTCCGCTCCAACATCTTCGTCACCCCGGGCGGCGTCTCCAGCCACACATACCTGCGGTGGACCCTGGAGACCGTGGGGGCAGAGCGAATCATGTACGCCTCCGACTACCCGTTCAACCAGGAACGCGCCGGTTCCGCACGGCGCTTCCTGGACGACGCCCCGATCGACAGGGCCACTCGCGAGCGCATCACCTTCCGGAACTGGGAAGAGCTCGTCGCCGGCATCCGGCGTTGACCTGCTGCCCGAGAAGAACGTCTCACACGACACCGCACCTTCCGGCCACCGAAACGGAGCACCCCTGCGTGAGCTCCTCCCCGAGTCGTCTGCACGTTGTCTTCACCGACCTGCGCCGCGCCGTCGACGACGTCATCCTCAGGCACCAGGTCACCCTGGACGAACTGCTTGCCGCCATTGACTGGCTGCAACGCGTCACCGATGCCGGAGAACTGCCGTCCGCCGGCATCCTGTTCTACAAGACCGTCCTCAAGGCGACCGCCGGCGCCACCTATGCCCACGCGGAGAAGGACGGCGCAAGCCACTGGGAGATGGAGGGTCCCGCCCACCGCCCGGACGCCCCGGTCCTGCACAGCCCCGCCGTCCTGCCCATGCGTCCCGACGAACCCGGCGAACCCCTCATCGTCTCCGGAACCGTGCGCACCACCAACGGCACTCCGAAACCCGGAGCCGCCCTGGAAATCTGGCAGATCGACGCCAACAACGTCTATTCCGGCATGGACAGCGGCGACTTCGAACCGCTGAACATCCCCAACGACTCCACCGGCGTCCCCGTGAACAACCTCCGCGCCCGGGTGATCGCCGACGCGGACGGACGCTACGAGTTCCGCACGGTGATGCCCGGCACCGAGACCTTCGGCCTGGCCACGGACAGCCCGCTCGCCACGCTGATCCAGGCGTTGCGGTTCGAGGGTCTGCGTCCGCTGCACATACACGCGATCGTCTCTGCCGACGGGTGCCTGCCGCTGACCACTCAGATCTACTTCGACGGCGATCCACTGATCGAGAGCACCGTCGAGGGCGCGGTGCCCGCCGGGGCGGTCAAGGCAACCACGCTTCACCATGACCACCGCGCCCACGGCCTCAAGCAGCCGTACCGCACCCTCACCTACGACTTCGTCCTGCGCCCCGCCCCCGAAGGGGACACGGCCCCCGCACGGTGAGGAACTGCCGGGGCCGCCGCCCTGATCGACACGAGGACGGCGGAATTCGCCTCCCCTTGACCTGATGAGGCCTGCCATGGAAACCACCGCACCCCCCGAGGCCGCCTACGACCGCTTCATGAGCGAGCAGGCACCCGCCAGCCACGACCAACGCCGCTGGACACCGGCCTGCGGCCCTGTGCCGACCACCTGACCGGCTGGTCGCGCCCACGCGGTGCAGCCGCACCTCGATACCGCCCCGCGCCCCCGACGGGGCGCTGCCCCGGCACCTCCACGGGATAGTGTCGGAACCATGGGAACCCACATCACGGAACCCCTCCCGACGCCGCGCACCCCCGCCGGTCGTGACGGGCTCGCCGCGCTTGTCTCGCGGCCCGGGGCCGCGCTCGTCGGCCTCGACTTCGACGGCACCCTCGCTCCGATCGTCGCCGACCCCGAGCAGGCCCGGGCGCACCCGGACGCCGTACCGGTCCTGGCCGCGCTCGCCCCGAAGGTGGCCGCCGTCGCCGTCATCACCGGCCGCCCGGCCGAGGTCGCCGTCCGCTACGGCGGCTTCGCCGGCGTACCCGGCCTGGAGCACCTCGTCGTCCTGGGCCACTACGGTGCCGAACGCTGGGACGCGGCGACCGGCGAGATCACCGCACCCCCGCCGCACCCCGGCATCGCCGCCGTCCGCGCCGAACTCCCCGCCCTCCTCGACCGCGTCGGCGCCTCGCACGGCACCTGGATCGAGGAGAAGGGCCGGGCGATCGCGGTCCACACCCGCCGCGCCGCCGACCCTGAGGCCACCTTCGAATCCCTCCGCGCCCCCCTCACCGACCTCGCCACCCAGCACGCGCTGATCGTCGAACCGGGCCGCCTGGTCCTGGAACTCCGCCCCCCGGGCATGGACAAGGGGGCGGCGCTGCGCGACTTCGCGCGGCAGATCGGTGCGGGCTCGGTGCTCTACGCGGGCGATGACCTGGGCGACATCCCGGCCTACGCCGCCGTGGAGAAACTCCGCACGGAAGGCGTCCCCGGCCTGCTGGTGTGCAGCGGCAGCACAGAGGTGACAGAGCTGGCAGACCGCGCCGACGTGGTGACGGACGGCCCGGAGGGAGTCGTAAGACTCCTGAGAAGCCTGGCCGCCCTGAGCACCCCATGATCCGCAGCGCCCCGTAACCCGAGCGCCCCGAAGGGGCGCGGGGAACTGCGCGACCAGCCCCCACCGGCCCGCAGTTCCATTCCCACCGATGGGGGGGCCGAAGGGGGCGCAGCCCCCTGGAGGACGGGACGGCTAGGGGCGGCGGGAGCCGAACATCACCCGCCCAACGCCCCCAACTGCTCAAGAAACCACCGCGCCGGAGGCAACGCCGTAGCCGCCTCGGCCAGCCTCTTGCAGCGCTCCGCCCGCTCCTCCACCGGCATGGCCAGCGCCCGCGCCAACGCATCGGCCGTCCCCCCGATGTCGTACGGGTTCACGACGACCGCGTCCTCGCCCAGCTCCTCGTACGCCCCCGCCTCCCGCGACAGCACCAGCACGCACCCCTCGTCCGAGACCACCGGGATCTCCTTCGCCACGAGGTTCATGCCGTCGCGGATCGGGTTCACCAGTGCCACGTCGGCCAGCCGGTAGGCCGCCAGCGACCGGGCGAAGTCGTCCTTCACGTGCAGCACCACCGGCGTCCAGCCCGCCGTCCCGTACGCCGCGTTGATCTCGTCCGCCACCCGCCGCACCTCGGCCGTGTAGTCCCGGTAGACGGCGAGGTCCTGCCGCGACGGATACGCGAACGCGACATGCACCACCCGCTCACGCCACTCGGGGTGGTCGTCGAGCAGCTGCCGGTAGGCCAGCAGCCCCCGCACGATGTTCTTCGACAGCTCCGTCCGGTCGACGCGGACGATGGTCTTGCGGCCCTCGCCGCCGATCTCCGCGCGCAGCGCCCGCATCCGCTCGTCGACGTCCGGCTCGTGCGCCCGCCCGCGCAGGAAGTCCGCGTCGGCTCCCAGCCCGTGCACCCCGATCCGGGTCTTTCCCGAGGAGGGGATCCCCGGCCCCAGCACCGCGTGACAGCAGGCGACGAACGCGTCCGCCCAGCGCCGCGTCAGGAACGCCGCGTGGTCGGCGCCCAGGATCCCGCTCAGCAGCTCCGCCGCGATGTCGTCGGGCAGGAGCCGGAAGTAGTCCGGCGGCGCCCAGGGGGTGTGGGAGAAGTGGCCGATGCGGAGGTCCGGGCGCAGCCGGCGCAGCATCCGCGGGGCCAGGGCCAGGTGGTAGTCCTGGATGACCACCACCGCGCCCTCGCCCGCCTCCTGCGCCAGCGCCTCGGCGAAGGCGCGGTTGTAGGCCTGGTACGAAGCCCACTGCCGCCGGAACTCCGCGTCGAAGACGGGCTCCAGCGGGGTCTGGTAGAGCATGTGGTGGACGAACCACAGCACCGAGTTCGCGACGCCGTTGTACGCGTCGGAGAACACGTCCGCGTCGATGTCGAGCATCCGGACCCGCTGCCCGCCGGTGTCGCCGGCCGGCAGCCGGCCGCCCTCGGCCCGCCGCACCGCCTCCCGGTCGCCGTCGCCCAGCGCAGCGCACACCCACACCGCGTTCGCGTCCGGCCCGATGGCCGACAGCCCCGACACCAGCCCGCCGCCGCCCCGTCTGGCGTGCAGGGATCCGTCTGGGCGCAGCTCGTACGAGACCGGGCCGCGGTTCGAGGCGACCAGCACTTCGGCACCGCCGGGGGAAGCCATGGGAGAAGCCATAGGCCTGAACCTAGCCCGGCCCGTAAACGCTCAAACGTACGGGCCCGCCCGACGCGCCGCCGTATACGGCCGCACGGCGAAGTCACGCCACCCGGCGCTCGGCGTACTCCGTGATCTCCACCATCGGCGGCCGTTCCTCCGTGTCCACGGAGTAGGTGCGCGGTTCGAAGCCGTCCTCGCCTCGTTCGAACTGGGTGAGGGAGGGGCGGATGAGGTGGCCGCGGGCGAGCCGCAGCTGGGCGGTGCGGTAGATCGCGGCGGACATCCGGCCGAGGGCCTGGCCATCCTGGTGGCGGTGCTTGCGGACGCCCACGTCGACCTGCGCCAGCGCGTCGAGCCCCACCAGGTGCAGGGCGTCGACCAACATGCCCAGCTCCACGCCGTAGCCGACCGGGAAGGGGAGCTGTTCCAGCAGGGAGCGGCGGGCCGCGTACTCGCCGCCCAGCGGCTGGACGAAACCGGCCAGCTGGGGCCAGTGCATGTTCAGCAGCGGGCGGGCCATCAGTTCGGTGACCCGGCCGCCCTGCCCGGCGGCGCCGCCGAGCGGGCGGTCGTACATCGCCTTGACCAGGTCCACGTCCGGGTCGGTCAGCAGCGGGCCGACGATCCCGGTGACGAAGTCGGAGGAGAAGTCCCGCAGGTCGGCGTCGACGAAGCAGACGACGTCCCCGGTGGTGACCAGGAGGGAGCGCCAGAGGACCTCGCCCTTGCCGGGGACGGCGGGGAGGCGGGGCAGGATCGCGTCGCGGTGCACGACACGGGCGCCGGCCGCCGCGGCGACGGCCGCCGTGCGGTCGGTGGAGCCGGAGTCGACGACCACGATCTCGTCGACGAGCGGCACCTGCTGCATGAGGTCGTGACGGATGATCGCGACGATGTCGCCGACGGTCTCCTCCTCGTTGAGCGCGGGCAGCACGACGCTGACCGTCTGCCCGGCGGACCGCTTGGCGGCCATCACCTTGTGCAGCGGGCGATCGGTCACGGACCAGGAGCGGGTGGCCAGCCAGCGCTCGACTTCTTCCAGCACGGTCAGCGGCTCCTCACTGTCACGGCCACACGACGACGTGTGATCCATCTCGCGGTACGGACGACTCTCTCAACTGTCCTGGCCTTCGGTTACAGTCTTGAACAACGCCGATGACCATCGCATGTCCTGGGGTCACCCGGCGTTGACAACCGCATACAGCTCATCCAGAGGGGCAGAGGGATACGGCCCGATGAAGCCCCGGCAACCCTCCAGTCGGTACTCGTAGATCGCCGATCAGTGTCGATCGCTCGCGAGGCTCCCGGCTAGGGAAGGTGCCAAATCCGTCTCACGACGAGATGCGTCGTGAGGAAGATGAGGAGAAAGGGCCTCGCCTCACATGGCTGTGCAGACTGTTGCAAGCACCACGGATTCCGCCGTCGACCTCGGTCCCGCCGCTGCCCTCAGCTGCCGCGAGTGCGGTCACCGGGTTCCGCTCGGCCCGGTGTTCGCCTGCGAGGAGTGTTTCGGCCCGCTGGAGATCGCGTACGACTTCTCGGCCTACGACACCGAGGAGCTCCGCAAGCGGATCGAGGCGGGTCCCGCGAACATCTGGCGCTACGCGCCGCTGCTGCCCGTCCCCGCGGACGTGGCGACCAAGCCGAACATGAACCCGGGCTGGACCAAGCTCGTCAAGGCCGACAACCTGGCCCGTGAGCTCGGGGTGACCGGCGGGCTGTACGTGAAGGACGACTCCGGCAACCCGACGCACTCCTTCAAGGACCGCGTCGTCGCCCAGGCCGTGGAGGCCGCCCGCGCCTTCGGCTACACCACCCTCTCCTGCTCCTCCACCGGCAACCTGGCCGGCGCGGTCGGTGCCGCCGCCGCCCGGGCCGGCCTGCGCTCGTGTGTGTTCATCCCGCACGACCTGGAGCAGGGCAAGGTCGTCATGGCCGCGATCTACGGCGGCGAGCTCGTCGGCATCGAGGGCAACTACGACGACGTGAACCGTTTCTGCTCCGAGCTGATCGGCGACTCGGCCGGCGAGAGCTGGGGCTTCGTCAACGTCAACCTGCGGCCGTACTACGCGGAGGGCTCCAAGACCCTGGCGTACGAGATCTGCGAGCAGCTCGGCTGGCGGATCCCGGACCAGCTGGTCATCCCGATCGCGTCCGGCTCGCAGCTCACGAAGATCGACAAGGGGCTGCAGGAGCTGATCAAGCTCGGACTCGTCGAGGACAGGCCGTACAAGATCTTCGGTGCGCAGGCCGAGGGGTGCTCGCCGGTGTCGGTGGCCTACAAGGCGGGCCACGACGTGGTGCGGCCGCAGAAGCCGAACACCATCGCCAAGTCCCTCGCCATCGGCAACCCGGCCGACGGCCCGTACGTCCTCGACATCGCGCGCCGCACCGGCGGTGCCGTCGAGGACGTCACCGACGAGCAGGTCGTCGACGCCATCAAGCTGCTCGCGCGGACCGAGGGAATCTTCGCGGAAACCGCCGGCGGGGTGACGGTTGGAGTCACCAAAAAGCTCATCGAGAATGGGTTGATTGATCCGGCGAAGTCGGTCGTTGTACTCAACACCGGTGATGGACTGAAGACGCTGGACGCGGTTGCGGGAACCGGGCTCACCGCCACCATCCGCCCGAATCTGGAGTCTTTCCGTGAGGCCGGGCTCGCCTGAGTCCCCTGAGAAATAGGGCGTTGCCCCAGACCGGAGGTAAAAACGTGAGCGTCACCGTTCGCATCCCCACCATCCTGCGCACCTACACGGGCGGCCAGGCCGAGGTCACCGCCGAAGGGACCACCCTCGGTGAGGTCATCTCCGATCTGGAGAAGAACCACACCGGGATCTCGGCGCGCGTTCTCGACGACCAGGGCAAGCTGCGCCGGTTCGTCAACGTGTACGTCAACGACGACGACGTGCGGTTCGAGCAGGGCCTGGAGACCGTCACCCCGGACGGGGCCGGCGTCTCCATCATCCCGGCCGTCGCCGGCGGCTGACCTGCCCACCCGCTTGACAGGCTGATCGAATGACCGAACATTACCTTCGGTAACAGCCGTCACCGAGTGTTCAACTGATTGCCCCCTCCGTGAGAGAAGCGGAGGGGGCAATTCTGTGTGGTTGAGCGCGGTAGAGTTGGGGAACACGGCCCCGATCTCCAGGGCGGGGGCCCCGTATTCGATACCGCAGGCCCGCCAAGAAGTAGCCAAAGTGTGCGAGTTATATGCGGCTTTTGTGGCCTTTATGGGGCCCGACTTGCCCTGAATTCGGCCGAATTCTCGCTACATTCCGGACCCCTTCCGTCCAGAATTCTCGTCCGATTGACCTGTTGCAGACGGCAGTTGGACAGATACATTCAGCCGCGGTCGACGCGTTCCGGCGCACGCCCCCAACCAATGGGGGGTGAGGTCTGACCCGGATCCGCGAAGTGTGGATCTGTGCAAGGGCCAGTAATAGGGGAGTTAGGCATGGCTCAGGGCACCGTCAAGTGGTTCAACGCGGAGAAGGGGTACGGCTTCATCGCGGTCGACGGTGGTGCGGATGTTTTCGTCCACTACAGCGCGATTCAGATGGACGGCTACCGCACCCTGGAAGAGGGTCAGCGGGTCGATTTCGAGATCTCGCAGGGCCAGAAGGGGCCGCAGGCGGACATGGTCCGGCTCGCGACCAGCTGAAGCACGCGCCGACTGACTGCAGCGACGTTCTTCTGTTCTTCCGTTGAAGGGCTCGCACCCCCGGGTGCGAGCCCTTCAACATGCCCGGGACGCGCCGGAGCCGGCCCGTCGGGGCGGCTCCGGCGCGCCCGGAGGTCCGCCGGACCGCGGGAGGCGTTCGCTCCCGCCCGCCACCCGGCCGCCACCCCGCAACGGGCCCGGTTCGCGGGCGCGCCTTGCACTCGGGCATGCCGAGTGCTAATCATTGGCGTTAGCACTCTGAAGGTGAGAGTGACAAAGAAGGACCGGGTCGGTGAGGCCCGCAGACCGGGTGGGGCAAGGAACCCACGGGTCGGCGAGCCGTCCGTCGCGGGCGCGGGCGCGGTCCGGAAGACTCACCCCCAGTCCTGGAGGGACCACTTCACATGGCCAAGATCATCGCGTTCGACGAGGAGGCGCGGCGCGGCCTTGAGCGCGGTATGAACCAGCTCGCCGACGCCGTCAAGGTCACCCTCGGCCCCAAGGGCCGCAACGTCGTCCTTGAGAAGAAGTGGGGCGCCCCCACGATCACCAACGATGGTGTGTCCATCGCCAAGGAGATCGAGCTGGAGGACCCGTACGAGAAGATCGGCGCCGAGCTGGTCAAGGAAGTCGCCAAGAAGACGGACGACGTCGCCGGTGACGGTACGACCACCGCGACCGTGCTCGCCCAGGCCCTGGTCCGCGAGGGCCTGCGCAACGTGGCCGCCGGTGCCAACCCGATGGCCCTGAAGCGCGGTATCGAGAAGGCCGTCGAGGCGGTCTCCGGTGCCCTGCTGGAGCAGGCGAAGGATGTCGAGACCAAGGAGCAGATCGCCTCCACGGCCTCCATCTCCGCCGCCGACACCCAGATCGGCGAGCTCATCGCCGAGGCCATGGACAAGGTCGGCAAGGAAGGCGTCATCACCGTCGAGGAGTCCCAGACCTTCGGTCTGGAGCTGGAGCTCACCGAGGGTATGCGCTTCGACAAGGGCTACATCTCGGCGTACTTCGCCACCGACATGGAGCGTATGGAGGCGTCCCTCGACGACCCGTACATCCTGATCGCCAACTCGAAGATCGGCTCCGTCAAGGACCTGCTCCCGCTCCTGGAGAAGGTCATGCAGTCGGGCAAGCCGCTGCTGATCATCGCCGAGGACGTCGAGGGCGAGGCCCTGTCGACCCTGGTCGTCAACAAGATCCGCGGCACCTTCAAGTCCGTCGCCGTCAAGGCCCCGGGCTTCGGCGACCGCCGCAAGGCGATGCTGAACGACATCGCCATCCTCACCGGTGGCGAGGTCATCTCCGAGGAGGTCGGTCTCAAGCTGGAGAACACGACCCTCGACCTGCTGGGCCGCGCCCGCAAGGTGGTCATCACCAAGGACGAGACCACCATCGTCGACGGCGCCGGCTCCACCGAGCAGGTCCAGGGCCGGGTCAACCAGATCCGCGCCGAGATCGAGCAGTCCGACTCGGACTACGACCGCGAGAAGCTCCAGGAGCGCCTGGCCAAGCTCGCCGGTGGCGTCGCCGTCATCAAGGCCGGTGCCGCGACCGAGGTCGAGCTCAAGGAGCGCAAGCACCGCATCGAGGACGCCGTGCGCAACGCCAAGGCGGCCGTCGAGGAGGGCATCGTCGCCGGTGGTGGCGTGGCCCTGCTGCAGGCCTCCTCGGTCTTCGAGAAGCTGGAGCTGGAGGGTGACGAGGCGACCGGCGCGCAGGCCGTGAAGCTCGCCCTCGAGGCCCCGCTGAAGCAGATCGCCGTGAACGCCGGCCTCGAGGGCGGCGTCGTGGTGGAGAAGGTCCGCAACCTCACCCCGGGTCACGGCCTCAACGCCGCGACCGGTGAGTACGTCGACCTGATCGCCGAGGGCATCATCGACCCGGCGAAGGTGACCCGTTCCGCGCTGCAGAACGCCGCCTCCATCGCCGCGCTGTTCCTCACCACCGAGGCCGTCATCGCCGACAAGCCGGAGAAGGCCGCCGCGGCCGCTCCGGGCGGCATGCCGGGCGGTGACATGGACTTCTGAGCCTGACGGCTCGGCGGTTCCGACGCAGTACCGAGGGCGGCACTCCCTGTTCGACAGGGGGTGCCGCCCTTCGTCGTACCGTGTCCGGGGTCACACGGCAGCCGCGGGGGGCCGGGAATGCGTACCCGGGGCTGGTCGTTGTGCACGTACGTGCACTCGATGCGTGTGCACATACCACCCGGTATACGACCTAGGCACACCTATTCACGAGGAGCCCCCCCACGTGACCCTCTCCACGCCTCCCGCCTCCCGCGCGGCCGAGATCCTCTCCCGTCCCATCGCGCTGAACGGGCTCACGGTCCCCAACCGGATCGTGATGGCCCCGATGACGCGCCAGTTCAGCCCCGGCGGCATCCCCGGTGCGGACGTGGTCTCGTACTACTCCCGCCGGGCCGCCGCGGGTGTCGGTCTGATCGTCACCGAGGGGACGTACGTCGGCCACGACTCGGCCGGAGGCAGCAGCCGTGTCCCGCGGTTCCACGGCGAGGAGCAGCTGGCGGGCTGGGCGAAGGTCGCCGAGGGTGTGCACGCGGCCGGCGGCACGATCGTCCCGCAGCTCTGGCACATCGGCATGGTCCGCAAGGAGGGCCAGCCGCCGTACCCGGACGCCCCCGCCGTCGGCCCCTCCGGCATCCGCCTGGACGGCACCGAGGGCGAGGGCAGGGCGATGACCCGGCAGGACCTGGACGACGTCATCCGCGCGTTCGCCGAGGCCGCGGCCGCCGCCGAGCGCATCGGCTTCGACGGCGTCGAGCTGCACGGCGCCCACGGCTACCTGATCGACCAGTTCCTGTGGGCGGGCACCAACCGCCGCACCGACGCGTACGGCGGCGACCCGGTCGCCCGCACGAAGTTCGCCGCGGAGATCGTGGCGGCCGTACGCGAGTCGGTGTCCCCGCAGTTCCCGGTCATCTTCCGCTACTCGCAGTGGAAGTCCGAGAACTACGACGCCCGCCTCGCCGAGACCCCCGAGGAGCTGGAGGCGATCCTCACCCCGCTGGCCGCCGCCGGCGTCGACGTCTTCCACGCCTCCACGCGCCGCTACTGGCTCCCCGAGTTCGAGGGCTCCGACCTGAACCTGGCCGGCTGGACCAAGAAGCTCACCGGCAGGCCCGCCATCACCGTCGGCTCGGTCGGCCTGGACGGGGAGTTCTTCAGGGCCTTCGCGGGTGAGGGCGCCGCGACCAAGGGCATCGACGACCTCCTCGACAGCCTGGAGCGCGGGGAGTACGACATGGTCGCCGTCGGCCGCGCCCTGCTCCAGGACCCCCAGTGGGCGGAGAAGGTGCTCGCCGGCCGCGCCGACGAACTGAAGCCGTTCGACGGGGCGGCGCTCAAGACCCTGAGCTGACCCCGCCCGTCCGCCCTCGGGTCACCCGGCGACGCGGCCGGGGAACCCGAGGGCGGCCGTACGACCGGTCACAGCCAGCCGGCGATGCTCATGACCAGCGCGGCCACACCCTGCACGGGCAGGGACAGCAGGCCGAAGACCAGGGCGCCGTAGGCCCCGGCGTCGGCCTCCATGCCCGCGTACCTCCCCCAGCACCAGCCACCGACGGCGGCCAGGAGAGGTATGAGGGCCGGTTCTGGTCAGCCCGTCACCGCCGCTCGGCCGTGGGCGTGGTGATCGGCTTCTCGAACCAGTGGTGGGCGTAGGGCTCGTCGTTGAAGGCGGGGACCTCCTGGAAGCCGAAGGAGTGGTAGAGGCTGATCGCGGCGCTGAGCGTCTTGTTGGTGTCCAGGCGCAGGGTGTCGTAGCCCTGCCGGGCGGCCCGTGCCTCCAGTTCGGTCAGGAACCGGCGGGCGAGGCCGAGCCTGCGGGCCCGCGGGGCGACCCACATGCGCTTGATCTCCGCCGGAGCCCCGGACGGCAGCTTCACCCCGGCGCAGCCGACGGGTTCGCCGTGCAGCCGGGCGACCAGGAACAGGCCGCGCGGCGGCCGCAGTTCACCCGCGTCGGGCAGCAGGCTGCGCTCGGGGTCGAAGCCGGTGTCGAAGCGCTCCTGCAGTTCGGCGAAATAGGCCAGCAGGCAGTGCCGGGCATCGGGGTGGTCGGGGTCGACGACGTCGAGGGTGACCGTGCCGGCGGTCAGCAGCAACTCGACCTCGGCCATGGCCGCGACCAGCCGGGCGCGCTGGGTCGCGTTGAGCGGCTGGAGGAGGGATCCGGCCAGGTCGTCGCTGCGGTCGTCGAGCAGGGCGCGCTCCGCCCGGCCCTTCTCGGTCAGCCGCACGGTGCGCACCCGCCGGTCCTCGGGGTGCGGCTCCACCGCCACCAGGCCGTCGCCCTCCAGGGAGCGCAGTAGCCGGCTGACGTATCCGGAGTCGAGTCCGAGCCGCTCACGCAGCCGTCGCACGTCATCGCCCCGCTCGCCGATCTCCCAGAGCAGCCGGGCCTCGCCGATCGGCCGGTCACGGCCCAGGTAGCGGTCGTGGAGCACGCCGACGCGTGCGGTGACGGTGCGGTTGAACCGCCGTACCTGCTCGATCTGTGCCACATCCATTCTCTGACCTTAGTCAGAGAAGTCAGAGATTGCCTAGGGGCTCGATGTCCACGTGCATCGGGGTGCCCCACACCCGGAGCACCTCGTAGTCGGTGAACTCGTGGACCAGTCGGTAGGCCATCGCCGGCCGGGATCCGCGCCGCTGGGCGGCGAGGTACAGCTCGGCCTCGCGCCGGTCGCGCCGGGGGGTGCCGCACAGCTCCCACTCCCGGCCGTTCCAGGCCTCCGGCAGCCAGCGCTGCTGGGGCTGCGGCCGGTCGGCGCGCACGCCGTACCGGGACATGGAGGGCCCGGCGGCCTCTCCCGGCGCGGACGGCCGGGGCCCGCCCCCGTACTCGGACCTGCGCGCCGCCCGCCGCCGCGTCTCGCACAGCAGGCACAGATCCGGGGCGCTCTCGTCCACGGGCCCCTGCGGATGCTCGGCACACCGGGTGGTGGGCGCGGCCGCGCTGACGCTCTCCTCCAGCAGGTCGAGGGCGCGCCGCAGGTCGTCCTTGACCTCGTGCAGCTTGGCGTCGGGCGTGTCGCCGGTCAGGGCCTCCCCGTGCTCACCGAGCAGACGAAGGGCCCGGCCCAGGGCGGTGAGCTGGGAGTGGTTCATGGGGACCAGGGTGGCACACGGCGCTGACAACGCCCTGTGGAGGTCAGTACGCGTATTTCTTGAGTGGCTCGGTGTCGAGAGTGACGCTCACAGGCGGCGGAAGTTCGACGGTGGCGCCCCAGGGATGCGAGAGCGTCTGGCGGTAGCGGCCGTCCTTGGGCTCGCTGTGCACGACAACTGTGCAGTTGTCGCGGTCGATGAGGAGGTAGACGGGGATGTTCGCTTCCGCGTAGCCGACGGGCTTGTCGATTCTGTCGCGTTGATTGGTGTCACTGTCCCGGGATGTGATCTCCAGGGCCATCAGGATGCCGTCCGACTCGGACCACTCACCATCGCCGACGAAGTGGTCCACAGGTGCGAGTGCCGCATCGGTGCGGGCGCGTCCGTTGCGGTACGCCTCGGCCTTGACTCCGGACTCGGGTGCGAGATCGAGGTCGGGACGGTGGAGGAGGAACTGGCGTACCAGCCACAGGTAGATCGAACGGTGATTGCCGTCCGGCATCGCCTTGACCTCTAGTTTTCCGTTGATGTACTCAAGCCGGACGGTTTCCGGCGCCCGCCGTTCCAGTGCCTCGAAGTCCTCGACGCTGAGGGGATCCTTCGTGCGGACCTTTCCGTCGACGAATTCGAGTCGCACGCCCGCCGGGGTCACACCGGCGAGTTCCTCGAAGTCCTCGACGGTCATCTGCGGGCGTTCAGCGGTACCAGGGGTCATGACATTGCCTCCTCCCCTCCATCGTGCCCCGGGGCGGCGTCGGCGGACCGTAGGAGCCGTCATGCGGGTGTCCTCTCTCGTCGTGCGTTCATCGCGCCACGGATCTCGGCGACGCGGGACCGGACCTCGGAAGGCGACAGGGGCGTGTTGTGGCAGCCGGGGGCGCGTTCGTCCCGGCACGCGCCGCAGATGCCGCCCGGCAGCGCCTCCGGGCGGCCCGGTGCCCCGCACTTCGCGCACTCCAGGATCCGCAGCGGCGGGCGGGCAGCGGGCAGCACCGGCTCGGGCGGCGGAAGCTTGTCGGTGAGGCGTTTGCGGAGCAGGGCGGCCGGGTGGTGGACGGGGAAGGGCAGGCCACTGGTCAGGGCCTGGACGGCGTACTCGTCGCTGGCGCCCCGCGCGAACCACTCCGTCAGCAGCGGGGCGAGGGCGGCGCAGTCGGCCTGGGAGAGGGAGAGGACCGGGGCGGTGCGGCCGAGGGCGGCCAGCAGGATGTGGGCGCGGGAGCGGCTGGGGCGGGCCCGGTCGGGTGGCTGCTCCGGCTCCGGTACGGCGCCTCGCGTGAACGCCGCCCACCAGTCATCGTCGCGTGCGGTACGGGACCACCACGATCGGGTGATCCAGCGACGGCTCCCCGAGTCGGCCAGATGTTCCCGGCCCCGCCGCAAGTGTCCCGCCCGCTGAAGGTTGTTGAGGGCGGTGCGGAGGGCGCACTGCCCATAAGGAAGCTGCTTGGCCAGCGTCTTCACGGAGATGTCGGCGCCGTCGGGGAGCCGGTCGACGTACGCGGCGATGGCGGCTTCGCGAGGTGGGAGGTGGGCGAAGTCGTGCGCGGAGCGGCGGTGTTGGTCCGGCGCGGACCGCTTTCCATACCCCGGGTTGGCCATGGGGTGAGGGGTGGCGTGAGTGGGCGGGAGGGCAGCACTAAACTGGCTGTCAGCCATAGGGATCGCTTGTTCCGATCTCGTTGGTCAAGCCCCCGCAGGTGTTGGTAGCGCCTGGCGGGGGCTGTTTCGTTCGGTATGCGGGCACGCTAGACGATCGTGACTGTGCGTGGCAAACCGAACGCGTCAAGTCAACGCGCCGGGTGGGAGGGTGGGTTGAGGCCCTCCCACCATTCCTTGAAAAAGGGGCTCGGGGCTGGGCGCCCGAGGCTCAAGTCGGCTCAGGCGCCGTGGTCCTTGAGGTTTTCGACGAAGGCCGACCACGCCTCCGTCCGGAACACGAGCTTCGGGCCGCGGGGGGTCTTGGAGTCGCGGACGGGGACGAGTGCGGGGAAGCCGTGGGTGACTTCGAGGCAGTCGTCGTTGCCACCGGCGCTGTAGCTCGACTTGTGCCACACGGCCGTGCTCAGGTCGTCGTCAGGGATGTTCCTCATGGGCATAATCCTGCGCCAACTCCCCAATCAAGGCCGGGGACTTCTCCTGCGAGAGAGCCGAGGCCACGAGCAGATCGAACACGAACTTCAGTCGGGTGACGGTGGCCGGGTCGTCTTCCAGCCGCCCGGTGCGCGCCCCCTCGAAGTAGACCAGCGGAGGGGCATCCTCGAACTCCATCAGCTTGAGGGCGCCCCCCATCGCTGAGTGCGCGCCCGCACGGAACGGCAGTACCTGCACGATGACCCGACCGCGACGCATCAGACCGGCGATGTGGTGCAACGTCTCGGCCATCACCGCCCGGCCGCCGACCTGCCGGCGCAACGCCGCCTCGTCAAGCACCGCCCACAACACCGGCCTTGTCGGGTGGTCCAGCAGGCGGCCCCGCGCCATCCGGTCTTCCACCCACTCCTCGACGGTCTCCGCCGGAATCGTCGGGTCGTGCGCGCGGTTCACGGCCCGTACGTACGCGGGGATCTGGAGCAGTCCGGGGATCAGCTGTGGCGTGTACTGCCTGATCACCGTGGCCAGTGCCTCGGCCTCCGCAACCTCCGCGAAGTGCTCCGGATACTTCGACTTGGCCGCCGCCTTGCAGTTCCGCTTGAAGAAGCCGTCCGTCTCCAGTGCTTCGTCCAGCATGCGCGCGATGTCCGGCAGCATCCGCCGGGTGCCTGCCTCCAACTGCCCGATGAACGACCCGCTCACGAACAGCCGCTGGCCCAACTCCGCCTGGCTCAGCTCTCTCCGCTCGCGCAGGTGCCGTAACTCCGCGCCCAGCATGGCTCGCGGCGATGACGACGGGTCCAGGTTCCGCGGCTCTGCCATGTGCACGCTCCTGTCCGAACAGGCGGGGTTGTTGGGAGGCCGTATCTAGCCAGGTTAGGAGCATGACCGACACGCTGTGTGGTGAATCGGAAACCCAGCGTGGAGGTGCGGAATGGTGTGGCGACCCACCGAGGAAGTCGTGGAGACGTTGCGGGCGGCCCTGAAGGGCGTCGGCGTCGTGCTGCCGTCGCTCTGTGTCGACCCGGTGACCGGCGCGAGCGACGAGCCGTTCGCCCTGGTCGAACTGGGGCGGTGCAATGTGCGGGTCGCGGAGCGGCTTGCCTCGGTGGTGCGGGGGGAACGGCCGCCCGTCGGGGCGTATGTGACGGACGTACGGGACGGGCGGATCGGCGAGGTCAGGGGGCATGTCGGCGGACGGGTGCAGGTGCGGCCCGTGGCCGGGGGCCGGGAGTGGGACTGCCCGGCGGGGTCGCTGGAGCCGGCCCCGTCGGAGGAGGTGCTGCGGGCTCAGGTGCGGCAGGTCAACACGGCTGGGCGGCTGCCCTGCTGACGCCTCGGAACCCCTGCCCGAGCGCCGCAGTGAGAGGTGGCCCGGTCTGTAGTGTCGTTACCATGAGCGTTGAGGTAGCGGTCGTCCGGGAAGCGGACGGCGAGTCGGTTGAGGCACTGGCACGCCTGCTGCCTCAGCTTTCGAGCAGGGCCAGGCCCCTGGATCGCGGGGTCGTGCAGGCTCTGCTCAGCAGCGATGCGAATACGCTGCTGGTGGCCCGGGTCGACGGCGAAGTGGTCGGGATGCTGACGTTGGTCATGTTTCCCTTGCCTTCCGGTCTGCGGGCCCGCATCGAGGACGTGGTGGTGGACGAGGCCGCGCGGGGGCACGGTGTCGGGGGTGCTCTGACCGAGGAGGCTCTGCGGCTGGCGGAGGCGGCGGGCGCTCGAACCGTGGACCTCACCTCGCGTCCGTCGAGGCAGGCGGCGAACCGGCTGTACGAGCGCCTCGGTTTCGAGGCGAGGGATTCCCGGGTCTACCGCTATGTCCTGCCACGGTGAGCGGAGCCGTGCCGACGGACATCACCGAGCGCGAGCTGACCCATCCCTGGGAAGGTGTTCTGATCGCTCCGGCTCGCGGGAGTGAGGTGGGCGTTCTGGTCCTGGCGGGATCCAGTGGGCGCATCGAGCGTGAGCGGGCGCGCATCCTCGCTCAGCAGGGCTTCGCGGCCCTGGCGATCCGCTGGTTCGGCGGGCCCGGGCAGCCGCCGGGGATTTGCGAAGTTCCCCTGGAGACCTTCACCGCCGCCGTCGACTTCCTCCGGCTGGGCGGAGCGCGACGCATCGGAATTCTCGGCGTCTCCAAGGGTGCTGAAGCGGCCCTGCTCACGGCTGTGCACGACACACGCGTGGACGTGGCCGTCGCGCTGTCGCCCACGTCGCGAGTCTGGTGCAACGTCGGCCCGGGACACGACGGAGCGCACCACCCGTATCGCTCGTCCTGGACCTGGCGAGAACGACCGCTGCCCTTTGTGCCGATGGACGATTCCTGGGTTCCCGCGGAACCGGACGCCGGTCCCGTCGCCATCCGGGGATGGTACGAACTGAGTGAGCGGACCTTCGCCCACTCGCTTCCGCCGGCGGAAATCCTCGTGGACACAGCCAGAGCGGACCTCCTGTTGGTAGCGGGCGGCGACGATGCGATGTGGCCGTCGCTTCCCTTCGCAGAGCAGTTGGCACAACGCCGGCGGGCGGTCGGGGCAGCCGTGCGTCTTGTCGCTCGCCACGACGCCGGCCACCGGCCACGCCTTCCTGGTGAGAGCTCCGCACCGGCGTCCCCGCGCTTCAAGTACGGGGGAACTCCTGAGGCGGACACACTCCTCGGCAGGGCGGCGTGGCCGCACATCCTCGACGCGCTCGGCGGCGGAGGGGCCGACGACCGCTGAAACCGGCCGACGGCGTTCACGCCGGGGAGGAATCACCTCCCGTCGCCGTGCCGCCGGGGCTCGGCGTCTGACCTGCTGAGGGTGGTCGTGCCGTCATTCCGGGTCGGGGGCGTGCGTCTTCAGGAGCATCACAGCGGCCCGGGTACGCAGGCTCGGAGCGACGGTGGTGTCGTCGCGGAGGTCGTGAAGTACCGTTCGCGCTCGCTGTGGGTCGTCCCGAAGGAGCCTCTCGGCGGCCCACAGGCGGCTGAAGCCGTCCATCGTGGAGTCGAGGGCGAGCCTTTCGAGCAGTCCGGCGGTGCCGCCGGGACGGAGCTCTGTCAGTTCCTCCGCTGCCTTCTTCCGGTGGGGGGAGTCCACCCTGATGTCCTGCGCGATGTCGAGCAGGAGGAAACCGGCGGTCTCCGTATCGCTTTCGGCCAGCTTCAGCGCCGTTGCCATCCGGTCGCGCGGTGGGTCGAGTCTGAACGCCGTGAGCTCCGCGGCCGCGCGGTCGTACATGTCCAGGCTCGTGTCCTGGGCGACATGACGGAGGAGCCCGGCGGCCTCGGCCAGCCCGAGATTGCCGAGCTCGGTTGCCGCCAGCGCGCGACTGAGGCCGTCCAAGGTCTTGTCGTGGGCGAATTCCCGGGTGAGCGCCACGCCGTCCGCATCGCCCGTCTCGGTCAGCATCAGGGCGGCGATCACGCGTTGGTATCCGTCCAGCGACCGGTCACGGGCGCACTCGTGAAGCAGACGTACGGTGGTCTCGATGACGTCCTCGGGCAGTGAGGTTCCCAGTCTCACCTGCTTGTTCAGGAACTCGAAGCCGTCCAGGCCCGCACGCCGCGAGGCCATCCTGCCCAGGAACTCCTTTCTGAGGGGGTGGTCTTCCGGCGTCATGTCGAGGAGGAATCCGTCGTACGGGTCGTTCCGAGGCGGCTTCCAGTACCTGCTCAACCACAGCCGTGGCTTGACTCCCGGCGGCAGCTCGCTGCCCGGGACGTACCGGGCCGGACGGACATAGGTCTTCCGGAAGACGGCACGGAGCCTCGCCTCGTCGTCGACGACATGGCGGGCGGCGAAGTACTCCACGAACGTCTGGTGCGTGAAGGCGAGGTCGTTCGAGCGTCGGGTCAGCAGTCCGGTACCGGACACGACCGACTCCAGGAAATCCCGCCAGTGCCTCTCCGGTACCGCCCTGGGCCGTTCGGCGCACGGGTGGTCCCGCACGACGTCGAGGGCGGGCCGGTCCCCGTGCTGTGCGAGGAGCAGACGGTGGGCGAGGTCGGCCAGCATGTCCGGGAGGCCCTGGACGGTCCGCTCCGCCGCGGCCTCCGCGTCGGAGCCGTACTGCCTCATCACGGCGCGGGCCTGTGCCACGGCGCCTGCCGCGTATTGGCGGTCGTGCAGCAACTCGACGAAGTCCTGGTAGATCCCGCCGCGCCCACGGGGGAGCGGGTCTCCGGGAGCCCCGGCCCGGAGTTGGCAGAGCATGGACATCGTCAGCGGGACCCGGGCGAGTTCCGTCAGCCCGGCGGTGTCCAGGGCCGTGAGGAACTGCCGTGCGCCGTGATCGGGTTCGGGGATGCCGAGAGCGCTGAACCACCCGCTCGCGACGCGCTCCAACTCGTCCGGCCGGAACGGCTCCAGCTCGTAGCGCGGGACCTGGGGGCCGAGGACGCCGGGTTCGGCCTCGGGCACGGGGCGGGTGGTCACGACGAACACGTACTGGTCACCGGCGTGGGCCACGGTCCTGAGGACGTCCTTCCGGCCGGCGGGGTCCGTGATCTCGTCGAGACCGTCGACCAGCACCAGCCAGTCGCGCCCCGGGCCCGGACGGTTTTCGAAGAAGGTGTCGGGCAGGGGTGCCGTCAGGCCGTACTGGCGGAGCTGGGCGTTGACGGCCTCGACGAGTGCTCTGCTGAGGAGCGCACCCTGCAGAGCGGCCGCGGGTACCAGGACCGGCGCGCGGCCTCTCGCGTCCGGGCCGTCGAGCCATTGGGCGGCACCGTGAGCGAGACGGGTGCGCAGCAGACTCGACTTGCCGACGCCTGGTCCGCCGACCACCACGCAGGTCGCCTCACCGGTGAGGACCTCGTCGGCGGGCCGCGACGGGGCCATGGTGGACAGCGCCTCCTGGCGTACGACCTGCTGGCGCACGTAGACATGGGACAGCGGCGGCATGACGCCGGGGACGACGCCGGGGTACGGGTGTTCGGTGGCGCCGAGCCGGGCGGCACGCAGATACCGTTCCAGGTCCGTGCCGACGGGGCTCAGCCAAGGACGCCCGACCCCGTGCCTCTCCAACAGGCCCGTGAATCCGGGATCCTCGACGAACGACCGAGCTGGACACGCGTGCAGCCGCCGGTTCTCGAACGCCTCGTCGTCGTGGACGACGACCCCGACGAGATGATCCCGGCAGAAGACCGCGCTGCCCGAGGCTCCCGCCCACGCCTTCGCACCGCCCGGCGCGGGCCCCTGATCAAGGACGTACAGGTCCCGCTCGCCGACGCCTCCGCTCAGCACCGGCAGTTCTCCCCGCAGGTGCTCGACGGTGTACTGCCCGTTCTTCGCCGTCGCCGACGGGAAGCCGAGAGCGTCGTACGGAAGCGGGTCGTTGCCGACCGGAGCGCCCCAGCGCACCTCGCCGGGTACGTCGATTAAGTCGTCGAGCAGGAGCAACGCCACGTCACGACGGTCGGGGTGGGTCCAGCAGACCCGCGCCGCACAGCGCCGCGTACCGTCCTGAGGGTGCCCCACCCGCACGTCGATACGAGGCCAGGACTGTCCATGTTCCTTCTCGGCGACATGCCGGGCCGTGAGCACCAGACGCGGTGCGACCAGATACCCACTGCCGATCCGCCGGAACTCCCCTTCTTCCCCGCCCCGGACCAGGGCGAGCCGTCGGCGGTCCAACTCAGCCTTCTTCGTCCCAGGAACCGGACCGCTCTCCGCTGATCTCGGGGTTGCTGCCGCCGGCCGCCCGGTCCTTGACCTGCAGCTTCAGCGTCAACTTGTGCGACCGGGCCGTCGAGTGACCGGCGCCCGCGCCCGCGGTCGCCACCCCGAACCGCAGCCTCCCGTCGCCGTTGACGTCGTCCCGCAACTCCAGCAGCAACTCCAGCTGGGCCTCCTGGATCTCGAAGGCGAACTGCTCCCGGGCGCCCCGGTCCTGGGCCTCGTACAGCTCCTGACGCAGTTCCTCGATGGCTGCCGCCAACCCGATGTTCGTCATGCACTCCCCCTGATCGCGGACCCGTAGAGAGCAGTGTGCCAACCCGCGACCGTGACTGAGAACAGCCTGAGCTTCCCGCGATATCGCTGACGGTCCTGTGAACTGCGACGTGGCAAGGGGCTGTTGGGACGGCGCCGGGCACGGCGCCGACGACGACCCCGGTGACCTCATCCCGTGGAGCGCCGAGGCGACCGGCCCGCCGGGCCCCCGGCGCCGCTGAAACAGACGTAGGTCGCCAAGAACCCCACGGCGTAACCGGTCAGCAGGCCGCCCGCGTAGATCGCCGCCGCCAGGGCCGGGCCCCCGCTGCCCGTGAGGAGGGGGAACAGGGCCCAGCCCGAGGGGCCGATGGCGGTGGCGCCCACCCGGTCGCCGAGCACCGCGAAGAAACCGACGAAGGCGCCGCCCGCCGCCCCGCCCGCGCAGGCGGTCAGGAAGGGGCGGCCCAGCGGGAGCGAGACGCCGTAGATGAGGGGCTCGCCGACGCCCAGCAGTCCGGCCGGGAGCGCCGACCTGATGGTCGTCCGCAGCGAGGTGTCGTGGCGGAGGCGGGCGTAGACGGCGAGGGCGGCGCCGACCTGGCCCGCGCCCGCCATGGCCAGGAGGGGGAGCAGGACGGTGTAGCCCTGCTGCTGGATGAGGGTGGTGTGGATGGGGATCAGGGCCTGGTGCAGGCCCAGCATGACGAGGGGGAGGAAGAGGCCGCCGAGGACGAGTCCGGCGAACGGTCCGGTGGTGACGAGCAGCCAGTTCGCGGCGGTGCCGATGGCGGAGGAGACGCGACCGGCGGCGTACATGAGGCCGTAGAGCGTGGCGAGGCCCGCGACGAGGACGGTCACGGTGGGGGTGAGGAGGACGTCGAGGGCGTCGGGGACGCGGCCCCGGCACCACCGTTCGACGTACGTCGCGAGCAGCGCCGCCGCCAGGGCTCCGAGGACCCCGCCCTGCCCGGGGGCGAGCGTCACCCCGAAGGCGGTCACCTTCGCGACGCCCGGCCAGACGGCGATCGCCGCGACCGCGCCCCCGAGGACCGGCGTCCCGCCGAACACCTTCGCCGTGTTGTACCCGACGAACACGCTGATCAGGGCCATGAAGCCGGAGGCGATGGCGGCGAGGGCGGGGGTGAGCCAGGGCAGCCGGCCGGTGTTCACCAGGAGCCCGTTGAGTCCGGCCAGGACCCCGCAGCCGATCAGGGCCGGGATGAGCGGCACGAAGACGTCGGCGACGCGGCGCAGGGCGGTCTTGACGGGGGTCGCGTTACGGCGGGCCCGGTCCGCCCGCAGCTCGGCTCCGCGGACGGCGAGCCGCCGCGCCGACAGCAGCTTCTCGAACTCGGCGGTCACGGTCACCACGGCCCCCGGCCCGATGACGACCTGCACGGTGTCCCCGTCGGTCACCACCCCCAGCACCCCCGGCACGGCCCGCACCGCCTCGGCGTCCACGAGCGAGCGGTCGTCCAGACCCACCCTGAGCCGGGTCATGCAGTGGGCGACGGAGGTGACGTTCGCGGGGCCGCCCACCAGGGGCAGCAGCGCGGCGGCGGTGTCGTACGACGATCTCTGCACCCTCCGAGCGTGCGGGTCAGCCGCCCGTCGTGGCGAGCGCCGCGCGCAGATGACCGCCGGACTCCTCCAGAAGGCGGGCGGCGGTGGGCCCGTCGACGCCGGCCAGGATCACCAGGACGGCGTTCTTCACCTCGCCGCCGGTCTCGGTGAGGGCCGCTTCGATCTCGGCGTCCCCGGCGCCGGTCGCCAGGGCCACGATCCGCCGCGAACGGGCCCGCAGCTTCTCGTTCGAGGCGCGGACGTCCACCATCAGGTTCCCGTAGGTCTTGCCGAGCCGGATCATCGTGATCGTCGACAGCATGTTGAGGACGAGTTTCTGGGCGGTGCCGGCCTTGAGGCGGGTGGAGCCGGTGAGCAGCTCGGGGCCGACGACGACCTCGATGCCGTGCTCGGCGGCGGCCGCGAGCGTACTGCCCGCGTTGCAGGAGAGACCGACGGTCAGGGCGCCGAGACCGCGGGCGTGCTCGACGGCGCCGACGGCGTAGGGGGTGCGGCCGGAGGCCGAGATCCCGACGACGGTGTCGGAGGCGTCGATTCCGAGGGCGTCGAGGTCCGTCCGGGCCAGCGAGGCGGAGTCCTCGGCCCCTTCCACCGACGTGACCATGGCCTCCGGCCCGCCCGCGATCACCCCGGTGACCTGACCGGGCCGGGTGTTGAAGGTGGGCGGACACTCGGAGGCGTCCAGGATCCCGAGCCGCCCGGCGGTACCGGCCCCGGCGTAGACCAGCCGCCCGCCGTGGGCCATACGGGGGGCGATGGCGTCGATCGCGGCCGAGATCTCGGGCAGCCGGAGAGCCACGGCGGCGGCGACCTTGGCGTCCTCCCCGTTCATGAGGCGTGCGATGTCGAGGGTGGGGAGCGTGTCGATCCCGGCGAGCTCGGGGCGGAACGCCTCGGTGGTGAGCGACTCCAGTTCGGAGCGCAGAGCACGGTGTTCGGTGGTCATGGGAAACGGCTCTTCCTGACTCGGTCGAGTGCACCCCCAGGGGCGCGGAGCGGTATCGGATGCGCGGCCACCGCCGCGTGGGCGCGACAGGCCACGACGAACCGGCACGTCCCACGATGATCAAGCCCTGCGGTCTATCGGGGAGAACTCCGGTGCCGATGGGCCAGCGCCTCGTACGACGCCGCCAACGCCGGCGCCGCCGCCTCGTACGTCCGCTGCGCCACCCCCACGAACAGACAGTCCACCACCAGCAACTGACTGGTCCGCGACGACATCGCCGCCGGCCGCAGCTCGCTCTCCCGCGAGGTCGACGTCGTGAGCACGTGGTCGGCGTACCGCGTCACCGAGGACCCCGGCCGCCCGGTGACGGCAACGGTCGTGGCCCCCCGCTCGAAGGCCGCCCGCAACGGCTCTATGACGTCCTCGGTCGCCCCCGAGTGCGTGATCGCTATCGCCACGTCCCCGGCCCGCAACTGCACCGCGTTGGTGACCGCGAGATGCGGATCGCTGTGGGCGTGCGCTATCAGCCCGATCCGCAGCAGCTTCTGCGTGAGGTCCTGGGCCACCAGCCCCGACGCCCCGATGCCGTACACATCGGTCCGCCGCGCCCCGGCGAGCGCGCTGACGGCGGCCCCCAGCTGCGCCGTGTCGAGACCGGCCGCCGTGTCCGCGAGGGTCTGCTGCTCGTCGTGGGCGAGTTTCGCGACGACGTCGGCGATCGGGTCGTCGACGGAGATGTCGGTGGTGATCGTGGGCGCCCGCCCCGACTGCTGCTGCGCGGCCAGCCCGGCGAGGGCGAGCCGCAGGTCGCGGTAGCCGGGGTAGCCGAGCAGCCGGGCGGTGCGGACGACGGTCGCCTCGCTGGTACCGGTGAGCTTCGCGAGTCCGGTGACCGTGAGGGCCGCGCAGCCGGCCGGGTCGCCCGCGACGGCCTCGGCGACGCGCTGCATGGAACGGGTCATGGAAGGCGCGAGGGTCCGCACCTTGGCCGCGAGGGCGGCGGGAGCCGGCGGCGCGACGCCGCTGCCACCGCCGTTGCCGTTTTCACGGGGTCGGAAAATTTCCTTCACACCCTCGGTCACCCTTGAAAGATATTTTCGGTTCGGTCGTCCGGTCAAGACCGCGCACAATGGGTCCATGGACCCCGTAAGCCCCCTGGAGCAGGCGTTGCACGCAGCCCGCGCCCTGGTTCTCGCCGACCTGGTCGCCGGCGAGGTCGCCGAGGCGCACGTGGTCTCGCTGGTGGAGGACTCCGTCGTACAGCGCCGATGGTGGGTCCAGCAGTGGCCGGACGGTGCGGAGTACGTGGCGGGCCTGGTGGCCCAGGACGTACAGGACGCGCTCCTTGAGCGGTACGGCCGCTGGCCGCTGTGCCCGGTGTGCGGCTCCGGCGACCCGCACGCCCTGGACGTCGAACCGGAACTCGGCCCGGACCCGCACTGGGTGTGCCACAAGGCGGGCGTGAAGGTCGCCTCCGTCGGCTCCCTGGGCGGCTTCCGGGACGGGGAGTCGCCCTCGTGACGGTGTACATCGACCCGCCGAACTGGCCGGGTCACGGCCGGATGTGGTCCCACCTGGTCAGCGATGTGTCATACGCCGAGCTGCACCTGTTCGCCGAGGGGCTGGGCGTGCCGCGGCGCGGCTTCGAGCGCGACCACTACGACCTCCCCTCCCACCGCTACGCCGACGCGGTACTGGCCGGTGCCGTGGAGGTCAGCAGCCGCGAGGTGGTGCGGCTGCTGCACGGGGCGGGGCTGCGCCGGCGCAAGCGCGGCGTGCCCCGGTGACGGCGTAACGGCCGCTACTTCTTCCGCAGTTCGAAGGCGAGCCCCTCGTCGTCCTCGCTCACTTTGCTGAACCCGGCGCGGGTGAGGACCGCCTGCGAGGCGATGTTGGCCACCTCCGTGGTCGCGAACAGGGACCGTACGTCGTCCCGGGCGAACGCCCAGTCGGCCAGGGCGCGGAGTGCTTCCGTCGCGTAGCCGTGGCCGCGGGCGGCCACGGTCAGGTCGTAGCCGATCTCCACCCGGCCCTCGTCGTCGGGGGCGGAGTGGAAGCCGATGCCGCCGATCGCCCGGCCGTCCTCCCGGCGGACCAGGGCGAAGACGCCGAACTCGGGCCGGTGCACGCCCCCTTCGTAGGCCTTCAGCAGGAAGCCGGCCGCGTCCCGGGTGCCCTCGTAGGGGCCGCCCTCGATCCACTCGAAGCCGCCGTCGCCGCCGAGGCGCAGGTCACGGGCTTCGGCGGGGCGGATGCCGACGAGGTCGAGGCGTTCGGCGGGGATGACGAGGTTGTTGTTCCAGCGCCAGTCGGTCACCGGGGCGCGGCCGGGCAGCTCGCCGCGGCCGGTGGCCCAGAGCAGGGTCGGCCAGGGCGTCGGACCGGGCTGGACGTGCGGGAAGAGGTAGGCGAGGACGGACTCGGCGAGTTCCCCGGCGGGCCGGTAGGGGAGGCCCAGGCCCTGTGTCATGTCGTGGGTGTGGAGCAGGACTTCGGCGATGCCCATGGCGGCGAAGCCCGCCCGGTCGGCGCTGCGGAAGGGGTACGGGTGGAAGGCGCGGACGTGGCGGGGGGCGGTGCGGACGGCGGCGGCGAGCAGGGCGCCGGTCGTCTCGATCACCTGCAGCAGACCGGAGTTGTCGGTGCCCTCGTCGAGCTTGAGCTCGAAGGGCACGTACCTGCCCTGGGCGCGCCCCGCCAGGTTGCCGGCGTAGGCGACGAGGTCGTCGGCGACGTGGAGCGCCGTCTCGTGGCAGTTCCAGTCCAGCCCGCCCGCCGTCACCTCCGTCCAGTCCCGTGCCACCGCCGGCCGCAGCGCCGCGACACAGCCGGCGACGGCCTCCGTTATCTGCTCCCCGCCCAGTTCACGCATGAGCCGCACCCTAGGTCGCCGGGTCCTCGGCGGTCGACAGCATTTCCAGCTCGGCGGTGAGGTTGTAGCGGGCGGTCGGCTCCCACTCGGTACGGCCGTACGGCGTTCTGAACAGCTGCGGCAGGACCAGGAGTTGGCGCAGGACCGCGGAACGGCCCGCACGGAAGGCGTCGTTCGGGACGAAGTGGTACTCCTCGCGTACTTCGGCGGTGTAGGCGGCGTACGCGGCGGGCGGGGCGGCGAGGATCGCGAGGTCGGCGTCGCACAGGACCTCGCCGTTGCGGTCGCCGGGGGCCGGGTCGTGGGTGACGGTGAGCCGGACCAGACGGGCGACCTCGGCGGTCTGCCGTGCCGGGAGCCCGGCCTCGGGCAGGGCGCGTTCGGCGAGGCGGGCCGAGCGCTCCTCGTTCGTCGACCGGTCCGGGAGGTACACGGCGTCGTGGAACCAGACGGCGAGCCTGACCAGGTCCGGTTCGTCCGCGTACTCCTCCAGCACGTCGACGTGGTCGAGGACCGCGACGAGGTGCGCGACCGTGTGGTACCGCCGCTGGGGCTCCTGCCAGCGGCGGAGCAGTTCGTCGGCGTACCGGTGCGGGTCGGGCGTGCGGGAGTCGTCGTCCCGCGACCTGAGGAAGGCGGTCAGCCAGCGGGCGCGCAGGGCGTCGAGATCGGCCATGCGCCCATTCTCCCGCCCGCCACCGACATCGCCCTAGCGTGGACGCATGACTGCTGCCACTGACGACGCACGCGACCCCCTGCTGCCCGGACGTCTGCTCACCGTCGAGCGCGACACGCTGCTCCCGCTCCTGCGGTCCCGGCCGGACCCGGACTTCGCGCTGCCCGCCCCCGCCTGTCCGGGGTGGACGGTGCGGGACGTGCTCGCGCACTGTTCGTCCGCCCTGATCCGGGTGGTGGAGGGCCGTTTCGGGCCCGGCGTGTTCTCGCCGGAGTCGAACGACCGGGACATCGCCGAGCGCGCCGACTGGACCACGGTCCGGGTCCTCGACGAACTGGAGCGCGGGATGACCGAGGCCGGGGACGTGATCGCGGGGCGGGCCGACGGCGCGCTGGACCGGATCGCCCTCGGGGTGGGGGTCCCCCCACGCCTTTAGGGCAGTGGGGGAGGGTGCACGCCGGTGATGTCCGCGACGCCCTCGGGGAACCCGGCGCCTACACGGGCGCGGGCCTGCCCCACGCGCTCCCCCTCCTGGCCCGGGTGACCCGGGAGCGGGGCCACCTGCGGCTCCAGGCCGATCTGGACGACGTGGACGAGACGCTGCACCTGGGCGAGACGAGCGGGACCCGGACCCCGGCCCGTTTCCTGGGGGACGCGGCGACGCTCGTACGGCTGTACACCGGCCGGCCGACGGACGGGACGTCGTACGAGCTGATGGGGGCGGAGGTGGCGGAGCTGAACCTCTACGGCTGAATGCGGCCGGTGGGTGACGGGGCGGTCTCGCGGCCGCCGCCGTTCCCCGCTTACCCTTGATTGGACTAGACCTCCGGAGCGGATCCCGTGGTCGGTCGCATGGGTACACGGGGAACACCACGGAAGGGGCCCTATGAGCACGCGTGCAGTCCTGGAGGTGATCGCCCTCGACCCCGAGGACGCGGTCGCCGCCCAGGCCGGAGGCGCGGACCGCCTCGAACTGGTCACCGACATGGCGGCGGACGGGCTGACCCCGCCGCCCCGGACCTTCACCGCGATCCGGGCCGCCGTGGACATCGACCTGCGCGTGATGCTGCGGCTGTCGGACGGGTTCGCGGCGGGCGACGCCGACCGCCTGGTGGGGGTGGCCGGGGAACTGCGGGCGGCCGGGGCCGACCAGTTCGTGTTCGGGTTCCTGGACGCGGACGGCGGGGTGGACCTGGACGCGGTGGAGCGGGTGGTGGCCGGGCTGGACGGCTGCCGCTGGACCTTCCACCGGGCCATCGACAGGGCCGCGGACCGGGACGCCCTGCGCAAGCAGCTCGCCGACCTGCCGGGCCTCGACACCTACCTCACCGCGGGCGCCGCGGAGGGCGTGGACGAGGGGCTGCCCAGGCTGCTTTCCGAGGCGGGGCGGTGCGGGGAGCCGGGGTACGAGCAGACGCTCCTGGTGGGCGGCGGCCTGCGCCTCGATCACGTGGCCGAACTGCGAGCGGCGGGCGTCGACGCCTTCCACATCGGCGGCGCGGCGCGGCCGGGGGGCTGGGCCGGGGCGGTGTCGGAGGAAGCGGTGCGGTCCTGGCGCCGGGCGCTGGACCGGTCCGGGGACGCGGTACCGCGGTGAGACACGACCCCGGCCCGGGAGCAGGGCCGGGGGGTCTTCTCCTCCGCCGGGCGAAGCCGCCGCCGGTGCGGTGAGGACGGCCGGTTCAGGCCAGCTGCGCCGGCAGCGGGGCCGCGTGGGTCACGATCAGACCGGACACCGCCCGGGTGAGGGCCACGTACAGGCGCCGCAGGCCGGTGCGTTCGTCCGGTTCGCCGTCGACGACGGCCTGGGGCTCGTCGAGGACCACGTAGTCGTACTCCAGGCCCTTGGCCAGGGACGCCGGGACCAGGGTGAGGCGGGTCTCGGCCGTGGTCTCCTCGCCGGGGGTCAGGTGGCCGATGCCCGCCGCCGTCAGCGCCGCCGTGAGCGCGGGCACGCGCGCGTCCGCCGCGATCAGGCCCGTCGAGCCCTCGTTGCGCAGCAGCTCCTCGCACGCGGCGACCACTTCGGCGGTGCCCGTGACGGGACGCACGGCGAAGAAACCGGGGTTCTCACGGACCGAGGCGACCGGGGCGAGGCCGGGGGCGATGTGCGGGAGGAGCCGGGAGGCGTAGGTGATGACGTCGGTCGGGACGCGGAAGCCCGCCGTCAGCTCCTCGACGACGCCGTCCGGCTTGCCGAGGTGGGACAGGGCCTCGGCCCAACTCCGCGTCGCCCAGGGCGTGGTGCCCTGCGCCAGGTCGCCGAGAACGGTCGCCGAACCGGTGCTGCACCGGCGGCCGACCGCGCGGTACTGCATGGGGGACAGATCCTGCGCCTCGTCGAGGACGACATGGCCGAGCGAGTGCGTCCGCTGGACGAGGTCCATCGTCTCGTCGATCAGCACGGCGTCCGCGGCCGACCACTTCGCCGCCTTGACGCCGCGCACCGGCTTCGCCCAGACGATCGTCTTCTGCTCGTCCTCGTCGAGGATCCCGGCGGAGTGTTCCGCGAGGTAGTCCGCGTCCGTGAGCAGGCGCAGGACGAGTTTCGCCGGGTCGACCGGCGGCCAGATCCGCTTGACGGCCGCCTTCACCGCCGCGTTGCGGGCCACCGAGTCCTGCACGCGGTCGTCGGGCGCCTCTCCCGACCGCTCCATCTGGACCAGCACGGCGTGCGCGATGCGCTGCGGCAGGGCCTCGCGTGCCGCGCCGTACCGGATGCCACGGTCCAGCAGTTCCCGGACGATGTCCTCCAGTTCGTACGCCGCCACGCGCCAGCGGCGGGAGCCCCGCACGACCACGACCGGCTCGGTGGGCGGAGTGACGTGCGCGTATACGGCCCTGCGCAGGACCTCCGCCATCCGGGCGTCGCCCTTGACGATCGCGGCGGCGGCGTCGTCGGTCCCCGTCAGCTCGACGTGGGCCACCAGGTCGTCCACCGTCGCCTGCCGCACGGTCAGCTCGCCGAGCGCGGGCAGCACCTGCTCGATGTAGTGCAGGAAGGAGCGGTTCGGCCCGATGACCAGGGTGCCGGTGCGGGCGAGCCGCTCCCGGTGGGCGTAGAGAAGGTAGGCGACCCGGTGCAGGCCGACGGCCGTCTTGCCGGTCCCCGGGCCACCCTGCACGCACACCGTCCCGCCGAGCCCGCTGCGCACGATCTCGTCCTGTTCGGGCTGGATGGTCGCCACGATGTCGCGCATCGGGCCGACGCGCGGACGTTCGATCTCCTGCTGGAGCAGCTTGCTGGTGCGGGCCGCTTCAGCCGGGTCGGAGAGGTGCTCGTCCTCGTACGCCGTGATGTCGCCGCGGGTGTAACCGAAGCGACGGCGCAGCGCGATGCCCATCGGGTCCTTCTTGGACGCCTGGTAGAACGGCTGCGAGACCGGCGCCCGCCAGTCGATGACCATCGGGTCGCCGTCCTGGTCGTGCACGTGCCGGCGCCCGATGTGCAGCGTCTGATAGGCGTCCTCCGGCCGCGGGCGCTCCCCGTACGCGCCCTCGGCCCGGTCGGCGCCGGGGGCGTGCAGGTAGTCGAGGCGGCCGAAGAACAGCGGGGTGTCGCTGAGGTCGGCCAGCGCCTTGATGCGCTCCTCGATCTGGCGGGCGAGGACCTCGGCGTTGACCCAGTTCGCGGTGACGTCACTGATGTCCAGCGACTCGACGTCCTCACGCATGGCGCGCAGGGCGGCGCGGGACTGGGCGAGGTGGGCGCGCTCGCGGGAGAGCGGGTCGGGGTCGGGGGCGGGGCGCGGGTCCGCCAGCGGGTCGTGGGCGGGCGTGGACAAGGGGGTGCCTCCGAAGGCCTGCGAGTCGATGGCGCTCAGGTGTGGATGGCGCACAGGTGACGATCAGCCGACCGGTTTCCGTCCGGCCGACGGCACTCCGGGGGGCGGAGGCGGGCAAGAGCGGAGATTCTAGTGAGACAGGGGCCGCGGAGGCCAATGGATTTTCCGGCGGCCGGCCGTCTCCCGTGGAGGGGCCGGGGAGGGGGCCGGTCGTCCCCTAGGGGAAGCGTCACCCGGAGGGTGGGGCGGGGGTGGGGGGCGGGGTCCGCCGAAGGGTGGACGGGGGAATGCCGGAAATTGGACCCGTGGACCGATGCCCTGCTTATGCCCGAAGTTCCACCATTGAGGCATGAGCGCAGCAACCATCCACCCAGCCCCCAGCCGCCCCCCGGGCGCCACCGCCGTCGACGGGGCCGCCCACACCCACCACCGCCTGGGCGACGCCCTGCGCGCCGTCAAGGTCTTCGTCGGCGCGGCGTTCAGCGTCGTGATACTCGGTGAGTACGGTGAGGAAGCGGGCATACGCCGCAAGTAACGGCATAGGGTCACCACTGTGCCGATCCGGACGGTGACATCGCCCGCTGCCTCCTCCGCCTCCCCATCCCTCCTCGCATCCCTCCGCCTGTCCCTCCCCTTACTGACGGTCTCCTTCTGCACCTTCGCCGCCCTCTGCCTCCTGCTGCACGCCCCGATGGCCGACCTGCTGGTCTACCGGGCGGAGGGCGAAGCCGTGGTCCACGGCGGTGATCTGTACGGCTTCACGGTCACCGAGTGGCGGCTGCCGGCGACGTATCCGCCCTTCGCGGCGGTCCTGTTCGTCCCGACGACCTGGATCCCCGTCCCGGCCCTGAAGACGGCGTTCCTCGCGGGCAACGCGCTCCTGCTCGCCTGGCTCGTCGCCCTCTCCGCCCGCCTGGCCGGCCGCCCCGCACCCCTCCCGCTGCTGGGCGCGGCCACCGGGCTCGCCCTCTGGCTGGAGCCGGTCTTCCAGACGCTGCTCTTCGGCCAGGTCAACCTCGCCATCGCCTGCCTGGTCCTGTGGGACCTGACCCGCCCGCCCGGCGCCCGCGCCAAGGGTGTGGCCCTGGGCATCGCGGCGGGCGTCAAACTCACTCCGGCGATCTTCATCGGCTACCTGTTCCTCACCACGCGCAGAAAGGAGGCAGCCACCGCGACGGCGTCCTTCGCGGGCACCGCTCTGCTGGGCGCCCTCCTCCTCCCCACGGCCACCGTGGACTTCTGGACCCGGCGCCTGTTCGAGACCGGCCGGGTCGGCAAGGCCTGGATCATCGACAACCAGTCGCTCCAGGGCCTGATCGCGAGAGCGACGGGCACCGCGGCACCGGGCCCGGCCTGGCTCCTGCCGGCGGCCGCGGTGGCGGTGACGGGTCTGTGGCTGGCGACGCGCACCCGCGACACATCCGACGACGGCGACGCACCGGCCGACCGTGCCGCCCGCTGCGACCGGGCCCCCCACCGCGACCGCTGGGGCATCCTGCTCACCGCGTTCACGGCTCTGCTGGTCTGCCCGATCAGCTGGTCCCACCACTGGGTGTGGTGCGTCCCGCTGCTGGCGGTGCTGCTCGCCGAGGGCCGGACGCTCCTCGCGGCCACGGCGGCACTCGTGTTCACGGCGCGCACGATGTGGCTGCTGCCCCACGAGGGCGACCGCGACCTGCACCTGCCGTGGTGGCAGCAGCCGCTCGCGGCGCCGTACCCGCTCCTGGGGCTGGCGCTGCTGGCGGGCGCCGCGATCGCCCTGCGAAGGCGCGGCGCCGCCCTGCCGCACGGGACCGGCGCCGCCCTGCCGGACGGCCCTCAGCTCTCCGCGAGGAGCTCGTCCGCGTCCATGATCCGGTAGGCGTACCCCTGCTCCGCCAGGAAGCGCTGCCGGTGGGCGGCGAAGTCCTGGTCGATGGTGTCGCGGGCGACGACGGAGTAGAAGTGGGCCTGGTGCCCGTCGGCCTTCGGGCGCAGGACGCGGCCGAGGCGCTGGGCCTCCTCCTGGCGGGAGCCGAAGGTACCCGAGACCTGGATGGCGACCGTCGCCTCCGGCAGGTCGATGGAGAAGTTGGCGACCTTCGAGACGACCAGCACGCTGATCTCGCCCTCGCGGAAGGCGTCGAAGAGCTTCTCGCGCTGAGCGTTGGAGGTCTCGCCCTTGATGACGGGGGCGTTCAGGTGCTCGCCCAGCTCGTCGAGCTGGTCGATGTACTGACCGATGACGAGGATCTGCTGCCCGGCGAAGCGCCGCACGATCGCCTCCGTGACCTTCCGCTTGGTCGCGGTGGTCGCACAGAAGCGGTACTTCTCCTCGGTCTCGGCGGTGGCGTACGCCAGCCGCTCCGAGTCCGTCAGGTTCACCCGCACCTCCACACAGTCGGCGGGTGCGATGTAGCCCTGCGCCTCGATCTCCTTCCACGGAGCGTCGAACCGCTTGGGCCCGATGAGAGAGAACACGTCCGATTCCCGGCCGTCCTCCCGCACGAGGGTGGCCGTCAGCCCCAGCCGCCGGCGCGCCTGCAGGTCGGCGGTGAACTTGAAGACAGGAGCCGGCAGCAGATGGACCTCGTCGTAGACGATCAGCCCCCAGTCGCGGGAGTCGAAGAGCTCGAGGTGCGGGTAGACGCCCTTCCGCCTGGTCGTGAGGACCTGGTACGTGGCGATCGTGACGGGCCGGATCTCCTTCCGCGTCCCGCTGTACTCCCCGATCTCGTCCTCGGTGAGACTCGTCCGCTTCACCAGCTCGTGCTTCCACTGCCGGGCCGAGACGGTGTTGGTCACCAGGATCAGCGTGGTCGACTTGGCCTGCGCCATGGACCCGGCACCGACCAGGGTCTTCCCGGCCCCGCACGGCAGGACGACGACCCCGCTCCCGCCGTGCCAGAAGTTCTCCACGGCCTGCTTCTGGTACGGCCGCAGCGCCCAGCCGTCCTCGGCGAGCTCGATCGGGTGGGCCTCCCCGTCCACGTACCCGGCGAGGTCCTCGGCGGGCCAGCCCAGCCTCAGCAGAGTCTGCTTGATCTGCCCCCGCTCGGAGGGGTGCACGGCGACGGTGTCGGGGTCGATCCGGGCGCCGACCAGCGGGATGATCCGCTTGGAGCGCAGGATCTCCTCAAGGACCGGCCGGTCGGTGGTGGTGAGCACCAGCCCGTGCGCCGGGTGCTTGCTGAGTGTCAGCCGGCCGTACCGGTCCATCGTCTCGGCGATGTCGACCAGCAGGGCGTGCGGCACCGGATAGCGGCTGTACTCGACCAGCGCGTCCACGACCTGCTCGGCGTCGTGCCCGGCCGCCCGCGCGTTCCACAGCCCCAGCGGGGTCACCCGGTAGGTGTGGATGTGCTCCGGCGCCCGCTCCAGCTCGGCGAAGGGCGCGATCGCCCGACGGCAGTCGTCGGCCCGCTCGTGGTCGACTTCCAGGAGCAGCGTCTTGTCGGACTGGACGATTAGGCAGGACACACATACCTCCGCGGATAAGGTCGTCTCATGACAGAAACAACGCCTGTCACAGCACGGCTATGCCCCGTGCCCGACGCCGGAAGGGCGTCCCGGCCAGCGCGCCGGGGATGCGCGCCGCTGTCTATGTTCGCCTATCGCGCGAAACCGACGAGACGACTTCGCCGGAACGCCAGCGCGCGGCCTGTGAAGCGTTGTGCGAGGCACGTGGCTGGGAGGTCGTGGCCGCCGAGGAAGACATCGACGTCTCAGGCTTCTCGCGAGGGCTCGACCGGCCGGGACTGCAGCGCATCCTGACCAGGCTCGCCGAGCTGGACGTGATCGTGTTCTTCAAGATCGACCGGCTTGCGCGCTCGACGGTCGACTTCGCGGAGATCATGCGACTCGCCGAGCACCAGAGCGTTGCGCTCGCGTCAGCGACGGAGCCGCTCGACCTCACGTCGTCCATGGGCCGGGCCATGGCGAAGGTGATTGCCGTCTTCGCTGAGCTGGAGTCCGACACCATCGGGATGCGGATGGTCCAGGAGGCGGGCGAGGACTTCCGCCCGCAGATCAGGCAGGCCGAGGAAGCGTTGGCCGACCTGCAGAAGGATCGCTACGACCGGGGCCTGTTCAGAGGTGACGACGGAGCGATCCGGTACGCGGAGCAGTACGCCAAGCCGGAAGAGCGACTGGCGACCCTGAAGGAGAGGCAGTGGTCGATCACCTGCTCGGCCTCGTCCGGGGACGGCCGATCTCCTGGGCAAAAAACACCGAGGCGGCTTTGAGGATCTCGTTCGCCCGCTTCAACTCGGCGTCTTCCTTGCGGAGTTGCTTCAGCTCGTCACGCTCGGCGGTAGTGAGCCGGTCGTCACGCTCGCCATGGTCGGCCTCGGCCTGGCGGACCCAGCCGCGCAGGGCCTCCTTGCGGATGCCGAGGTCCTTCGCGACATGCGCGATCGGGCGGCCGGTGGTGCGGACCTCGCAGACGGCCCGCTCACGGAGCTCGTCCGGCTATTTACGGGGTGCTGGCATGGTGTTGGTGGATCTCCTTCGCCAGGATCGTAACCCTGGCATCAGGGACTCCACGAAACGGGGTGCAGCTCACACCGTTTCAAAGCCGCATGGTCCTCAGCGACGAAGTCCGAGCCCAGTTGGCCTATGCGAAAAACGCTCAGGCCGGAAGGAGTTGCGGCCTGTGACGCATGGAGGAAGCGTGGCTGAGGCCGACGGGGGGTTGCTGGAAACACACGTGGCGGGTGCTCGTTCGGCACGCCCGCCGTCGTGGCTGACTTCCGGTGGCTCAGGTCAAGGCCCTTTCTAACAGCTTGGTGCACGATTGCCTGGGGCAACGCGTTCGGGCGGAGCGGCACTATCAAGCGTGCTGGGCAAGGCCGAACAGAGCGCCGGTGGGATCGCGCAAGACCACGTCTCCGTTGGAGTCCTGGCGAACGTCGCTCGCACCGAGCTGTCGGGCCTGCTTGGCGTCGGCATCGAGTCTGCTGCTGGCGAAACTGACCAGCCAGAGTGATCGCTGCGCCGTTGGTTTCCCCGGCGCCGGACTGGTGGCGGCGATGGAGTTGTCCGGCAACCGGAACTCGGTGTGCTCAGGGTTGGAGTTCCAGTGCAGGGCTGGTCGGTAGAAGGCGGCGGCCCGCTCGGGGTGGTCGGTGAGAAGGCTGATGCCGGCGAAGGCTCCCGGTTCGTGGCTCAGCTGCATGCCGGCATGGGTGCCGGGCTGCCAGAGTGACAGTGGTGCGCCGACGGGGTCGATCGCGACGGCGGCGTGGCCGAGTGTCCCGACCCGGCTGGGTGCCACGATGATCTGGGCGCCCAGGTTCGTGAAGCGGGTGGCGGTGGCTTGGATGTCCGCCACGGTGACGTTGATCGTCCAGTAGGGCGCGCCGGCGTCCTCGGCCGGCCCCAGGGCGGCGACGAGTTGTCCGCGCAGTGTGCAGAGCCGGTAGCCGTTGGGGTCCGGTGGGGCGACGGTCCAACCGAACAGCGCGGTGTAGAACGCCGTCGTCGTCTCCATGTCGGGGGTACCGAGGTCGATCCAGCTCACGCTGTTCTCGGGGTGTCGCGCGATGTTCATCGACATGCCTCTCCGTTGGGGCCGCCTCGCCCCGGCGGTGGAGCGAGGCGGTGTCCAGTACTGATGTCGGCGACGGCCTGCGGTGTCAGGTGTAGTAGGGCGAGTTCAGGTCGATGCTGGCGTCCTTGACGATGTCGCCGTCGAACAGTCGTGTCGTAGCCGGGGCTCCGGCCCGGCGGGCTTCTTCGGCGAAGGGGCCCTGGGCGAAGGCCAGGGCGTTCTCGGCGCTGTCGAATTCGTAGAAGCCACCGATGGTGTGGGTGCCGATCCCGGACAGCCACGTCTTGCGGATCAGGCCCGGTGCGGTTTTCAGTGCCGCGTTGACCTGGTGCCAGTCGAACTGCTCGAACGGCACTGCCGCCTGGATCTCGGTGTAGAGAAAGGTCTTGCCCATCACGAACCTCCGGTTTCGGGGCCTGTCCGGCCCACGCGACTAGTACGTGCGTCCTAGTAATGTGAGCATGGAGTAGGATGGCCGTACTAGTCAAGGGGGGTGCGATGGCCGCGGACACGAAGTCCCGCATGATCAGCGCAGCGATCGGGCTGCTGCAACGCCACGGCCTGGCCGCGATGTCCTTCACCGACGTCCTGGCCGAGAGCGGTGCCGCGCGCGGGGCGATCTATCACCACTTCCCGGGCGGCAAACAGCAACTCGCGCTCGAAGCCGCCCGCCGCAACGCGGAGGACGTCCGCGGCCACCTGCACGAACTGCCGGCCCGCACCCCACGCGAAGTCGTGGAGGCATTCCTTGGCAACGTCCGCCCCGTGGTGCAGGCGTCCGCCGGGGGCGGCGGCTGCGCGGTCGCGGCGGTCACCGTCGACGGCGGTGCGGCCATTGCCGACCAGAGCAGCCTGCGCGCTGTCGCGGCCGAAGGGTTCGCCGGCTGGGTCGGCGAGCTCACCGGAAAACTCACCCACGTCGGAATGAGTCCATCCCAGGCCGCCGATCTGGCCACCCTCCTGATCGTCACACTCGAAGGCGCCCACATCCTCTGTCGCGCAGCCGGCAGCATCGCGCCTTTCGACAGCGCCGCCGCGGCCCTACTGTCCGCTCTCCCCAGCTCGGGTTGACCCAGTGCCAGAACATGGCAACGGGCGCGACTGTAACGATCATGCTTCTGCCATGGCATGAACAGGGACGTGTGGGTTGGGTGTTGTTGTGACGCAATACCTTGGCCGCACGGCCTTGTCCCACCGTCTCTTCACCGGCCTCCAGCGCCGTCGACTCGGTTCGCTGATCGCAGAGTTGGCCCAGGCGTGGATGGCCGCCGAGGAGGGCCGACTGCACGAGCGCCGAGGCCGCAGCCGGTTGCGTGCGGCCGGCGCCGGACCCAATCACCAGCTGGTGTTCACCGACCGGGTCATCGCCACGCTGGTCGTCCTGAGGTTCCAGCTCCCGCACGGGGCTCTGGCCCTGCTCTACGGAGTGGACCGCTCCACGATCACCCGGGCTGTCCACGAGGTCCGTCCCCTTCTGGCCGCTCGTGGCTTTGCTGTTCCCGAACAGGGTGACCTTCGGCTTCGCACTCTCGCAGACGTCTTCGCCTATGTGGCGGCCGAGGATGCCGAGCTGCGGCTGGACGGCACGGAGGTCCGGGTTCGACGCCCCCGGGCGAACAAGCCGGGCCGTCGCGCCTTCGTCTCGGGCAAGATGCGGCAGAACACCAAGAAGGCCACCGTCGTCACTGACGCGCAGGGCCGCACCCTGTGGGCCGGGGCCTTCTGGCCTGGCCGAATGCATCTTCGGCGCAGCGGAGAGGGCGGCATGTTCGACACCTACGCCAGCAGCTTCGACGCGGTGTGGGAGACCGCGACGCCGGTAGGCGAAGGGTGATCATGGCACGGACCGAGTACTACGACGACCCGGCGGCACCAGAGCCGAACAGCTTGGTGGTCGCCGCGTCCGCCGTGGTTACCGACGACGAAGGGCGCGTGCTCCTTCAGCGCCGCCGGGACAACGATCTCTGGGCGCTCCCTGGTGGCGGCATGGAGATGACCGACTCACTCCCGGGAACGGCCGTCCGCGAGGTGAAGGAGGAAACGGGGCTGGACGTAGAGATCACCGGGCTCGTGGGCACGTACACCGACCCTCGCCACGTCATCGCCTACTCGGACGGTGAGGTGCGCCGGCAGTTCAACATCTGCTTCACCCCCGCACGGTCGGCGGCCAACTCGCGATCTCGGACGAGTCCACAGAGCTGCGGTTCGTCCAGCCGGAGGAGATCGCTCAACTGCCTATGCACCACACGCAGCGGCTCCGGATCCGTCACTTCCTGGAGCACCGTGACCGTCCCTATCTCGGCTGACTCGTATTGCGCTCCAACTGCTACCCGTCACGCTGCCGTTGAGGCACCAAATTCTGCGAGCAGGCCACGCAAACGCCGCCCTACCGTCGTCCTGGATGATGCTGCTGATCGTATGGACGATTAGGCAGGACACGCATACCTCCGCAGATAGGATCGTCAGCGTGACAGACACTGCACCTGTCACTGCTCGGGCCATGCCCCGTGCCCGGCGCCGGAAGGGCGGTACCGGCCAGCGCGCCGGGGATGCGCGCCGCTATCTATGTTCGCCTATCGCGTGAAACGGACGAGACGACTTCTCCTGAGCGCCAGAGAGCGGCGTGCGAGGCGCTGTGTGAGGCACGTGGCTGGGAGGTCATAGTCGTCGAAGAAGACATCGATGTCTCGGGCTTCTCCCGGGGCCTCGACCGGCCAGGACTGCAACGCATCCTCACTCGGCTCGCCGAGCTGGACGTGATCGTGTTCTTCAAGATCGACCGGCTCGCACGCTCGACGGTCGACTTCGCGGAGATCATGCGACTCGCCGAGCACCAGAGCGTCGCGCTCGCGTCGGCGACGGAGCCCCTCGACCTCACGTCGTCCATGGGCCGGGCCATGGCGAAGGTCATCGCGGTCTTCGCCGAGCTGGAGTCCGACACCACTCTTTACTGGATCAAGGCTGCCCGCCTGCGGCGGGCCGCGCGCTGGCGGCCAGGGGCCGCCGCCGCTCCATGTCTCCGCCACCGCTCCGGCGGCCCCCAGCCACTCAGCGCGCAACACCGCCAAGGCGGACACCAAGACCAGAAAGCAACCCGATCACTCCGAGCACCAGGACCAGCCGACAGCGATCGAGCGTCGTCGCACGGTTCAACCGGCCACGACGCCACGACCGAATGGCCCTCAGAGCCACAGGGTGGTCCTGACACACCGTGGTTGACCGCTGCTGACCGCAGTTCGCCGACCCATCGGGCACGCATCGGGCACGCACCTATAAGTCGTCTGAGAAAACTGTGGGGGGTGAGGGGGGCTTTACGAGTGAGCTGAGCGGGCTGGTGGGGCGGGGGCAGCGTTTCGGGCCTGGTCGTCGCCTGTCAGCGTTGGTCGCCGTTGAACCCTGCCCTATGACGGCGCCTACGGAGCGCTTCCGCAGCAGGGCTGGGCGGGCATGCGCAGGGCGAGGATGGTGATGTCGTCTTGGCCTTCGCTGGGGTGCTGGTCGGCCAGGGTCTGCACGAAGTCGTCCAACGGCAAGTCGGCGTGGGCGGTGGCGAGGTCGGCGAGTGCGGTGAGTCCGGCGTCGATGGGGTGGTGGTGGTGTTCGACCAGCCCATCGGTGAAAAAGATCAGCGTTGCGCCCGCGGGCAGGAGACGGGTGTCGTCGAAGCGAGTCTGCTCGAGATCCACGCCGAGCGGGACACCCGGCTCGATGTGCAGGTACTCAGTCGCACCGGAGGCAGTGAGCAGCAGGGGTGGGGGATGGCCTGCGCTGCTCCAGTTCAGCTTCCAGCCACTGTCACAAGGCTCGATGCGGGCCACGCACGCGGTGGTGACCGGATGTCGCGTGATCGCCTGGAGGGTGCGGTCCAGCGCGGCGAGGACGGCGCTGGGCGCGGCGCGGCGGTCGAACAACAGAGCGCGCAGCATGTTGCGGATCTGGGCCATCGCGGCCGCAGCGTGCAGGTCATGCCCAGCGACATCGCCGATCACAGCGCCGACAGCGCCGTCAGGAAGCGGGATGGCGTCGTACCAGTCCCCGCTGAGGTATCCGACGCCGACGGCTGCGGGCCGGTAGACGGCGGCTGCGTCGAGCGGGGCCAGGTCCGGCAGCTCCGGCTGCAACAGCCGCTGGAAGCGCTCAGCGCCCCGTTCGATGTGTCGTCGGCGCGTCACGTCCCGCAGGGCGACGACATGCAAGGGCTCGCCGTGCAGAGCGGTGGTGACGGTTCGTATCTCGACAACCCTGTTGCCGCCGCCCGGCAGCATCAGTTCCACCTCCGTCGAGCGGCCCGTCACGATCGGGAAACCGAACGGTGCGCCGAGCAACTCCCGGGCGGGGCGGCCGAAGAGCACTGCCGCGGCCGGATTGCACAGCCGGACGATCCCCTGCTCGTCCACGGCGATGACCCCGTCAGCGGACTCCTGCACGATCAGGCGGCTGATCTCGGCGGCGAACTCCACGTCGGCGGAGCCTGGACCCTCCATCTCTTTGCCCTCCCGGCCGGCGGCAACCTCATTCATCACTTTGCCGGTGGCTTTCTGTCTCGACCGCTGCCGGCGTCTCCCCTTGGAGGGTTTCGCCGGACGCGAGGATGCCGATGTGGGCGCTGAGCCGCTCGCCGATGTGCATGCCGTCGGAGTCGATCGTCGCCAGGCGGATGCCAGGGTCATGGGCGGAACCGCGGGTCTGCGTGACCACGATGGCACGGTGGACCTGGCCGGCGCGCTCGAAGTAACGCAGCATGATCGTGACGTCGGTGAGGCTGGCGATCTCCTCCGAGAGGGATGACGTGAGCCGGCGGGTGGGTCGGCCAGGTGGCGCCGAGGTGAGCAGCGTGGTGATCCCGCGCTGGCGTGCGAGCGCACCGAGGGCAAGGATGAAGTCGAGCAACGCACGGGATGAGGCGATGCGCTCCAGCGCGGATATCGTGTCGATAACCAGCCGCTCGGGCTCGTGCTCTTCGATAGCCCGCCTGATCCGGATGAAATGGTCCTCCAGCGATGCCGTCTCCGGGTAGTCAGCGATGAGGCGGAGTAGGCCGGATGCCTCCATGGCGTCGATGTCCATCCCCCAGCCTGCCGCGTTCCGCTTGACCTGCTCCCGGGCGTCGTCGAAGGAGCAGGCAAGGCAGCGCTCGCCCGCCGCCACCGCCGCGGTGATGAACTTCAGGCTCAACAGCGTCTTGCCGACGCCGCTCGGGCCGGTCACCAGGGTGATCGCATCCTTGTAGAACCCTCCCCCACACATCTCGTCCAGTTGGGGGAGGCCCGATGACACGCGTACCCGGGAGGTGGCCGGGAGGGGCAGGGCGAGGAACGCGAGCGGGATCACCACGAGCCCGTCCGTCGGATCGATGGCGAAGAGCCATTCCCCCGTGCGGTGGGGAGCGCCGCGGAACTTGACGATTTCCACGGTCCGGCGCCGGCGCTCGTCCGACAGCACATTACGCAGGGTGATTACGTTGTCGACCACGAACTCCTCGACGCCGTACCTGGACACGCCGTCGTGCTCACCGGAGCGCTCCGCGGTGATGATCGAGGTGGCCCCGGTCATTTCCAGGGTGTAGACCATCCGCGCGATCTCGTGACGGACGATCGCGGGATCGGCGAAGCGGGTGAAGAGCGCGTCGAGCGCGTCGACCGAAACCCGGGCGGCGCCGATCCGGCCGGCCGCATGCCCGATCCGCGCCTCCAAGGCGCCGAAGTCGAAGGTGCCGATGACCGGTGCCTCCACGGCGATGTCGGCCGAGGCGTCGACAAAGGCCCACTTCCCGTCGTCCTCCCACTGCCTGATCGGGAAGCCCAGCGAGGCGAAGTTGCGCCGGATGTCCTTCGCCGTCTCCTCGAAGGTGACGAACACTCCCGGCTCTCCCGAATGGAGGATGCCCCGGGCCAGGAATTCCACCGCGAACAAGGTCTTGCCGCTGCCGGTGGTTCCAGTGACGAGAGTCGCACGACCTTTGGGAAGCCCGCCGAGGGCGACTGGATCGAAGCCCCGGATGCCGGTGGGGAGCCGTTCGATCGCATCGATGCCATTCATTCCGCGTTCCCCTGTCGGGCAGGACCGGACGGCGCCGGAAGTCCGAGTGCGTAGGCCGTGCGGCGTTGATCGGACAGGTCACCGATCGCCCGCAGTTGCGGCAACGGTGCGAGCCTGATCGCGATCGGAGTGGCCAGGATGCGCTGCTCCTCCGCGAGAGCCGGCTGCTCAGCGGTGTCGACGACCTCGATGTCGAAACCACCCGGCAAATGGGATTTGCACAACGCGCGCAGGTTCGCCTCCGCAGCAGAGGACCGCTCCGTGTGTCCGGCCACAAAGAGCCTGAAGGAGTACCTCGTGGCGACCTCCATGCGATTCATCCGTCATCGACTCTTTGCCCGGCACCCCATCCCTCACTAAACGAACAAAACATGATTTATATACTAACCTGGGCGGGTCAGGTGTGGGCGGTGCGGCCGTCGACGGTGGGGTCGGCACTTCGGCGTCGTGTGGGTAGGCGGCAGTCCGGGCAGCCGTGCCACCTGAATGCCGAGCCGTCCACCGCGAGGCGCAAGCGGTGTGGGGTCCAGTGCCGCAACAGGCAACGTTCGCCCCGTCGCGACGCCCGGCACGCACTCTCGCCGCACCGGCCGAAAGCCCAAGTACGTCCAGTACGAGGACTTCCGGCCGGCACTCCCCCCAGCCTCCGGCCGGGGGGACCCCCAGAGCACGCACCGGACGCCGCTCCTTGACGGGCGAACGTTGTCTGCCGCGGCACTAGTGGACTGTCGT
>NZ_JAJONF010000030.1 GCF_021462265.1 Streptomyces shenzhenensis | reverse complement strand
TGACGGCTGGAACGACAGCGGCGCCACCAACGCCGCCCTCGCCCTCAACGCCACCGCCTGGCTCACCGGCGCCTCCAGCGGCGGCAGCAGCGGCGGCGGTGGCGGCGGGTCCGGCACCTGCACCTCCGCCCAGCTCCTCGGCAACAACGGCTTCGAGTCGGGCAACACCACCTGGAGCGCCTCCAGCGGCGTCATCACCAACTCCAGCAGCGAGTCCGCCCGTACCGGCTCGTACTACGCCTGGCTGGACGGCTACGGGACGGCCACCACCGACACGCTCTCCCAGCCGGTGACCATCCCGTCCGGCTGCACCGCCGCCGCCCTGAGCTTCTACCTGCACGTCGACACGGCGGAGACCTCGACCAGCACCGCGTACGACACCCTCAAGGTCCAGGTCCTCAACAGCTCCGGCACCGTGCTGAGCACCCTGGCGACCTACTCCAACCTCAACGCCGCCAGCGGCTACACCCAGCGCAGCTTCAGCCTCGCGAGCTACGCCGGACAGACCGTGACACTCAAGTTCACCGGCACCGAGGGCTCCACCCTGCAGACGTCGTTCGTCCTCGACGACACCGCCCTCAACGTCAGTTGAGGGCCCGGGGCCCGGCCCTCGCGGCCGGGCCCCGCCCCGCTTGTCGCGGCTTGCCTCAACGCGCCTGGAACGTCCGCTCCTCGGCGTTCCAGCCGGAGACCCGCACCCGGGGCGCGGAGCCGTGCAGATCCGCCGTCCGGAAGGTGGCGGTCAGGGTCGCCGACTCGCCCGGCCACAGGCTGACCTCGTTGTCCGACCAGCGCACGGGCAGCACCGGCCTGCCGTGCGCGTCGACCAGGTGGACGTCGGTCAGCAGGGCCGGGGTCCTTCCCGTGCCCGTGTTGCGGACGGTGACCGTGGTGGTCGACGTGCCGTGGACGTCCGTCGTCGACGCCGTCGCCGTGACCGGGACCTGGGCCATCGAGGAGAGCCCGGTCAGGTCCGCGTGGCCGGTGGTCGGTGTGTGATACCAGTCGGTGTTCGCCCAGTCGAGGGTGTCGGGCCTGGTGGAGAGCCAGTAGACGTTGCGGCTCACCTCCAGGCCGTCGGCGTCGGTGAGGACCAGCCGCGCCAGATAGGTGGACGACAGCCCGGTCACCGACGCCGGCACCGTGAGCGCGGTGCTGTGCGCGCCGTCGCCCCTGACCGTGATCCCGGTGGCGGTCCGGTCGTACTTCTGGGTGCCGTCGGGGTTGAACAAGGTGACCCGGGCGGTGAGCCGGGAAGCCGGGGCGTGCCGCTGGTTCACCACGACCACCGAGCGGTCGTCGTACGAGTACTGGACGTGCAGGGGTTCGCCCGCCTTCTTCGCACCGAAGTAGGCGCCGCCCTGGTCGAGATAACGGTCCGTCAGCTGCCAGTGCAGGGACGTCCAGCCGCTGTTGAACATCCAGTAGACGACCCCGGTCGACGGCTTCGAGGAGTCCGTGGCGTTGCGCCCGTACGCCTCGTACTGGGCGCGGACGTTCTCGTACTGGGCGAGCTGCGCCTTGCGGACGTAGTCGGTGAGGCTCCTCGGGGCGCCGTACCGGCCGGTGAGGGCCTCGTCGTAGATCTTCAGCGTGCCGAAGACGGGGGAAGGGGAACGGTGGTACTGGCGGATGCCCGGGTTCTGCCAGAGGGTGCCGAGCTCGGCGGGTGTCATCATCCGGCGCAGGGTGTCGAGGGTGGGGATGTCCGGGCCCGCGCTGGTCTCGGAGTTGAAGCCGGTGGCGCCGCCCTCACGCTTGGCGTACCAGTAGCCCGGCGGGACCCAGTCGTACGGGCCGGTCATCTTCATGCCCGAACTGCCCAGCTGCGGTGTGGAGTTGTCGGAGGCGGCGGGGACCACCGGGACCGACCAGTCGGCGGCCTTCAGGGCGTCCAGGTACAACTTCTCGATCTTCGCGTCGGGGGCGAAGTCGCTGCCGATCAGGAAGGAGACCACGCTCGGGTGGTCGCGCAGCCGGGCGGCCTCGGCGGCCATCGAGGCCTGGGCGACCGGGTAGTCGGCGGCCGTCCACTTCTCGCCGCGCTCGCCGGCGCCGTTGACCTGGCCCTCCCACTTGTCGCAGCACTCCCAGCCCGGGAGGGTGAGGATGCCGTAGCGGTCGGCGAGGTCGAAGAACTCGTCGGGCTCGATGTGACCTTCCAGCCGGATGGCGTTGAGGCCGAGGTCGAGGGCGTACTTGAGGCGGTCCTCGGTATAGGTGCGGTCCCAGCGCAGGAACTCGTCGGGTGACCAGCCGCCGCCCTTGACCAGCAGCCGGCGGCCGTTGACCGCGTACTGGCGGGCGCCGTCGGAGTTCAGCGGTGCCCGGACGTCACGGACGCCGAAGCGATGGTGCGCGGTGTCGGACTTCGTGCCGGCGACGGAAGCGGTGAGGTCGAGGCCGTAGAGCGGCTGGCCGCCCATGCCCGCCGGCCACCACACCCTCGGGGAGGTGAGGTGCAGGCCTGGGGTGTCGGCCGGGGTGAAGGTGACGGTCCTGGTCTGGTGGGCGGCGAGCCGGACCGACCGGGCGACGGGCACTCCCGCCACCGTGCCGGAGACCTGGGCGGTGACCGGGGTGTCCGAGTCGTTGCGGGCCCGCGCCTTCACCGTCAGGTCGGCCGTCGCCAGCGACGGCACCGCGAGTTTCGTCACCACGTGCGCGTCGCGCAGCGCGACCGGGCCGCCGCGCCGGACCAGGACGTCCCGGACGATGCCCATGTTCTGGTCGGGCGGCGGCTGGAGCCAGTCGATCCAGCCCATGGTGAGGTTCTTGTCCGGGTCGTTGGGCCGGATCCGGAAGGCGACCGTGTTCGTGCCGGCCCTCACCAGCGAGGTGACGTCCAGTTCGTGTCGGGTGTAGGCGCCGGTGACGTCGGCGGTGGACGCGACCTTCCGGCCGTTCACGTACACGTCGGCCGCCGAGATCACACCGCTGAAGTCCAGGTAGGTGCGCTGTGCGGGGTCGGCCACCGAGAAGTCGCTGCGGTACCACCAGGGCACCTGGAAGGGCGCCTTGGGAATCTTCTGCTGGTTGGTGGAGACGAACGGGTCGGGATGGACGCCGTCGGCGAGCAGCGCGGCCAGGACCGTGGAGCGGGGCCCGGCCGGATACCAGCCCTGTGCCGGGTAGCCGGGGGAGGAGACCGCCGACGCGGAGTCGCGCACGTCGGCCGTCGACCGGATCGCGTAGCCCGACAGCGGGGTCGCGGACCCGGCGGCGGACGGCACACGGGTGATCCGGGCGGGCCCGTGGGCCGGGTCGCGGGCCCCGGCCCAGGCGCTGGTGTTGAGTGAACAGAGCAGTCCCAGGGCCACGGCGGCCGTGGCGAGGCGGTGTCCGGGGGCACGGCGAGGGAACACTGTGGTCTCCAGGCTCGTAAAGTTAGGAAACTTTACTAACTCGCCTCAAGCTAGGGTGCCGTGCAGGTGGTGTCAATCACCGTGGCGCCCGCGCGCGTGGGCGCCGCCGCTGTCAGGAAGCGTCCGACCTGCGCTGGAACACCTGGTCACGGGCGGTGCCCAGGGCCGTGGCCACCGCGCCGAGCAGCACCGCGTCCTCGCCGAGCCGGCTGGGTGCCAGCTTCGGGCGCAGCGGTGTGAGGGTGCGCAGATGCTCCCGCACGGGGCGCAGCAGCAGGTCGACGCTGTGGCCGACACCGCCGCCGAGCACCACCAGGTCGGGGTCGAGCACGGCCGCGGCCGCCGCCACCGTGTGGGCGATCCGCTCGCCCTCCAGGCGTACCGCCTCCACCGCGGCCGGATCGCCCTGGCGTGCCGCGTCGAACACGGACTTCGCGGTGAGCTGCCCGCTCATCCCCAGCCGCCGCGCCGTCTCGGCCACGGCCACCCCCGACACCGCGTCCTCCAGTCGCTCGGGCCCCCGTCGCCGCCCCGGCCAGGGCAGGAAGCCGATCTCCCCGGCCAGCCCGTGCGCCCCGGTGAACAGACGCCCCTCGCTGACCACGCCCATCCCGAGCCCGGTGCCGATCATGATGTACGCGAAGAGCCGGCTGCCCGCCCCGACGCCGTAGGTGTACTCGCCGAGGGCGGCCAGGTTGGCGTCGTTGTGCACCTCCAGCGGGACGCCCAGCTCCTCGCGCATCCGGTCGAGGAGGCCCGCGCGGCCCCATCCGGGCAGATGCATCGCGTACCGCACCCGCCGCTGCCGTTCGTCGTACACGCCCGGGGTGCCCACCACTCCGTGCACCACCTCGGCCGGATCCACCCCCGAGTCGGCGACGACCTGACGGGCGGTGGCGACCAGCAGGTCGGCCATCGCGTCCGAACCCCGGGCACGGTTGCGCACGTCGGAGCGGGCGACCAGGGTGCCGTCGAGATCGGCGACCGCCACCCGCAGCCAGCTCCGGCCCACGTCGATGCCGAGCGCGTGGCCGGCCGCCGGATCGGGCGCGTACAGCACGGCGGTGCGGCCGCGCTCCGGCACATGGGTGCCGACCTCGTGCACCAGCCCCGCCGAGCTGAGCGCCGCGAGCGCGCTGGACACCGTCGGCTTCGACAGGCCCGTCTGACGGGCCAGTTGGGCGCGGGAGGCGGAACCGAGCAGGCGCAGCCGGTCCAGCAGCAGCCGCTCGTTGGTGCTGCGCAGTCGCTGCCGGCTCCAGGGCTGCTCCTGCTCCTCTACGACGTCGCTGGCGGCCATCGCACCATTCTCACCGATTCCCGACGCATACTTGACGCATCTAGTAAGGCTCCTTAACTTTATCGGCCATCCCGCCGAGTCGGCGTCCGCCCGTCCTACCCGCCTCGCCCGCCTCCCCGTGTCTCGCCCAGGAGCCCCCATGTCTGCAGGTCCCGGTAGTCCCGTCGTCCCGGGCAGTGCGCCACCGGCCGGCGGTTTCGTCCGCCGTGTCGGGCTGTTCCAGGCCACCGCCATCAACATGAGCCAGATGTGCGGCATCGGTCCGTTCGTGACCATTCCGCTGATGGTCGCCGCGTTCGGCGGCCCGCAGGCGGTCACCGGTTTCGTCGCGGGCGCGGTGCTCGCCCTCTGCGACGGCCTCGTCTGGGCCGAACTGGGTGCCGCGATGCCCGGCTCCGGCGGCAGTTACGTCTATCTGCGCCAGGCCTTCCAGTACCGCACCGGACGCCTCGTGCCGTTCCTGTTCGTGTGGACGGCGATGCTCTTCATCCCGCTGATCATGTCCACGGGCGTGGTCGGCTTCGTCCAGTACCTGGGCTACCTCGCTCCCGGCCTCGGCCAGACCTCCGGCGACCTGATCGGGCTCGGCGTCATCGCCCTGGTGGTGCTCCTGCTCTGGCGCGGCATCGAGCACATCGCCAGGATCACCGCCGTCATGTGGACGGTGATGATCGCCTCGGTGCTGCTGGTGATCGTCGCCGCGGCGAGCGACTTCAGCCCGCATCTGGCCTTCACCTACCCGGCCCACGCCTTCGACCTGACGAGCGACCACTTCTGGCTCGGCTTCGCCGCGGGCCTGACCATCGGCATCTACGACTACCTCGGCTACAACACGACCGCCTACATGGGCGCCGAGATCAAGGACCCCGGCCGCGTCCTGCCGCGCTCCGTCATCTTCTCGATCCTCGGCATCATGGCGATCTACCTGCTGCTCCAGATCGGCACGCTCGGCGTCATCGACTGGCACCGCATGACGCACCCGGACGACATCGCCTCGACCTCGGTCGCCTCGGCGGTCCTGGAGAAGACCTGGGGCAGGGGAGCCGCCGACACGGTCACCGTGCTGATCCTGATCACGGCCTTCGCCTCGGTCTTCACCGGCCTGCTCGGCGGCTCCCGGGTGCCCTACGACGCGGCCCGCGACCGCGTCTTCTTCCGCCCCTACGGGAAACTGCACCCGAAGCACCGGTTCCCGACGCTGGGTCTCGCGACCATGGGCGTGATCACCGCGATCGGCTTCCTGATCGGCCGCCACACCGACCTGGCGACCCTGATCCAGCTGCTCACCACCGTGATGGTGATCGTCCAGGCGCTGGCCCAGATCGTGGCGCTCACGGTGCTGCGCCGCCGGCAGCCGGCGCTGAAGCGGCCGTACCGCATGTGGCTCTACCCGCTGCCGAGCATCGTCGCCTTCGCCGGCTGGTGCGTGATCTACGGCTACGCCGACCGGAACTCCCCGGGCCGCCACCCCATCGAGTGGTCCCTGGCCTGGCTCGCCCTCGGCTGCGTGGCGTTCCTGGTCTGGGCGCGGCTGGAGAAGGTGTGGCCGTTCGGGGTGAAGGAGATCGGGGAGGAGTATCTGACGCCGGAGGAGCCGGCCGTGGTGTAGTGTCACCAGTACACGTCAGCCTCATCCGGCGCGGGCAACTCCCGCCGGATGAGGCTTTTTTCATGACCGAACTCATCGAAGCGGACGTCGTAGTCCGCCCCGCCGTTCCCGGGGACCGCCCCGTCGTCGATCGTCTGTGGCTGATGTTCCGCCACGACCTGTCCGAGTTCCGCGGACTCCTGCCGGGGCCCGACGGCTCGTTCCGCAGCGAGCGCGTCGAGGACGCCTTCTCCTCACCCGACTGGGCGGCCTACCTCTTCGTGCGGGGCGAGCACCCGGTCGGCTTCGCGTTCGTCCGGGCGCTGGGCGCACCGGTGCGGGTGCTCAACAGCTTCTTCGTGACCCGCGGCGCGCGGCGCGCGGGCATCGGGCTGACCGCCGCCAGCGAGGTCCTCACCCGTCATCCGGGCCGCTGGGAGATCGCCTTCCAGTACGAGAACCCGGGCGCCGTCGCCTTCTGGCGGCGGGTCGCGGCCGAGGTCGCGGGCGACGCCTGGACGGAGGAGCCCAGGCCGGTGCCGGGCCTGCCGGAGCTGCCGCCGGACGTGTGGATCTCGTTCGGCACGGCTCCCTGACCGCACGGGACGGGCGGCCGGCGTGGACATGCGAGCACCTGCCTGCAGGACGCCGTCCGAGCCGTGCGGGCGCGTCGCGACGGCCCGGCAGCAGGCGGTGGCCCGGCGCCCGGCCGTCCTGGAGGCCGCCGGTCCGATCAGCGCGGCCCGGTCCCGCGGGAGCCCCGGCCGGTCCCCGGCCGCTGAGCGGGCGCGCGGCGGGGCCGGTCCGCCGTCATCGGACCGGCCCCGCGTCCTCCCTTCCAGGGGATGCGCGGTTGCTCTAGGTCGCCGGCGTCCGCTTGGCAGCCGAGGCGGCGCACACCAGCCCGAGGCAGAGGGCCAGCGCGCCGATGACGACGTTGTTGATGATGACGCCCGCGTCAGGGCTGGTGCCGACCACCCAGGGGGCGATGATCATCCAGATGCCCATGGCGCACATGGCCCAGCTCAGGCCGTACATGCGCTCCGGTGCCCTGGTGAAGCCCAGTGCCAGCAGGCCTATCGCTATGCCCATGATCAGGTTGTGGGTCATGAGTGCGGGCTGGCTCGCCGTGTAGTGGACGATCCACGGGGACGCCGCGCAGTACAGGCCGAGCAGGAACACCGGCCCGTCCACGAGCGCCACATCACGGCCGCCGAGCATGCGGGCGTAGCGCTCCCGCATCTCGGAGACATCGGGGTGGCTGGTTATGTCACTTCTGCCGTGCGAGACGTTGGCCATGACTCGTCTCCTTTGACTTACAGGCCTGACCGCGTCTGGTGCGTGCGGTATACACCGCTAGATGACATTCTGCTCTTATTTCTTCTTTATGTGTAGTTCTCGGTGCTCCCCGGGCACGCTCAGCCATGCGGGCACGGGTCGGCGGAGAGCAGGACGACCGGGACGTCGTTCACGGGACGGCTCCGCGGTCCGCGTCGTCCGGCGCTTCCGGCATGTCCGTGTCGATCCCGGGCAGCCGCACCATGACAAGGCGAAAACCGACTGCGGGAGGTGCACGACCGCTATGGGTGCGAAGGTGCTGGAGCGATTTCCCGCCGGGGCTCCCCGGGGCTCGTGGCCGGCCGAGGAGTACGCGGCGAGGTGCCGCGCCGAAGGCGGGCGGGCGACCGTGGTGATGGATCTGAGCACGGACGCCTTCCTGGTCGTCGTGCCCGGCGCGGACGACGACCGGCCGTCCTCCGCGGGGCGCGCGTCGGCCGGGAAGTGACCGCCCGGCCCGGACGGTCCCGCCCCGCGCGCCGTACCGCGTCCCCCGGTGCTGCGCGAGCCGGGTGCCGAGACGGGGATCGGGTCCGCCCTCTCCGTGTCCTCGGCGGGCCGCGTGCGGTGCCTGTGCGCTGTTCCGGACCGAAGGGCCCGGTGCCCGCCGGTTCGCCGAAGGTGACGACCTGTCGGCGTGCAGCGAATCGAAACGCTCACCGAGGACGTCCGCCGCAAATGCCCTCTCAGAGCGCCAGGGAGACGGGGGGCTCGATGCCGAGCAGAAGACGGTCGTGGTCCTCCTCGGTGACATAGGGGTTGAGCCCGGCATAGCGCGTCCCCACGGACACGTCCCGCCAGAAACGCTGCAGGGGGTTGCCGGGGTCGAAGCCGCCGGCGCCGTGCAGGTCGAGCAGCCACTCCACGGCCTGTCGGCATTCCGCGGCTGCGGAAACCAGTCGCATGCGCAGCTGTGCGCGTTCCAGGCTCGGCACGGGGTGTGCGGGATCCGTCGCGTCCAGTTGTCCGGCGACATCGAGGACGCGCCGGGTCGCGGTGTCGATCAGGTGGCTGGCCTGGCCGAAGCGGTGCCGGGCCAAGGGCGAGTCCACGAGCCGGGAGTAGGTGGTCTGCGACGGGGCCCGCGTGCCGGCCAGCACCCCCTGAAGTACGGCGAGCGCACCGTGGGCCGCGCCGATCATGGGAGCAAGGTGCGCCACCACAGCGCCGACCGTGACGACGGCGGGCGGAGGCGTGCGCCGGTCAGCAGGTGACGTCGTGTACTCGGGCGGCACCACGACGTCCTCGGCGAGGAGCGTGTGGCTTCCCGTGCCCGCCAGCCCGGCACTGCGCCACGACCGCTCGACAACCAGGTCTCCTACCGGCACCAGGGCGGTGCCCACCCCTGCCGGAGTGTCCTGGCGCAGGACGGGCACGATGAGGAAGGCCCATGCCGCGTCCTCGCACCCGGACGCCATCCGCCAGCGCCCCGACAGCCGCAGGCCGTCCGCGCTCTGCCTGCCATGCCCCTCGGCGACCGCGGTGGCGCACACCAGCGCGTGAGGGTCGGCGAAGTAGGCCGAACGGACCGGACCACGCAGACCGGCGCCGACCGACTTCTTAGAGAAGCACGACAAGGACGTCACCCATGCGGTGGAAGGGCAGGCCGCCCCCAGAGCCATGGCCACCTGCGCCAGAGTGCGCAGATCGGCACCGAGACCACCGAGTTCGCGGGGTACTGTCAGCGCGAGCAGCCCAGCCTCCCGCACGGCTGCCACGGAGGCGGGCGCCAGGCGGCCGGACTGCTCGGTCTCGGCGGCGTGCTCCGCGAGCGTGGTGGCGAGAGCGACCGCGCGCGCTACGGGTTCCACGCCCGCCGGGCGCATGTCGACAGCGTCAATGGACACGAGGGATTGCATCTCCTGCAGATCGGTGGGTGTCGCCGGGGCCCGCCGTGGGCGGCGAATGTCAGTCGGTCGGTTCGTGTGCCGACCGGGGAAGGGCCTGTACGGTTCCTGCCAGGGCCAGGCGCCGGGCCTGGGCCGAGCCGGGTTCCGCGGTGAAGAGGATGAAGCGCAGGTCGCCGTCATCGACGGACAGCGTGTCGCAGTCGACCACGATGTCGCCCATGTCAGGGTGATGGACCGAAACGCGCTCCTCACGGACCGGCGCATCGGCCCGCCCTTCCCACAGTGAGCGGAAGCGGCTGCTGGCGGCGATGAGGTCGCCCACCAGACTGCTCAGGCGCGCGTCCGCCGGATAGCGGACGACCGCTCTGCGCAGATCGGCGACGACGGTGGACTCGAAGCGGGCTGTCCGTCCGGCGGAACGGAAAATCGAGCCGGGTGTGCCGACGAACAGGCGCCAGGCCACGTTCCGGTCACGTCCTGCGCCGGGCCCCGGCCCGCAACCCATCACGGAGCCCCAGACGTTGTTCCATGCGATCACCGTCCAGGCCGCGTCGCAGACACACACAGGAACGTCGGTCAGCCGGTCGAGCAGGCGCTGGGCGCCGCCACCGATGTGCTGCGGCACGTAGCCGTCACCAGTCAGGGAGTAGCCGGCGAGCACGCAGAAGTACTCGTAGTCTTCGCGGCCCAGCCGCAGAGCCCGGGCAAGTGCTTCCAGGACCTCCCGGGACGGATGGCCCTGGCCCTGCTCCAGGCGCTTGATGTAGTCGGCTGAAACCCCTGCCAGTCGCCCCAGCTCCTCGCGCCTGAGGCCGGGAACCCGGCGGCGGCCGATGCTCTGAACGCCTGCCTGTCCAGGCGTCGTTCGATCGCGCCACTGACGCAGCATCGCTCCGAGGTTGTTGCTCTCCAACATGCTCCGAGCCTAGCCACCCGGCGCCCGGTGAGCCTGGCCCAATCACTCCCAGGCAACCGCGTCACCGGGCCCGCAGGACGTCGCCGGGCACCCGGGCCGGCACCTGCTCCCTCGGGCACCCGACGGCTCAGGCGTCGCGGTCGCGGTGTGCGGTCCTGCTGACGGATCCTTGACCCCTGCTGCGGCCTCCGCGATGCTGTGTTGCGAAACGCGAGATGCGTGCCGTATAGGGCAACATCTTGCCCACCTCTGCAGCCGAGGAGTGGCCATGTCCCAGCAGGTCCGTGCCGTCGTCGCGCGGAGCAAGGGCGCCCCTGTCAGCCTGGAGACCATCGTCGTGCCCGACCCCGGTCCGGGGGAGGCGCTGGTCAGGATCGAGGCCTGCGGGGTCTGCCACACCGATCTGCACTACCGCGACGGCGGGATCAGCGACGACTTCCCGTTCCTGCTGGGGCACGAGGCGGCGGGGGTCGTCGAGGCGGTCGGCGACGGGGTCACCGACGTGGCGCCCGGTGACTTCGTGGTCCTCAACTGGCGTGCCGTGTGCGGCCAGTGCCGGGCCTGCCGGCGCGGGCGGCCCTGGTACTGCTTCAACACGCACAACGCCAGGCAGAAGATGACCCTGGCCGACGGCACCGAGCTCTCGCCCGCCCTCGGGATCGGCGCCTTCGCCGAGAAGACGCTGGTGGCGGCCGGGCAGTGCACCAAGGTCGACCCCGCCGTCTCCCCGGCGGTCGCCGGCCTGCTGGGCTGCGGGGTGATGGCGGGCATCGGCGCCGCCCTCAACACCGGCGGCGTCGGCCGCGGCGACAGCGTCGCCGTGATCGGCTGCGGAGGCGTCGGCGCGGCCGCCGTCCTCGGCTCGAACCTGGCCGGCGCGGCGCGCGTCATCGCCGTCGACATCGACGACCGCAAGCTGGAGACGGCCCGCGGTCTCGGCGCCACCCACACGGTCAACTCCAAGGAGACCGACGCCGTCGCGGCGGTGCGCGAACTGACCGGCGGCTTCGGCGCCGACGTCGTCATCGAGGCGGTCGGCCGCCCCGAGACCTACCGGCAGGCCTTCTACGCCCGCGACCTCGCGGGCACCGTGGTGCTGGTCGGCGTGCCGACCCCCGAGATGAAGCTGGAACTGCCGCTGCTGGACGTCTTCGGCCGCGGCGGCGCCCTCAAGTCGTCCTGGTACGGGGACTGTCTGCCCTCCCGCGACTTCCCCATGCTCATCGATCTCCATCTCCAGGGCCGCCTGGACCTGGACGCGTTCGTCACCGAGACCATCGCCCTGGACGAGGTCGAGAAGGCCTTCGAGCGCATGCACCACGGTGACGTCCTGCGCTCGGTGGTGCTCCTGTGACGCGCGACCGCGGTTTCTGACCGCCCCGCCGACGAAGCGGCCCTGCCCCGGTGACGGCACCGGGGCAGGGCTGTACCCGTAGCTCCCGCGAGGCGTGTCCGCCCTGCTCACACACGGTTTCGAGGGTGCTTCGGCGTGCCCGGGGAACCGCCGTGGTGGCCCGGGCAAACCGGCGCGTGAACTCCTTGACAACGCTTCGCGGCGGCCCGCAGACTGACGTTGCGCTCATCGCAATCCGTTTCGCTATACGCACCGAGGTGTCATGATGATTCCCGCGTGCCGTCTCGCGGATCTGCCGCGAGGCGAGGCCCACCGGCTCGACATCGAACCGCCCGTCTCGGTGTTCCACACCGATGACGGTGAGCTCTTCGCCATCGACGACACCTGCACCCACCAGGACGCCTCGCTCGCCGACGGCTGGCTGGAGGGCTGCGAGGTGGAATGCCCCCTGCACGCCTCCAAGTTCGACCTCAGGACCGGCGCCGTGGACGCGCCGCCGGCCAAGCTCCCGGTCCGCACCCACGAGGTCGTCGTGACGGACGGCACGGTCTACGTCCGGCTGTCCGGCGACGCCCCCAACCTGCCGCCGTGCGTCTCCGCCCGCCTCGCCGGCGGCGCGGCGTGAGGACGGTCGCCGTGGTGGGCGCCTCACTGGCCGGACTGTCGGCCGCGCGCTCACTGCGGCAGCGGGGGTACGACGGCCGGCTGGTCGTCGTCGGCGACGAACCCCACCGCCCCTACGACAGACCGCCGTTGTCCAAGGAGTTCCTGACCGGCACCCTCGGCGAGGCGGACCTGGCGCTGGAGCGTGACGACGAGGACCTGCAGGCACAGTGGCTGCTCGGGACCCGGGCCACCGGGCTCGACCGCACCGCGCGGTCGGTCCGGCTGGCCGACGGCCGGGAGGTCCGCGCCGACGGCGTGGTCATCGCGACCGGCGCCGCGGCCCGTACCCTGCCCGGCACCGAGGGCCTCGCCGGGGTCCATGTGCTGCGCACCCTCGACGACGCCCGCGCCCTGAAGGACGACCTCGCCCGGGGCGGCCGCCTGGTGGTGATCGGCGCCGGGTTCGTCGGCGCCGAGGTCGCCGCCACGGCGTACACGCTCGGCCTCGACGTCACCGTCATCGAGGCGGCCCCGGCCCCGCTGGCCGGCCCGCTCGGCGAGACCATGGGCGCCGTCGTCTCCGCCCTCCACGCCGACCACGGGGTACGGCTGCTGTGCGGGGTGGGGGTCAAGGGGCTGAGCGGTGAGCGCCGGGTGACGGCCGTACTGCTGGAGGACGGCCGCAGCGTGCCCGCCGACACCGTCGTCGCGGGGGTCGGGGCACGCCCGTGCGTCGACTGGCTGGAGGGCTCCGGCATCGCGCTCGACAACGGCGTGAAGTGCGGCGCCGACGGGCGCACCAGCGTGGCCGGGGTCGTCGCCGTCGGCGACTGCGCCAACTGGTACGACCCGCACACCGGCACCCACCGCAGGGTCGAGCACTGGACCGGCGCGCTGGAACGGCCGGACACCGCCGTCGCCACGCTGCTCGCCCACGGCGCTCGGGAACCGGGTACGCCCCGGCCGCCCTACTTCTGGTCCGACCAGTACGGCGTGAAGATCCAGTTCGTCGGCCACGCCGCCGGGGCCGACACCGTGACGGTCGAGGAGGGCTCGACCGACGACCGCAGCTTCCTCGCCGTGTACCGGCGGGCGGGCCGGCAGGTCGCCGTGCTCGGGATGAACCAGCCGCGGCTGTTCACCCGCGCCCGCAAGCAGTTCGGCACCGCCGCGCCCTGACCCGGCGCCCGCCCCACCCCACCGATCCACGACGTCCTCCGAGGAGTGCACCGTGACCTCGACCAGCCTGCCGGACAGCCTGATCGCCACCCTCCCCGGCTCCGCCTACAGCGACCCCGGGATCTTCGCCCAGGAACAGGAGCGCATCTTCGAGACGATGTGGTTCTGCGTGGCCCGCGCCGCGGACCTGCCGAAGCCCGGCGCCTTCCGCACCGTCGACGTGGGCCGCGAGAGCATCCTCGTCACCCGGGCCCGGGACCAGTCGGTCCGCGCCTACTTCAACGTCTGCCGGCACCGCGGCGCCAGGCTCTGCACCGAGGAGGCGGGCGAGGTCAGACGGGCGTTCCAGTGCCCGTACCACGCCTGGACCTACGACCTGGACGGCAAGCTGGTCGCGGCCCCCAACCTCACCAAGATGCCCGACGTCGGCCGCACCGAGTACGGCCTGGTGGGCGTGGCCGTCCGGGAGTGGCTCGGCTATGTCTGGGTGTGCCTCGCGGAGCACCCGCCGTCCTTCGAGGAGGACGTGATCGGGGCAGCCGTCGAGCGGCTCGGCGACGTCGAGTCGATCGAGCACTACGGCATCGAGGAACTCTCGGTGGGCAGGCGGATCGTCTACGACGTGAAGGCGAACTGGAAGCTCATCATCGAGAACTTCATGGAGTGCTACCACTGCGCCACCATCCACCCCGAACTCACCGAGGTGCTGCCCGAGTTCGCCGACGGCTACGCGGCGCAGTACTACGTCGGCCACGGCGCCGAGTTCGGCGCGGACGTCCAGGGCTTCACCGTCGACGGCTCCGAGGGCCTCGACCGCATCCCCGGGGTCTCGGCGGACCAGGACCGGCGGTACTACGCGATCACCGTCAAGCCGCAGGTGTTCATCAACCTCGTGCCGGACCACGTGATATTCCACCGGATGTACCCGGTGGCCGTCGACCGCACGATCGTCGAGTGCGACTGGCTCTACCTGCCGCACGTCGTCGAGAGCGGCAAGGACGTCAGCCGGTCCGTGGAACTCTTCGACCGCGTCAACCGCCAGGACTTCGAGGCCTGCGAACGCACGCAGCCCGGCATGAGCTCACGGCTGTACGCCAAGGGCGGGGTGCTGGTGCCCAGCGAGCATCACATCGGCGCCTTCCACGACTGGGTCCACGAGCGGCTCGGCACCCGGCAGCCGCAGTGACGCCCGTGGCCCGCGCCTGAAAGGGGCGGAAGCGGGCCCTGCGGCGGTCCGCGAGCGGGCCCCGCGGCGGTCGTCCGGCGCGCGGCTCAGCCCAGGTACCCCATGCGGTGGCTGATCTCCTCCGCGCCCTTGACCAGCACCGGGGCCAGCTCGTGCATGCGCTCCTCGGTGAACCGGTAGGACGGCCCGGACGCGCTGATCGACGCGATGACCACCCCCTCCCGGTCCCGGATCGGCGCGGCCATGGCGTGCAGCCCGATCTCCAACTCCTCCAGCGTGCAGGCGTAACCGCGCTCCCGGGCCTCGGCGAGGTTCTTCTCCAGCTTCGCCTTCGAGGAGATGGTGTGCGGGGTCAGCTTCTTCAGACCCCCGTCCGAGATCAGGGCGGCGCGCTCCGCGGCGGGCCGGTGGGCGAGCATGATCTTGCCGCTGGAGGTGGCGTGCAGCGGGGTCAGCTGGCCGACCCAGTTGTGCGCGGTGACGGCGGCCGTGCCGCGCACCTGGTGGAGGTTGATCGCGTAGTGCTCCTGCATCACCGCGATGTTGACCGTCTCGCCGATCTCCTCGGCCAGCCGCTCGCACACCTGCCGGCCCTGCTGGGTGACGTCGATGCGACCCGTCACGGCCCCGGCCAGGCGTACGATGCCGAAGCCGAGCGAGTACTTGCCCCGCTCGCCCGACTGCTCCACGAGACCGCGCGCCTCCAGGGCGCCCAGCAGGCGGAACGCGGTCGACTTGTGAACATCGATCTCGGCGGCCACCTCGCTGACCCCCGCCTCGCCGCGCTGGGCCAGGATCTCCAGGACGCTGATGGCGCGGTCGACGGACTGCACGCCACCAGAAGATGAGCCGTTCGTGTCGGTCTCCGGACTGAAGTTGCTCATAGCGAAACTATACGCGCAGTAAACAACGCGCTCCAAGTAACGCGATGTGAACAAAGATCTTACAAGTTGCGTTGTTCGCAACCTGGTGCGTATAGCGATACCCGTACTAGCATGCCGCGCAATCGACGGCGCGAGCGAGACGAGGCCCCATGGCTCCCTTGCAGTACGACTTCGTCATCGTCGGCGGTGGCTCGGCGGGCAGCGCACTGGCGAACCGGCTCTCGGCCGACCCCGGCAACCGGGTGCTCGTCCTGGAGGCGGGCCGCCCCGACTACCCGTGGGACGTCTTCATCCACATGCCGGCGGCGCTGACCTACCCCATCGGCAGCCGCTTCTACGACTGGAAGTACGAGTCCGAGCCCGAACCCCACATGGGCGGCCGCCGCATCTACCACGCCCGCGGCAAGGTGCTCGGCGGTTCCAGCAGCATCAACGGCATGATCTTCCAGCGCGGCAACCCGATGGACTACGAGCGCTGGGCCGCCGACCCGGGCATGGAGACCTGGGACTACGCCCACTGCCTGCCGTACTTCCGCCGGATGGAGAACTGCCTGGCCGCGGACCCGGACGACGAGTTCCGCGGCCACGACGGCCCCCTCGTCCTGGAGCGCGGCCCGGCCACCAACCCGCTCTTCTCCGCCTTCCTCAAGGCCACCGAGGAGGCCGGCCACGCGCCCACCGACGACGTCAACGGCTACCGGCAGGAGGGCTTCGCCAAGTTCGACCGCAACGTCCACCGCGGCCGCCGCCTGTCCGCGTCGAAGGCGTACCTCAAGCCCGCCAGGAAGCGCCCCAACCTCACCGTCCGGACCCGCGCCCTCGTCACCCGGGTCCTCTTCGAGGGCAAGAAGGCGGTCGGCGTCGAGTTCCGGCGGGGCAAGGGTGCCCTCCAGCAGGTCCGCGCCAAGGAGGTCATCCTGTGCGGCGGCGCGATCAACTCCCCGCAGCTGCTCCAGCTCTCCGGCGTCGGCAACGCGAAGGAACTGAGCGCCCTCGGCATCGACGTCGTCCACGACCTGCCGGGCGTCGGCGAGAACCTCCAGGACCATCTGGAGGTGTACATCCAGTACGCCTGCAAACAGCCCGTCTCCGTGCAGCCGTACCTGGCGAAGTGGCGGGCCCCCTTCATCGGCCTGCAGTGGCTGTTCCGCACGGGCCCGGCCGCGACGAACCACTTCGAGGCCGGCGGCTTCTGCCGCAGCAACGAGGACGTGGACTACCCCAACCTGATGTTCCACTTCCTGCCGGTCGCGGTCCGCTACGACGGCTCGGTGCCGGCCGGCGGTCACGGCTACCAGGTCCATGTCGGCCCCATGTACTCCGACGCCCGCGGCTCGGTGAAGATCCGGAGCAGGGACCCGCGCGAACACCCGGCCCTGCGCTTCAACTACCTCTCCACCGAGCAGGACCGCCGCGAGTGGGCCGAGGCGGTCAGAGTCGCCCGCGGTCTCCTCAACCAGCCCGCCCTCGCCCCCTACAACGACGGGGAGATCTCCCCCGGCCCCTCCGTGGCGACGGACGAGGAGATCCTCGACTGGGTCGCCAAGGACGGCGAGACCGCCCTGCATCCGTCCTGCACCTGCAGGATGGGCACCGACGAGATGTCCGTCGTCGACCCGGCGAGCATGCGGGTGCACGGCGTGGCGGGCCTGCGGGTGGTGGACGCCTCGGTGATGCCGTACGTCACCAACGGCAACATCTACGCCCCGGTGATGATGATCGCGGAGAAGGCGGCCGACCTCATCCTCGGCAAGCAGCCGCTGCCACCGTCGAAGGCCGTCTACTACCGGCTCCGCGACGCCCAGAAGCAGGCCGGGTAGCGCGCCGTGGGCGCCGAGGCGCTGCGGGCGCTGCTCGCCCGGGTCCGCTACGAGGTGCTGCCGGCACGGGCGACCGAGGAGAAGGTCCTCGCCCACGTGCCCCGCGACGTCACGGTCGCGGTCACGGCGTCGCCGGTCAAGGGCCTGGAGCCCACCCTCGCCCTCACCGAACGGCTCGCGGCGCACGGCTACCGCGTCGTCCCGCACGTGCCCGCGCGCCTGCTGCGCGACGACACCCACCTCAAGGACGTCGCGGAGCGGCTGGGCGGGGCGGGTGTCGACGACATCTTCGTCCCGGCGGGCGACGCCGATCCGCCCGCCGGGCCGTACGGGGGAGCACTCCCGGTGCTGCGGCGGCTGACCGGGATGGGCAGACCCTTCACCGAAACCGGGATCACCGGCTATCCGGAGAGCCATCCCCTCATCCATGACGACCTCACCATCCAGGCGATGTGGGACAAGCGGGCGCACGCCACCTACATCGTCAGCAATCTCTGCTTCGACGCGCGCGTGCTCGGCGACTGGCTCACCCGGATCCGCCGCCGTGACGTCACCCTGCCCGTGTACGTCGGCGTCGCCGGGCCCGTGCAGCGGGCCAGGCTGCTCGCCATGGCCACGAAGATCGGGGTGGGGGAGTCCGCCCGCTTCCTCACCGGGCACGCCTCCTGGTTCCTGCGCCTGGCGGCACCCGGCGGCTACGACCCGCGGCGGCTGCTCACCCGGGGCGCGGCGGCGTTCACCGCGCCGTCGGCGGGCGTGGCCGGCCTCCACCTGTTCACCTTCAACCAGGTTGCCGAGACGGAGCGGTGGCGCCGGGCGCTGCTGGACCGGCTGGGCGGCTGACCCGCGCCGAGGGGGCCGTTTTCGCGGCCGAATCGGGATACGCGGAGCCCTTGACGGCTGTCAGTACATTCGGTCAGGGTGTTCCACCAAAAGCAATCCAATGCACAATGCGCAACGAATTCGGGTTCGAAGGGCGCGGCCGTGGCAGACCTGTATGTGGATGGAAAATGGCGTGCCGCGGTGGCCGGCGGCCACCGCGAGATCCGCTGTCCGGCGGACGGCACCCTCGTCGCGACGGTCTCGGAGGCCACCCGCCCCGACACGGAGGCCGCGATCACCGCGGCCCGGCGCGCGTTCGACGAAGGCCCCTGGCCGCACACCCCCGAGCGGGAGCGCGGCGCGCTGCTGCTGCGCACCGCCGGCATCATCGAGCGCGACGCCAGGGAATTCGCCCGCGCCGAGTCCCTGGACACCGGCAAGCGCCTGGTGGAGAGCGAGTACGACATCGCCGACGTCGTCTCCTGCCTCCGCTACTACGGCGGCATCGCCGGCACCGACGCCGGCCGGGTGATCGACACCGGACGTGACGACGCCGTCAGCCGTGTCGTGTACGAGCCGGTCGGCGTGTGCGGGCTGATCACCCCGTGGAACTACCCGCTGCTCCAGGCCTCCTGGAAGGTCGCGCCCGCCCTCGTGGCGGGCAACACGTTCGTCCTCAAACCCAGCGAGCTCACTCCCTCCACCGCGATCCTGCTGCTGAAGGCGCTGGAGGAGGCCGGACTCCCGCCCGGTGCCGGCAACCTAGTCCTCGGCGCCGGCCCCGAGGCGGGCGCCGCGCTCTCGGAGCACCCCGCCGTCGACATGGTGTCCTTCACCGGCGGGCTGGAGACCGGCAGGCGGATCATGGCCACCGCCGCGGCGACCGTGAAGAAGGTCGCCCTCGAACTGGGCGGCAAGAACCCCAACGTCGTCTTCGCCGACGCCGACTTCGACACGGCCGTCGACTTCGCGCTCACCGCCGTCTTCCTGCACTCCGGGCAGGTCTGCTCGGCCGGCGCCCGGCTGATCGTCGAGGACCGGGTCCACGACGCCTTCGTCGACGAGGTCGTCCGCCGTGCCCGCCTGATCCGCCTCGGCGGCCCCTTCGACCCCGAGGCCGAGACCGGCGCGCTGATCTCCGCACAGCACCGCGAGAAGGTCGAGGCGTACGTCGCCGCCGGAATCGCCGAGGGCGCCGTACTGCGCTGCGGCGGCACCCGCCCCGACGACCCCGCCCTCGCGAACGGCTTCTACTACCCGCCCACCGTCCTCGACGAGTGCCGGCAGGACATGCGCGTGGTGCACGAGGAGTCCTTCGGGCCCGTGCTCACCGTCGAACGCTTCCGGGACGAGGACGACGCCGTCCGCATCGCCAACGACACGGAGTACGGCCTCGCCGGCGCCGTCTGGACACAGGACGCGGGCAAGGCCCAGCGGGTCGCCCGCAGGCTGCGCCACGGAACCGTGTGGATCAATGACTACCACCCCTACGTGCCGCAGGCGGAATGGGGTGGCTTCGGGCACTCGGGCGTGGGCCGCGAGCTGGGACCGACCGGCCTGGACGAGTACCGAGAGCCCAAGCACGTCTGGCAGAACATCCAACCCGGGCCGCAGCACTGGTTCCGCGGCTGACGCCGAAGAGAGGTCCCCACCATGACCCCAGCCCCGACCGAGGTGTCGCAGCGGCGCGACACGTCCCAGGACCCTCAGGACCGCACCCCCGTCATCTCCGTGCGCCGGCTGTGGAAGGTGTTCGGGCCGAAGGCCGACGAGGTGCCGGGCTCCGAGGAGCTCTGCGGGCTCACCCGCCGCGAGCTGATGGACCGCACGGGCTGCACCGCCGCCGTCCGGGACGTGAACTTCGAGGTGTCGCCCGGCGAGGTCTTCGTCGTCATGGGCCTGTCCGGGTCCGGCAAGTCCACCCTGGTGCGATGTCTCACCCGGCTGATCGAACCCACCGCCGGGGAGATCGTCTTCGAGGGCGAGGACATCCGGGGCGCCGACGCCCGGCGGCTGCGGGAACTGCGGCGCAGCAAGTTCTCCATGGTCTTCCAGCACTTCGGCCTGCTGCCGCACCGCAAGGTCGTCGACAACGTGGCGTTCGGCCTGGAGATCCGGGGCATGGGCAGGGCCGACCGCGTGAAACGCGCGATGGAGACCGTCGAACTGGTGGGCCTCGCCGGCTACGAGAACTCCTACCCCGACCAGCTCTCCGGCGGCATGCAGCAGCGGGTGGGCCTGGCCAGGGCGCTGGCCGGCGACCCGGACGTCCTCTTCTTCGACGAACCGTTCTCCGCACTCGACCCGCTGATCCGCCGTGACATGCAGAGCGAGGTCATCCGCCTGCACCACGAGGTCGGCAAGACCATGGTCTTCATCACCCACGACCTCTCCGAGGCCCTCAAGCTCGGCGACCGCATCCTGATCATGCGGGACGGCAGGACGGTCCAGTGCGGCACCGGCGACGAACTCGTCGGCGCCCCGGCGGACGACTACGTCCGGGACTTCGTGAAGGACGTGCCGCGCGGCGACGTCCTCACCCTGCGCTGGATCATGCGGCCCGCCGGGCCCGACGACGCCCTCGACGGACCGGAGCTGGGACCGGACGTCGTGGTCCGCGAGGCGACCCGGGCGGTGCTCGCCGCCGAGAAGCCGGTCAAGGTCGTCGAGAACGGCGAACTGCTCGGCATCGTCGGCGACGAGGAGATCCTCGCCGTCGTCGCCGGGCAGGAAGGCGGCGCGTGATGGCTGCCGTAGCCGACGCGACCGCGCCGGCCGCGACGATACGCGAGAAGATCAGCCGCCCGATGGTGGTGGCGGCGATCCTGGTCGTCTGGCTGGTGCTCTTCGCCGCGTTCCGCGGGCGGCAGACGCTCACCCTGGCCGCCGCCGACCTCACCGGCCTGCACCGCCGGCTGAACGACGTCAACGACAGCATCGGCGCCAACCGCAACTCCAACCCGGTCTTCCTCTACTTCTTCAACGAGATCCGGCTGGCCATCGACAACCTGGTCACCTTCGTCCAGTCCGTGATCTCCCAGCCCGCCGGCGGCCGTCCGGTCCCGCAGATCGGCTGGCTCGGCGTCGTCGGACTCACCGGCTACGTCTCGTGGGCCGTGGGGAACTGGCGGGTCGCCCTGCTGGCCGTCGCCGGCTTCACCTTCTTCGGGCTCCAGGGCCTGTGGCAGGAGAGCATGGACACCCTGGCGCTGACCCTGTCGGCGGTCCTGGTGGCCCTGCTCATCGGCATCCCGCTCGGCGTGTGGGCGGGGCTCTCCGACCGGTTCAACCGGGTCATGACGCCCTTCCTCGACTTCATGCAGACGATGCCGACCTTCGTCTACCTCGCCCCGCTGACCCTGATCTTCCTCATCGGCGGCGCCTCCGCCGTCATCACCACGGTGATCTACGCGGCCCCGCCCGCCATCCGCATCACCGCACACGCCATCCGCTCCGTCCCCGAGACCACCGTCGAGGCGGCCGACTCGCTCGGCACCACCCGCACCCAGCAACTGGTCAAGGTGCTGCTGCCGATGTCGAAGCGCACGGTCGTCATGGGCGTCAACCAGACCATCATGGCCGCCCTGGCCATGGTCACCATCGCCGCCCTGATCGACGCGCCCGGCCTCGGCAAGACCGTCGTCCAGGCCCTCCAGTCGCTCGACGTCGGCACCGCCTTCAACGCCGGCCTCGCCATCGTCGTCATGGCCATCGTGCTGGACCGGGTCACCACGGCCGCCGCCGCGCGCACCGAGACCCGCCGCGACGGACGGTTCCTGAAGTGGCGCCGCCCGCTGCTCGGGGCGGGCGGAGTCGCGGCCCTCGTCCTGGTCTACCTCTCCCACACCTACGTCTGGGCGGCCGAGTTCCCCGGCGACGGCACCGCCGGCAGCCACATCGCGAGCGCCGCCGACACCGCGACCACGTGGCTGCAGGACCACCTCTCCGGCCTCACCAACGCCCTGCGGGACGTCCTCACCAACGGCCTGCTCAACCCGTTCCAGACGCTGCTCACCGACTCCCCGTGGTGGCTGGTCGGCGCCGTCCTGGTCGGGCTCGGCGCCGTCCTCGGCGGCTGGCGGGCCGGCGTGACGGCGGCCGTCTGCGTCGGGCTGCTGGTCGCCACGGGCCTGTGGTCGGACAGCATGACCACGCTTGCCTCCACCGCCGTGGCCACCGCCCTGGTGATGCTGGTCGGCGTCGTCTTCGGCGTGTGGATGGGCCGCAGCACGCTGGTGGACCGGCTGATCCGGCCCACCCTGGACGCGGCACAGGTCATGCCGCCGTTCGTCTATCTGGTGCCGTTCCTGGCGCTCTTCGGCGCCACCCGCTTCACGGCGATCGTCGCGGCCGTCGTCTACGCGGCACCCGTCGCCGTCAAGATCATCGCGGACGGGGTGCGGAACGTGTCCGCGCCCACCGTGGAGGCGGCCACCTCGGCCGGGTGCAACACCTGGCAGATCATCACCAAGGTCCAGCTGCCGATGGCACGCGGCGCCCTGACCCTCGCGACCAACCAGGGCCTGATCTACGTGCTGTCGATGGTTGTGGTGGGCGGCCTGGTAGGGGCGGGCGCCCTCGGCTACGACGTCGTGGCCGGTTTCTCGCAGGGCGAGCTGTACGGCAAGGGGCTGGCGGCAGGGCTGGCGATCGTACTGCTCGGAGTCATGTTCGACCGGATCACACAGGCTGCGGCGCGACGCACCAGGGCATAAGGAGCTCTACACCATGGCACAACACTGGCGAGCCGGCGCGGCCGGCCTGGCCGTTCTCGGCCTCACCCTCACGGCCTGCGGCGGCGCGAAGGTGGGCGACAGCGGTTCCGCCGGCTCGACGTCCTCGGGCGGCAAGTGCGGCACCTTCAACCTGGCCGTCAATCCCTGGGTGGGCTACGAGGCGGACGCGGCGGTCGTCGCGTACGTCGCACAGCACGACCTCGGCTGTACGGTCGACAAGAAGGACCTCAAGGAGGAGATCGCCTGGCAGGGCTTCGGGACCGGCGAGGTCGACGCCGTCCTGGAGAACTGGGGTCACGACGATCTGAAGAAGAAGTACATCACCGGGCAGAAGACGGCCGTCGAGGCCGGCTCGACCGGCAACAAGGGCATCATCGGCTGGTACGTGCCGCCGTGGCTGGCCAAGGCGCACCCCGACATCACGAACTGGCAGAACCTCGACAAGTACGCCGCCCGGTTCAAGACCTCCGAGTCCGGCGGCAAGGGCCAGCTGCTCGACGGCGACCCGTCGTACGTCACCAACGACGCCGCCCTGGTGAAGAACCTGAAGCTGGACTTCAAGGTGGTGTACGCGGGCAGCGAGACCGCGCTCATCCAGGCCTTCAGAACGGCCGAGAAGAACAAGCAGTGGCTGATCGGCTACTTCTACGAACCGCAGTGGTTCCTGTCCGAGGTGCCGCTGGTCAAGGTCGACCTGCCCAAGTACACGACGGGCTGCGACGCCGACGCGGCCAAGGTCGCCTGCGACTATCCCGTCTACGACCTCGACAAGATCGTCAGCGCGAACTTCGCCAAGTCGGGCAGCCCGGCCTACGACCTGGTGAAGAATTTCCACTGGACCAACGACGACCAGAACACCGTGGCCAAGTACATCGCGGTGGACAAGCTGTCGGACGACGCCGCGGCGAAGAAATGGGTCGACGCCAACCCCGACAAGGTGAAGGCCTGGCTGAAGTAGCGGAGCCGCGAGGAGAGCCGTTCCGGGACGCCCGGCGGGCGGTGCGCAGCTGTGCGCGCCGCCCGCCGGGCGTTGCCGTTTCCCGGCCGCCGCCGGGGCCGTTCCCCAGGCCCTTCCCCTGCCTGTTCCGCTAGGTCGCCACCCCCTTGACACCCCTCGTCGGAGGCAGGCACATTGAGTTGCGCAGCCTGAATCACGTTGCGCACAAAGCAACTGCACCGGTCTCAAGTTCGGAGGTTGGGCGATGGCGGGACCCCGAGTGGTCATCATCGGAGCGGGCGTCGTGGGGGCGGCCCTCGCGGACGAGATCTCCGCACGCGGCTGGACCGAGGTGACCGTGGTCGACCAGGGCCCCCTCCCGGCGACCGGGGGCTCGACCTCGCACGCGCCGGGCCTGGTCTTCCAGACCAACCCCTCGAAGACCATGACGGAACTGGCCCGCTACACCGTCGAGAAGTTCTGCTCCCTCGACGTCGACGGCAAGCCCTGCTTCCTCCAGGTCGGCGGCCTCGAAGTGGCCACCACCCCGGAGCGCCTCGCCGAGCTCCACCGCCGGCACGGCTGGATCACCGCCTGGGGCGTCGAGGCGCGGATCCTCACCCCCGAGGAGTGCGTCGAGCAGCACCCGCTGGTCGACCGCGACCGGATCCTCGGCGGTCTGCTCGTCCCCACCGACGGCCTCGCCAAGGCCGTCCTCGCCGTCGAGGCCCAGATCCGCCGGGCCACCGGGCGTGGCGTCCGCTTCCTCGCCCGCCACGAGGTCCTCGACGTGCGGCAGAGCGAGGGCGCCGTCACCGCCGTGGTGACCGACCAGGGCGAGATCCCCGCCGACATCGTCGTCTGCTGCGCCGGCATCTGGGGGCCGAGGATCGCCCGCATGGTCGGCATGAACCTGCCCCTCACCCCGCTCGCCCACCAGCTCGCCTGGACCGGCCCGGTCCCCGCGCTGGCCGGCCAGACCGAGGAGGCCGTCCGCCCGATCCTGCGCCACCAGGACGCCGACCTCTACTACCGCGACCGCTTCGACGGCCTCGGCATCGGCTCCTACGGTCACCGCCCCATGCCGGTCTCCGCCGACGACATCCTCTCCGTGGACGAGGCCGACCGGATGCCCTCCGTCCTGAAGTTCACCGAGGAGGACTTCGAGGACGCCTGGAACGAGACCCGGTCCCTGCTCCCCGCGACCCGCGAGGCCAAGGTCGAAGAAGGCATCAACGGCCTGTTCTCCTTCACCACCGACGGCTACCCGCTGCTCGGCGAGTCCCCGGACGTCAAGGGCTTCTGGGTCGCCGAGGCCGTCTGGGTCACCCACTCCGCGGGCGTCGGCAGGGCGGTCGCCGAATGGCTGGTCGACGGCCACTGCTCCTCGTTCGACCTCCACGAGTGCGACGTCAACCGCTTCGAGCCGCACCAGCTCTCGCCCGAGTACGTCCTCGCCCGCGACTGCCAGAACTTCGTCGAGGTCTACGACATCCTCCACCCCCTCCAGCCGTCCGGGAGGCCGCGCCCGATCCGCACCAGCCCCTTCCACGCCCGCCAGCGGGAACACGGCGCGTTCTTCCTGGAGGCGAACGGCTGGGAACGCCCCCAGTGGTACGAGGCGAACGCGGGCCTGGTCGAGGGCCGTGCCATCCCCACCCCCAACGACTGGGCCGCCCGCTACTGGTCGCCGATCGTCGGCGCCGAGGCCCAGGTCACCCGCGAGACCGTCGCGATGTACGACATGACCGCCCTCAAGCGCCTGGAGGTGAGCGGCCCCGGCGCCGCGGACTTCCTGGAGGGCCTGGTCACCGGCAAGGTCGCCAAGTCCGTCGGCTCGGTGACGTACACGCTGCTGCTCGGCCACGACGGCGGCATCCGCAGCGACATCACCGTGGCCCGCCTCGCCCGGGACCTCTTCCAGGTCGGCGCCAACGGCAACCTCGACCTCGACTGGTTCACCCGCCACCTGCCCGCCGACGGCAGGGTCCAGGTCCGCGACATCACCCCCGGCACCTGCTGCGTCGGTCTGTGGGGCCCGCTGGCCCGCGAGGTCCTCCAGCCGCTCACCGACGAGGACTTCTCCGACGCGGGCCTCAAGTACTTCCGTGCCAAGCGCGCCTACCTCGGCTCGGTGCCGGTCACCGCGATGCGGCTGTCGTACGTCGGCGAACTCGGCTGGGAGCTGTACACGACCGCCGATCAGGGCGCGAAACTCTGGGACACCCTCTGGCAGGCGGCCGAGCCCCTCGGCGGGATCATCGCCGGCCGCGGCGCCTTCAACAGCCTCCGTCTGGAGAAGGGCTACCGCTCCTTCGGCACCGACATGACCTACGAGCACGACCCCTACGAGGCCGGCGTCGGCTTCGCCGTCAGGCCCGACAAGGGCGACTTCGTCGGCAAGGCCGCGCTGGAGCGCCGCAAGGCGGCGGTACGGCGCCGGCTGAGCTGCCTCACCGTGGACGACCCGCGGGCCGTCGTCATGGGCAAGGAGCCGGTGTTCGACGGTGACCGCGCCGTCGGCTACGTGACCAGCGCGGCGTACGGCTACACGATCGGCAAGGGGATCGCGTACGCGTGGCTCCCGGCGGAGCTGGCGGTGCCCGGCACCGGCGTGCAGATCGGGTACTTCGATCAGCGAGTGGAGGCCGTGGTGGCCGAGGAGCCGTTGTTCGACCCGGCGATGAGCCGTCTCCGTGGGTGAGGGATCCGAGTGGTGTCCTCGTCCGGGTGCGGGCTCGCCGTGGCTGGTCGCGCCCACCCGGCGGCAGCCGCGATACCGGCACGGCCCCGCGCCCCTCACCGGGCGCCGCGGTTCGGTTTCTTGGAAGGAGCACCGGCAGTGACCGAGAGGAACGCGACACCCGCATGAACGCCCTGAACACGCCCCTGGCCGAACTCGACCCCGAGGTTCACGCCGCGCTCCGTGCCGAGCTGCACCGTCAGCAGTCCACCCTGGAGATGATCGCCTCCGAGAACTTCGCGCCCACCGCCGTGATGGAGGCGCAGGGGTCGGTCGCGACGAACAAGTACGCCGAGGGCTATCCAGGCCGCCGCTACTACGGCGGCTGCGAACACGTCGACGTCACCGAGCGGCTGGCGATCGAAAGGGCCAAGTCGCTCTTCGGGGCCGGGTTCGCCAACGTCCAGCCGCACTCGGGCGCCCAGGCCAACACCGCCGTCTTCTTCGCCCTGCTCCGGCCCGGCGACACGATCCTCGGCCTCGACCTCGCGCACGGCGGCCACCTCACCCACGGCATGCGCATCAACTACAGCGGCAAGATGCTCGATGTCGTGCCCTACCACGTCGGCGAGACCGACCACCTCGTGGACCTGGACGAGGTGGAGCGGCTGGCCAGGGAACACCGCCCGAAGATGATCATCGCGGGCTGGTCGGCGTACCCGAGGCAGCTCGACTTCGCGAAGTTCCGCCGGATCGCCGACGAGGCCGGTGCCCTGCTCATGGTCGACATGGCGCACTTCGCGGGCCTGGTCGCGGCGGGACTTCACCCCAGCCCCGTGCCGCATGCCCACGTGGTCACCACGACCACCCACAAGACCCTCGGCGGACCGCGCGGCGGGGTCATCCTCACCAACGACGCCGACCTCGCCAAGAAGATCAACTCGGCGGTGTTCCCCGGCATGCAGGGCGGCCCGCTGGAACACGTCATCGCGGCGAAGGCCGTCTCCTTCAAGGTCGCCGCGTCCCCCGAGTTCGCCGAGCGCCAGGCCCGCACCCTGGCCGGCGCCCGCATCCTCGCCGAGCGTCTGACCCGGCCCGACGCGGCCGCGTCGGGGGTGAAGGTGCTGACCGGGGGCACGGACGTCCATCTCGTCCTGGTCGATCTGCGCGACTCGCCCCTCGACGGCCGGCAGGCGGAGGACCTGCTCCACTCGATCGGCATCACCGTCAACCGCAACGCCGTCCCCTTCGACCCGCGCCCGCCCATGGTCACCTCCGGCCTGCGCATCGGCACTCCCGCGCTGGCCACCCGGGGCTTCACGGCGGCGGACTTCGCCGAGGTCGCCGACGTCATCGCGCTGGCCCTCCGGCCCGAGCCGGACACAGCCGCCCTGCGCGCCCGCACCGAGGCACTGGCCGCGAAGCATCCGCTCTACCCGCACCTCTCGCACGACGGAGACGCCCGATGAGCCCGCGCACCCCCGGCGCCGACCTCCCCGACCACCCGGACTTCCTGTGGCGCACACCCGAGCCCAGGCGGTCGTACGACGTCGTCATCGTCGGCGGCGGCGGACACGGCCTCGCCACCGCCCACTATCTGGCGAAGAACCACGGCATCACCGACGTGGCCGTCCTGGAGAAGGGCTGGCTCGCGGGCGGCAACATGGCCCGCAACACCACGATCATCCGCTCCAACTACCTGTGGGACGAGAGCGCGGGCATCTACGAACACGCGCTGAGGCTCTGGGAGGGCCTGGAGGAGGAACTCGACTACCCGATCCTCTTCTCGCAGCGCGGCGTCCTGAACCTCGCCCACAGCCTCCAGGACGTCCGCGACAGCGTCCGCCGGGTCGAGGCCAACCGCCTCAACGGTGTCGACGCCGAGTGGCTCGACGCGGACGGCGTCAAAGAGGTCTGCCCGATCGTCAACACCTCACCCGACGTGCGCTACCCGGTCCTCGGCGGCACCTACCAGCCCCGGGCCGGCATCGCCAAGCACGACTACGTGGCGTGGGGCTTCGCCCGGTCCGCGGACGCGGCCGGCATCGACATCATCCAGAACTGCGAGGTCACGGGAGTGGACGTGGCGGACGGCAGGGTCGTCGGCGTCCAGACCACCCTCGGCCCCATCGCCGCCGGCAAAGTGGCCCTGTGCTCGGCCGGCCACACCTCGGTCCTGGCCGCCATGGCGGGCTTCGAACTCCCCCTCCAGAGCCACCCGTTGCAGGCCCTGGTCTCCGAACTCCTGGAGCCCGTCCACCCCACCGTCGTCATGTCCAACGCGGTGCACGTGTACGTCAGCCAGGCGCACAAGGGCGAACTGGTGATGGGCGCCGGCATCGACGCGTACAACTCCTACACCCAGCGCGGCGCGTTCCACATCATCGAGGAGCAGATGGCGGCGGCCCTCGAACTCTTCCCGGTCTTCGCCCGCGCCCACGTGCTGCGCACCTGGGGCGGCATCGTCGACGTCAGCCCCGACGCGTCGCCGATCGTCGGCCGCACCCCGGTGGACAACCTCTACCTCAACTGCGGCTGGGGAACGGGCGGCTTCAAAGCCACCCCGGGGGTCGGCTGGGTCTACGCCCACACCATCGCCGAGGACGCCCCCCACCCCCTCAACGCCCCCTTCTCGCTCGACCGTTTCACCACCGGCGCGCTCGTCGACGAGCACGGCGCCGCCGCGGTGGCCCACTAGGGAGCCCGACCATGCTGCTCATCCCCTGCCCGTGGTGCGGGCCCCGCGACGAGGCCGAGTTCCACTACGGCGGCCAGGCCCACGTCCCCTACCCCGAGAACCCGGCGTCCCTCACCGACGAGGAGTGGGCACGGTATCTGTTCTTCCGGGACAATCCCAAGGGCCCGTTCGCGGAACGCTGGAGCCATGCCGCGGGCTGTCGGCGGTGGTTCAACGCGGTGCGCGACACATCCACGAACGAGCTCCTGACGGTGTACGGAGCAGGCGAACCCCGCCCGCAGCCCACCGAGCCCCCTTCCCGGCCGGCGCCGCTTCCTTCGACGGGGGGTCCGGCGGTGCCTTCTTCTTCAGCCCGTCCGGCGTTTGAGGACGAGGCCGTTCAGGCCGAAGGGGGGTCCGGGGGCGCAGCCCCCGGCGGGGTCGAAGGGGCGGCGCCCCTTCAGGACGGGACGGGCAGGGGCGGCGGGGGCGAGACCCCTCCCACCCGCACCCCCACCGGCGGCCGGATCGACCGCACCACCCCCCTCACCTTCACCTTCGACGGCATCCGGTACCAGGGCTACCGAGGCGACACCCTCGCCTCCGCCCTCCTCGCCAACGGCGTCATCCAAGCCGCCACCAGCATCAGACTCGGCCGCCCCCGGGGCATCTTCTCCGCCGGCGCAGAGGAACCCAACGCGGTCGTCCAGATCGAGGCCCCGTTCCCCGAACCCATGCTCCCCGCCACCACCGTGGAACTCCACGACGGCCTGGTGGCGACCAGCCTCCCCGGCCAGGGCCGCCTCGCCACCACCCCCGACCCGGCCCGCTACGACGCCGTGCACGCCCACTGCGACGTACTCGTCGTCGGCGCGGGCCCCGCCGGCCTCGCGGCCGCGGCCGCCGCGGCCACCAGCGGCGCCCGCGTCATCCTCGCCGACGACCAGCCGGAACCCGGCGGCAGCCTGCTCGGCACCGGCGAGCACCTCGACTGGGTCGCTGCCACCCGCGCCCGCCTCGACGCCGCCCCCGAGGTACGCGTCCTGCCCCGCACCACCGTCTTCGGCCACTACGACGACAACCACCTCCTCGCCGTGGAACGCCGCACCGCCCACCTCGGCGCCGACGCCCCGCAGCACGTCTCCCGCGAACGCGTCTGGCGGATCCGCGCCCGGCGCGTCGTCCTCGCCACCGGCGCCCACGAGCGTTCCCTCGCCTTCGGCGACAACGACCGCCCCGGCGTGATGCTGGCGAGCGCGGCCCGCACCTACCTGCACCGGTACGCCGTCCTGCCCGGCCGCCACGCCGTCGTGTTCACCACCAACGACACCGCCTACGCCGCCGCACTCGACCTCGCCGCGGCCGGGGTCACCATCGCGGCGATCGTCGACACGCGCCCCGCACCGGGGGAGTGGGCCGAACGAGCCCGGTCCGCCGGCATCGAGGTGCTGACCGGCCACGCGGTCACCGGCACGGCGGGCGGCGCCCGTCTCACGGCCGTGACCGCCGCCCCGTACCAGGCGGTGAATGCCACCGCGGACGAACCCGAACCCATCGCCCCGCAGCGCGAGTTCGCCGCCGACCTGCTCCTGGTCTCCGGCGGCTGGAACCCGGTCGCCCACCTGTTCAGCCAGGCGGGCGGCAGGCTCCGTCACGACGAGACGCTCGGCACGTTCGTCCCCGACAGCTGCGGGCAGGCGGTCGAGGCCGCGGGTGCCGCGAACGGCACCGCCGACCTTGCCGCCGCCTTCGCCGAGGGCGCGGCGGCGGGAACACGCGCGGCCGAGGCCGAGGGCTACACCACCAGGACGCCCATGCCCGCGCTCCCCGCGGTCACCGTCCAGCCGTACACGCCGTCCATGCACGTCTTCACGGTCCCCACCGCCACCGCCGCCCCCCGCTTCGTCGACCTCCAACGCGACGTCACCGTGGCCGACCTGACCCGTGCGACCGGCGCGGGCCTGCGCTCGGTGGAGCACACCAAGCGCTACACCACGGCGGGCACCGCCAACGACCAGGGCAAGACCGGGGGTGTGCTGGCCAGCGGGGTCGTCGCCGAACTCCTCGGCGTGGACCTCTCGGCGCTCGGCCTGCCCACCTTCCGGCCGCCGTACACCCCCGTCTCCTTCGCCGCCCTGGCCGGGCGCGACCGGGGCGCGCTGCACGACCCGGTCCGCACCACCGCCCTGCACGGCTGGCACGTCGAGCACGGCGCGCTCTTCGAGAACGTCGGGCAGTGGAAGCGGCCCTGGTACTACCCGCGGGGCGGCGAGGACTTGGAGACCGCCGTGCTCCGCGAGTGCCGCGCCGCCCGCGAGGGCGTCGCCTTCATGGACGCCTCCACCCTCGGCAAGATCGACGTCCAGGGCCCGGACGCGGCGCTCTTCCTCGACCGGCTCTACACGAACATGATGAGCAGCCTGAAGGTCGGCATGATCCGCTACGGCGTGATGTGCCGCCTGGACGGGATGGTGTTCGACGACGGCACGGTCATCCGGCTCGCCCCCGACCGGTTCCTCGTCACCACCACGACCGGCAACGCGGCGGCCGTCCTGGACTGGATGGAGGAGTGGCTGCAGACCGAGTGGCCGGACCTGCGGGTGCACTGCACCTCGGTCACCGAGCACTGGGCGACCGTCGCCCTGGTCGGCCCCCGGTCCCGCGCGGTCCTCGGCTCGCTCGCGCCCGGACTGGCCGTGGCCAACGACGACTTCCCGTTCATGGCCTGGCGGGAGACCACCGTCGCCGGCATCGGGGCCCGCGTGTGCCGGATCAGCTTCTCCGGTGAACTCGCCTACGAGATCAACGTGTCACCCTGGCAGGCGGTCGCGCTCTGGGAGGCTCTGTACGAGGCGGGGGCGCCGTACGGCATCACCCCCTACGGCACCGAGACCATGCACGTGCTGCGCGCGGAGAAGGGCTACCCGATCGTCGGCCAGGACACCGACGGGACGGTCACCCCGCAGGACCTCGGCATGGGCTGGGCGGTGTCGAAGAAGAAGCCCGACTTCATCGGCAAGCGCTCCTACGCCCGCGCCGACACCGTCCGCCCGGACCGGGGGCACCTGGTCGCCGTCCTCACCGACGACCCCGGGGCCGTCCTCCCCGAGGGCACGCACCTGGTCGCCGACGGCGAACTGCCCGCCCCGCCCGTCCCGATGCTCGGCCACGTCACCTCCAGCTACCGCAGCGCCGCGCTCGGCCGTACCTTCGCGCTCGCCCTGGTCAAGGGCGGCCGGGACCGCATCGGCGAGCGCCTGTACGCCCCGGTCGGCGACCGGTTGCTGCCGGTGACCGTCGCCGGTCCCGTCCTCTACGACCCCGAGGGAGCCCGCCGCGATGGCTGACACCGCCCCGACCGCATGCCGGCGCAGCCCCCTGGCGGGCGCCGCCCCCCGCCTGGCCGCCGTGACCCGCTCCTCCAAGGGCGCGCTCCGCCTGGCCGAACTCCCCTTCCTGGCCCAGGTGAACGTCCGCCTCGACGCCAAGAGCCCGGCGGCGGACGCCGTCGGGCCGGCCCTCGGGCTCCAGCTGCCCCCTGACCCGAACACGGTGGTGCACGCGGGAGAGGTGACCGCGGTGTGGCTGGGCCCCGACGAATGGCTGGTGGTGGGCCGGCCCGGCACCGAGCGGGAACTGGAGGACCGGATCCGCGCGGCCGCCGGGGACGAGCCGGTCGCCGTCACCGACGTCTCCGCCCAGCGCACCACCCTCCTGGTCGGCGGCCCGCGCGCCCGCGACCTGCTCGCCCACGGCTGCGCCCTGGACCTGCACCCGCGCGCCTTCGGCCCCGGCCGCTGCGCCCAGACCACGCTGGCCCGCACCCAGGTCGTCCTGGTCGCGCGGGACGAGACCAGGGCCGGGTTCTGGGTCCTGGTGCGCTCCTCCTTCGCCGGCTACCTGGCCGACTGGCTGCTGGACGCGGCCGTGGAGTACGTCTGAGGAATCGCGAACGGCGGGCCGGCACCCCGAGGGGGTGCCGTCCCGCCGTTCGCGGTCCGCCGTCCGGTCCGCCGGCTGTCAGCGGAAGACGACCGTGCAGCGGCCGTTGACCAGCACCCGGCTCTCGCTGTGCCACCGCACGGCGCGCGCGAGCACCTGGGCCTCCACGTCACGGCCGAGCGCGACCAGCTCGTCCGGGGCGTGCGAGTGGCTCACCCGGACGACGTCCTGCTCGATGATCGGGCCCTCGTCCAGATCGGGCGTCACGTAGTGCGCGGTGGCGCCGACCAGCTTGACACCGCGGTGGTGCGCCTGGACGTACGGCCGGGCTCCCTTGAAGCTCGGCAGGAAGGAGTGGTGGATGTTGATGGCCCGGCCGTCGAGCCGCTTGCACAGGTCGTCGGAGAGGATCTGCATGTACCGGGCGAGCACCACCAGGTCGACGTCCAGCTCGCCGACGAGACGCAGCAGCCGGGCCTCGGCTTCCGCCTTGGTGTCGGGTGTCACCGGGATGTGGTGGAAAGGGATGCCGTAGGTGCGGGCCAGCGGCTCGAAGTCGCGGTGGTTGGAGACGATCGCCGGGATCTCGATGTTGAGCGCGCCCGTGGACCGGCGGAAGAGCAGGTCGTTCAGGCAGTGGCCGAACTTCGACACCATGATCAGGGTGCGGGTCGGGGTCGAGGCGTCGTTCAGCCGCCAGGTGATCCGGTGCTCCTCGGCCACCGGGACGAAACCGGTGCGCAGCTCCTCCAGCAGGACGTCGCCGTCCGGGACGTCGAAGTGCACCCGCATGAAGAAGCGGTCCTGCAGCCGGTCGTCGAACTGCTGACTCTCCAGGATGTTGCCGCCGTGGGCGACCAGGAAGCCGGTGACGGCGTGGACCAGGCCCGCCCGGTCGGGGCACGAAAGGGTGAGGACGAACTCGCGGCCGGGCTGCGGTCGAGGAGACATGACACCCTCCCAGGATGCGCATCGCGCAACGATTTGAGTGATGCGCAACATGGTCCAGGCGAGGTGGCCGACAGGTCAAGGGGAGGTGTTCTATTTGGTGCACCGCAATGTGCGATACGCAACACCTTTGCCCGCCGGCACGCCCTCCTGGCCGGCACGCCCTCCTGGCCGGCACGCCCTCCTGGCCGGCGCGCCCGGCGGCGGGCGGCAGGAGGCAGCCGGCGAGTCCCCGGGCGCGGGCGGTGAGCGGACGCGCGGCGATGGTCATGCGGAAGGTTCTTCCGGATTCCCGGCGCGCGGTGTCGATCCGGGGGACTGCTGTTCGTGTAGAAGGCGAGAACACCCGCCACCTCACGACGACCGAGGAGCACATCATGAAGCACTACCTGCTCAGCGTGGTCCAGCCCGCCGGCGCCACCCCGCCCCCGCCCGACGCGCTCGCCGCGATCATGCGCGACGTGGAGGCGTTCAACGACGAACTGCGCGCGGCCGGCGCCTGGGTCTTCGCGGGCGGACTGCACGGGCCGGAGACGGCCACGATGCTGCGGCCCGAGGGCGGCGACGTACTGATCACCGACGGGCCCTTCGCCGAGGGCAAGGAGTACCTGGGCGGGCTCTGCCTGATCCGCGCCGAGGACCTCGACGCCGCCCTGGAGTGGGGCCGCAAGGCCGCTCTCGCCACCACCCTCCCCATCGAGGTACGGCCGTTCGTGGACCGGCCCTGATGGCGGACGCCGCCGATGTCGAGGCCGTCTTCCGCGCCGAGTACGGGCGCGCGGTCTCGGTCCTCGTCCGCTTCCTCGGCGACATCGACCTCGCCGAGGAAGCGGTCCAGGACGCCTTCGCGACGGCGCTCGACAGGTGGCCCGGCACCGGCGTGCCGCCGAGCCCGGCCGGCTGGATCATCACCACCGCGCGCAACCGGGCGCTCGACCGGCTGCGCCGCGAGTCCTCCCGGGACGCCCGGCACGCCGAGGCCGCCCGGCTGTACGCGCCCGACCCGCCGGCCGAGGAGGGCCCAGTGCGCGACGAACGGCTCCGGCTGATCTTCACCTGCTGCCACCCCGCGCTGGCCCTGCAGTCCCGGGTCGCCCTGACCCTGCGCCTGCTCGGCGGGCTCAGCACGGCCCGGATCGCCCGCGCCTTCCTGGTCCCCGAGCCCACCCTGGCCCAGCGCCTGGTGCGCGCCAAGGCGAAGATCCGCGACGCGGGGATCCCCTACCGGGTGCCGAAGGACGCCGACCTCCCCGACCGGCTGAACGGCGTGCTGGCCGTCGTCTACCTCGTCTTCAACGAGGGCTACGGCGGCGATCCTGCGCTGTGCGCCGAAGCCGTGCGCCTGGGGCGGCTGCTGTACGAGCTGATGCCGGACGAGCCCGAGGTCGCCGGGCTGCTCGCGCTGATGCTGCTCGTCGAGGCCCGCAGGCCCGCCCGGGAGCCGGCCGGGGGCGGCGAGCTGGTGCCGCTGCCCGAGCAGGACCGCGGGCTCTGGGACCGGGAGCTGATCGCCGAAGGGCAGGACCTCATGCGGCGGTGCCTGCGCCGCAACCGGCCCGGGCCCTACCAGATCCAGGCCGCGATCAACGCCGTGCACGGCGACGCGCGCGCTGCCGAGGCCACCGACTGGGGGCAGATCCTGCGACTGTACGACCAGCTCATGGCCGTCGCCGCGAGCCCGGTCGTCGCGCTGAACCGGGCGGTCGCGGTCGCCGAGGTCGCGGGCCCGGCCGCGGCGCTGGACCTGGTCGACGCGTTCGACCTGCCCGGATACCACGTGCTGCACGCCGTCCGCGCCGACCTGCTGCGCCGGCTGGGCCGGGACGCCGAGGCGGTGGCGGAGTACGACGCCGCCATCGCGCTCACCGACAGCCTGCCCGAACGGGCCCACCTGACCAGACGGCGAGCCGAACTCACCGGCTGACCGGGTGTGCACCATGCCGGTCACCGGACGAGGACCGGTTGACCGGCCACATCCGTGACCGGTGCAGCGTGACGGGCACAGACCAAATCGGTCGAGTGTGCCTCACACCTCCCCACCGCGGCCGCGCCCCTCGCAAGGGGAGCCGCTGTGCTCCGGACGAGGCCGCCGGGTCTCGTGGCTGCCCCGGGCGAGCAAGGCGGCCCCTTCCTGCTTCCGCCGACCCTCCTCAGGACCGTGTGCCAGACTCCGTCGATGACCTCCGAAACGATCACCGCGGACGCCTCCGGCACCTGGAAGCTCGGCGACCTGCCCGTCCACCGCCTCGGCTTCGGCGCGATGCGGCTGACCGGCAGCGCCGCCTTCCACCACGGCACCCCGAGCGACCGCGACCGCTCGATCGCCGTCCTGCGCAAGGCCGTCGAACTCGGCGTGAACCACATCGACACGGCGGCCTTCTACTTCTCCGCCCTGCGCTCGGCCAACGAACTCATCAACACCGCCCTGTCTCCGTACCCCGACGACCTCGTCATCGTCACCAAGGTCGGCCCCCACCGCGACTACTCGGGGGAGTGGGCGACCTCCGCCCGGCCCGACCAGCTGCGCGGGCACGTCGAGGAGAACCTGCGCCAGCTCGGCCGCGACCATCTCGACGTCGTCAACCTCCGCCGGATGCGCCAGGACTCGATCGCCGAGCACTTCGGTGCCCTCGCCGAACTGCGCGAGGCCGGGCTGATCCGGCACCTCGGCGTCTCCGACGTCGAGGTGCGCCATCTCGACGAGGCGCTGGCCATCGCCCCCGTGGTGTGCGTACAGAACCGCTGGGGACTCGACTCGGCGGACCCGGCCACCGGCGAACTGGTCCGCGTCTGCGGCGAACGGGGCATCGCCTTCGTACCGTTCTTCGCCGTAGCGGGCGACGCCGGGGCGCTCGGCGCCACCGGGAACCACGACGAGGAGGTCCTCGCCGTCGCGCGCGCCCACGACGCCGGTGCCGCCCAGATCCGCCTCGCCTGGACCCTGCACCAGGGCCCGCACGTCCTCGCCATCCCCGGCACCGGCAACCCGGACCACCTGGCCGAGAACGTGGCGGCCGGCGCCATCCGGCTCACCGAGGACGAGCTGACCCGGCTCGACGCCCTCCGCACCAGCGCCGGTTGACGCTCCGGCTCAGGCCGCCCACACCCCGTCCCGCATCACATGCCGGCCGCGCAGTTCGTGCTCCCCGTGCCAGGCCTGCACGGCGTGCGGCCGGATCCGGAAGAAGGCGTACGACGGGCTGTCCCCGCGCGGGTCCCAGCCGGTCTTCGCCCGCAGCGCCTCGGCCGCCGGCTCCGGCACGTCCGCCGGGGAGAAGACGGTCACCTCCCCGTCGAGCAGCACGACGTCCCCCGTGTCGCCGAACGCGAGCCGGGCCCGGCCGCCGTCGCGCAGATTGCGGCCGGTCGCACTGGTGATCCGGGTGGACAGCCACACCGCGTCCGCGTGCCAGACGAACCAGAGCGGAACGAGACACGGCAGCCCTGCGCCGTCCGCCGTGGCCACCCAGATGTCCGTCTCCTGTTCCAGGCGGGAGAGCACGTCGTGCTTGCGCCGCCCGGGGGAGCGGGCCGGATTGGTGATCTTCATGGCCGCGAACCTACCGGCCGGACCCGTGCCGCGCCTCGGGCCCGCGTCCTAGGTCTCCGGCCCCGCGCCCAGTGGGAGGCTCCCCGGCCGGCGACGCGGGCCCCTCGCATAATGGGCGCACGGCTGGCGGCCGCCACCGCGCTGACTACACTGCCGTAGACGGTCTGCGGACCGAGGACGAAGAAGAGTGAGGAACCTTCCATGGCCGACGGGAAGGACGAACGCCGGCCCGCCGGCGAACTGGAGGCGAGCGTCATGGCGGCTCTCTGGGCCGCCGGTGCGCCCCAGACTCCCGGACAGGTGCAGCGGAGCCTCGGCACGGACCTGGCCCGCACGACGGTGACCACGATCCTGACCCGGCTGCACGACAAGGGCGTGGTCGAACGGCACCGCCAGGGGCGCGGCTACGCCTACGTCCCCGTCCAGGACGCACAGGGCCTGACCGCGAAGCGGATGCACACCGAACTGGACCGGGACAACGACCGGGAGACCGTGCTCGCCCGGTTCGTCGCCCAGCTCAGCCCCGACGACGAGCGCGTTCTGAGGACCTTGCTCGAATCCGGTGAGCAACCGAGTACGTCATGACCGCGCTGCTGATCCTGCCCCTGCTGCTGCCGTTCGCCCTGCCGGCCCTCGCCCGGCGGGCCCTCGACCGGCTGGCGCCCGTCGCCGCGCTCTGGGCGGTCACCGTCTCGGCCGTCACCCTCGCGGGCTGTTCCCTGGCCGCGCTCGGCGCGTTCTTCCTCACCGGGCTGCTCACGCTGCCGTTCTTCGCCGCGCTCGGTGAGCTGGTCCGGCCCCTGCACACCGCCTCCGACGGTTTCGTGCTGCCGCTCGCGGCCCTCTCGATCGGCGCTCTCGCGGTGTGCGGCTGGTCCCTCGCGCGGTCGGTGCTCCGGCAGACGCGCGCCTTCCGCGCGGCCCGCACCCAGGCGGGGCGGGGGCCGGCCGCGGGCGACCTGTGCGTCGTCGACTCGCCGAGCCCGGACGCGTACGCGCTGCCCGGCCGCCCGCACCGGATCGTCGTCACCACCGGAATGCTGCGCAGCCTCGACGCGGCCGAGCGGGAGGCGCTGTTCGCGCACGAACGGGCGCACAACAGGGGCGGCCACCACTTCTTCCTCGCCGCGGCAGAGCTCGCGGCGCACTGCCACCCGGCGCTGCGGCGGGTCCGGGACGTCGTCCGGCTGGCCGTGGAGCGGGCCGCCGACGAGGCCGCGGCGAGCGCGGTGGGCGACCGGCGGCTGACGGCCCGTGCCATCGCCCGGGCGGCGCTGGCGGGACAGGGCGGGGCCGCCGAGCGGCCGGCGTTCGTGTCGGGCGCGGCGTCCGGGCCGGTGCCGCGGCGGGTGCAGGCGCTGCTGGCGGTGGAGCGTGGGCGGCGGCGGGCCGGGGGGTGGGCCGCGGCGCTGTTGGTGGCGTGCGCCGGGTTGTCGTGTGCCGCCGCCGCGACCGGGATGATCGACTTTCATCATCGGGTGGAGGTCGCGCAGGGGGAAGCGGAGCGGTAGTTCCGGGCGCCGGGCAGGAGCGGGCGCGTCGAGGCCGGTCGCGGCCGGGCGGCGGCACGGCTTGCCGCAGCACCCCCTGACGGGGCGCTGCGGCGGACGCCTGCCAGGAGGCGCCTTCATGAAGAAGGGACTGCACGAAGAAGGGATTGGCATCCCCTGCGTTTTACGTATAACCTCTCCCGCTAACCGCCCCACCGAAAGGCCCCCATGCGACGCGTCGCCCTGGTCACCCTTGTCGTCGCCGACTACGACGAGGCGATCCGCTTCTACACCGAGGCCCTCGGGTTCCGGCTCACCGAGGACGCGCCGCGGCCCGACGGCTCCCGCTGGGTCGTCGTGGAGCCCGGCTCGGAAGGACACGGCACCGGGCTGCTGCTCGCCCGCGCCAAGGACGAGGACCAGCGCGCCCGGGTCGGCGACCAGACGGGCGGCCGCGTGGGGTTCTTCCTGTACACCGACGACTTCGCCCGCGAGCACGCCCGGATGACCGCCGCCGGTGTGACCTTCCTGGAGGAGCCGCGCCACGAGCCGTACGGCAGTGTCGCCGTCTTCCAGGATCTCTACGGAAACCGCTGGGACCTGCTCCAGCCCGCCGCCTGACCCGACCGCTCCGAACCACCTGCCGAGGACAGCTCCACCATGAACGCTACGCGCGTAGACGCAGACGTGATCCGACGCCTCCCCAAGGCCGTCCTGCACGACCACCTCGACGGCGGCCTGCGCCCCGCCACCCTCGTCGAACTCGCGGCCGAGATCGGTCACACCCTGCCCACCAGCGACCCGGACGAGCTGGCCGCCTGGTATGTCGAGGCCGCCGGCTCCGGCGACCTGGTCCGCTACATAGCCACCTTCGAGCACACCCTCGCGGTGATGCAGACCAAGGAGGGGCTGCGGCGTGTCGCCGAGGAGTACGTCCTCGACCTGGCCGCCGACGGGGTGGTGTACGGCGAGGTGCGCTACGCGCCCGAGCTGAACGTGCAGGGCGGCCTCATGCCGCGCGAGGTCGTGGAGAGCGTGCAGGAGGGGCTCGCCGCCGGTATGGCGAAGGCCGCCGCCGCCGGCACGCCCGTCCGCGTCGGCACCCTGCTCTGCGGCATGCGGATGTTCGACCGGGTCCGCGAGGCCGCCGAGCTGGCCGTCGCCTACCGGGACGCCGGGGTCGTCGGCTTCGACATCGCCGGCGCCGAGGACGGCTTCCCGGCCGCCGACCACCTCGAAGCCTTCGAGCTGCTGCGCGGCGAGAGCGTGCCGTTCACCATCCACGCCGGTGAGGCGTTCGGCCTGCCCAGCATCCACCAGGCGGTCCAGGCGTGCGGAGCCCAGCGCATCGGGCACGGCGTCCGCATCACCGAGGACATCGTGGACGGCAAGCTCGGCCGCCTCGCGAGCTGGGTGCGCGACCGCCGGATCGCCCTGGAGATGTGCCCCACCTCCAACCTCCAGACCGGCTGCGCCACCTCGATCGCCGAGCACCCGATCACCGCGCTGCGGGAGCTGGGGTTCCGGATCACCCTCAACACCGACAACCGGCTGGTCTCGGGGACGACGATGACCCGGGAGATGTCCCTCCTCGTGGCCGAGGCGGGCTGGACCGTCGAGGACCTGCGCACGGTCACGGTGAACGCCCTGAAGAGCGCGTTCATCCCGTTCGACGAGCGCAGGGCCCTCATCGAGGACGTGGTGCTGCCGGGCTACGCCTCCGCGCTCTGAACCAGCCCCCGCAGGTAGGCGGCCTGCCCGACGTGCTGAAGGTCGTCGGACAGGACGCTCACCAGCCGTACGCCCAGCGTGACCGGCGGATCGAAGCGGGTGTCCACGATCCGTTCGAGGTCCTTCGCGGGAAGCTCGCGCAGCACCCCCAGGGTCTGCTCGTGCACCGCGTCGTAGTAGCCGGTCAGCAGCCCGGCGGAGTCCACCGTGACCTTGGCGACGTCGGCGGGCGTATGGCCGTACCCGTGGTCACGGGGCGGCAGGTCGAGGCCGAAACGCTTCTCCCAGCCCTGGGTCAGCCACACCTGGTCGAGGTCGAAGGCGCCGGCGACGTGGTCGTCCTGGATCCGGGTGAGGTGCCAGACCAGCCAGGTGATGGAGTTGGCGTCGGGCGCCGGGCGCCTGTTCAGCAGGTCGGGGTCGAGGCCGTCGAGGGCGGCGTGGACTTCTTCCTGGATGCGGCCGAAGCCGTCGATGAGGATGTCCCTTGCATGCATACGACCACGATCGCTCATCGGCGGTCGTCATGCGTCCGGAATCCAACTTCCCTGAAACCCGAGCGGCGCCCGGCCCGGCAGGCGCACCGAGGCCGGCGGCTCGCCCGCGAAGTCCTGCGCGGCGAGGGCCGGCAGAGCGGACCGGCGGCGCCGCGGTCGGGACGGCGGACGCGGGCGGACACGCCGTCGGATCGATCACCACGGACGCGCCCTCGGCGCAGGCGCCGAACGGGTGCAAGCAGAAGACCGGGGCGAGGCCGAACCACCGGAGTGCGCCCCCGGACCGGGGCGGCACGCCCGTCCGCGCCGGGTGGTCACGGTTCCGTACTCCCGCCGTTTCGTGGTCGTTCACGAGGCCGGTCCGGCAGAAGGACGGGGTCAGGAGGGGCAGGGCCCGTCCGGGGGTGTGACCAGGCCCTCTGTTTCGAGGAGGGTGATCAGTGCCCGGGCCGCCGGGCTGGTGGCCGTCTCGGGCGGCAGCAGGGCGACCGTCTCGTACGCGGTCTCGTCGGTGTCCTTGAGCGTGAGCGCGGCCAGCGCGGGCCGCTTGTGACGGAAGTGGCGGGGGACGACGGCGACGCCGAGGTTCTCGTCGACCAGGTCGAGGAGGCTGTGCACGTCGTTGACCTCCAGCGCGACCGTCCGCCGCACGCCCGCCGAGGCGAAGGCCGCGTCGGTCGTGCGGCGCGGGCCCCAGTCGGGGTGGAAGTCGACGAACACCTCGCCGCCGAGGTCCTGCGGGGTCACGGCCGCGCCGCCCGTCGCCAGCCGGTGGCTGGGATGGCACAGCACGGTCATCGGCTCGCCGGTGAGGGACACCGAGCGCAACTGGTCGGTGTCGTCCTGGGTGCGGTAGGCGAAGGCCAGGTCCAGACGGCCCGCCGCCACCTCCTCGGCGAGCGCGCCCGAACCGGCCTGCCGCAGCCGGATCTCCACATCGGGGTGCCGGCGCCGGAACGCGGCGAGCAGCCCCGCCACGCGCACCCCGGCGATGCACTGCTCGGTGCCCAGGGCGAGTGTCCCGCGCAGCACGCCCTGCACGGCGGCCACCGCCTCGTGCGCGGAACGCACCTGGGCGAGGATCCGCTCCGCCTCACCGAGCAGCGCCCGGCCCGCCTCGGTCAGCGTCACCCTGCGGGTCGTCCGCACGAACAGCGGCGCCCGCAGCTCCCGCTCCAGGGCCCGGATCGACGCCGACAGACCGGACTGGGACACCATCAGCCGTTCGGCGGCCCGGGTGAAGTGCTGGTCCTCGGCGACCGCGACGAAATGCTGGAGGTGGCGCAGTTCCATGATTGAGAAGGGTAGCGGCACAATTCCATCGCATTCTCCTGTTGGACCACTGCCCGCGGCTCGGGAAAGAGTGGAGCCGGTAGATCCTGTGCCAACCCCTCTGGAGCCGCGTTGTACACCGCACACCCCGACCGCTACGCCGACATGCCCTACCGCCGCAGCGGCCGCAGCGGCCTGAAGCTTCCCGCGCTGTCGCTCGGCCTGTGGCACAACTTCGGGCCCGACCGGCCCGTGACGACCCAGCGCGCCATCCTGCGCCGCGCCTTCGACCTCGGCGTCACCCACTTCGACCTGGCGAACAACTACGGCCCGCCGCCCGGCGCCGCCGAGTCCGCGTTCGGGGAGGCCCTCAAAGCGGACTTCGCGGGCTACCGCGACGAGCTGGTCATCTCCACCAAGGCGGGCTACCTGATGTGGCCCGGCCCGTACGGCGAGTGGGGTTCGCGCAAGTACGTGCTGTCCTCGCTGGACCAGTCCCTGACCCGGATGGGCCTGGACTACGTCGACATCTTCTACTCGCACCGCCCGGACCCGCAGACTCCTCTGGAGGAGACGATGGGCGCCCTGCATTCGGCGGTCCAGCAGGGCAAGGCGCTCTACGTCGGCATCTCCAACTACTCGGCCGAGCAGACCCGCGAGGCCGCCCGGATCCTGGGCGGGCTGGGCACCCCGCTCCTCATCCACCAGCCGCGCTACTCGATGCTGGACCGGCGCCCGGAGACGGGGGGCCTCCTGGACGCCCTCGACGAACTCCAGGTCGGTTCCATCGTCTTCTCCCCGCTGGAGCAGGGTCTGCTCACCGGCCGCTACCTCGACGGCATCCCGGAGGGGTCGCGGGCCGCGAGCGACAGCCCGTTCCTGAACTCCGACGCGGTCACCGAGGACCTGGTCGCCCAGTTGCGCGACCTCGACGGGGTCGCCAAGGAACGCGGCCAGACCCTGGCCCAGCTCGCCCTGTCCTGGGTGCTGCGCGGCGGCCGGGTGACCTCGGCGCTGATCGGCGCGAGCAGCCCGCAGCAGGTCGAGGACTGCGTCGGCGCCATCCGGAACCTCGACTTCGACGCGGAGGAACTGGCCCGGATCGACGCGATCACCAACCGGTGACCGGATGCCGGTCCGCCGCTCGCGGTGGTCCCTCCCGTCGGGGAGAGGCCACCGCGAGCGCGCGGACTCGTCGCGTGCGGCGGTTCACGCCCCGGCCGGAACCCGGTCCAGGAAGCCCAGTACCCGGAGGATCCGCCCCTCCTCACTGAGCGTGACCACGTCAAAACCGGCCACCGGAGCCGAACCGTCCGCCTCGTTCACCAGCTCCCAGCCGAAGCGGGCCGTGTCGTGGTGGCCGTCGACGGCCCCGAGCGGACGGAACACGAAACCGGGGAACTGCTCGTGCGCCGCCGCGATCACGGCCGTGATCTGCGCGTGTCCGGTGACATCGGCGAGCGGGTCGGTGTAGCTGCCCTCCGGGGCCCAGGCCTCGGCGACCGCCTTGGCGAGCGCCTCGGGCTCGGTGGCGTTCCATGCCTCGAAGTAGCGGACGGCGGCGGTCTGGTGACGGTCGGTGTTCACGGACATGGTGAATCAGCCTCCATTGAGGTTGTCGTTGCTGGTCAGGCGGTGGATCGCGGCTCGCGGCGACCCGCCTGGACAACCATGCCCCGCTCCGTGCGACGGGTCGATTACCCCTCGGGTAATGAAGGCCGGCCGGTACAGCTCGCGCATTTCGGCCAAACGGCAACGGGAATATGCCAGGAGACTGGCCGGAAAGATGTGGTGACAGTGTTTCGAAAGTGAACATACTCGAATGCAAGGAGCACTTCACCGCACAGGAGCCGCACGGAAACCCGGCCGCGACGGCACACCGGCGAGCTACGGGGGAGTGATCGTGCACGACGAATTCCTGTGCCATGTCACGGCCTACGGCACGTGCGGCGGGCAACGCATCGGCGTCCCGCTCGGCACCTACCGCGCGCCGACCCTGGCACTGGCGCTGTGGTGGTTACGGGACCGGGCCTCCTGGATCGCGGAACGGCTCGACCCCTTACCCGAGAACCCCAGATTCCCGCAGGGGGCGCTCGTCCCGGTCGCGGGATCCGTCTCCGACGTACCCGGACTGCTCCGCGCCTGGTGTGCCGACGTGACCCGACAGGAACTGGTCGCCGACGAGCTGGCCGGCGGGCGGCTGGTGCGGATCGCGGTCCAGGACGACACCACCGAGTACGAACTGCTCGCCGAGTCCGTCGACGCCCTCCGGATGCAGCGCACCATCCCGGCCCTCGTCGTCCCCGTCGCCTGATCCGCGACAGCCGCCGCCCGGACGGCACTGACCAGGCATACAACAGGTCGGATCGGTAGAATTCTGGTCATGGTGGAGTGGCCGGTCGCCTCGACCGCGCCCGAACTCGTCCTGGAGACCGACACGGGATCCACCGTGATGAGCCCGGGCCGTGACTACCACGTCGGGCGGGACCCGTTGAGCGACATCGTCATCGACGATGCCCGGGTCTCGTGGCACCACGCGGTGCTGCGGCCCGTCGAGGACCACTGGACGCTGGAGGACGAGCAGAGCACCAACGGCACCTACGCCGACGGCCGCCGCATCCGGGAGTGGGAGGTCGGACCGGGCACGGTGATCCGCTTCGGCAGCCCCGCCGACGGGCCGTCCGCCGTCCTGAGCGGCCGCCCGCCGCGCGCCGCGGACGGGCCTTCCGTCGTCTCGATGCCCAGCCGCACCGGCACCTTCCGGCAGCCCTCCTCGGTACGGCGGCTCCCGGCCCGCACGGTCCGCATCGGCCGTGCCGCCGACAACGACGTCGTCGTCGACGACCTGATCGTCTCCCGCCACCACGCCGAACTGCGCGTCCGCCCCGACGGCAGCCACGAGATCGTCGACCTCGACAGTCACAACGGCACCTACCTCAACGGCCGCGCCGTCACCCACGCCCTGCTCGGCCCGCGGGACGTCGTCGGCATCGGCCACTTCGCGTTCTGCCTGGTCGACGGCCGGCTCCAGGAGTACGTCGACACCGGCGAGGTCTCCCTCGACGTCCAGGGCCTCACCGTCGCCGTCGACCACGGCCACAAGATCCTGCTCGACCACGTCTCCTTCCCGGTGGGCGAGAAGTCCCTGCTCGCCGTGGTCGGACCGAGCGGCGCCGGCAAGTCCACCCTGCTCAACGCCCTCACCGGCCAGCGCCCCGCCGAACACGGCACCGTCCTCTACGACGGCCGCGACCTCTACCGCGACTACGCCGAACTGCGTCAGCGCATCGGCCTCGTACCGCAGGACGACATCCTGCACGTCCAGCTGACCGTCCGCAGCGCCCTCACCTACGCGGCCGAACTGCGCTTCCCCGAGGACACCGCGAAGGCCGAGCGCCGGCGGCGGGTCGACGAGGTCATCCGGGGACTGGGCCTCGAACAGCGCGCCGAGCAGCCCGTGCACAGCCTCTCCGGCGGGCAGCGCAAGCGGGTCAGCGTCGCCCTGGAGCTGCTGACCAAACCGTCCCTGCTCTTCCTCGACGAGCCGACCTCGGGACTCGACCCCGGGATGGACCGCACGGTGATGACCATGCTGCGCGGACTCGCCGACGACGGCCGTACCGTCATCGTCGTCACCCACAGCGTCCTCAGCCTCGACGGGTGCGACCGGCTCCTGGTCCTCGCACCGGGCGGCCGGACGGCCTATTTCGCGCCTCCCGGCGCCGCCCTCGGCTTCTTCGGGTTCGACGAGTGGCCCGAGGCCTTCGAGGCGTTCGAGCGGAACACCGGCCGGGACTGGGCGGAGGAGTACCGCGCCTCCTCGTTCCACCGGAAGTACATCGTGAACGCCAGCGCGCAGCCGACGGTGCCGCGCTCCGGGCCGATGGCCGCGGCCCCGCCGCCCCGGCCCCGCGGCTGGGGCGCGCAGTTCTCGACCCTGGTGCGCCGCTACACGGCCGCGCTCGCCGCCGACCGCACCTTCCTCGCCATCATGACCGGGCTGCCCTTCGTCAGATGATGCTCGGCCTGCTGATCTCCGCGCTGGTCCGCAAGGAGGAGGTGACGATGCCGCTGCTGGTGCTGCTCACGGTCGTCCAGGTCGTCTTCTGCGGGGCCCTGCTGAAACTGAACCGCGTCCCGGGCCTCGAACAGGTCGCCTGGCTGGTGCCCTCGCGGTGGGGGCTCGGCGCCATGGCCGGCACCGTCGAACTGCACCGGATCGTGCCCGGCACCCTCACCGCCGACCCCTTCTTCCGGCACTCGGAGGGCGTGTGGCTGCGCAACATGGTCATGCTGGTGGTGCTGTCGGCTGCCCAGCACCTCGGTGAGCACCTTCGGCACCGGCAGCCCGAACGGGCCGTCTCCCCTGCCCTTCCAGGTGGCGCCGAGCCCGAGCGTGAGAGCCAGCCAGGCCAGGTTGGGCAGCCCGAGCAGGATCACCGCGAGGGTCTCCCGGGCATGCCCGCGGGTCACCATCGTGACCAGGGCGATCACCAGGGCGAGCGCGACGTACGCCGGCATCAGGGCGACCATCGCGTAGGCCGCCGGGCGCACCGAGGCCTGGAAGCGCAGCAGGCGCCCCGGCAGCGGCGCCCCGCGCGACACCAGCAGCGCCAGCAGCAGCATGCCCGCCAGCCACAGCAGCCCGACCCCGGCCGTCCCCGGCACGTCCGTGGTGAAGCCGACCCGCGGTGCCGCGTCGAGCGCGCCGGCGAGATCACTGAGCACGCCGCTGCCGACGTCCACCGCGAAAGTGTGCCGGGCCCCGGACGCGAGGCCGGTCGACGCGAGCAGCCACAGCACCGCGATCCGGGCCGCCCACCCGGCCAGCTCCCCGGCGCCGGCCACCGCCCGGTGCCGCAGCGGCCGCAGGAAGCCGCCGGCCGCCACCAGCGCCCCCACCAGCGTCACCGACAGCGGTACGACCGTCAGCCCGGCGTTCGTCCGGGCCAGTTCCCCGGCGTTCCCCGACAACTCGACGGTGCCGCCGACCGCCGTCACCACGGTCGCCAGGAGCACCGGCCGGAACGCGCCCTTCGGCAGGTCCGCCGCGCCCGCCGCCCACAGCCCCGCGGCGGCCACCACGAGCATGGCGACCGACGTGGCCAGCACCACGGCCAGGGCCGCCGGCCAGCCGTGCCGGGCCGACGACCGGCCGGCCGGCGCGGCCACCGGCCGCGCGAAGGCGATTTTGGGGCGCACGCTGTCACGCTAGGCAACACCCGCACACCCCGCCCGCCGGGCGGGCCGTCCGCCGGCTCGCCGGCGATGTGACCGGCGCGACGTTTGTGTGCGCGGTCGGCGAACACTCCTGGGGACTGCCGGACCGCACTCGGGGTACGAGCATGGATGCAACCCGACCGGCCGGGGCCGGCCTCCTGGAGAGAAACGCATGATCGAACACCTGGGCGGGGCAGTGATACCGACTGGCTTCGACGTACCCGTGGAGCCGCTGCGACGAGCGGCCCACTACACCGGCGAGCCCGGCTGCATCGCCGAGGCACGGGATTTCGCGGCCCGCTTCCTGGAGCAGCTCAGGACGGAGTGGTGTGCCGCGATCGACCCGCGGGCCGACGGCGAGCTTCTCCTCGTGGTGAGCGAGCTGGTCACCAACGCGGACCGGCACAGCAACGGCCCGTACATCCTCGAACTGGAGGGCACGGACAGCGCGGTCCTGGTCTCCGTGTACGACAGCAGTGTCGCCCTGCCCCGGCGCTTCCCCAAGGACCCCCAGCGGATCGGCCGGCACGGACTGGAGATAGTCCACGCCCTGGCCGCCGAGGTGAGCGCCGAACGGGTGCCGGTCGGCAAGCGGGTGCGCGCCCTGGTGCGCTTCCCCCGGTGAGCCGCCCCCCTGTGAATTCCCCGGCGAGGCGGTGGGACACCACGGGCGCCGCCCCACGCGCCGGTGCGGGGCAGCGCCCGTGATCCTGTCGTCAGGCGCAGCCGAGCTCGCCCAGCATCCCCTGACGCAGCCGTGTGATGATCCGCTTGATCAGGCGGGAGACATGCATCTGGGAGCAGCCGAGCCGCTCGCCGATCTCCGCCTGGGTGGCCTCCTCCACGAACCGGAGATGGATGATCTCCCGGTCGCGTTCGCTCAGCTCGGCCATGAGCGGGGCCAGCGACTGGAAGTCCTCCACGAGCCGCAGCCCCTCCTCCTCGACCCCGATGAAGTCGGCCAGCACCGCCTCGCCGTCCTCCGGGCCCTCCCCGGTCAGCGCGGCGTCCAGGGAGGAGGAGTTGTAGCCGTTGGAGGCCAGCTGGCCCTCGACCACCTCCTCCTCGGACAGGTTCATGAGCGTGGCGAGTTCGGCCACCGTCGGGTCCCGGTCCAGGCGGCTGGAGAGCTCCTCGCGCGCCTTGGCCAGCTCCACGCGCAGCTCCTGGAGGCGGCGCGGTACGTGCACCGCCCACGTGGTGTCACGGAAGAACCGCTTGATCTCGCCCACGATGTACGGCAGCGCGAAGGAGGTGAACTCGACCTCGCGCGACAGCTCGAACCGGTCGATGGCCTTGATCAGCCCGATCATCCCGGTCTGGACGATGTCCTCCATGTCGTCGCCCCGGTTGCGGAACCGTCCGGCCGCGAACCGCACCAGCGACATGTTCATCTCGATGAGCGTGTTCCGGGCGTACTGGTACTCGGCTGTGCCTTCCTCCAGCTCACCGAGCCGCTGGAAGAACTGACGGGACAACTCACGTGCGTCACGCGGGGCGACGGTCCTCGGATCCTCGATTCCCGGCAGTGCCCCCTCCGGCGTCCGCGCTTCGACGGGGTGAGCGGTTTTCACTGCTTCCGACCGGATCCCGGCGGTGTTCATGTCCTCTCCCAGGTCACTCACGTTAGGCGCTGCCTCTTCGGCCGGGATCGCCCCGGCCCTGTCCAGGTATCGCCCGGGCCCGGGTACCCCGAACCGGACGTGTCATGCGTGCCTCGGAGCCCGGGTACCCGGGGTGACGCGACGCATGCGTCCCGTTTCCCGACGTGGCGGAAAAGAGCCGGTGGGGCCCGTTCAGGAGGCGGCTACGCTCCGACGCGCACGGCCGTGATCAGCTCGTGCCAGTACCGTTTGGTGACGACACCGTCGTACCGGGAGTCGATCAGTTCCCGGACACAGGCGAGCAGCCCGCTCCGGGCGGTCGCCGGGAGCGCACGGTGGTTGGAGTAGGTGAGCAGCACGTCGAGGTACTGGTCGGTGGTGTAGGTGATCTCCTGCCCGTGCCCGTGCACGGCGACGTCGGTGAAGTGCGGGGAGCCGGTGAACTCGCTGGTGTCGGTCGCGAGCTCCGACTCGCGGGTCTGTCGCAGCCCCGGCGGCGTGGCCGGATCCCAGCGCTCGTAGCACTCCTGGACCTCGGCGAAGAAGTCCTCGGTGCCGCCCGCCACATGGTGGGTGGCTACCACACCCAGCAGCCCGCCGGGGCGCAGCGCCCGCGCCGCCTTCGGCGTCCGGAGGGCCGGGTCGAGCCAGTGGAAGGCGGTCGCGCACACCACCGCGTCGAACGGCTCCGGCGGCAGCCGCCACTCTTCGAAGGCCGCGACCACCACGTCCACCCCGGGGTACGCCGCGAGTCGCCGGCGGGCCACGGCGGCCATGCCCGGGCCGATCTCCACGGCGGTGATCGAACAGCCGGATCCCGCCAGATCCACGGTGAGCTTGCCGGTGCCCGGGGCGATCTCCAGCACCCGGACACCGGGCCCGGCCCCCGTGACCTGCACCAGCTCCTCGATGAGCGAGGCGGGGTAGCGGGGCCGGGCCCGCTCGTACCGTTCGGCGTCCTGATCGAAGATGTCCCGCAGCTTCGGGTCGTCCACCCTGAATTCCCGTGCGTCCACGCAGGCAGGATGCCGACGCCCCGCCCGCAGGGCCAGCGCTTTTCGCGGGCCCGCCGCGACGTGCCCGCCCCCGTCGAACTCCGACCGATGAGTTTCCTGCCGAGCACCGGTCGGTACACATGACCGCGTTCCCCGCTTCCAGGAGGTGCCCATGGCCACCGAGGGTTTCACCACGTGTCTCTGGTTCGACGGACAGGCCGAGGAGGCCGCCCGTTACTACGTGTCGATCTTCAAGAACTCCGGCATCGGGCGCGTCGGCCGGTACAACGAGGCCGGGCCGGGGGAGGCGGGTTCCGTGCTCGCCGTCGACTTCACGGCCAACGGGCAGAAGTTCGTCGCCATCAACGGCGGCCCCCAGTTCAGGTTCAGCGAGGCGATCTCCTTCCAGATCCACTGCGACGGCCAGGAGGAGGTCGACCACTACTGGAACAAGCTCACCGAGAACGGCGGCGAGCCCGGACCCTGCGGCTGGCTCAAGGACAGGTACGGCGTGTCCTGGCAGGTCATCCCGGACGGGCTGATCGAGATGATCGGCGACGCCGACCCGGAGAAGGCCACGCGCACCACGCAGGCCATGTACTCCATGGGCAAGCTGGACATCGCCGCACTGAAGAAGGCCCACGCGGGTGAGTGACCCGCACCCGGACGAGAGGCGGTGCACCCGGCCCGGACACCGCCCCTCGCCCCGCTCCGCCCGGATCAGACCCGGTCGGCCACGATCAGCAGGTACTGGAAGCTGCCGTTCTTGTACGCGGTGAGAAACGCGTCCTCGATCCCCGTCACCAGGTGGTCGGCCTGCTTGCGCAGTTCCCAGTACGGGATCGTCGCCTCGGTGAGGTCCTCCACATGCACCGGCACCAGCCGGTTGGCGGCCATCGCCCGGAAGTACTCCGACCTCGGGTGGATGTCGCAGATGTAGTGCGCGTTGATCAGGGACACCTCGCGGGACGCCTGCCCGTAGGTGTTGTTGTAGCAGCCGGTGATCGTCACATAGCGGCCGCCGCGGCGCAGCAGCCGGGCGTGCTCGGCGAACAGCAGCTCCAGCTCGACGTACATCGTGGACTCGTTGTTCCACGAGGCCGCGTAGGCGCCCGTCTCGAAGCCCGTGTCCAGCATGTTCCGGTGGTGGTAGCGGACCTTGTCGCCGACCTCCCGCCGGCGGGCCGTCTCGTTGGCGAAGTCGGCCTGCTTGGCGGAGATGGTCACCCCGTCGGCGTGGCAGCCGTAGCGCAGGTTCGCCACGATGCTGCCGCCGCCGCGGCCGCAACCCGCGTCGAAGACCCGGTCGGCCGGTGTGAGGGCGCCGAGGTGGGAGGCGAGCAGCTCGGCCTGGGCGTGCTCCAGGCGGTGCAGCTCAGCGGTGACCCGCTCCCTGCGCAGCGCCGGGTCCGTCTCGTCGAGCACCGACCAGTCGGCCTCGCCGATACCGTAGTGGTGGTGGTACAGGCCGTCGATCTTTCCGAGTTCGAGGTTGACCGGGTTCTCCTCGGCGTTCCAGTACTCCGCGACGCTGTTCTGGTACCTGGACTGGGTCGGCACCGGGGCTGACGTGGTGGTCTTCCGAGTGACAGGGGCGGTGGTCAACAGGTTCTCCTCGAAGTGTGTCTGACGTTGTCTCGGATTGGCTCGGTGGCTACCAGTAGTCGGGCAGGTGGTAGCGGTTGGTGTTGGTGGCGTGCCACTCGTGGTTGCCGGAGACCCAGGCGGCCAGCCCCTCGGCGTAGCGCGCGATCAGTGGCGAGGTGGCGGCCAGCGCGGCCGACTCCTCCTCGAAGGCGTCCATGATCCGGTTGTGGATGCCGACCGACTTCAGATAGGCCGCCTTCAGCCCGCGCCGGTCGTTGGCGGCCACCACCTGGGGCAGGTTCAGGTGGTCCGGGTCGCTCGCCAGCTCTTTGGTGAAGGAGTACAGGTCGTTGACGATCGTGGTGGCGTTGCAGGCCAGGGCCGTGATCCGCTGGATCTCCGGGCGGGCGTAGAGCTGTTCGGGCAGTTCGTAGCCGTCCACCGCGTCGACGATCGACAGACACGGCCGGAAGTTGTTGAACTGCCGCATCACCAGGTACTCCCAGACCCGCGGCAGGTACCCGGTCTCCATCCACGCGGCCTCGGCCAGGTACCCGAGGTGCAGCCGGGCGATGTCGTGCACGAACCGGTCGGTCTGGCTCGGCGTGGCGAAGCTCGCGAAGTCCGTGAGGGCGAAGTGGTACGACCGCAGCGGACCGTCGGCCCGGATGCCCTCGCGCCACTCCTCCTCCAGCTCCGGGATGCCGTGGTAGGGGTCGAGCGCCGACTGGGCGATGATCAGCGGGCCGCCGAGGCCCCGCCGGGATCCGCCGCGCCCCTCGTCCTCCTCGCAGTAGCAGGAGTCCACGATGTTCTCGGCCAGCAGCAGCTTGCCGGCGACGGTGAGCCGGTCGAGGTCCAGGCCGCCCGGATGCTGCAGGACCACGGCCCGGCCGAACTGGAAGCCGGAGAAGTCCCCCTTCCAGGCCGCGGGGAACAGGTCCAGCTCGCGGGCCCAGGCCTCCAGCCGGCGGTCGAGCTCGGCCGCCTTCTCCGGGTCGGCGGGCACGGCAGGCCGGTAGTGCAGTGCGGGGACCGCCCCGGTGCGTCGGGCCGGACGCAGCCGCTCCGCGATGTTCGGCGGCCCTGGCAGGGCGTGGGAGGAGGTGCTGGCTGTGCTCATGGATGTGCTCCAGGCCGTCAGTCGGCGGTGCGGCCGAGCTGGACGTTCTCCAGGATCCCGGCCGCGTCGGGGACCAGGATGGCGAGCGAGTAGTAGGCGGTGACCAGGTAGCTGATGACGGCCTGCTCGTTGACGCCCATGAAGCGGACGTTCAGGCCGGGCTGGAACTCCTCGGGGATACCGGTCTGGTGGAGGCCGATGACCCCCTGGTCGGCCTCGCCGGTGCGCAGCGCGATGATGCTGCTGGTGTGGTCGTCGCTGATCGGGATCTTGCTGCACGGGTAGATCGGGACGCCGCGCCAGGCCGGGATCTCGTGCCCGTCGACCTGGGTGGAAGGGGGCACGAGCCCGCGCCGGTTGCACTGCCGGAAGAAGGCCGCGATCGCCTTGGGGTGCGCCAGGATCACCTTCGTCTTGCGGCGCATTGAGATCAGCTCGTCCATGTCGTCCGGGGTCGGCGGACCGGTGAAGGAGCTGATCCGCTGCCCGTAGTCGACGTTGTGCAGGAGCCCGAACTCCCGGTTGTTCACCATCTCCCATTCCTGGCGCTCGCGGATCTCCTCGACCGTGAGGCGCAGCTGCTGCTGGGTCTGGTCCATCGGGTGGTTGTAGAGGTCGGCGACCCGGGAGTGCACCCGCAGCACGGTCTGGGTGAGCGACAACTCGTACTCGCGCGGTGCGAGTTCGTAGTCCACGAAGCCGCCCTGGAGGGTCGGCTCGCCGGTGTGGCCGGCCTGCACCGGCACCTCGGCCTCGCCCTTGCGGTTCATCGGCAGCCGCTGCCGGTCGACATAGGCCTGCAGATGGGCACCGAGCGACGGCACCCGGTCCATGATCTCCTCGGCGACCGCCCAGGGCAGCGCGAGGACCACACCGGCCGTCTCGGCCCGGACCGAGGTGAGCCAGAGCGGATCGGTCTGGCCGAGCGCCTCGTCGCCCATCTGGTCGCCGTCGGTGACGACCCCGACGACCTCCTCCTCGCCGTACTTGCCGGCCGCGTACCGGGTGAACCGGCCGTGCACCACCAGGTAGGTCTCGGTGACCGGCTGCCCCGCCTCGAACAGCACCTGCCCGGCGCGGACCTCGCGGGGCAGGAACCGGTCGGCGAGCCGGGTCAGCGCGTCCAGGTCGTCGTAACCGCGCAGGATCGGCAGTTCGGTGAGGGTTTGCGGGATGACCCGGATGTCGTCCCCGCCGTTCTGCTCGAAGCTCACCCGGCCCCGCCCGGTGCGCAGTTGGAGGCGCCGGTTGACCCGGTAGGCGCCGCCCTTGACGTCCACCCACGGCAGTGTCTTCAGCAGCCATCGGGAGGTGATGGCCTGCATCTGCGGTTCGGACTTGGTGGTGGTGGCGAGCTGGCGTGCCGCCCGGGTGCTCAGGCTGGTGAGCTGTCCGTCGGTGGTGGGATCCGGCTCGGGCTCGTCGACGGCGGAACCGATGACGCTGTCCGGTGTGGACACATTCCCTCCAGCTAAGAGGTGAACAACGGTGACCGGGAAGGTCGGTGGTGTGCGGGGTGGTGGTGCGCACCGACAAGCCAAACAGCCTTCGTGATCTACGGGTACGGCGCGAAAGGGGCGGTTGCGTGGCGTAGTTGCGCAAACCTCGTGTTCGGGGTGGAAAGGGTTGCGTTCCCGGATCGCGCGCCGGTCGCCCGCTCACGTGCCCGGGCCGGCCGCCGGGGCTCAGGAAAGGTCGTTCACCAGCACCGCGGCCCCGTCGAAGCGCCCGGCCTTCAGGTCCCGCAGCGCCTGCGGGGCCTGGGACAGCGGGTAGGTGTGGGTGGTCGCGTGCACGCCGTGCCGCTCGGCGAGGGCGAGGAACTCCCGCCCGTCGGCGCGGGTGTTGGAGGTGACACTGCGCAACTCCCGCTCATAGAAGAGCTCGCGCTCGTAGTTCAGCGGCGGTACGTCGCTGAGGTGGATGCCCGCGACCGCCAGCACCCCGCCCCGGTCCAGGGCGCGCAATGCGACCGGCACCAGGTCGCCGACCGGCGCGAACAGGATCGCGCTGTCCAGCGGCTCCGGCGGCGCCTCGTAGGCGTCCCGCGCCGAGGCCGCGCCCAGCTCCACGGCCAGCCGCCGCGCCTCGGCACCCCGGGTGAGCACATGCACGCGCGCGCCCTGGGCGAGCGCCACCTGCGCGCACAGGTGGGCACTGCCCCCGAAGCCGTACAACCCGAGCCGCCCGCCCGGCGGGAGCGACGCCCGGCGCAGCGCGCGATAGCCGATGATCCCGGCGCACAGCAGCGGCGCGAGCGCGACGTCGGCGAGGGCGCCGGGCAGCCGGTAGGCGAAAGCGGCCGGTACTGTCGTGTACTCGGCGTAACCACCGTCGGCGTCCCAGCCGGTGTACTCCGAACGCGGGCACAGGTTCTCGGCGCCCCGCAGGCAGTACGCGCACTCCCCGTCCGTATGCCGCAGCCAGGCCACCCCGACCCGGTCGCCGACCGTGAAGTCCGCCACCCCGGGGCCCAGTCCGGCGACCACGCCGACCACCTCGTGCCCCGGCGTCACCCCGGGTCGCCGCACCGGCAGGTCACCCTCGGTCACATGCAGATCGGTGCGGCACACCCCGCAGGCCCGCACCCGGACCAGCAGTTCGTCCGCGCCGGGCACCGGCACCGGCCGCTCGACCAGCCGCAGCGGATCCGCCTCGACCGGTCCGGGCCGCTGAACCGACCACGCCCGCATCACGTCCGCCATACCGCGCCCCGTCCGCCGAAGGCCGCCGACTCTCTTCCCCAGTGTCCGCCGGAGTCCGGCGTTCGGCGCGCGGGCGCACCGCCTGGTGGCCGGCGCATCGGAGCAAGGCGATCACCCCCAGGCGCACGCCAACGGCACGGCCGTCGCGCCGTCGTACCGCCCATGCCGGTCAGGAGGGCACTCGCAGTGGCGCCCCTTCCTCTTCCTCTCTCTGCCTCGCCTCGCCTCGCCTCGCCTCGCCTCGCCTCGCCGGGCGGCTCCGCCGTCGCCGAGGGGATCCGGGCGGACGGCGGCGAGGTGCCGGCATCGCGGGGCTCCCACCGGTGGGGCGCGGACGGCTCGGGTGCTCGGCGGCACCCCCACCGAAGGCGAGATGCCGTCGAGCACGGAGCTCTGACCAGGGCGGATCCCGGTCCGCGGCGGGCGCCCGGCCCGGCCGTGGCATGATCGGGCCCATGCGTGAACGAGTGGTGGCCGCGTGCGACGGGGCTTCTAAGGGAAACCCGGGACCGGCCGGCTGGGCCTGGGTGGTGTCCGACGACGCGGCGACGCCGGCCCGCTGGGAGGCCGGGCCGCTCGGCAAGGCCACCAACAACGTGGCCGAACTGACGGCCCTGGAGCGGCTGCTCTCGGCGGTCGACCCGGACGTGCCGCTTGAGGTGCGGATGGACTCGCAGTACGCGATGAAGGCCGTCACCACCTGGCTGCCTGGCTGGAAGCGCAACGGCTGGAGGACCGCCGCGGGCAAGCCGGTCGCCAACCAGGACCTGGTCGTCCGCATCGACGAACTCCTCGACGGCCGCACTGTCGACTTCCGGTACGTCCCCGCCCACCAGGTCGACGGCGACCCGCTGAACGACTTCGCCGACCGCGCGGCCAGCCAGGCGGCCACGGTCCAGGAGGCCGCGGGCAGCGCGCTCGGCTCTCCGGCACCGCCGCCGTCGCCGACGCCCGCCGCCTCCGCCACGGCCCCGCGCCGTAAGTCCGCGCCCCGCAAGAGCGCGGCGGGCGGCTCCTCGTCCCGCACCATCAAGGCGAAGTTCCCCGGCCGCTGCCTGTGCGGCCGTTCCTACGCGGCCGGCGAGCCGATCACCAAGAACGCGCAGGGCTGGGGCCACCCGGAATGCCGTATGGCTGAGGTCTGAGGCCTGGGGCCTGAGGCCGGGGCCCGATCAGGGCTCCAGGGTGGCGAACGTGCGGAGCCACGTGTGGTCGAGCGGATCCGCCGGCCGCACGTCGTTCCACCGGCTTCGTCGTCTCATCCAGGGTCCACCGCGTCCGGCGTCGGTCCACCGCGTCCGGCGTCGGGCGCCCGGCCCGCGGGCGGCTCCGGGCGCCGGCGCCGCCACCGGGCCCACAGCTCGTCGAGGAAGGCGTGGTGCCGCCGGAACACCGGGCCGTCGGGGGGAACCCCGGCGGCCGTCTGGCCGCCGACCCGGTTGTGCGGGCCTTGCGCAGGCCGGCCCCGCGCCAGCCCTTCAGATGATTCCGGAAGCCGTCCGAGGCGCTGTCAGCTCGGTACCGGTACGCGGCCTCCCGGGGATCGCCCGCGGCCGTCCGCCGTCCGGGTGGCGTGGCTCACGGCGCCGGACCGGCGCGATCCGAGAGCCCGGCCGGACACCCCGGCGCTGCTACCCTCCGATGCCAATTGATCACTTTCGGTGAATTCCAGAGGTGTGTGCGTGAAGGTCGTCTGCGTCGGAGGCGGGCCCGCCGGCCTGTGTCTCGCGATCCTGCTCAAGCGACAGAACCCGTCCCACGACGTCACCGTCCACGAACGCGACGCCGAGGGCTCCACCTACGGCTGGGGCGTCACCTACTGGCGCGCCCTGCTCGACCGGCTGCACACGTACGACCCCGAGTCGGCGCGGGCCGTCGAGGACAGCTCGGTGCACTGGACCCAGGGCGTCGCCCACGTCCGCGACCTGGTGACGCGGCAGCCCGGCGACGCGGGCCACGGCATCGGCCGCCACCGCCTCCTGGAGATCCTCGCCGAACGCGCCCGTGCCCTCGGTGTGCGGCTGGAGTTCGAGAGCGAGATCACGCCCGAGGCCCTTCCCGACGCCGACCTGGTGGTCGCCGCGGACGGCGTCCACAGCGCCCTGCGCGGCCACCATGCCGACCAGTTCGGCGCCGAGGTCACCGTGGGCCGCAACCGCTACGTGTGGCTCGGCACCACCCAGGTCTTCGACTCCTTCACCTTCGCCTTCGTCGAGACCGGCCACGGCTGGGTCTGGTGCTACGGCTACCCGTACGACGCCGGGCACAGCACCTGCGTCATCGAGTGCGCCCCGGACACCCTCGCCGGCCTCGGCCTGGACGCGATGGAAGAGGCCGGCCAACTGGCCCTGCTGGAGAAGCTGTTCGCCGGTATCCTCGACGGCCACCCGTTGACCGGCGGCTCCTCGGCGGCCTGGCCCGCCTTCCGCACCCTCACCAACCGGACCTGGCACCACGGCAACCTCGTCCTGCTCGGCGACGCCGCCCACACCACCCACTACTCCATCGGCGCCGGCACCACCCTCGCCCTGGAGGACGCGATGTGCCTCGCCGACGCACTGCGCGAGCACGCCGCCCTGCCACAGGCGCTCGCCGCCTACGAACGGCGGCGCAGGGCCGAACTGGTGCCCGCCCAGAGCGCCGCCCGCCTCAGCGCCCAGTGGTACGAGAACCTGCCCCGCTACATCGGCCTGCCCCCGCACCGCATGTTCGCCCTGCTCGGCCAGCGGCACTCGCCCCTGCTGCCGTACGTCCCGCCGCAGCTCTACTACGGCCTGGACAGGGCCGCGGGGCGGCTGGAGGTGCTGCGCAGGTTCAAGCGGTGGCTGGGTCCCCGGGCGGCGCGCGCCCTGCACGTGCGGTCGTAGGCCCGGTACGGCCGCGGAACGGCTTGGGTGAAAGGCAATTCACCCGATAGGGTGAATTGATATTCACCTGTTTATTCGCGCCGCCCGCAGGAGTGCCGATGGACCAGCCCGCCCCGACAGCCGGCCGCCCGGGACCGCCCGCCGCACCGCCCCCGCTGCGGGAACGGCTGACCATCCCGGTGCTGGCCTTCGGCGGGATCCTCATGGCCGTCATGCAGACGGTGGTCGTCCCGCTCCTGCCGGACCTGCCCCGGCTCACCCACTCCTCGGCCGGCGCCGTCTCCTGGACGGTCACCGCGACCCTGCTCGCCGGGGCGGTCCTCACCCCCGTGCTCGGCCGGGCCGGTGACATGTACGGCAAGCGCCGGGTGCTCACCGGGGCGCTCGCGCTGATGACCGTGGGCTCCGTGATGTGCGCCCTGTCGTCGGACATCGCCGTGCTCATCGCCGCCCGCGCGCTGCAGGGCGCCGCCGCCTCCGTCGTACCGCTCTCGATCAGCATCCTGCGCGATGAACTCCCGCCCGAGCACCGCGGATCGGCGGTGGCGCTGATGAGCTCCACCGTCGGCATCGGAGCCGCCCTGGGCCTGCCGCTGGCCGCGCTGGTCGTGCAGTACTACGACTGGCACACCATGTTCTGGCTGACCGGCCTCCTCGGCGCGCTGGGCGTCGCGGCCGTCTGGTGGGCGGTGAGGGAGTCGCCGGTGCGTGAGCCCGGCCGGTTCGACGTGCTCGGCACCCTCGGGCTGGCCACCGGGCTGACCTCGCTGCTGCTCGGCGTCTCCCAGGGCGGGCAGTGGGGGTGGGGCAGCCCGCGCGTCCTCGGACTGTTCGGCGCCGCCGTCCTCGTGCTGGCCCTGTGGTGGTGGCAGCAGTTGCGGACCGCGCAGCCGCTGGTCGACCTGCGCCTCGTGACCCGGCCACGGGTCGGCCTCTCCCATGTCGCCGCCCTGCTGACCGGCTTCGCCTTCTACGCCAACTCCCTCGTCACCGCCCAGCTGGTGCAGGCCCCGAAGGCCACCGGATACGGCCTCGGCCTGTCGATCGTGGCCACCGGCCTGTGCCTGCTCCCCGGCGGCGTGACCATGCTGCTGTTCTCGCCGGTCTCGGCCCGGATCTCCGCCTCCCGCGGCCCCCGCGTCACCCTGGCCCTCGGCGCCGCGGTGATCGCCTGCGGATACCTGGTCCGCATGGCCGACAGCCGCGACCTCTGGATGATCATCCTGGGCGCCACCGTCGTCGCCACCGGCACCACCCTCGCCTACTCCGCGCTGCCCACGCTGATCCTGCGGGCCGTCCCGGCGGGCCAGACCGCCTCCGCCAACGGCGTCAACGTCCTCATGCGCACCATCGGCCAGGCCACCTCCAGCGCCGCCGTGGCCGCCGTCCTCACCCACCACACCAGCCTGGTCGGCGGCGTCCCGATCGCCACGCTCCACGGTTACCTGCTGGCCTTCGCGATGGCCGGCGCCGTCGCCCTCGCCGCCAGTGCCGCGGCCCTCTCCATACCCGGCGACAAGGCCCCCGGCAGCGGCCCGCGCGCCGGAGGCCGTGCCGAGAGTGCGAGGGACGACGCACTGGAGGGAGCATGAGTGCCGTGAGCACCCCACCCGGCACCCCGTCCGTCCCGGCGTCCGCCCCCGCCCGCCGGGACGCCGAGGCCACCAAGGCGGCCATTCTCAGGGCCGCCCGCTACCTCCTCGCCCGGCACGCGCACGCCGACATCACCCTCAAGGACGTCGCCGAACGCGCCGGGGTCAGCGCGCCGTTGATCCTCAAGTACTTCGGCAACAAGGACAGCCTGTTCGCCCGCGTCATGTCCTTCGACACCGACGCGGCCGCCCTGCTCGACGCCCCCCTGGACGACCTCGGCCGGCACATGGTCCGGCACGTCCTGGAAAGTCAGCGCGACCGCGGCGCCGACCCACTGCTGCGGATCGCCTTCGCCCCCCTGCACGGCGACCACGGAGACATCCTGCGCGCCAACTTCCGCGCCCACGTGGTCGACGCCCTCGCCGCCCGGCTCACCGGCCCCGATCCCGGCCTGCGCGCCGAACTCGCCGTCGCCCAGCTCATCGGCCTGGGCGTGATGTACGGCATCGCCCGCGGCCCCCGGCTGCGCGACTCCGAGGCCGCCGACATCGCCGACCGCTACGGCCCCGCCGTCCAGGCCCAGCTGACGCCCTGACCCGGCTCCGGGTCCGTCAGCAGGGCCGGGGCGGCCTGCCGAGGACGCCGGCGGCCGGTGACGGTCCCGCGGCGCGGGCCGCCGGGACCACGTGGCTCGCCTCGGCCTGACCGGCACGACCCTCCCCACCCCGGCCGGTGGACGGAGTGAAGGATCCCCAGGGCGCACGCCGACGAACCGGCCCCTGACACCGATGTCGGTGGCGGATGACAGACTGGCGCCATGGAAGAACGCGTAATCGGCAGGTCGGGACAGCGGGCATCGGTCGTCGGCCTGGGCACATGGCAGCTCGGCGCCGACTGGGGCGAGGTGGACGACAAGGAGGCGCTCGCCGTCCTGGAGACGGCCGCGGAGTCGGGGGTGACCTTCTTCGACACCGCCGACGTGTACGGCGACGGGCGCAGTGAGCAGACCATCGCCACGTTCCTGCGCGGCAGGCCGGACCTGCATGTGCTGGTGGCCACCAAGATGGGCCGCCGGGTCGACCAGATCCCGGAGAACTACGTCCTGGACAACTTCCGCGCGTGGAACGACCGGTCGCGCCGCAACCTCGGCGTGGACCGCCTGGACCTGGTGCAGCTGCACTGCCCGCCCACCCCGGTCTATTCGTCCGACGCGGTGTACGACGCCCTGGACACCCTGGTCGAGGAGGAGCGCATCGCGGCCTACGGCGTCAGCGTCGAGACCAGCGCCGAGGCGCTCACCGCGATCGGCCGCCCGGGCGTGGCCAGCGTGCAGATCATCCTCAACCCGTTCCGCATGAAGCCGCTGTACGAGGTGCTTCCGGCCGCCCAGGAGGCCGGCGTCGGCATCATCGCGCGCGTGCCGCTCGCCTCCGGGCTGCTGTCCGGCAAGTACACCAAGGACACCGTCTTCGCGGCCGACGACCACCGCACCTACAACCGGCACGGCGAGGCCTTCGACCAGGGCGAGACCTTCTCCGGCGTGGACTACGCCACGGGCGTCGAGGCAGCCGCCGAGTTCGCCGCCCTCGCCCCCGAGGGATACACCCCGGCCCAGCTCGCCCTGCGCTGGATCATCGGCCAGCCCGGCGTGACCACGGTGATCCCGGGCGCCCGCAACCCGGAGCAGGCCCGCGCCAACGCGGCCGCGGCGAGGCTCCCGGAGCTGCCGGGGGAGACGGTCGCCGCGATCCGCGAGCTGTACGACCGCCGGATCAAGGACCAGGTGGAGAGCCGCTGGTAGCACCGGTACGGGCCGGGAGCGGAGCCCTGCCGCTCCCGGTCCGCGCCGTTTGAAGGACCGGTCCGGGGGTTACCCGCACCCCATGACCGACCAGGAGCGGCGGACCGGCCGGGACGAGACGCCGGAAGAGCGCGCCGACCGGATGTGGACGGAACTCATCCAGGAAGTGCGTGTCGCCCAGACCGGTGTGCAGATCCTGTTCGGCTTCCTGCTGACCGTGGTCTTCCAGCAGAAGTACGCCGAGCTGTCCCACGTGGACAAGACGATCTACATCGTCACCGTCCTCCTGGGCGCGTCCGCCACGGGTGCCCTCATCGGGCCCGTCTCCCTGCACCGGCTGGTCTCCGGCCGCAAGGTGAAGCCGGAGGCGGTGCGGCTGGCGTCCCGGCTGACCTTGATCGGCCTGTTCCTGCTGCTGGCCACCATGACCGCCTCGCTGGTGCTGATCCTCCGGGTGGCCACCGAAGGGAGCGCCGTGACCTGGGTGGTGGCGGCCGTCGTCGCCTGGTACCTGGTGTGCTGGTACGGCCTGCCGCTGTGGTCCCGGCACCGCCACACCACCCACTGAGCCGCCTCACACGGCCCGCCGCGGCCGTCTCACACGGCCCGCCGCGCCGCCTCCAGCGTCCGCAGCTGCCGGTCGTGCACCCTGCTCAGCACCAGCAGGGACACCGTCGCCCCGATCAGCGCGCAGAACATGTCCCACTGGGTGTCCCACACGTCGCCCTGCGTGGCCAGGAACGCGTCCGCGCCGTGGCCGCCGATCTCGGCCGCCAGCCACTCCAGCAGCTCGAAGAAGGCGCTGAAGGCGAGGCAGGCGCACACCGTCAGCGGGGCCAGCCAGCGGCTGCCGCGCAGCGGGGACGTGCGCACGAGCAGCTCGCGGACCAGGATCGCCGGCACGAAGCCCTGCATGAGGTGGCCGAACCGGTCGTACGGGTTGCGGGACAGATGGAAGGCGTCGCGCACCCAGTCGCCCACCGGTACCTCGGCGTAGGTGTAGTGGCCGCCGGCGGCGAGCACCAGCGCATGAGCCGCGAGGAGGCCGGCCAGCAGCCCCGTCAGCGGGAACCGCCGCCAGGTCAGCACGACCAGCGGCAGCCCGGCCAGCACCCACACGGTCTCCAGGAACCAGGTGGTACGGTCCCGCGCACCCCAGGCCGAGAGCGCCAGGCCGGCCACCACCACCCCGGCGAGCAGGGCCGGCGGGACACGGCGGGGCACTCGGTGCGGAACGGGGCGCGGGGCGGGGACTGCGGTCATGGCGGACTCCTTGTCGTGGGAGCCCCATCGTGGCCGCGGCGTCCGGACACCGGCATGAGTACGGCTACTCACCCGGTGGCGAGGATCTCCGCGAGTACGTCGTCCACCGGGAACTCTTCCCGGCCGGGCGGCACGGCCAGGTACGTGTCGCTCAGGAAGGAGGCCAGTGCGGGCGCCCAGGCGAACACCACCGCGTGGTGGCGGCCGCCGCCGGGCAGGGGGTCGCCGAGGAAATCCATGCGCACTTCCCTCCAGCGCCCCTGCCGCACGGGACGCAGCCGGACGTCCCCGACCCCGACCGGTTCTCTCAGCCCGTCGTTCAGCATCTCGCGGTCCAGCCGCCACCGGGCGAGCACCCTGCCGTCCAGGGTGAACACCGCGGTGATGGCGAACGGGTCACCGGCGTCGTACGACAGATGGGCCAGGACGGGGCAGCGGCCCGTCCCTTCCGCGCGGAGCTGTACGACCAGGGTCCTGTGCACGATGGGGTTCACGTGAGTGGCCTCCGAGAACGACCGGCTTGGTGCCCTCTAGTACCCCTCTCACGGGAAAAACGCTCAATCCCGAGCGGAATTGCCGTGCGAGACCTGCGCCTGCTCGGTGCCCTTCGCGCCGCGCAGCGCGGCCAGGCAGGAGCCGATGGCCTGCTGGAGGTCCACCAGGCGCTGGACCATGTCGTCCTCGTAGAAGTCCTGGGCGTCGTCGAAGGTCAGCTCCTCGAACGCCCTGGTCGCCTTCTGGAGGCTGCTGTAGAACCTGGTGCGCTTCTCCTGGACCCGCAGTTCGGGGTCGGCCTCCACCGCCTCCACGACCAGGTTCTTCATGGTGTCGTAGGCCTCGCTCGCCCACTCGCCGGTGTCCTCGTCCTCGTCCAGTTCGTCGAGGAGCGAGAGATGGCGCTCGGCCTCCTGGCGCAGCTCGGCCGGGGCGTCCACGGTCTGCCCGGCCGGGGTCTTGATCTGGCCGGACTCGGCGATCTGCCGGACGTAGCCGATACGGTCGGCCGAACGGCTCTCGGTGGCGACGGCCTTCTTGAGGTCCGCGGTGCGGACCACGTCCCGGGCCAGCACGGTCTGCAGGTCCGGGTCCTCCTTGACGCGGTCGAGGAGGGCCGAGCGGGCTGCGCGGGCGGTGGAGGGGTCGGCGAGGATCGCGGCGCGCAGCGCGGTGGGGTTCTCGGCGACTTCCAGGGCCTTGGTGGGCCGGATGCCCTCGGCCTCGGCGGCCGCCGCGATGGCGGTGCCGCGCTCGGAGCCGGCGCTGCTGCGTGCGACGTAGTAGCTCAACCAGGCGTCGGAATCGGGGAGTTCCACCTCCTGCCCCGGCGCGAGGGCCTCGAAGTGCGGGACCAGACCGTCGTCGGCGGCCTTGTCCCAGGCCTTGTAGTAGCGCATGACGCGCTCCGCGGAGCAGCCGGCCAGCTCGGCGAACTCCTTCGCCGAGACCTTCGGGGTCTCGTCCGCGCCCTGTCCGCCCGGCCGGACGCTGCGGGCCACCATCAGCCCGAACGTCCAGCCTCCGGTCCGCACGTAGGCGCCGAACTCGCGGGCGTCCCGGGCCACCAGGTCGGAGAGGGGGGCCGGGGCCGCGCCGGACGTCTCGGCCGGGTCGATCGCTAGGGTCACGGAGGACACTCCTGAAGGCTGCCGAACTGTGTAGGTAACGACCGGCAGCCTATATCGACCCATTGGCCGGGGTTTGCCGCACCGTCGAAGATCAGCCGAGCGCGTGGCGCAGCGCCGGCAGCAGGGTCTTGCGGGACCAGCCAGGTAGTCCGGCTGCGACTCGCCGCCGATCTGGACCAGGGCGATCTCGTCGAACCCGGCCTCGGCGTACGGCCGTACGGCCTCGACGACGTCGTCCGGGTCGTCCCCGCAGGGGATGGAGGCGGCCACGTCGTCCTGGGTGACGAACCGGGTCGCGGGATCGGCGGCGGCTCGGCGGGCAGGTCCCACGGCCGGGCGGACTCCACGTCGAAGTGGGGGCCGCGGCGGTTTGCACGGCCGCCCGCGAACAGCGCCCTGATGATCTCCACCGCCTCTTCCAGCATCTTGTGGCATACGTCCACCGAGGGCCAGCCGCCGCCCACCACGTGCTCGTTGGGATTCTCTCCCGAGCCGAGGCCGAGCCGGAACCGGCCCCCGGACAGCAGCTGCACGGTCGCGGCCTTCTGGGCCACGATCGCCGGGTGGTGGCGGAACACCGGGCAGGTCACGTAGGTCATCAGTGGCGCGGGCGGCCGCACCGAGCACACTCCACACGTACGGCGAGTGGCCCTGCGCGCGCAGCCACGGAACGTAGTGGTCCGAGGCCACCGAGAAGTCGAAGCCCGCCTCCTCGGCTCCCACCAGATGGTCCACGAGATCACACGGACCGGCCTGCTCGGTCGTCATCGTGTATCCGATGTGCACCATGGGCGCCGGGTCCCCCGGTGGGCGGGGGAAAAACGGATCAGCCGGCGGAACCGCGGAACGTCGCCAGGAAGGTCCTCATGGCGAGTTGGTCGGCGGCGTCGTACCAGGCTGCCGCGGGTGCCGTGATGCGCAGCGAGAAGCTGCGGCCGCCGCCGAGCAGGAAGCCCCGGCCGAAGGTGCGCACCCGGCCGGCACCGGTTCCGGAGAGCCACTCCATGTCCGCCGCCCTGTGGCCCTGGTAGGTGGTCGCCTTGATTTCGCCGATCCGCCGGTAGCCGTCCAGCTTCTCCAGGCTGGGCTCCACGTCGTCCCGCCAGATCACCACCGGGTCCGGACCCGCCTTGGTGCTGTAGGTGACGGCCAGGGTGCGCGGGTCGTCGCCGCCCGGGCCGAAGGTGACGCGATAGGCGACGTCGTCCCGCTGGGTGTCGAGGCGCTTCCAGCCCTTCGGGAGTGCCACGGAGAACCCCTCCGGGGCGGTGTAGCGGTGGAAACCGGCCGGCAGGGCGCTCCCCGAGGCGACGGCCGAAGGCGAGGCGGAGGCGGACGGGGAGGGGGAGGCGGAGGACGTCAGGACGGGGGAGGAGGGCACCGTCCGCGAGGAGGACGGGCCGGCCCCGTTGCCGTCCGTCCGGTTGGCCGGGTCGCCGGCGGTGGCGGAGGCGGTCGGGGCCGAGCCCGCCGAGGAGGCGCCCGGCAGACCCTGCGTCGCGGCCAGCACCGCGACCGACACGGTCACCACGGCCAGCGCGGTCCCGCCGATCATGGTGGTTCTGCTCCACCCGGAGGCCCGGGCGGCCACATAGGCACCGCGCAGCCGGGAGACGGGGACGCGCTCGGTGACCGTGTCGGGATCCTCGTCCAGGACCCGGGCCAGCGCCTGACGCGCCACCGGCCGGCTCAGCCGCTCCCGGGAGTTCTTCCGCAGCAGTCCCTGCACCGCCGGGGTCAGTGGGCCGGCCCGCAGCGGGGTGCGCAACGGCAGCCGGTCCACGCCCTTCAGGGTGGCCTCCGTCCTGCCGCGGTCCCGGAACGGCGGCCGCCCCTCCACCATCGTGTAGAGGATCGCGCCGAGCGCCCACAGGTCGGCGGCGGGCCCGATGCGCTCGTCCCGCGCCTGCTCCGGCGAGGCGTACGACGGCGCGGTCACCCGGGGCGCCAGCGTCGCACCGGCCAGGCCGAACCCGGTGACGACCACCGGCCCCCGGTCCCGGACGAAGATCTGGCCGGGGCTGAGCTCGCCGTGCGTGTAGCCGTCGGCATGAGCGGCCTCCAGCACGTCGAGCACCTCGAGACCGATGCGCGCGGCCCGTACGTAGCTGAACGTGGACTGCCCGGCGAGCAGCTCACTGAGCGGCGTGCCGTCGATCAGCTCCGTGACCGTCCACAGCGAGCCCGCCTCCTCGAAGGCGTCGATCACCATGGCGACGCGGCCGGGCCGGAGCGCGCTCATCACCTCGGAGGAGCGCAGAATACGGGCCGTGGTCCGGCGCACGGTGTCCTCGGTGGGCGGCTCGGGAAACGCGATCTGGGTCACCAGGCGCGGTCGCTCGGCCTGCACGTCCTCCGCGTACCAGCTGATCCGGTTCGGCTCGCGGTCGGCGACTTCGATGAGCCGGTACCGTCCGGCGACCAACTCTTGTGCGGAGACATGCGCCTTGACCATCGTCATCCCTCGCTGAAACCCCTGCCTCGTCATTAACCAGAGGTACGCGGGACGTGCCCGGGATTGTTCAAAGAATCTGCAACTCCGCGGCCGTTCTTGCCTTATATTCAACTGGCCGCACTGGCCGGTAACTTGGGGAAAACAGCGAATGGCCGGGCCTCGACCTGTGGGTAACCGACGGTAAAGGCCCGGCTGCGGTCCGCCGGTCAGCCCAGCCCGAAGCGCTCGGTCCACTCCGCGATCTCCTGGCGGGTCACATTGCCCCCGCACACCACGAGCCCGATCCGGGCCCCGGCGCCGGCCCGCTCGCGCACCTGCCGGGCCGCGGGCAGCAGACAGCCGGCGGCCGGCTCGGTCCACACCTTGGCGTGCTCGGCGAACTCCAGACTGCCCCGCACGGCCTCCCGGTCCGGCACCACCAGCACCTCTTCCACCAGCGCCGCCACGTGGTCGTACGTCAGCCGGGACACGGACGGCGCGCTGAGCGTCGTCACGATCGACGACACCGCGACCGGCAGCGGACCGCCCGCCGCCAGCGCCTCGGACATGGCCTGGGCGCCCGCCGTCTCCACGCCCCACACCCGTACCTCGGGGCGGCGGGCCCGCAGGGCGGCCGCGACGCCCGCGATCAGCCCCCCGCCGCCGATGCTGACGATCACGTCGGTGAGGTCGTCCGCGTCCTCAGCGAGCTCCAGGCCCACCGTGCCCTGTCCGGCGATCACCACCGGGTCGTCGAAGGGGTGGACCAGCGTGAGCCCCTCGTCCCGCAGCCGCATCACCAGCTCGAACGCGGAGTCCATGCCGTCGGTGAGCCGCACCGACGCGCCGGCCGCCTCGACCAGCCCGATCGAGCGCGCGGGCGCCGTCCGTGGCATCACCACCGTCGCCTTCACGTCGAGGGCCGCGGCCATCACCGCGAGGGCGATGCCGTGGTTGCCGCCGCTGACCGCCACCACGCCGGCCGCGCGCTCGGCCTCGCTCAGCGACAGCAGTTTCGCCGTGGCACCGCGCGCCTTGAAGGAGCCGGTGCGCTGGAGCAGTTCCAGCTTGACCGTGACCGGCGCGCCGAGCAGCTCCGACAGGCCGGGGCTGGGCACGGTGGGGGTGCGTACGACGTGCCCGGCGACGATCCGGGCCGCGGCCTCGATGTCCGAGATGCCGATGATGCCGTTCAAGGCGGTTCACCTTTCCGGCGCGGGGGCGGAAGTCCGCGCCGTTCGCACCCTGACCCGGCCGCAGCGCCCTGGTCAACCCGCCCCGGCCGAGACGGACGGGCCACATGGACCAGGGCTGCCGCGGGTCAGTGCTGCTGTGCCTTCTGCGGGGTCAGTTCGCTCGGCCGGACCACGACGTACCCCTCGCCCTGGAGCATCAGCTGGACCGCTTCGCCCGAACCGCCGCGCAGCATCGACCCGATGGACTGCGAGCGGTGCAGCGAGGTCTGCAGGTGTGCGGTCCAGCCCACCACGGCGTCCGTGTCGACGTACACCGGGGCCTGCGGCGAGACCGGGATCACCAGCGGGTTGCCGTCGCAGATCAGCCCGAGTTTGCCGTGCCCGGAGAACACGCTGTTGAACAGGCCGCCGCCGGCGATGCCGGACCCCTTCACCGTCTTGATCTCGTACGCCAGAGTGGCGTCGAAACACAGGACGTTGCGGCCGTTCACCGTGAACTGGTCACCCGGCTCCAGCTCCACTATGAAACAGTTCTGCGCCTCGTGCGCGAACCAGGCCTCGCCCTGGCCCTGCACGGACATCAGCGGCAGCCCTTCGCCGGTGACCGCGCGCTTGAGCATCCCGCCCACACCCTGGCCCTTGCGTTCGAACTTCAGAGCGCCGCGGTGCGCGATCATCGCGCCCTGGCGGGCGTACATCTCGCCGTTGACCGCGTACTTGACGCACTTCGCGTTCTCGGCCGTCATGCCCGGCTCGACCGCCGGCGCCACCATGTGCTGACTTGAAAAGAGATCACCCTTCATGCTGGGCATGGTGTCCCGGAAGGACCCGTTCCGCCAAGATCACGCACCGTACCGGTTCAGGCACCGAACAACTGGGTCCAGTAGGTGCCGGCCCGGCCGCCCCCTGCGAAGCCGGTGCCCAGGTGGGTGAAGTCCGGTCTGAGGATGTTGGCCCGGTGGCCCGGGCTGTTCATCCAGCCGTCCACCACCTCGGCCGCGGAGCGCTGGCCACAGGCGATGTTCTCGCCGATGGTGCGCCGCCGCGAGCCCGCGGCGGCCGCCCGGTCCCAGGGCTGGGTGCCCTCGGGGGAGGTGTGCGAGTAGAAGTCGCGGGCCGCCATGTCGGTGCTGTACGCCTGCGCGGCGGCCGCCAGCTGCGGATCCACCGCGAGCGGCCGCAGCCCGGCCCGGGTGCGCTCCCTGTTGGTGAGGTCGAGGACTTCGGCCTGGGTCCGGGCCAGTCCGGCCTGGGTGAGGGGCCTGGCCCACAGGGCGGTCCAGTAGGTGTCCCCGTCCCGCGGGCTGAGGGCGTGGGCCAGGCCGGCGTGCGTGAACGCCGTATCGAGCAGGGTGCGCCGGGCGTCCTCGGTGCGCAGGCAGTAGTCGACGAACTCGGACGGGGTGCGGGGGCCCGAGACGAGGTGTTCGCCCACCGTCACATAGGCGAATCCGGTACCGGTGATCCGCTGGTGGACGAAGACGCCGTCGCGGCTCTCGCCGGACAGCCGGCCGGCGTCGGCCATCGCGGCGGCGTGGGCGAGAGCGGCGGAGGCGAGCCGGGCGTCCGGGGCCACCGGCGGGCGTCCGGCCCGGGCGCGGGCGGTGTTGACCAGCCCCAGCAGACCGTCCGGATCGGGGAACGAGGCCAGCGAGGGGCGGGCCGGAGAGGCGGCCGTGCGCTGGGCCGGGATCGTGGCGCGGAAACCGGGGGACGGCTGCCGGTCCTCGACCACGTCGACACCGAAGTCCCGGGCGAGTCCGGCCAGCCCGTCCGCGTATCCCTGGCCGATCGCGCGCAGCTTCCAGCCGGTGCCCCTGCGGTATATCTCGGAGAGCAGCAGCAGGGTCTCCGTCTGCGGGCGTGGCGGTGCGAAGCGGGCCACGGTACGGCCGAGGGGGTCGGTCACGTGCAGGGTGGCCGCGGGCAGCCGGCCGAGCGGGGTGCCGGGCTCGGCGGCGGTGACCGAGAGGGTGACACGCCGGGCGCCCGCCCGCAGCAGCGCCGGCTCGACGGTCAGGGTGTCACCGCGCAGCCGGACGCCGGGTGCGTCCGGCTGGTTGTAGAACACGAAGTCGGCGTCCCCTCCGACCTTGCCGCTCTCGTCGGTGATCAGCGCCGACACGTCGAAGGGGCCGGGCACCCGCAGCGTCAGCGCGCCGCCCGGAAGGGGCAGATTGCCCCCGGGGACCAGCTCGCTCATCGCGCCGCCTCTACGAGGTCAGGGGCCGAACGCCGCGCCCGGTGGGGGAGTCGCCGGTTGAACGTCCGGCCCGGGCGCGAGGTTCCCCCGGGAGACAGGGCGCTACTGCTTTCGAGGCGCGGCCGGGGCCACGTCCTCCTGTTCGATCGGCGCGGCCGCGCCGTGCGTGGACTTCTGCTCGCCGCAGAACGCCGGCTCCAGGGTGGCCGCCAGCGCGTTGAGGACGTCGGAGCTGTTGGAGGTGTTGGCGAGCGCGGTGAGGCTGCGCCTGCCGTCCTTGGTGGTGAAGGCGTACGTGTAGTACCCCTGGACGGCGCCCGTGTGGCCGTACACCGAGATCCCGCAGGACAGGTCGCGGCGGCGCAGCCCGAGGCCGTAGGAGGTGGTGGAGCTGACGCGGGTGAAGCGTTCCATCTCCGCGAGGCGGGCGGCCGATGTCAGCTTGCCGCGCACCAGCGCCGAGTAGAAGGTGTCGAGGTCGCGGGCGCTGGAGATGATCGCGCCCGCGCTCTGCGCCCAGGAGACCGTCTGGTCCGTGGCGTCGACGGGCCGGGCACCGGCCTGGTCCGCGGTGAGGTAGCCGTTGGCGTGCTGTCCCGGGATCTTCGTGTCGGGGTGCACGTAGAAGGTGTCGCTGAGCTTCAGCGGCTTGAAGATGCGGTTCTCGTACTCCGTGCGCACGCTGTGCCCGGTGAGCTTCTCGATCAGCAGGCCGGCGACCACGAAGTTGGTGTTGGAGTACGAGTAGGCGGCGCCCGGCGCGTTGGTGCGCGGCTTCTTCAGGCTCATGTCCACCAACTGGCGGTAGGTGAAGACCTTGTCGCGCACGGCCTCGAAGCCGGCCACGCTGTCGGCGAACATGTCGTCGGTGTAGTCGTACAGGCCGCTGCGGTGGCTCAGCAGGTGCCGCACGGTGATGCGGTCGTCGGGCAGCAGGCCCGGCAGGTAGCGGTTGACCGGCGCGTCCAGGGCGAGCCTGCGCTCGTCCACCAGCTGCAGCAGGACCACCGCCGAGAACGTCTTGGTGACACTGCCCACCCGGAAACGGTCGGTGGTGGTGAGGGCCCGCCCGCTCGTGCGGTCGGCGATGCCCTGCGCGGACCGGTAGACCCGCGTGCCGTCGTCGACGCGGGCCATCGCGCCGGGCGCGCCCTTCGCCACGACCGAGCGCAGGACCGCGGCCAGCCCCGCCGTGTCGGGCGCGGGCAGGGCGGCGGCCGCCCGCGGCTTCCCCGCCGTCTTCAGGGGCGCCGCCTGGGCCGGGACCGCGAGCAGCGACAGCGTCACCGCCCCGAGCACCGCGCTCCTGCACACCATTGCCGAGACCATTCGGACCTGCTCCTCTCCGTGCTGTCTTCGATGCGAGATGAGTCACATGCCGTTCGTGGAACCCTCTCGCATTCCGTCACATCTCCACAGCCGACGCACAGTTGGTCACTCCCTGATCACCGTGCGGCGGGGATTCGCCAAGTATTGCCATGAAACGCAACAAAAGCGATGAACTGTGCTTTACATGGACATGATTCATCCGGAAGGGTTGCGGCCCGGGGCCCGACCAGCCCCCTTGGCGCCCAACGGCGCTCTGCCGCAAGGCGGTTGGTGACCACGGCCGTCTTCGAACGAAGGAACCCTGATCAGTGCGTAGCGCGCACATACGCAGCCTGGCGCTCGCCGTCGCCGTGACGACGGCCGCCACCGGCCTGGCCGGTACGGCCTTCGCCGGTCCCGCGACGGGGGTACGACAGCCGGCCGCGGCCTCCGCCGCGACGACCGCGCAGGTGGTGGCGGCGGCCCGGGCAGCCGCCTTCGCCCATGCCGCGGCGACCGGTGTCGGCGCGGGCGACGAACTCCGGCCGCAGGACGTGATGATCGACCCCGAAGGGGCACGCCATGTCCGCTTCGTCCGCACCCACCAGGGGATGCCGGTCCTCGGCGGCGACCTCGTCGTCCATCTTTCCCGCCGGTTGGCCTACACCGGCGTCACCCGCGCGGCCGACCACGCCGTCCGGCCCGCGGCCACCGAGGCGAAGCTGACCGCCGGGCAGGCCGAGGAGAAGGCCGCCGCGGCGGCCGGCGGCGACGCCGGCACCGCCCGGCTGGTGGTGGACGCCCGGGACGGCGCCGCCGCCCTCGCCTACCAGGTGACGGTCGACGGCGCGAACGGCTCCAGCACGGTCGTCGTCGACGCTCTGACCGGAAACGTACGCAGCAACACGCCGGACAGCGACGAGTTCCTCTCGCCCAAGCTGCTGGACACCCTGCGCGGCCGCGGCGAGACCCTCGACCCGGCCGCCGGCCTCGGCGCGCGGGCCCAGGCCCTCGCCGGGGCGTCCGTATCCGCGGCCGCCCGCTACCCGGTGACCGCCCACGGCACTGGCAGGTCCCTCTTCGTCGGCAAGGTCCCGCTCACCACCACGCAGACCGCCCGCAAGAGCTTCCTGCTCAAGGACCCCACCCGCTACGGCACCGAGACCCGGGACGCCAAGGGCAAGGAGACCGAGAGCTTCGGCCAGGGCGCCAAGTTCACCAGCAGCGCCGACAGCTGGGGCGACGGCACCACCGCCAGCCGGGGCAGCGCCGCCGCCGACGCCCAGTACGGCATCACCGAGACCCTGGACTTCTACCGGAAGACCTTCAACCGCAAGGGCATCGCGAACAACTCCAAGCCCGCGCGCGCCCTGGTCCACTGGGGCCACAAGATCGGCAACGCCTTCTGGGACCCGGACTGCGGCTGCATGCTCTACGGCGACGGGGACGGCGACGAGATCAAGAAGCCGCTGGTCGTCCTCGACGTCACCGGCCACGAGCTGACCCACGGCGTGGTGGACGCCACCGCCGGGCTCGAACCGACGCGCGTCGACAACGACGGCAACCAGTTCGGCGAACCGGGCGCGCTGAACGAGTCGCTGGCCGACATCTTCGGCTCCGGCGTGGAGTTCTTCGCCGGCAACCAGAAGAACCCGCCGAACTATCTGCTGGGCGAGAAGCTGGGCCTGCGCCAGAAGTTCCTGCGCCGCCTCGACCACCCCTCCCTCGACCGCCTCGAAGGCGCTGTCGACTACTGGTCCCCCGAAGTGGCGGACGCCGAGGTGCACGCCGGCTCCGGCGTCTCCTCGCACGCCTTCTACCTGCTCGCCGAGGGCAGCGGCCGCAAGACGATCGGCGCCACCGCCTACGACTCGCCGACCTACGACGGGTCCACCGTCACCGGCATCGGCCGCGCCAGGGCCACGGCGATCTTCTACCGTGCCCTGACCCGGTACATGGTCTCCTCGACCGACTTCCACGACGCGCGGATCGCGACGCTGCAGGCGGCCAAGGACCTCTACGGCGCGAGCGGCGTCGAGTACCGCACGGTCGACCAGGCCTGGGCCGCGGTCGACGTCACCGAGGCCAACACGCCGGCCGCCCGCCCCTGACGGGCGCGCCCCACCGCTGATCCGGGTGTCCCACCGGGGCCCCGGATCAGCCGTGCTCGTGGAAGACGAGTCAACACCCCCGCCTCACCCGCCATTTGAAGGCCACCGCGGCCTCACAGTCAACCTTCAGGTGATTCCTGCTTCTTTTATTGACAGCGGAAAATAAGCCACCTAAGTTCCGGGCCATGCGCTCCACCTCCCGTGCCGAGACGTTCCCGGCCCACACGCCGGCCGTCGCGCAGATCTTCACCACGGTCCTGTCCCACGGCCCCCTCACCCGACTGGAGGTGGCCCGCCGGGCCGGACTGTCGCCGGCGGCCGTGACCAAGGCCGTCCGGCCGCTGCTGGCGGCCGGATACCTGGCGGAGGACGCCGACGGCGAGGCCCGGGCCGCGCTCGGACGCCCCGCCAACCTGGTACGGGTCGACGGCGGACGCGCACTGTTCATCGGGGTCAAGGTCACCGGCGACGAGGTCATCGCGGTCCTCACCGACCTGTGCTGCCGGATCCTGCTGGCCCGCCGGACGCCCCTCACGGACCGTGCCGCCCGGGCCGTCCTGACCACCGTCGCCGACCTGACCCACGAACTGCGCACCGCCGCCGAGGACTTCGGCGCCCCGGTCCTCGGCCTCGGCATCGCCGTCTCCGGCGACGTGGACCGCGCCGAAGGGGTCGTGCGCTACTCGCCCTTCCTCGACTGGCGGGACGTGGCCCTCGCCGAACTCGCCGCGATGACCACCGGACTGCCGGTCGTCGTCGACAACGACGTACGCGCGCTGACCGTCGCCGAGCAGTGGTTCGGCGCCGGGGTCGGGCTGTCCGACTTCGCCGTCGTCACCGTCGGCGCCGGCATCGGCTGCGGACTGGTGATCCACGGTCAGGTGGTGTCCGGCGCGCACGGGGTGGCGGGGGAGATCGGACACGTGGCCATCGACCCGGCCGGGCCCCTCTGCCACTGCGGCAACCACGGCTGCGTGGAGGCGATCGCCGGGGACGCCGCGATCCTCACCCGCATGCGCGAGGTGACGGGCCGCCAGGTCACCGACTCCGCCGCGGCGGTGGCCCTCGCCCACGAGCAGGTGCCCGGCGCGCGTGAGGTGTTCGCCCGCGCCGGCGAGGCCATCGGCCGGGGCATCGCGACCGTGGCCAACCTCTTCGGTCCCGAACGCGTGATCATCTCCGGCGAGGGGCTCGCCGCCTACGACCTCTTCGCCGAGCACATCCTCGACTCGTTCACCGCGGCCGCCTTCGGCTCCGCCGCGCGGTGCGACGTACAGACCCGCCCACTCGCCTTCGAGGAGTGGGCGCGCGGGGCCGCGGCCGCCGCGATCCAGTCCTTCATCACCTCTTCTCCCACACCGACGGGCAAGGGCTGAGCCGCCCAAGACCCCGAACCCTGGAGGGCCCATGCGGTCACCTTCGACATCCGCCCTGCCCGTACGCGGGCTGAGAACCGTCCTCGTGCTGGCGATGACGGCCGCCTTCGCGGCCGCCGTCCCCGCCGCGCAGGCCCAGACGCCCGAGCAGATCGCCGCCAAGCCGTACATGGGGTGGTCGAGCTGGAGCATGCAGTCGTCCAAGTACCCGGGTCTCAACGACAAGGGCGACTACAGCTACCTCACCGAGGCGAACGTCCTCAAGCAGACCGACGCCCTGGCGAGCAAGCTGAAGAAGTACGGCTACGACTACGTCAACATCGACGCCGGCTGGTGGATGGACTGGAACTGGAAACAGGGCTACGACCAGTACGGCCGCCAGAAGGCCGACCCCGCCCGCTTCCCCAGCGGAATGAAGGCCGTCGCCGACCACATCCACGCCAAGGGCCTCAAGGCCGGCATCTACCTCCCGGCCGGCCTGGAGAAGGGCGCGTACGGCGACGGCACGACCCCGGTCTGGAACGCCGAGGGCTGCACCACCGCCGACATCGTCTATCCCGACCTGCGCACCACCAACGGCTGGGACAGCTCGTACAAGCTCGACTTCGACAAGCCGTGCGCGCAGAAGTACATAGACTCCCAGGCCCAGTTGATCGCCGGATGGGGCTACGACTTCCTGAAGCTCGACGGCGTCGGCCCCGGCTCGGGCAAGAGCGGTGACCAGTACGACAACGTCGCCGACGTCGCCGCATGGCACAAGGCGATCAGCGCCACCGGCCGCCCGATCCACCTGGAGGCCTCCTGGTCCCTGGACTTCGGGCACGCCGCCGACTGGCAGAAGTACACCAACGGCTGGCGCATCGACACCGACGTCGAGTGCTACTGCAACACCCTCGTCAGCTGGGAGAACTCCGTCGACGACCGCTGGGACGACACCCCGGCCTGGACCGGCAAGGCGGGCCCCGGCGGCTGGAACGACCTCGACTCCCTCGACGTCGGCAACGGCGCGATGGACGGTCTCACCAAGGCCGAACGGCAGAGCTACGCCACGCTCTGGGCCGTCGCCAAGTCGCCCCTGTTCACCGGCGACGACATCACCAAGCTCGACGACTACGGCGTCTCCCTGCTGACCAACCGCGAGGTCATCGCCGTCGACCAGAGCGACAACCCGCCGGCCCGGCCGGTCACCCCGTCCGACCCGCAGCAGGTCTGGGCCGCGAAGAACGCCGACGGGACCTACACGGTCGCGCTGTTCAACCTCGCCGACTCGCCCTCGGCGGTCACGGCCGACTGGACGGCGCTGGGATTCACCGGCAAGGCGTCGGTGCGGGACCTGTGGAACCACGAGAACCTCGGCAGCCACCAGAACAAGATCACCGAGGCGCTGCCGGCCCACGGCTCGCGGCTGTTCACCGTGACGCCGAAGGGCAGCGCGCCGGCATACACCGGGTACGAGGCCGAGGCGAGCGGCAACACACTGAGCGGAAACGCCTCCGTCGCCGGGTGCGACGCGTGCTCCGGGCAGCAGAAGGTCGGGAACCTGTACCAGGGCGGCAAGCTGACCTTCAACAACGTCGTCGTCGACAAGGCGGGTACGTACCTGGTGAAGGTCGCGTACGTCAGCGGTGACTCGCGGCCGGCCACCGTCGCGGCCAACTCCGGGGGCGGGACCAGCCACAAGTTCCCCTCGACCGGGGACTGGGGGACCGTGGCGACGGTGAGCGTGCCGGTCACCCTGAAGGCCGGTGCCAACACGATCAGCTTCGACAGCGGGTCGGGGTACGCGCCTGACATCGACCGGATCGACGTTCCCAAGTCGCCCCGGTAGCCGCCTCGGTGAGTGCGTAGTCCGGGAACTGCCGGCCGGTGGGGCCGGCCGGCAGTTCCCCGCGCCCCTGACGGGGCGCCTTCCTTACGGACGTCGGATTGGAACACCATGGACAACCACCCCAGCAGACGCGGTTTCCTCGCCCTCGCCGCCGCTACCGGGGCCCTTGCCTCGCTGCCCTCCTTCACCGCCTCCGCCGCGCCGGTGCGGTCCACCGAGCCGCTCGTCGCCTCCCGGCACCAGCTGTGGTGGCAGGCGCCCGCCGACGAGAGGTCGATGATCACGCAGGGCCTGCCCGTCGGCAACGGCCGGATCGGCGCCCTCGCGAGCAACGACTCGGGCCGTGAGCTTCTCCTGGTCACCGACGCCACGTTGTGGACCGGCGGGCTCAACGACACCCTCGACTCCGACGGCCAGTTCCCCTACGGCCGGGCCGACTTCGGCTCCCTGACCCTGCTCGCCCGGCTCGCCGTCGAGATACCCGACCACGACCTGGGCGCCGTCTCCGACTACCGCCGCACCCTCGACCTCGGCAACGGCGTGGTGACCGCCTCGTACGTCCGTTCCGGAGTGACCTACCGGCGCGAGGTGTTCGCGAGCCGCCCCGACGACGTGATCGTGCTGCACTTCAGCCAGGACGGCGGCGGGCGCTACACCGGCACCGTCACCCTGGAGGGCACCCACGGGGAGACCGGCACCGCCGAGTCGTTCGCCGGGTCCTTCGCCAACGGGCTGAAGTACGGGGCCGCCGTCCGTGCGTACGGCAGCGGCGGCAGCGTACGGGTGACCGGCTCGCACATCACCTTCACCGACTGCCGCGAACTGACCGTGGTACTCAGCGGCGGCACCGACTACGCGCCGGACGCCGCCGCCCACTACCGCGACCCCTCCGTCGACCCGGTGGCGCTGGCCCGCACCAAGGTCAAGGCCGCCGCCCGGCACTCCGCGGACTCGCTGCTGCGCACCCACGCGGCCGACCACCGGGCGCTGTTCGGCCAGTTCGACCTCTCCCTCGGCACCTCGACGGCCGACCAGCGTGAACTGGACACCTGGGCGCGCCTCCGGGCCCGCGCCGACACCGGCGACCCCGACCCCGAACTCGAGGCCGCCTACGCCCAGTTCGGCCGCTATCTGATGATCGCCGGATCGCGGGACGGCCTGCCGATGGGCCTCCAGGGCCTCTGGCTGGACGGCAACGACCCCGACTGGATGGGCGACTACCACACCGACATCAACGTCCAGATGAACTACTGGATGTCCGACCGGCTGGGCCTGTCCCAGTGCTTCGACGCCTTCACCGACTACTGCGTCGACCAGCTCCCGGCCTGGACGGACCTCACCCAGCGGCTCTTCCAGGACTCCCGCAACCGCTACCGCAACTCCACCGGGAAGGTCGCCGGCTGGACCGTCGCCTACTCCACCAACCCCAACGGCGGACTCGGCTGGTGGTGGCACCCGACGGGCAACGCCTGGCTGTGCCAGAGCCTCTGGGAGCACTACGAGTTCACGCGCTCCCGCGCCCACCTGGAGAAGATCTACCCCCTCCTCAAGGGCGCCGTCGAGTTCTGGGAGGCGCGGCTGCTCACCACCACCCTCGACGACGGGAGGGAGGTGCTGATCGCCGACCACGACTGGTCGCCGGAGCACGGGCCGCAGGACGCCAGGGGCAACACCTACTCCCAGGAACTGGTCTGGCTCCTGTTCGGCAACTTCCGCACTGCGGCCGCCGAGCTGAAGAGGGATGCTGGATACGCGGGCACCGTCGGCAAACTCCGTGACCGCCTCTACCTGCCGGTGGTGAGCCCCAAGACCGGCTGGCTGGAGGAGTGGATGTCCCCGGACAACCTCGGCGAGACCACCCACCGCCACCTCTCGCCGCTGATCAACCTCTTCCCCGGCGACCGGATCCGCCCGGACGACTCCACGCCGAAGGACGTCCTCGCCGGCGCGACGGCCCTCCTGACCGCCCGCGGCATGGACAGCTACGGCTGGTCCAACGCCTGGCGCAGCCTGTGCTGGGCCCGGCTGAAGAACGCGGAGAACGCCTACCAGCTCGTCGTCAACAACCTGAAGCCGTCGGCGAACGGCAGCAACGGCAGCGCGTCGAACCTCTTCGACATCATGGACATGGGAGGGGGCCGCGGGATCTTCCAGATCGACGCGAACTTCGGCACCCCGACCGCCGTCCTGGAGATGCTGCTGTACTCCCGCCCCGGCCACCTGGAACTCCTGCCCGCCCTGCCCGGCGCCTGGGCCGCCTCCGGCTCGGTCACCGGGGCCGGCGCGCGCGGCGGCTTCGTCGTCGACCTGCGCTGGCGCGACGGCAGGCCCACCGAGGCCCGGATCCGCAGCGTCGGCGGCCGCACCACGACGGTCGCCTACGGCGGTACGTCACGGACGGTCACACTGAAACCCGGCCAGTCCGTCACACTGAAGGACTTCGCACGGTGACCGGCCGGTTCGCACGGGTCCTGAGTCTCACCGCGGTGCTGCTGACGACGGTCGCCTGCCAGACCGGCCCGGCCGACGCGGCACCCGCCTGGGAGCCCTCCTCCGGGCCCGGCGCCGCCGCCCGGCACGACGTCGTCACCTGGGGGGCCGCCGCCGACCAGCTGGGACAGGGCACCACCGACCGCGGCTACCGGCTGGTCGTGCACACCAGTACCGCCGGCAGCGGTCTGCGGGTACGCGTCTCCAACGCCTTCGGCGACCGGCCGCTGACCCTGGACAGCGTCTACGCCGGCCTGCAGGGCCAGGGCGCCGCCCTGAAACCGGGCAGCAACAGGCGGCTCACCTTCGGCGGCGCCCGCTCGGTCACCGTGCCGGCCGGCGCCACCGCGTGGAGCGACCCGCTGCCCGGCAACCTGCCGGCCGGCAGCAACCTGGCCGTCAGCCTGCACAGCCCCGACGCGGCCGGCCCCGCCACCGGCCACGGGATGGCCATGCAGACCTCCTACATCACCCAGGGCGACCACACCGCCGAGGAGAGCGCCGCCAACTGGACCGGCACCACCGGATCCTGGTGGTACCTGGACTCGGTCTCCGTACGGCCGAAGAACCCGGACACCGGGGCGGTGGTGGCGCTCGGCGACTCCATCACCGACGGCTGGGCGTCCACCAGCGACCAGAACCGCCGCTGGCCCGACTACCTCGCCCGCCGGCTGCAGAAGGCGGACACCGAGGTCAAGGGCGTGGCCGACGAGGGGATCTCCGGCAACAAGGTCCTCGCCGACGGCGCCGGGCAGGCCGCCCTCAACCGGCTGGACCGCGACGTCCTCAGCCAGCCGGGCCTGCGTACCGTCTTCCTCTTCGAGGGGGTCAACGACATCAAGGCCCACTCCGGGGTCACCGCGGCCGGCCTGATCGCCGGCTACCAGGAGATCGTCCGGCGGGCGCACGCGGCCGGGAAGTGCGTGGTCGCCTCGACCGTCGGGCCGTTCGAGGGCTGGCCGGAGTGGGATCCGGCGGGTGAGGCCGTACGCCAGCAGGTCAACCAGTACATCCGCACCAGCGGGGAGTTCGACCACATCGCCGACTTCGACCGGATCCTGCGCAGCCCCTACGACCAGGCGCGGATGCTGCCGTTCCTCGACGGCGGCGACCACATCCACCCCAACGACAAGGGAATGCAGGCCATGGCCGACTCCGTCGACCTGGCGAGCCTCGACTGCGACCGCTGAACCAGCCCCGTCCGATCACCCCCGCGCCGTCGGCGCGGGGGTGATCAGCCCTTCCCGGTAGGCGATCGCCACCGCCTCCGTGCGGCTCGCCGCGCCCAGCTTGGCGAGGATGTTGGAGACGTGCACGCTCGCCGTCTTGCCGGTGATGAACAGCTCCTCGCCGATCTGCCGGTTGCTGCGGCCCAGCGCCAGCAGCCGCAGCACGTCCTGCTCGCGCGCGGTCAGCGGTGGGACCGACCGCTGCGCCGGCCGGCGCAGCAGCGCGTCCGAGCGCTCCAGCAGCGGCGCGGCCCCCAGCGCCAGCGCCGTCTCCCGGACCGCCCGCGCCTGCTCCTCGGCCTCCGCACGCCGCCCGCCGGCCGCCAGCGCCTGCGCGTACCGCAGCCGTACCCGGGCCGCCTCGTACACATCGCCGTACGCGAACGCGGCCACCGCCCGCTCCCAGGCCGCCGGGTCCGGCCCGGACACGGCGCGCGTCCACTCGGCCTCGGCACGTGCCAGCCAGGCCTGACCCTCGGGGCCCTGCCGCGCGGCCGTCGTCCGGGCCAGCCGCACCAGTTCACCGGCGACCACGCTCCAGTGGTCCGCGTCCTGGTCGCCGAGCCCTTCGGCCGCCCGGTCCGCGACCGCCGCCAGCGCCAGCGCGGCCAGCCGGACCGACACGTCCGGCGCCCGCCCCGACTCGTCGGTGAGCGCCGTGACCGTGTCCCGGGCCCGTGCCACGGCCTCCTCCGGGTCACCCCGCGACGCGGCCGCGTCGGTCAGCACGATCCCGCCGACGAGCCGGCCCATCCAGTCGAACCGCTCCCCGAGCAGTGCCCGGGCCCGCGTCACCACGTCCGGCTCGCCCCGGGCCAGCGCGACGTACAGGGCGGGTCCCACGGTGTATCCGGGCGCGGGCTCCTCCGCGCCGGCCACCCGCAGGCACTCGTCCCACTGCCCCAGCGTGTAGAGCACCAGCAGTCGCAGATACCGCATCTCCAGGGCGTACGGCGAGGACAGCAGCCCGGACCGCCGGGCCCGGTCGAGCCCCTCGGTGAGCCACGGCAGGCACTCCCGCAGCTCGCCCGACTCGAAGCAGCCGACGGCCAGGCTGAACAGCGCCCGCATCTCCACCGGCGTGTCCCCGGCCGAGCGGGCCAGCTCCCGCGCCTCCCGGAGCCGTTCCCGCCCCTCCCGGGTACGGCGGCCACCGCCTTCCAGCCTGGCCAGGGAGATCAGCAGGTCGGCCCGGGCGGCGGTGGCGCCGATCCGCTCGGCGGCCCGCAGGGCCTGCCGCGCCACCCGCAGCGCGGTGGCATCGTCACCGACCTGACGGGCCGCCATGACATGGGTGGCCGCCGCCCACACCCAGGTCCGGGACGGCGGTTCGGCGGGGATCATCGCGAGCGCCTCGCTGCTGTAGGCGAACGCGGCGGCGAGGTTGTCGACGGTCATGAGGTTCCCGGCGAGCGTGTAGCGCACCCGGGCGGCGAGTTCGGGATCAGCGTCCTGGCCGGCGCCGGCCAGCGCGGCCCGGGTCAGGGCCACCGCCCGGTGGGCGTCGCCGGAGTGCGCGGCCGCCGCCGACGCCCGCAGGGTCAAGGACACCGGGTCCAGCCCCTCGCCCGAGGGCCGCGCCTCGCCCGGCACGGCCGGCCACAGGTCCAGGGCCGTCTCCAGATGCCGCAGCTCCTCCGCCGGGGCACCCATCCGCCGGGCGTGACCGGCGGCCTCCACGGACGCGGCCAGCGCCTCGGGCAGGTCATGGCTCTCCCGGTAGTGGTGCGCCCGCTCGGCAGCCGTCTCGGCCCCGCCTCCGCGGGCGGCGAGCAGCCTGGCGTACGTGCCGTGCAGCCGTGCCCGCTGCCCGGGCAGCAGGTCGCCGTAGACGGCCTCGCGCGCGAGGGCGTGCCGGAAGGCGTACGTGTCCCCGTCCCCGGCGACGAGCAACTGCCGCCCGACGGCCTCCCGCACGGCGGCCTCCAGCTCCTCCTCCGGCAGTCCGACGGCGTCCCGCAGCAGATCGTGCCCGACCCGGCGCCCGGCCACCGCCGCCGTCCGCAGCACCTGCTGGGCCGTCTGCGACACCTGTTCGACCCGGATGAGCAGCAGATCGGCGAGCCCGGCCGGCATCCCGTCCGCGTCGGCGGCGGCCACCAGCTCCTCCGTGTAGAAGGCGTTGCCCTCGGCCCGCGCGACGATGTCCCGCACGGTCGCCTCGGACAGCGGCCGTTCCTCCAGCACCCGCACCAGCCGCGCCACCTCGGCGTCGGCCAGCGGCCGCACCTCCAGCCGCTCCACCCCGGGCAGCCGCACCAACTCGGCGAGCAGCGCCCGCAGCGGATGCCGCCGATGCAGATCGTCGGCACGATAGGAGGCCAGCACGGCGAGCCGCCGCGGCAGCACCCCCCGGCTCAGCAGGAACCGCAGCAGGTCCCGGGACGACTGGTCGGCCCAGTGCAGGTCCTCCAGGATCAGCACCAGGGGCGCGGCAGCCGCCAGTTCGGCCAGCAGCGCGGCGACTCCTTCGAAGAGCCGAAGTCGCGCGTCCGCGTCGCGGGAGGAGTCCGAGGCGGCGCCGAGAAGACGTTCCACGGCCGGATGAGCGCCGAGAATCCCCGCGAACCGCTCATCACCCGCCAGCACTCCGAGGATCTCGGTGAACGGCAGGTACGGCAGCCCCACATCCCCGAGATCGACGCAGTGCCCGACGACGACGGTGGCCCCGCCCTCGGCCGCCCGAGCCGCGACTTCGCCGAGCAGCCGGGTCTTGCCGACCCCGGCGTCCCCGGCGACCAGCACTGCCTGTCCGCTGCCGTTCCGGGCGCGCTCAAGGATCCCCGCGAGGCGGGCCAGCTCGTCGTCCCGCCCGATCAGGACAGTGGTGAACGATCTCTGTGGCACGCCCACATCCTGACAAGGGACGACTCAAGAAACCAGGGGGACGGGGCTGTTGCGAGGTGCGGCTCCGCCGCGTGGGCACGGCACGCCACGAGGAACCCGCGGCCGCCGTCACCCACCCCCGTAGGCACTCGGCTCAGCCCCGCAGTACCCGAGCCCAGTCCTGCGGCACCCGCTCCGCGGGACCCGGCACCGACTGATCCGCGGGGTGACTGACCGGCGGCGCCAACTCCGGCCCGGCCTCGAACAATTCCTCCGTCTCGAAGTTCCAGAACCACCTCTCGCCCGGCTCGTAACTGCGGATCACCGGATGCCCGGTGGAACGGAAGTGCGCCGTCGCGTGCTTCGAAGGCGAGTCGTCGCAGCACCCGATGTGCCCGCACTGCGCACACCGCCGCAGATGGAACCACCAGCCCCCCGCCGCGTCGCACTCCACACACCCGGCTCCGCTCGGCGGAACCTCCGGGTCGATCGCGGTGTCGCCGCTCATACTGCCTCCACTGCTGTCTCGGATTCCTCAGGTGCCTCGGCGGTCAGCGGAAGCAGTACCTGGAACCGGGTGTCGCCGGGCTCCGACTCCACCCGCATGCTGCCGTGGTGCTTGTTCACGATGATCCGCCACGAGATGTCCAGGCCCAGGCCTGTGCCCTGCCCCACGGGCTTCGTCGTGAAGAAGGGGTCGAAGATCCGGTCCTTGATCTCCGGCGCGATCCCGGTCCCGGTGTCCCCGAACTCGACCAGCAGCTGCTCGTGGTCGAGCGCGGTCCGCACGGTCAGCGTGCCCTGTCCGCCGCCGTCGCCGTCCTTCATCGCGCAGACCGCGTTGTCGATGAGGTTGGTCCACACCTGGTTGAGCTCGGCGGGGTAGGCGGGGACGGGCGGGACCGTGCGGTCGTACTCCTTGACCACCTGGATGCCCTGCCCCATCTTCCCGGACAGCATCAGCAGCGTGCTGTCGAGGAGCTCGTGCACGTCCACCACCCGGTACGGCGCCCGGTCCAGCTGGCTGTACTGCTTGGCCGCGTCGACGAGGTGCGAGATGCGGCTGGTCGAGTCCTCGATCTCGTTCATCAACAGCTCGGTCTCGATGGTGTAGTTGAGCCAGCCGACCGCGTTCGGCAGGATCTCCTCGTCGACGGCGGCGGCGACCTGCTCCAGCCAGTCGACGTCGAGTCCGGCCTGCACGAAGGTCGGCGCGAGCTCCCAGCCGTGGTCGATGCCGTGGTCGTCCAGCCAGTCGGTGAGCGCGTCCTCGCGGTCGGAGGTCTCCAGCGGGCTGAGCGGCGACGCCTTGCCGACCCGTTCCGCGGTGCGCTCCTGGATCTCGATCAGACCCGCCAGCTGCTCGCGGGAGAACGGCCCCGAGGCGATCACCCCGAGCTTGTGCCGCATCTTCGCCACCCGCTCGCGCAGCGTGGACGTGGCCCGCACGGCCGCCGCGGCCGGGTTGTTGAGCTCGTGGGTGAGTCCGGCGGACAACGAGCCCAGCGCCAGCAGCCGCTCGCGCTGCCCGATCGCCGCCTGGGTGTTCTTCGAACCGAAGAACAGGCCCTCGAGCAGGTGCACGGCCATCGGGAACCACTCGCGCATGATGTCCGCGAACGTGTCCGCCGGCAGCACGAAGAACCGCGTCGGCTCGGTCACCCGCATCGAGTTGTTGTACGCCTGCCGCACCCGGTCCCCGAGGTAGGCCTGCATGGCGCCCCCGTACACCCCCGCCTGCGAGGTCCGGATGACCTCGACGTCGTCCCCGGCGACCCGCCGGGAGACCACCACCGTGCCCTCGATCATCACGTAGAAGCAGGTGGCCGGGTCACCCTCGGTGTAGACGGGACCCGGCTGGAACAGCTCCACCCGGCCTGCCGCGCACAGCCGCCCGAGCTGCTCCGGTTCCAGCTTCTCGAACAGGAACAGCGCGCCGACCTCGCTCGGGCTGCACGGCATCAGCTGTCCGCTCATGACTGCTCCAGGTACCGGTGGACGAGCATCACTGCCATGGCTCCCTCTCCGACGGCGGACGCGACACGCTTGGCGGACTCGGCGCGGGCGTCGCCCGCCACGAACACGCCGGGAATGCTGGTCTCCAGGTGATACGGCGGCCGGTCCAGCTCCCAGCCGGCCGGCGGCCGTCCGTCGACGGTCAGGTCGGGCCCGGCCAGGATGAACCCGCGCTCGTCGCGCAGCACCGTCTCGCCGAGCCAGTCGGTCAGCGGTGCCGCCCCGATGAACACGAACATCCACTGGGCGTCGACCTGTTCCAGGTCCCCGCTTCCCACATGGCGCAGGGTCAGCTGCTCCAGCCGCCCGGCGCCGTGCGCCGCCTCCACCACCGTGTGACTGCGCACGGTGATGTTCGGGGCCTCGTTGATCTGCTGGATCAGGTAGTACGACATCGAGGCCGCCAGGTCGGCGCCGCGCACCAGCAGGGTCACCGACTTGGCGAACCGGGACAGGTACATCGCCGCCTGGCCCGCCGAGTTGGCGCCGCCGACGATGTACACGTCCTGGCCCTGGCAGGAGGTCGCCTCGGTGAGCGCGGAGCCGTAGAACACCCCGCAGCCGGTCAGGTCGAGACAGCCGGCGGCGTCGAGCTGCCGGTACTGCACACCGGTGGCCAGGATCACGCTGTGCGCCGCGACCGCCGAGCCGTCCGTGAACCGCACCACCCGCGCGGCCCCGTTGACCTCGAGCGCCGTGACCTCGCGGGCGGTCAGGATCTCCGCGCCGAACTTGGCGGCCTGCCGCCGGGCCCGGTCGGTGAGCTGGGCGCCCGACACGCCGTCGGGGAAGCCCAGGTAGTTCTCGATCCGCGAGCTCTGCCCGGCCTGCCCGCCGGTCGCCGACCGCTCCACGAGCACGGTCCGCAGCCCCTCCGACGCCCCGTACACGGCCGCGCCGAGTCCGGCCGGGCCGCCGCCGATCACCACCAGGTCGTAGAAGTCCGCCGTGGGCGTGGTCGTGAGCCCCACGTGCGCGGCCAGCTCCGGGGCCTCCGGCTCCACCAGCGGCGTGCCGTCCGGTGTGATCACCAGCGGCAGCCGCTCCCCGTCCGCCTCGGCCGCGGCCAGCAGCCGCCGGCCCTCCGGCTCCTCGACCGAGTACCAGCGGTACGGCACCTGGTTGCGGGCCAGGAACTCGCGCACGTCCGAGGAGCGGGCCGACCAGCGGTGCCCGACGACCTTGGTGGCCGGCACCGGTTTGTAGTCGCTGGCCCGCCAGGCGTCGAGCAGGTCGTCGAGGACCGGGTAGAGCTTCTCCTCCGGCGGATCCCAGGGCTTGAGCAGATAGTGGTCCAGGTCGACGACGTTGATCGCGTCGATCGCCGCGTTGGTGTCCGCGTACGCGGTCAGCAGCACCCGCCGCGCGCCCGGGTACACGTCCAGCGCCTGCTCCAGGAACTCGATGCCGTTCATCTGCGGCATCCGGTAGTCGGCCAGGATCACGGCCACCAGGTCGCCGCGCAGCTTCAGCTCCCGCAGCGCGTCCAGCGCCGACTCACCGGACTCCGCGCGCACGATCCGGTACGACGCGCCGTAGCGGCGCCGCAGGTCCCGGGCCACGGCACGGGAGACCCCCGGGTCGTCGTCCACGGTCATGATGACCGTCCGTGCCGCGTCGGCAGCCTGTGCCATACGTCTCCCACCCCGAGCCGTTGTTCCACGGGACGGCGGGCCCTCCGGGAGGAGCGCGGTCACCGAACCGGTTCCCGCCCATCGTATGTTCCATCCCGTGCGTCCGCTCTTGTACAGCGGTGCACAGCGGGCACCCGGGAGTGCGCGAGACTGATCACGCAGAACGCGGAACCGACGAGGAGGCCGGTGCATGACACGTCCGATCACGGCAGGGGTCGACGGTACGGAGGAAAGCCTCGCCGCTCTCGACTGGGCGGCCCGGGAGGCGGTGCGCCGGGGACTTCCGCTGCGGGTGGTGCACGCCTGGCGGTACGAGGCGCACGAGGCGGCCGGCGGTGACCGGGAGACCCAGCGAGGGTGGGTGTCCGGCGGGGTCACCGAGTCGGTGCGGACCGTCACCGGGCGGTATCCGCGGCTCGCGGTGAGCGTCGACGTGGTGGAGGGCGGCTCGGTCGAGGTGCTGGCCGACGCGGCGGCCGGGGCCGAACTGCTGGCGCTCGGTTCGCGCGGGCACGGGCGGGTCGTCGGGTTCCTGCTGGGTTCCGTCGGCCAGCAGGTGCTCGCCGAGGCCGTCCGGCCCGTCGTCCTGGTGCGTGCCGGGGACCGGCCCGCGGCCGAGGCCGCCGGGCGGGAGGTCGTCGTGGGCCAGCAGGGCGGCGCCGAGGACAGCGCGGCCGCGCTGGAGTTCGCGTTCGAGACGGCGGCGGCGCGTGGCGCGACGGTCCGGGTGGTGCGGGCCTGGACCCTGCCGCCGGTCTTCGCCTACAGCCCGGGCTCCCTGAAACTGCTGGACGAGTCCGGAGGCATGGAGCCCTTCGAGAAGAAGGCGCTGGCCGAGGCGGTACGGCCACTGCGCGAGCGGTACCCGGCCGTGCCGGTCGCCGAGCACGTGGAGATGGGCAGCGCGGGGCAGGTGCTGCTCTCGGCGGCCGGAAACGCCCAGCTGATGGTCGTCGGACGGCGCGCCCACCGCACGGCGGTCGGGGCCCGTATCGGCTCGGTCGCGTACGGGGTGCTGCACCACGCCGACTGCCCGGTGGCCGTCGTCCCGCACGAGTGACCCGCTCCGGGGTTCGCACCGGGGCTCACCGCGGGCTCACTCCGGGGTGACCGGCTCCAGTGTCTCCCGGGCCTTGGGCAGCACGTTCTCGATGTAGTCCTCGACCGCCTTGTCCAGGCCTATGTCGTGCTGCGCGTGCTCGGACAGGTACCAGCGGTGCTCCAGCAGCTCGTGGTAGATCTCCGCCGGGTCCATGGAACCGCGCAGCTCCAGCGGGACGGCCCGCACGGTGGGGCGGAAGACGTCCCGCACCCACCGGTGGGCCAGCACCTCGGGGCGGGCGGCCAGGGGGTCGCCCGGGGCGTAGTCGTCCTGGGTGGCCATCCAGCTCTCCAGGTCGTTCAGCAGCCGGCGCGCCTGGTTCTCCTCGGCGTCCAGGCCGGTCAGCCGCAGCAGCTGGCGCTGGTGGTGGCCGGCGTCGACGACCTTCGGCACGAAGGTCACCGTGTCGCCGTTGGAGGAGTGCTCGATCTGCATCTCGGCCACGTCGAAACCGAGGTCGTTGAGCCGCCGGATCCGGCGCTCGATGTACTGGTACTTGCCCGCCGGGTACACCGAGGTCCGGGTCAGCTCCTTCCAGAGCTCGCCGTACCGGGTGCAGATCTCCAACCCGAACTCGACCGGGTCCAGCGACGGGTGCAGCGCCCCCGAGGCCTCCAGGTCGAGCAGCTCCCCGCTGATGTTCACCCGGGCCAGGTCGAGGTCGTACTCCCGCTGCCCGTTGCTCAGCTGCGGGTGCAGGTCGCCGGTCTCGGCGTCCACCAGGTACGCCGCGTACGCGCCCGCGTCCCGCCGGAACAGGGTGTTGGACAGCGAGCAGTCGCCCCACGCGAACCCGGCCAGGTGCAGGCGCACCAGCAGCACCGCCAGGGCGTCCATGAGGCGGTGCATGGTGGCCGGGCGCATGGTCGTCTCGAACATCGAGCGGTACGGCATCGAGCCGCCGAGGTGCCGGGTGACCAGCACCGGCTCCAGCGGTTCGCCGTCCGCGTCGAGGCGGCCGGTGATCACGGCGAGCGGGTCGACGGCGGGGATGCCGAGCCGGTCCAGGTCGCGCAGCAGCTCGTACTCGCGCAGCGCCGGGCGCTCCGCCAGCTCCTTCACCGCGAGGACCTCGTCGCCGGCCCGGGCGTAGCGCACCACGTGCCGGGAGATGCCCCGGGGGAGCGGCACGAGGTAGTCCTCGGGCCACTCCTCGAGCGGGACGTCCCAGGGGAGTTCGAGCAGGAGCGCGGGGTGCTCCGGGTTGGTGGCGCTGATCTGCAAGGCCATGGGACGAACCTTAAGGCCGGCGGGTCAGGAGGCCAGCTCCCGGGCCCGCTCGGCGGCCGCCCGCACCGGACCGCGGTGCAGCGGGCCGTGTCCCGGCAGCAGCGCGTCACCGTCGAGCGCGCCGACCACTGCCAGTGAGGCCAGCGCCCGGTCCCGCTCGTGGTGGAACATGTCGGGCAGCAGCTGCGGGCCCTGGATCCGCGAGGCGCGGTGGCCGCTGACCAGCGCGTCCCCGGAGATCACGATCCCGGCGTCGGGCACGTGGTAGGCGGTGTGGCCGTCGGTGTGTCCGGGCGTGTGCACCGGGACCGGGCGGCCCGGCAGGTCGAGGGGGCCGTCGGCGACCGGGAAGGCCTCGGGGGCCTTGACCGGGTGCTGCTCGGTGCCGCCGACCCGCAGCACGTGCACCAGCCACGGCACCACCCCCGGCCGCCAGGCGTTCTTCACCACCTGGCCCACGGACACCTGCTGGAGGAAGTCCCGCCGCGCGTGCGGGACCTCGGCCTCGTGCAGGTAGACCGGCGTGCCGTGGGTCTCGCGCAGGTACTCCGCCGAGCCGAGGTGGTCGTTGTGCGCGTGCGTGATCAGCACGGCCGCGACCGCCTCCGGTGAACTGCCCACCTCGGCGAGGGAGCCGAGCAGGCCCTCCCGGTCGCCCGGGTAGCCGGTGTCCACCAGCGTGACGGCGTCGCCGTCCTTCAGGATCACCCAGTTGGTGTGGTGCCCGTGCACCAGATAGGCACCCTTGCCGACTTCGTGTACCGCTGCCCGCATGATCACTCCGGCTAGCCCGTTCGTACAGATCGAAACGGAGAACAGCCAACCACACGCGGCGGGCCATCCGTTGCCGCGGTCCAGGTCAGCGCACCCCGTGCGGCCGGAACTGGATGCTGATCCGCGGCCCGGCGGCCCGGGTGGTCTTCGGTACGCAGTGCTCCCAGGTCCGCTGGCAGGAACCGCCCATCACGATGAGGTCGCCGTGGCCGAGCGGGCGCCGGACCGAGGGACCGCCGCGCAGCGGGCGCAGCAGCAGGTCGCGGGGCGTGCCCACGGAGAGGATCGCGACCATGGTGTCCTCCCGCGCGCCCCGGCCGATCCGGTCGCCGTGCCAGGCGACGCTGTCCCGGCCGTCGCGGTAGTAGCAGAGCCCGGCCGTGGCGAACGGCTCGCCCAGCTCGGCGGCGTAGTGCCGGGTGAGCGCCTCGCGGGCCTCGACGAGGACGGGGTGGGGGAGCGGGTCGCTCGCGCCGTAGAAGGGGAGCAGGCGCGGCACGTCCACGACGTGGTCGTACATCGTGCGGCGTTCGGCGTGCCAGGGGACGTCCGCCGCCAGCTGTTCGAACAGCGCGTCGGCACCGCTCAGCCAGCCCGGCAGCACGTCGATCCAGGCGCCGGAGCCGAGGACGGTCCGGCCGATGCCGTCGAGGGTGCCGAGCCGCAGCTCGTCGGTCTGGTCGAACAGGGAGCCCTGGAGGTGCGTGGCCATGGTTCCAGCGTACTCCGTAATCGAAAATCTGTTCCTATTTGATCTCGGGCAGGACGGCTCGGGCAGGACGGCGGCGGCCCCTTTCGATACATCAATGCATCCGATACATTCCTGTATCGAACGGAGGTCGGCCCATGGCGGTGAACGGCGGCGCGCCCCAGCGTGTGACCCGGCGGCGGGTGCGGACCCGCGCCCGGCTGCTGGACGCCGCGTTCACCGTGTTCGCCGCCAAGGGCTTCGGGAGGGCCTCCATCGAGGAGGTCTGCGAGGCCGCCGGGTTCAGCCGGGGCGCCTTCTACTCCAACTTCGCCACCCTCGACGAGCTGTTCTTCGCCCTCTACCGGGAGCGCGCCGACCTCATCGCCCAGCAGGTCGCCGACGCGCTCGCCGGCGACGGACCCGGCCTCGACGTGCCGGCCTCCGTGGACCGCGTCACCGACGTGCTGCTCCTGGACGTGGACTGGCTGCTGGTGAAGACCGACTTCCTGGTGCACGCGGCCCGGGACCCGGCCGTCGCCGAACTCCTCCTCGACCACCGCACCCGGCTGCGCCAGGCCATCGCCGACCGGCTCGTCAGGGCCCGCGGCCACACCCCGATCCCCGCCGTGCTCGGCGATGCCGAGGGCGCGGCCCACGCGGTGGTCGCCGCGTACGACGGGGTCACGGTCCAACTGCTGCTCGACAAGGACGTCCACCGGGCCCGTGCCTGGCTGGGGCAACTGCTCACCGCGCTGCTGACCGACAGCAGCACCCGATCCGGATAAGAAAGGCGTCGCCATGGACGCGGACGTCATCGTCGTCGGAGCCGGTCTCGCCGGCCTGGTCGCGGCGCACGAACTCACCAGCAGGGGCAGGCGCGTCGCCCTGGTCGACCAGGAGAACGCGGCCAACCTCGGCGGCCAGGCGTTCTGGTCCTTCGGCGGGCTCTTCCTCGTCGATTCGCCCGAGCAGCGCCGCCTCGGCATCAAGGACTCCCTCGATCTGGCCTGGAGCGACTGGCAGGGCAGCGCCCAGTTCGACCGCGAGCAGGACGAGGACTCCTGGGCGGTGCGCTGGGCGCGGGCCTATGTCGAGTTCGCGGCGGGGGAGAAGCGGCCCTGGCTGCAGAGCCACGGCATCAGCCTGCTGCCGACCGTCGGCTGGGCCGAGCGCGGCGACCTGCGGGCACACGGTCACGGCAACTCCGTTCCCCGCTTCCACGTGGCCTGGGGCACCGGCACCGGCGTGGTCGAACCCTTCGCCCGGTACGCCAAGCAGGCCGCCCGCGACGGACTGCTGACCTTCCACCACCGCCACCAGGTCGACGAACTCGTCGTCACGGACGGCGAGGTGCGGGGCGTACGCGGCACCGTCCTCGCCCCCGACGACGCGCCGCGCGGGGTCGCCTCGAACCGCGACCGCGCCGGCGACTTCGAACTCACCGCCCAGGCCGTCGTCGTCACCACCGGTGGCATCGGCGCCAACCACGACATCGTCCGCCGCTACTGGCCCGAACGCCTCGGCACGCCCCCCGCCGAGATGGTCACCGGCGTCCCCGCCTACGTGGACGGCCGGATGCTCGACATCAGCGCGCGGGCCGGTGTCCGCCTGGTCAACCGCGACCGCATGTGGCACTACACCGAAGGCATCCAGAACTGGAACTCCATCTGGCCCGGCCACGGCATCCGCATCCTGCCCGGCCCGTCCTCGATCTGGCTCGACGCCCTCGGCCGCCGCCTGCCCGACCCCTGCCTGCCGGGCTACGACACCCTCAACACCCTCAAGTACCTGCGCACCACCGAGGACATCGCGGGATACGGCCACTCCTGGTTCGTCCTCACCCGGAAGATAGTCGAGAAGGAGTTCGCGCTCTCCGGCTCCGAGCAGAACCCCGACATCACCGCCAAGGACCGCAAGGCCGTGCTGCGCGACCGGCTGCTCGGCAAGGGCGCGCCCGGCCCGGTGCAGGCCTTCCTCGACCACGGCGCGGACTTCGTCACCGCGAAGTCCCTGGAGCAGCTCGTCGAGAAGATGAACGGCCTCACCGACAAGGCGCTCCTGGACGCCGCCGAGGTGCGCCGCCAGATCGTCGCCCGCGACCTGCAGATCAACAACTCCTACAGCAAGGACTCCCAGGTCCAGGGCATCCACAACGCCCGCCGCTACATCGGCGACCGGCTGGGCCGGGTCGCCGCCCCGCACCGCATCCTCGACCCCGCCGCCGGCCCGCTGATCGGAGTCAAGCTGCACGTCCTGACCCGCAAGACCCTCGGCGGCATCCAGACCGACCTGGACTCCCGCGCCCTCGGCGCCGACGGGCAGCCGGTCGGCGGGCTCTACGCGGCCGGCGAGGTGGCCGGTTTCGGCGGCGGTGGCGTGCACGGCTACAACGCGCTGGAGGGCACCTTCCTCGGCGGCTGCCTGTTCTCCGGCCGGGCGGCGGGCCGGGCCGCGGCGAAGCAGACCGCCTAGTCGGCGAGGAGCCGCGCCAGTACGCCGGCGTTGCTCTCGTCCGGGTTCTTGGACGCGGTGAGCAGGGTCACCCGGCCCCTGTGCACCGACTTGCGCAGGCCGTCGAGGAGTTCGGCGGCCTCGGGAGCGGCCGGCTCCGCCTCGTAACGACGGGTGAACTCCTCGTACGACCCGCCGCCGTGGAACCACCGGCGCAGCTCGTCCGACGGCGTCAGCTCCTTCGGCCACTGGTCCACGTGCGCGTCCTCCTTGGACACCCCGCGCGGCCACAGCCGGTCCACCAGGACGCGCACCCCGTCCTCCGGCTCGGGCGACTCATGGATTCTGCGGACGCGCACGCTCACGATCGACGCACCTCACGACTCGCTGACGGTTTCACGAGCGTATGCCGCGGCCGCGTCCCACGGGCTGCCGACGCGGCGCGGCTTGACCAGAATGAGGGGGAAACGCGGACACCGCGCGCCTAGTCTGTGGGCCATTGATCATCAGCCACCCCCCCCAAGGAGCTCATGTGCAGGGCGCAAGCAGACGTACCGCAGTCCTCCGCCGCGAGGCCGTCCTCGCCACCGTCCCCATCGCCGTGGCGGCCCTGCTCGCCGCAGCCGGCCCGGCCTCGGCGAGCACGATCGGCGCCGCGGGCGCGGGCGACCCCTACTTCCCGCTCAGCGGCAACGGCGGCTTCCACGTCAGCCACTACGACCTGACGCTGCGCTACGACATCTCCTCCCGGCACCTCGACGGCGAGGCGGTCCTCACCGCCCGCGCCATCCAGCGGCTCACCCGCTTCGACCTCGACCTCAGCGGCCTGAAGGTCACCCGGGTGAGCGTCGACGGCCGGAGCGCACGTTTCAGCCGCAGCGGACAGGAACTCGTCGTCACGCCGGCACGTGCGCTGGCGAAGGGCCAGGACTTCCGGGTGACCGTGGCGTACAACGGCACGCCCAAACAGGTCACCGACCCCGACGGTTCGCCCGACGGCTGGATCCGCACCGACGACGGCGCGTTCGTCGCCGGGGAGCCGCAGGGCGCGATGACCTGGTTCCCGGCGAACAGCCACCCCAAGGACAAGTCGTCGTACGACTTCACGATCACCGTTCCCAAGGGCCGCACCGCCGTCGCCAACGGCGTCCTCCTCGGACAGCACACGTCCGGTGGCCGTACCACCTTCCGGTGGCGGCAGACCGAGCCCATGGCCGCGTACCTCGCCACCGCCACCGTCGGCAAGTTCACGGTGCAGCAGTACACCACCCGCGACGGGATCAAGGTGTACAACGCGGTCGATCCACGCGAGGCGAGCGGGTCGGCGGCGGTGCTGAAGAAGCTGCCGTCGGTGCTGGAGTGGGAGAGCAAGCTGTTCGGGCCGTATCCGTTCCGCTCCGCCGGGTCGATCGTCGACCACGCGCCGAACGTCGGGTACGCGCTGGAGACGCAGGGCCGGCCGCTCTACGACTCGGCGCCGGATCTCAGCACACTCGTGCACGAGAACGCCCACCAGTGGTTCGGCGACTCCGTCTCCCTCACCGCCTGGAAGGACATCTGGCTCAACGAGGGCTTCGCCACGTACGCCGAGTGGCTGTACAGCGAGCAGCACGGGGGCGACAGCGCGCAGAAGACCTTCGACGCGCTCTACGCCAAGCCCGCGAGCGACGAGTTGTGGGCGTACCCGCCGGGGGACCCGGGCAGCGGGAAGTACATCTTCGGAACGCCGGTCTACGCGCGGGGCGCGATGGCTCTGCACGAACTGCGCAAGGCGGTCGGGGATCCGGTGTTCTTCCGGATCCTGCGGGCGTGGGTTTCGCAGCACCGGTACGGGCATGGGACCACCGCGGAGTTTGTGAAACTCGCGGAAGGGCAGTCGGGGATGGACCTCGGTCCGTTGTTCCAGACGTGGTTGTACGAGAAGGGCAAGCCGTAGCAGTGGTCCGGGTGCGGGCGGTCGGGCTCGTCGCACCCGGGCGGCGGCAGCCGTGCATCGACAGGGCCCGCGCCCCTGACGGGGCGCTCCGGTCAACGGGGATCTGAAGCTGACCACTTCCTTATAATTCTGCGCAAGAGTCGATCTCATGATCCATCGCAGAGCTGCCGTCGCCCTCCTCTCCGCCTCCCCCCTCCTGCTCTCCGGGTGCGGGGGCGGCGCCGAGGCCGCGCCGAGCCGGCCGGGAGACGACAGGCCGGCGCCGGCGCCGGCTTCCCCCGCACCCGTGAACAGCCCACGGCCCGCGGGCATACCAGGCATCGGCCCCAGGACGACGGCCGCGATACCCGAGCGGGCGGAGCAGGTCGTCGTCGCCAGCGGACGGGGCAGGAACTCGCCGCTGTCCACCGTCGTCCTGTACGAACGTGACGACGACGTCTGGCGGCCCGGCGCCAGTTGGCCCGCGCACAACGGCAAGGACGGCTGGAGCGAGCACCACGTCGTCGGGGATCTGCGCTCGCCCGTCGGGGTGTACGGGCTGACCGACGCCGGGGGCCTGCTCGCCGACCCCGGGAGCAGGCTGCCGTACCACCACTCCTACGGGTTCACCTCGCCCGGCACCGGGTTCGAGGGCGAGTCGCTGGAAGGTTCCTTCGACTATGTCGTCGCCATCAACTACAACCGCCTGCCGGGTACTTCACCGCTCGACTGGACCCGGCCGATGGGGGCGAAGCGGGGAGGCGGCGTGTGGCTGCACGTCGACCACGGGGGCCCTACACACGCCTGTGTGAGCGTCGCCAAGGCGCACATGAAGGAACTGCTGCGCACCCTCGACCCGGATCGGCATCCGGTCGTCGTGATGGGGTACGCCGGCTGGCTCGCCCGGTAGAGCGCCGGAACTCCGCTTAGGATCCGAACCTGTGTGCGCACATGTGCTGGTTGCCGAGGACGACGAGATGCAGGCCGAGCTGATCCGCAGATCACTGCTCGCCGAGGGGCATACCGCGATCGTGGTCCATGACGGGGCCGCGGCGCTGGACGCGGCCCGGCGGCTCGGGCCCGACCTGGTCGTCCTCGACCTGATGCTCCCGGTGATCGACGGCTTCGGCGTCTGCCGGGTGCTGCGCGGCGGCGACCCGGAGATCCCGGTGCTGATGCTCACGGCCCGGTCCGACGAGGACGACGTGCTGCTCGGCCTGGAGCTGGGCGCCGACGACTACATGACCAAGCCGTACAGCCCGCGTGAGCTGATGGCCCGGATCCGCACGATCCTGCGGCGCAGCGGACGGGCCGCCGCCGTCCGGGAGGAGGAGCCGGCCGTCGCCGCCGCCGGGATCAGTGTCGATCCCGTGCGGCACACGGTGCACTGCGACGGGGAGCCGGTGGAGGTGACCCCGGCCGAGTTCCAGATCCTGCTCGCCATGGCCGGGGAGCCGGACCGGGTGTTCACCCGGCGGCAGTTGCTGCAGTGCACCCGCGGCTTCGACCGGGCCTCCACCGAACGGGCCGTCGACGTCCATGTGATGAACCTGCGCCGCAAGATCGAGGCCGATCCACGGCGGCCGGTGCGGCTGGTGACCGTGTTCGGCGTCGGCTACAAGCTGAGCGGCGGACGGCCGTGAAGCCCCGGATACCGTGGCGCAGACGGCTGCTGGTCCGGCTGATGTTCGCCTCGGTGCTGATCGCCGTCTGCTCCGTGGCCGCCACCGCCTGGCTCGCCGTGACGACCACCACCAGCGCGCTGGAGGAGGAGCAGGGACAGGACCTGGCCGCCGACAACAAGATCCTCGCCCAGCTCAGCGGGTACGCCGCGGACCACCCCGACTGGAGCGGGGTCGGGCACACCGTGCGGGTGCTGGCCGCGAAGACCGGCCGAAGGATCGCGCTGACCACCGCGGACCGCACGCTGATCGCCGACTCGGCCCCGCACGACACCCCGCTGCCCCCGCGGCCGGCCGCCGCCGTGGATCCCCTGCACACCGACACGTACACCGAGTCCGGCGCTCAGCTCAGCGGCATCGACCCGCGCGCGGTGGGCCCGTTCGGACTGACCGCGGTGGAGCGCGAGAAGCTGGACCTGGTCGCGACGAAGGAGCAGCTGTGCTTCGACCACATGGGTGTCCAGACCACCGTCCAGCACACCCCGAATGGACGGCCGTACGTCGTCGTCGACGACGCGCGGGACACCCCTCTGCAACTCAAGGCCAGGTGCGGCACCGTCTACGGCGAGCCGGCCGTCGACACGGGCGACCCGCTCGACTTCCCGACCACCACCGAGACCAAGGCCCTCGACGCGCTCGCGGACCTGGCCCGCCCCTGTCTCCAGGCCAAGGGCATGGACCTCGGCGGCCCGCTCTCCCTCACCTACGACCCGACGGGACGCAACCCCGTCTCGGGCGGGTTCCTCGTCACCGAGCAGGGGGAGAAGCGGGAGACGGACCAGGCGATGAACTGCGTCACCAACGCGCGGCGCACCCAGCTCGAACCGTACGTCGCCCCGGCCGCCGAACTCTTCCTCGGCATCGGCGACCAGACCGCGCCCCGCTTCGACATGTCCACCGCCAACAAGGCCAGGATCGTCGGCGCGGCCGGTCTGGTCCTCGCCGTCACCGTCGCCGTCACCGCCGTGGTCGCCCTGCGTCTGGTACGACCGCTGCGCGCGCTCACCGCCGCCGTGCGGCAGCCTCCCGAACTGCACGTCCGGGCGCCGGTGCGCACGCGGGACGAGACCGGGCTGCTGGCCGAGGCGTTCAACGACCTCACCGAACGCCGGGAACGCCTTGAGGAGCAGCGCAAGGCGATGGTCAGCGACATCGCCCACGAACTGCGCAGCCCCCTCACCAACATCCGCGGCTGGCTGGAGGTCACCCGGGACGGCCTCGTCGACCCCGACCCGGCGCTGCTGGCCTCCCTGCACGAGGAGGCGCTGGTCCTGCAGCGGATCATCGACGACCTCCAGGACCTGGCCGCCGCCGACGCCGGCACCCTGCGCGTGCACCGCGAACCGGTACGCGCCGCCGACCTGGCCGAACAGGTCGCCGCCGCCTACCGGGTGGCCGCCGACACGGCCGGGGTCACCCTGCTGACCGACGCCGACGGCACCGCCTGGCTGGACGCCGACCCGGTGCGGATGCGGCAGGCCCTCGGCAACCTGGTCTCCAACGCCATCCGGCACACCCCCGCCGACGGCACGGTGACGCTGGCCGCCCGCCGGGACGGCGACGACGTCGTCCTCACCGTCACGGACACCGGCCAGGGCATCGCCGCCGACGATCTCCCGCACGTCTTCGAGCGGTTCTGGCGCGCCGAGAAGTCCCGCAGCCGCCGAACCGGAGGCAGCGGCCTCGGCCTGCCGATCGTGCGCCATCTGCTCGCCGCCCACGGCGGCACCGCCGAGGCCCGCAGCGAAACCGGCAAGGGCGCCGAGTTCATTCTGCGGCTGCCGGCCGCCCAGCCCCCGGCCGACGTCAGCTGAGGCGGCGCTCCGCCCGCTGCCGGCGCCGGGCCAGCAGCCGCCGTTCCGCCTCGGTGGTACCGCCCCAGACGCCGACGGCCTGCCCCGTCTCCATCGCCCAGCGCAGGCACGGCTCCCGCACGGGACAGCGCTCGCAGACCGCCTTCGCCCGCCGCGTCTGATGCAGCGACGGGCCGGTGGTGCCGACCGGGAAGAAGAGGTCCGGGTCCTCGTGGCGGCACTCGGCGTGGTCTCGCCAGTCGTCCATCGAAGTCACCTGCGATCCAAGTCGATTCTGCCGTGGGCGGGTACGTCGTCCGGGACCGGGTCACCGGTCCGGGCACGGCTGAAACGGCCAAGTCCCGGAGGATTCCTGGACGGTCACTGCTCGCGCAGTCCCCAGGGGGAGCCGTACTCGGTCAGCAGGCCGAGGAACGGGCGGGCCGGGAACGCCTCCGGGCCGAGGACGCCCGAGCCCGACCACGCGCCGGTGGCGAGGAGTTCGAGGGCGACCACCGGGTTGAGGGCCGTCTGCCACACCACGGCCTGACAACCGTACTCCGCCATGGACCACTCGTTGTCGACCACGTGGTACAGGTACACCTCGCGCGGCTTCCCGTCCCTGGTCCCGCGCACCCAGGTGCCCGCGCACGTCTTGCCGCGCATGCGCTCGCCCAGTGTCGCCGGGTCGGGCAGCGACGCGGCGACCACGTCCCTGGGTGAGACCGGGACCGGCCCGTCGGGGCCCGGCACGGCCACCGGCGCGGTGCGGTCCAGTCCCAGCAGGTGCAGCGTCTTCAGCGTCTCGATGAACTCGCGGCCCAGCCCGTACTTGAAGGTGACCCGCCGCGCGTCCACCCAGCGGGGCACGAGCAGGACCTCCTCGTGCTCGACGTTCACGCACTCCACCGGCCCGATGCCCTCGGGAAAGTCGAACGCCTCGGGCTCGCTGAACGGCGCGGTGGTGTACCAGCCGCGCTCCCGCTCGTAGACGACGGGCGGGTTGAGACACTCCTCGATGGTGGTCCAGATGCTGAACGAGGGTGCGAAGTCGTAGCCGTCCACGGTCAGGTTCGCGCCGTCGCGAATGCCGATCTCCTCGATCTCGTCGAAGAGTTCGTCGGCCGCGTACCGCGCGAACACGTCCGACAGCCCGGGTTCCACGCCCACCCCGACCAGGGCCAGCGCCCCCGCCTTCTCCCACTCCGCGGCCAGCGCGAACTGCTCGTCGCCCAGCTTGACCCCGCACTCCTCGTACGGTCGCTCGGGGTGCGGCCGGGACAGCGACATCGCCATGTCGAGGTAGCTCGCCCCGGCCGTACGGGCGGCCCGGAACAGGGGCATCACGAAGCGCGGGTCGGTGGCGTTGAGCAGCACGTCGCAGCCGTGCCGGGCCAGCAGCGCGGCCACGGCCGCCTCGTCACCGGCGTCGACGCGCTCGGCGCGGAACCGGTCGTCGCCGACGGCCGCCACCGCCGCCTCGGCGCGGTCCGGGTCGTAGTCGGCGACCACCATCAGGTCGAAGAACGGCCGCCGGACCGCGATCCGGGTGACGGCGGTGCCCACACCACCGGCACCCACGAGCAGTACACGCATGCGGGAATCTCCTTCTCACAGCAGAGAGCGAGGTCGAGTACGGGGCGCCCTGGCCGGAATGAAACGCCCGGCCGTCACGTAAGGTCAATGGCGTTGGCATAAGAACGGCAGGGAGTGTGCGCGATGCCCAAACCGGTCGTACCGGAGGAGAAGCGCCGCCGGCGCCGCCCCACCCGCGGCGGCACCGTGCTCTCGGAGCGGCTGATCGTGGAGACCGCCCTGCGCCTGCTGCGCGAGCACGGCAGCGCGGGCCTGACCGCCCGCCGCCTGGGCCTCGCCCTCGACTGCGACCCCAGCACCCTGTACCGCTACTTCCGGGGCATGGACGACCTGACCCTGGCGATCGGCGACGCGCTCATCGGCCAGGCGCTGGCCGGCTGGACGCCGACGGGGGAGTGGCGGACGGACCTGCGGACGATCGGCCTGCGCGTCCACGCGCAGTACGTGGCTCACCCGCAGGCGGCCCTGCTGACCACGAACCGCGTGACGGGACGCGCGCACGAACTGGCCGCCGACGAGGCGGTCCTGGACGTCCTGCGCACCGCGGGTTTCGCACTGGCCGACACCGTCCGCGTCTACCACGCCTTCATCGACCAGACCCTCGCCTTCGCCGCCCTGGACGCGGCCTCCCTCACCCTCCCGAAGGACTCCCAGAGAGCCGACGAGGACAAGTGGCACTCGACCTACGCCCGCCTGCCGGCCGCCACCCACCCCCGTATCGCGGAGGCGTCGCGGCTGCTGGCGAAGCGCATGGTGACGAGCGCCTATCCGACGGCCCTGGAGATGCTCCTGGACAGCGCGGAACGGTTGTTGCGAGCGTCTTCCACCGGACGCACCTGAAAGGAGCGCGGGGCTGTGCCCGATGCGCGGAGGCGCCGCGCGGTCGCGACCGGCCCCCACCCGCGGTCGCGCCCCCACCGGTCAGCCCCTACGGCCGGCTCAACGCACTCTCCGCCGTCCTCGCCACCGCCTCGGCGACAGCCCCCAGAGCCGGCGAATCCAGCTTCCACTGCTGCCAGTACAAGGGCACGTCGACCCGCAGCTCACGCCCGCCGAGGCGGACCAGCCGCCCCTCCCGCAACCGGGGCTCCGCCTGCGCCTGCGGCACCATCCCCCACCCCAGCCCGGCCGTCACCGCGTCCACGAACCCCTCCGACGTCGGCACGAAGTGCCGCAGCGCGCTCGCGCCCGCACCGCCCAGCCGCCGTACGAACCCGTCCTGGAAATCGTCCCGCCGGTCGAACACGATCACCGGCGCCTCGGCGAGCGCGCCGGCCAGCCCGCCCGTCAGATGCGCCGCCGCGAATTCCGGCGCCGCCACCGGCAGGTACCGCATCCGCCCCAGCGCCCGCACCGAACACCCCGGCACCGCATCCGGTGCCGAGGTCACTGCGGCCATCACCAGCCCCTCCCGCAGGAGCGCCGCCGTGTGGTCCTCGTCCTCGCGCCGCAGTTCGACGTAGACGTCCGGCAGCCCGGCCAGCGCCCCCAGGAACCACGTCGCCAGCGAGTCCGCGTTGACCGCGACCGACACCCGGGTCGGCTCCCCGGCGCCGCTCATGCCGAGCTCGCCGCGCGCGTCCCGCTCCAGCCGGGCCAGCTGCCGGGCGAACCGGACCAGCACCTCGCCCGACTCCGTCGGCCGTACCGGCTTGGTGCGCTGGAGCAGCACCCGGCCCGTGCGCTGCTCCAGGGCCTTCACCCGCTGGCTGACCGCCGACGGCGTCACGTGCAGGGCCGCGGCCGCCGCGTCGAAGGTGCCCTCGTCCACCACCGCCAGCAGCGTCCGCACCTGGTCGAGGGGCAGCTCCACGGGCCCGCTCCTTCCTTCAGCGATGCTAAGGGTACGTAAAAATCTTTAGCTGTACGCCCAGTGATCGCCTCCGTAGCGTCGAGGACATGTCCAGCCCTCTCGCCGCCGCTGCCGCGGGCTTCGGCAGCGGCCTCTCGCTCATCGTCGCCATCGGCGCCCAGAACGCCTTCGTACTGCGCCAGGGCATCCGCCGGGAGGCGGTCCTCGTGGTCGTCGGCATCTGCGCGCTCTCCGACGCCGTCCTCATCTCGCTCGGGGTCGGCGGGGTGGGCGCCCTCGTGGCGGCCTGGCCGGGGGCGGTGCGGGCGGTCGGGCTGACCGGCGGCGCCTTCCTGCTCTGCTACGGCGCCCTGGCCGCCCGCCGGGTGCTGCGCCCCGGCACCGGCGGCCTGCGCACCGAGGGCGAGGCGGCGGGCTCCCGGCGGCGGGCGGTGCTCACCTGCCTGGCCATGACCTGGCTCAACCCGCACGTCTACCTGGACACCGTGTTCCTGCTGGGCTCCCTCGCCGCCCACCGCGGCGACCTGCGCTGGACCTTCGGGCTCGGCGCCGCCCTGGCCAGCCTCTGCTGGTTCACCGCGCTGGGCTTCGGCGCCCGGCTGCTCGGCCGGTACCTCGCCGGTCCGGGCGCCTGGCGGGTGCTGGACGGGCTGGTGGCGCTGACCATGATCGGGCTCGGCCTGTTGCTCGTGGCGCGGCCCTGAGGCGCCCGGATCCCCGGACGGCCGCATCCTGAGACAACCGGTTCGGCGGCCGCGGAAGTTGCTGCGATAGTGAACCGGCAACCGAAAGATGTAGCGGGCATCGAGAAGACCAGGACACCAGGAACTCCGTGGACACCAGCGAGAGCGGCACCCAGTCCGGCATACGGACCCAGACCCCCGACGACACCACGGCGGCCCCGCCCCGGAGCGGCTGGCGCCGCTGGGCGATGGACACCCGCCCGCTGCGCATCCCGGCCTACCGCCGGCTGTGGACGTCGACCATCGTCACCTCGGTCGGCAGCCAGCTGACCGCCGTCGCCGTGCCCAAGCAGATCTTCGACATCACCGGGTCGTCCGCCTGGGTCGGCGCGGCGAGCCTCGCCGGGCTGCTGCCGCTGATCGTGTTCGCGCTGTGGGGCGGCGCGGTGGCCGACACGATGGACCGCCGCAGACTGCTGCTGATCACCAACATCGGTATCGGCGTGACCTCGCTGCTGTTCTTCGTGCAGGCGGCCACCGGGATGAAGTCCGTGGCGGTGCTGATGGTGCTGCTCGCGCTGCAGCAGGCCTTCTGGGGGCTGAACGCGCCCGCCCGTACCGCCTCCATCGCCCGGCTGGTCCCCGAGGTGCAGCTGCCCGCCGCCAACGCGCTCGGCTCGACGGTCATGCAGACCGGGCAGGTGGTCGGACCGCTGCTCGCCGGCGCCCTGATTCCCGTGATCGGGCTGCCCGAGCTGTACCTGATCGACGCGCTGGCGCTGTGCGTGACGGTGTGGGCGGTCTACCGGCTGCCCGCGCTGCCGCCGCTCGGGGACACGAGACCGCGGCGCGCCGGGGTGCGCGAGATCGCGGAGGGCTTCCGGTACATCTCCATGCACAAGGTGCTGCTGCTGTCGTTCCTCGCGGACATCATCGCGATGGTCCTCGGCATGCCACGCGCCCTGTTCCCGCAGCTCGCCGCCCAGACCTACGCTCCCTACGGCGAAGGGCTCGCGCTCGGCCTGCTGTTCGCCGCGATCCCCGTCGGGGCGGTCCTCGGCGGGCTCTTCTCCGGCACCTTCTCGCGGGCGCGCCGGCACGGCCTGATGGTGATCGGCGCGGTCGTCGGCTGGGGCGCGGCCGTCGCCGGCTTCGGGCTGAGCCGCAACCTCTGGATCGCCGTGGCCTTCCTGGCCGCCGCCGGGGTCGCCGACATGGTCTCGATGGTCTTCCGCGGCGCGATCCTGCTGTCCGCCGCGACCGACGAGATGCGGGGGCGGATGCAGGGCGTGTTCACCGTGGTGGTCGCGGGCGGCCCGCGCCTGGCCGACGTGCTGCACGGCACCGCGGGATCGGTCTTCGGGCCGCGGGCGGCGGTCGCGGGCGGCGGAGTGCTGGTGGTGGCCGTGATGCTGGCCCTGGCCGCCGCGGTTCCGGCCCTGCGCCGCTACCGCGTCTGACCGCCTACACGGGCCGCCGCCCGATGTAGGCGTCGAGGAGCTTGCCCCGGGTGACCTCCAGGCGGCTGGCGAGGATCTCGGCGACGGTGCGCACCAGCGACAGGCCGAGCAGCGGGTCCTCCACGCACAGTGCGAGCACGGCCGAGGCGTCGTACTCGTAGGCCCGTACCTGGCTGAAGGCCACCGCCCCGAAGTCCCAGGTGTACGGCGGGAACAGCCAGGACCAGCCGAGCAGGTCGCCGGCGCCCAGGCTGGCGACGGTGACCCGTTTGCGGGGCGTCACCTCCTGGTCCAGGTTGACGGCTCCCGAGCGGATCACCCAGAAGCGGTCCGCGGTGCCGCCGGCCTCGAAGATCCTGGTGTCCTCGGGGAAGGACACCTCGTGAGCCAGTTCCATGAGGCGCTCGCGCTGCGCCTGCGGCAGGGCGGTCAGCAGTTTGATGGCTTTGGTCATGGCTCGGGGCTCCTCGCCGGCGAGGGTACGGGGTGCTTTCCCTACGCCCATTTCAGCCGCTGCCGCCTCGCCGGGCACCTCGAAGAAGGTGAGAATCGCCGTCGGGAAAACGTCCGGACATGAAAAAGCCCTGGCTGGACGGGGGAGACCAGCCAGGGCCGTCAGAGGTGGCGCGGGAGGACCTGATGTCGACTCCTCGACCACTTATGAGTGAACGGTAAACCATCCAGACCCATTTCGCGCAACTGGGAACAGGCTACGTGACCTGTTTCACTTTGGGGAGCCCTCGCGGCCCCCGAACTGGTTTGGGGGTGCCCCGACCGGTGAGCCGAAAGGAAGAGCCCGGTACGGACGGGACACAGCCGGCCGGCCGTTCCACCACCCAGGGAGCGAAAGGATGCAGGAAAAGTATTGGACAGAGTCAACAGTCGCACCAAGTGAGGCCCGTCGGCCGCCGCTGCGGCCGGCCGACGCCCGCAGAGAGGTCCGTTGCGCCGTGGCCCGACGGGTCCAGCCGTGCGCCGCCGACGCCCTCGACGACGCCCTGGACGACGCCCTGCTCGTCACCTCGGAACTGACCACCAACGCGATCCTGCACGGCGGCGGGGTCACCGGCTTCGACGTCGACGTCGAGGGCTGCGCGGTACGGGTGTCGGTCAGCGACCGCAGCGACGAGGTGCCCGTGGCCGAACGGACCGTGGACGAACGAAACCGGTGGCGGGCCGGCGGCCGGGGCTGGCCCATCGTCTGCCGGCTGGCCCGTGACGTGGAGGTCGCCGGACTGCCCCGCGGAGGCAAGCGGATCACCGCTGTCGTACCGCTGAACCGAACCCGGTGAGCGGACTTCCGGACGGACGGTGTTTGCGCCCGGATCAAAGGGGCAGGCGGAGTGTCGTGCTTCGGACCGGAGGCGCGCGCCGACGGGAGCGGTCGTACGACAGCCCCCGGGCCCGTAGAGCGGTCCGGGCGGTGCTTCCGCGGCGACCCTGACACCGCAGTTCGGGCCGAGTCCCGGGACCACGTCCCGGTGACGCCCTGGAACCCCCAGTTCAGGAGCGATTCCGCATGCCCACCGACTTGCCGACCAGCCCTCCCCGCACGCCCGACCACACCACCCGCACGACCCCCCGCCGCACCCACGACGACGCCCCCGACACCGCGGTCCTCTTCGCCCGCCTCGCCGGGCTCGACGACGGACCCGAGCGGGACGCCCTGCGCGACGAGCTGGTCGCGGCCTGGCTGCCCATGGCCCACCGGATCGCCGGCCGCTTCCGAGACCGGGGCGAGTCCGTGGAGGACCTGCGCCAGGTCGCCGCGCTCGGCCTGGTCAAGGCCGTCGACCGCTACGACCCCTCCCGCGGCGCCTTCGAGAGTTACGCGGTGCCCACCATCACCGGCGAGGTCAAGCGGCACTTCCGCGACCGCATGTGGGCGCTGCGCGTACCGCGCCGGGTGCAGGAACTGCGCAACCGGGTGCGGGTGGCCCGGCGCGAACTCACCGAGCACCCCGGATCCCCGGAACCCACCCCCGCGGCCATCGCCGCCCACACCGGGCTGACCGAGGACGAGGTCGCCGCCGGCCTGGAGGCGCTGGAGAGCTTCAGCACCCTGTCCCTGGACGCCGAACTCGCCACGGGCGAGGACGGTTACAGCCTCGCCGACACCCTGGGGCAGTCCGACGGCTCCTACGACGTCGTCATCGACCGGGAGGCGGCCAAGGAGGGGCTGCGGCGGCTTCCCGAGCGCGAACGGGCCATCCTCTACATGCGGTTCTTCGAGGACATGACGCAGAGCCGGATCGCCGACCGGCTCGGCATCTCCCAGATGCACGTCTCCCGGCTCATCAGCCGCAGTTGCGCCCGGGTCAGGGCCGAGGCCATGGGGCGGTCCGTCTGACGCCCCGGCCTGCCCGGTCAGGCGGCCGCGGGCGGCCGCACCGGCACCCCCAGCGGCCGGGCCAGGCCCACCACCGCCTCGTCGAGGCGCTGCAGATGGCGCAGCACCCGGTCGGTCACCCGGCCGTAGCGCGGGGCGCCCAGCGTGCCCGGCTCCAGCATCGCCGTGATGCTGGGGCCGGTCTCGATCCCGGGGAGGACGGGCGGCCGGCCGGCGACCTGGGCGGCGATCGTCTCGATGTTGTGCACGATCCGCTGCGCCGCCCCGCGCAGCCGGGGATCCGCCGCGATCGACGGGTGCGCGGGCAGCAGCTCCGCCGTCGCCGCGAGGGACCGCGCGTGATAGGCGCACGTCTCCAGGAGCGCGACCACATAGCGCGCGGTGTCCCGGCGGGCGCGCAGCGGGGTGATCGGATGTGTCAGCGGCTGCACGGCCGCCGCCAGATCGGCCAGCGCCTGGTCCAGGGCACGGGCCTTCTCCACCAGGTCGGCCGGCGGCGCCCCGCTCAACTGGTCGGCGGCGGCCCGGGTGACGTCGGCCAGCCGGTCCAGCGTCCCCGCGAGCAGTTCGTCGGTACGGCGGTCCGTGCGCACCGGCAGCACCACCGCGGCCGCGATCACCCCGCACACCGCGCCGAGCGCCGTCTCCGCCACCCGCAGGACCAGCACGTGCAGGCTGTAGGTGTTCAGCAGCGTGTACAGCAGGCCCAGCATCGCCGTGACGAAGAACGACATCAGGGTGTACGACAGCGGTGCCGAGTAGAACATCGCGAAGATGAACAGCAGCACCAGCCCGAACGCGGTCCAGGTGTGGTGCCCGACCAGTCCCGCGAGCACGATGCCGGCCACCACGCCAAGGACCGTGCCCAGCAGCCGCCGGTAGCCCTTGACCAGGATCTCGCCGGTGGACGCGGTGTTGATGAACACGATCCAGCAGGTCAGCACCGCCCAGTACCAGCGCTGGGCGGACAGGAACTCGCCGCCCACGATGGCCAGCGAGGAGCCGACCGCCACCTGCACCGCCGCCCGCGTGGTCGGCCGGCGCAGTCCGGTCGCCTCCCCGGCGCCCTCGATGGCCGCGTCCTCGGCGTCCAGTTCCTCCCGGGACCGGGAGGTGGCCGGGGTGTCGTCCGACTCGTCCTGCGGCCCGTCCAGCGCGATCCGCAGCCCCAGCACCGACCGCGCGGCCTCGCCGATGCCCCGGAACACGTCCTGGACGGCGGCCGGCGCGGCCGGCAGGTCCTCCCCCTCGCGGTAGCCGAGCAGCCGGTTGCGCAGCCGGGCCAGCGCGGTCCCCCGCTCGGGTCCGGCCGGCCGCAGCACCAGCAGCCGCAGCGCCTCCAGATCGAGTCGCAGCCGCTCCATCGCCTCGTCCCGCACCGGCTCCACGGCGGCCGACGGCAGCGGGGCACCCGGCAGATGGAGGGTGAGCGTGTTCGCCCGCTCGGCGCTGCGGGCGGTGAGCAGCAGCAGCCCGAGCCGTTCGGCCGCGATCTCGGCGTCCGCTATCCGGCGCTGCACCAGCCTGGCCACCGCCTCGTCCGAGGTGCCGTCCGTGAGCCGCCCCTGGATCAGCAGCGCCGTCTCGTGCAGCCGGGCGGTCCTGACCCGGACCTCCTCCACCGCGCGGTCCAGACCGTCCGGTCCCGCATCGAGCAACTCGGCCTGCGCGGAGACCAGTTGGGCGAAGCGGGCCCGGAAGGCGCGCCGCAGCCGGTCCAGGATGCCCGCGGCCGTCTGCCGCACCAGCACGAACCGTGCCAGGGCCGCGCAGCCGAACGCGACCGTGATCGTGACATAGAGGCCCGGCAGCGCGGGCACGGTCGCGTGCACGAACAGCGAGGCGAAGTAGATCTGGAAGCCGATCAGCCCGAGCGCCGTTCCCCGGTCGCCGAAACGGCGGCTGTAGACCGCGCAGAAGATGAGCGCCACGAAGAACAGGTCGCCGATCACCACCCGCGAGTCGAGCAGCGCGCCCAGCGACATCGAGGCGAGTGCCACCGGCAGGCCCAGGGCGAGCGTGACGGCCTGCTGCGGCCGCCCCTTCTCCCGGATCGCGAAGGTGGCGACCATCGCCGCGATGGCTCCGGCCACCAGATGGGTCACGTCGAACCGCAGCGCCGCCAGCACGGCGAGCGTGAGCGCGACCGAGACGACCGTGCGCAGACCGGCGGTGAACCGGAGCAGACCGGGGTCGGCCGCCGCGAGCCGCCCCCGGACCTCCGCCCACCCCGGCCGTCCCGCCGCTCTCACCGAGCCGCGCTCCGCGTCACGCCTGGGCGGCACCGGGGGCTTCGGGCCCCTCGGCGCGCGCCCGGACCTGCTCCGGCGTCAGATAGGTGTCCGTGTACTCGAAGTCCTTGAGCCGGGCGGGCTTGCGGGACTGGAAGCCGGTGCGTACGAAGTCGTCACCGGCCAGCGCGTTCAGCAGCCAGTTGGTCGCGACCCGGGTCTTGGCCACGTTGGTGCGCAGCGCCGACCAGTGGTAGCCGCGGGCCACCGCCTGGGCGGGCAGGCCGCGCAGTTCGATGCCCAGCGGCTTGGAGACCGCGTCCTTGCCGCCGAGATCCACCACCAGCCCCAGGTCCCTGTGCGCGTACGGGTGGAGCGGCCGGCCCCGCAGGGCCGCGATGACGTTGTCGGCGACCGCACCGCCCTGCCGCATGGCGTGCTGCGCGGTCGGCGGGCAGACCGCGCCCGCCTCGTCCTTCGCCTTGTCCGGTACGGCCGCCGCGTCACCGAGCGCGAACACCCCGTCGTGGCCGGGCAGGGTCATCTCGGCGGTGACCGCCAGACGTCCGCGGACCGTCTCCGCGCCCAGGGTGGCGATCAACGGGCTGGCGGCCACCCCGGCCGTCCAGATCAGTGTGTGGGTGGGCACCACACGGCCGTCGGTGAAGGTGACCTCCTCGGGGCCCGCCTTCGCGATCGACACCCCCAGGGAGACCTCGATGCCGCGGCGGCGCAGCACTTCCTGGGCACTGCGGCCGAGCTTGTCGCCGAGCTCCGGCATCAGCTTCGGCGCGATGTCGATCAGGTGCCACCTGATCAGCTTCGGGTCCAGGTTCGGGTAGCGGTGCAGCGCCGCGTGCGTGAGCTTCTGCAGACAGGCCGCGGTCTCGGTGCCCGCGTAACCGCCGCCGACCACCACGAACTGCAGCCGCGCCGCGCGCTCGGCCGGGTTGTCGCTGGCGTCGGCCAGGTCGAGCTGGGAGATGACGTGGTCGCGGATGTAGGCGGCCTCGGCGAGGGTCTTCATCCCGAACGCGTGCTCGGTCAGGCCGGGAATGTCGAAGGTGCGGGTGACACTTCCCGGGGCCAGCACGATGTAGTCGTACCGCTCGTCGACGAGCCGGTCGGTGATGGTGCGCACGACGCACACCTTGGACTTCAGGTCCACCCCGATCGCGCCGCCGGGGATGATCCGGGTGCGGTACCTCTTGCTGCGCCGCAGTGAGACGGCGATCGACTGGGGCGTCAGCACTCCCGAGGCGACCTGCGGCAACAGGGGCAGGTAGAGCTGGTAGGAAGTCGGCGACACCAGGGTGACATCGGCTTCGTCGGGGGAGAGTTTCCGCTCCAGGCGGCGCACGCATCCCACTCCGGCGAAGCCTGCGCCCACCACCAGGATCCTGGGTCGTGTCACGGTGTCCATCCCTTTCCGCTGTTCCGGGCCGTCCGGCTCAACGCCGTTCGCGTGCCCAGGAACGCTTGCTTCGCACCACATCGATCCCACCGTGCCCGACGCCGTTGTGCCAGCCGGGCGGGGCAGGGAGCCGAACGCGTGGGCTCCAGCATGCCCCTGGACCGCCGCAGGAAACCGGATGTCGCACAGACATGCGGCGGACCTCCGTCCGGGCAGAGGCGGTCCCACGGCGATCACGTACGCCAGTAGAGTGCCCGCCATGGCGCAGACCCAGCCCGGAACGGGCTTCCAGAAGCGGCACATCGACCCGGACCGCGTCTCCCCGCTGGTGGCCGCCCTCGACAGTCAGGACGCCAACCCCGGCGTACGGCGGCTGCGCGCCTGGGCCGAGGAGGCACTGGCGGTGCGGCCCGGCGAACGGCTCCTCGACGTGGGCTCCGGAACCGGCTCGCAGACCCGGGCCCTGGCCGACGCGGCCGCTCCGGACGGCGTCGCCATCGGCGTCGAGGTCAACCCGAGTCTGCGCGCGGTCGCCGAGGAGCGCTCCGCCCACAGCCGGGCCCGCTTCCTGCACGGCGACGCGGAGGCCCTGCCGGTGCCGGACGGCTCGATGGACGTCGTGTGGTGCGAGCGGGTCCTGCAGCACCTCCATGAGCCCGGCCGGGCGATCGCGGAGATGGCCCGGGTGCTGCGTCCCGGCGGCCGGGTGGCCGTGCTGGACACCGACTGGGGGACCACCCTCCTGCACCCCGGCGACCCGGCGGTGGTGCGGGCGCTGACGTCGGCCGCCCTGGGCGGCGCCAACCCCTACTCCGGGCGCCGGCTGGTCGGCCAGCTGAGCGCCGCCGGGTTCGTGGTGGACGACCGCGGCTCGCAGGCCCTGCTCCAGGACCACCGCTCGGTCGCCTGGCCGCTGATCCGTATGCTCGGCGAGTCCGCCGTGCGCACCGGCGCCGTCACGGAGGAGCAGCGGGACACCCTGTACGCCGATCTCGCCGAGGCCGCCGAGCGGGGCGCGGTGCACATGTCCGTCACGATGTTCGGAGTGGTCGCGCACCGGCCCGAGTGACCGCGGCCGGCCCTCACCAGGGCAGGAAGGCGTGGACGTCCTTTCCGTCTTCGGTGACGACCACGCTGACCTGGTCGCACAGGCTGTGCAGCAGATGCCAGCCGATGCCGCCCCCGCCCCCCTGCGGGAGGAAGGGCCGCGGCTCGGGCCGGACCCGGCTGGAGTCGTGCATCGTGACGTGGACGCCGTCGTACGTACGGCGCATCCGCAGCTCGAAGGGCCCCGGCGCGTACTGGACGACGTTGGCGGCCAGTTCCGTCACGACCAGCAGGATGTCGTTCCAGCAGTCGGGTCCGGTGGGCGGTGAGGTGCGGGCGAGGCCCGCGAGGTAGCCGTCGGCCGCGAGCCGGGCGCCGGTCACATCGCGCAGGCGCCCCGGGAAGGAGACCGTGCAGCCGTCGGTCTCCTCCGCGGATCGTCTGTCGTCCCGTCGTGGTCCGGTCCCCATCTCGTCTCTTTCAGCCCCGCGAGGGGGCCGTCGTCGCGTTGGTCTCCTCTTCTTCGCCGCGAGTTCCCACCCCGGCGGCGAATACGCGTGATCCGCTCAGCGGAAGACGTTGTCCGAGTCGTCCCAGTCGGCCGGCTCCGGCCGGCCGGCCCGGCGTACCGCCTGCGAGCGGGCCTGGTACATGGCGTCGATCTCGGCCGCGTAGTGGCGCGCGATGGCGTCCCGGCGCAGCTTCATCGACGGTGTCAGCATGCCGTTGCCCGGGGCGAACGGTTCCTGGAGCACCCGGTAGACCCGGATCGACTCGGAGCGCGAGACCACGCTGTTGGCGGACGTGATGGCGCGGGCGATCTCCTCGCGCAGCGCGTTCTCCTCGCGTGCCTCGCGCCCGGGCGCGTCGCCCGGCACCGCCAGCGCCCCCCGCCAGTGCGCGAGGAAGTCGGGGTCCAGGGTGATCAGCGCGCCCACACAGGGCCGGTCGTCGCCGACGACCACCGCCTGGTGCACCAGCGGGTGCATCCGCAGCCGCTGCTCCAGCGGGGCCGGGGCCACACTCTTGCCGCTGCTGGTGATGATGATGTCCTTCTTGCGGCCGGTGATGGTCAGATAGCCCTCGGAGTCCAGCCGCCCGATGTCCCCGGTGGCCAGCCAGCCGCCGCGCAGCGCGGCCCGGGTCGCGTAGTCGTCACCGACGTACCCCTGGAACACCGACGGCCCGCGCACCAGGATCTCACCGTCGTCGGCCACCTGGATCTGGGTGCCCGGCAGGGCCTGGCCGACCGTGCCCGACTTCTCCCGGCCCAGCGGCTGCATGGTGATCCCGCCGCTGGACTCGGTCAGGCCGTAGCCGTCGTGGACGTACAGTCCGATGCCCTCGTAGAACAGGGTGAGTTCCCGGCTGAGCGAGGAGCCGCCGGACGTGGCCCGCAGCACCCGTCCGCCGAGCGCCCCGCGCAGCTTGCGGTACACCGTCCGCTCGTACAGGGCGTGTTGCAGCCGCAGGTCGAAGCCCGGGCCAGCGCCGGTGCCCAGCCGCTGCCGCTCCAGGGCCGCCGCGAAGTCCCGCGCGGTCTGCGCGGCCCGCTCGAACAGCGCCCCCCGGCCGTGCTGCTGTGAGGTGCGCAGGAACGTCTTGTACACCTTCTCCAGCACCGACGGCACGGCGTAGAGATAGGTCGGCCGGAACGTGCGCAGCGCCTCGGCCAGCGCGGCCTCGGTCATCTCCGGCTCGTGCCCCATCAGGATCCCGCCGCGCAGACAGATCACCATGATCATCAGTCCGTACACGTGCGAGAACGGCAGGAAGGCCAGGACGGAGGCCTGTTCGCCCTGGCGCGCCGCGGTGTGCCCCCAGCCCGCCAGCAGCGTGTCGCAGGGGTAGGCCAGCCCGCGGTGGCTCAGCGCGCAGCCCAGCGGGCGGCCCGAGGTGCCGGAGGTGTAGGTGATGGCCGCCGTGGAGTCCGGCATCACGATCCGGCGCAGCGACTCCACCGTGGTCAGCGGGACGAAGACGCCCTTGCGCACCAGCTCGGGCAGCGCGTCCGCGTCCAGCTGCCACACGTGCTTGAGTCCGGGCAGCCCCTCGCACACGGTGCCGACGGTCATCACCGCCTGCTCGTCCTCGACCACCACGGCCACACAGCCGGCGTCCCGCAGGATCCACTCGACCTGGTCCCGCGAGGACGTCGGATGGATCGGGACGATCTCCGCCCCCACCGACCACAGCGCGAGGCCGAACACCGTCCACTCGTAGCGCGTCCGCGCCATCACGGCCACCCGCTGCCCGGGTGAGATCCCCGACGCGATCAGCCCCTTGGCCAGGTCCACGACCTCGTCCCGCAGCTCGGCCGCGGTGACCTGCTCCCAGCGCGCCGCGGCCTCGGGCCGGCGCGCCAGTACCGGCAGTGCGGGGTTCCGGTCCGCCGTCTCGAAAACGATGTCGGCGAGCCCGCCGGTCAGGGTCGAAGCGGCCGTCGGAGCGAGGGCGTAGTCGCGCATGCGCTGCTCCTGGATGTACGGAGGGTTACCCTCCCGATCAGTACTGTCGTCGATGCGGGTCGAATGTAGCCCAGAGGAGTGCGGCTCGTGTCGGGAACGGTCAACTCGTTTCCGCCTGATGACGAAGCTCAGCCCTGGGTGCGGCGCACGCACTCCACGACGACGTCCCGCAGGCTCCCGGTGCGCTCCAGGAACGACCGCTGCTCGCGGGCGCCGGTGCCCCGGTACAGCAGCTGTGCGACGGCCTCCTCGGCGCCCACCGTGTCCCCGCTGTCCGCGAGCGCGTCCGCGGTGTGGGCCAGCAGCGCGCGCACCACGTCGGCCGCGGGCCGGGGCCGCAGGGTCACGGGGTCGAGAAGGTCGCGGTCCAGGCCGTCGCGGGCGGCCAGCCAGGCGGCCAGCCGGAGCATGCTCACGCCGGGGTCGAGCGGCGGCCGCCCGGCCCGCCAGTCGCGCGCGGCCGTCTCCACCAGTGCGCGGATCAGCGTGGCGACGAGGACGGTGGTGTCCGCCCGCAGGCACACGTCGGCCACCCGGATCTCCACCGTCGGGTAGCGCGTGGACAGGCGGGCGTCGAAGTACACCATCCCCGTGTCGAGGATGACCCCGCTGGCCACCATGTCCGCGACCCGCCGCCGGTAGCGCTCGGCCGAGCCGAACAGCTCGGTCGGCCCAGCCGACGGGCCGCGCGCCCACAGCCGGCTGCGGAAGCTGGCGTAACCGGAGTCCCGGCCCTGCCAGTACGGCGAGTTGACGCTGAGCGCGCGCAGCACCGGAAGCCAGGGCCGGATCCGGTCGAGGACGGCGACCCCTTCCTCGTCGGACTCGACCGACACGTGTACATGGCAGCCGCAGACGAACCAGTCGGCCATGGCGGCGCCGTACCGCCCGGCCATCCAGTGGTAGCGCTCGTGGCGGGTGAGCGCCGGGTCGACCGGCAGGGGACAGGTGGCCAGCGCCGCCACCGCGCAGCCGATCTCGCCCGCCAGCCGGCCCGCCTCCTTGCGGCACCGCGCGATCTCGGCGCCGAGCTCGGCCATGTCCCGCTGCGGACTGGTCGCGAGCTCCAGCATCTGCCCGAACAGCTCCATCTGGAACACGGCCTGTCCGGGATCTTCCCGGGCGGCGCGGTCGAGGACGGCGGCCGACCAGGGCATGGGCTCCCCGCTGTCCGGGTGGACCAGCAGGAGTTCTTCCTCCACTCCGACGGTACGCAGCACTTGGAACCGCCCTCCGGCCGGGCCGCGACCGGGCGCGGCGGGGTCTTTCACCCCGGACTGCCCGGCCCCGGCCGCGGAAACACGTGCCGGGGCCCTCGGCGGGCTACGGGGCGACAGGCTCCAGCCACACCGTGCCGAGCGGGGGCAGCGTGAGCCGCACGGCCCCGTCGTCGGCGAGCAGCGGCCCCCGGCTGACGACGTCCCCGCCGCCGTACCGGGCACTGTCGGTGTTGAGGATCTCCTGCCAGACGGGGAGGCCCTTGGGCACGCTCAGCCGGTAGCCGGGGCGGACCACGGGGGAGAGGTTGGAGACCGCCAGCAGCGGCCGGGCCTCGGCATCGAACCTCAGGAAGGCGAAGACGTTGTCCTCGGCCGCGTCCCCCACGACCCACTGGAAGCCCGCCGGATCGGTGTCGCGCTGCCACAGCGCGGGGCGCGCGCGGTAGGCGGAGTTGAGATCGCGGACCAGATCCCGGACACCCCGGTGATCGGCCTCGGCCCCGTACCCCGGGTCGAGCAGCCACCAGTCGGGGCCGTCGGCGTGCGACCACTCCGCGCCCTGGGCGAACTCCTGCCCCATGAAGAGCAGTTGCTTGCCCGGATGGGCCCACATGAAGGCCAGATACGCGCGGTGGTTGGCACGCTGCTGCCACCAGTCGCCGGGCATCTTCGACACCAGGGACCGCTTGCCGTGGACCACTTCGTCATGGGATATCGGCAGGACGTAGTTCTCGCTGTACGCGTAGACCATCGAGAAGGTCATCTCGTTGTGGTGGTACTTGCGGTGGACGGGCTCGTGCCGGATGTACTCCAGCGAGTCGTGCATCCAGCCCATGTTCCACTTCAGCCCGAAGCCCAGCCCGCCGCTGTCGGTCGGCCGGGTCACCCCGTCCCACGCGGTGGACTCCTCGGCGATGGTCACCACGCCCGGCGCCCGCCGGTACACGGTCGCGTTCATCTCCTGGAGGAACGCCACCGCGTCCAGGTCCTCGCGCCCGCCGAACACGTTGGGCGTCCACTGCCCGGAGTCCCGCGAGTAGTCGAGGTAGAGCATCGAGGCGACCGCGTCCACCCGCAGCCCGTCGACGTGGAACTCCTCGCACCAGTACACGGCGTTGGCGACCAGGAAGTTGCGCACCTCCACCCGGCCGAGATCGAACTCGTAGGTCCCCCAGTCCGGATGCTCGGCCCGCCGCTCGTCCCCGGGCTCGTACAGCGGGTCCCCGTCGAAGCGGGCCAGCGCCCAGTCGTCCTTCGGGAAGTGGGCCGGCACCCAGTCCATGATCACGCCGATGCCCGCCCGGTGCAGGGCGTCGACCAGGTACCTGAAGTCGTCGGGGGTGCCGAGCCGGGAGGTCGGCGCGTAGAAGCCGGTGACCTGGTAGCCCCAGGAGCCGCCGAAGGGGTGCTCGGCGACCGGCATGAACTCGACGTGCGTGAAGCCCAGGTCGCCGACGTAGGCGGGCAGCCGCTCGGCGAGTTCCCGGTAGGTCAGGCCGGGACGCCAGGACGGCAGGTGCACCTCGTACACCGAGAACGGCGCCTCGTGCACCGGCACGTCACCGCGGTGCGCCATCCACCGGGCGTCCGCCCACTCGTGCCGGGACACCGTCACGATCGACGCGGTCGCCGGCGGCACCTCCGTCCGCCGGGCCATCGGGTCCGCCTTCAGGAACCGGCCGCCGTACCGGGAGGTGATCTCGAACTTGTACCGGGCGCCGTCGCCCACCCCCGGCAAGAACACCTCCCACACCCCGGCCGCGCCGAGCGAACGCATCGGGAACTGCGTGCCGTCCCAGCACGTGAAGTCCCCGGCGACCCGCACCCCCTGGGCGTTCGGCGCCCATACGGTGAACCGGGTGCCGGCCACCCCTTCATGGGTCATCGGCTCGGCCCCGAGCGCCTTCCACAGCTGTTCGTGCCGCCCCTCCCGGATCAGGTGCAGGTCGAACTCGCCGAGCGCGGGCGGGAAGCGGTACGGGTCGTGGACCTCGTGCACGCCGTCCGCCCCGTCCCCGTACTCGACGAGGAGCGTGTACGACGGGACCTCGGGGTAGGGCAGCACGGCCGCGAAGAGCCCGTCGCCCTCCGGGGCCAGGGGGCTGCGGACCCCGTCGGCCAGCACGGCCACGGCGCGGGCGTGCGGGCGCAGCGCGCGGAACAGCGTGCCGCCGTCCACCGGGCGGGCGCCGAGCAGGGCGTGCGGATCGTGGTGGGCGCCCGCGAGCAGGCGCCCGCGGTCGGCGGCGTCCAGGGGCGGGGCCGTGGGACGGGAGGGGCCGGAGGGCTCCGGGAGCGAGGAGTCGCGCAGTGCCATGACGTCAGCCTCTCCAGCGGGCGAGCCGCTCGATCGCGGCCATCGGAACCGGAAGCCAGGCCGGCCGGTGCCTGGCCTCGTACACCACCTCGTACACCGCGCGGTCCGTCTCATGGGCGCGCAGCAGGGCGTGCGTCTCGCGCGGGTCCCAGCCGGCCCGGGCAGCGTAACCCGCGCAGTAGGCCTCCCGGCAGCGGCGGGCCCACTCCGGGCGCCAGGGGCGGCGCTGCCGGGCCGCGTAGTCGAAGGACCGCAGCATCCCGGCGACGTCGCGCACCGGCGACTGGGTGCCGCGCCGCTCGGCGAGCGGCCGGGACGGCTCGCCCTCGAAGTCGATGACGAACCATTCGTGGTCCGCTCGCAGCACCTGCCCGAGATGGAGATCGCCGTGGATCCGCTGGGCGAGCGGCCCAGTGTCACAGGTGGCCAGCGCGTCGAAGGCGCCGCGCAGCCCGGGTACGAACGGCCGCAGCGCCGGCACCGCGTGCGCGGCCGCGTCCAGCCGTGCCGACATCGCCTCGGCGGTGCGGCGGTGTTCGTCGTGGACGGCGGACGGGAGGGCGGCGGCGAGCGCGAGATGCACCTCCGCGGTGGCCCGGCCCAGCTCGTGCGCCTCGGTGGTGAAGTCGTCCTCGGCGGCGAGCGCGCGCTGGGCGAGGGTCCAGCCGTCGGCCGCGTTCGGCAGGAAGGGCTGCAGCACCCCGAGCGTCGCCGGGCTCGGCTCGGTGGTCCGGAACCAGGCCACCGGCGCAGGCACCCGCGGGCAGCCCTGCGCGGCCAGCGCGCCGGGCACCTCCAGGTCCGGGTTGACGCCGGGCTGGATCCGCCGGAACACCTTCAGGATGTAGGAGTCGCCGTACACCAGGGAGGAGTTGGACTGGTCGGCGTCCAGCAGCCGCGGGGTAAGTCCACCGGGTATCCGGGCCCGCGGGGCCGTCTCGAAGCGCAGCGGGCCCGCCGTGCCGGGTATGCGCAGCCGCTCCAGGAGCAGTTCGGCGGCGTGCGGGTCCTGCAGGGCGTCGTAGACCGCGAGCCCGGCCAGCGGGCCCTTCACGGCCCGGCCCAGGCAGGCCCGCTCCAGGGCGGGCGCGCGGTGTTCGCGGACGCCGAGCAGCAGCTGGTAGCAGTCGCCGGACGGGGCGGCGCCCCCGCCGGGGGAGTGGTCGGCGTGGACCAGCAGGTGCAGGCAGCTGGGGAAGAGTTCGGTCACGGACAGCACGGACAGCTCCGTGACGGGCCGGTCCTTGCCCGCGAACCAGCGCTGCCGGGGCAGCCAGTCGCGCAGCAGCCCGCCCAGTGAGACCAGCGCCCGGTCCAGGCCCGCGGTAGTGCTCCGGGGCGGGTCAACGGTCTTCGTCATGGTGACGCGTCCTTTCCTCGGCTCCGCACGCTCAGCGCCTACGGCCGGTGCGGGAGTCGACTCGGGAGAGCCGGAACCAGTAGAAGCCGTGCCCCGCGAGGGTGAGCAGATACGGCAGCTCGCCGATGGCGGGGAAGCGCACCGCGCCGAT
>NZ_JAJONF010000003.1 GCF_021462265.1 Streptomyces shenzhenensis | reverse complement strand
AACCTTACCAGATTCGTTTTCCGTTCCGTTTCCGGTCGGAATTCGTTTCCGGTGGCCGTTTGGAGGGCCTTCGCCTTTGATTGCCTTCCGGCTCTCTTTCGGCGATTCCGACTTTATCAGAAGTTCTTGGCCGGTCTGACCGGCCACTCATCTCTGAGTAAATCGGAGGTGGCTTCGATGTACGGAGAGGACTCTCTCCGTTGTGAAGCAGATCGATTCTAACGATCGGCCCCGAACTTGTCCAGTTCTAGGCAACTGTTTGAATCTACCTCCCCGTCCCACCCGTGTCAACGGGTCTTCCGGGGCGAAGAGGAGACTAGCAGCTCACAGGAGGTCTCCGCACATCAGGCGGCGGTGGGGACGACCGCGCTGCGCTCGGTCTCCTCGAGGTCACCCGTCTGGCCGGCCCGAGCGGCACGCCCCCCGATGACGAAGACGTAGGCGAGGAAGGCCAGCTCAGCCGCCACTCCGATGCCGATGCGCGCCCATGTCGGCAGGCCGGACGGGGTGACGAAGCCTTCGATGGCGCCGGAGACGAACAGGACGAGAGCCAGCCCGACCGCCATGCCCACGGCGGCGCGGCCCTCTTCCGCCAGGGCCGTACGGCGGCTGCGCGGCCCTGGGTCTATGAGCGTCCAGCCGAGGCGGAGTCCGGTTCCCGCCGCCACGAAGACCGCGGTGAGTTCCAGCAGCCCGTGCGGGAGGACCAGGCCCAGGAAGGTGTCGAGGCGGCCGGCCGAGGACATCAGGCCGAAGCCGACGCCCAGGTTGAGCATGTTCTCGAAGAGGATCCCGAGGACCGGAAGGCCGAGGAAGACACCCAGGACCAGGCACATCGCGGCGGCCCTGGCGTTGTTCGTCCATACCTGGGCCGCGAAGGAAGCCGCGGGATGGCTGGAGTAGTAGGTCTCGTACTCACCGCCGGGGCGGGTCAGCTCGCGGAGCTGGCTGGGGGCGGCGATGGTCGACTGCACGTCCGGGTGGGTGCCGATCCACCAGCCGAGGGCTATCGCCATGGCGGTGGAGATGAGCGCCGTGGGGACCCACCAGTGGCGGGAGCGGTAGACGGCGGCCGGGAATCCCTGTCCCAGGAACCGGGTGACGTCGCGCCAGGAGGCGCGGCGGGTGCCGGTCACAGCACTGCGCGCGCGTGCCACGAGCTGGCTGAGGCGTCCGGTGAGCTGTGGATCGGGGGCGCTGGACTGGATCAGGGAGAGGTGGGTGGCGGTGCGCTGGTAGAGCGCGACGAGTTCGTCGGCTTCGGCTCCGCTGAGGCGGCGCTGGCGGCGGAGGAGTGCGTCGAGACGGTCCCACTCGGCTCGGTGGGCGGAGACGAAGACGTCGAGATCCATCGGGTCTGCCTGCTCCTCGGCTGGTCGTCGACTGTCTGTCGTAGCTGTCAGCTTGTCGTACTGCGGCGCGATGCGCCCTCAGCTTGGCAGACTTGCGCTGTACGGGGCAGACCAGGGAAGGCGGCGGACGTGAGTGAGCTGGTGACAGGCGAGGCGGTGGCGCTCGAACTGCGTCCCGCGAGGCTGCCCAGCAGGGCGCTTGCCGTGCTGCTGGACCTCATCGTGGTCTTCACCGTGTACATCGGTGTTTCGATCGGTCTGGCGGCGGCCACGGCCTCGCTCGACGACGCCGCGCAGCTCGCTCTGGCGATCGCGGCCTTTCTGCTGGTGCTGGTCGGTGTGCCGATCGCGGTGGAGACGCTGAGCCACGGGCGCTCGCTCGGGAAGCTGGCGTGCGGGCTGCGGGTCGTACGGGACGACGGCGGGCCCATCCGGTTCCGGCACGCGCTGGTGCGGGGTGCGCTCGGTGTGGTCGAGATTCTGATGACCTTCGGGGTCGTCGCCTGTATCGCCTCGCTGATCTCGGCGCGTGGGCGGCGGCTGGGGGACGTGTTCGCGGGGACCCTGGTGGTGCGGGAGCGGGTGCCCGTCGGGCAGGCCCGTTTCGTTCCGCCGCCTCCGCCCTGGCTGGCGGGACGTTTCGCCGAGCTGGACCTGTCGGCCGTTCCGGACGGGCTGTGGCTCGCGGTCCGGCAGTACCTGACGCGGATGCAGCAGCTCGATCCGCAGGTGTCGTGGGCGATGGCCGCACAGCTGGCGGGCGATCTCGCGACCCGGACGGGGACTCCGGCGCCCCCGGACATTCCGCCGGCGGCCTATCTGGCGGCAGTGGTGCAGGAACGGCAGGCTCGCGAAGCCCGGCGGGCCTTCGCCGCCCATGTTCCCGCGTCCCCCACCACCCCAGGCAGCGCGTACGCGCCTCCGGTGCCCGGCGTGCCTCCTGCCCCTGCCCCTGCCCCTTCCGTCGCGCCCGCGCCTGTCCCTTCGCCGGCTGTGCCCGCGGCTCCGCCCGCGGCGTCGACCGAGCGGCCGGCCACCGGGTTCGTGCCGCCGGCCTAGGCATGCCCTGGCCTGCCGGCCCGCCGGCCGGGCCGCCCGCCGGCGGCTGTTCAGTCGTCGGGGCCGGTGAAAACCGACGGTGGTGACTGCAGGTCCTCCAGCTCGATTCCGGGCGCAGCCAGGACCACGTCGCCGGCGAGGTGCACCAGGTGCTGTTCGCCCGTGTCCAGGGCTGTGACCTGGTATTCGTCCACGGTCAGAGGGCCATTGTCAGTGGCGTGTGTTTCGCTTTTGAGCAAGGCCCAGGACTGGTCCACGGTGCGGGGGGCGAGGACCGGGTCCGTGAAGGCCACGAGGCGTACGCGGGTCGCAGCGGCGGAAGGGGTGAGGCGCAGGAGACGAGCGGTGGCGATCAGGAATGCGGGGGACGTGCCGGTGAAGGCGTGGGCGCGCACATTGCCTTCGGTGGCATGAGTGCCGGTGGGGTCCGTGCGGACCCAGGTGACGCCGTCCAGGGCGGCGCCGCGCACCTGCCAGCTCCCGGCGTGGAGTTCGAGGCGGATGGGGCGGCCGAGGTCGTCGAGGGCGAGATCGACGGAGCCGCCGTGGTCACCGGAGGGGGTGGTCACCTGAGAGACGTACCGCCAGCCGGAGGGGCCGGGGGCGCACCGGAAGTGCTCTTCACCGAGGGGGGTGTGATCGTGCGGATCGTGGAGCGAATAGCGGCCGCGGGGCATGGAGGTCCTGGGGCTTGACGGGGTGTGGGTCCGGCGTTCGGACCTGCGGAACGGCCGCGCGGGCGGTCGCCCGGACCTGCGGTTCAGCCGCGTGGGGGGCGGGCGGTCGGGCCAAAGGGGCAGGCCCCCGGCACGGGGGTGCGGGGGCCTGCCTCGGCGGACCGGAGGACCTCCCGCCGGGAGGCGCGTCAGTGCACGGGCGCGCCTCCCGGCGGGCAGGGCCCGGACTCAGTAGCGGTAGTGGTCCGACTTGTACGGACCCTCGACGGGCACGCCGATGTACGCGGCCTGCTCGGGGCGCAGCGTCGTCAGCTTCACGCCGAGCGAGTCCAGGTGCAGGCGGGCGACCTTCTCGTCGAGGTGCTTGGGCAGCGTGTAGACGCCGACCGGGTACTCGTCGGGCTTGGTGAACAGCTCGATCTGGGCCAGGGTCTGGTCCGCGAACGAGTTGGACATCACGAACGAGGGGTGGCCGGTGGCGTTGCCCAGGTTCAGCAGGCGGCCCTCGGAGAGGACGATGATCACCTTGCCGTCGGGGAAGGTCCAGGTGTGGACCTGCGGCTTGACCTCGTCCTTGACGATCCCGGGGATCTTGGCGAGGCCGGCCATGTCGATCTCGTTGTCGAAGTGGCCGATGTTGCCGACGATGGCCTGGTGCTTCATCTTGGCCATGTCCGAGGCCATGATGATGTCCTTGTTGCCGGTCGTGGTGACGAAGATGTCGGCCTTGTCGATGACCTCGTCGAGGGTCGTGACCTGGTAGCCGTCCATCGCGGCCTGCAGGGCGCAGATCGGGTCGATCTCGGTGACGATCACGCGGGCGCCCTGTCCGCGCAGGGACTCCGCGCAGCCCTTGCCCACGTCGCCGTAGCCGCAGACGACCGCGGTCTTGCCGCCGATCAGGACGTCGGTGGCGCGGTTGATGCCGTCGATCAGCGAGTGGCGGCAGCCGTACTTGTTGTCGAACTTCGACTTGGTGACGGCGTCGTTGACGTTGATCGCCGGGAACAGCAGGACGCCGTCGCGCTGCATCTCGTACAGGCGGTGGACGCCGGTCGTGGTCTCCTCGGTCACGCCGCGGATCTCGGACGCCAGCTGGGTCCACTTCTGCGAGCCGTCCGTGATCGTGCGGTGCAGGAGTTCGAGGATGACGCGGTGCTCGTCGGACTCGGCGGTGTCGACCGAGGGGACCTTGCCGTCCTTCTCGTACTCGACGCCCTTGTGGACGAGGAGGGTGGCGTCACCGCCGTCGTCGAGGATCATGTTGGGGCCGCCGGTGGAGCTGTCCGGCCAGGTCAGCGCCTGCTCGGTGCACCACCAGTACTCCTCCAGGGTCTCGCCCTTCCAGGCGAAGACCGGGACGCCCTGCGGGTTGTCGGGCGTGCCGTTCGGGCCGACGGCGACGGCGGCGGCCGCGTGGTCCTGGGTTGAGAAGATGTTGCAGGACGCCCAGCGGACCCGCGCGCCCAGGGCGACCAGGGTCTCGATCAGGACGGCGGTCTGCACGGTCATGTGCAGGGAGCCGGTGACACGGGCGCCGGCCAGCGGCTGGGTCTCGGCGTACTCCTTGCGGATCGACATCAGGCCGGGCATCTCGTGCTCGGCGAGGGTGATCTCCTTGCGGCCGAACTCGGCCAGGGAGAGGTCGGCGACCTTGAAGTCCTGTCGGTTGTCGACAGTCGTCATTGCGAGCTGCTCCTCGGGTTGGGTCGAGGGTGGGTACGGCTGGTCTGCGCGGCGGCGGACACAGGGGTGCCCGAGAAGAGGACACAGGCATGCCCACGTACGCGCAGCGCAGTCCGTCGGAGGCCCTCTCTCCCTCGGCCGGTCCGTACGGGACCGCCCGACCGCCATCAGCAGCGACGTCTGGCTCCGACCCAAGCTACACCGCAGAAGCGGGCCGCCCCCAGTCCGCCTCCGAACAGATCACGCCGTTCGAGGGGGGGTGAGCGTGATCGGCCGGGGGGCGGTGTGCGGGGAGATCGGCGGGATCAGTGGTCGGCGGGGTGGGGGGTCGGGCCGCCGGGGGTGGCTTCCGGATCGGGGCCCTTGGCGGCCTGCGCCTCGCTGTAGATGTCGGGTTCCAGGTAGATCACGCGGGCGATGGGGACCGCGGTGCGGATGCGGGCCTCGGCAGCGTCGATGGCCTCGGCGACCTCGGCGGCCGTGTTGTCGTGCTGGACGGCGATCTTGGCGGCGACGAGGAGTTCCTCGGGGCCGAGGTGGAGCGTGCGCATGTGGATGATGCGGGTGACCGTGTCACCGTCGACGATCGCGGCCTCGATCTTCTTGACCTCCTCGACGCCGGCGGCCTCGCCGAGCAGGAGCGACTTGGTCTCGGCGGCGAGGACCAGGGCGATCAGGACGAGCAGGACACCGATGCAGACTGTGCCGATGCCGTCCCAGACGCCGTCGCCGGTGAGCAGGGCGAGGCCGACGCCGAGGAGGGCGAGGACGAGGCCGATGAGCGCGCCGAAGTCCTCCAGGAGGACGACCGGCAGTTCGGGGGCCTTGGCGCGGCGGATGAACTGCGACCAGGACAGCTTGCCGCGCAGTTCGTTGGACTCCTTGATGGCCGTCTTGAAGGAGAAGCCCTCGGCGATTATCGCGAAGAGGAGGACGCCCACCGGCCAGTACCAGTGCTCCACTTCGTGCGGGTGGCTGATCTTCTCGTAGCCCTCGTAGATGGCGAACATGCCACCGACCGAGAAGAGGACGATGGAGACGAGGAAGGCGTAGATGTACCGCTCCCGGCCGTAGCCGAAGGGGTGTTGGGGGGTCGCCTCGCGCTGGGCCTTCTTGCCGCCGACGAGCAGCAGGAACTGGTTGCCGGAGTCGGCGAGCGAGTGGACGCCCTCGGCGAGCATCGACGAGGAGCCGCTGAACGCGAAGGCCACGAACTTCGATGCCGCGATCGCGAGGTTGGCGCCGAGTGCCGCCACGATCGCCCTGGTGCCGCCTGACGCGCTCATGTGTTCGCGTGGTCCCTTCTCGTTCTCGCCGGTACTCGTCTTTGCCCGTGCTTTGCCGGTGGGTCATTCTTGCAGCCCGGTCCGGGAGCGACTCGTCAGGTATCCACACTCTCGGTAGGACAATCAGACTCCACCGGACTTCGCTGGAACCGCGAGCCTTTCAGACGACCACCGTGGCGCGGAACACGGTGCCCGCGCCCGACACCTCCGCCTCCTCGTCCGCCGGCACGAACACCGACCGGCCCGGGGCCAGGTCGTACTCGCCGACGTGGACCGTGCCGGCCGTGCAGAGCAGGATCTGCGCGGTCGGCAGGGTCAGGTCGTGGGCGGCGGCGCCCTCGGGCAGGACGTACCGGGAGAGCCGGAACTCGTCGATCGGCGTCTCGTAGACCTCCTCGCCGTCCGGGGCCGCCTCGGGGCGCAGCACGCCCGCGTCGCCCGCCTCGAAGCGGACGACACGCAGGAGTTCGGGGACGTCGACGTGCTTGGGGGTCAGGCCGCAGCGCAGGACGTTGTCGGAGTTGGCCATGATCTCGACGCCGAGGCCGTTGAGGTAGGCGTGCGGGATGCCGGCGCCGAGGAAGAGGGCTTCGCCGGGCTGCAGGCGGACGTGGTTGAGGAGCATGGCGGCGATCACGCCGGGGTCGCCCGGGTAGTGGTGGGCGAGGTCGGCGTAGGGCGCGTAGTCGCCGCCGAGGCGGATGCAGGCGGCCGTTGCCTCGGCGACCGTGTGGGCCATCTCCTCGCGGTCGGCGCTGAGGATCGCGGTGAGGACCTCGCGCAGCGCCGCGTCCTCGGGGTGGGCGCGCAGCACGTCGACGTAGGGCTTGAGGGAGTTGACGCCGAGGCCGTCGAGGAGTCCGGCCGACTCCTGCGGGGCACGGAAGCCGCACAGGCCGTCGAACTCGGTGAGCGCGCAGATCAGTTCGGGCTTGTGGTTGGCGTCCTTGTAGTTGCGGTGCGGGGCGCCGACCGGGACACCGCGCCGCTCCTCGTCCTCGTAACCCTCCCTGGCCTGCTCCAGGTCGGGGTGCACCTGGAGGGAGAGCGGGGCGCCGGCGGCGAGGATCTTGAGCAGGAAGGGCAGGCGCGGGCCGAACTTGGCCACGGCCGCCTCGCCCAGTTCGCCCTTCGGGTCCTTGTCGATGACCTCGACGAGCGTGCCGCGCACGGTGCGCGAGGGGGCGCCCGGGTGCGCGCCCATCCACATCTCCGCCTGCGGCTCGCCGCTCGGCTCGACCCCGAGCAGCTTCGGGATGGCGGTCGGGGAACCCCAGGCGTAGGGGCGGATGGTGTTGTCGAGGAGATCCATGACTTCTCTCTGCGGGTTCTTTCTGCGGGGGCGGGGGGCGAACCTGGACGCGGAAGCACACGGCACGTCGGACGGGTCGCACGACGGTGTATGGCGCCGGTGTTCGGTGTTCGGTGTTCGTCACCGTGTGTTCCCTGCCGGCTCGCCTGCGGTACGGACCTCAGGTCGTCCTTCGTGCGCCGGGCCCGGTGTCGGTGTCCACCTCAGGCCCTCGAAGCGAGCGCCAGGTAAACGGCGGCGAAATCCGTGACGGCGATCAGTTCCGCCAGCGTCTCCAGTTCGCCGCCCGCCTCGGGTTCCAGTTCGCTGATCGGGGTGTCGTGGCTGAGGGCGAGGTCACGGGCGGCGGGGGCGGCGGTGAGGCCGCCGATGGGGCGGTCGCGGAGCAGCACCACGCGCGCGTGCAGCGCGGGCGGCTCCTCCACGCGGTCGCGGAAGAAGTCGTCGGGGTCGGCGCTGGCGGCGAGCGGGCCGGCGAGCAGGGCCGCGTGGGCGGCCAGGGCCTCGGGGAGTTCGGCGACCAGGGCGGGGCGGCCGGCCAGCTCGGCGAGGGCGGCGGCGAAGCGGCGGCCGGCCGGGCCCGCGGAGTCGCCCTCCGTCCAGATCACCGGGAGCGCGTCGGCGAGTTCCGAGGCGAGGGTCTTGGCCGGGTTGCTGTAGGTCACGATGGCCGGGCCGCAGCGCTCGGCGACGTGGTCGAGGCGGTCGGCGACCTTCTCCAGAGCGTCCGGCGGGGCGGTGACCAGGCCGATCCGGTCGAGGAGCGTGAGCAGTGGGGTGAGCAGCGCCCACAGCACGCCCGGGGAGGAGCCGGCGAGCGGCTCGCTCTGGTCGTACGGCGCCGTGGCCATCGGCATGAACAGGCCGTGGGCGCCGGCCACCGCCTCGGCGAGCGGGGTGCCCGCGGGGGCCACGGCGGCGACCGAGCAACCGCGCCGGTAGGCCTGGTCGGCGAGGAGGGAGAGGCTGGGTTCGGTGCCGTCCGGGGTGGCGATCAGCAGCAGGTCGACGGGGCCGGCCCAGCCGGGGAGCTCCCAGCGCAGGGCGCCGGCGGCCGGGGCGACCCCGGTGGGAGGCAGGCGGGTGACGGGGCTGCCAGGGCCTGCCAGCGTGCCGAGGAGGTCGGCGGCGTGGGTGGCGGCGGCGCCGGGGCCCGCGATCAGGACGGCGCGCGGGCGGCCGTCGGGCTTCAGTTCCTGGACACCGGCCTCGGTGGCGTGCCTGGCGGCCGTACGGACGCGGGCGCCTGCCTCGGCCGCACCGCGCAGCAGACCTCGGCGGTCGGCCTCGGCGAGGTCCTCCGGGGTGTCGAGCAGCGATTCGTCGAGCATGGAGCGGCCTCCGGGTGCCGGGGTCCTGATCCTTGTCCTGATCTTGGTCTTGATGTGCGGCGCTGCCGTTGTGGCGTTACGCCGGGCGGCGGGCCTCGTCGACGAGGAGCACGGGGATGCCGTCGCGGACGGGGTACGCCAGGCCGCAGTCCTGGCCGGTGCAGATCAACTCGGCGTCCTGCTCCTTGAGGGCGGCGTGGCAGGCCGGGCAGGCGAGGATCTCCAGGAGGCCGGCTTCGAGCGGCATGGGGGGTTCCCTTCGGGGTGGACGTTCGCGTGCGGTCAGATTACCGCCGGTGGGGTGGGTTGGGCTGGCCGCCGGTGCCCGGTGGCCGTCCGCCGGGAGTGACCGCCCGTGACTCCGCCCCCCGCGAGGCGGGCCGGGTGGCGGGAAGGTGCGGGCCGGCCTCGGTCAGCCTCTGATGATCGCCAGGACCTCGTCCCGGATCTTCGTCATCGTCGCCTCGTCCCTGGCCTCCGCGTTCAGGCGCAGGAGCGGTTCCGTGTTGGAGGGGCGGACGTTGAACCACCAGTCGGCGGCGGTGACGGTGAGACCGTCGAGGTCGTCGAGGGTGAGGTCGTCGCGGTCGCCGTAGGCCGCGCGGATCGCGGCGAGGCTGGCCCGCTGGTCGGTGACCGTGGAGTTGATCTCGCCGGAGCCGGTGTAGCGGTCGTACTGGGCGACGAGGGAGGAGAGGGGCGCGGACTGGCCGCCGAGGGCCGCGAGGACGTGCAGGGCGGCCAGCATGCCCGTGTCGGCGTTCCAGAAGTCCTTGAAGTAGTAGTGGGCCGAGTGCTCGCCGCCGAAGATCGCGCCGGACTTCGCCATCTCGGCCTTGATGAAGGAGTGGCCGACGCGTGTGCGGACGGGGGTGCCGCCGTTCTCCCGGACCACCTCGGGGACGGTCCAGGACGTGATCAGGTTGTGGATGACCGTGCCCTTGCCGCCGTTCCTCGCGAGCTCGCGCGCGGCGACGAGGGCGGTGATCGACGACGGGGAGACCGGGTCGCCGTTCTGGTCCACGACGAAGCAGCGGTCCGCGTCGCCGTCGAAGGCCAGGCCCAGGTCCGCGGACTCGGCGCGCACGCGCTGCTGGAGATCCACGATGTTGGCGGGGTCGAGCGGGTTGGCCTCGTGGTTCGGGAAGGTGCCGTCCAGCTCGAAGTACATCGGGACCAGCGTCAGCGGCAGGCCCTCGAAGACCGTCGGGACCGTGTGGCCGCCCATGCCGTTGCCCGCGTCGACCACGACCTTCAACGGGCGGATGGAGGTCAGGTCCACGAGCGAGCGCAGGTGGGCCGCGTAGTCCGGCAACGTCTCGCGGGTGGTGACGGTTCCCGGCGTGGCGGCCGGCTCGGGGGCGCCCTCCCGCAACCACCGCTCGGCCAGCTCCCGGATCTCCGCCAGGCCCGTGTCCTGGCCCACCGGCGCGGCTCCCGCGCGGCACATCTTGATGCCGTTGTACCGCGCCGGGTTGTGCGAGGCCGTGAACATCGCGCCGGGCAGGCCGAGGGCGCCCGAGGCGTAGTACAGCTGGTCAGTCGAGCACAGGCCGATCTCGGTGACGTCGACGCCCCGGGCCGCCGCACCGCGCCCGAAGGCGCGGGACAGGCCGGGTGAGGAGGGCCGCATGTCGTGGCCGACGACGATCGCGGCGGCACCGGTCACCTGGACGAACGCGGCGCCGAACAACTCGGCGAGCGCCTCGTCCCACTGGTCCGGGACCACTCCGCGCACGTCGTACGCCTTCACGATCTGCGACAGATCAGCAACAGCCACCGGCCAGCCCTCCAGGAATCCTCACGGTCGCCCCAAACTACCTGTCCCGGGTGCGGGACCGACGCGGGAGCCCCCGGCGGACGCCCGGCGGGCCGCCGGCGGTGATCTGCGGCCGTCCGACCCTGCCGACCGCTGTCGGCAGGGGCCGAGGGCTGAGCGGTCGGGGCCGGTCCCGCTCGCCGACGGCCGGGACAGCGGCTCCCGCGCGGTCGCCGCCCGTTCCGCGGCCACCACGGGCGCGTGCCCGCGCGGGACGGCCGCCCTGGTGACATCGGGAAGGGTGAGAGATTTCCTCCGACCGGTTCGCCCTTCCGGTTGACGACGTCCGGGGAGGACCGGTCGTGGCCCCGGTCCGCTCGTGGCCCCGGTCCGCCAAGCGACCGGTTCTCGACCGGCGGAATCCGGATGATCGTGAAGGCCTCGGTGATCGGGGTGAACGGGACGCAGGCGCGCGTGCGGCACACGAAGGAACGGTTCGCCGCTGGACGTCGGCTGTCGCCGCGCCGTCAGTCGTCCGGTGACCGCAGCACCCGCAGGTGGCCGCGCCGTGCGACCTCCATCGGGTCCGCGCCACGGCCGCCGCCGGCCGCCTTGGCCGCCCGCTCCTGGGGGCGGGCCGCCTCGCGCACCGCGTTGGCGAGTGCTTCCAGGTCGTCCCCGCTCGGCCGCGCGGGAGCGGAGCTGTCGAGGAGCCGTACGACCTCCCAGCCGCGCGGGGCGGTGAGGCGCTCGGAGTGCTCGGCGCACAGGTCGTAGCAGTGGGGTTCGGCGTAGGTGGCGAGCGGGCCGAGGACCGCGGTCGAGTCGGCGTAGACGTACGTCAGCGTCGCAACGGCGGGTCGGCCGCAGGCGGTTCGCGAACAGCGACGTACAGGGCTCACGACGTTGGACGGTACCGCACTCTTGAGCGGGCCGCGACGACTCTGCCCCAGGTCACTCCACCGTGTCGTACTGTGAAACGCCCCACACTCCCCTCCTGACACGCCCTGTTGACCTGTGCGGAAGACCTGGGCCGGGGTCATGGCCGGCATCGCATCCGGTCATGAGTCGGTACAAACAACGTCAATTGCCTTGAGCCGGCCGGTCTCGTAGAGATACGGAAACGAGCCCGGCCTTGGCTGGAACGGTCGTCCTGCGGCATGCCCCACCGGACGGTGTCGGTGCGTGCAGCGGCGCGGCGGGAGGCTGCGGGGACTAGGCTTCACCAGTGATGGACAACCGTGTACCGCCCCGTGCCGCCGGCCCCGGGCCTCGTCGACGCGATCGCCACGGTCGGGGCATGCGCGGGCCGATCGCACCACCCCAGGTGCCACTGGCCGCGAGCCGCGCCGATGTGTTCGCGGACCTGGTGCAGGACTCCGTGGAGCGCCTGGAGCGGCGCTGGCCGCAGCTCGCCGACATCGATTTCCTGGTCCTGGAGGTCCCCCGGCTCCAGGACCGGCACGCGGAGACCTGGAGCGACGACGCGGTGCCGCTGGGCGGCACCATCCCCGCGGGCGACGGCCGACGGGCGCGCGTGGTCGTCTACCGGCGGCCCGTCGAGATCCGCACCAAGGGGCGCGACGAGCGGGGCGCGCTGGTGCACGAGGTCGTGGTGGAGCAGGTCGCCGAGCTGCTCGGCCTCACCCCGGAGACGGTCGATCCCCGCTACGGCGAGGACTGAGCCCCCGGCACCCCCGCCCGCCACTACTTCTGCAGCACCGCCACGTCCTGGTCCGCCTCCGGTACGGCCACCGTGCCCCGGTCGTCCGGGAGGGTCTGGATCGTGAAGCCCGGGACGCCCTCCTCGGTGGCCGCCAGGGTGCGGGCGCCGTAGACCGGACCACCGGAGACCGTCTCCACGGTCAGGGCGTAGGTGCCCTTCAGACCGGACGGCACCGGGGCGTCGACGTTCTGGGTGGTGCCGGACTTGATCGTGAACGTCTTGGACACCGCCGTGCCGCCGCCGGTGCCCGCCGACGCCGTCACCTTGACCTGGGCGGTCCCGGTGGGCGCGGTCAGGGAGAGGGTGCTGCCCTTGCCGCTGTTGTCCGCGGACGTCGCGCGCGTGCCGACCGGCGCGGTGGCCGGGATGTACGCGGTCTCCTGGTCGCTGCCCTTGCCGCGGGTGACGCGCAGGGCGGCCACCACCGGGACCGACTGGTCGCTGGGCGTGAGGATCAGCGAGCCCGCCTCGCCGCGCGTGACGTCGCCGAGGTCGGTCGCGGTGGTCATGCCCGACTTCACGTGCAGCGTCTCGTGACCGGCCGGGGTGATCGTGCCGTCCGGGGAGGCGAGGCGCACCTTCAGGTCCGCGTCGCTGTCACCGGTGGTGAAGGCGATCAGCCGGACGTCGGTGGCGTCCTTGGGGATGCCGGGCAGCACCAGGCTGCCGGACGGGTCGGCGCTGGCGGCCAGCCAGTCGCCGCCGGACTTGTCGTCCAGGGCCTGCACGCTGGCGCCGACCCGGCCGCTGCGCACGCTCACGTGCACGGTCAGGTCGGTCTGCTTCTCCTCGGTGAGCGTGGACAGCAGGACCGGCTCGCTCGCATGCGGCTGGACCGTGATGCCCTCCCCCACCGAGGACTTGAGCTGGCCGTCCTTGCCGTACAGCTCGACGTCGACCACGGCGGCGCTGTCGTCGGGGTTGGTGAGGTGCACGTAGTCCGTGCGGCTGGAAGCGGTGCTGGCACCGGGGAACCAGAAGTCGGTGTCGGCCGCCGTGCAGGTGACCCCCTGGAGGCCGCGCCCGGTGCCCGCGGCGACCTCGGTGGTCTCCTGGACCGTCCAGCCGGGGGCGTACTTGCCCTCGGCGGTGCCGACGTAGGCGGGCCCGTCGGCACCGGAGGTGTCCCCGGTGGCCGGGGTGCCGGGCACCCTGGGGGTGAGCACGGCCTTGGCGGCCTTCTTCTTGCCCCCGCCGGTCCCGTCCGCCGACTGTTCGGTGGCGGCCTGGAGTTGGGCCTTGCCGTCGCTCGTGGTGCCCTGGGTGACGGGCGTGAACGACGTGTACGAGGTGTCGGCGATGTCGGACAGGCTGGGCGCCGGGCACAGCAGCGTGGTGCGCTCCACGGGCAGCTGGGCGGCCGCCTCGGCAGGATGCGCGGGGGCGGCGGCCGGCGGGTCGATCGCGGCGAACCCGGTGACCGCCGCGAGGGCGGCCGTACCGGCGAGCAGGGACAGGGTGGTGCGGTTCACTGCTGGCTCCCGTCGTGGTGCTCGCCGCCGGTGCCGTGGTGGTGCTGGGCGGCCGGGTCATAGGCGGGGTCGTAGCCCTGCTGGTACGTCGGGTCGTACGCCGTCTGCCCCTGCTGTCCGCCGTAGGCGTACGGGTCGTACTGTCCGGTCTGGTACGGGTCGTACGTCTGCTGGTCGTAGCCGCCGGTCTGGTACTGGCCGGTGCCGTCGCCCTGGTACTGGTCGGCGTAGCCGGTGTCGTAGCCGTCGGCCGCCGGGTAGGAGGCCGGGTCACTTCCCCAGGCTCGGCCGTCCTCGCCCTGGGGGACCCCCATGTCGTACGACTGCTGGTGCGGGACCGCGACCGCGGGCTGCTCCTCCTCGGCGGCCGGGAAGCCGGTGTCCTCCGGGGTCTCCGAGGCCTCCTGGAACTCCTCCTCGGCCTCCGCCTGGGCGCGCAGGCGGCGGGCGCGGCGGCCCTCGCCCTCGACGGGCTGGGCGGGGATCGGCTGCTCCTCGGGGAGGTCGTCGTCGACGTCGCGGCGGCGGCCGGGGAGGGCGAGGACGATCAGGACGACGGCGAGCGCGCCCTGCGCCCACAGCCAGGCGGTGTGGGTGATCGGCGTGTCGTAGGTGACGTCCAGCGTCCCGCCGGAGGCGGGGAGCTGGAAGCCCTGGGCCCAGCCGTCGACGGTGGTGCGGGTGAGCGGCTTGCCGTCCAGGGTGGCCGTCCAGCCCGGGGAGGCCGAGTCGGCCAGGCGCAGGACGCGGCCGTCGGCGCCGGTCGGGACGGTGGTGTGGATGTCGACGGGTCCGGCGGGCACGGAGTCGGGGGTGCCGGAGCCGTTCGCCGAGACGATGGTCGCGCGGGAGACCTGCCGGTCGACGCGCCACAGGGCGCCGCCGTTCTGCTGGCTGAGCCGGGACAGGCCGGGCGTGGCGTCCAGCACGCGCGTGATGTCGCGCGGCGCGCCCTTGTGGACGAGGACGTAGCGCACCGCGAACCCGCCGAGCTCGTCGGCCTGGTCGGCGCCGGAGCCCGCGACCAGGTTGGCGACCACCTTGTCGAGCTTGGCGTTCTCGCCGTCGGCGGTGGCCACCTCGGCGTCTCCCATGCGGGCGCCGGAACCGCGCACCAGCATGTAGCTCACGCGCGCGGTGCTGTCGCTGTCGAGGACGAGGGTGCGGACCTGGTCGGTGGTGGTGCTGTCCTCGGCGACGAACGCGGGCACCTGGCTCGGGTCGCGCCGTTCGACCGGGCCGTCGGCGCCCGCGAGCATCCAGCCCGCGGCGAGCAGCAGCGGACCCGCGGCGGAGGCGAAGGCGATCAGCGCGGCCACCGGCTGGCGCCAGCCAAAGCTCTGCTCGGCGACCCGCGAGCGCGCCCCGTCCGCGCCGAGCGCGGCGGCGGACAGGATGGCGACGCCGTAGACGAGGGTCGCGGGGCCGGCCCAGGCGGACTGGTTGGACAGCACCGCGAAGACCAGGCCGACCAGGGCGACCGCCCAGGCGGTGCGGACCGCCGACTGGCGCTCGGAGCGCAGCAGGGCGGCGAGCGCGGCCAGCACGACACCGATGAGCATCAGCCCGTCGACCGTGCCGGGGCCGCCCGGGCTGGCGCCGAGCAGGTCGAGGGCGGAGGCGGCCGAGGAGCCGTACTCCAGCCCGGCCTCCTTGAAGAAGCCGAACGGCAGCAGGGTCAGCGACCAGGGGGCGAGGACCAGCAGCGGGGTCCCGAGCTGGGCCAGCAGCCGCAGGCCGGAGGCGACGAGGTCGGAGCGGCGGACGGCGAGCACGGCGAGCCCGAGGACCAGGGCGATGGGCCAGACGATCGGCGTGAACGCGGTGGTGATGGTCAGCAGCAGCGCGTACGCCCAGCTGGCGCGCCAGCTGCCGCGTGTTCCGGAGGAGTTCGCGAGGCCGCTGGCCGCGATGCCGGCGCGGGCGATCAGCGGCAGCAGGATCGCGAGGACGGCGGTGCCGATGCGGCCGCCCGCGAGGGCGCCGGTGGCGGCGGGCAGGAAGGCGTAGGCGATGGCCGCCCAGGCGCGCAGCAGCCGGGAGGTGACCAGCGGGCGGGAGGCGAAGTAGGCGGTGAATCCGGCCAGCGGTACCGAGGCGACCAGCAGCACGGTGACCGCGAGCCCGGTCGAGCCGAACAGCAGGGAGGCCAGCGCGGCGACGATCGCGAGGTACGGCGGTGCGGCCGGGGTGCCGCCGGCGCCGACCGCGTGCCAGGCGTCCAGGTAGCGCGACCACAGCTCGCCCGCGGTGTCCGGGGCGGGCAGCAGGGCGCCGCCCGCGAGCGCGCCGGAGCCGAGCAGGGCGCGGCAGGCGGCCAGCGAGATCAGCAGCAGCACCAGGAAGAGCACCGGGCCCGGCTTGCGGGCGATGCGCCTGAGGCGGGCGAACTGCTCGATCTCCAGGAACTCGGCGTCGTCGCCGCCGGGCCCGGACTCGACGGCACCGCCGTGCCGGCCGGCCGCGGAGATCTCGTCGTCGCCGCCGAAGAGGTTGCCCGCGACCTGCTCGACGGTCGCCCGGACGGTGGCGCCGGGCGGCGGGAACAGGGGGCGCAGCTCGCCCTTGTCGAGCTGGGAGCGGCCGCGCCTGCGCCGCCCGGCGATGATCCGCTCGGGCCGCAGCAGGGTGCCCAGCAGGCCGCGGATCTCGTCGAGGGCCTGCCCCGGCACCTTGCCGACGAGGTAGGCGACGGTGCGCAGCAGGGTGCCGAGGACCAGCCGGAGCATGATCCAGGGCAGCGCGGCCGTACGGGCGTTGACCAGCAGGGTGTAGATGGCGCCGGCCTTGTCGACCTTGTGCGGGGAGGCGCTGGTACGGCCGGCGCAGTCGACGGTGCGGCGCTCGCGGGAAGCGGCCTCGGCGTGCCGTACGACGGCCTCGGGAGCGATCAGGACGCGGTGGCCCGCGTTGGTCGCGCGCCAGCACAGGTCGACGTCGTCGCGCATCAGGGGCAGCCGGCGGTCGAAGCCGCCGAGCTCCTCGAAGACGTCGCGGCGGATCAGCATGCCGGCGGTGGAGACGGAGAGCACCGGCCGGACGTGGTCGTGCTGGCCCTGGTCCTGCTCACGGCGGTCCAGGCCGGTCCAGCGGCGGCCGGAGTTGGCGATGGTGACACCGACCTCCAGCAGCTGCCTGCGGTCGTACCAGCCGCGCAGCTTGGGGCCGACGACCGCCACGTCGTCGCGGCCCAGCTCCATCTCGTTGTCCACGACCCGCAGCAGCTGGGCCAGGGCGCCTGGTTCCGGGGCGCAGTCGTCGTGCAGCAGCCACAGCCACTGGACCGGCTCGCCGTACGGCAGCTCGGGCATGTCGTAGGCGTCGTCGCGCCACTGCCGGTTGACCGGGTCCCAGCCGCTGGGCCGCTTCAGATACGGCAGGTCGTCCGGAGTGAGGACGGGCGCGGTGCGGCTCGCCTCCTCGACGGCCTGGCCGAAGCCGGTGCGACGGGCGAGGTGCAGGACGTTCGCGTCGCCGAGGGACGCGGTGAGCTGCTGGGCGGAGTCGTCCGCGCTGCCGGTGTCGGCCGCCACCGCGTACTGCACGGGGCGCTCCTGGCCAAGCAGCCCGGCGAGCGCGTCGGGCAGCCAGCGGGCGCCGTCGTGGGAGACGAGCACCGCTGTCACCACGTGACGCGGAAACTCTGGCGGGCGGGTTGGGTCAAACCCCGCTGTGGCAGCCGTCTCTTGGGCTGCCGTGTGGCTGTGCACGGACATCGAGGTACGGGCCCCGGTTCGATGGACTGCGGTGGACTCCTGCGCCCGCTGGTGGCGGCGAGGCGTCTCGGACGAGCGCCCACACTATCGGCTGGGCATGTCGACGGCCCGCCGCCTGTGGATAACCCACCGGCGACGGGCCGTTCGCGCAGCTCGGATGTGTGCGTTGTGCGGACGTCCGGCTCGGACACCCGGCTCGGCGTCCGCTTCAGACGGCGGCCTTCTTGAGGCGGCGGCGCTCCCGCTCGGAGAGTCCGCCCCAGATACCGAACCGCTCGTCGTTGGCGAGGGCGTACTCAAGGCACTCGGAGCGCACCTCGCAGGCGAGGCAGACCTTCTTGGCCTCTCTGGTGGAGCCGCCCTTCTCGGGGAAGAAGGACTCGGGGTCGGTCTGGGCGCACAGCGCGCGCTCCTGCCAGCCGAGTTCCTCGTCCGCGTCGTCGACCAGCAGTTGCTGCACCAGCTCGGTCATGTGCGCCCCTCGTCTGTCTTTCACGTCCCCGTGCCTGGCCGTTACCGATTTCGGCTGAACGACACGAGTGAAATTACAAGTGTGCTGCTCCGGGCGAGTCAAGCCGAGATCTGCTATTGGGCCCGTTATTCACTCTGCGGAACCAAGGCCCTGCGGAAAGTGTTCAAATCGGCATAAACCTTGATATGCAGACGCGGCCCCGCGCGGGCCTCCGGCCCCATACAGAGCTTGTACGGAGAAGGACGCCCAGATGTTCGATCGCGTTCCGAAGCGGCTCGCTCGCCCGGTTGTGCGCCATGTGTCCCGGGTGCTCGCTGAGCAAACCTTTCGGCTGCGAGATGGACCGGATGAGGTGAACCGTGTCCCACATACCGGGCGTCGAGTTGACACGGGAGGTGTGAACCGATGTTCTTGTGGGCATGCTCGCGAACTTGGCATTCACCTCGACCCGCACCGCCGGGTCCCACGGTGCTGCCCGTGCTCGCTGTAGCTGTTGCTGTTTGGGCTGTTGAGCCGTAGCGGTGTCCGACCGCTCCCGCTCCGGCCGCAGACCGAGTCCCCCGGACTCGGTCTTCGCTTTTCGTTCCCCGCTGACCTCCTTCACTGAGGAACCACCGCACCCCATGAACAGCGACAACGACCTCCAGATCGCCGGCGACCTCCTCGATGTCGCGCACCTGCTGCAGCCCCCGCGCGAGCACCCGGTCACCGTGGCCGAGTTCGTCGGGCTCGCCCGCGCGATCGCCGCCGACCGCGCGCAGTGGGAGCACCTCGTCCGGTACGACGCGACCAGCCGCTGGTACCACCGGCTGCGCACCGGCCCCGGCTACGAGGTGTGGCTGCTGTCCTGGGTGCCCGGACAGGGCAGCGGACTGCACGGCCACGGCCGCTCCTCCGGCGTGCTGACGGTCCTGGAGGGCGCGCTCACCGAACGCACCGAGCGCGGCACACGCGCGTTGGGCGCCGGTGCACAACGGGTGTTCGCGCCGGGGTACGCGCACGAGGTGGTGAACGACGCGCTGGAGCCGGCGGTGAGTCTGCACGTCTACTACCCGGGGCTGACCGAGATGCCGATGCACACGGCGCCCGCCGCCGCTTGCGAGGCCCGTCCCGTGACTGCGTGACGCGTTGTCCGACCCGCCTGCAAGACTTGGCGCATGCGCATTGTGGTTCTGGCAGGCGGCATCGGCGGTGCCCGGTTCCTGCGCGGTCTGAAGAAGGCCGTGCCGGACGCCGAGGTGACCGTCATCGGCAACACCGGGGACGACATCCACCTCTTCGGGCTGAAGGTCTGCCCGGACCTCGACACGGTGATGTACACGCTCGGTGGCGGCATCAACGAGGAGCAGGGCTGGGGGCGGGCCGACGAGACCTTCCACCTCAAGGAGGAGCTCGCCGCCTACGGGGTGGGACCCGACTGGTTCGGGCTCGGTGACCGGGACTTCGCGACGCACATCGTGCGCTCCCAGATGCTGGGCGCCGGATATCCGCTCAGCGCGGTGACCGAGGCGCTGTGCGACCGCTGGAAGCCGGGCGTGAAGCTGATCCCGATGACCGACGACCGGGTCGAGACCCATGTGGCCGTCGAGGTCGACGGCGAGCGCAAGGCCGTGCACTTCCAGGAGTACTGGGTACGGCTGCGGGCGGGCGTCCCCGCCGATGCGGTCGTCCCCGTGGGCGCCGGGCAGTCCAAGCCGGCGCCCGGCGTCCTGGAGGCCGTCGCCGCGGCGGACGTGATCCTCTTCCCGCCGTCCAACCCGGTGGTCTCCATCGGCACGATCCTCGCGGTGCCCGGCATCCGGGAGGCGATCGCGGACGCCGGGGTGCCGGTGGTGGGCCTCTCCCCCATCGTCGGGGACGCCCCGGTGCGCGGGATGGCCGACAAGGTGCTCGCGGCGGTGGGCGTGGAGTCGACGGCGGCGGCGGTGGCCGAGCACTACGGCTCCGGGCTCCTGGACGGCTGGCTCGTCGACTCCGTGGACGCGGACAGCGTCGCGCGCGTGGAGGCGGCCGGCATCCGCTGCCGGGCCGTACCGCTGATGATGACCGACCTGGACGCGGCCGCGCAGATGGCCCGGGAGGCGCTGGCGCTGGCCGAGGAGGTGCGCGGCGCATGACCGACGCGACCGACGGCACGACCGCCGCGGCCGACGCGCCCGGTACGACCGCCGCGGCCGACGCGCCCGGTACGGCCGGCGCGGTGCCCGCCTACCGGGTGTGGGCGCTGCCCGGCATCCCCGAAGTGCAGGAGGGCGAGGACCTGGCGAAGCTGATCGCCGTGGCGGAGCCGGGGCTGGCCGACGGTGACGTGGTGATCGTCACCTCGAAGATCGTCTCCAAGGCCGAGGGGCGGACCGTCGCGGCGGCCGACCGGGAGGCGGCGATCGACGCCGAGACCGTGCGGGTGGTGGCCCGGCGCGGGACCCTGCGGATCGTGGAGAACCGGCAGGGTCTGGTCATGGCCGCGGCCGGAGTGGACGCGTCCAACACCCCCTCCGGGACCGTGCTGTTGCTGCCCGAGGATGCCGACGCCTCGGCGCGTGCGGTCCGCGCGGGCCTGCGGAACGCGCTGGGCGTCAACGTCGGGGTGATCGTCACGGACACCTTCGGGCGCCCCTGGCGCTCGGGGCTCACGGACGTCGCCATCGGCGCCGCCGGCGTGGCGGTGCTGGACGATCTGCGCGGGGGCGCGGACGCGTACGGCAATCCGCTGGTCGCGACGGTCGTCGCCACGGCCGACGAACTGGCCGCCGCCGCTGACCTGGTGAAGGGCAAGGCGACAGGGATGCCGGTCGCCGTGGTGCGGGGCCTCGCGCATGTCGTGGCGGACCCCGGCGACGCCGGGGACGGCGCGCGGGCGCTGGTCCGGGACGCGCGCAGCGACATGTTCCGGCTCGGGACGTCCGAGGCGGTCCGCGAGGCGGTGACTCTGCGGCGGACGGTGCGGGCGTTCACCGACGAGCCGGTCGACCCCGGGGCGGTACGGCGGGCGGTCGCCGCGGCCGTGACCGCGCCGGCGCCGCATCACACGACGCCGTGGCGGTTCGTGCTGCTGGAGTCGGCCGAGGCGCGCGTGCGGTTGCTGGACGCGATGCGGGACGCGTGGATCGCCGACCTGAGGAAGGACGGCAAGTCGGAGGAGTCCGTCGCGAAGCGGGTGCGGCGGGGGGACGTGCTGCGGAACGCGCCTTACCTGGCCGTGCCCTGTCTGGTGATGGACGGGTCGCACACGTACGGGGATCCGCGGCGCGACGCCGCCGAGCGGGAGATGTTCGTGGTCGCGATGGGGGCCGCGGTGCAGAACTTCCTGGTCGCGCTGGCCGGTGAGCAGCTGGGATCGGCGTGGGTGTCGTCGACGATGTTCTGCCGGGACGTGGTGCGGGAGGTGCTGGCGCTGCCGGCGGGGTGGGAGCCGATGGGGGCGGTCGCGGTGGGGAGGGCCGCGGAGGAGCCGAGGGAGAGGGTGCCGAGGGAGGCCGGGGACTTCATCGAGGTGCGGTGAGCTGTTTGGCGCCTTCGGCGCGGAGGTGCGGTTCCGTGGGGGGGTGCGGGTCGGGTGTGGCCGGTCCCGCCCACGCGGCGGCAGCGGCATGTCGGACCCCGCCCCGCGCCCCTGAAGGGGCGCTTGAGGCCTAGGATTCTTTGAATGGCCGGACGTTTCGCTCCTCGGCCCACGCGTACGACTGTGCGGGGTGGGCAGGTCGTCGTGCCTGCCGGGGTGCCTCGGCAGGCTGCCGCGCCGGGGCGGGTCCGGATGTGGAAGCCGGCAGGCCCTCTTGATCTCGGACTGGTGCTGGGGCCGCTGCGGCGGGGGGCCGGGGATCCGACGTTCCGGGCCACCCGTGACGGGTCCGTGTGGCGGGCGAGTCTGACGCCTGCCGGGCCCGGCACGCTCCGGGTCGCCGTGTACGGCGGTGAGGCGCGCGGGGAGGCCTGGGGGCCGGGGGCCGAGTGGCTGCTGGAGCGGTTGCCGGAGCTGCTCGGTTCCGCCGACGACCCCTCCGTGTTCGTGCCCCGGCACCGGGTCGTGGCGGCGGCCCGGCACCGGCGGCCGGGGTTGCGGCTGACGCGGACCGGGCTGGTGCTGGAGTCGTTGATTCCGTCGGTCCTGGAGCAGAAGGTCACCACCGACGAGGCGTACCGGGCGTGGCGGTTGCTGGTGCGGAGGTTCGGGGAGCGTGCGCCGGGCCCCGCGGGGGTGGGTGAGCGGCCGATGTGGGTGATGCCCGCGCCTCGTACCTGGGCGCTGATCCCGTCCTGGGAATGGCACAAGGCCGGCGTCGACGACAAGCGGGCCTCGACGATTCTGCGGGCGGTGCGGGTCGCCGCGCGGCTGGAGCAGGCCGCGGGGATGGCGGCGGAGGCGGCGCAGGCGCGGCTGGAGGTGGTGCCGGGGGTGGGGCCGTGGACGTCGGCGGAGACCGTGCAGCGCAGTCATGGGGCGGCGGACGCGGTGACGGTCGGGGACCTGCACCTGCCGGGGATCGTGGGGTGGGCGCTGGCCGGGGACCGGCATGCCGATGACGAGGTGATGCTTCGGTTGCTCGAGCCGTATGCGGGACAGCGGCATCGGGCGGCTCGGCTGATTCTGCTGAGTGGGCATACGCCGGCGCGGAGGGCGCCGCGAATGACGCGGGGCGATATCGGCCGGTTGTGACGTGCGGGTGGGTTTCACTCGCCCGCGTCGGTGGTGCCGCCCTGCGGCACCCCTGCCCGCAGCCAGGCAGCTTTGAGAGGGGCGGCTGGGCAGCGCCCCGTCCAGGGGCGCGGGGAACTGCGCGATCAGCCCCCGCGCGCCCGCAGTGGAACCACTTCCCCCGACGGGGTCCGGGGCGCAGCCCCGCGAACGGCTCCCCGGCCCCGCCGCACGCCTACTGGTCCGACGAGAACCGCACCGCCCCCGCCGGGATCATCGCGTCGCACCACACCCTGGCACCCTCACGCAGTTCGTTGTCGGCGCCGATGACCGCGCCGTCGCCGATCACCGTGCCGGTGAGGACGGAGCGTTCGCCGACGCGGGCGCGGTTGCCGATGAGGGAGTCGGTGATGACGGCGCCGGGTTCGATCACGGCGCCCGGGAGGATCGTCGAGCCGAAGACCCGCGCCCCCTCCGCCACGAAGGCGCCCTCGCCGACCACCGTGCCCCCCGTCAGCTTCGCGTCCGCCGCGACCCGGGCGGTGGGCAGGACCAGGCGGTCGCCGCAGCGGCCGGGGACCGCGGGGGACGGGGCGCGGCCGAGGACGAGGTCCGCCGAGCCGCGGACGAAGGCCGCGGGCGTGCCGAGGTCCAGCCAGTACGTGGAGTCGACCATGCCCTGCAGGTGGGCGCCGGCCGCGAGGAGTCCGGGGAAGGTCTCGCGCTCCACGGACACCGGGCGGCCCGCCGGGATCGTGTCGATGACCGAGCGGCGGAAGACGTACGCCCCCGCGTTGATCTGGTCGGTGACGATCTCCTCGGGGGTCTGCGGCTTCTCCAGGAAGGCCAGGACCCTGCCTGTCCCGTCGGTGGGGACGAGGCCGTACGCGCGGGGGTCGGTCACCTGGGTGAGGTGCAGGGAGATGTCGGCGGACGTCGACTCGTGGGTGGCCACCAGGGCACCGATGTCCAGGCCCGTCAGGATGTCCCCGTTGAAGATCAGGACCGGCTCGTCCGGCCCGGAGTGCAGCCGGGCGGCCACGTTGCGGATCGCGCCGCCGGTGCCGAGCGGTTCGTCCTCGGTGACGTACTCGATGTGCAGGCCGAGTGCCGCACCGTCGCCGAAGTACGGTTCGAAGACGTCCGCCAGATAGCTGGTCGCGAGGACGATGTGCTCCACGCCCGCGGCTCTGGCTCTGGCCAGCTGGTGGGTCAGGAACGGCACGCCGGCCGCCGGGACCATCGGCTTGGGCGTGTGGACCGTGAGCGGGCGCAGCCGGGTGCCTTTGCCGCCGACCAGGAGGATCGCTTCTGTCACCTGTCGTCTCTGCTTCCTGCCGGGACCGGCCGAACTCTCTGTCGGCCGGCCAGTGTATGCAGACCGTGCGACGGCGCCCTCGACAGCCGCGCGGTGCCACGCGGCACGGGTGTGCGGTTTCCCCCGACTGCCCCCGACGGCGGTGAACGCGGGCCCCGTACTCAGCGTCCCTGCAGGTGCGCGGAGGTGGTCCGGGCCGAGCCGAGCTTGGCGTAGAGCTTGGCGCCTGGGCAATCGGTGGCGTACCCGTCCCGGTGGCCGGAGATCACGTTCAGTCGTACGTTCTTCCCCTTTGGGTAGAGATTGCCACCCCCGGACGTCAGATATGTCTTTCCCTTCGGATTGGCCCCGTAGAGCCCGAGCTTCCAGGCGGTGAGCCCGGCGACGCCGGTCACGGCGGCCGCGGACGGCTGGTGCGAGCCGTAGGTACCGATCACCGCGACACCCATGCTGTCGTTGTTGAACCCGAGGGTGTGGGCGCCTCTGACGGCCTTCGCCGCTCCCCCGGCGCGGCCCTCGTAGACGGTTCCGCACTTGTCGACGAGGAAGTTGTAGCCGATGTCCCGCCAGCCCATGCTCACGACGTGGTAGCGGTAGATACCGCGGATGACGGACGGGGCCTCGGAGCAGCGGTAGCCGTTGCCGGAGGCGGTGTGGTGGACGAAGGCCGCCTTGATCTTCCCGGTGTAGACGAACCCCTTCTCGCGCAGCGACTCGTCGGCGCCCCAGCCGCGGCGGGTGACGATCCTGGGGCGCGGCCCGATGTAGGGCTTGGCGAGCGGGGCGTCGGCGCCGTTCAGTTCCCGGAGTTCGCGTTCGGTGTCCTCCCGGCTCAGCGCGGGGATCTCGGTGGCGGCGAACGACACCAGGCCGGCGTTGACCGCGGCTGCCGAGTCGGCCTCGGTGTCGGTGTCGGTACGGGGGCTGTCGGCGGTCGGGCTCTGGGACGGGGCGTCGTCGCCGGGGTCGACGAGTTCGAGGCGCAGGCCCGCCGGGAGCAGATCCCGCCCGATGCCGAGGCCGCCGCCGTGCGGGGCGGAATCGTCGGCGGGGTCGTCACCGGGGCCTTCACCGAGGCCGTCGCTGGAACGGTCGCCGGAGTCGTCACCGAGGCCGTCGTCGGAACGGTCGCCTGAGTCGCCGCCGGAGCCGTCACCGGAGCCGTCATCCGCTTCGGCGCGCACGCGTACGTCGACTCCGTTCGAGTCGCCCACCCACAGGGGCGCCGTGGCGCCGCGCACCCGGCCGGAGGAGGCCTCCGCCGTGTCCGGGTCGGCACCGATGTCGGCGGTGTGCGTGTCGATGTCCTGCCAGGCCGACCAGTCGCCGGTGGCGGCGGACCGGGTGCGCACCTCGACCTTGCCGTGCAGTTCTGTTCCGGGGTTGTCCCAGATGACGCCGACGAGCGAGAAGTGGTGTACGTCGGTGCTGTACGCGCCCTGTTCGGGGACCTGGCCGAGCACGCGTTCGCGGGTGCGGGGGACGAGGGGCAGCGACTGGGTGCTGCCGGAGAGGGCGGTCGTCGTGGTCCGGTCCGCGGGTGCGGCGGCCGCGGACGGCACGTTCAGCACGGCCGGCGCCAGGGTGAGGGCCGCCGCGCAGGTGACGTCGATCGAGCAAGTCAGGAATCCACGCATGCCCCTGATGTTGAACACAGTCAGGCAGACATGCCCATGCGGGAATTGACGCCCCGTCGGTCCCGGTTACGCCGAACCGGTGGCCCCGCCGGCCGGTGCCGGCACCCGGCGCGGCGTACGCTTGCGCGGGTGAACGCCACCGATCGCACCCCTGCCGACCTGCTGCGTTCCGCGCTCGCCGCGGACCCCGGACGCCCCCTGGTGACCTTCTACGACGACGCGACGGGCGAACGCGTCGAATTGTCCGTGGCCACCTTCGCCAATTGGGTGGCGAAGACGGCGAATCTGTTGCAAGGCGACCTCGGTGCGGGGCCGGGTGACCGGGTGGCCCTGCTGCTGCCCGCGCACTGGCAGACGGCGGTGTGGTTGCTGGCCTGTTCGTCGGTGGGCGCGATCGCCGACATGGCCGGGAAGCCGGCGGCGGCCGACGTCGTGGTGAGCGGGCCGGAGTCGCTGGAGGCGGCGCGGGCGTGCCGGGGGGAGCGGGTCGCTCTCGCGCTGCGGCCGCTGGGCGGCCGGTTCCCGCGGACGCCGGAGGGGTTCGTCGACTACGCCGTCGAGGTGCCGGGTCAGGGGGACCGGTTCGTGCCGTTCTCGCCGGTGGACGCGGAGGAGCCCGCGTTGATCGTGGCGGGGGCGGAGCTGAGCGGGGCCGAGGTCGTGGAGCGGGCGCTCGGGGACGCGGCGGGGCTGGATCTGACCGGGCCTGGCTCCCGGTTGCTGTCGGGGCTGGGGTACGACACGTGGGAGGGGCTGAGCGCGGGGTTGTACGCGCCGCTCGCGGTCGGGGGGTCGGTGGTGCTGTGCCGGCATCTGGACGAACTGGATGCGGAAGGGATCGCGAAGCGGATCGAGAGTGAGCGGGTTACCGCGTCCGCTCGCTGAGGCCGCTGTTCGGCGGCGGTCCGGTGAGGGCCGTCCCCGTGCCCCCAAGAAGGTGGGAGCAGGCACCCGCGTGGAGTAGTTGCCGCCGCCTCCGCTCCCGTGCCGGGGCACTGTTGAGGAGTGACCGACGTCGTAGGGGCATCCGCCACCGGGAACGGGCTTGCCCGGCGGCGTCGGCGGTGTTGGGTGCGGGGGGCGGCCCTCGGTGCCGGGGTGCTGCTCGTGGCGGCCGTCGGCGGCGGCTGGGCCCTGTACGCGAAACTCAGTCACAACATCACCGCCGACAAGGCGGCCGAGTCCGAGCTCGCCCGGTACGAGCGGGAGCGGCCCACCGCACTGGTGCGCGGCGCGCAGAACATCCTCCTCATCGGCTCGGACACGCGTGCCGGGGACGGCAACCGCCGCTACGGCAAGGACTCGGGCACCGAGCGCTCCGACACCACGATCCTGCTGCATCTCGCCCGTGACCGGCGCAGCGCCACCGCCGTCTCGCTGCCCCGGGACCTGATGGTGCACGTGCCCGACTGCCTGCGCGCGGACGGGCGGCGCAGCGATCCCTCGTTCACGCTGTTCAACTCGGCGTTCGCGGTGGGGGGGTCGGCCTGCACCATCCGTACCGTCGAGAAGCTCACGAACATCCGGATCGACCACCACGTCGTCGTCGACTTCAGCGGGTTCAAGAACATGGTCGACGCGGTCGACGGGGTGCAGGTGTGCCTGAAGAAGCCGATCAACGACAAGGCGGCCAAGCTGCGGCTGCCCGCCGGGCGGGTCACCCTCGACGGGGAGCAGGCACTGGGGTACGTACGGGTGCGCAAGTCGCTCGGGGACGGCAGTGACACCGGGCGGATGGACCGCCAGCAGCAGTTCATGGGGGCACTCGTCAAAAAGGTGCGGAGCACCGACGTACTGCTGAATCCGGCGAAGCTCTATCCGCTGCTGGACGCGGCGACCTCCGCGCTCACCACCGATCCGGAGCTGGCCAGTCTGCGGGGGCTGTACCAGCTGGTTCGCGGGCTGCGGGAGGTCCCCACGGACGAGGTGCGGTTCCTGACCGTGCCGTGGGAGCCGTATGTGTACGACGCCAACCGGGACCAGTTGGTGGCGGGCCGGGCGGACGCGCTGTTCGCGCTGCTGCGGGCGGACCGGCCGGTGAAGGTCGCCAAGAAGAACCCCTCTTCCGACTCCCAGGCGGCCACGTTCCGCGGTAAAACCGCCGCCGAGGACAGTTGCGAGTAAAGGACACGCCAAGGCGGCGAACTTCCGCGCTGTTCGATGTCCAGTCAAATGAGATGGATTGCCCGCATGTAGGGAGGATGAATTTGTCACTGGCGTCACTCCACGCTGAACTGGGCGGATAGTGTGAGCGCTCCGGTGCACCCGGCCGCGAGGTCCGTCCTGGGGTCGTGCACTGCGAAACGTGACCGAGCGCCTTGGTGGGGGGAAGGCGCCGCGTGGCCCCGACGGAGGATTCGGACAACCGTGGACGCGCAAGGCCGTGGGCGGGCGGACGACATCGATCCCGCAGACCAGTGGGTGCTCAATCCGAACACCGGTGAATACGAACTGCGACTGGCGCCTTCCGCACCGCAGTCGTCGGTACCCGGACCGCGCAGACCGGCCCCGCCGGACGGCACCGCGCGCGGTACGCGGCAGACGGCGAGCCCGGAGGTGCCGGGGCAGCGCAGGCGGCGCGCGGAGCCCGAGCCGCCCGCGGGGCGTCGTTCGCGGCGGCCGGCGAAGAAGAAGTCGAAGGCCAAGAAGGCCCTGCTGTGGACCGGCGGGTCGATGGCCTTCGTGCTGGTCGCCGTCTCGGCCGCCGGCTACCTCTACCTCAGGCACCTCAACGGCAACATAACGTCCGTCTCCGACGACGGCGCGAGCACCGGTGGTTTCAGCAAGGACAAGGCGATCAACCTGCTGGTCATCGGCACCGACAAGCGGACGGGCTCGGGCAACGAGGGCTACGGCGACGCCGGCAGCGTCGGGCACGCCGACACCACGATCCTGCTGCACATCTCCAAGGACCGTTCCAACGCCACCGCGTTGAGCATTCCGCGGGACCTCATCGTCGACGTGCCCGACTGCCAGACGCAGCAGTCGGACGGGACCGAGAAGGTCATCGCGGGCACCCAGAACGTCCGCTTCAACACCAGCCTCGGCCAGGACGGCCGTACCGCCAGCTGCACCGTGCGCACGGTGACCGAGCTGACCGGGATCCAGGCCGACAACTTCATGGTGGCCGACTTCAACGCGGTCAAGACGCTGACCGACGCGGTCGGCGGGGTCGAGGTGTGTCTCGCCAAGAACATCGACGACTCGGACTCGCATCTGAAGCTGTCCAAGGGCACCCACAACATCTCCGGCGAGACCGCGCTGGCGTTCGTGCGCACCCGGCACTCGGTCGGCTTCGGCGGCGACCTGAGCCGGATCCAGCTCCAGCAGCAGTTCCTCAGCGCCCTGATGCGCAAGCTCAGCTCCAACTCGACGCTCACCAGCCCGACCAAGCTGCTGAAGCTGGCCGAGGTCGGCACCAAGGCGCTCACCGTCGACTCCAAGCTGGACAGCATCTACAAGCTGAAGGACCTGGGGCTGGAACTCGGCAAGCTCAACCCGAAGAACCTGACCTTCACCACCATCCCGGTGCTGGACAACCCGGCGGAGAAGGTGAAGGCGACCGTCGTGCTCAACGAGACGAAGGCCCCCGCCGTCTTCCAGGCCATCAAGGACGACGTCTCCTTCACGGCCGTCAAGAAGAAGCAGGCGCAGGCCAAGGACGCGGCGGCCGCCCGTCTGAAGGGCACCAGGTCGGCGGCCTCCGAGGTGCGGGTGCGGATCCTCAACGGCGGGGCCCCGGCCGGCAGCGCCCAGGAGACCCTCAGCTGGCTGCAGAACCAGCAGGGCGTCCTCAAGTCGGAGAACGCCGGCAACGCGGGCACCGTCCTCAGCAGGACCACCCTGGAGTACGCGCCCGACCAGGCCGATCAGGCGCGCGAACTGGCCAGCCTCATGGGGCTGTCCGGCTCCGCGATGAAGCCCGGCAAGAGCGTGACCAACTCCCAGGGCCTGCCCGCGATCACACTGACGCTGGGCAAGGACTTCAAGGGGGCGGGAGTCTCCCTCACCACTCCGACAACGGCGCCGGACGTGGACACCAAGACAACGGCGGACAAGGTGACCTGCGCCAAGTAGGGCGCCGCGACGAAGAGTTACGCGGCACGAGCACCAAGTAACCGCGAAAAAGCAGGTAACCCTATGGGTCCGTCGCGCGTCTAACCGGGCGCGGGGCGGACCCGTGTGGTCCGTGTGGCGTCCGACGGGGGGCGCGGCGGCGGGCCTGTGTGCGCAGGGCGCAGGGTGGGGAGGGCAGGGAGTTGACGCGGAGCGATGTGCGGGGGGAGGTGCCTGCGGTCGAGGACACGATGTCCCTCGTACCGAAGGCACCCGGGACACCGGACAGACCCGGACCAGAGGGCGGGCGCCACAAGGACGGCTCGACAGGCGGCTCCACGGGCGGCTCGGGCGATGGCTCGTCCGACGGGCCGAACGGCGGTCGAAGCGGGACCGGCGGGCGCGGCCGGCGGGCGCTGCGCTGGTCGGCGACCGTGCTGTCGGTGGTGGTCCTCGGTACGGCCGGTGCCGGCTACCTCTACTACCAGCACCTGAACGGCAACATCCACAAGGGCGAGCGCAGCAGCGGCGACGCCAAGGCACGCAAGACCGCGGCCAACGCGGCCGGTCAGACGCCGATGAACATCCTGCTGATCGGCTCCGACAGCCGTAACTCCGACGAGAACGTGAAGCTCGGCGGCGCCAAGTACGACCGCGGCAGCCCGCCGCTCGGCGACGTACAGATGCTGATCCACCTGTCGGCGGACCGCAAGAGCGCGGCGATGGTGAGCATCCCCCGGGACACCCGCGTCGACATACCCAAGTGCACGGACCCGAAGACCGGCAAGGTGTACCCGGCGACCAACACCATCATCAACGAGTCGCTGGCCCGCGGCGGCGCCGGCTGCACCCTGGCCACCTGGGAGAACCTCACCGGGGTCTACATCGACCACTGGATCACGATCGACTTCTCGGGCGTGGTGAACATGGCGGACGCCATCGGGGGCGTCGACGTCTGTGTGAAGCAGAACGTGTGGGACCGGCCGACGGCCGCGGTGCCCGGCGGCTCCGGGCTGAAGATGACGGCCGGCACGCACAAGGTGAAGGGCAAGAAGGCCCTGCAGTGGCTGCGCACCCGGCACGCGTGGGGCAGCGACCTGATGCGGGCCCGGGCCCAGCACATGTACCTGAACTCGATGATCCGCACGCTGAAGGGCCAGAACGTCTTCACCGACACCGGCAGGCTGATGGACCTGGCCGAGGCGGCCACCAAGTCCCTGACGGTGTCCGAGGAGATCGGCACGCCGAAGAAGCTCTACGACCTGGCCATGCAGCTCAAGTCGGTGCCGACCAACCGCATCACCAGCCTGACGATGCCGAACGTGCAGGACTCGCAGAACACGGACCACGTCGTGCCGGACGCCGTCGGCGCCGACAAGATATGGCGGATGCTCCGCGACGACGTGGCGCTCGACAAGAACGGCTCCGCCAAGGAGAGCGAGAAGAAGACGCCGGCGAGCGCCCAGCCCACCAAGGAGCCGTCCGTCTCCGCGGGCAGTCTGGGCGTGCTGGTGCGCAACGCCACCGGCAGCGCCACCGAGGCCCCGGTCGGCGGCCGGGCGCGGACACTCGCCCAGGAACTGGCCGCCAAGGGTTACGGCAGGGCCGCGGCGGACACCTCGGCAGCCGCGGAGTCGGTGGAGAAGACAGTCGTCCAGTACCCGAGCGCGGACCTGGAGGGCGACGCCCAGGCGGTCGCCAAGGCGCTGGGGATTCCCACCGGACAGGTGCAGCAGACCACGGATGTGTCGGGGGTCACGCTCGTGGTCGGCGCCGACTGGCGGGACGGGACGGCGTACCCGAAGCAGTCCAAGCCGAAGGCCGGTGACCTGCCGGACAACGCCGACGCGATCAACGGTTCGGACACCAAGCAGTGCATGGACGTGTACGCGCCCTATCGCTGGTAGCGGGAGCACACGGGTCCGCGGCAGCCGGAGCACACAGGTCCGCACAGGCGGGCACAGGCAACTCCTGGACGTCTGCATGACACTGCCGCCGCGCTCAGGTGCCCGGACGTTCCGGGTGTGGTGGCAGGGGCGAGCGGGAGGGCGGGCGACGTGGTGCGCGGCAGTGCGGACACCAAGGCGTGTGCACGTCGGCCCGGACTGCACCTGGTAGTCCGGGCCGTACGGCAGCCGGTGCTCAGCTGGACGAAGAGCTGAGCACCGCGGGGCGACGGGACGCGATGACCCGCTTCGCCAGCGACTTGGGGCTGGTCAGGAAGCCGTATCCCCACGACATGTGCATGGTGGCGAGGGCGAGGGGGATCTGCAGCCGCGCCTTCAGCGGCAGCCCCTTGCCGGCCGGGAGGGACCCGGCGGCGATCGCCGCGAGGTAGCCGCCGGGAACGACGAACCCGAACGGCGTGAGCAGCGCCCCCACGACGATCCCCGCCGCTATCGCGCACACCGCGGCCGGCGGGGCGAGGTAGCGCAGGTTGATGGAACCCTCGTGGTAGCGGGCCACGACGTGCCGCCAACGGCCGTAGTCCTTGTACTGCTTGGCGAGCGCCTTCACGCTCGGCCGCGGGCGGTACGACACCCTCAGCTCCGGCGAGAACCAGATCAGCCCGCCGGCCTCCCGGATCCGGAAGTTCAGCTCCCAGTCCTGGGCGCGGATGAACTCCTCGTTGTAGCCGCCCTGTTGCTCCAGCGCCTCGCGCCGGAAGACACCCAGGTACACGGTCTCGGCGGGACCCGCGACGCCGCCCGTGTGGAAGGCCGCGTTCCCGACACCGATCTTCGAGGTCATGGCCGCCGCGACCGCCTGCTCCCAGGCGTTCTCGCCCTCGGCGTGCATGATGCCGCCGACGTTCTGCGCGCCGGTCTCCTCCAGGAGCCGTACGGCGGTAGCGATGTAGTTCGGCGAGAGCATGCCGTGGCCGTCGACGCGCACCACGATCGGATGCCGGGAGGCCTTGATCGCGGCGTTCAGCGCGGCCGGGGTGCGCCCGGTCGGGTTCGGGACGGTGTGCACGCGCGCGTCTTCCGCCACGAGTTGGGCCGCGATCTCGTCCGTACGGTCCTTGGAGGGACCGAGGGCGATGACGACCTCCATCTCGCCGGCGTACTCCTGCGCGAGGATCGCTTGGACGGCCCCGCGCAGATGCCGCTCCTCGTCGAGGACGGGCATGATCACAGAAACTGCGGGGTGCCGCACGTCGGGCTTGGCGTTCATAGGGGGCTCACGTTACCGCGAACGGGGGACACCGGTGCGCGCCGCATGGACGGTGCCGCGGGCTGAACGTCGTATCGGCCTACGGTGCTCACGGATCCCGCGTACGGCCTCGTCCGGAGGTGTCCCTTGTCCGCCAGCCCGCCCCGGTCCCCCGCCCGGCCAGCCCGGCCGCAGCGCCGACCGCAACCCACCCGTCAGGCCCCGCGGCCGCCGGTACGACCCAGAAGGCCCCGGCGGCCGCGCTGGGCCATGCGGGCGGTCACCACACTCTCCGTGGTGGTGCTGGCGTCGGCCGGGATCGGGCACTCGGTGATGGCCGGACTGGACGCGGACATCGCCCGGGTCGACCCCTTCAAGGACATGAAGAACCGTCCCGCCGCGGGCCACGGCATGAACGTGCTGCTGGTCGGAACCGACGGCCGCGACAAGATCACCGAACAGGAGCGGCGCAGGTACCGGCTGGGCGGGGCACCCTGCCACTGCACCGACACGATCATGATCGTGCACATCTCGGCGGACCGGAAACGGGCCACGGTGGTCAGCCTGCCCCGCGACTCGTACGCCGAGGTCCCCGCACAGGTCGACGAGACCACGCACCGCCCGCGCGCCGCCCACCCCATCAAGCTGAACGCGGCCTACGCGGAGGGCGGCCCGCAGCTGACCGTCCGCACGGTCGAGGACATGACCCGTCTGAAGATCGACCACTACCTGGAGGTCGACTTCATCACGTTCATGCGGACCGTCGACGTGCTCGGCGGGGTCCGCGTCTGCACCGCGCAGCCGCTGAAGGACTCCTACACCGGCCTGAACCTCTCCCCCGGCACGCACACCCTGAACGGCGGCCAGGCCTTGCAGTACGTCCGCTCCCGGCACGTCGACGCGGCGAGCGACCTGGGCCGGATGAAGCGGCAGCAGCGGTTCCTGGCGTCGATGATCGAGCAGGCGACGTCGAGCGGGGTGCTGCTCAACCCGATCAGATTCCGGGACGTGACACGGGCGGTGCTGGGGTCGGTGCGGGCCGACACGGGCTTCGGCACGGACGAACTGCTGGACCTCGGCCGGGCGATGCGGAACTTCTCGCCGTCCTCGTCCGAGTTCACGACCGTCCCCATCGGGCAGTTGGGGTACGCCGTGAAGGGCATCGGCTCGACGCTGAAGTGGGACCGCGCCGGGGCGGACCAGCTGTTCCGGTCCCTGCGCGAGGACAAGCCGCTCGCGCCGCCCACGCCGGCGCATGCGCCCACGCCCACGCACGCGCCGAAGCCGCAGGTGCCGCCGCCTGCGACGGTGGAGGTGGCGCCGGCGGGGATCCGGGTCCAGGTGGAGAACGGCACCCCCACGGCGGGGCTGGCGCGGCGGATGGACGCGGCGCTGGCCGCGACGGGCTTCGCGACGAACCACCGGCCGGTGGGCGCCGCCCGGCGCGACCTGAGGCGCACGGTGGTCTCCTTCGACCCGCGCTGGGACCGCTCGGCCCGCTCACTGGCGGCGGCGCTGCCGGGCAGTGTCCTGCGGGCCGTGCCGGGGATGGGGCCGGTGCTGCGGGTGACGGTGGGGACCGACTTCAAGGGGGCTGTGCGGACGGTGCGGGCGGAGGCTCCGGCGCCGCAGGAAGAGGCTTCCGTGATCAGGGGAGACGATCGGGTCTGCTGAGCCCGTCGGTCGGCTGCGGCGCCGTCGTGGCTGGTCGCGCCCCGCGGCGGAGCCGCATATCGATACGGTCCCGCGCCCCTTTCGGGGCGCATCGCAGCGCCTTCTTTCAGGGCCCACCCGCACCCGACCGTCGGCCCGGCGCGGCACCGTCCTAGTCCTCGTACCCCTCCGCGATCCTGCGCTCGCGCAGCTCACGGATCTCCCGTCGCCTCGCCAGCCGGTGCGTGCGCCTGATCTGGGCCTCCTGGTAGCGCCGGCGGTCCCTGTCGGTCTCCGGTACCACCGGCGGCACCCGGCGCGGCTTGCCGTCCGCGTCCACCGCCGCGAAGACCAGGTAGGCCGAGCCGACCTGGGTGGCGGGAGTCGACTCGTTCCAGCGCTCGGCGAGGACCCGCACCCCCACCTCCATCGACGTCCGGCCGGTCCAGTTGACCTGGGCCTTGACGTGGACGAGGTCGCCGACCCGGACCGGCTCCAGGAACACCATCTCGTCCATGGACGCGGTGACGGCGGGACCTCCCGAGTGGCGGCCGGCGACCGCGCCCGCAGCGTCGTCCACGAGCTTCATGATCACGCCGCCGTGCACGGTCCCGAGGAGGTTGGTGTCGCTGTGGGTCATGATGTGGCTCAACGTGGTCCGGGACGCGGACGTCGGCTTGCCTGGTATGCCGGATTCCGCCTCTGAGGCCTGGTCTGTCATGGCCCCCACCTTATGCCGAAGCGACATTCACGGAATTTTGTGTCGGCTTCGCAACAGGGGTGACCTGATTTTCCGACGACCCTTGTAAGAGGTACAGGCGCTGCCTGCACACTGGGGCCCATGAGCGAATGGCCCCAGGGATGGTCGGACGACAACCGCGGCGACCGGTACGGACGCGGTAGCGCAAGCGCGCAGCCTGAGGGCGCCCGCGTGATGCGCCAGGTACGGCGGGGGGAGCCGTCGGCACCGCCGTACGGCTCCCCGCAGCAGGGCGGCGGCGGATACGCCGGGGTCCCGCAGCAGCAGTCGTACAACAGCGGGTACGACGGCGGTGGCGGGCGCGACGGCTACGACAGCGGCTACAACACCGGCCAGGTCTACGGCGGCGGCCCCGGGGGCGGCGGACCCGACGGCACCCGTGAGCGCGGGCCGCGGCCGGCTCCCAACTGGCGCAAGCGGATCAAGTGGACGGCGATCGTCGTCGTCAGCGTGCTGATCGTCACATCCGTCTCGACCTACTTCTGGGCCGACTCCAAGCTGCACCGGGACGTCGACCTGTCCAAGGTCATCGACCGGCCCGCGGCGGGCAAGGGCACCAACTACCTGATCGTCGGCTCCGACAGCCGCAAGGGCATGTCGGCCGAGGACAAGAAGAAGCTGCACACCGGATCGGCCGAGGGCCAGCGCACCGACTCGATGATGATCCTGCACGTCGGCGACAACGGCGACACGCTGGTCTCGCTCCCCCGCGACTCGAACGTGGAGATCCCCTCCTACCAGGGGTCGGCGTCCGGCAAGGTCTACCAGGGCACCGGCCGGCACACGAAGCTGAACGCGGCCTACGCCGAGGACGGGCCGACACTCCTCGTCCGCACGATCGAGTACAACACCGGTCTGCACATCGACCACTACGTGGAGATCGGCTTCGCCGGCTTCGCGGACATAGTGGACGCGGTCGGCGGTGTCACGCTCACCATCGACAAGGGCTTCAAGGACAGCTACTCGGGCGCGAACTTCAAGGCGGGCACGCAGACCCTGAACGGCGAGGAGGCCCTGGCCTTCGTCCGTACCCGGCACGCCTTCGCCACGTCGGACCTGCAGCGCACCAAGAACCAGCAGAAGTTCCTGGCGGCCCTGGCCCACCAGGTGGCCACCCCGTCGACGATCCTGAACCCCTTCAAGCTCTACCCCACCCTCGGCGCGGGCCTCGACTCCCTCACCGTCGACAAGGACATGAGCCTGTGGAACCTGGCGTCGATGTTCTTCGCGATGAAGGACGTCAACAGCGGCGGCGGCGTCTCGATGAACATGCCGATCTCCGGCTCCACCGGCGGCAACCTCGTCTGGGACAAGGCGAAGGTGAAGACCCTGGTGGACGAGCTGAAGAACGACGAGAAGGTCACCGTCTCCGGCAACTGAGCCGCCGACCGACCGAGCCGTCCTGACGGCAAGCAGCGCCACACGGGGGAGGGCCGGCGGCCCTCCCCCGTCGGTGCGCTCCTCGAACTAGTGCGGGACCGGCGTCACATGGGCATGGCCGCCATCGAACGGCACATCTCGGCGCAGCGGTGACACGCTTCCGCGCAGCGCTTCAGCTGGGGATCGTCGGGCATGGACATACACGCCTCGGCGCACATGTCACAGGCCTTCGCGCACATCGCGCACATCTCGGGCGACAGCGGCGAGCGCCGCATCATCATGTCGGCGCACATGCGGGTCGCCTCGGAGCAGTCCATCAGCGCCCGCATGATGCGCATGTGGGCAGGGCCGCCCTCCATCGACATGCAGGAGCTCAGGGTCTCCTCGCACATCGTGTGGGTGGCCATGCACATGTTGACGCACTCCTGCATCTGCTTGGACATGGCCGACATGGGGCCGGTCTGGGTCATGGCTCCTCCAGGGTGGGAATGAGGGGTCCGGGGCGGCCCCGTCTGGTTCCGTCCTAAGCCCGACCGTCCGGTAGTGCCATTCGGGCACGCGGACAGAAAAGGCGCCCCGGAGGGCGCCTTTCCAAGAGACGGAACACCACGTGCCGTTACGGCAGGTTGCGGGCCATGACGATCCGCTGAACCTGATTCGTGCCCTCGTAGATCTGCGTGATCTTGGCGTCGCGCATCATGCGCTCGACCGGGTAGTCGCGGGTGTAGCCGTAGCCGCCGAGGAGCTGGACGGCGTCCGTGGTGACCTCCATGGCGACGTCGGAGGCGAAGCACTTGGCCGCCGCGCCCTGGAAGGTGAGGTCGGCGTCGCCGCGCTCGGAGGCGGCCGCGGCCTGGTAGGTGAGGGCGCGGGCGGCGGCGATCTTCATGGCCATGTCGGCGAGCATGAACTGGATGCCCTGGAAGTCGGCGATCGGCTTGCCGAACTGCTTGCGCTCCTGGACGTAGCCCTTGGCGTAGTCGAGGGCGCCCTGGGCGACGCCGAGGGCCTGGGCGGCGATGGTGATCCGGGTGTGGTCCAGAGTCTTCATCGCGGTGGCGAAGCCGGTGCCCTCCGCGCCGATCATGCGGTCGGCGGGGATGCGGACGTTGTCGAAGTAGACCTCGCGGGTCGGCGAGCCCTTGATGCCCAGCTTCTTCTCCGGGGCGCCGAAGGAGACGCCCTCGTCGGACTTCTCGACGACGAAGGCGGAGATGCCCTTGGTGCGCTTCTCCGGGTCCGTCACGGCCATCACCGTGTAGTAGTCGGAGACGCCCGCGTTGGTGATCCAGCGCTTCACACCGTTGAGGACGTAGTGGTCGCCGTCGCGGACCGCCTTCGTCTTCATGCCGCCCGCGTCCGAGCCGGCCTCCGGCTCGGAGAGGCAGTACGAGAACATCGCGTCACCTTTGGCCAGCGGCGCGAGGTACTTCTTCTTCAGGTCCTCGGAGCCGGAGAGCATCACCGGGAGCGAGCCCAGCTTGTTCACGGCCGGGATGAGGGAGGAGGAGACGCAGGCGCGGGCGACCTCCTCGATCACGATGACCGTGGCGAGCGCGTCGGCGCCGGCCCCGCCGTACTCCTCGGGTACGTGCACGGCGTGCAGGTCATTGGCGACCAGTGCGTCGAGGGCCTCCTGTGGGAAGCGGGCCTCCTCGTCCACCGCGGCGGCGTACGGGGCGATCTTCGCCTCGACCAGCGCGCGGACGACGTCCCGGAGCATGTCGTGCTCCTCGGACGGGCGGTACAGGTCGAAGTCAGCCGATCCGGCCAAGGTGTCTCACTCCAGACGCAGTGGTGCTGACGCTAATTACTGTTAAGTAACTCAAAGTTTAGAACGCGGCCCTCGGATAGGTCACGTGAGCTTGGCGACAGCGGGAAAGTTGCCCGGAACACGGCCCGGTTATGCTCGGGCCGCAGCCCGTACCGACGTCCCCGAGCTGGAGCATTCATGAGCCTCAAGATCACCGTGATCGGCACCGGCTATCTCGGCGCCACGCATGCCGCGGCCATGGCCGAGCTGGGCTTCGAGGTGCTCGGGCTGGACGTCGTGCCCGAGAAGATCGCGATGCTGGAGCGCGGCGAGACCCCGATGTACGAGCCGGGGCTCGACGAGCTGCTGCGCCGGCACGTGGCCGGCTTCGAGGGCTCCACCGGGCGGCTGCGCTTCACCACCGACTGGGCCGAGGTCGGCGCCTTCGGTGACGTGCACTTCGTGTGCGTGAACACCCCCCAGAAGCACGGCGAGTACGCCTGCGACATGTCGTACGTCGACTCCGCGATCGCGTCGCTGGCCCCGCATCTGACCGGGCCCGCGCTGGTCGTCGGCAAGTCGACGGTGCCGGTCGGTTCCGCGGAGCGGCTGGCCGCCTACCTCACCGGGAACGCGCCCGCGGGCGACGACGCCGAACTGGCCTGGAACCCGGAGTTCCTGCGTGAGGGCTTCGCCGTCCAGGACACGCTGCACCCGGACCGGATCGTGGTCGGCGTGCGCAGCGAGCGCGCGGAGAAGCTGCTGCGCGAGGTGTACGCGACGCCGGTGAGCGAGGGCACGCCGTTCGTGGTGACCGACTTCCCGACCGCCGAACTGGTGAAGACGTCGGCGAACTCCTTCCTCGCGACCAAGATCTCCTTCATCAACGCGATGGCGGAGGTGTGCGAGGCCGCGGGCGGCGATGTGGCCAGGCTCGCGGAGGCGATCGGTTACGACGACCGGATCGGGAAGAAGTTCCTGCGCGCCGGGATCGGGTTCGGCGGCGGCTGCCTGCCGAAGGACATCCGTGCCTTCATGGCCCGCGCGGGTGAGCTGGGCGCCGACCAGGCGCTGACCTTCCTGCGCGAGATCGACTCCATCAACATGCGGCGCCGGGGACAGATGGTCGAGATGGCGCGGGACGCGCTCGGCGGCGGGTCCTTCCTCGGGAAGCGGGTGGCGGTGCTCGGCGCGACGTTCAAGCCGGACTCGGACGACGTGCGGGACTCGCCGGCGCTGAACGTGGCGGGGCAGATCCATCTGCAGGGCGGCCAGGTGACGGTCTACGACCCGAAGGGGATGGCGAACGCCCGGCGGCTGTTCCCGACGCTGGGCTACGCCGGTAGCGCCGAGGAGTGTGTGCGGGGGGCCGATGTGGTGCTGCACCTCACCGAGTGGCGGGAGTTCGGGGAGCTGGATCCGGCGGCGCTCGGGGAGGTGGCCGCGGCTCGGGTGATCCTCGACGGACGGAATGCGCTGGATCCTGAGATCTGGCGGCGGGCCGGGTGGACGTATCGCGCCATGGGACGTCCGACCGCGTAAGGCGGCGGGCGCGTCGGGGCTGGTCGCGTCCGAGCGGCGGAGCCGCATGCCGACACGGCCCCGCGCCCCTTCCGGGGCGCCTCAGCCGGAGGCGGGCCACCGCGGCGCATCCGCACCGTGACAAGAAGGACGACACCGGTTCGGCCGAGGCTCAGTCGGCCGAACCGGTGTCTTGTTGCATTCTGCACCACGCGGCACACGCAGATCCGGTGAACCGGCCGCGCCTTACCGCTCCTTGGCCCGGTACCGGCGCATTTTCGCGCGCGCCCCGCACACCTGCATCGAGCACCAGCGGCCGCGGCCGGCCGGGCTGCGGTCGTAGTACGCCCAGTGGCAGGTGTCCGCCTCGCAGGCCTTGAGGCGGGTCCAGGTGCCCTCGACCAGGGCTGTGGCGACGGCCGCCGCCACGCGGGAGAGCAGGGGGGCCGGGTCGGCGGGGGTGAGGTGCGCCGAGCCGTCGGCGGGGTCGACGACGACACGCAGCGGGGCCTGCGCGAGCAACTCGCTCAGGGGGGTGACCTCGCGGTGCGGGGGGTACCCGGCGTGGGCGAGGAGGGCGGCGCGCAGGGACTCGCGCAGGGCGCGGGCGGGTGAGAGTCCGGCCTCCGTGACACCGAGGCGTGCCCTGCCGTCCGCCGTGTCGAGGGCGTCGGCGCCCGACTCCAGGTCCAGTGTGTTCACCAGGGCCTCGACCAGGGCCAGGCCGCCCGGCGCGGGCGATCTCTCACTCATCCCTGCAAGTTACCTCCGAAATCCGGTTGCGGCGTTACCGGCGGTGCGGGAACATGCGGTAACCGTAGTTACTGGTTGAACGGCTTTGCAGGTAACTCCGACTTCGAGGAGGAAGTCATGGCTCTCGCCAAGCTCGGTGTTGTCGTCCTGGACTGCCCCGACCCGTCCGCGCTCGCCGGTTTCTACGCCGGGGTGCTGGGCGGCAGTGTCGAGGGGGACGGGGAGTGGGTGGACCTGAAGGTGCCCGGCGGGCAGGCGCTGGCGTTCCAGCAGGCGCCCGGGTTCGTGGCGCCGGAGTGGCCCGCGCCGGACGACTCGCAGCAGTTCCACCTGGACCTGGTGGTGGACGACCTGGACGCGGCCGAGAAGGGGGTGCTGGAGCTGGGCGCGAAGCCGCTGGACGCGGCGGACCGGGAGCGCAGTTTCCGGGTGTACGCCGACCCTGCGGGGCACCCGTTCTGCCTCTGTGCCTGCTGAGGCCGCCGGCCGGAGGAAGAGCGAAGAAGACAGAAGAAGAGCGACGAGACAAGGAGGGCTCATGGCGTCCGTCGCCCGCCTGCGCAACGTGGTGATCGACTGTCCCGACCCGTCCGCGCTGGCCGCCTTCTACGCGGCCGTCGCCGGCGGCACCCTGGTGGCCGAGGAGGCCGACTGGGTCGTACTGAGGCTGCCGGACGGGCTGCGGCTGGGCTTCCAGCTGGCGGAGGGGTACACCCCGCCCGAGTGGCCGCGCGCCGACCACAACTCCCAGCAGTTCCATCTCGACTTCGACGCGGGGCCGACGTGGGAGGACGTCGACGCGGCGGAGAAGAAGGTGCTGGCGCTGGGGGCGCGGCTGCTGCGGCGGGAGGAGGACCCGGTCGCGGAGGACTTCCGGGTGTACGCCGATCCGGCCGGCCATCCGTTCTGCCTGTGCCGGATCGACTGACCGGACCTCGACTGACCGGACCCGTCTGATCGGCCCCGTCCGGTCAGGCTCCGTCTGATCGGACCCCTCCTGTCAGCCCCGTCTGATCAGCTCCCCGTCTGATCGGATCCGCTGATCGGCCTCCTCGGATCAGGCCCCGTCTTATCGGCCCCGTCTGATCGGCCCCGTCTTGATCGGCCCCGTCCGATCAGGCCTCGGGGTCGGCCGGGCGGGGTGGGTTCGGGTCTCTGCGGTACTGGGCCGCTCGGGCGGTGAAGTCGGCGCTGCGCAGGGCGCGCTGGACGTTCCCCCAGGTCAGCAGTGACAGCTCGGTGTCGGACCAGCCGCGGCGGAGCAGTTCGGCGATCAGGTGGGGATAGCGGGAGGCGTCGTCGAGGTCGCGGGGGTGGGCGACGCCGGAGTCGTAGGTGCCGGACAGGGCGACGCACTCGGGGCCCGCGACCGCGCGGACGTGGTCGAGGTGACCGGCGACGTCCGCGAGGCTCGGCCCGGTCTGCTCGGCGGCCAGCGGCACCATGCAGACGCCCTTCTGCTCCCCGAGCCGCGCCAGCAGGCCGTCGGAGAGGTTGGCGGGGTGCGGGCGTACCGCAGCGGCGGCGGAGCGGGTGCACAGGACCGGTGTCTTGGAGAGCGCGAGCGTCCGGACCAGGGCGGCCTCCGGGGCACCGGACAGGTCGGCGAGCACCCCGAGCCGGTTCATCTCCCGCACCACCTCCTCGCCGAACCGGGTCAGCCCCTGCGCCCCCGCCCAGGCGGCGCCCGCCAGGGAGAGCACACGCAGGCCCAGGGACTGCAGGACCCGCAGGATGCCGAGGGAGTCGTCGAGGGCCGCGGCGGAGGCGGGACCGAGCACCACGGCGACCCGGCCGCAGTTGCGGGCGTCGATGACCTGCCCGGCGGTGCGCACCAGCCGGAGCCCCTCCGGGTGCGTCTCGACCACCCGGCGCACCAGGTCCAGCTGTTCCAGGGTGGCCCTCACGGCCCGGCCGCCCCGGTCGCCCCGGTCGCCCTCCGGCACCGGCAAGGACCAGAACAGCGCGCCCACGTGCCCCTCGCGCAGCCGGGGCACGTCCGTGTCCACCGCCGTCTCGCCCAGCTCCAGGTCGTACCAGGGCAGCGGCCCCAGCGCCCGGGGCAGCCCGCTGTAGCCGTCCGCGACCGGATACGCCTCCAGCAGCGCGTGGGCCCGTTCCAGGAACGCGGCGCCGGACTCCACCGGGAACGGATCGTCCGGGAGACGGTCCTCCCTGCCGACCTCGGTCGTGGTGGGGATGTCGTGCTGGAGGTCGGCCATGAAGGGCTCCGTACGTCGTCGTGAGCTACGTCGTGAAGGGGCTGTAGCTCACCGTCGCACGCCTGCCCGGGAGGGTTCCTGGTGGACGGGGCGTTCGGGGGTACGCCCCGAACGCCCGGCCCTCGCGGCGCGGCCCCGCCGAGTGGTCGCGCCGCTCTCCGCGGTCAGCCGTCCAGTTCGGCGATGGTCGCGTGGGACGGCCCCCGTGTCTCTTGCAGGCCGCGGGCCACGTCCTCCGCGGCGCCCAGCACGCGCACCGCGTTCTGCCAGGTCAGCTTGGCCAGGTCGGACCGGGACCAGCCGCGGTCCAGCAGCTCGGCGACGAGGTTGGGGTAGCCGGAGACGTCGTTCAGGCCGTCGGGGGTGAAGGCGGTGCCGTCGTAGTCGCCGCCGATGCCGAGGTGGTCGATGCCGGCGACCTCGCGCATGTGGTCGAGGTGGTCGGCGACCGTGGCGACCGTGGCGACCGGGCGCGGATTGGTCTCCTCGAAGGCCCGGTGGACCTTCATCGCCGCCTCGGTGGTGTCCAGGTGGTGGAAACCGTGATCGCGCATGTTCTCGTCGGCGGCCGCCGTCCAGTCGACCGCCGCCTGGAGCACGAACTTCGGCACGAACGTCACCATCGCCATGCCGCCGTTGCCGGGGAGGCGTTCGAGGACGTCGTCCGGGATGTTGCGGGGGTGGTCGCAGACGGCCCGGGAGGAGGAGTGGGAGAAGATCACCGGGGCGGTGCTGGTGTCGAGGGCGGCGCGCATGGTCGTGGCCGCGACGTGGGAGAGGTCGACGAGCATGCCCAGGCGGTTCATCTCCCGCACCACCTCGCGGCCGAAGGCCGACAGGCCGCCCACGTTCGGCTCGTCGGTCGCCGAGTCCGCCCAGTCGTTGTTGTCGTTGTGGGTGAGCGTCATGTAACGCACACCCAGCTCGTACAGGCCGCGCAGGGTGCCCAGCGAGTTGTCGATGGAGTGGCCGCCCTCCGCACCCATCAGGGAGGCGATACGGCCCTCCGCGCGCGCCGCCTCCATGTCGGCGGCGGTCAGCGCGGCCCGCAGGTCGGCCGGGTAACGGGCGATCAACTGCCGTACGCAGTCGATCTGTTCCAGGGTCGCCGGGACCGCGCCCGGCAGGTCCGAGCGGACGTACACCGACCAGTACTGCGCGCCGACGCCGCCTTCCCGCAGGCGCGGGATGTCGGTGTGCAGGTGCGCGTTCTGGTGCGTGGCGATGTCGCGTGCGTCGAGGTCGTAGCGGACCTGCTCACGCAGTGCGTACGGCAGGTCGTTGTGGCCGTCGACCACCGGGAACTCACGCAGCAGGGACCGGGCTTCATCCAGGGACGTCATTACGTGTTACTTCCCGGAGTCCTACTTGCCGAAGCCGAAGCCGCCCGAACCCTCGACCTTGGCGCGCAGCCGTTTGCCCTTCTCGGTGGCCTGGTCGTTGAGGTCCTGCTGGAAGTCACGCATCCGGCCCAGCAGGTCCTCGTCGTGGACGGCCAGGATGCGGGCGGCCAGCAGGCCCGCGTTGCGGGCCCCGGCGACCGAGACCGTGGCGACCGGCACGCCGGCTGGCATCTGCACGATGGAGAGCAGGGAGTCCATGCCGTCGAGGTACTTCAGCGGGACCGGGACGCCGATGACCGGCAGCGGCGTGACCGAGGCCAGCATGCCCGGGAGGTGGGCCGCGCCCCCGGCGCCCGCGATGATCACCTTCAGGCCGCGCTCGGCCGCCTGCTCGCCGTACGTGACCATCTCGCGCGGCATCCGGTGCGCCGAGACGACATCGACCTCATACTCGATCTCGAACTCGTCCAGGGCCTCGGCGGCGGCCTCCATGACGGGCCAGTCGGAGTCGGAACCCATGACGATGCCTACAACGGGGCTCATTCGGTGATCGTGCCTCTCAGGTAGCCGGCAGCGTGACGTGCGCGCTCGAGAACGTCGTCCAGGTCGTCGCCGTAGGTGTTGACGTGGCCGACCTTGCGGCCGGGCTTCACGTCCTTGCCGTACATGTGGATCTTCAGTCTGGGGTCGCGGGCCATGCAGTGCAGGTAGGCGGAGTACATGTCGGGGTAGTCGCCGCCCAGGACGTTGACCATGACCGTCCACCTGGCGCGCGGGCGCGGGTCGCCGAGGGGCAGGTCGAGGACCGCGCGGACGTGGTTGGCGAACTGGCTGGTGATCGCGCCGTCCTGGCTCCAGTGGCCGGAGTTGTGCGGCCGCATCGCCAGCTCGTTGACGAGGATGCGGCCGTCGCGGGTCTGGAACAGCTCGACGGCCAGGTGGCCGACCACGCCCAGTTCCTTGGCGATCCGCAGGGCCATCTCCTCGGCCTGCAGCGCGAGCGTCTCGTCCAGGTCGGGTGCGGGCGCGATGACGGTGTCACAGACGCCGTTGACCTGCTGGGACTCGACCACCGGGTAGGCGACGGCCTGGCCGTGCGGGGAGCGGACGACGTTGGCGGCGAGCTCGCGGACGTAGTCGACCTTCTCCTCGGCGAGAACCGGCACGCCGGCCCGGAACGGGTCGGTGGCCTCCTCGGCGGTCTCCACGACCCACACGCCCTTGCCGTCGTAGCCGCCGCGCACGGTCTTCAGGACGACGGGGAAACCGTCGCCCTCCGCCGCGAACCGGACCACGTCCTCCGGGTCGGTCACGATGCGGTGGCGCGGGCAGGGGATGCCGATCGCGTCGAGCTTCGCCCGCATCACGCCCTTGTCCTGTGCGTGCACCAGAGCGTCGGGGCCGGGGCGCACGGGGATGCCGTCCGCCTCCAGGGCCCGCAGGTGCTCGGTCGGCACGTGCTCGTGATCGAAGGTGATCACATCGCAGCCGCGCGCGAACGCGCGCAGCGTCTCCAGGTCGCGGTAGTCGCCGACGACGACATCGCTCACCACCTGGGCCGCGGAATCCTGAGGGGTGTCGCTGAGAAGCTTGAACCTGATGCCCAGCGGGATGCCCGCCTCGTGCGTCATACGCGCGAGCTGCCCCCCGCCGATCATGCCGACTACCGGGAATGTCACGCCCCTAGGGTATCGGCCGCGCCAGGGTGGCCGGTTTCCGCGTCCCGGAGCAGGGCTCTTACCCGGCGCTTCGCCGCCTCTTGCCCCGCTTTTCCCGCGGCTTTCCGGTGTTCTTTCCAAGCCGTTCCCGACCTGTGTCGCCATCCACAGGCGCCGGAGATACTGGGTCGTTAGAGTGGCTGGGTCGCAATACCTACGGACGGGAGCCCGCACAACCATGGAACGTCGTTCCTCGGGGCTGCAACGGCTCGTACGCGAGGTCGCCAAATTCGGCGCGGTCGGCGGTGCCGGCATTCTCGTCAATCTGGGCGTCTTCAACCTGGTCCGGCACGTCACGGACCTGCCGGTGGTGCGGGCGAGCGTCATAGCGACGGTCGTCGCCATCGTCTTCAACTACCTGGGCTTCCGTTACTGGACGTACCGGGACCGCGACAAGCACGGCCGCACCAAGGAACTCACCCTGTTCCTGCTGTTCAGCGCCGTCGGCCTGGTGATCGAGAACGGTCTGCTGTACCTGGCCACCTACGGCTTCGGCTGGGACAGCCCGCTGCAGAGCAACGTCTTCAAGTTCGTCGGCATCGGCGTGGCGACACTGTTCCGCTTCTGGTCGTACCGCACGTGGGTGTTCAAGACGCTGCCGGCCCGTGAGACGGTCGCGGACGCGGAGGCCCTCCTGGAGCGGGCCGTCGACACCGAGAAGCCCAGGCAGCGGGTGCTTTAGGGCGCGCCGGGTCCCAGGGCCTGCCGCGAAAGTGCCGTCTGCCGCGCGACGCGCGGCACGCCCTCTCGCCGCACCGCGCGAAAGCCCGAGTCCGCCCAGTACGAGGGCCTCCGGACGGCACTCCCCCAGCCTTCGGCCGGGGACCCCCAGAGCGCGCACCGGACGCCGCGCGGCCGCGCTTCGGGCGACGACGCCACTTTCGCAACAGGTCCTAGCGGACCGTGGGCCGGTCGTCGTCCGGCTTGTGCGGTGGCGGGGTGCGGGACAGGAACAGGCCGAACACCGGCGGCTGGGCCTGGAGCAGCTCCAGGCGGCCCCCGTCGGCCTCCGCGAGATCACGCGCGACGGCCAGCCCGATCCCGGTGGAGTTACGGCCGCTGATGGTCCGCTCGAAGATGCGGTTGCCCAGGTCGGCGGGGACCCCGGCGCCCTCGTCGGTCACCTCGACCACCGCCTGGTTGCCGGTCACCCTGGTGCGCAGAGCGACCGTGCCGCCCCCGTGCATCAGGGAGTTCTCGATCAGCGCGGCCAGCACCTGCGCCACCGCGCCCGGCGTGCCGACCGCCCGCAGATGCCGTTTGCCGGAGCTGACGATCGCCCGGCCCGCACTGCGGTAGGCGGGCCGCCACTCGGCGAGCTGCTGCTGGATGACCTCGTCCAGGTCGAAGGAGACGGCGGAGCCGGTGCGCGGGTCCCTGGAGTTCGTCAGCAGCCGCTCGACGACGTCCGTCAGCCGCTCCACCTGCGTCAGCGCCACGTTCGCCTCCTCCTTCACGATGTCCGGATCGTCGGTGAGGGTGATCTCCTCAAGCCGCATGGACAGCGCGGTCAGGGGCGTGCGCAGCTGGTGGGAGGCGTCGGCGGCCAGCCGCCGCTCGGCGGTGAGCATCCGCCCGATCCGCTCGGCGGAGGAGTCCAGCACATCGGCGACCCGGTCCAGCTCCGGGACGCCGTACCGCTTGTGCCGGGGCCGCGGGTCGCCCGAGCCGAGCCGCTCCGCGGTCTCCGCGAGGTCGGTCAGCGGGGAGGCCAGCCGGTTGGCCTGCCGGATGGCGAGCAGCACGGCGGCGATCACGGCGAGCAGCGCGACGGCACCGATGATCAGCAGCGTACGGCCGACCTCCCGGGTCACGGTCGACCGCGGCTCCTGAACGGTGACCGTCTCGCCTTCCTCACCGTCGGCCGTGTAGTGGATGACATCGCCCTCGGGCTTCACACCCAGCTCGATCGGCACCTTGCCCGGCATCCGGATGACGGCGTACTGGTCCTTGCCGACCTGGCTGCGCAGTATCTCGGCGGTGATGTCCTCGTCCCCGAGGATCCGGCTGTCCACGATGCTGGCGAGGCGGAGCGCCTCGGAGTCGACGCGTTCCTGGGCGCTGTTGCTGATGGTCCGTGATTCGACGATGACGAGAGAGACGCCGAAGACGGCGATGACGACCAGTACGACGGCGAGGGTGGACTGGATCAGACGACGACGCACGTCAGCGCCCCTTCGGAGGCGCGGGGCGCGGACATGTGCGGCGCCGCCGCGCGGGCGCGATCAGCCCACCACGACGGTCAGTCGCGCACTTGCCCGTACCACCCACGGCGAATCGCACTCAGCTCTTCTCGAACCGGAACCCGACACCACGCACGGTAGCGATGTACCGGGGGTTCGCCGCGTCGTCGCCGAGCTTCTTGCGCAGCCACGAGATGTGCATGTCGAGCGTCTTGGTCGACGACCACCAGGTCGTGTCCCAGACCTCCCGCATCAGCTGGTCCCGCGTGACGACCCGCCCGGCGTCCCGCACCAGCACCCGCAGCAGATCGAATTCCTTCGCCGTGAGCTGGAGTTCCTCGTCGCCCATCCACGCCCGGTGCGACTCGACGTCGATCCGTACCCCGTGCGTGGCCGGCGGCTGCGCCGGCTCGGCGGCACCGCGCCGCAGCAGCGCCCGCACCCGGGCGAGCAGTTCGGCGAGGCGGAACGGCTTGGTCACGTAGTCGTCGGCGCCCGCGTCCAGGCCGACGACGGTGTCCACCTCGTCGGCCCGCGCGGTCAGGATGAGGATCGGCACGGCGTGGCCCTCGGCACGCAGCCGACGAGCCACCTCCAGGCCGTCCATGCCGGGCAGCCCGAGGTCCAGCACGACCAGATCGACGCCGCCCTGCATTCCGGCGTCGAGCGCGGTGGGTCCGTCCTCGCGCACCTCGACCTCGTAACCTTCCCGGCGCAGTGCGCGGGCCAGCGGCTCCGAGATGGACGCGTCGTCCTCGGCGAGCAGTACACGGGTCATGAGGTGATGGTAGTCCGATTACGCGCAGTGCTGGGGTGTGATCGGCACGCCGGATTCTTACCTTGGGGCACAGTGGTGCGAACCTGCGAGCGAAGGGTGAGACCGGAGGACAGACCTTCGAATCCAGCGTGCGGTTCCCCCGACACCTGTGATCCGTGTCTCAAGTCCTTCCATATCAGGCAGTGTCATGACGTAGAGTGATGTGCACGCCTGTAGTACACCCGGGGACCTTTGGTGGGCATCGCGACACTGAAGGTCTCTTTTGTGTGCGGGCTGGCCTGCCAGCTTTGAAAGGAACGACCTCTGGCCGGGCTCCGGACGCGACGCAGCGTCACGGGGCGTGGATCCCGGTGGTCGCCCTCCACCGCTCCGCGATCCGGAGCGGAATCCCCGTGGGCGTGGGGTGGATGGGTGGACGCGCCGGTGCCGGCCGCTCCCCCCACGGGCGCGCAAAGCCCCACCGCGCGCTCCGACAGCAAGGAACGACCATGGCGTCCAGCCTGACGAAGGACTCGGTCCGACCGGGCACCCCCGGTACCGGGAAGACCTTCTTCGGCCACCCCCGCGGACTGGCCACCCTCTTCATGACCGAGATGTGGGAGCGATTCTCCTACTACGGCATGAAGGCCCTGCTCCCGCTGTACCTGGTCGCTCCCGGCGGCCTGCACATGAGCGCGGCCGCGGCGACGGCGATCTACTCGGTGTACCTGTCGCTCGTGTACCTGCTCGCCCTGCCGGGCGGCTGGTTCGCCGACCGGGTCCTCGGCCCCCGCAGGACGGTCGCCGTCGCGGGCACGGTCATCATGCTCGGCCACCTGACGCTGGCGCTGCCCAGCGCCGGCACCTTCTTCGCCGGCCTCGGCCTGGTCGCGGTCGGTTCCGGTCTGCTGAAGGCCAACATCTCCACGATGGTCGGCCACCTGTACGACGGCCCGGACGACCCGCGCCGTGACGGTGGCTTCACGCTCTTCTACATCGGCATCAACCTGGGCGCGTTCGCCGCGCCGCTGGTCATCGGCACGGTCGGCGAGAACTACAACTGGCACCTGGGCTTCGCGCTGGCCGCGGTCGGCATGGCGCTGGGTCTCGCCCAGTTCCTGCTCGGCACCCGCCACCTGAGCTCGCGCTCGGACATCGTCCCGACCCCGCTGTCCGCCGCGGAGAAGAAGGCGACGCTGACGAAGGCCGGCTTCTGGGCCGCCGTCGCCGCGGTCTTCTACGTCGTCGTCGGTGTCTCCGGCGTCTACACGCTGAACTGGCTGCTGGTGCCGATCACCGTCGCCGGTCTGCTGATCCCGGTCGTCGTCATCGCCCGCATCAAGCGGGACAAGGACCTGGACCGCGCGGAGCAGTCCAAGATGAGCGCGTACATCTGGTTCTTCGTGGCCGCCGCGGTCTTCTGGATGATCTACGACCAGGGTGGCTCGACCGTCTCCCTGTTCGCCGACGCGTCCGCCAGGAACACCGTCTTCGGCTGGAACTTCCCGGTCTCCTGGTACCAGTCCGTCAACCCGGTCATGATCATGGCGTTCGCGCCGGTCTTCGCCTGGGCGTGGCTGGCGATGGCCCGGCGCGGCAAGGAGCCGAGCACGGCCGTGAAGTTCGCCGGCGGCCTGGTGCTGATCGGCGCGTCGTTCTTCCTGTTCCTCGCGCCGCTGTCGATCGCCGAGGGTGGGCACAAGGCCGCGGCGATGTGGCTGGTCGGGATCTACTTCGTGCAGACCGTGGGTGAGCTGATGCTGTCCCCGGTCGGTCTGTCCGTGACGACCAAGATGGCGCCGGCGAAGTACGCGTCCCAGATGATGGGTGTGTGGTTCCTGGCGGTCACCGCGGGTGACGCGACGACCGGTCTGCTGTCCATCGCGGGCGTCGACCTGAACAAGACGGGGATCGTGGCGTTCCAGGCGGCGCTGGCGGTGCTCGCCGGTGCGGCTGTGTGGGTGTACCGGAAGAAGGTCCGGGAGCTCATGGGAGACGTTCACTGACGTCTTCGACGGAGGGCCACCGCATTCTGGTGAATGGGGTGGCCCTCCTGCGTCTTCGGCTGTCCGCCGGATGCGGCCGGTCGCGCCCACGCGGCGGAGCCGCACCTCAGATACGGCCCCGCGCCCCTGAAAGCAGGGACGTCACCTCGTCCTCCTCCGAGGCATGAAGGTGAACACGGCGCCGCCCAGGAGGATCGCGGTGCCCGCCACCAGGCCCAGCGCCTTCAGCGCGCCGTTGCTGTTGTCACCGGTCTGCGCCAGGCCACCGCTGCCGCTGCCCGAACCGCTCGGCGAACCGCCCGAGGTCGACGAACCCGACGCCCCGCTCGCCTGCTCGGTCGTGTCCAGCGTCAGGGAGACCTCGCTCTTCGTCGGTGTGCACGTGGTCGTCGTACCGAGCGCCTTGACCGTCAGGACGCCCGGGGACAGGGTCGACGTACCGCTCGCCCCCGGCTTGTAGGTACCGGTCAGGTCGGGAATCTCGATCGGGTCACCGGACTTGATCGCGGAGGAGTTGGTCGGGCCCTCCACATGGACCGTGCCCTTGTCGGAGCCGCCCAGGACCACCTCCATCGACGGTTTCACCGAGTCGGCCGGGATGTCGGCGGGGCTGTCCATCACCGACTTCTTGAACTGCACGGTGAGATCGAAACTCCCGCCGTCCTTCTTGGCGTTGATCTGCACCGGCGAGGTGGCGTTCTTGTCGCCGATGGGGGTCTTGCAGGCGTAGGGGACCTCGACCTCCTTGCCCGTGAAGTCGGTCTGGCCGCTGCCCGTGCCGTCGGAGGGGGAAGCCGAGGCGGACGCGGAGGCCGACGCCGACGTGGAGCCGGAGGGCGACGGCGAGGCCGATGTGCTGTCCGACGGGCTCGCCGACGCGCTCGAACCGCTGCCGGTGACTTCGATCGTCGCCGCCTTCGGGACCGTCCCCTTCGGCGTGCACACGGTGTCCGTCGAGAAGGCGTTGACCGTGTACGCGTCCGGCGTGAGCGTCACCTCGCCGGGCGACGTCAGCTTCAGCGTGCCCGTCATGTCGGACAGCACCATGTCGCCGCCCTTGGGGATCGCCGGGTTCTCGCGCGGCCCCTGCATGGCGATGCCGGCGGTCTGGGCGCCGGCCGCCTTCAGCGTGCCGGACGGCTGGACCGTGTTCGCGGGCAGGTCGATGATGTCCGGGTTCTTGGAAGCCGCCTGCACGAACTTCCAGGTGATGTCGACGGTGTCGCCGACCTTCGCCGTGGCGGGCGCGGTGATCGCGACCTTGGTGGTCCCGTCGATCGGGTCGGCGACCCCGGCGGGCGGTACGCAGTGGGTGGCGTACGACACCTCGGCCGCCTGGGCGGTCCCCGCCGCCGCGCCGAGCAGGGCGCCCGCCGCGGCGAGGACCAGCGCGGCCGCCGCCGCGCCCGCTCTGGCCGGTACCGGTGTCACTCTCCTTCGCATGATCACGTCGGTCCTTTCGTGGTCGGAGTCGGAGGACTCGTGGAGCTGTCGTCGTGCGGTGCGGAGAGCCGGCCGGCCGTCGCGCCCGGATCTGAGCCCGGGGTGAACCACGGCAGGGTCGAGGTGGTGGCGGTCGTCGAGGGCGCGGGCTCCGCGGCGCGCAGACGCGGCACCCGGAGGACCGGGCGGGGCATTCCCCGGTGGCGGATGCCGCCGGCGCGGGGCGGCCGTACCCGGTCCACCACCGCCATGCCGATGCGGAAGACGGCCGCCGGTACGACCACGCCGAGCAGGATCCAGAAGAGGGTCACCCCCCAGGGACGGCCGACGCCCCAGGGCTCCTCGGCCAGGACCTTGCCGTCGTACTTGAGAGAGACGGTGTAGTCGCCGTGCGCCCCGGCGGAGAGTTCGACGGGCAGTTGGACCTGGGCCTTCTTGCCGGGCGCGAGGGTGCCCTGCCACTGCTGCTCGTCCCACTGGGGTGCGAACACGCCGTGTGCGGTGCCGACTTGGAAGACCGGATCCTTGAGGGTGCTCGATCCCGCGTTGCCGATGGTGAAGACGAGGGTGCGGGTGGGGGGCGCGCCGAACCAGGTCAGCAGGCCGGAGGAGCCGTCGAGGCGGGTGTCGGTGAGCATCGACAGCGTGCCGCCGGTGGACTCGGCGGGCAGCGCCTTGACGGGGTGTCCGGCGACCTGGAAGGCGGCGTCCGCGTCGGCGCTGGTGCCGGTCACGGTGGCCACGTGCACCACGCAGGGGCAGGGGACCGGCGGTTCGGCGACCGGGAGCTGCTTGCTGAAGGCGCCGTCCGCGTCGGTGGTGACGGCCCGCCCGTCGGCGTTGGCACAGGAGTTGGTACCGCCGATCACGCCCCGGGACGGGCTGGCCTGGCCGCAGATCAGCATCATCAGCAGGGTGTGCGGGCGCCAGCCGGTGCCGCTGACGGTGACCGAACCACCGGTGCCCGCCTGGGACTTGGCCACCTTGACGGCCGGCCCGTCGGCGGCCGCCGCCATGGGCACGAGGAGCAGCGAGAACAACGCCGCCAGCGACGTCAGTACCGCCAGTACCGGGACCGGACGCACTCTCACCTCGCTGCTCCTGTCAACTCGACTTCCTCGGCCAGGGGTTCGGCCGGGCGATCGCCACGGCTCCGGCGCCCGCGCAGTCGTACGGCCGTCACGGCGGCCCCCGCCGCCAGCGCGCCCCCGGCCCCCGCGACCGCGCCCCAGGGCACGAACCGGGCCGCGGTGTCCGCCGTGTCGTGGGCGCCGCCCGCCGCCGTCGCCGTCAGCCGGACGTCGACCGCGTCCAGGGCGGGGCGGCCGGGCCAGGGCTCGCTGAGTTCGGTGCGGGTGCCCGGGGCGAGGCGGACCGGGAGGGTGCGCGGTGCCCGGTCCAGCAGGACGCGGCCGAAGAGGCCGTGGGCGCGCACCGCCAGCCTCGGCGCGAGTACGGTCGTACCCCGGTTGACCAGCTCGTACGTGATGCGGTCACCGTGGACGGCGAGGTGTTCGACGGTCAGTGCGGACAGGGCGGGGCCGCCGACGCGCAGGTGGATGCGGGCGGTGGCGGTACGGCCGTCGGTGTCCTTCGCGACAAGGGCGGCGGGGCGGTCGCCGGGGGTCGCGCCGGCCGGGACGGTCATGGTGAAGGGGACGTCGGCGCGGGTGCGGGCGGGGACCCGGACCGTCGGCTCGGCGAGGACGACGGGGACGCCGGCGCCGGCCAGCCGTACCGTGACCGGGTGCCCGCCGGGGTTGGTCACCGACACGGTGTCCTGGAGGACCGCCCCGGGGGCGCCCTCGGCGTAGAAGGAGGGGCGGCCGCCGCCCGCGGGCGCGAGGGACCAGCCCTCGGCGGCCGACGCGCGCGGGGCGGTGGCGAGCAGGACCAGCGCGGTGAGGCCGATGCCCCGGGCGGCGGACCGGGTTGCGCGGGCGGCGGACTGGGCGGACGGCATGGGCGGCTCCAGCGGTCGGACCCGGAGGTCAGCGGCGTACGGTCTGGTTCCGCCGGGTCAGCCAGAGCGTGCCGGCCGCGCCCGCGAGCAGCACGGTGCCGCCGAGGGTGCCGAGGGCGACGAACGAGTCCTCGGGCCCGGTCTTCGGGAGGGTGCCTCCGGAGTCGGTGCTGGTGCTGCCGGACGACGACGAGCCGGAACCGCCCGACCCGCCGCCGGCCGCGGTCACGTCCAAGGTCAGGGACGGCCCGGGGTTGTTGGCGGGGGTGCAGGTGGTCGTCGTACCGAGCGCCTTGATGGTGAGCGTGCCCGCGGTGAACGTCACCTTGCCGGACTTCTCCGGGGTGTAGGTGCCGCTCAAGTCGTTGATCTTGATGGGGGTGTTGGCGGGAATCGCGGCCTGGTTGGCGGCGCCGGTGACGTTCAGGGTGCCGCTGTCGGCGCCGCCCACCTTGATGACGGCGCTCGGGTTCACGGCGCCCTTGCCGAGTTCGACGGGGCTGGAGGAGACGCCCTTCTGCCAGGACATCGTGATCTTGTAGCCGCTGCCGCTCTTGACGCCCTTGATGTCGATCGGGGAGACAGCGCTCTTCGGGCCGATCGGCGTCTGGCACTTGTAGTTGACGTTGACCACGGTGGCGTGCGCCGCGGGGGCGGCGAGCAGCACCGCCGATCCGGCCAGGGCGGCGGCGGACGCGAGCACGGCGGTACGTTTCGGGTACGACGACACGGTCGGCCACCCCATTCGTTACTGACGAGGTATCAGATTCGGCCGTCAAGGTACGCCGGGGCCCATGAGGAGGGAAGAGAAAGGGCGTGGCGGAAGTGTGGGGATGCCAAAGCGGCCCGTAGGCCGAGGCGACCCATCAGGGGCGCGGGACTGTCTTTGATGTGCGGCTGCCGCCGCGAGGGCGCGACCAGCCCACTCGCCGCAAGCCGCAAAACAACCCAAGACGGCGCCCCCTTTACGCGGGTGCCCCCAGCTCCGCCCAGACCGTCTTCCCGGCCGCCCCCGCCGTCCGGACAACTCCCCAGTCCAGACAGAGCCGTTGGACGATGAACATCCCGTGGCCCCCGGGCCGTCCCGCCCGGTGCGGGGTCCGCGGCGCCGGCTGCCCGGTCCCCCGGTCCGACACCTCCACCCGGATCACCTTCTTGTCGCAGGCCAGGAACAGCTCGTCCGGACCCTCCGCATGCAGGCACGCGTTCGTCACGAGTTCGGAGACGACGAGCAGCACGTCCTCGGCGGCGGCCCGGTGGTCGGCGGTCGCGGCCGGCAGCCACCCCCACGCGTGCAGCGCCTGGCGGGTGAAATCGCGCGCGAGCGGTACGACCCCGCTCTCGCCGTCAAGGCGCAGCCTGCGGACCTGACGACCCCCCGTCGAGGCGGACTGCGCATCGGACGCCGCCTCCTCGGACACCCCCGAAGCGCCGCTGGGCTCCGGGCCGCGGTCGCCCGGCGGGTAAGGCCGGGTGGTGCTCATCAGCGCTTCACCTCACCGATTCACCGGTTCACATGGAAAATTTCGCGTTGCTGCAGTTCGTACGGGCCTGGGGGGCGACCGGGTCGGACGGGGCCGGACCGGGCGGCGACAGATCCAGAATCTCTCCTGCCCGAGCGATCCACGGGAACACCCCCCGGTTCCGGACGCCGGACCGGGGGTCAGCCCTCGCCACCGGCCGTGTCGGCACCGCCGCCCCCGCCGTCGGCGCCCTCGTCGGCCAGCGCCGCCTCGACGGAGTCGTGGACGGTGAAGACGGCCTCGGCGCCCGTGATCTCGAAGACCCGGGCGACGACGGGCAGCATGCCGGCGAGGTGCACCCCGCCCCCGGCGGCCTCGGCCCGCAGGCGGGCGCCGAGCAGCACGTTCAGTCCGGTGGAGTCACAGAACTCAAGGCGTGAGCAGTCCACGACAAGGCGGGAGAAGCCCTTGTCGAGGAGATCGTCCAGCGGCTCGCGCAGCAGGTCGGCGGTGTGGTGATCGAGCTCACCCGCCGGAACCACCACGGCGCTGGAGCCTTCTTCCCGCACCTCCACCAGCAGCCGGCCCGACTGTGCGCTGCCGACCGTCCCGTGGTCCATTGCCGTCTCTCTCCCGAGGTCGTGACCGCTTTCGCCACCGTCTGACCGATGTCTGACGATGCCCACCGATGTCTGCCGAACGCCATGCCGACGCCCTCGAACATTACGCCTTCTGCACGCAACCCGACACCCGAACAACCGCGCAGAACGGGACAAACGATAATAGAACGGACTTGCGAGTGGCTCGACGGAGCGGGTAGGGCTAGTAGGGACACGTACAGGTAAGGACACGTCAACCGACACGGCCGGCTTTGGAGGCGCCGCACACCGCAGTGCACGCACGGCTCCGGCAGCCTTATTGCCGAGAACGATGGAGGACACCATGTCACCCCGGCTCGACGCCTCGCGCCCCCTGACGGCGACGTCGACTCCCCCACCGGAAACACTGGATGCCATCGAGGGATTCTTCGCCGGACTCGGCCTCCCGGAGATCCCCCCGTACGACGAGGTCGACGCGGTCGACGCGCGCGCGTTGTCCAAGACCCTCTTCGAGCGGCTGGAGTCGCTGGAGGAAGGCACGCGCGAGTATTCGTACGTCCGCAACACCCTCGTCGAACTGAACCTCGCTCTGGTCAAGTTCGCCGCCTCCCGCTTCCGCTCGCGCAGCGAGCCGATGGAGGACATCATCCAGGTCGGCACCATCGGCCTGATCAAGGCGATCGACCGCTTCGAGCTCTCCCGGGGCGTCGAGTTCCCCACCTTCGCGATGCCGACCATCGTCGGCGAGATCAAGCGTTTCTTCCGCGACACGTCGTGGTCGGTACGGGTCCCGCGCCGCCTCCAGGAGCTCCGCCTGGACCTCGCCAAGGCGGGCGACGAACTGGCCCAGAAACTGGACCGTGCCCCCACGGTCGCGGAGCTCGCGGAACGTCTCGGCCTCTCCAACGAGGAGGTCGTCGAGGGCATGGCGGCCTCCAACGCGTATACGGCCTCCTCCCTGGACGCGCAACCCGAGGAGGACGAGTCCGAGGGCGCCCTGGCGGACCGCATCGGCTACGAGGACCACGGCCTGGAGGGCATCGAGTACATCGAGTCCCTCAAGCCCCTCATCGCGGAACTCCCGTCCAGGGACCGCACCATCCTCTCCCTCCGCTTCGTCGCGGGCATGACCCAGTCGGAGATCGGCGACGAACTCGGGATCTCCCAGATGCACGTGTCCCGCCTGTTGTCCCGCACCCTCGTGCGGCTGCGCAGGGCACTCACCCTGGACGAATAGCCCCGGCGGGCGGGGGCGAGCCGGCTCAGCCGGCGACCCGTACGCCCCGCCGCCACACCTCGCTGACCAGCGGCACCCCCGGCCGGTAGGCCAGGTGGACGTGGCTCGGGGCGTCCAGCAGGAGCAGGTCGGCGTAGGCGCCCGGGGTCAGGCGGCCGATGTCGTCCCGGCGCAGGGCTGCCGCGCCGCCCGCCGTGGCCGACCAGACCGCCTCGTCGGGGGTCATCCCCATGTCGCGGACGGCCAGGGCGACGCAGAAGGGGACGGAGGACGTGAAGGACGAGCCGGGGTTGCAGTCGGTGGAGAGGGCGACCGTCGCGCCGGCGTCGAGGAGGCGGCGGGCGTCGGGCCACTGGGCGCGGGTGGAGAACTCGGCGCCGGGCAGGAGGGTGGCCACCGTCCGGCTGTTGGCGAGGGCGTCCACGTCCTCGGGCGTCAGGTGGGTGCAGTGGTCGGCGCTGGCCGCGTCGAGTTCCACGGCGAGCTGGACACCGGGGCCGTAGGAGAGCTGGTTGGCGTGGATGCGCGGGGTCAGGCCCCTGGCCCTGCCCGCGGTGAGGATCGTCCGGGCCTGGTCGCCGTCGAAGGCGCCCTTCTCGCAGAAGACGTCGATCCAACGGGCGTACGGCGCGCAGGCGTCCAGCATCTCGCCGGTGACGAGGGCGACGTACGCGGCCGGGTCGTCGGCGTGGTCGGGCGAGACGATGTGGGCGCCCAGGTACGTCACCTCGTCGGTGTGCCGGGCCGCGATGCGCAGGGCGCGGGACTCGTCGGCGACCGTCAGGCCGTAGCCCGACTTCGTCTCGAAGGTGGTGGTGCCCTGGCGGAGAGCCTCGGTGAGGTAACGGGTGAGGTTCTGCTCCAGTTCCTCGTCCGACGCGGCCCGGGTCGCGGCCACCGTCGTGCGGATGCCGCCCGCCGTGTACGAACGGCCGGACATGCGGGCGTTGAACTCCTCGGTGCGGTCGCCCGCGAAGAGCAGGTGGGAGTGGGAGTCCACGAAGCCCGGCAGCACCGCCCGGCCGGCCGCGTCGACCCGGTTGTCAGTGGCGGGTGCTTTGCTGGATTCACCGGTCCACACGACACGGTCGCCGTCGATGACGACGGCCGCGTCCTGGATCAGACCGAGAGGGGAGTTGTCACCGAGGGAGGGGTCGTTGGTGACCAGCGTGGCGATGTTGGTGATGACGGTGCTGCTGCTCATGGTGACCTCGTCGGAGTCCTTGAGTGGGTCGGTCGTCAGGCGCGAAGGGCTTCGACGGCCCGCGCGAGGGCCTGCGGCACATCGGGTACGAGGGTGTGCGCGCCGTCTCGTACGACGTGCCGGCCCCCGACGACCGTGTGCCGTACGTCCGCCGCGGTCGCGGCGAATACGGCCGTCTCGGCGCCGAGGCGTGGCAGCGGCCCTGCCGTTCTGACCGAGTCCAGCGCGATCGTGGTGAGGTCGGCGAACATGCCGGTCCCGATGGTGCCGGCGTCGTCCCAGCCGAGGGCGGCGTGGCCGTCGGCACTGGCGGCGCGCAGCAGGGCGGCGGCCGTCCAGTGGCCCCGGGTGCGGGTGCGCAGCCGCTCGTCGAGCTCCATCGCGCGCGCCTCTTCGAGCAGGTCGATGACGGCGTGGCTGTCGGAGCCGAGGGAGAGCGGCGAGCCCTGCTTCTGGAGTGCGACGGCGGGGCCGATGCCGTCGGCCAGGTCGCGCTCGGTGGTCGGGCACATGCAGGTGCCGGTGCCGGAGCCGCCGATCAGCGCGATGTCCTCGTCGGTGAGATGGGTGTTGTGGACGCCGGTGGTGCGCGGGCCGAGGACGCCGTGGTCGGCGAGCAGGCGGGCGGGGGTGCAGCCGTGGGCGGCCCGGCAGGCGTCGTTCTCCGCCGTCTGCTCGGACAGGTGCACATGGAGCGGGGCCCGCCGCTCGTCGGCCCACTGCGCCACGGTCGCCAACTGCCCGGCGGGCACCGCCCGTACGGAGTGGATCGCCGCCCCGATCCGTGCGTGATCCCGTTCCTTGAGAACTGCACAGCGTTCGGCCCAGGCCTCCGCGCTGCCGTCGGAGAAGCGCCGCTGATGGGCGTCGGGCGGCTCACCGAAGCCCGCGGAGAGGTAGGCGGTGTCGAGGAGGGTGATCCGGATGCCGGCGTCGGCGGCCGCCGCGATCAGCGCCTCGCCCATGGCGTTGGGGTCGGCGTACGGGGTGCCGTCGGGAGCGTGGTGGACGTAGTGGAACTCGCCGACGCAGGCGACACCCGCCAGGGCCATCTCGGCGTACACCGCGCGGGCGAGCGCGTGGTAGGTCTCCGGGGTCAGTTGGCCGGCGAAGCCGTACATCACGTCACGCCAGGTCCAGAAGGTCCCGGAGCCCACCTGGACGGTGCCGCGCAGCGCGCGGTGGAAGGCGTGCGAGTGGGCGTTCGCCAGGCCGGGGAGGGTGAGGCCGCGCAGCACCTCGGCCCCGGGCGGCGGCGCGGGCACCTCGGTGCGCACCGCCGTGATCCGGCCGCCGGCCACCTCGACGGCGACGCCCGCCTGGACGTGCGGGTCCAGCCAGGCGTACTCCAACCAGTACGTCGTCCGTGTCGTCACCCGCGGGCCAGCCCTTCCAGTACGTCGGCGAGCGCGCTCACCCCGGCCACGCAGTCGTCCTCGGCCGCGAACTCGGCCGGGGAGTGCGAGACGCCGGTGGGGTTGCGCACGAACAGCATGGCCGTCGGGACGCTCCCGGAGAGGATCCCGGCGTCGTGTCCGGCCCCGGTACCGAGGACGGGCACGGTGAGACCGGTGTCCTTGCCGAGGATCCGGCCGAGTTCGTCCCGCAGGGCGTGGTCGAACTCCACGACCGGCGTGAACGACTCGCGGACCACGTCCAGGTCGATGCCGTGCGCCTGCGCGTACTCCCGGGCCGCCTTCTCGATGCCGCCGACGACGGTGTCGAGGGTGGCCTGGTCGGCGGCGCGGGAGTCGAGCCAGCCGCGCACCAGGGAGGGGATGGCGTTGACGCCGTTCGGCTCGACGGCGATCTTGCCGAAGGTGGCGACGGCACCGGCGAGTTCGGCCTCGCGGCGGGCGGCGAGCACGGTCTCGGCGTACGACAGCATGGGGTCGTGCCGGTCCGCAAGCCGGGTGGTGCCGGCGTGGTTGGCCTCGCCCCGGAAGTCGAACCGCCAGCGGCCGTGCGGCCAGATGGCGCTGGCGATGCCGACCCGGTCGCCGGAGAGGTCCAGCGCCCGGCCCTGTTCGACATGCAGTTCGACGAAGGCACCGATGCGGGCGAGCCGCTCGGGGTCGGGGCCGATGGCGTCGGGGTCGTAGCCGGCGGCCGCCATGGCCTGCGGCAGGGTGATGCCGTCGCCGTCGGTGAGCCGGTGGGCCTGCTCGACGGTCAGGTGCCCCGCGGTCAGCCGGGACCCGACACAGGCGAGCCCGAACCGGGCGCCCTCCTCGTCTCCGAAGTTCACGATGGCGAGGGGGCGTGCGAACTCGGTCCCCCGCCGCCGGAGTTCGTCCAGCGCGGCGAAGGAGGACACGACCCCGAGGGGCCCGTCGAAGGCCCCGCCGTCCGGCACGGAGTCCAGATGCGACCCGGTGACGACAGCGTCCCCGGCATCCGGATCCCCGAGCCAGGCCCACTGGTTCCCGTTCCGGTCGACCTCGTACCTCAGCCCCCGTCCCTCGGCCTGCTCCCTGAACCAGTCCCGGCACTCGGCATCGGCTCCGGTCCAGGCGAACCGCCGATACCCGTGGGAGTCGGCGCGCCGACCGACGGGAAGCAACTCCCGCCACATGGCGTGGAAGGAGGCAGCGCTGTCGGCCGACGTGGCACCAGGCCGCGGTCCCTCGGCCCGCGCAGCCCGTACAGGCTGCGGGCCCTCGGCCCCTACAGGCTGTGGGCAGTCGTTCCGCAGGGCGGTGGGGGTCCCCCCGCTCGAACGAAGTTGAGAGTGGGGGAGGGTGGGCACAGCCGCACCCGCGCCCGGCGACGAGAGCTCGGCCCCCACCGGAGACTCGCCGCTCGTCACGCCGACTCGCCCTCACGCATCGGCACGCGCACGCCCCGCTCCTCGGCGACCGACTCCGCGATGTCGTACCCGGCGTCCACATGCCGGATGACACCCATGCCGGGGTCGTTGGTGAGAACCCGCCGGATCTTCTCCCCGCCCAGCTTCGTGCCGTCGGCGACCGTCACCTGCCCCGCGTGGATCGACCGCCCCATGCCGACCCCGCCGCCATGGTGGATGGAGACCCAGGACGCACCCGACGCCACGTTGACCATCGCGTTCAGCAGCGGCCAGTCGGCGATCGCGTCGGAGCCGTCCAGCATGGCCTCCGTCTCGCGGTAGGGAGAGGCCACGGAGCCGCAGTCGAGGTGGTCACGGCCGATCGCCAGCGGCGCGGCCAGCTCGCCGCTCGCCACCATGTCGTTGAACCGCTCGCCGGCCTTGTCCCGCTCGCCGTAGCCGAGCCAGCAGATGCGCGCGGGCAGCCCCTGGAAGTGGACCCGCTCCTCGGCCATCTTGATCCAGCGGGCGAGGGACTCGTTCTCCGGGAAGAGGTCGAGGATGGCCCGGTCGGTCTTGGCGATGTCGGCGGGGTCGCCGGACAGGGCCGCCCACCGGAAGGGGCCCTTGCCCTCGCAGAAGAGCGGGCGGATGTAGGCGGGGACGAAGCCGGGGAAGGCGAACGCCCGCTCGTATCCGGCCAGTCGCGCCTCGCCGCGGATGGAGTTGCCGTAGTCGAAGACCTCGGCGCCGGCGTCCATGAAGCCGACCATGGCCTCGACGTGCCGGGCCATGGACTCGCGGGCGCGGGTGGTGAAGCCTGCCGGGTCCTTGGCGGCCGCGTCGGCCATGTCCTCGAAGGCGACGCCGACCGGCAGGTACGACAGCGGGTCGTGGGCCGAGGTCTGGTCGGTGACGATGTCGATGGGCGCGTTCATCGCGAGCAGTTGCGGCACCAGTTCGGCCGCGTTGCCGAGGACGCCGATGGACAGCGGGCGGCGGGCGTCGCGGGCCTCGGTCGCCAGCTGGAGGGCGTGGTCGAGGCTGTCGGCCTTGACGTCGAGGTAACGGTGCTCGATGCGGCGCTCGATGGCGCGCGGGTCGCAGTCGACACAGATCGCGACGCCGTCGTTCATGGTGACCGCGAGGGGCTGGGCGCCGCCCATGCCGCCGAGGCCGGCCGTCAGGGTGATGGTCCCGGCGAGGGTGCCGCCGAACTTCTTGGCGGCGACGGCGGCGAAGGTCTCGTAGGTGCCCTGGAGGATGCCCTGGGTGCCGATGTAGATCCAGGAGCCGGCGGTCATCTGGCCGTACATGGTCAGGCCGAGGGCCTCCAGGCGGCGGAACTCCTCCCAGTTGGCCCAGTCCCCGACGAGGTTGGAGTTGGCGATGAGGACGCGCGGGGCCCACTCGTGGGTCTGCATCACGCCGACCGGGCGGCCGGACTGGACCAGCATGGTCTCGTCCTGCTTGAGGGTGCGAAGGGTGCGCACCATGGCGTCGAAGGAGCGCCAGTCGCGGGCGGCCTTGCCGGTGCCGCCGTAGACGACGAGCTTGTCGGGGTGTTCGGCGACCTCGGGGTCCAGGTTGTTCTGCAGCATCCGCAGGGCGGCTTCCTGCTGCCATCCCAGGGCGCTCAGTTCCGTACCGCGCGGCGCTCGTACTCCACCAGGGGGCGGCCCGTAGGGCCTCGTTTGAGGGTGGTGGCGGGAGACGGGCGGGAGGGGTCCTGACATGGTCTGCCTCCTGGCGGATCCGGGATCAGCGGCCGGCGAAGTATTCCTGCGGTTATTCACATCCTGGCTTGCTGAATAGAACTAGTCAATACATGGGTCCGGCAGCGCGGCCGCATCCCGGATGTTTGGCTGGACTTATGGGCCTCAAGGGTGTGGACGACGACATGTCGGGGGACGTCGTGGACGGACACGGGGACGATGAGGAGCGGGCCGGGCGGCGGGACGGCGCCGTGCGGGCGGCGGTGGAGCAGGGACTGCTGGGGCCGGACGCGCCGATCGTGGGCCTGCTGGACGTACGGGGCATCCGCGCGTCGGCCGCGGCGCTGCGCCGGGCGTTCGAGGCGGTCGCCGCGCCCGGCACCGCGATCCTGCACGCCTTCGCGGTGAAGGCGAATCCGCTGGTCCCGGTCCTGCGACTGCTGGCCGAGGCCGGCCTGGGCGCCGAGGTGGCCAGCGCGGGCGAGCTGGCGCTGGCGCGAGCGGCCGGGATGCCGGCGGAGCTGATGGTGTTCGACGCGCCCGCGAAGACCGAGGCGGAGCTGCGCGAGGCACTGGCGCTGGGCGTGGCCGTGAACGCCGACAACCCGCAGGAGCTCACCAGGATCGACGCGCTCCGGCACCCCGGCCGTACCCGATCGCCGCTCGGGATCCGGGTGAACCCACAGATCGGGGCCGGGACGATCGGGGCCACCTCCACCGCGACCGCGACCTCGAAGTTCGGGGTGGGGCTGCGGGACGAGGGGGCCCGGGAGTGGGTCGTACAGGCGTTCGCGGAGCGGCCGTGGCTGACGCGGCTGCACGCGCACGTCGGGTCGCAGGGGATCTCGCTGTCGCTGCTGGCGCGGGGCGTGGCGGAGACGTACGCGCTGGCCGAGGAGATCAACGCGCGCGCCGGACGGCGGCAGGTGGACACCCTCGACATCGGGGGCGGGCTTTCGGTCAACTTCGCCTCGGAGGCGACGGAGCCCACGTACGCGCAGTACGCGCGGCTGCTGGCCCAGGCGGTGCCGGGCCTGTTCGACGGGCGGTACGGGCTGGTGACGGAGTTCGGGCGGTCGCTGCTGGCCCGGCACGGCACGGTGGTGGCCCGGGTGGAGTACGCGAAGAGCTCCGGCGGGCGGCGGATCGCGGTGACGCACGCGGGGGTGCAGGTGGCGCCGCGGACGGTGTACGTGCCGGGGGCGTGGCCGCTCAGGATCGCCGCGTACGACGCGAAGGGGCGGCCGAAGGAGGGGGCGCCGGTGGTGCAGGACGTGGCGGGGCCGGCCTGTTTCTCGGGCGACCTGCTCGCCGAGGGGCGCGCGCTGCCGCCGCTGGACCAGGGGGACTTCGCGGCCGCGCTGGACACCGGGGCGTACTACTTCGGCACCCACTACTCCTACAACTCCCTCGCCCGGCCCGGGGTTTACGGCTTCGTGCCGGACGGTGACGGGGGCGTGGCGTTCGCCGTCGTACGGGAGCCGCAGACGGTCGCCGAGGTGGTGGCCGAATCCGGAGGGGCGCATGCCGACGCGCTCACCACCCTGCGCGCAACCGGAAGCCGTTGAGACGCCTCGGACAGCAGCGATCAACTGGTGTGAAAAGCAGTCCAGTCGACCAACACTAGTGTGCCGGACGCATGTTCCACCGGAAAATGCCAAACACCTGCTCCCCTCCCGCACACGGTGCGTAGTGTCTGCGTCACTCAACCGGAGAGCCACGCGGCAGGAGGGGAGCCACGGTGCCCGGAATCGACGAGTGCTTACTGGAAGCGATGCGCCTGCCCGGTGCCCGGGGCGCCGCGTTGGTCGACTGGACCAGCGGACTGGCCCTGGGCACGGTCGGGGAGGCGCCCGGCGGTGACCACGAGACCACCGCCGCGGAGGCCGCCGAACTGGCCCGGCTGGCCGCCGAGCACGGGGCGTTCAGCACGGCGGACGACACCGAGGTGACTCCTCCGGTGGAGGACCTGATCGTCAGCAACCGCGACAGCTATCACCTGCTGCGGTTCGTGGTCACGTCGTTCGACGCCACCGTGTTCCTGCATCTGTGGCTGGCCCGCGAGGACGGCAATCTCGCCCTCGCCCGGATCCGGCTCGGCGAGATGGCCGAGCGGCTGGTGCTGGGATGACCGTGGTCGACATACCGCCGCCGCTGCCGGTCCGGGACCGGACGGCCCTGCACGAGAGAGCGCCCGGCGCGCTCTCACCGATGCTGACACGCCTCGCCGAGGAGCGGGCCACCGGTGTCCTGGTCCGCGAGCACGGCACCCTGCACCTGGCCGAGGGCCGCGTGGTGCATGCCGAGAGCCCCCTTGCCCCCGGCCTCGACGTGCTCCTCACCGCCCGCGGCACTCTCGACGCGGCGGCCTGGCCGTGGACCGACGACATACCCGCCGCCACCCATCGGCTGCTCGTCGCCGGTCTGCTCCCGAGAGGCGCTCTGGAGCTGTGCCGGCTGGGCGCCCTGTACGACGCCGGATACTTCGCGCTGGCGCCCAGCAGCACCCCGGGCCGGTTCCGCTACGGCACCACGGCCGCCGCCGGCCCGCCGGGCGCGGTCCGCCCGCTGCGCGCGGTCCCCGTCACCGCCCTGGAGCGCGAGACCCTGCGCCGCCGCGAGTTGCTGCACCGCATCTGGCCGGACCCGTCGGCGGACGGCGCCCCGCTGATCCGCGCCGACCCCGTCGCGCCACCACCGGTCACCCCCCGGCAGCGGGCGGTCCTGGACCGGGTGGACGGCGTCCGCACGGCCCCGCAGATCGCCCGGGAGCTGGGCAGGCCGGCCTTCCACACGCTGGTGGACGTACGGCGGCTGGCGGCGGCCGGACTCCTCGTCCCGAGGAACACCGTGCCCCCGCCGCCACCGCTTCCCCCGGTCACCGACCCCGACATCGCGCTGCTGAAGAGGCTCAGGGATGCGCTGGAGGCCCTTTGAACGGCACCGCCCCGCCGAGAGGAGACAGCTGATGGCGGCAGAACCCGGCAGCTCCGGCAGAGAGGCAGTTCTGGACGAACTGCGTCGGCTGCGCACCCGGATGCCCCAGCTCACCGGCGCCCTCGCGGCCGGTGTCGACGGCCTGGTCGTCGCCCACGACTGCCCGGGCGTCGATCCGGAGGGCCTCGCCGCGCTCACCGCGGCCGAGCTCGGCGTCGCCGTCCGGGTCTCCGACGCCACCGGCAAGGGCGAACTCAAGGAGCTGCTGGTACGCGGCGAGGGCGGCTATGTCGCCACCTATGCCGCCGGCCGCAGCGCCGCGCTCACCCTGCTCGCCGAGGACCGGGTGAACGTCGGCCGGCTCCACCTGGAGGGCCGCCGGGCCGCCGCCCGGATCGGCGAGCTGGTCGACGCCGCCGAGGCCGCCGCGCAGGCCGCCGCCAAGGCCCTGCGCCCGGCCCGCAGCGCGGCCACACGGACCAGAACCACGCGCACACGCCCCAGCACCAGCGGCGAGGCGCGCACCGCAACCGACAGTTGAAAGGAACCAGAAAGTCATGGCCAACACCGAAACCGCCCTGAAAGAGTGCCTCACCTCCATCGAGGGCGCGACGGGTGTCGCGCTCGTCGACTACACCAGCGGGATGGCGCTGGGCACCATGGGCGGCAGCAAGTCCTTCGACCTGAACGTGGCCGCGGCCGGCAACACCGACGTGATCCGCGCCAAGATGCGCACCATGGAGCACCTCGGTCTCAAGGGCGAGATCGAGGACATCCTGATCACGCTCTCCAACCAGTACCACCTGATCCGGCTGCTCAAGGGCCGGGGCGGCAACGGCCTCTTCCTCTACCTGGTGCTCGACCAGTCGCGCGCCAACCTGGCGATGGCCCGGCACCAGCTGAAGAGGGTCGAGGAGGACTTGGAGGTCTGAGCGGGCCTCACACCAGCGCCGCGGTGCGGCGGCGGGCCCCGCCCGGGGCCGCGTCGCCCGCCGCGACGCCGGTGCCGCGGTAGGCCTTGACGGCCTTGCCGGCCGGGCGGCCGCCGCGCTTGTCGAGCCAGTCGACGCGCAGCCACACCAGTTGCTCGCCGGCCTTCTCCAGGCGGCCCAGCCAGGCCGCCTTCAGGCGCAGCCCGGTACCGGTCCCGGCGAGCAGCATGCCGCCCGCCGCGGGCAGCGCGAAGGAGCTGCCGAGGGCGGCGGCGAACGCCAGCAGCAGCCACCAGCGGTGTCCCCGGCGCCAGTTCCGCACGGTCACCGCCCGGTCCTGGAGGACGTCGTGCTTGCCGGCCCGGGCCGCGCCGCGCGCCAGCGCGGTGTACCTCTTGCGGCGGGTGAGCGCCACGGCGGCGGCGCCGACGACGAACAGCGCGGCCCCGGCCAGCACGCCGATCCGCCGCCCGGTGATCCCGGGGGGCAGCACGCCGACGCCCGCCGCGAACACCCCGGACCACCACAACGGCGCGGCCCCGGCCCGTACGACCACGGCCACCCGGGCAAGTCCCTGCCCTCCTCGTGTCCCTCGTCCCGCACGTGCCATGTCCGCAGCCTCCCCGCCGCTCTCGGTCCAGTCCGTACGGCGGAACGCTAACCAGCGAACGTGAGACGAGTCTTAAAGCCCTACTCGACGAAGAGACCGCGTGCCGCCGCCCGTGTGTCGAACTCCTCCAGGCGGGCCTGCGCGTCCGGCAGGCCGTCGCACATCGCCTCCAGGAGCACCCGGCCGAGCAGCATCGGCGCACAGGCCGTGTCGAAGGCGAGCCCGGTGCCGACGGCGGCCGGCAGCAGCAGGTCGGAGACCTTGGCGACGGGCGCGAAGGCGGAGTCGGCGACGGTCACGACGGTCAGCCCGGCCTCCCTGGCGTAGCCCAGGGTGTCCACGACCTCGCGCGGATGCCGGGGCAGCGCGAAGCACAGCAGTGCCGAGGCGCCGGCGAGGACGGCGGCGTCCACCCGGTCGTGGATCATCGTGCCGCCCTCGTTGAGCAGCCGTACGTCCGGGTGCACCTTGGCGGCGAAGTAGGCGAAGCCGTAGGCCTGGGAGGCGGCGGCGCGCAGGCCGAGGACCGGGAGCGGCCGGGAGGCGGCCAACAGCCGGCCGGCCTGCTGCACCGGGCGCGGGTCGGCGAGTATCTCGGCGAGGTGCCGGAGGTTCTCGATCTCGGCCTCGACGGCCTGCTGGTACTCGTTGTACGACCCGGAGCCGGGCGCGTGTTCGGCGGGGACCACCTCGCGCAGGTGCTTGCGCAGCGCCGGGTAGCCGTCGAAGCCGAGGGCGACCGCGAAGCGGGTGACGGAGGGCTGGCTGACCCCGGCCAGTTCGGCCAGCTCCACGCTGGACAGGAAGGGCACGTCGCCGGCGCGCCGCACCATGCTGTGCGCGATGCGCCGCTGGGTCGGCGTGAGCCGGTGCCCCTCGAAGAGCGCCTGCAACCGAGTCGCAGGGCTGTCGGTCACGTTCATGACGTGCTCCCCCTCCAGATGTCCGTGAACCGGTCGAGCAGCCCGGCCGCCGCGGTGACGTCGTCCGTGAGCGGCCGGTCGGCCGGGTCCGCCTCCAGCGCCGCCTCGGCGAGCTCCAGTGCCCGCCCGGCCCCGAGCCCGGGGTCGGGACGCAGCTCGCGCTGGCGCAGTGCCCGTACGGCGGCGACGAGTTCGCAGCCGACCACCAGACGGTACGCGCGGCAGGCGCGCAGCGTTTGACGGGCGGCGAGCGAGGCGAAACTGGCCTGTTCCTCGACGCCTCGGGAGAGTACAGCGTGCCCCAGGGAGGCGGGCGCGGAGAAGGCGCGCAGGTCGCCGAGGGCGGCGCCGGCGGCGTACTCCAGGATCATCACGCCGGAGGAGGCGGGTTCATGGTCGGCGAGGAAGGGGCGCAGCCGGGTGTAGGCGGGTTCGTTGAGGGTGGAGAGCCGGGAGGTGGACAGGCGCGCAACCTGCGTGACGGCGAGCCGGAAGTGGTCCAGGGCGAGCGCGAGTTGGGCCTCGTAGAAGCCGCCATGGTGGTAGGCGGCCAGGTCCTCGGGGGAGATGAGGGGGTTCTCGGCGGCCGCGTTGATCTCGATCGCCAGTACGCCCTCCAGGGCGTCGGCCGCGTCGTGGGCCGGGCCGTGGATCTGGGGCAGGCAGCGGAAGCCGTAGGGGTCCTGGATCCGGCCGAGCGGCGGGGTCGGCCGGTCGGCGGCGCCGATCAGCTCCCGCATCCGCCGGGCGACCTCGACGCTGCCCCGGTGCGGACGGGCCGCGTGCACGGGCGCCGCGAACGCCTCGTGGGAGCCGTCGACGGCGAGCAGTGACAGGGCCGCCACCACCTGGGTGGCCTCGATCAGCCCGCGCAGCTCGTGCAGGGCGAGCGCCGACTGGCCGAGGGTGAGGGCGTTGCTGCTGATGAGGGCGAGGGCGTCGTTGTTGTCCAGCGGCTGGGGTTCCGGCGCGCCGATGCCCCGCCAGGGGTGCTCCCCCGCCAGCGCGAGGCCTGTCTGCGCCAGCGCCGCGATGTCCCCGGTGCCGACCGAGCCGAACTCGTTGACGACCGGGTACGCGCCCGACTCCAGCGCCTCGCACAGCGCCGTCACGACACTGGGCCTCAGGCCCGCGCCGCCCGCCAGCAGCTGGTTGGCCCGTACCGCGAGCATCGCGCGCACCTGCCGGGCGGGCAGTTCCTCGCCGATCGCCCCGGCGTGGCTGCGCAGCAGCCGCAGTCCGTGACCGGCGGCCGCCTCGGTGGGCACGTCCTCGTTCCGGTTGGCGCCGACGCCGGTGGAGCGGCCGTAGACGCGGCCGGTCGCGGCGATCCGCCGGGCGGCGTTCCAGGACTCCTCCGCGCGGCGCATCGCCTCGGTGCCCGGGACCGGGCGGGCGGTGCCGTCGGCGAGGCGTACGACGTCCCCGACGCCCATGCCGACGCCGTCGAGGACCACCAGGCCGGAATGATCAATTCCGGGAGCGTCCACGGTACGAGACGACATCGTGCCCAACCTTGCCTTCCGGTCACCTGTCGACCGGCGCCAGGCCGGCCGGCAGGCTATTCACATACCGAGAACTCTGCATGACGTCATACAGCCGGGCAAGAGACTTCCGGTGATCCGGTGCAACCGGTGGACCACCCGCCGCGGGTGCACACCCGCGAGTCACCGGTGTCCGCGGCGTGAGATACGGGCACGTCGCTGTGGGAGATGGCCCGCACGGCGATCGCGGCCACCGCGCCGACGCTCAGCCGCGGCAACGTCTGGACGCCGCCGGCGGCTCCCCCGTTCCCGCGGCAGCCGGGCGCACGGACACCAGCAGCGGGAGACCGCGCCCAGCCGCCCGGCGGGCCACGGGAGGACCGCCCGGTGAACGTCCGTCCGAACAGCAGCCGCTCCGCCTGATCCCGGCGGACCTGCCCGTACACGTGTGCCGCGCCTTCCGGACGACCGGGCCGCCCCGCACCGACCAGGCGCGGGGCGGCGGACGTTCCGGTCGGCGGCGGCCGCCGCGATCGGTATCGCACGGGCGATGATCCGGCCAAGAGCCGTTAAACCAACACTGAACGTAACCGTTCCGACGCGTACAGTAATGAGATCCATCAGCGCCAGCACCTGAGGAAGCGTCATGGTCCGCAACCCCCCGGCCCTTCCGACGGCCACCGCCGTCGGCGCGCCGGCCGTAGCCCTCCCGTCGGCGGCCGTCGTCCCCGCCTCGGCGAGCGCGGCCCTCGACGAACTGCTCCAAGGCAACCGGCGGTACGCCACCGGCCGCTCCCGCCCGCGCCGGCCCGCCGCACCGAGCCCGCTCGCGGCGGTGCTCGGCTGCGTGGACTCCCCAGCCGCCCCGGAACTGGTCTTCGACCAGAGCCTCGGCGACCTGCTGAGCATGCGGACGGCAGGCCAGGTGCTGGACGAGGCGGTCCTCGGTTCCCTCCAGTACGGCGTACAGGAACTGCGCGTCCCGCTCGTCGTCGTCCTCGGCCACGACGGCTGCGCGGCCGTCGCCGCCACCCTCGCCCGGCTGCGCACCGGCGCGCCCGTCCCCGGTCACCTGGAACTCCTCGCCGACCAGATCGCGCCGGCCGCCCTGCGCACCAGGTCGCTGCCCGGCGACTGGGCCGAGCACACCATGCGGGCCCAGACGGTGTGGGCGCGGGACGCGATCCGCGCGGACTGCGGGTTCGCGGGGGCGTCGGTGATGGCGGCCCGGTTCGACTCCGGCAGCCAACTGGTGTCGCTGCTGCCCTGAGGGCGGACCCCCTCCCGGATGCGGGGGATTTCCCCAGTGCGGCCGGGGGCCCTGGGTCCCTAGCGTGAGCACCATGGCGGACGCGCGAGACACCGACCTGAAGAAGGAACTCGACGCCACCCTGCACGCCCGCAGGGAGCTCGGGCCCGAGTACGAGTCGGAACTGGCCGACTCCTTCCTGGAGAAGATCGACCAGCGCATCGACGGCGCGGTCGAGCGCCGGCTGCGCAGGACCCTCGCCGAGCAGCAGATGCAGGTGGCCCGCGGGACGCGGGGCGCCAGGAGCGGCACCGACTCGTGGGGCGAGCGCTTCGGCTTCGGGATCGTCTCGCTGGTCCTGGCGATACCGCTGTCGGCGATCGGCGGCGCCCTGGCGCATCTGCCGGGTCTGCTGGTCACGTGGTTCGGCGTCGTGGGGGTCAACGTGGCCCAGGCCGTCCGCCTCAACCCCGGCATGTTCCTCCGGCGCGACCGTGGCCATGAGGACTGACCGGGGCCGGAGCCGGACCGGGTCGCACAGGAGGGCCGGCCGACGCCGGCAACAGCCGCGAAAGGTTGTGCGCGGGGACCGCCGCACCCCCTAGAAGGGGGGCGGGACGACGGCGGTCCCCGCGAGGGACGCGGACCGGGTCAGGGCCGGGTCTCACGTCCGGGCGTCCATGGAGGTCCGGGAGCCGCTCCGGAGGTCCTTGGACGTTCGGTGCCGGCCGGGGCGGGGAGCCGCTCCCGCCCTGCCGACGCCCACTAATCTGCCGGACCCGTGTTAAGCGTGTGCTGCGCGCACGTGACACGCTCGTACCACTTCCGCGAAGTCCACCACTCGGACGCGGAACAGCAAGTTCCGCTGTGTCACGGGCCGTTCACCGGACGTTCGCTACTGCTTGCCGCCCTTGGCGAGAAAGGCCAGCAGGTCCTGCCGGCTGATCACACCGGTGGGCTTGCCCTCGACGAGGACGATCGCGGCGTCGGCCGCGCCCAGCACCGACATCAGGTCCGCGACCGGCTCACCGGAGCCGACCTGGGGCAGCGGGGCGCACATGTGCTTCTCCAGCGGGTCCTCCAGGGAGGCCCGCTTGCTGAACAGCGCGTCGAGCAGTTCGCGTTCGACGACCGAGCCGACGACCTCGGCGGCCATCACGTCCGGGTGACCGGCGCCCGGCTTGACGACGGGCATCTGCGAGACGCCGTACTCGCGCAGCACCTCGATGGCCTGCCCGACGGTTTCGTCCGGGTGCATGTGGACGAGGGAGGGGATGGAGCCGCCGGCCTTGTCGCTGAGCACGTCGCCGACGCGGGCGCTCGGGCCCTCGTCCTCCAGGAAGCCGTAGTCGGCCATCCACTCGTCGTTGAAGATCTTGCTCAGGTACCCGCGGCCGCTGTCCGGCAGCAGGACCACCACGACGTCGTCCGGGCCGAGCCGCTCGGCCACCCGCAGCGCCGCGACGACGGCCATCCCGCAGGAGCCGCCGACCAGCAGCCCCTCCTCCTTGGCCAGCCGGCGGGTCATCTGGAAGGAGTCCTTGTCCGACACGGCGATGATCTCGTCCGCGACGGTCCGGTCATAGGCGGTCGGCCAGAAGTCCTCGCCCACCCCCTCGACGAGGTACGGCCGCCCCGATCCGCCGGAGTACACGGACCCCTCGGGGTCGGCGCCGATCACCTGGACGCGCCCGTCACTGACGTCCTTCAGATACCGGCCGGTGCCGGAGATGGTCCCCCCGGTCCCCACCCCCGCCACGAAATGGGTGATCTTCCCCTCCGTCTGCTCCCAGAGTTCGGGGCCGGTCGAGTGATAGTGCGAAAGCGGGTTGTTGGGGTTGGAGTACTGGTCCGGCTTCCAGGCATCGGGCGTCTCGCGGACCAGCCGGTCGGAGACGTTGTAGTACGAGTCCGGGTGCTCCGGGTCGACCGCGGTCGGGCAGACCACGACCTCGGCGCCGTACGCCCGCAGCACGTTGATCTTGTCGGTGCTCACCTTGTCGGGGCACACGAAGATGCACTTGTACCCCTTCTGCTGGGCCACGATCGCCAGCCCCACCCCGGTGTTCCCGCTGGTCGGCTCGACGATGGTGCCGCCCGGCCGGAGCTCCCCGCTCTTCTCGGCGGCCTCGATCATCCGCAGCGCGATGCGGTCCTTCACGGAGCCGCCCGGGTTGAAGTACTCGACCTTGGCGAGCACGGTGGCCTGGATGCCCTGGGTGACGCTGTTGAGTCTCACCAGCGGGGTGTTGCCGACGAGGCTGATCATCGAGTCGTGGTATCGCACCGTTGTCTCCGGTTGCTTGCAAAAAGATGTGGTCCTAGTGGTGCCGCCAGCCTAGGGCCTGACCGGCGGATCAGGTCGCAGGAAGGTAACGGCACTCATCAGCGCAGGTGAGCGGGGTGACGGGGTGCCTCCCGTGCGGGCCCGTGCGAGCGTGGGGGAAGCGTGCGGCCGCGAGGCGGAGGCGCGGGCCGACGCCGTGGGGCCCGCCCGGGCGGGTGCGCGCCGCACTCCGCGTCCGCGGACGGGTCCGCCGGACAGGCTCTGAGGCCCGCGTCGGAGGTTCACTCCCCGTTGAGATTGGCGCACGGGCGGTACGGGGCAAGGAGTGGATGAGCGGCAACGAGGAGGTGGCGGCGGCGCATGACGAACATGTCGAGGGCACGGGTGGCCCGGCGGATCGCGGCCGGGGCGGCGTACGGCGGCGGCGGGGTCGGGCTGGTCGGCGCGGCCGCGGTGGGCCTGGTGCTGGCCGAGGTGCGGATGGCCAGGACGGCGGTGCACAACGGCAACAGCGGCGGCCGGGTGCCGACGGCGGACGGCCGTTATGGGTGGGGGTCCCCCCACTCGAGCGAAGCCGAGAGTGGGGGAGGGTACGGCGCCGGCGCCTTGGGTGAGCCGCCCATCCGCCTGACGATACTCGGCGACTCCACGGCGGCCGGGCAGGGTGTGCACCGGGCCGCCCAGACGCCGGGCGCGCTGCTGGCATCGGGGCTCGCGGCGGTGGCCGAACGCCCGGTCGAGCTGAGCAACGTGGCGCTGCCCGGCGCCCAGTCGGACGACCTGGACCGTCAGGTGTCGCTGGTCCTGGGCACGGCCTCGCCGGTCCCCGACGTCTGCGTGATCATGATCGGCGCGAACGACGTCACGCATCGCATGCCGCCGACCCGCTCGGTCCGGCACCTCTCCTCGGCGGTGCGCCGGCTGCGCACGGCGGGCGCGGAGGTGGTGGTCGGCACCTGTCCCGACCTGGGCACGATCGAGCCGGTACGACAGCCGCTGCGCTGGCTGGCCCGGCGGGCGTCCCGGCAGCTGGCGGCCGCCCAGACGATCGGCACGGTGGAACAGGGCGGCCGCACGGTGTCGCTGGGCGACCTGCTGGGCCCGGAGTTCGCGGCCAACCCCCGCGAGCTGTTCGGCCCCGACAACTACCACCCCTCGGCGGAGGGCTACGCCACAGCGGCGATGGCGGTGCTGCCGACGGTCTGCGCCGCCCTCGGCCTGTGGCCGGAGGAGGAACGCCCCGACGTCACCCGCCGCGAGGGCTTCCTGCCGGTCGCCCGGGCCGCGGCGGAGGCGGCGGCCGAGGCCGGCACGGAGGTCACGGCGGCGATGCCGACGGGGCCGCGGGGACCGTGGGCCCTGCTGAAACGCCGCCGGCGCCGGCAAGTGGAGCCGCCCGCCGCCCCACCCGACCCGGCTTCCGAGGAGGCGAGGTCGAGGGCCGGGACGACCGAGTAGGGGCGCGGGGCGGGGGGGGCGCGCTCACCGGGCGCCGGCAGTGTGCCTCCCCCGGAGGGGGTGCCCCCAGCGCCCACCCTCCCCCACTCTCGGCCTCGCTCGAGCGGGGGGACCCCCATCGCCCCGCGGCACGCCTGTCCGTGGCTGAGCAGCCGGAAAGGAGCGGCTGGGCAGCGCCCCATAAGGGGCGCGGGGCTGTTCGACGGGCGGCTCCGCCGCGTGGGTGCGACCGGCCCCCACCGGCCCGCGGCCGAGAGAGTGGCAAAGCAAGCGCTTAGAAAGTGCGGCCAGTGTCACACTCCGACACCGGTGACCGATGACATACGTACGGGTAACTTCCCAATCACCCCTGCCAGTCCCCCGCATGCCCACCCGTCGCCCGACCGCCACCCCTCAACGAGGCGCTACGCGCCGCCCCTCACCTCTATGGAGCCGTGATGCCCGAAGCCGTCATCGTTTCGACCGCCCGTTCCCCGATCGGCCGCGCCGTCAAGGGCTCCCTGAAGGATCTGCGCCCCGACGACCTCGCCGCGACGATCATCCAGGCCGCCCTCGCCAAGGTCCCCGAGCTGGACCCGAAGGACATCGACGACCTGATGCTCGGCTGCGGTCTGCCCGGCGGCGAGCAGGGCTACAACCTCGGCCGTATCGTCGCCGTGCAGATGGGCATGGACCACCTGCCCGGCTGCACCATCACCCGGTACTGCTCCTCGTCGCTCCAGACCAGCCGCATGGCCCTGCACGCCATCAAGGCCGGTGAGGGCGACGTCTTCATCTCGGCCGGTGTCGAGATGGTCTCCCGCTTCGCCAAGGGCAGCTCGGACGGCCTGCCGGACACCATGAACCCGATCTTCGCCGAGGCCCAGGCCCGTACCGCCGCGACCGCCGCGTCGACCGGCTCCACCTGGCACGACCCGCGCGAGGACGGCCTGCTCCCCGACCCCTACATCGCGATGGGCCAGACCGCCGAGAACCTGGCCCGCATCAAGAGCGTCACCCGTCAGGACATGGACGAGTTCGGCGTCCGCTCCCAGAACCTCGCCGAGGAAGCCATCAAGAACGGCTTCTGGGAGCGCGAGATCACCCCCGTCACCCTCCCCGACGGCACGGTCGTCAGCAAGGACGACGGCCCGCGCGCCGGCGTCACCCTGGAGGGCGTCGCGGGCCTGAAGCCGGTCTTCCGCCCCGACGGCATGGTCACCGCCGGCAACTGCTGCCCGCTGAACGACGGCGCCGCCGCGGTCGTCATCATGTCCGACACCAAGGCGCGCGAGCTCGGCCTCACCCCGCTCGCCCGCATCGTGTCGACCGGCGTCTCCGGCCTCTCCCCCGAGATCATGGGCCTCGGCCCGGTCGAGGCGAGCAAGCAGGCCCTGGGCCGCGCCGGTCTCACCATCGGCGACATCGACCTGGTCGAGATCAACGAGGCGTTCGCCGCCCAGGTGATCCCCTCCTACCGCGACCTGGGCATCCCGCTGGAGAAGCTGAACGTGAACGGCGGCGCCATCGCCGTCGGCCACCCCTTCGGCATGACCGGCGCCCGCATCACCGGCACGCTCATCAACTCCCTCCAGTTCCACGACAAGCAGTTCGGCCTGGAGACGATGTGCGTCGGCGGCGGCCAGGGCATGGCGATGGTCATCGAGCGCCTCAGCTGACCCCCACCGCACCACCCCCGGTCATCCCTGAGTGACCGTCACGGAACCCACCGTGACACCACGGCCCGGTGTTCGAGAAAACCCCGAACACCGGGCCGATTTGTGATCCAATCTCCCCCAGGATGTGACCTATCTCCCTCCCGGGAGGTATCACCGCAGGTCAGCATGGCTGTGCAAGCAAACCCCAGAGCCGAAGTCCTGTCCGTTTTGTGACGTTACGCACTGACAGCTTGATAGTCCACCCTTCAAGCTGATGTAGGAAGTCGGGGGTCGACTTTGAACCGGGAGTACGTCAGTGAGCGCCATGCCGATCGCTTTGCTGCTCACCACGGCCGCCACGGGCGCCGTGGGCGTCGCTGTCCTGCGCACCGTTCTGAAGCTGCGCCGTCAGGTCGCCGAGCTGCACACCCAGCTCGCCCAGAACCAGGCCGCGACCCTGCGCGCGCTCATGCCGGCGGCCCGCAGCCACGCGGACGCCGAGGAGATACGCGCCGCGGTGGCGGAGGCGCTGGCCGAGGAGCGGGAGCGGGAGCTCGCCGAGGCACGGGCCTTCTGGGCCGCGCAGGAGGCGCGTGACGTCTCCGACGCGCCGTCGCTGCTGTGGCTGGCGGACGGCGAGCCGTTCCTGCCCCGGCAGACGGACTTCGTGGGTCTGGAGCCGGTCGCCGAGCCGGCGGCGGAGACGGACGAGTTCACCGGGGAGTCGCCGGAACTGGCGGCCGCTCGCCGGCGGCACCCGTCCCACCCCGACTTCGTGCCGGTGCAGTCGCCGGTGGTGAACGACCACGAGCGTACGGTCGCGGCGCTGGAGCAGCTGGCCGAGTCCCAGGTCGGACTCTCCGACGTCCGCCCCGGGCCGCTGGGCACGCTGGACGTCTACGTCTTCGCCGACGGCACGACCCTGTGCATGACGCCGGGGCACCGCGAGACGGCGGAACGGCTGGCCGCCGCGCTGGCCGCCGGGGAGACGCCGTACCTGCTGGGCGGGTCGGGGATCTCCGGCGCGTACACGCTGACGTTCGCCTGCGGAGAAGAGAACGTGTACATCCTGGCGGACAGGGTCATAGCGTCGCTCTGAGGTTCTGAGGTTGCGTTGTCGGGTGCGGATGCGTCGTGGCTGGTCGCGCAGTTCCCCGCGCCCCTTCTTTTGCTTTTAGGGGCGCGGGGAACTGCGCGAGAAGCCCCACACACCCGCACCCGACAACGCACGGCCTCACACCCCCGCCCTCTTCTGCGCCTCCTCCACCAACCGCACCGCGTCCCCCACCTCGGCCTCGTTCTTCAGCACCACCGCCAAGTCGTTCCCGGCCACGGTGATCTGGTCGGCCACCGCGAACATCCCCGCGTCCGGCATCTCCCGGCTCGCGGTGCCCGGCTCCTCCACCGCCTGTGCCCACCGGGCCAACTCCCTCGCCAGCCCCAGCGCCTCCGCGGCGGCCCCCCGCTGCAACCGGCTCTGCGGTGCCGCCCTCAGCTTGTCGGCGAAATGCTCCACTGCACGGGTAAGAGGCGTCGTATCAACCACGCCGCGAGCGTAACGCCTCCCGCCGGCTCTCCCGGCAGGACCCGGCTGTCCTGTCAGGACTGTTGCCAACACGCCAACACTCAGGCACGGTGACGTGAAGGACCGGCTACAACGCCCTTTGCGCACCGGAGGCGCCGATGTCCCAAGTCTTCTCCGAAGAGACCCATCGCAACATGCTCGCCCGCATCCCGCACTGCACCGGTCGTGAGGTGTCCGACTGGCTGCGCACCGTCGACGAAGGCCCGGCCCTCTTCCGCTTCGAGGAAAAGGTCAGCTGGCTCCGCCACGAATACGACCTCGCTTACGGCCACGCGAAGGCCTTGATCCACGAGTACGACCTGAGGAGGGCCGCGCGCAAACTTCTCTAGGCGCGCACACACGGACGACGAAGGGCCCCGGGGCGGTGACCCCGGGGCCCTTCTCGGCTCACGTGTGGGAGCTCGCCGTCGCGCTAGTCGTTGCTGCTGAAGATCGCCACCAGGCGCAGCATCTCGACGTAGATCCACACCAGCGTCAGGGTGAGACCGAACGCGGCCAGCCAGGCCTCGTTCTTCGGGGCGCCGTAGGCGATGCCGTCCTCGATCTGCTTGAAGTCGAGGGTCAGGAAGAACGCGCCGAGCAGGATCGCGATGATGCCGACGATCGCGCCGAGCGGGCCGAAGCTGCGCAGTCCGCCGTTGTCGGCGACGCCGAACGCGACCAGCAGCAGGTTGACCGCCATGACCAGGACGAAGGCGATGGCGATGGACATGCCGATGCGGGCGTAGCGGGCGGTGACGCGGATCCAGCCGGCCTTGTAGACCAGCAGGGTCGCGGCCGTGACCGCCATGGTGCCGAGCACCGCCTGGAACGGCGCGCCGCTCCACTGGCTGTTGTACATCTCGCTGATGACGCCGAGGAAGACGCCCTCGAAGGCGGCGTATCCCAGGATCAGCGCGGGCACCGGGGTGCGCTTGAAGCTCTGGATCAGGGCGAGGACCATCGCCACGATCGCCGAGCCGAACGCCAGGCCGAAGCTGGTGCTGGAGATCGGGAGCAGGGCCCAGGCGAGAACCGCGCCGACGGCGACCGTGCCGAGCGTCATCGCGGAGCGCGTGACGACGTCGTCCATGGTCATCCGGCCGGTGGTGGCCGGGGCCTGCGGCGGGGCGCCCTGCTGGAGGTCCTGCTGGGCGTAGGGGTTGTTCGCGTACGGGTTGCCGCTCTGGGCGTACGGGTTGCCCTGTGCGTACCCGGCCTGCGGCGCGGTGTTGAAGCCCGCGTAGCCGTTGTCGCGGCTGAACCCCCGTCGCGAGAAGACCGGGTTGCTGCTCCTCATTTCACTCCTCCATGGCCACGCTGCGCGGCCTTGGCGTCAAGAGTAACGGATTGGCAAAGGATTGACCCTACTACCTGCGGAGGATCTTTCCCTCACCCTGCTGCGCAACACGCTACGCGGAGCCCTGATTCCCGGCCATGGAGGGCTTCATTCCATGACGAAGCCGGAACACGACCGGAACCGGCCAGAGATCCCTCAGACGTCCAGCGGGAAGCCGGTGTAGGCCTCCGCCAGGTCGGTCTCGGCGGCCCGGCAGGAGGCGATCCGGCCGAGCCGGGCCAGCTGGAGGCGGGCGTCGAAGGCGGTGTCGTCGGGGCCGGGGTGGAGCATGCTCGTCATGTCGTACGAGAACCGCTCGGCCTGCCAGACGCGGCGCAGGCAGGTCGCCGAGTAGGCCTCCAGGAGCTCGGGCGATCCGGTCTCCCGCTGGTGGACCAGGGCGCGGGCGAAGGTCACGACGTCGCCGACCGCCAGGTTCAGCCCCTTGGCGCCGGTCGGGGGCACGATGTGGGCGGCGTCCCCGGCGAGGAAGAGCCGGCCGTGCCGCATGGGCTCGTGGACGTACGACCGCATGGGTGTCACCGACTTCTGGGTGATGGGGCCGCGCTCCAGGCGCCAGTCGTCGTCGGTCTCGAAGCGCCGCTCCAGCTCGTCCCAGATCGCCTCGTCGGTCCACTCCTCGGCGTCCGTGCCGGCCGGGACCTGGAGGTAGAGGCGGGAGACGGACGGGGAGCGCATGGAGAGCAGGGCGAACCCCCGGTCGTGGCGGGCGTAGACCAGTTCGTCGTGGGAGGGGGCGACGTCGGCGAGGATGCCCAGCCAGGAGTACGGGTACGTCCGCTCGAAGACCTGGGAGAGGGCGGCGGGGAACGCCTGGCGGGCGACGCCCCAGAAGCCGTCGCAGCCGGCCACGTAGTCGCACTCCAGGACCTCCTCGCGGCCCTCGTGCCGGAACCGGATCCGCGGCCGCTCGCCCTCGGCGCCCTCCACCGCCAGCGCCTCCGCCTCGAAGAGCAGCGGGCGGCCGTCCTTGAGCTGGAGGGCGATGAGGTCCTTGCAGACCTCGGTCTGGGCGTAGACCATCACGGACCGGCCGCCGGCGAGGCCGGGGAAGTCGACGCGGTGGCGCCGCTTCGCGAACCGCAGTTCGATGCCGTCGTGGCGCAGGCCCTCGCGGTCCATGCGTTCCCCGGCACCGGCCGCGCGCAGCACGTCCACCGTGCCCTGCTCCAGGATCCCGGCGCGCTGGCGGTGCTCGACGTAGGAGCGGTCCCGGCTCTCCAGGACGACCGAGTCGATGCCCGCGTTGTGCAGCAGCCGCGCGAGGAGGAGGCCCGCGGGTCCGGCTCCGATGATGCCGACGGTGGTGCGCATCGGTCGTTCCCTTCCGTGGACGGGCGTCGTCGCCCTGAGTTCCGAGAGTAGGCTGCGAGTCTGTTCGCCTGGTGAAATTTCCTTCACCAACTTCCCCAGAGTCTCCGTCCGGTCGTAGTCCCTGTCAATGGCGCCGGGCCGGCGCATCTGGCAGGCCGCCGGGCCCGCGGGAGGCGGTCGCGGGCCCGGCGGCCGGGGCGTGCGGGAGGGGTCAGCGGCCCGGCCAGCCGTCCAGGTGGCGGTGGAGGGTGACGTCCTTCTGCGGATCGCCCTTCGGGGCGTTCGCGACCGCGTCGTGCAGGACGGTGGTGACCTCGGCGGCGAGCCCGTCGGCCTGCGAGCGCAGCCGGTCGGCCGGCAGGGTGGAGCGGGTCAGCTCGTCGAGCCGGCGGTGGATGTCGGCGAGCTTGTCCTGGGTGGCCTGGTCGAAGCGCAGCGCGGTGGGCGTGGACACCACGAACTGGTACGCCCCGGCGAGGGTCTGGCAGCCCGTGCACTCCTTGTTGGCGGCGTCGCTGAGGTTCACGGCGTTCAGGTGGGTGCGCTCCCCGGCGATCGTGACGATCTGGAAGGAGAGGGCCACCGAGCGGCAGTGGTCGTCCGCCGAGCAGCCGGCCGATACGGCGTTGGCCTGGTTGCGTGCGGCGGCGGCGTTCACCGTGCCGAACTGGCGGACCGTGAAGGAGTCCCTGACCTGGGTGTGGTGCCCGCGGTCGGCGTGGCTGAAGACGTGGTCGGAGACGACCGCGGCGTGCGGCGCGAAGGTGGCCGCCTGCGCGGGCACGGCGGTGGCCGCCCCGGCGACCCCGGCGGCGAACAGGCCGATCCGGACGGCCCGCCGGGTGAGCGGACCTGTGCTGGTGCGTGGTTTTCGGTGACTGCTCATGGAGTGCTCCTGTGCTTCTGTGCTGCTGCGGTAGGTGGTTCGATGCCGTCCGTCATGGGGCGGCCGGCACGCCCGTCAGGACGCGGCCGGGGCCGGGCTCGGCGAGTCACTGGCCGGCGGCGGGGACGGGCTGGAGGCCGGGGACGCCGGGACGCTCTCCGAGGGGGTGGGCGTCGGGGACGCCGGCACGCTCTCCGGCGCCGAGGACACCGGTTCGGTGACCGGTCCTCCGCCGGCCGGCGCCGTCGTCCTGGTCGCGCCCTGCCCGGAGTCGCCCGGTACCGAGGCGGAGGGCGACGCCGAGGCCGACGCGCCGTGCGACGGCTTCCCGGCCACGGGCCCGGCGCTCGTCCCGGCCGGGCCGGACGGCCCGCCGGGCGCCGTGCCCGAGACGGCACCGGAGTCCTGAGGCCGGTCCGGGGTCGAGGCCCGCCGGGCCGGCGGCGGTTCCTCGGTCGGCACCCCCGGCTGCAGGATCGGCGCGATCGGCGGCTGCTTGGGCAGCGGCTTCGGGGTCACCCCGGACGCCCAGGCGTAGCTGAGTCCGGTGAGTCCGGCGAGGGCGAGGGCGCAGATCGCGAGTCTCAGTCGCGGCCGGTCCGCCGTGGCGCGGCTGACGGCCCGGACGATCCGGCCGCCGATCTTCACGGACAGGTAGACGACACCGGCCATCGGGCACAGCAGCATCACGCAGCCGATCGTCCCGACCAGCCCCTCGACGACCTTCCCGGCCACGAACGCCGAGCCGGTGCCGAGGAGTTGCCCGGTCAGCGAGCGGATCATCGTGGTGAGGATGCGCGGCAGGTTCCACAGCGCGTAGCCGAGTTCGCCGATGATCAGCGGGACCATCGTCAGCACCCAGGTGGCGACGACGGCCCGGGCCGACTTCTTCAGTCCGGCGACCTCCTGGCGGGCCCGGTCCCCCCTCGGTCCCGGCACCAGGCCCAGCAGGATCGGCTTGATCTTGCCGTACAGGTCCGGGACCCCGGCCAGGTCGCCGAGGATGTAGTAGCCGTCCAGCCGTACGGCCGGCATCAGCTGCTCCATGATCTCGAAGTGCCCGAGGTACACCGCGGCCAGGAAGAACTGGGCCCCGGTGGCGAAGTAGGCACCGGCCATGGCCAGCATGAAGACGACGTTGAAGTAGACGCCGCCCAGGTCGGTGCGGAGCCGGCCGGCCCGCCCGATCCGGTAGACGTCGGTGACGTCGGTGTACATCGAGGGCCAGATGAGGAAGAGCCCGCACCCGATGCAGCCCGGGCGGGCTCCTCCGTATCTGCACGCGGAGGCGTGTCCGAACTCGTGGAAGACGAGGGAGGCCACGGTGAGCACGAAGACGACGAGGATCAGGACCGGCTGGTCGAGCACCTCCAGGACGGGCTCGATCGCCCCGAAGAACCCGAACAGCCAGACGTCCATGGCGACGGCCGAGCCCAGCACCAGCGCGACCACGGCCGGCCGGTGCAGCCACGCCAGCGCACGTGCGATCTTCGCCGTACGCCGCTCGTCGAAGATCACCCGGTGGCCCTTGAGGGCGAGCAGCAGGTCGGAGCGCGGGGCCTCGACCTCGTCGTCCTCCTGGCCCTCCGGGACCGTCACACCCAGCGGCTCGAGCTTCTTCTCGACGAGGTAGCGGATGTTCTCCCCGCTGACCTCGCGTCCGAAGCGGGCGCTGACCCGGTGGGCGATGGCCTCGGCATCGCGGACGCCGTCGACGGACGACGCCACCAGGTACAGCAGCCTGGACAGCTGCACGACCTGCCCGTCCCCCCGACGGGCGATGTACTTGGGCTCGGTGAAACCCGACCCCTGGTACTCACCGTGCAGCCGCAGCCCCGCGCTCAGCCTCGGCACCGGCGACGGCGGGTCGACGACCGGCAGGTTGCCCGTCGCCACCTGCTCGTAGGTCACCGGCCAGCCGCCGGGTCCGGGCACCGGGCCCGTGTCGTACAGTGCGGCGGCCCCGTCCCCGAGCACCGTCATGTGTGGTCTCCCCCCGGATCCCCATGGTGTTCCCCCCCGAATGACCGGGAGCGCCACCGCCGGGGGCGACGGCGGTGGCGCTCCTGGGAACTACTGGGTGACGGTGATCGTCTGCGCGGCCGACGACTCGGCGGCCGACCAGGCGGAGTGGTCGTTCAGCGCGGCGGACTGGTTGGACGCCTCGATGTTGGCGATGTGCTTGGTGACGTTGACCGTCTTGCCGAAGCTGAACTTCAGGCGGCCCAGGGCCTCGCGGCCCGGCAGCAGCTCGGCGGACTCGTTCTCCAGCTCGTTCATGTCCATGCTCATGACGGATGTCCCTTCGTTTCGTGTGCGGTGAGGTTGGCGACGATCGCGGTGCCGGCGCCGTGCGCCAGGGCGGTGTTACTGGGTGACGCTGATGGTCTGAGCGGCGCCGGAGTCCGCCACCGACCACACCGAGTGGTCGTTCAGCGCGGCCGACTGGTTGGACGCCTCGATGTTCGCGATGTGCTTGGTCACGTTGACCGTCTTGCCGAAGCCGAACTTCAGCCGGCCCAGGGCCTCGCGGCCCGGCAGCAGCTCCGCGGACTCGGCCTCGAGCTCGTGGGTGTCCATCATGATCTTTTCCCCCTCAGGGATAGACATTTCCGATCGGACCGAGTCAGGTTCCCCCCGGACTCTGTCCAATTTGGTCGGACGAACCGTCCAACGAGATTGGACACTAGGGCCTCGGGAACCCGCCGCGCAACCCCTTCGGAAAATCACCCTCTCGGCCGATCGCCTACCCGACCGTAGAATCGGCCGGGACATGGCGGTCCCCGCCGGCGGCGAGCAGGAAGTGACGGTCAGTGGCCAACGCACTGCAGCAGTTGATCCGTGAGCACCTCGACCGCAAGGGCTGGTCCTACGGTGACGTGGCGCGGCGCGGCGGCATCCCCCGCTCCACCGTCCACCACCTGGCCACCACCGACCGCGTGGTCCGCATGCCCCAGGCGAGCACCCTGGAAGGCCTGGCCAAGGGGCTGGAGATCCCCCTGGAGGCGGTGCGCCGCGCCGCCGCCGAGGCCTGCGGGATCCACGTGTACGACACCGCGCCGGCCGCCGACCCGAACGGCACCGCGGGCACCGGCCCCGCCGACCCCGAGGTCGCGCTGCTCATCGCGAGTGTCCAGAAACTGTCGGCCGACGACCGCCGGCACGTCACCGCGCTCGTCGAGTCCCTGCTGGACCGCTCCCCGCGGCCCGCCGAGGAGAAGTGACCGGGACCGGACCGCTCCGGGACGTTCTTCCGTCAAGTCGGAAAAAGAATCCAACTCCGCACGAAAGCGCCGAGATCCCCGGCTAGTCTCTCGTCCTGCCCGGGACGCGAGAGCCGCACGACCACGGGCTCTCAGGGGGAAGTTGTGTTGTTCGTGCACGGCGGACCGGCGACGGCCGTGGTCCGCAAACCCGGCGGCGAGTCCGTCGTCCTGCTGTCCGGGGAACTGCCCGAGGTGCTCACCGACGCGTCGGTCACCGAACTCCTGGACCTGGCCGCCGCCATCCTGGACCCGGGCGAACTCGCCCTCTTCGAGGAATGCCTGCGCACTCTGCGCCGCAACGGCATGCGCGCGGGCCGCCGAGTCGAGGTCGACGGCGCCGTCCTGACCGTCTACGAAGGGTGACACCGCGCCGAGGGTGAGCGGGCGCCGAGGGTGGGTCGGCGCCACCTACGAGAGGTGCGGGAAGTGCCCGGAACCGGACTTGAACCGGTACGCCCGCGAGGGGCAGCGAGGTTTAAGCTCGCCGTGTCTGCATTCCACCATCCGGGCAGGCCATGGGCTCCGCTACGAGGACCCGACCCTATCGGGAGGCGTCCCCCGAACAGCGGACGGGCGACCCGATGTTGTCTTATTTTATTGACGTCTGAGGGAGCATCAGCCCCCGGAACGAGCCATCCGCACTTGCCAATAGCGTTACGCGCGGTGGGTGCGCGCGTACACGGAATGACGGAATTTCACCGTCCGAACAAGGGGGCTCCACCTGTTCTCGACGACCGGAAGTACCTGGTTCGGGGTTCGGGGTCCCGGAGTCCGGTGTCATCCCCAGGTATGACCCGGCGCCCGCCCGGTCCCCCCTCGGTCGCCCCCCGGAACCGGAACTGCGGCTGACTACACGGGCCCGTCCACCGGAGACGATGGTTCGGCCGTACGAACACGCCGCCGTCCCGAACAGGAGCGCCCTTCCGTGCCCACCACACCCTCCCCCGAACTTCATCCGGGGGTGCCCCCAGCCGACCGGCGGGCCACCTCCGTGGCCGCACGCGCCACGGACCTCTCGAAGATCTACGGCCAGGGCGAGACCCAGGTGGTCGCCCTGGACCGGGTCTCCGTCGAGTTCCGGCAGGCCGAGTTCACCGCGATCATGGGCCCGTCCGGCTCCGGGAAGTCCACGCTGATGCACTGCGTGGCCGGCCTCGACACCTTCTCCTCCGGTTCCGTGCGCATCGGTGACACCGAGCTGGGCTCCCTGAAGGACAAGCAGCTGACCAAGCTGCGCCGGGACAAGATCGGGTTCATCTTCCAGGCGTTCAACCTGCTGCCGACGCTGACCGCACTGGAGAACATCACCCTGCCGATGGACATCGCGGGGCGGAAGCCGGACAAGCAGTGGCTGGACTCCGTGATCGAGATGGTCGGTCTGCGGGACCGGCTCGGCCACCGCCCCTCGCAGCTCTCCGGCGGCCAGCAGCAGCGCGTCGCCGTGGCCCGCGCGCTCGCCTCCCGTCCGGAGATCATCTTCGGTGACGAGCCGACCGGGAACCTCGACTCCCGCTCCGGCGCCGAGGTGCTGGGCTTCCTGCGCAACTCGGTGCGGGAGCTGGGCCAGACGGTCGTCATGGTCACCCACGACCCGGTGGCGGCGGCGTACGCGGACCGCGTGGTCTTCCTCGCCGACGGCCGGATCGTCGACGAGATGTACCGGCCGACGGCCGAAACGGTCCTCGACTTCATGCGCAGTTTTCCTGGGGGGACCCCCCAGACCCCCGAGTTCGACGCGAAGGGCCGTACCAGCTGATGTTGCGCACCGCGCTGCGCAACGTCCTCGCGCACAAGACCCGGCTGCTGATGACCGTGCTCGCCGTCATGCTCGGCGTCGCGTTCGTCTCCGGCACCCTCGTCTTCACGAACACCGTCTCCGATGCCTACCAGAACAGCTCCGCCAAGGGCTTCAAGGGCGTCGACGTGGCCGTCACCGCCAAGGGCCAGGAGGACAGGGGCAACACCATAGGCAAGACCCCGGACCTCACCCAGGCCCTCGTCGACCGGGCCGCGAAGGTCCGCGGGGCCGCCTCCGTCACCGGGGTCGTCTCCGGCTTCACCGCCATCGCGGACAAGGACGGCAAGCTGATCGGCGGCGGCTGGCAGTCCCAGGGCGGCAACTACTGGGGCACCAAGGACGCCCGCTACCCGCTGGTCAGCGGCCACGCGCCCAGGGGCGGGAACGAGGTGCTGATCGACTCCAGGACCGCCGAGCGGGCCGGCTACAAGGTCGGCGACACCGTGCGGATCTCGGTCGACGGCCCGGTCCTCGCCCCCACCGTCGCCGGCGTCTTCACCACCGACGACGGCAATGTCGCGGCCGGCGGCAGCCTCGCCCTGTTCGACACGGCGACCGCGCAGAAGCTGTTCGGCAAGAAGGGCGCGTACGACGAGATCGACGTGACCGCGAAGTCCGGCACCGGCCAGGCCGCCCTCAAGTCGCAGCTGGACCAGGCCCTGCCGGAGAAGCTCGTGGAGACCACCACCGGCCACAAGCTCGCCGACGACCAGGCGCGGGCCATCTCCAGCAGCATGAGCGGCCTGCGCCAGGGCCTGCTGGTCTTCGCCGGCATCGCCCTGTTCGTCGGCACGTTCATCATCGCCAACACCTTCACCATGCTGGTCGCCCAGCGCACCAGGGAACTGGCCCTGCTGCGGGCGGTCGGCGCCTCCCGCCGCCAGGTCACCCGCTCGGTGCTGGTCGAGGCGTTCGTGGTCGGCGCGGTGGCCGGGGTGACCGGTCTGGCCGCGGGCATCGGCATCGGCGCGGGACTGCGCTCGCTGCTCGGCGCGTTCGGCGCGACCGTCCCGGACGGCCCGCTGGTCGTCAGCGCGGGCACGGTCGTGGCCGCGCTCGCGGTCGGCACCGTCATCACCATGCTGGCCGCCTGGCTGCCCGGCCGCCGGGCAGCGAAGATCCCGCCGGTCGCCGCGATGAGCGCCCTGCACGCCGCCCCGACCACCAAGTCGCTGGTGCTGCGCAACACGATCGGCGCCCTGTTCTCGGCGGCGGGCGTGACGGTGGTCCTGGCGGCGACGACGATGAGCGGCGACGACGGCCAGGCCCCGATGGGCATCGGCGCAGTCCTCCTCATCATCGGCGTCTTCGTCCTGACCCCGCTCCTGTCCCGCCCGCTGATCGCGGCGGCGGCCCCGCTGCTGCGCGGGTTCGGCGTCTCCGGCAAGCTCGCCCGGCAGAACTCGCTGCGCAACCCGCGCCGTACCGCCGCCACCGCCTCCGCCCTGATGATCGGCCTGACCCTGATCACCGGTATGACGGTGATGGCGGGCAGCCTGCAGACGGCCATCGCCAAGATGGCGAGCGCGTCGATCCGCGCGGACTACATCGTCTCGATGGCCAACGGCAACGCGCTCTCCCCGGACGTGGCGAAGGAGATCGCGGCCACCGACGGCGTCACCGCCTCCAGCCCGCTGCGCAACGCGATCTCCCGGATCGACGGCAGGACCGAGTTCCTGACCGGTGTCAACGGTTCGGCGATCGGCAAGCTGACCGACCTGAAAGTGGACAGCGGCACCTTCAGGGTGCACGGCTCGGACGTCGTCGTGGACGACGACGAGGCCAAGTCGCAGGGCTGGAAGGCCGGTTCGACCCTCACCGTGCACTACGAGGACGGCGCGTCGCAGCGGCTGACGGTCGCCGGGGTCTACGAGGGCAACCAGGTGATCCGCGGGATCATGCTCGACAATGCCACCCTCACCCCGCACGTGGCCCACCCCGACGACATGCAGGTCATGGTCAAGACGGCGGACGGCGCGTCGAGCGCGACCAAGGACAGGCTGGCGAAGGCCCTCGGCTCCAACCCGGCGATCAAGGTCCAGGACAAGCAGGACCTGTCGGACTCCATCGCGAAGGCGTTCACGCTGATCCTGAACATGGTCTACGGCCTGCTCGCCATGGCGGTGGTCGTCGCCGTCCTCGGGGTCATCAACACCCTGGCCATGTCGGTGTTCGAACGCTCCCAGGAGATCGGCATGCTCCGCGCGATCGGCCTGGACCGCAAGGCGGTCAAGCGGATGGTCCGTCTGGAGTCCCTGGTCATCTCCGTCTTCGGCGGGGTGCTGGGCATCGGCCTTGGGGTGTTCTTCGGCTGGGCGGCCGGTCAGCTGATCGGCTCGCGGATGCCGACGTACGAACTGGTGCTGCCCTGGGCCAGGATGGCGGTCTTCCTGCTGCTGGCCGGCACGGTCGGCGTGCTGGCGGCCCTGTGGCCGGCCCGGCGCGCGGCGAGGCTGAACGTGCTGGCGGCGATCAAGGCCGAGTAGCGGGCGGCGGCAGGCACGGCGAAGGGGCCCCGCGCTCGCCGCGGGGCCCCTTTCGGGTGCCGTCAGTTCCAGGTGCGGGTGCGCAGCGGCAGCCCGGAGACACCCGACTCCGGGGTCCGGACGGCCAGCACCTGGTTGACGCCGATGCGGTTGTGTTCGAAGGCGAGGGCGGAGGCGGCCATGTAGAGCCGCCAGACGCGGGCCCGGCCGGGGCTGGTCAGCCGCATGGCGCGCGGCCAGTCGGCCTCCAGGTTGACCACCCACCGGCGCAGGGTGCGGGCGTAGTGCTCGCGGATCGGCTCCACGTCCCGCACCTCGAACCCGGCCCGCTCCAGCTGGGTGACGGTGGTGCCGATCGGGGCGAGTTCGCCGTCCGGGAAGACGTAGGCGTCGATGAACGCGTCGACGTTGTACGTCGACTCGTCGCGCTGCGGCCGCCGGGCGATCTGGTGGTTGAGCAGCCGCCCGCCTGGCTTCAGGAGCCCGTACAGTTCCCGCGCGTACTGCAGGTACCGGTCGGACCCGACGTGCTCGGCCATCCCGATCGACGAGATCGCGTCGTACGGCCCGTCCCGGACGTCCCGGTAGTCCTGGACCCTGATCTCCACCCGGTCCGCCAGACCCTCGTCCGCGACCCGTTTACGGGCGTACGCGGCCTGCTCCTGGGAGAGGGTGACCCCGACGACGCTCACACCGTGCTCCCGGGCCGCGTGGATCGCCATGGAGCCCCAGCCGCAGCCGACGTCGAGCAGCCGCTGACCGGGGGTCAGGCCGAGCTTCGCGCTGACGAGTTCGAGCTTGTCGCGCTGCGCGCTCTCCAGCGTCTCTGCGTTTTCGATGGCCCCCCAGTACGCGCACGAGTAGACCATCGACGGCCCGAGGACGAGTTCGTAGAAGTCGTTGCCCACGTCGTAGTGGTGGCTGATGGCCCGCCTGTCGCTGTGGCGGGTGTGCAGATGGCGGGGCCGCCGGACCTCCTCGCGGGGCGGGGCGGGCGGGATGGGCGGTCCGGCGAGTCTGAGCAGGTCCCGGACGGCGGACCGGACCGCGGGATCGCGCAGCGCCTCAAGGACCGTACGGCCGTCCTCCCCGCGCTCCCAGATCAGACCGGAGATCTCCGCGAGGGCGCCGTAGAGGTCCCCCTCGATGTCCAGGTCGCCGGCGACCCAGGCGCGGGCGAGGCCCAGTTCGCCCGGCTTGAACAGTATGTGACGCAGAGCTCGGCGATTGCGGATCACGAGCACCGGTGCGCCCGGCGGTCCGGCCTGTGACCCGTCCCAGGCCCGCAACCGCACCGGGAGCGGAACCCCCAGCACCTGCTCGGCAACTCTCCTCAGCCGCGACGCGGCGTCGGCCATGGCGCACACCTCCAAGACGACGATCCCGGATGCCGGTTACCACGTAAACACCGTGACGGCGGCAGCGCAGTCCTGCAAAGGAGTTACGACTGGGCAAAACAGATGTAGCCAACATGTAGTCAGGTCGGCGCCCGGAGACGCCGAAGGACCTCCCGCACCACGGATGGCGGGAGGTCCTTCGGTCCGTTCAGTGACCGATGTCCGAGGTCAGGAGGCCTTGGCCTTCTCCTCGGTCTTCTGGGCGGCGACCGGCGCGGGCTTGGCGGCCTCGTAGAACTCCTCGCGGGGGTTCTCCATGGCGCCCAGGGAGACGACCTCGCGCTTGAGGAACATGCCGAGCGTCCAGTCGGCGAAGATGCGGATCTTGCGGTTCCAGGTCGGCATGGCCAGACCGTGGTAGCCACGGTGCATGTACCAGGCGAGACGGCCCTTGAGCTTGATCTTCGTCTTGCCCAGGACGATCATCGCGACACCCTTGTGCAGCCCCAGACCGGCGACCGCGCCCTTGTTGGTGTGGCTGTACTCCTTCTGCGGGAAGCCCCGCATGCCGGAGACCACGTTGTCGCCGAGGACCCTGGCCTGCCGCAGCGCGTGCTGCGCGTTCGGCGGGCACCAGGCGTTCTCGACCCCGGCCTTGCGGGCGGCGACGTCCGGCACCTGGGCGTTGTCGCCCGCGGCCCAGATGTAGTCGGTGCCCTGCACCTGGAGGGTGGGCGCGGTGTCGACGTGACCGCGGGGGCCGAGCGGCAGGCCGAAGCGGGCCAGCGCCGGGTTCGGCTTGACGCCGGCCGTCCACACGATCGTGTTGGAGTCGACCTCCAGGCCGTTCTTCAGCACCACGTGACCGCCGACGCAGGAGTCCATCGAGGTGGAGAGGTAGATCTCCACACCGCGGCTCTCCAGGTGCTCCTTGCCGTACAGGCCGAGCTTGGGACCGACCTCGGGAAGGATCTTGTCGGCGGCGTCGACGAGGATGAAGCGCATGTCCTCACGGGACACGTTCTTGTAGTACTTGGCGGCGTCGCGGGCCATGTCCTCGACCTCGCCGATGGTCTCCGCGCCGGCGAAGCCGCCGCCGACGAAGACGAAGGTGAGCGCCTTGCGGCGGATGTCCTCGTCGGTCGTGGAGTCGGCCTTGTCCAGCTGCTCGAGGACGTGGTTGCGCAGACCGATGGACTCCTCGATGCCCTTCATGCCGATGCCCTGCTCGGCGAGGCCGGGGATCGGGAAGGTGCGGGAGACCGCGCCGAGTGCGATGACCAGGTAGTCGAAGGGCAGCTCGTACGCCTCGCCGACGAGCGGCGCGATCGTGGCGACCTTGCGGTCCTGGTCGATGGTGGTGACCCGGCCGGTGAGGACCTCCGCCTTCGGCAGCACGCGTCGCAGCGGGACGACGACGTGCCGAGGGGAGATGCTGCCGGCGGCGGCTTCGGGGAGGAAGGGCTGGTAGGTCATGTACGACCGGGGGTCGACGACCGTGACGGTCGCCTCGCCGTAGCGCATCTTCTTGAGGATGCGCCGAGCTGCGTACAGGCCTACGTACCCACCGCCTACTACGAGGATCCTGGGACGCTCCGTGGTGCTCATGGCATCGAGTATCCACCCGCTCAGAGGGGGCCGCTCGTGCGCCCCTTCACAAGCTTCCACCGGGGTTGTGCTACACTCCGCCGCCCACGTGACGCAGGTCATGGTGGCCGACGGGAACCCACTTCCGATACGACCCGTTGTCAATGCCGTGTGAGCTGCTTCTCCAGGCTTCCGGGGGCGCCGTGAGGGCGCCCGACGCCGCCCCACGAGCAGGCCCCGAATCACCCTCGAAACGCTCTCCTGAGCACGGGCCCGGGGCCGTTGAGCCCCCGAACGGCCGAAGAGTCCCCACCGGACCCCCCACCTGCACCGAATTCCTTGTGAAGAACTTCACGAACTTTCCCGCCGGGCCGCCGTGGCACGGCGTGTCATGGGCCGCACGGCGCGCTCACCCGACGTCTCACCTGCTCATCCGAGGCCGCCGAGCCGGGAACCGGCGGCGGCTCTAGGCGATGGACCAGGCGATCCCGTCGAGGATGTCGTGCTCGCTCACCACGACCTCCGTCGCGCCCACGCGCTCCATGACCGACTGGAGGACGAGGGCACCGGCGCCGATGACGTCGACGCGGCCGGGGTGCATGGAGGGGATCGCGGCCCGCTCGGCGTGGGTCGAGCGCAGCAGCCACTCGGTGATCTCCCGGACCCGGGCGTAGGGGATGCGGGAGTGGTGGATGGCCGCGGAGTCGTACTCCGGCAGGTCCTGGTGGATGGCGGCGAGGGTGGTGACGGAGCCGGCGAGACCGACCAGGGTGTGCGCCTCGCGCAGCGGCACGGTCTCCTCCGCGAGGTCGAGGGCGCGCTCGATGTCGGCCCACATGGCGGCGGTCTCGGCCTCGGTGGGCGGGTCGCTGACGTGCCCCTCGTGCACGAGGTGCCGCTCGGTCATCCGCACGCACCCCACGTCCACGGAGCGCGCGGCCCGCACGTGCTCGTCGCCCACGACGAACTCCGTCGAACCGCCGCCGATGTCCACGACCAGGAACGGCTTGGCGAGGTCGTCGCGGCCCGTCAGCTCCTTCGTCGCGCCCGTGAAGGAGAACTCGGCCTCCTGCTCGCCGCTGATGACCTCCGGCTCGACGCCGAGGACGTCCAGCACGCCGCGCACGAACTCGTCCCGGTTCTCGGCGTCACGGGACGCGGACGTGGCCACGAACCGCAGCCGCTCCGCGCCGTACTCCTTGATGACCGCCGCGTACTCCCGGCAGGCCGCGAACGTCCGCGCCAGCGCCTCGGGCGCGAGCCGCCCCGTCCGGTCCACCCCCTGCCCGAGCCGCACGATCACCATCCGCCGGTCCAGATCGACGAGCTCCCCCGTCTCGGGGTTCGCGTCGGCGACGAGCAGCCGGATGGAGTTGGTACCGCAATCGATGGCGGCGACGCGGGTCATGGCGATGGGTTCCTTGTCTGTTCGTGACTTCCCGGCCGGCCGGGCCGAGCCGGGGCGGCACCCGTTCGGCGGACCGAGCCGGGTGCGGGGTGGGCGAAGGCCTCGGAGGTCCAGCGGGCCGTCACTCGCCGGTGATCACGCAGGCGCCCTTGGCCCACCACTCGGGCAACATCGCGATCGCCTCGTCGCCGAGCGGGTTGACGCCCGGTCCCGCCGCCAGCGAGTGGGCCACCAGGACGTGCAGGCACTTCACCCGGTCCGGCATACCGCCGGCGCTGGGGAACCCCGTCAGCTCCTCGATCTCGTCCCGGCGCCGGATGTAGTCCTCGTGCGCGGCCCGGTACGCCGCGGCCAGCTCCGGATCGCTCTCCAGCCGCGCCGTCATCTCCTTCATCACGCCGTTGGCCTCAAGGGTGCCGATCGCCGAGGCGGCCTTGGGGCACGTCAGGTAGTACAGGGTCGGGAACGGCGTCCCGTCCGGCAGCCGCGGCGCGGTCTCCACGACGTCCGGCTGCCCGCACGGGCACCGGTGCGCGATCGCCCGCAGGCCGCGCGGCGGCCGCCCGAGCTGCTGCTTGAAGGCCTCGACGTCCGCGTCGGTCGGCTCGGTACGCGGAGTGGAGGGAGGAGCCGTTTCCATGCCTGTCTTTCTGCTCTGCTGCGCCACTGCTGTGTTGTCCTGCTGCTCACCGGTCGGACGCGTCGGACTTGTCGACGCCGTCCCAGACGTTCGCGTACCAGGGCCGGTCGGCCGCCCCGAGGTAGGCGTGCGCCCGCTTGGCGGCACCGGGGTCGATCACGACGTACCCCGTCTCCCCCGGCATCACGTAGTGCAGCCGCTCCCGGATCCGCTGCTCGGCGTACGCGTCGTCCTGCCACCGCGCCTTGAGGTCCCGCAGCTGTTCGACCCGCTGCCGGGCCTGCTGCCGCTGGCGTTCGAGGTCGGAGATCTCGGCGCGCTGGGAGACGTACTGCCGCATCGGGTAGGCGAGTGCCACGACCATCGTGCACAGCACGATCGCGAGCAGCGCGGCGCGGCCGGTGAGCCTGGAGCGGCGGGCCTGGCGCCGGGTCTGGGAGCGGTAGACCCGGGCCGCCGTCTGCTCGCCGAGCAGCTTGAGCCTGGTCGCGGTGGAGAACCGGTCCCGGTCCTTCACGGCCATGTCCCCGCCTCCCTGGTCGCCTTGATACGCGCGTACGTCCCCGGACACGGTACGGGACCGGGTACGGGGACGTACGTACGACTGGCTAGGCCTTACCCTCTACGGGCCGTACGGGCTCAGCCCTTGAAGCGGGGGAACGCGCTGCGGCCCGCGTACACCGCCGCGTCGTCGAGGATCTCCTCGATGCGCAGCAGCTGGTTGTACTTGGCGACGCGCTCGGAGCGGGCCGGGGCGCCGGTCTTGATCTGGCCGCAGTTGGTGGCGACGGCCAGGTCGGCGATGGTGACGTCCTCGGTCTCGCCGGAGCGGTGCGACATCATGCACTTGAAGCCGTTGCGCTGGGCGAGCTCGACGGCGTCCAGGGTCTCGGTCAGGGAACCGATCTGGTTCACCTTCACCAGCAGGGCGTTGGCGGTGCCCTCCTCGATACCGCGGGCGAGGCGCTCCGGGTTGGTGACGAACAGGTCGTCGCCGACGATCTGGACCTTGTCGCCCAGCTTGTCGGTGAGGACCTTCCAGCCGGCCCAGTCGTCCTCGAACAGCGGGTCCTCGATGGAGACCAGCGGGTAGGCGGCGACGAGCTCCTCGTAGTACTCGGTCATCTCGGCGGCCGAGCGGGACTTGCCCTCGAACTCGTACTTGCCGTCCTTGTAGAACTCGGACGCGGCGACGTCGAGCGCGAGCGCGATCTGCTCACCGGGGACGTAACCGGCCTGCTTGATGGCCTCCAGGATGAGGTCCAGCGCGGCGCGGTTGGACTCCAGGTTCGGGGCGAAGCCGCCCTCGTCGCCGAGGCCGGTGGCCAGGCCCTTGCCCTTCAGGACCTTCTTGAGGGTGTGGTAGACCTCGGCACCCCAGCGCAGCGCCTCGGAGAAGGACTCCGCGCCGATCGGTGCGATCATGAACTCCTGGATGTCGACGTTGGAGTCCGCGTGCGAGCCGCCGTTGAGGATGTTCATCATCGGCACCGGCAGCAGGTGCGCGTTCGGGCCGCCCAGGTAGCGGAAGAGGGGGAGGTCGGAGGCCTCGGAGGCGGCGTGCGCGACGGCGAGGGAGACGCCGAGGATGGCGTTGGCGCCGAGCGAGCCCTTGTTGTCGGTGGCGTCCAGGTCGAACATGGCCTGGTCGATCAGGCGCTGCTCGGTGGCGTCGTAGCCGACCAGCTCCGGGCCGATCTGCTCGATGACGGCGAGGACGGCCTTCTCGACGCCCTTGCCCTGGTAGCGGTTGGGGTCGCCGTCACGGAGCTCGATGGCCTCGAAGGCGCCGGTGGAGGCGCCGGACGGGACGGCGGCACGACCCGTGCTGCCGTCGTCGAGGCCGACCTCGACCTCGACCGTGGGGTTGCCTCGGGAGTCCAGGATTTCCCGGGCTACGACGACGTCGATGGACGGCACGAGCATCTCCTTCTTGGGATGTGACGCTGGTTGTGCGGGGCGCACGCGGGCCTCGTCGGCCCTTGCTCAGCCTTGCGACTAGAGCCTAACCGTCCCGGGCCCGTCGGCCGGCACGACCGACCGGCCCGTGGACACACAGACGGTACCCATTGTTCACCCACGGAACAAAGGGGGCCCCGGTGAAGAACGGAAGAAGAGCGGACCAAGAAGGGGGCGACAGGGCGGCGGCGAAGAGAAACCCCGCCCCGGCGCGTACGGGGGAAGACGCACCGGAGCGGGGGTTTGCGGGGGACGGGGGCGGCCCTCACGCGGTCTCCGCTGTGGGGACCGCGGCTGTGCGGGAGCTGTGGTCCGGCTGGGCGCCGCCCGGCACTCGCGGACGCGCGGCGCCACGCCCGCGCCCTTACCTCAGGTGGAGCTGCTGGCCCGGGTAGATGAGGTCGGCGTTCGCGACGATGTCCTTGTTCAGCTTGAACAGCGCCTGCCAGCCGCCCTTGACCTTGTGCTTCGCGGCGATGGAGCTGAGGGTGTCGCCCTTGACGACCTTGTACTCACCGTCGCCCTTCTTGACCTTCTTGCCGGTCGGGGTGGTGACGGTCTTCTTGGCGGCCGGGCGCTCGGCGGAGCGGGAGGCGGCCTGGGAGCCGGTCGAGCGGGTGCTGGTGCCGCCGCTCGACGAGCCGGCGGAGCCGCCGGTGTAGGCGGCGCCGGACAGGCCCGTGCCGCAGACCGGCCAGGCACCCTTGCCCTGGGCGGCGAGGACCTTCTCGGCGATCTGGATCTGCTGCGCCTTGGTGGCCCGGTTGGCCTGCGCGGCGTACTGCGTGCCGCCGTACGCGGCCCAGGTGGAGGCGGAGAACTGCAGACCGCCGTAGTAGCCGTTGCCGGTGTTGATGGCCCAGTTGCCGCCCGACTCGCACTGCGCGACGGCGTCCCACTGGGAGGCGGTGGCGGCGGAGGCGCCGCCGGCCGCCATCAGCGGCGCGGCCACGGCGACGCCGGTGACACCGGCGACAGCGATGGCGCGGACGGACTTGGACGGACGACGGTGCTTGCCCTTGCCGGAGAACAGCATGGAACGATCCCCTCACCGACGCCTGCGAGGTGAGCTGTCGGGTTCGGGCCGGTTGAGTCGCCCGGCCGCACACCCGTGTGTCGGTGCGCGGCTTCACCCCCAGCCGGATCGGCAGCCTCGGCTACCGGTCCCGGCACTTACCTTGGGTCCCCCGCTCCTGCCTACGGCGCTTGACGCGACGACTGTTCCCGGACGGCCGCTGGCAGGACTCGGCGTTGCGACAGCCGGGGCTCGTGGTGACGAGCGGCCTTGACCGTAAACAGGGCATCCGGCGAATTCCAAAGATGATCAGGGCTTCTGAGACTCATCCCACACTTTCACCAAACCGGACATTAGCCCCGAAGCTGGGCGTCAACTCCCGCTACTTCCCGTCCGGTTCGCTGCCGATTTTCAGGGTCTGACCGGGGGTGACGGCGTTCGGGTCGGCACCGATGTCGGCCTTGTTCACGGCATAGAGCGCGCGCCACCCGCCGTCGAGGTCAAGGGAGTCGGCGATGGAGGCGAGGGTGTCCCCCTCGCGGACGGTGTAGGTGCCGCCGTCGCGGGAGGCGTGACGACCGGAGGAGGTGGCACTCTGACTTTTTGTCACGTTTTCGTCCGCCGAGCCGCCGCGGTGCTTGCCGCCGCCACTGGCGGCCCCCGTGTCGACCAGACTCCAAGAGCCTCCGGTCTGCCACGAATTGTCCGAGTCGTCAGCCTCGGGAATGACGGGATTCCCGCTCGCCTTCGAGGCGCCGGATCCGGAGTCGGAGTCAGAAGATTCCGACTTGCCCTTCTTGGTGGATTTGCTGGGGGTGTCCGCCTTGGAGCCACCACCCGTGCTCGCGCTCGGAGAGGGAGTGGCGGATCCGCCGCCCGAGTCCGCGGCGCCCGAGGAGGAGCCGGAACCGGAACCGGAAGGGGACGACGAAGACGACGAGGACGCTGAGGACGACGAATCCGACAGCCCGGAGGACGAGTCCGACGAGTCGGAGGAACCAGACGAACCGGACGAACCATTCGATCCGCCGAGTCCCGTGTCGACGTTCACCGAGGCGTCGTCGGAGGAGAGCCCGGCGAGCAGGGCGCAGGTCCGCCAGGGCTTGGTGCCCTGGTCGGCGAGTATCTTCTCGGCGACCGCGATCTGCTGCGAACGGCTCGCCTGGTCCGGCGTCGCGGCGTACTCCGTGCCCCCGTACTTCGCCCAGTCGTCCAGGGACATCTGGAGGCCGCCGTAGTAGCCGTTGCCGCTGTCGGCGCTCCAGGAACCGCCGCTCTCGCACTCGGCCACCTGGTCCCAGGTGGAGCCGTCCGCCGCGTGGGCGCTCACCGCACCGAGGAGCGGGATGGCGATGGCGGAGCCGGTCACCCCGGCCGCGACGAGGAGGGCCGGAGCCTGACGGGGGCGACGGTGACGACCGTTCCCGGAGAGCATGCGGAAACCTTTCGAGCGACAGTGGTGACCGGCGCGGCGGGTCCCCCAGGGCGCCACGCTGATGCGGTGAACGTATCGGCAGACGATCACTCATCACAAGTTAATGCCGCGCAGATCACGTGAAGATCACAGAGTTGAGGGATTCTCATGTTCTGCTCGGCCTTCCAGTGATGCCCACGATGACCTCGAAGGGCGGAACGAGCGGCTCGCGTTGAACCGGCGCGCTGTCCCCCAGGAGGTTCAGATGGTGCACGAGGACTGGCCAGAAGCCCTTCTTGAACCATGTGTTCTGCCTGTCCTTGGCGAGTGTCCACGGCCCGTACCGCGTGGGCAGTTCTCGCCACAGGCACCCGGTTCGCAGCCTGTGGAGGATCCCGTTCACCTGAGTCCGGACGTCCACCGCCCCACGCGCGAACTGGCGGCATCGAAAGTGAGTGGCCATCAATTCCTCCACGGCAGGCCACACCGACTCGGTCACTTCCGCCGGAACTGGCGTCTCGGTCCGCACATGCCACTCGGTCACCTTGCATGCGACTCCGGATCGCTTCCGCACCTCGCCCAGCGGCCTCACCCTGATGTCCAGAAGGTCGATCACTTCACTCATCCGGTCCGCCGCCAAGCCCTGCAACTGCCCGGACCTGGCCATCAGAACGAGATCCGAGACGGTGACAGCCGCCCGGTCGGCCTTCTCTTGCTCCGCAAGAACCTCCCTCCCCCTGGCGAGCTGCGCCGCGGCATCCCGCACGTCCTCCGCGAGCTGCCGCAGGGCCGCTTCCCTCACCGTCCGGTCAAGGTCGCGGATACCTGCCAGCTCGTCCGCGGCGCGGGCAGCAACCGCTTCCTTCTCCCTGAGCCGGTTCTCGAAGGCGGTCACTCGTTCACGTTGCTTACGCATGTCTCCGGGGTAGACGTTTGGTTTGTTCTCGGGCAACCCGCCCGACCACTCGGGGTCGGAGAGAAACCCGATGACTTCGTTCCAGACGGCCGCCTCGACGTCGCCTGCGGTCAGACAGGGGTCGGCGCAATTCGTCTCCTTGCCGTTGTTCCCGCCCCCACACCGGTAGTACCGAGCCCCCTGAGAGTTGTGGTAGTTGCCGACGTAGCCATGTCCGCACCTGCCGAGGATCCGGCCGGTCAGTGGGTAGTGCTCAGCGGCCGCACGTGAGGAGTGCCCCGTCTCCTTGATTGCCTTCGCGAGCGCTGTCGCCCTCTCTTCGGAAAGGATGCGGGGTACCGGGATGGTTACGCTGCACCCGCGCAGCGGGGCACCCTCGTCATCCAGCCTGGTGGCTTTCCCGCCTTTCCTGGCCGGGTCGCGAAAGACGACCTTCCCTTCGAGAAGCGCGGAGCTCGTGAGGCGCCGGTGAACATTGGAAGCAGTCCACGGCCGACCGCTGCGCGGGAGATAGCCGTGCGCGGTGAGTTCCCGGGCCGTCTCGGACACGCTTTTCTTCTCGTCCACGATGAGACTCACCGCCTTGAGGACGACGCGAGCCTCGGCCTCGGCGACGACAAGCCTGGACCCACGCCTGCCGGTCTTCTCGATGGCGTACCCCCACGGGGGCGGGCCCCCTACCCAACCCCCTTCAAGAGCCGCTCGCTGACGCCCGCTCTGAGTGCGTTCGCGGATCAGATTCCGTTCGGCTTCGGCCATCAGGGCGTGAAACTTCAATTGCCGTCGGCCGAGATCCGTAGTGGTATCGATGTCCTGGGTGACCGAGGCGAAGCCGACACCGAGGTCTTCCATGGCCCAGATCCACGTCCAGAACGCGGTGCCAGTACGTCCGATGCGGTCGAACTTGTGGACCACGATCACATCGATGAGGCCCTGCCGAGCGGCCTCTTCCAGCCGCAGCATGGCAGGGCGCTCGATGACCGCTCCCGAAACTCCCACGTCCTTGAAGATCATTTCGGGGGAGAGGACCCACCCAGGTCGACCACTGACATAGACACGCCCCGCGCGCTCCTGGAGGTCGAGCCCGTAGCCCTGCGCCTGCTCCCGCGTCGAGACCCGCAGCATCAAAGCTGCTCGAACAGTACGAACCGGTTCCGGACCACGGTTGACCGCGGGCGTGGACACAGCTGTAGCGTCTACCACGTCAGCCCCTTCACGGCTGGCAAGGTCCCGGAGCCCTGGCCGGCTCTGGGACCTCTTGCGTTTTCGGGAAATTAGCGTGTCTCAAGACGCGGCATCGAAAAACAGATGAAACTCCCCCGTAAGTGCATATTTCTCCATATACCGGAGACAGGATCGGCGTCTCTGTGCCAAGGCCGCCACCGGCCGACTCCCGCTACGGTTTTCCCTGTGAACGTCCCGAACACCGCCCCCGAGCTCTTCACCTGGGGGTTCGCCGCCGATCCGTACCCGACCTACGCCTGGCTGCGCGAGCACTCCCCGGTCCGCTGGACGAAGCTTCCCAGCGGAGTGGAGGCCTGGCTGGTGACCCGCTACGACGACGCACGCCAGGCTCTCGCCGACGGACGGCTTTCGAAGAATCCCGACCATCACGCCGAGGGGGCGCACAGCAAGAGCAGGACCGGCATCCCTGGTGAGCGAAGCGCCAATCTCATGACGCACCTACTCAATATCGACCCGCCGGACCACACCCGGCTGCGCCGCCTCGTCTCCCAGGCCTTCACTCCCCGCCGCGTGGCGCAATTCGGTCCGCGTGTGCAGGAGTTGACCGATGACCTCATCGACCGATTCGCACCACAGGGCAAGGCCGACCTCATCCACGACTTCGCCTTCCCTCTTCCGATCTATGCGATCTGCGACCTGCTCGGCGTCCCACGCGAGGATCAGGACAAGCTACGCGAATGGGCAGGGATGATGATCCGGCATGGCGGGGGCCCGCGCGGCGGCGTGGCCCGTTCCGTCAAGAAGATCCGCGCCTACCTCGCCGACCTCATCCACCGTAAACGCGGCCTCCTCGGCGAGGATCTGATCTCAGGACTCATCCGCGCCTCCGACCAGGGCGAACACCTCACCGAGAACGAAGCCGCCGCTATGTGCTTCGTACTTCTTTTCGCAGGCTTCGAGACCACCATCAATCTCATCGGCAACGGCGTACACGCGCTTCTACGCAATCCCACGCAGAGGGACCGGCTCCAGCAGTCGATCGAGCGCGGGGACACCGCACTGCTCGACACCGGAGTGGAAGAGCTGCTCCGCTACGACGGACCGGTGGAGCTGGCCACCTGGCGCTTCGCCACCGAAACCCTCTCCATCGGCGGGCAGCCTATTAACACCGGGGACCCGGTACTGGTCGTCCTCGCTGCCGCGGACCGCGACCCCGCGCGATTCTCGGAGCCCGACACACTCGACCTCGCCCGCATAGACAACCAGCACCTCGGATACGGCCACGGCATCCACTACTGCCTCGGCGCACCCTTGGCCCGCCTCGAAGGCCGTACCGCCCTCAGGACGCTGCTGCTCCGCCTCCCCGACCTCCGGCTTGCAGCAGATCCCGCCGACCTGCGCTGGCGGGGTGGGCTCATCATGCGCGGGCTGCGGGAACTGCCCGTGCAGTTCACCGCCCCCTGATCAGAGTCATTCTTCCGTTCTCCTGATCGCGTCCCGGTACGCCCGGGCCGCCGCCCGCAGTGCCGCCTCGGGGTCGACGCCCTCCGCCTCCGCGTGGACCGCCAGCGCGAGCAGTTGGTAGCCGATGCCCCCCGCCTGGGGCAGCGGTACGTCCAGCCCCGCCGTGCGCACCCGTGAGGCCAGCTTCGCCGCCAGGGCGAGACCCGGCTGCGCGAGGGGCACCCCGTCCGTCACCGACTCGCGCTGCTTCTCCATCGCCTTGGTCCGCAGCCAGTGTTCCTTGACCTCCTCCGGGGTCGAGGCGGTCTCGTCGCCGAAGACGTGCGGGTGGCGGTGGACGAGCTTGGCGACGATGCCTCCCGCCACGTCGTCGATCGAGAAGGGGGCGTCCGGGTCCTCCTCCGCGATCCGTGCGTGGAAGACGACCTGGAGGAGCACGTCGCCCAGTTCCTCGCGCAGTTCGTCGCGGTCGCCGGCCTCGATCGCCTCGACGAGTTCGTAAGCCTCCTCGATGGCGTACTTGGCCAGGCCCTCGTGGGTCTTCAGGGAGGACCAGGGGCACTCGGCGCGGATCCGGTCCATGACCTGGACGAGGTCGAGGAGGCGGGCGCCGGGCAGGTCGTAGGAGGCGGGGAGCAGCTCCAGCTCGGGCATCCGCACGCGGCCGGAGCCGGCGAGGCGGGCCAGGCCGTCCGTGAGGGCGGGCTCACCCTCGCCCGTCGCCACGACCACCACCGTCCGGCCGCCGGCGCAGGCGTCGACCAGTTCCTCCGCGGTGGGGGCCGCCTCGTCCACGGCCGTCCCGGCCTCCCGCAGATACGGCAGCTGCGGATGCGCGCCGTCCGCGCACAGCACGCGGTCCGCCACGCGCAGTGCCTGCCAGGCGGGCCAGGACAGCAGGCCGGGGGCGACCCGGTGGCTGGTGGTGAGCAGGACGACCCGGCCGGCGTCGGACCGGTCGGACGGGTCGGTCTGGCTGGTCTGGGGGATCTGGCCGTGCTGGGAGGTCTGGCCGGGCTGGGCGGCCGGAGAGGGTTCCGGGGTGGTGGGTTCGGGCCTGGTGGTGTTCACGCTCCGAACGTAACGCACCACCGCTGCCGGCCTCGCGGTTTGTCCACAGGGCGGGGACGATCAAGTGATCGTATGACCACCGCGGAGGTGCGGCCGGGACTCGCCCCGTCGGCCCGCCCCGTCGGCCCGCCCCAGCGGCCTGCCCCGCGCGGCCCGCGGCCCGTCCTACGCCGACACCTGCGTCCCGGCCGACGTGACCTCCCGTACCCACGGCGTCTTGGCGTCCACCCGGCTGCTCTTCTGGACGTCCCAGGCGCCGTAGCGCGGGTTGAGGTCGACGTGGAGTTCCTTGGACGCGGTGGCCAGGGCCTTCCAGAAGACCGGCTGCGAGGTGTCGGTGCCGAGGGCCTGGGCGAGCTTCTTGGCCTCCACCTGGAAGCGGAGGTTGTCGTCCAGGCGCTCGGGGGCGATGCCGTACTTCTGCAGCCAGGCGGTCTGCAGCGCCGCGGAGCCGCCGGCCTGCTGTTCGAGGCCGGAGCGCATCTCCTCGACCTCCTTGCGGGTGACGCCGACGCCCGCGTCCTGGGCGGCCCGGTGCAGCACCCGGTCGAGGACCATGTTGTACAGGGTGTCCCGGGTGAGGCTGCTGGTGGAGGCGAGGACCTGCTGGTACTGAGTCTGGTCCGGCACCGCGGCGCGCTGGGCCCGGCGCACCTCGTTCACGCGGTTCTCCAGCTGCGAGACGGTGATCCGCTGGCCGCCCACGACGGCCGCCGCACCCGGGTGGGCGTCGCTTCCGCAGGCGGTCAGCAAGGGAGCCGCGGCGGCGATCGCGGCGGAGAGGACGAGCGCGGTGCGACGGCGGCGGTGCAAGGGTGCCTCCCGAGGAGATTGTGCGGCGGAGCACAAGGTCTTGCGGTGATCGATGGTAGGCAGTGGGCAGGCTCTGGCCAACCCATTCGACCAACGATTCACACCCGTATCCGGCACCGCCGCACCACCCACCGGAAGGGTTTGCGGGTCGCGCCGTGTCTCCCTGAGGGAACGGCGCTCAGTCCCGTCCGGCCACCGCCCGCTCGACGGCGCCGGCGACCTCGGCCCGCACTCCGTCACCGGCGGAGACAGTGGTCACGTTGGAGACGGCCGCGCTGCCGCCGCCCACCAGCACGAAGCCCACCTTCCGGTGCGTGGGCGCGGCCTGTGCCGCGACCGCGACCTCGGGCCGCCCCACGGCGAGGACGACATCGCAGGAGCGCTGGAACAGGCTGTTGAGGAAGGGGCGCGCGTTGCCGGTGCTCTGCTCACCGGTCACCTGCTCGTAGCTCACGCGCGCGTGAGTCTTCACAGAGGCTTCCTGCATGCCCTGCCAGACCGCGGCGGCGGTCCCCCCGCTGATCCCCCTCTCGCCGGTGAGCAGACAGGCGTCGACGTCAACGTAGTGACGCGCCCGAGTGTCGGGGATCGGGGGGCGGCCGCCGTTCTGGGAGGGAAGGAATCCGACGGTGACGGCCACAGCGGCGGCGACCGCGACCCCGCCCGCCGCCAGCGCGACGGTGCGCCCGCGGAGCGAGCGCAACCATGTGACGGTGGCACGCCCCAAGACGGCGAACCGTCCGGTCCGCTCCGGTCGGGCGGCGCGCGCCTGCGACACCTGTCTCACCTGTTTGGCCACTTGCCTGCATGCCTGCTTTCGAGCTCTGCGCCTTGCCCTGCTTCTGTCCGCGTCGCCACCAGCGCTACCAGCGCCGTCAGCGCCGCCCTGCCGCAAGCCGGGGCCACATCATCCACGCGTGCAAGGAGGCGCCCGCCATGGACAGCAGGATCAGCAGCAGATCGGCCATGAACAGCAGGCCGTGGGTGTCGTCCGGAGTCAGCCCGACATCGGTGACCCACGCCGCCAGGACCGCGCTGAACCCGGCGAAGGCCCACCAGTCGGCACGGGTACGCCGACGCAGGGCGAGAACCAGGGACGGTACGTTGCACAGCAGTCCGAGGGTGAGCACGGGCAACGCGGCGAACCCGACGCGCCCTGCGATCCCCCGGACCGCCGCCATGGCGACCACCTTCATCTCCCGCCCCTTCTCCGTCCTGCCGTCCCAGCGCCCCGCTCGTCTGCCGCGCGGGGCACACAGGCGTCACACGAATTCAGCCGATGATGGCGACCGGCGCGTCCCACGCGTCGCGGTCCACGGTGATCGTGTAACCGTTCCGCGTCTCCTTGCTGTTGACGATGTACTGGTGCGCACGGCTGTGGTTGGTGTACTGGGTGGACCCCCACGGCCAGTCCGAGGTGGTCGTGTACTTCTTGTCCCACAGCGCGTACCAGAGGTTGCCCGGCAGGTCCGTCTTGTTGGTCGCGGTGGCGATGGCCTTGGCGCTGGAGCTGGTGAAGCCGTAGTAGCCGCCGCGGTAGACCTTGGCACGCAGCGTCTTGGAGAAGGAACGCACATACGTCAGCACGGCGTCGTTGCACGCCGTGTTCGTGGTGTCGTACGACTCCATGTCGAGGTAGATCGGGCTGCCGGCCTTCATGCCGAGCGCCGACGCCTTGGCCACCGCGTCGTTGGCATCGCTCACGCCGAGGGAGGCGGCGGTGGAGGCGGTGAGCTTCTCGGGGTTGGAGCCGCTCTGGCAGGGCGGCTGGGCGCCGACGTAGAGCGGGATGAGCTTCCAGCCGAGGGAGTTGACCGACTTGACCCAGGAGGCGGTGAGGTTGGGCTGGCTGCAGCCGCGGTTCTTGCCGCCGACGTAGACGGCGGCGGCGCCGTAGAGGCCGCCCTTCCAAGCCTTCATCGCGTTCAGCGAGGGCGCGGCACAGGTGTCGAAGGCGTGGCCCGTGTAGGTCTTCTGAGCGGGCCAGGTGGTGGCCGCCATGGAAGCCTGCGCCGCGATCCCGGCTCCCGCGACGACGGCGGCGCCGGCCGCCCCCCACGCGATGTACCTGAGCTTCCTGGACTGCCGGTGCTCGGCCATCCCCCACCCCTTCATGCGTACGTCTTTCCGTACGCGTCTGGCGACGACGTACGGCGGCGTCTGACGACGGCGTACGCCCGCTGGAAACCTCTGAATCCCCGAGAGCGCACTACGGATTGACGATGACACGTCACCGGCGCCACAGGGGCATCGCACAATAACCGATGTCACCACCAAGATCGGAAAACTTTGACCCCAAGCCATCACAAGATTGAGCCAAGGCACAGCAAACCTTCAGGGAGCGGCGCAACGTTCCGACCGACCACCGGCCAGAGCCGGGACAGCGGCACCACGCCGATCGCCGCCCCACACCGTCTGACAGCACCGGGGCATTGCTCTAACCTTGCGCCACACCCTCCGTCTCCGCTGCGGAGGCCGGGGAGGGGGCGGGATGGAAAGGCGTCTTGAGGCCGGTTGGCTCCAGCGAATACTCTGGGTGACTCTGGCGTGGGGATCCTTGGGCTTTCTGGTCTGGGTGCCGTTCCTGTACGTGGCGATCCGGCGCGGTCGAGGCTCTGACTGGGGCGCCTTCGCCTCGTTCGCACTCTACGAGACGGTGATCCTGGCGTGGTCGACCCTCGTCCACACCGACGACGGCGATCCGGTGCTGGGCGTGATCTTCGTCCTGACGCTGCTGATGGCGACGGGCCTGCTCCTGTTCGCCCTGTTCGACAGGCGAGTGCCGAAGCCGCAGGGGCAGGAGTACGGCGTGATGGCACCGCCGCCGATGTCGGGGAATCCGTACTTGCGTTAGCGCGTCTCACGCCCGTCCAAGGGCTTGCCGGAATCGACACCTTGGTTTGATCTTGATTTGATCTTGGTTTCGTCGGGGTCGAGGAGCCTGAAGACGTCGTCTGGCCTGCGGAACGGGCTGGTCGAGGCGGGAAGACAGACACCGTGGGCTTCCAGGAACGGGCGGACGTCCTTTTTCCGCGCGGCTGATGGCCACGGCGGTGGCGCTGAAGAGCAGGTGAAGGCCGGCGACACGTTCGCGAACTCGGTGCCGGGCGTGGCGGGTACGGAGGCGCACCAGGTCACCGCGGCGATCGTCACCTACAACGACCACGACTTCGTGGACCTGACCATCAGGCAGACGGCGTCCGGGGCGACGGCCAAGTCGACGCTGCAGGCGGGCGCGAAGGCGGTGGCCGGGAGCACCGTCAAGAAGGCGGCGCGCAAGGCCGCGTTTGAACTGGCTGCGGTGCCCAGCACGCTGACGGCGAGCCATGTCCACTGCGCTGTCGTCCAGTGACGACAGTGACGGCGGTCAGCGACGCGGGCATGGCCCATCACGCCAAGGTAGCCGGAAAACACCGGTAACCGGAGCGCACGTCTGACGACGACGTTCCACCACCCCTTCTACGACGAGGCCCGGTCGCCCTTCCTACAGGCCAAGGACCTCAAGACCGGCGACGTCCTCCAGACCCCGACCGGCACGGCCGAAGTCACGGGCGTACGCCTGTACCACGCGCACACCACCACCTACGACCTCACCATTGGCACCCTCCACACGTACTATGTGGAGGCCGGGGACACGCCGCTTCTCGTTCACAACATTTCTCTTCCGTGCCCGGAGGGCCTGGAAGCAGGTCTGAGGAAGGCCAGGGACGCGCAGTCTCGATTTAGGGAGCCCGGAGGTATGTCCGGGTACACAGAGTTGGACAACGGTGTTTCGTCCAACCTTTCCTCGGGCGGAGACGGTCGCAACCTCAGGCCCGATTGGGAGGCGCCGCCGGGGACGACGGACAAGAATTTCCACCATCTGGAGAACCAGACCGCGGCACTGATGCGCAAGACCGGAGCCAAGGAAGGGTATCTGTACCTGCACAAGGCCGAGGGGGCTGCCTACGGGCCGTGCCCTGGGGTGGATGGCTGTCTTTCCAACATGCGGTCGATGCTCCCAGAAGGGTCCAAGCTGATGGTCATCTGGCGAAATTCAGTCGGACGCATCGAAAACCGGGTCTTCGTAGGGGCGGCGGATTAGCCACGGTGGTTGAAATCTTCGGTTGACATTTAGCGCCTGCGTGATGATTCACGGGTCGTCGCGCAGGCGCTGCGCCCGTTATCATGAGGTGGTGATCAATCCGGCAGACATTAACATCTCAGACTTCCTGGCCAACTGGTACGGCAGTCCTAGTTCGGCGGAACAGAGACAGGACTCCGATACATGGCTGCCTGCTCCACTACGGGAGTGGTACGGCCTCGTCAGCCGCTGGAATCAACTTCGGTCATCCAGTGTCCGGGTCTATGATCCCCAGGGAATCCGGGTGGAGCACGACAAGGCCGTGTTCGCGTCCGACCCGACCGGGGATTGGTTCTGGGCTTTCGATGCCAGCGATTCTTCATCTGTTTACGAAGCCGAATTGCGTGGTGAATGGAAGCTGGTTCCTGAGCGTCTCCCAGAGTTCTTCATTCACCTGGCGGTGACAGTGGCAGCTTCCTCGGCCACATATGCTCGTCAGTGCCCCCAGGTGCCCAATGCTGCCCTGCCCGCAGTGCTGACCGGAATGAATGAAGTTTCATTCGGTGGCTGGAGATGGCCTCGGTCTGGCCATCGGACATTCGTTAACGAAACTTTGATCGCCGACGTGGGGCCGGCAATGGACTTCAGGGCGCCCTGGCGTAATAGGGAGGGCTTCTCTGCCGTCAGTGTCTCTGCAATGAGCTCGGAGGCTCTTGGTCACCTGGATGCCGTTTCTACGGTCAAGTGGCTGGTCCATCCCTAGGATCTCACTGGATCGCCGTGAACTGAGATTTCGACGGGCGAGCCGTCGATCGCCAGGCATCTGAGGCGATGGGCTGACAACCTCAGCGAGTCATGAAAACGGCGAAAACGCTTCGTAGAGCTGTGCACGTGACGTGACTCTGGGCGTCTTGACGGCAACGCTGACGGCAACGCCAGCGGACGCCGGAGCCCCCACCGATGGTTCAGGGCGGGGGGCTCCGGCGTTTCCGCGCGGGGCGGTCAGTGGGGGACGGCTGCGCGCATCGGTGGGCCTTCGGGATCGTCCTCCTCCTGGAGGACGTCGGTGAGTTGGTTGATGGCGTCGTGTTGGAGGCGCGGGCGGACGTGAGCGTAGACCTGGGCGGTGATGCCGATGTTGGCGTGGCCGAGCAGTTCCTTGATGGTGACGAGTTGGACACCCTGTTCCAGGAGCAGAGTGGCGCAGGTGTGGCGGAGATCGTGGAAGCGGACTCGTCGGATGCCTGCCTGGTCGAGTAGCCCGGTACATCGCCCCGCAACGTCGGTGGGATCGAGGGGCGTGCCGACACGGGTGGTGAAGATCAGGCCGCTGTCCCGCCACTGGGCCCCTGCGGCGGTGCGTTGACGCTCCTGCTCCTCGCGGTGTTGTTCGAGAGCAGCCAGACAGGCCACGGGCAGGGCGATGCGTCGTTCGGCGGCGCGGGTTTTGGTGGGGAAGAGGGTGAGTCCTCCGGCGGGGTTGTGCTGGAGGCTGCGGCGGATGTTGAGGGTGCCGGCGGCCGGGTCGAGGTCGGCCCAGGTGAGGCCGAGCAGTTCACCGCGTCGCAGTCCGGCTCTCAGGGCCAGTTCCCACAGAGCCCGGAGTTTGTCTTGCCGGGCCACTTTGAGGAAGCGGCGTGCTTCGTCGGCGGTGAGCGGTTCGAAGCGCCGGTGGCGGGGCGGGCTGAGTTTGACGTTCCGGGCGACGTTGCGCGGCAGCTCTTCCTCCCGGACGGCGTGTTCGAGTGCGGACTTGAGGACGGAGTGCACGTAGGCGACGGTGAGCGGGGACAAGCGTCTGTCGCAGCAGTTGCCGATGGCGCAGCAGCGGCGTGGTGCGGCGTCGAGGTTGCGGGCGCAGCACTGGCAGGTGGTGCGGAGCCGATCGAGGAAGGTACGTATGTCCCTGGCCGTCAGTTGAGCCAGCACGAGGTACAGGCGCACGCAGGTGCGGTAGCGCTCGTGGGTGTTCGCGCGGACCCGGTGTACGGCCACATTGTTGAGCCAGAAGGCGAGGTAGTCACCGAGTGTGCCGCTAGCGGTGGCGACTGGGTGGCCGCTGTTGCTGGCGCCCATTTTCTCGGTGAGCTTGTCGGCAGCCTCTCGATGAGTCGAGCCGTACACGCGGACGCGCTTGCGTGTGCCGTCGGTGGTCAGCATGTATCCGGCGGCTTCCCAGCGGCCATCTTTGCGCTGGTAGATGGTGCCTTCGCCGTTGGCGCGAGTTTTCTTGCGCGGTGCGGGCATCAGGCGGCTTCTTCCAGGTGATGGCGGATGTACGTGTCGAGGGCGGAGGCGGGGATGCGGCGGGCACGGCCGATGGTGAGGGAAGGGTCGGTGGGAGCGGATGAGGTCGTAGACGGTGGAACGACCGAGCTTGAGTCGCGCCATGACGTCCGGCACGGTGAGCAGTTCGTCATCGTGCATGAGTCGGTTCGCCTTCCGTTCCGGGGGCAGGTTCGTGGGCGGCGCCGTGGCATCAGGAAAAGGGGGGAGTACGGGGGTGTGCGAATCTGGAGTGGCTGCGGTCGCGGCGACGGCACACGACCTGAACTACGTATTCGCGCTCTCGCACCCCGTGCCATATATCATCGGCGCTATGGACAGTGGGCGGTACTCGATCGAGCTCGAGCCGGAGGTGCGGCTGTGGCTGGAGAACATTCCCGCCCATCACTACAAGCAGGCCGAACGCGTCGCCGACCTGCTCGCCGAGCAGCCCACCACGCTCGACGAACCGCACTCCCGCCACCTGGGCGGCAAGCTCCGCGAGCTGCGCTTCCGCCTGGGCGATGCCCATCAACGGATCACCTACTGGCTGGCGCCCGGCCGACGTGTCGTGCTGCTCACCGTGTTCCGCAAGACCAAGATGCGCGAGCAGGCCGAAGTGGACCGCGCCCACGCCGCACAGCGATTGTGCGAGGCAGAGCATGAAGCCGCCGCCGAGCACGACCTCTACAGCCGCGACCTCAAGGAGAACCGATGAACCACAGCGAATGGAGGACCCGTCGCCACCGCCGGCTGCTGGGCGAGCACCTGGAGGCTGACCCCGAGTACGACCGGGTCTACGAAGAGGCCGGTCTCGCCATGACGTTGGGCAAGGCCGTCTACGACCGGCGTAAGCAGCTGGGTCTGAGCGAGGCCGATCTCGCCGAGCGCATGCACGTCGACGTCGATGACATCGAAGGCATCGAGACGGCCACCGAGCTGCCGCCTATCGCGGTCATCATGCGCCTGGCCCGCGCATTGGACCTCACGGTGGACGTGCACCTCGCCGGCGGAGACGAGCCCACTGTCACCATCGTCGCCCCAGCGGCCTGAGGCGGGGAGGAACCATGCAGGACCCGCCTTCCGCGCTCGCCCGTGAGCTCGGGCAACTCGTCCACGACCGGCGCATCGAGCTCGGGCTGTCCCAGGCCGAGTTGGCCGAGCGGTGTGGGATGAAGCAGCCGCAGATCTCCCGCTTCGAAGGCGGCGGGACCGTGCCCACGCTTCCCCTCCTGCGCCGCCTGGCTCAGGCTCTCGGAGCCGACCTGTGCATCAGCCTCACCCCGCACGACAAAGCCGCTTGACGCGCATTCGGAATTCCTGGAATTCCCCAGGCGGTGTAGACCGCTGACGTCAGTAGTGACGCTGAGGTTGAAAGGGTGGGGTGACGGGTTACGGGGGGTTCCAGTTGCAGTCCGGTCTCGGCGATGAAGCCGTCGGGACTTCGGGGCGGCGTTGGATGTTGTGTAGGCGGTTCTTCACGAGCGGGGTGAGTTCTTCGATCGTGGGCCCATACGCCTTCGACGGGGTTGAGGTCGGGCGCGTAGGGCGGGAGCTTGACGATGGTCAGCCGGTCGCTGTTGCGGTCGCAGAACTCTCGCAGGGCCTTGGCGTGATGAGTGCTGGCGTTGTCCCACACCACGATCAGCGGGGCACCGCCGAGTTGCCGACGGGCGGAGGTCAGCAGGTCCGAACTCACGTGCCCGGAAACCCTTCTTCTCGCCGGTTCAGCCCCGGTACGTCTGCGTTCGGTAGATCAGCCTGGTTGCACGACCCGGCCTGAGGCAGATCATCCCGGCCATCAGGACACGACCTGAGCCCTTGCCTGTCACCTTGACCAGCGGCGTCCGGCCCCGCCGCGACCAGGTCCGGCCCTTCCCAGGCTTCAGGTCCTGTCCGGCCTCGTCCTCGAAAGCTATCCACGCGCCCAGGAGCTGGGCCGACCTCTTACCCGTGACCACTGCTCCGTTCGCCACAACTCAACGGCCTGCTCGTCCCGCTCGACCGCTCTGGGCGCGGGAACCTGCGGTGACCAGCCCAGCCTGTGCAGCAGATATGACACCCCGCGCGGGGTGTACCGGTGCCCGAACAGCCGATGAACCAGCTCCGCGACCCTCGCCAGGGTCCACCGCTGGTCCTCCGTCCAACCGTGGGCCGCGGGTCCGGCCTCCAGTTCCGTCTGGGCATCGTCGAGCCGGCACGGGAAGCCACCGGCTCCCCTGGACTCCAGGGCAGCGCTGCCACCCTGACGCCAGTCTGCGTGCCAGGCATACGCTGACTTCCGCGACACCCGTAACCTGCGGGCCACCTCCGGCGGCCGCACCCCTTGCCTGAACATCTCCGCGTCAAGTGCCCTTACCCCCGCCGCGGCGCCACTCAATGCTCATGAACGATTATGAAATATCCAACGTACCCAGCACAGATCCACGGCGCGGGTCCAGCAAATTCACGTCGTTCCTCTCGAATCGATCCTCGAGAGATTCCTGACCGCGCCGACGAACATAGGCCGCTTCATTGGCATGAACAGGAACAAGCCACAGAATTGAGATTTCCTTACCTCCATCCCGAAAGGTACCAAATCCCGGAGGGTAGGCGTAAAAATCAGAAACCAGCAGCTGACCTGATTCGCTACCCTGAATCCATGGCCAGCCGATGTTCAGCAGGGCGCCTACGTCCGCATTCCGACCCGCAGCCTGCCAATCCGCGACCATGGTCACCGTTTCAACATGGCGAGGAAAGCTGAACGGAGAAAGCAGTGCAAATTCATGGAATCCCTCGCCAGCAGCCGAGGCGCCCAAAGAAACATAGATCCAGGGCTCGGACGCATCAGACGGCTCAATACAGCGGACACGGAGTCCTGGAATCGTCAGTTCGATAGGCCCCGACTCCCAGCTCGCGTCTTTGTGGACGTTCTCCGACCAGATGCTCCGGAGGTGGCGGTCAAGAGCCGCCTGGCGCATTTCGATTGCAGTTCCCATGGTTATCTTCCTAGTCCGAAAGCATCTGCCAGATTCTTCAGAGCTCCCGACAAACGACCACCCTGGTTGCTCTGGCATGTACGGCATCTCGCACCGTTGATGCCAAGGTTCTTGGCATAATCCCGTCGCTCGGCGTTCGTCATTTGCCAACCGTAACGGAAATAGTAGTGAATGCCTAGCTCCGGATCGTGCTCAGGGACAGGCTGCGTGGGCGTCCCCGAAATCATCACCTCTCCGCAATCCAGGCATCGCTCCCCTTCGCCGGCCGCCCGCGCGGCACGCCCCGCAGGGCCTCGTGTTTGCGCGCCGCCATAATCACGCCACCACTGTGACCAGCGGCGTCCTGCCCCGCCTTGACCAGGTGCGGCCCTTACCGGGCTTCAGATCCTGCCCGGCGTCCTCGAAGAGGATCCACGCGCCCAGGAGCTGGGCCGTCCTCTTACCCGTGACCACTGCTCCGTCCGCCACCTGGCCACCGCCCGCTCATCGCGCTCGACGGCCCTGTGCGCGGGGACCTGCGGTGACCAGCCCAGCCGGTGCAGCAGATACGACACCCCACGCGGGGTGTACCGGTAGCCGAACAGGTTATGGATCAGCTCCGCGACTCTCGCCAGGGTCCACCGCTGGTCCTCCGTCCAGCCGTGGGCCGCCGGCCCCGCCTCCAGCTCGGCCTGCAGTCGTTCCGCTTGTACATCACTGAGCTGACACGGGAAGCCGCCGGGCCCCTTGGAGGACAGGGCCGCGACGCCGCCCTCGCGCCAGGTCACGTGCCAGGCGTACGCCGATTTCCGCGACACCCGTAACCTGCGGGCCACCTCCGGCGGCCGCACGCCTCGCTCGAACATCTCCGCGGCCTCGAAGCGCACCGCCTCACGCTTCGCCCGCCCCGCAGCGGTCAGACCGCCGCCATCCGCGTACCTCATGACGAGGATGTAGCACCGCCAACGCCCTCTGTCACCCCACCCTTTCAACCTCAGCGTCAAGACGCCCAGAACCCCCGTCGTATGAACACTCCGACGGGGGTTCTGCAGGGCAAGGGAATCCCGCCCACGTCCGCCGGAAATCTGACGGACGGTTCACACGATTCCGCGACTATTCGATTTTACAGGGCCGTCACTCGTCATCACCGACCAGCCGCGCCTCGAGGGCGGCAGCCAGCGATTCCGCCAACTCCCACTCCTCGTCACTCATATGCCCAGTGACATCGACACGACCATGCCGCCACGAGAATGAAGCCGATGAGTCCGTAAGCGCATAGACAGGCTGAGGACCGATGTCCTTCCATTCGACGAAGCCCTGATTCTTCAGCGCCTCGCGAGATTCAGCTAGGGATTCCCACTCGTCTCGCGAGATCGGCGAATCCTGACTATCCGTCCAGGATTCCGCCCGGGTAATATGAAATTCATAACCCATGTCAAATCCCCTCGCGCTAGCTAACCTGTCGTGGCCCCGAACAGGAGGGTTACCCCACGACCTTGGGCATACTCAACCGCCCGCGACATTTGCTCCATGTGCATATCCTTAAGAGTGCCAGACCTAACGATCGTGTAGACAACCCGATTTGCAATATTCGCCGGATCGAGAACACCTGGATGGCGGTAATCGCCATTGTAGTTGGCTGCATCGTCGACCGCACTCTTGAGTCGCTGGAACAGCATGCCCTTGTTCTGGAAACTCTTGAGACCAGTGTCCATGGCTTTGAGGCTAATCGCAGTGCCGGTGTCAGCCTCGAAGTGATCGAAGGCTTTGTGTCCAGCAGGCAGGTTGTTGAAGCCCATCTCCTCTTCGAACGCAAGGCCCTTGTCTCGAGAGCTCATGCTCCAGATATTTTGCTGGCTCCCGCTGGTCATTGCTCCGAGATCCTGGATTTCAGGATCGCAATTGTGAACCAGAACCGGAGTATCGCCAGCCTCCACATAGTACGTGTGCTAAGCGGCCTCTCTCTACCTGCGTTTTCGCAGGTCAAGCGATATTCGGCGGTCCGCTGAGGTGCAGGATCGGCCGGGGCTGTTCGTGGTTGTTGCCGTTACTACTGCCGTCAAGGGCCTTGACCTCTCAGGCAGGGTTGGGTCCCGCGGCGGCTCGGCCGTCCGCCGGTTCGGCAGTGCGGGCTGGGGCGGGGCGGGAGGGGTTCGCCGCTCGGAGGGGCAGGCTTCGCTCCCCGTCGGAGGCGACACGCCGGCAGCCCGTTTCTGGTCACCTGTAGAGCAGCGCCCGGACCGCTACCCGCTACCCGCTACCCGAGCCAGGACATCCGAGCTACTGTGGATGTCATGACGACGGCCTACGAGGACGTACCCTTCAGCGAGCTGCTCCACCACCCCGCTGCCACCGCCCGGCGCCTGGACGCGGTCCGCGCACTACGCCTGCGCCGACGCGATGCGGGCGACCTGGCGCTCATTCGCGCCGACCAACTGGCGCAGGACTCCACCGTGGTCGACTTCACCGCCCGCCTGCTCGCCGGGCTGGTCCGCACCGAGAACGCCGCCGCACTGCGACAGGCCCTGCCTGATGCCCTGCCCTGGTCGGTCTTCCTCCCGGAGGACGACATCGAGGCGATGCTCGGCGAACTCGTGGACACTGCCCGCGGGGCTGCCGCGCTGGAGAACCTGGCTCCCATCGCGCTGCTGCTGGCCCAGTGGCGGCACAGTGCCGAGATCTACGCCGACCCGGCCCTGCACGCCATCCTCACCCGCGAGCCCGAAGGCGACCTCGGCCCTGCCCCCGTACCCGAAGGCGAGACCGCCGAGTGAGCCCCAAGCGCGGTGACCGCGCGGCCCCACCCCCGATCGGCGACGAATTCGACCTGCGCTTCGCCAACACCGAAGCGGCCAACGGCTGGGACCACCTCTCCCGCCACGCCGCAGGCAACCTCCGCCGTGCCTTCGACAAGATCCGATCCGCCCCACGGGCCGCCGACGACCCCGAGCGCCACCACCGCCTCAAGGGCAAGCTCGGCGCTACGGTCTGGAAGGGACAGACGCTGGAGCGCTGGTAGTACGAGGTCACCGGCAGCGGCCGCATCTGGTACCTGGTCGACGACGCCAACCGCACCGCCTGGATCACCTACGCAGGCACCGGACACCCCAAAGCCACCGACTGATCGCCCATCACCTCCTGTCCACCTGCCGCAGCCACGATCCGCGCGGGTGTTGGCGCGGCCTTGGGCCGGTGGCCTGCCCGATCCAGGGCCCCGCCGCGGGCAAGTGGGCGGTCCGGGGGCTTTCAGCGGCTCGGCGCTCGACTTCCGGGGCGGCCCTCGGTCGGCGTGCGGCGGGGCTGGTGCGTCGGTCAGTCCGGCAGCGCGGAGGGCGTGACGGAAGACGGTCCGGCTGACGGCGAGTGGCCGGGAGCTTCACGCTCCGCCAGAGGCAACGTCGGCCACCGCCCTCGGTGAGCCTGGCGATGTACGCGAAGGGTCGGCCCCCTGGTCGGCCCTGTGCCTGCGATCCGGCCGTAGGACGGTCGTGGGCGACAACTTGCTGTGCGACGCGCGAGGGCTCCACGCCCACAACTTGGCTCCGGCGGAACCCAAGTTAAGTCCCACTCGCGCCTGGGTCCGGCCCTCTGCCAGCACCTCACGCGGGCCTCGACTGCTTGCCGGACGGTGGGTCGCTCGGCGATGTTCGGCCAGCTGCGGCGGGCGGGTGCCGCCTTGAACCTCGTAGAGAAAATCTGGACACACACCCCTGAGCCGCCCTGTGTCCGATCCCGGTAGATGCTTGACGGTTCGGTCCCAGCTGATGGTTGACAGTGGCCGTGTTCGGCTTTTCTGTGCGCGTCGTTGCGGTGCGTGTGGGGAGGCCGGGATTGGCGCTGGTGGAGTTGTCGGTTGTCGAGCAGAGATACCGGGCTGTCCTGGCAGTGCTGGCGGGTGCGACCGTGACCGAGGTCGCCGCTCGGCTGGGTGTGTCCAGGCAGACGGTGAGTGGGCGGAAGTCCCGGTATGCGGCCTTGGGTCTGGCGGGTTTGGCGGATCGTTCGCGTAGGCCGGCGTCGTGTCCGCATCAGGCTTCTGCCGAGGTGGAGGCGGCGGTGTGCGAGTTGCGGCGTGAGCATCCCCGGTGGGGTCCGCGGCGGATCGTTCATGTGCTGGAGCGGTCCGGGACGGTGGCGCCGGTGCCGTCGCGGATGACGGTGTATCGGATCCTGGTGCGTCACGGGCTGGTGGTGCCGGGGGTGCGGCGGAGGAAGCGGTCGGATTACAAGCGCTGGCAGCGGGACCGGCCGATGCAGTTGTGGCAGATGGACATCATCGGCGGGGTGATGCTGGTCGACCCGGTCACGGGCGAGTTGACCGAGGCGAAGATCGTGACCGGGGTGGACGATCATTCCCGGTACTGCGTGATCGCGTCGGTGGTCGAGCGGGCGACCGGGCGGGCGGTCTGCGCGGCGTTCGCCCGGGCCTTGCAGAGGTTCGGGGTGCCGGACGAGGTGCTGACCGACAACGGCAAGCAGTTCACGGACCGGTTCGGGCACGGTGGTGAGGTGTTGTTCGACCGGATCTGCCGGGAGAACGGGATCGCGCACCGGCTCACCCAGCCGGCGTCGCCGACCACGACGGGCAAGGTCGAGCGGTTCCATCAGACGCTGCGGCGCGAACTCCTGGATGACTGCGGTGCGTTCGAGAGCATCGGGGAGGCTCAGGCCGCGTTGGATGCGTGGGTGGAGGAGTACAACTCCTCGCGTCCGCATCAGGCGCTGGGACATGCAGTTCCCGGCCGATCGGTTCTCCCCGGTTGCTGAGCAGGAACGGGACGTGCTGGGCCTAAGGGTGCCCGCAGTGCTCGCGCTGGTGCCGCAGCAGCGCAGGCCTCCTGCGGAGCCGGATCCGGCCGAGGCGGCGTCCGGGCCTGTTGATCCGCCTGAGCTGGTCGCGGCTGCGGTCCCGGTAGAGCCCGGTGGGCCGGTGGAGTTCGAGCGGGTGGTGCCTGCGAGTGGGAATCTGCAGGTCGCGGGCAAGCAGTTCTGGCTGGGCCCGGCCCGCGCCGGGCTGACGGTGACGTTCTGGGCCGACACCTCGGTGATCCATCTGCTGATCGCCGGGGCGAGGATCAAGAGCGTGCGCTCGCACTTGTCCGTGGCCGATCTTGCGCAGTTGGCCGCCCGGGGCGGACGGGCAGCCGGACCGGCACCGATTCCGGCCGGGGACGGGGCGGCGTTCGAGGTGGACCGGGTGGTGAACAACAGCGGGCTGGTGGGCCTGGGCGGGCATCAAGTGCTGGCGGCGGAGATCCTGGGAGGCCGCCAGGTGGGCATCCGGATCGACGACGAGACCCTGTCGTTCTTCGATCCGTCCTCGCGGGAGTTGCTGCGGGTGCGGCCCAACCCGCTTACCCGCGACCAGGTGCAGCGGCTGCGGGGTCTGCGGCCCGCGGGACCGCCGCCGCGTCCGGGCGTCGAGCCGGTGCGGGTGCAGCGGCGGGTCAGTGCGGTGGGCACGGTCATGGTCTGCCGGCAGACCGTGTCCCTCGGCCGCCCCTACGCGGGGCAGACCGTGACCGTGCACGTGTCGGACACGACGATCGCCGTCGAGCTGGACGGCCAGGTCCGGGTCATCCGCCGCACCACCGACATTCCCGTCCGGCACGTGAAAGCGAACAAGCCCCGTAAGGTTTCCGATGTTGGCTAGGCCCACCGTCAAACATCACCTGGGACCAGAACGTCAAGCATCAACTGGGATCCGACACCGCTTCGGCGCTACGCCATGCCCCTCGGCTGCTCGTTCGGCTTGGAGTGTGGTCCTGCGGGCAGCCGAGATGATCGCTGTTCGGCCGGTCCGGGACCGTGTGCTGGGGGTACCGTCTGGGTGTTGCCGCAGAACGGAGTTCGCCGTGTCGCAGAGCATCGAGGAACACGCCGGCGCTCGGATCGCCCGTATCCGGAAGCAGCGCGGCCTGACGCAGCAAGGGCTGGCGATGCGGGCGCACCTGTCGAAGTCGCTGTTGTCGAAGGTCGAGTGCGGACAGAAGCCCGCTTCCCCGGCTCTTGTCGCCGCCTGTGCCCGTGCACTGGGTGTTTCCACATCTGACCTGCTGGGGCAGCCGTACGCCGACGAACTGCGGCGCGACCGCATGGACGCCCTGATCCAGCCGATACGCGAGGGGCTGGAGAACTGGGACATCGCTCTGGACTGGGAGACGGCTCCGCGCCCGGCCTCGTTGGTCTGGGCGGATGTCCAGCGGGCTCTGGAGCAGCGCCGTCAGGCGCAGTACACGGACATGGTGCGCGACCTGCCTGTGCTGATCGACGAGTCCGTGCAGGCGGTGCATACCAGTACTGGGGAAGAGCAGCGGCTGGCTTACGAATGTCTGGCGGAGACGTTCCGTTGTGTGTTCACCGTGGCGTGGAAGCTCGGCTTCCTCGATCTCGCCACCATCGCGTTGGACCGGCTCGTGTGGACCGCGCCGCGCGCCGACGAGCCGGGGCTGGCCGCGATGCATGCCTTTCTGCGTGCACAGACCACGTTGTCGTCGGGTCGGTACGACGTGGGTCTGCGGGTGGTTGATCGGGCTCTGCGGGACCTCGAAGGCCAGGAGTCACGCCGCCCGGCGGGCATTGAGGCGATGCGGGGCATGCTGCACCTGCGCGCCGCGACTATCGCGGGCCGGATGAAGGACCGGGACCATGCGGACGCCCGCCTGGCCGAGGCCCGTGCCCTTGCCCAGGCAACGGGCGAGTTGCCGGACTTCGGTGTCACCTGGGGGCCGGTGAACGTCGGTGTGCATGCCGTGGCGATCGCCTCGGAGGCTGACGACTTCGGGCGTGCGATCGAACTCGCCGAAAACGTGCGCATTCCACGCGGCTGGACCCGTTCCCGGGCCGGGCACCACTGGATGGACCTGGGCCGGGCCCACGCGTGGGCGGGCCACCCGGATAAGGCGCTGGACTGCCTGCACCAGGCCCGGCGCATCGCCCCGCAGCAGACCCGCTACCACCCGACCGTGCGGGAGACCGTACTCGCGCTGAAGCGGCGGGAGCGGTCGCGTAACGGCTCGTTGGCGCAGTACGCGGAGTGGGTCGGGATATAGCGGATTTCTGGCGGAAGGAGTTGCACCCTTCGGTGCAACTGCGGTGCATCGCCGGTCGGCAGGCTGACGTCTCGTCAGGACCCCCGCGACCGCGCGAACGGTCCGGGGGCATGGCCAACGCTGACAAGGAGCGTCGACATGCCGCACTGTATCGCCCACATCTTCGAGCCGCTGCTGCGGCTGCTGTGGCCCGCGCCGGGCCGCCATCGCAGACCTGATCACTCATCCGCCGGCCTTGCTGTAGAGGCGTCGACCGCCTGTCCGGCTCGCGTACCGGCCGCCCGGGTACTGCACGGCGAGGAAATCGGGCTGGTCCGCCCGTACCTGGTCGCCCACGAGCGGTGGGAGGCGCAGAAGCAGCAGGCTCGGCGTCGCACGCTCCAACTGGCAGTACGCGGCATCGACATCAGTCCCCGGCTGTTCGACGGAGTAGAGGTCACGGCATGACGAGCGGGACCGGACAGCTGCGCCTGCTGCCGTGGGCCGGGCCCGAGGGCAAGCCGTGCTATCTCGCAGGCGACGGGCCCGGATACCTGTCACGGCTCGCCGACAACATGGAGTCGACCCAGCTTGGCCTGGCCGGGGAACTCATCCATAAGGCCAAGCAGGTCCTGGACAATCGGCAGTGGACGTCGGGCGAACTTCACCTGCTGGCAGTTCAGTTGACTGAAGCGCTCGGCAACGTGCACCGCATCGCGCTGAGTCGCGGCGCACGCCTGCCCACACCCGCCGACGACGATCTCGACACCGTGAACGACCTGGAGGACGAGGAAAAGCGTCAGGAAAGTTCGTACCCAGCCGTCTGCCGCTGACCGTGCCTCGCGGCTCCCTGGTCCCATCCAGGCCGGGCCGGTAGAGATCCCCGGAGGGCCATGGTTCTCCGGGGATCTTCCTTGCACGCCGTCAGGTGTCCTGGGAGCGCTTGGTTCCTGAACGACCAAGGCCATCAGCTCCGAGCGGCGCATCGCCCTGCCGGCGTCTTGCGTCACCTCTCTCCGCGCACACCGCACCCGGCAAGCGAAAAAGAAGGAGCACGTGAGCCCGAACTGGCAGCCCAGCGGGCACGTCTTCACGCGGCCGGGTGGGCACCCGATCGATCCCGCAACCCTCACCCGGCACTTCCACGCGCTGCTCCGCGAGGCGCGGCTCCAGCCGGTCCGGTTTCACGACCTCCGCCACTCGACGGCAACGCTGCTCCTGGCACAGGGCGTGGAACTTGTAGTCATCAAAGAACTAGCTGCTGACGTGGCGTCACGCTCCGGTCTCGTGCCGGACGGCTCTGCCTGAACGCAAGCTGCCCGACCCAACACGTAGCGTGACGCCGTGTCAGCAAGCCGAACCAGCGCACCGCTCAACTTCGAAGACCCGGTAAGGGAGGCGGACCGTGCCGCCTGCGCCCTGGTAGCCCTTGTCGGCCCAGCATCTGATGCCGGCCTCGGCGAGGCGTCGATGATGCCGTGCTCGCGCGCGGCCCGTACGTCGTGGACGGCGCCGACCAAGGCTGGTGAAGCCCACATCAGACGCCCATTCGGATCTGCTATGACCTGCACGTTCATGCCGTGCTTCTTGTGTTTTCCCGAGGGTAGCCAGGAGGCTGACGGCCTCGGTGATGTATCGGTAGGCGGTGGTGGTGCCGATCCCGAATCCGGCCGCGAGCTGGGCGTAGGGCTGGCCGTTGCGCAAGTGGGCGAGGGTGAGCAGGGCCTGTCGGCCTGCGTTCAGGCGCCGCCATCGGGTTCCGAGAGCGCGGCGGTGTTCCCTCAGGCGGGCGGCGAGGAAGCGCAGGGCAGAGCTGGACACGTCGGCGCCGGACGGGTAGACAAGCATGCGAAGCCTCTGGTGGAGACGGTTCTCTTGGTCGAAAACCCATCTACCAGGGGCTTCATCTGTCTGTCAGCCCAACTGCCAAGCTGTCATGTGAGGTTGGAAAGGGCTCACTGTCTCCCGTGAGGGATTCCCGGAAGATCAAAGGAAGGATTTCAGCGCCCGGAGAAATCGATCACCATGCGACGCTGCATCTCCAACACGCGTCGGCAATTTTCATTTTCACGTTCAGCGTCTGGAGTAACTCTTGGAATGCGCTCTTCGTTGAGGATTGCCTCATAGCAAGACGACAGAACACCCAGGACCTCCCGGCTGCCCAACGGGCGATTCCTCAAGCAATCCGCGTACTCGGACACAGCCATTACGAGCGCAGCAAGGCCCGGCGCCGGGTCTTCGTCGACCAGCGCATGAAGGCCATCGAAGAATTCCTCTTCATCTCGAACTGCGACACTGGAACCGGGATCACCCAAGTTCACTCTGAAGTCTCGCAAGGCGATCCTAATAAGGCCTACGGTATGAGCGGTGAAGGATGTTTCAAACGAGGGGTGAAAGCTTTCCACTGCGCCCTCGATGCAACTGAGGGCCAGATCCCTTCGCTTCTCTTCGGACATACCGGAGATCAACGAGCCCCAGCTTTCACTTTCATAATCCCAGAGCAGCATCGCTACCTCTTATCGTGAACCGAATAATCAGCTCTGGGCGGGTGTCACACATTCTGCACCCGCCCTGAACCGGTCATTCCCTATCGCTCCCACGGAGGGATTCTTGCTTGTTCAAAACCTTGAATTTTCGGAAAGCCTGCCACTCGGGCTGCGCAATCCTGTCTATTTGGATCACAGAACGGACGCGAGGCTGCCATCATTCCTTCATCCGACAGAGTGCCGTCCTCTACTGCATTCAACATAATTTGTTCTGCATCTGTCTGGAGACCCGGCACTATGTGCTCAGCACCATTGATACGCTCGTATCCAAGCTTCTCCGCCAAGGCTCGCATTTCAGGCGTAGTCGCATTGTTGCTCACAGTGTAGACGGAGCGTCCGCCCAGCTGACCCGTGGCCACAGTAATGCCTTGATCTGCCTTCTTGTTTCCAATGGTGGGTGGCTTTTGAGGATTACGGATCCCGGCGTCATGGAGCGCTTCAGCGTCCCGCTTCAACTCCTCCGGCGTACGCGGACACTCAACGTTGTTGTTGTGAACCAGGACCGGCGTATCGCCAGCCTCCACATAGTACGTGTGGAGGGTGCCAATGGTGAGGTCGTAGGTGGTGGTGTGCGCGTGGCCCAGGCGTACACCGGTGACCTCGGCGTTGCCGGTGGGGGCTTGGAGGACGCCGCCGGCCTTGAGGTCCTTGGCCTGGACGAAGGCCGACTGGGTCTGGTCGCAGAGGGGGGGTGAAACGTCGTCAGCAGACGCGCGCCCCAGTTCTCAGCATCCTGGGCCACCTTGCGCAATGGACCGAGCCCGCGTCGCTGACTGATCGACCGCGCCGTGGCCCGCTTTCCACATCGTCTAGCGTTTGACGCACAGGCGAGTACCCTCAGGAGGACGGACGATGGCACTGACCTTGGAAAAGGCACTCCTTCAGCTCAGCGACAGAGCATCGGCGAAACGTCGTTCGGCCGCGAAGCGACTTGGCAAACTGGCGAATGAGACGGCGGGCCCGGCGCTGCTGCACGCGCTCCAACACGAGATCGGCGACCGCCGCACCTGGGAAACCCAGTACGAAATGATCATGGCCCTCGGGGCATGCGGCTACCGGCCCGCCATCGGGTTCCTGACTGAACTAGCCCAGGAACCCACGGACGCCACCGCGCTGTACCTGGCCCTGGGGGACTCAATCGTACGGCTGCGAAGCCCTCAAGACGGTTTCGCAGCCCCGCTGGAATGGTGTCTAGATCGTGGAGATCCATCGCTTGTCGACGGTGCCCTTCGCGCCATCGCCGCATTGCACGCGGTCCTGGACGCCGGGAGCGTCGACCGCCTCCTGGACTTCCTCGATCCGCTGGATCCGTATGACGGGTTGCGCTACTGGGCCGCGGTCGGGGCCACAGAATGGCCCGGTGACCGAGTCCATACGTTTCTGGAGTCCTGTGTGGCGGGCCCCAGGACGGACGTGGCCGATGCCGCGGCCGCGTCCCTGGAGAAACGGCATCGGGGCCAGAGGGAGCAGCTCTGAATCACCGTCATCTCCGATACCTCGTGAGTCAGGTTGTGTCCTCCCACCAGGCGAGAGGCTCTCCCTGCTCGTCAAACACGTTTCCATATTCCCACTCCACCCCATCCGTGGGAAGCGCGGCCAAAAGTGACTCGATCGCTGGAAAACCGACGCCGACCGGAAACGTCAGAACCAAGAGCGACTCAAGCTCACCGTCGATTCGTCCACCAATCTGCATCGCGTTCTTCTTGAGGGATTCGACGATATCGCCAGGAATTCCCACGTGGAACACTTGTACGGCAACGTTCCCACCCCGCTCGACTACCTTCGCGCTCTTATTGCACTCGTCGTACGCGATCACATCACCAGCGGCGATGCCCCTGAAAAATCCAGGTGACAGACAGACAAGGTAGTGACCATCGCTCACTGAGGTGACGGCCACCACTTCATCGGCAGTGGCCCCCTGTTGGGACTCCACCTTGAGTCGAATCCCAGTGAAGCTGCTGCAGTTAGTCGAATCTTCCGAAGCCGGCACCGCAGCCTCCCCTTTCGGCACATGACTTCCCCTTGGTGGGAGCACCTCGGTTCTGGGCGCTGCTATTGCACGCGGCACCCTCTATGCACAGGTTCTCCGGCTCCAGGTTTCCGCCCTTACTCCTGGGCACATTGACATGACCTATCTGGACGTTGTCCGGGTTGGTAGTTTTCATTCCGCAGCGCCAGCACTGCAGAACACCTTCACCCTCTGCCTGCGCTTTGGCGACCATCGCATCTCGAATCGTACTGGGGACAGTCTTCTTCGCCGTCGGCCCGCCACGACTAACAGCCATCTGGCTCGGCGAAGCGACTTCTCCGTCTCGCAGTACGAACAGCGGAAGCTGGCAGGCTTGCGGTTTGCGCGCGTTGTCGTTGTGAACCAGGACGGGGATCGACCCAGCCTGCACATAGTACGTGTGGAGGGTGCCAACGGTGAGGTCGTAGGTCGTGGTGTGCGCGTGGTACAGGCGCACACCGGTGACCTGGGCCGTGCCGGTCGGAGTCTGGAGGACGTCGCCGGTCCTGAGGTCCTTGGCCTGGACGAAGGCCGACCGGGTCTCGTCGTAGAAGGGGTGGTGGAACGTCGTCGTCAGACGCGCGTCCCCGTTCCCGGTGTTCTCCGCTGCCGCAGCCTTGGTGTGGTGGGCCGTGCCCGCCTGGCTGACCGCGGCCATCGTCGCCGTCGTCGCCGGCTGGTCGGCAGCGCCGTGGCCGTGGCCCGCCGACAGCGCGCCCAGCACCGCCGCCGACGCCGCCAGGCCGAACGCCGCCTTTCGCGCCGCCTTCTTGGCGATCTTTCCGGCCAGCGCCTTCGCGCCTGCCTTCACCGTGGACTTGGCCGTCGGCTCGGACGCCGCCCGCTTGACGGTCAGGTCCACGAAGTCGTGGTCGGTGTACGTGACGATCACCGCGGTGACCTGGTGCGCCTCCGTACCCGCCACGCCCGGCACCGAGTTCGCGATCGTGTCGCCGACCTTGACCTGGTCGATGGCCTTCGTCGTGCCGTCCGCCATCAACACCCGGGTCGAACCGGTGAAGCTGTGGGGTTTGCCCTCACACCTCGGCCGTGAACCGCCTGACTCCTCCGCCGCCGGCTCATCCGAATGCGACTGCGCCCGCGTGCTCGCCGCCTCCGCCTCGCCGGTCGTGGCCGCCTCGTCCGTCGCGTCCGCCGCGGCGGATTCCCCGGCCTCCGCCGCTCCCTTCCCGAACAGGCCGCCCACCGCGCTCATCGCCTTCGGCGCCGCCTTCGCCAGCAGTTGGCCGCCCAGCTCGCCCAGCGCGCCGCCGGCCACGCCCGCGGCCATGCCCTCGACGGCCGAACCCGCGAACGCGCCCACGCTGCAGTCGTCGCCACCGTTGTCAGCGCACTTGAAGCCCTGCTCGGTCAAAGAGCCGGCCGCACCCGCCAATGCCGCGCACCCGATCGTGCCCACACCCGCCGTCGCCGCCTCACAGCCCGCGAACACCACCGTGGACACCACGATCGAGGCGATCGCCGCTTCGTGATGCTTGACGAACTTCTCGGTCGCCTTCGCCGCCGTCACCGTCGCGTGATACGCCGTCCGCGCCACATGAGCCAACGCGTGCGCCGCCTTCCGCACCTGGTGGGCGACGTGGTGCAGGGCTTCCTTCGCCGCGTGCACCACACGGTGCACGGCACGCGAGACCTTGTGGTAAGCGGAGTGCATTTCATGCACCGCGTAGTGATAGGCGCGTCTGACGTGCCGGACCGCGTAGTGGTAGACGCGATGCGTGTAGCGCACCGAGGCGCGGTACACGTCCCGCACGTGGTGCACGGCCTTGCGCACCATGTGCCTGACCCTCTTGACCACCCGGTGCACCGCCGCCTTGGCCCGGTGGTACACGTGCGTCGCCGCCCGCTTGGCCGCGTGGTAGGCGTGCGAGATGTGGTGCACGGCCTTCTCCGCACCGCACACCAAGTCCCACATCGAGCACTGACCGGACTCGTCCGTGCCCGCCATCGGGTTGTCGTCGACGTAGGCGAAGGGGTTCGCGGACACCGAGTTGGGCGTCGCGTCCAGCGACACGCTGTCCTTGTTGAGGAACTGGCCCGTTCCCGGGTCGTACCAGCGCGACGCCGTGCCCACGTCGCCGGTGCCCGGTTCGGTCCAGCCGGACTGGAAGCCCAGGTGGCCGGCGAGCAGTGACGTCGACAGCACCTTGCCCAGCGGGTCGTAGGACTGGGAGCCGGAGAGAGTCGTCGCGCCCGACGTGAACGTGCCGACCACGTCCGCGTGCTGGTCCGTCAGGGCCAGGACCGCGGTCCCGCCGGACGGCTTGATGCCGACCACTGAGCCCGCGGGATCGTAGGTGTACGTGGTGTCGCCGTCCGAGGCGATCGTGTTGTCCGCGCCCGAGTAGGCGAACGTCCGCGACGAACCCCCGCCCGTGTCCGTGATGTTCCGGCCCAGCGCGTCCAGGGTGTACGACTGGGAGCCTGCCACCACCTGGCCGCCGAACGCGTCCGCCTGCAGGGCGACCGTGCCCGATGTCGACGACTGCTGCGTCATCGTGCCGCGTGCCGAGTACGCGTACGAGTTCACGCCGTCCGAGGTCAACTCGTCACGGGCGTCGTACGTGTACACGTTCGCGCCGTTGCGGATCCGGTTGCCCGACGCGTCGTACGCGTAGGCGGTGGTCGTGGTGCCGTTGTTCCACGACGTCAGGCGGTTCGCGTAGTCGTAGGCGTATGTGTTCGCCGACGCGCCCGTCACGCCCGTCGTCGTCTTCGACGTCAGGTTGCCGTTCTTGTCGTAGTCGTAGGCGAAACTCGCCAGCGTGGACGCGCCCTGCACCAGGGTGTCGCTGGTCAGTTCGTGCGCGCTGTTGTAGCCGAAGGACCTGGTCTGGCCCGTCGAGCCGTACTTGATGGACGACAGCTCGTTCAGGTTGTCGTACGAATACGTCAGCTGTGTGCCGGTCGCCGCGTCGTTCAGCGACGACAGCCGACCCGCCGTGTCGTAGCCGTAGCTCGTCGTGCCCGCCGCGTCCGTACGGGACAGCATCTGGCTGTCGTCGTTGTACGTGAAGCTCGACGAGCCCGCCGAGCCGGACGTCGACAGCAGATCGCCTCGGTCGTCGTAGCTGAAGGCGTCGTGCGTGGCCGTCTGGTGGTCGGCCGCGCCCGTGGTGCCCGCCTCGGCCGTGTCCGCCGACAGGACGCGGCCGTCGGCGTCGTAGCTGAAGCTGCGTGTGGCCGTCGCCGCGTCGGCGCCGGAGCCGGACATCGACTTGAGCTGGCCGACGGAGTCGTAGGACAGGGACGTGGTCACGCCGCCGGGCAGCGTCACGTTGGTCAGCTGGCCGTCGCCGTCGTACGCGTAGGTCGTCGTCGAGTCCGTCGCCGACGTGTACTGCGCCGTCGTCGGCTCGATCACCTTCTCCTGCTGGCCCCACGGCGTGTACGTGTAGCGCCAGGAGTTGCCGCGGCCGTCGGTGAACCGGGTACGGTTACCGGCCGCGTCGTAGCCGAACGTCGTCGTGATCGACGTCGTGTCGTCGACCGGCTGGATCTCCTGGGTGACCGTGCCCGCCGCGTCGTAGGTGAAGTGGCTGGTGTGCTGGCGCGCGTCCGTGACCGAGGTGACGTTGCCGACGCCGTCGTAGCCCGTCGAGGACTGCGCGAGGACGGTGCCGTTCGCGTCGTACTGCGTGACCTGCGCAGGGTTGCCGGCTGCGTTGTAGTCCGTCTGCGTGTAGCTGTTGTCGGCCAGGATCGTCTTCTGCTGGTTGCCCTCGAAGTCGTAGGTGTAGCGGGTGGTGTTGCCCGCGCCGTCCGTGACCGAGGTGGTGTCACCGGCCCGGTTGTAGCCGTATGACGTCGTCACCCCGCCCGGCGACGTCTGGGAGGACAGGTGCGCACCGTACGGGTTACCGGAAGTGACCGCGTAGGAGGAGCGCGACGTCAGCGTGCGCGTCGCCGGGTAGCGCTCCAGGGTGGTCTGGGTCAGCTGGCGGCCCAGGTAGTCGTACGTCGCCTGGGTCTGGGCGCCGGTGCCGTCCGTCGCCGTCAGCTGGTCGCCCGCCATGTCGTAGGTGGCATGCGTCTTGGTGGTGTCCGGCTCGGTGATCTGGGCGAGGTCGCCCATCTGGTCGTACAGGTACGACGTCGTCTTGCCGCCCGGGGTGGTGACCGAGGTCTGGTTGCCCTGGCTGTCGTACGTCCACACCGTCGTGCCCGCATTCGGCGAGGACGCCCCCGCCGGGGTGTACGACGGCAGGGTCTCGGAGACCTTGTTGCCGTCCGCGTCATAGGCGGTGTCGGTGGTGTTGCCGTCCGGGTCCTGCTCCTCGACGGCCTCGCCGAAGGTGTTGAAGCCGGAGGTGGTCACCGGGCGCACGGACACCGGATTGGTGCCGTCGGCCTCCGCCTGCACGGCCGGCGCGGTGGTGACCGCGAGGTTGCCCGCCTCGTCGTAGGCGTAGTTGGTCGTGTTGGTGTCGGCGTCCGTCATGGACGTCGGCAGGCCGCGCTTGTCGTACGTCCACTTGGTGGTCTGCTCGTCGGACGAGCCGACGGTGCCGCCTGAACGGCCCTTGCCGTAGAGGGAGGAGATCTCGGCGGCGGAGAGTGCGCGCTGGTAGGTCTGGACGTTGCTGGCCGCTCCGTTGACGACGTTGGCGACGGCGCCGCCGGCGGTCTTCGCGCCGCCGACGGACAGCGGACCGGAGCCGGTCCACGGTGAGGTGTTGGAGGCGGTGCCCGCCAGGGAGCCGTTGACGTACAGGCTCATGGTGCCGGTCGACGCGTCGAAGACGCCGACCAACTGGGTCCAGGTGTCCAGCGCCGGGGCGCTGGCGGCGTACGCGTTGTAGTACGCGGACGGGGTGCCGGAGGAGTCCTGGCTGGGCGAGATGAGGCGGTAGACGCCCTGGCTGGACGCGTACTGCAGGTAGAAGGAGGACCGGTTGGTGCCGCCCTGCGCGACGAAGGTCCGGAAGGTGGAGGTGTCGTGCAGTTTCACCCACGCCGAGACGGTGTAGGAGGCGGTGGTGTCCAGGACCGGGCCGTTGGTGGCGACGAGGTCGCCGTTGCCGGAGGTGTCGCCGCTGAACTGCGCGGCGTCGTCCGACCAGGTCACACCGCTTCCCGCGGTCGCGGTGTTGCCGGTGCCGGAGGAGTCCGTGACCGTCCGGCCGGAGGTCTGGTTCAGCTTCCACCAGCCCGCGGGGTGACCGGAGGCGTCTCCGTACAGCGTCTCGCTGAGGAGGTTGCCCATGTCGTCGTAGGTGCTGGTGACGGTGCGGTCGGAGCCGGTGGAGTCGTGGTCGTTCTGGGTGGCGACCTGGTCGTCCGGGGTGTACGAGACGCTGGTGACGCGGTCCACGCCGGTCGGGTCGACCGTGGTGGAGGTGGTGCGGGAGGCCGCGTCCACCGTGTAGTTGGTGACCGTCTCGCCGTTGTCCGTCGTCTGGGAGACCATGCTGCCGGCCGCGTCGTAGGAGTCCGACTCCAGGACGTAGCTGCTGGAGCCGTCCGCGTTCTTCTTCGTCGCCGTCGCGAGCAGGCCGTCGTCCGTGTAGGTGTACGACGTGGTGCTGCCCATGGCGTCGGTGACGGACGCGAGGCGGCCGGAGGGGTCGTAGGCGCGCGACTGTTCGGTGAGCAGGCTCGCTGTCTGCGGGTTCACCGGGTCGCCCGTGTACATCAGGCCCTGCGTGAGCAGGTTGCCCTCGGCGTCGTAGGTGTAGCGGGTCTCGTCGCCGTTGGACGCGACCTCCTTCGTGCGGTTGCCGGAGGAGTCGTAGGTGTACGTGGTGGTGTTGCCGTTGCTCGCGCCCTCGGCCGCGTTGGCGTCGGACTCGGTCAGGACGTGGTCGTAGGCGTCGTAGGTCCACGACTGGGTCCGGGACTTGTCACCGCCCCGCGCGTCGGCGACGGTCTGCGAGGTGACATTGCCGTCGTCGTCGAAGACCGTGCTGGTCACCGCGGCGTGGGTGGCGCCGGTGACCCGGTCGGTGATCTGCGGGTCGTCCTCCTCGGTCACCTCGTCGGCGGCGTCGTACTTGTACGACGTGACCAGGCCGGCCGGGTAGCTGTCGGAGACCGCCTTCTGGCTGACGACCCGGCCGAGGCCGTCGTAGGTGTACGAGGTGACCAGGCCGATGGCGTCCGTGGTGGAGGCCACGTCGCCGTCGGAGTAGTAGGAGACCTGGTTGACCGCGCCGCCGGGGCTGACGGTCTTCACCGGCAGACCGGCCGGGACCACGCCACCGTCGGCCGACGGGTAGGCGCTGGTGCCGTCGCTGTACACGGTGCTGGTGGTGCGGCCGTTCGGGAAGCCCGGGACGGCGGGACCGGTGACGGCGGTCTGGTTGCCCGCCGAGTCGTACGTGTACGACGTCAGGTACGTGTTGTCGGTCGCGGACGAGGAGCGGCCGTCCCGTTCGGTAAGCAGCTGGTCGTTGCGCGGGTCGGCGGTGGTCAGCTGGGCCGTGGTGTCGTCCGGGTAGTACGTGTAGTACTCGGTGTTGCACTTGTTGGCGGCCTGGTCCTGGCAGGTCGTCGAGGAGACGATGTTGCCGCGGACGTCGTGGCCGGTGGTGGTCATCGCCCCGTTGGGGTCGGTGACGGTGTGCTCGAAGCCCGCGGTGTCGTAGCCGAAGCGGGTGGTGTTGCCGAGGGCGTCGGTCTCGCTCAGTTCGCGGTCGCCGTGCAGGACGTCGTAGGTGTAGGTGGTGGTCGCGGTGGTCGGGGTGGTGACCTGGACCGTCTTCACCGGCAGCAGGCCGGTGGAGTCCTTGGCGGCCTCGAAGTGGGCGTCGACGTCGTCCTGGGTGAGGCCGGTGCCGTAGAACGCCACCTCGGCGATGGACCCGTTGAAGTGGCTGACTTCGCCGGGGGTGTCCAGCCAGCTCTTGGCGAAGCCGGCCCCGATGTAGACGTGGCTGTTGGACTGGTCGTTGGGCGCGCCGGTGTAGTCGGCCTGCTTGATGCCGTCCAGGTACATCGTCTGGGTGGTACCGCTCACCGTGAGCGCCACGTGGTGCCAGGCGTTGTCGGTGACCGTTCCGGTGGAGCCGAAAGCCGCGGAGCCCGAGCCGCTGCCTGCCCAGAAGTGGCCGTGCAGCTTGCCGTCGCTGCCGACGTACAGCACCGGCGTCCAGGTACCGGACGCGGAGGTCGCGCCGGCGATGGCGACGGACTGGTCGCCGATCAGTACGCCCTGCGCGGCGGTCTTGAACCACAACTCGACGCTGCGGTCGCTCTTCGCGTGCAGCAAGGAGGCGGGCACCTCGACGTAGGAGGTGCTGCCGTCGAAGGAGGCGGTGGTGTGGTCGCTGAACGGTCCGCTCGCGCCGAGTGTCACCGCGCTGTACGTGCCGTTGCCGCCGCGCACCTCGTCCAGTGCCTGGGTGGCGCCCGCCGCTTCCCCGAGGCGGTAGTACTGGAGCGGGGCGCCGCCGAGGACCGCGCCGCGGTAGGTGTCGCTGGAGCCGGTGACGGTGGGCGTGCCGAGCTTCCACACACCGCCGTTCTCGTCGGTGAGCTGGGTGAGCGCGGTGGAGTCGGTGTCGTACGCCATCGCGGCGTAGGTCTTGCCGGACGGCCGCTTGATCGAGGTCAGCAGGCTGGTGCTGTGGGTGCCGAACTTGTACAGGTCGCTGACGTCGGCGGCGACCAGCGGGCGGCTGTACCAGGCGACGTCGGCGATGGAGCCGGTGAAGTAGCTGGCGGTACCGGCCGAGGACGAGGTGGAGTAGTTCGGCTCGTCCGGCCAGGCGCCGCCGAGGAAGCCGGTGCCGAGGTAGTTGTAGACCTGGTTCTTGCCGAAGGCGGTGGCGCTCTTGATGGAGACGGTGCCGGTGCGCGAGCCGATCTTGGTGTTGTCCAGGTACAGCGTCTGCGAGTTGCCCGCGGCGGACAGCACCACGTGGTGCCACTTGCCGTCGGCGACCGAGGCGGAGGTCTGGATCGGGTTCGCGCCGCCGCTGTACCAGAACTCGGCGTTCAGCTTGCCGTCGGTGCCGACGTAGATGGACGGCGTGTAGAAGCCGGCCGCCTGCCCCGAGCTGATCGGCTGGGAGGCATAGGAGTACAGCACGCCCGGGCCCGCCGACGTCTTGAACCACAGCGAGATCGCGCCGGAGTCGGTGTCGTTGCCGAGGTTCTTGGGCAGCGAGATGTCGGAGGTGGTGCCGTTGAAGGTGGCGGCCGGGGCCGAGGAGCCGGTCAGCGGGCCGGTGCCGCCGGGGGTGACGTTCTCGTAGGTGGCGTCGGTGGTGCCCTCGTTGGCGACGACGGCGTCCTTGGCGGTGGTGGCGCCGGAGGATTCCGACAGCGGCCAGTAGGCGTGCGGGTCGAGGTCGAGGGAGGCGGTCTGGTACGGCGAGCCGCTGGTGTAGCCGTAGGTGGTGCACTTGGTGGTCGACACCGGCGAGCACACGGTGGTGAGCTGGTCACCGGTGTAGCCGTAGTTCCACGTCTCGGTGGTGGACGAGTTGCCCGGGGTGACGGGGTCGGTGGTGACGGTGGCGACGTGCGCGGCCGAGGCGCCGCTGGGCGTGGACCAGGTCAGGCTGAGGGAGCGGTTGGAGACGGCGGACGTCATCTTGGTGATGTGGCCGCTGGTCCAGGTGAGGTTCATGGACCGGCCGTTGGCGTCGGTGACCGAAGTCAGGCCGTAGGCGCCGGAGCCGAGGGACTGGGTGAAGGTGTAGACGGTGTCGTCCTTGTCGGTCAGCGTGTAACCGCCGGTGACCGACTTGAAGGTGGCGAAGCGTCCGTTGCCGGGCGTGAAGGTGCCGTCGCTGTTCTTGCCGTAGCCGACCTCGGAGCCGTCGGGGTAGGTGACCAGGACGCTGGAGACCGCGCCGGAGGCGGTGTAGTGCTCGGCGGCCCTCGCGTCGAAGATGCTCGACCAACCGGCACCGAACGCGCCCGTCGAACGCGGGTCGCGGGAGTTGTAGTCGCGCTCGACGTCCAGGGAGGGGCCGACGGTGGAGATCGACGCGTCGGTGTCGTTCGTCGTGTAGTTGCGGCTGGTCGCGTCGAACCCGTGGTCGCTGCTGTTCTGCGACAGCCCGGAGGTGATGACGGTCTGCGGGACCTCCACGGACAGCGCGTACGACGTCGCCGTGGAGTACAGGCCGGTCGAGGAGTCGTACGCCTGCGCGGTCCACGTGTAGCTCTTGTTCCAGGCCAGCTGGCCCGCGGGCACGGTCCAGTCACCGGTGGAGACCAGACCCGAGTCGGCGACCTTGGTGCCGCTGGAGTCGTAGACGCGGAAGAGGTACTGGTTGCTGGAGCCGCTGGTGGAGTTGGCGCCGCCGGCCCAGGCGGTCAGCTCGGGTGTGGTGGTGTACTCGACGGCGTTGTCGGCCGGGAACTGCTCGTACAGTTGCGGCGCGGTGTTGCCGGTGTAGGTGACCAGGATGTGCGGGCCGAGCGCGGGGTCGTTGAAGGAGCCGAACTGCTTCCAGTGCAGGGTGTCGCTCGTGGAGGCGTACACCGCGAGGCCGTAGTCGGCGGCGGTGCCGCTGAACCAGCCCTGGACGGCGGACGTGGACAGCGGTACCTGGACCCAGTCGCCGACGGTGCGGTCGGCGGCGGTGTTGGCGCAGGCGTTGGGCACGCTCGGGGTGACGTTGCCGATGGAGGAGCCCTTTGCGGGGCCCGGGTAGCTGGTGGCGCTCTCCGGACTCCACGCCGCAGTGACCAGGGCGACGTCGAAACGCTCGGCGGTGCAGGTGGCGGCCCAGGTGTCGAAAATGTCCAGGTGGGACTCGGTGACGGTGGCGCCGCTGGCGTCCCAGGCGGTGTCCCAGTGGTTGACGAAGCTGATCGCGCTGTGGGTGCCGGAGTCGTAGGAGCCGACCTTGATGGTCTGCTCGTAGGAACGGTCCTGGGCGGCGTAGCCGGACTCGACGTAGGTGGTGGTCCAGCCGTCGTCGACGGTCGGGTCGACGGTGACGGGGAAGACCCGCTTGGTGCTGAGCAGCCAGTCGGCGTCCAGGGTGATCTTCAGGGCGTAGCCGCTGTCGGTGTGGACGAGCTTGGTGGTGACGTCGTGGGTGGTGGCCGGGTCGCCGGAGCGCGGGTTCACCTTCGAGTCGAAGGCGTACGCCGGGGGAATGCGCTCGACGGTACTGCCGGCCGAGTCACGCAGATCGGTCCAGCCGTTCTTCTGCTGGACGGGAGTGAGGCCCTTGAGGGTGAGCGGGAAGGTCCAGGTGTTGCCGGCGTCGGCGGAGCTGAGGACCACGGACTCCTTGACGCCGGTGGCGGTCGGGGTCAGCGCGAGATCCGTGTCGGCGAGGACGTCGTGATACGTGACGGTGGAACCGTCGGCGGTGCCCTTTACGGGGGCGGCGCCCTTGAGGGCGTAGGCGATGCGGTGGCCCTTGCCGTCGGCCAGGGAGGCGAGGGCGGAGTCGGTGGCCTTGGCGGCGAAGTCGACGGCGACGGAGTTGGCCTTCTCGTACCAGCGGCCACCCGGTCCGGCCCGGACATCCACGTCGATGGGCGCCCATCTTCCCTTGCCCATCTGGTAGTTGACGGGGCTGGTGTACATCTCGCGGGTCGTGCTGCCGTCCGCGTTGTGGTAGACGGTCTCGGTGCGCGAGGACTTGGTGGGGCTGAGCTTGCTGGTCTTCGGGTCGAAGTGGCCACCGCCGCTGGTGCCGCGGGCCGGTCTGGCATTGTGCGCGTGGTAGGCGGCCAGCTCGCCGTGGCCCTTGCCCGGCTTCTGCCCCGCGCCGCGGTGGGCGGCGGTGGCCTGTGCGGAGACATGGTGTTTGAGGCCGGCGGCGGTCCCCGACTCCTGGTGCGGCAGCTTGCCCCAGTGCGGGTCCTCGAACCAGGACGCCAACGACTTCATGCTGAGGCTGGGCAGTTGGACGGCCCCCAGCTCCATGCCCTGCGCCGCCGCCTCCTGTGTGGTCAGCGTCAGCGCCAGCCCGACGAGAGCGAACAGCGCGGCACAGCGCCGCACCCGTCCGGTGCGGCGGGCGGAGCGGGCACGGCGAAGTGACCTGAAGCGCACGGCATGACTCCAACAGGCAGGAGCGGTAAGGAAAACGGAGAGATCTTGCCTGTTGTGTACACGCAATGAACAGAAGTGGAGGGAGACACTTGGATCGATCTTGACCAGCCCTTACCGGACCGGCACCACATAGTCGGACTGACCACTTTTGTCTTTTATTAATTCCTTACGATCTCAGCGCGGCCATTACACCAAGCCGTTACGCACCTGTGCCCGCCATTACGTTTATCAAGGCCGGCCCGCTGCCGGCGACACGCGGGTTCAGCGCGCCGTGAAGCGTGACGGCGCGTTGGTCGGGTTGCCGCCCGAGGGGAGTCTCTGCCCGGGACAGGTGGTGAGGACCTTCTTCATCGCGGCCTTCTCGGCGGCGGTGACCCACAGGCCGTACTTCTTCTTCACGGCGACCTGCGCGGCGACGTAGGTGCAGCGGTAGGACTTGTCGGGCGGCAGCCAGGTGGCGGTGTCGCCATCGCCCTTGCCGCGGTTGGCGCCGGCGTCGACGGCGAGGAGGTTGAGCGGGTCGTTGGCCAGGGCTATGCGCTTGCCGGCGTCCCAGTACCTGGCGCCCTTCTGCCAGGCGTCCGAGAGGGCCACGAGGTGGTCGATGTCGACCAGGCTGCGGCCTCGCCGGTAGGTGACCACCTTGCCGGAGTAGGGGTCCGGCTCCAGCACGCCGTAGGAGACCTTGCAGTCATCGTCGGTGTACTTCACGTCCTTGAGATCGCGTTTGAGTATGTCGTCCCGGGTATCGCAGGAATTGGAGTCGGTGTCCGCCCACGCGGAGCCGAACCTGGCCCGGGAGTAACCGGTCTTCGGCGCCCGGCCCTTGACGGTGAGCGAGTCGGCGGCGGTCAGGGCCGCTCCCCCGCCACCCGTGCCCTGGGCTCCCGAAGCACCCTTGTCCTGAAGGTCCTTACAGCCGGCCACGGCGAAGATCACGACGACAGCGGTGACCGCCCCGCCCCTCAGACGCGCCACGTACGCCCCCTCCTCCTTGCCCCGGTCCGCCTCCGCACGGGCGGATCTCCGCTGGTCTCACGGTAACTGCCGGACGTTCGGGTCAGACGGCACACAAAGCGGGGCAAGAAACGCGACTCCCCCTTGCTGCCGCCCTGTTGACGCCGGCCTGAAGCCCGATCGGCATGCCGCCGCGCCCGCTCACGTCTCACCGAGTCCGCATGCCCCGGACGACACGGTTCACGCTCTGCCCGCCGGCGAACACGGTCCGGCCCCGTGGCCCGGCAGCCCGGCAGCCCGGCAGCCGGTGACGGCTGCTGTTCCGTCCGGGAGCCGGTCAGCAGCCGTCAGCGGCCGTCAGGAGCAGAGGGCACGTCCTCCGCCAGGCCGCGAGGCCGCGAGGCCGGGGCAGGCGCTCACGACCCCAGGATCGAGGCGAGGAACTCCCCGACCCAGCCCAGCAGTTCCCGGCCGACCAGCGGCTTGCCGCCCACCTTGGCGGTTTTCGGGCGGGGTACCAGAAGCTGGTGGACGGCCGGCTTGATGACGGTTCCGGGGTAGAGGCGCTTGACCCGCAGCTCCTGCGACTCGCGCAACTCCACCGGCGCGAAGCGGATGTTGGCGCCCTGGAGGACGATCTCGCCGACTCCGCACGCGCGGGCGAGCATCCGCAGCCCGGCGACCAGCAGCAGGTTCTCCACCGGCTCAGGCAACTTGCCGTAGCGGTCGGTGAGTTCCTCACGGACCGCCCTGACGTCGTCCTCCGAGTTGGCGGAGGCGATCGAACGGTACGCCTGCAGGCGCAGCCGCTCGCCGGGCGCGTAGTCGTGCGGGACGTGCGCGTCGACGGGCAGTTCGATCTTGACTTCGAGCGGCGGCTCCTCCTCGATCTCACCGGTTTCCAGCTGCCGCCGGTAATCCGCCACAGCCTCGCCGACCATGCGGACGTACAGGTCGAAGCCGACGCCCGCGATGTGCCCGGACTGCTCGCCGCCGAGCAGGTTGCCGGCGCCGCGGATCTCCAGGTCCTTCATCGCCACGTACATGCCGGCGCCCATCTCGGTGTGCTGGGCGATGGTCGCCAGGCGCTCGTGCGCGGTCTCGGTGAGCGGCTTCTCGGGCGGGTAGAGGAAGTAGGCGTAGCCCCGCTCGCGGCCGCGGCCGACCCGGCCGCGCAGCTGGTGCAGCTGGGACAGGCCGAAGGTGTCGCCGCGTTCCACGATCAGCGTGTTGGCGTTGGAGATGTCGATGCCGGACTCGACGATCGTGGTGGAGACGAGGACGTCGAACTTCTTCTCCCAGAAGTCGACGACGACCTGTTCGAGGGCCGACTCCGACATCTGGCCGTGGGCCGTCGCGATGCGTGCCTCGGGGACGATCTCACGGAGTCTGGCCGCCGCGCGGTCGATGGACTCCACCCGGTTGTGGATGTAGAAGACCTGGCCCTCGCGCAGCAGTTCGCGGCGGATGGCGGCGCCGATCTGCTTCTCCTCGTACGGCCCGACGAAGGTGAGCACCGGGTGCCGCTCCTCCGGCGGTGTGGTGATCGTGGACATCTCGCGGATGCCGGTGACCGCCATCTCCAGGGTGCGCGGGATCGGGGTGGCGGACATGGTCAGCACGTCGACGTTGGCGCGCAGCTTCTTCAGCTGCTCCTTGTGCTCGACGCCGAAGCGCTGCTCCTCGTCGACGATGACCAGGCCGAGGTCCTTGAACCTGGTCTCCGAGGCGAACAGCCGGTGGGTGCCGATGACGACGTCGACCGCGCCCTCCTTGAGGCCCTCCAGGGTCGCCTTCGCCTCGGTGTCGGTCTGGAACCGGGAGAGCGCCTTCACGCTCACCGGGAACTGCGAGTACCGCTCGGAGAACGTGCCGAAGTGCTGCTGCACCAGCAGGGTGGTGGGGACCAGGACGGCCACCTGCTTGCCGTCCTGGACCGCCTTGAAGGCCGCGCGGACGGCGATCTCCGTCTTGCCGTATCCGACGTCGCCGCAGATCAGGCGGTCCATGGGGACCGACTTCTCCATGTCGTCCTTGACCTCGGCGATCGTGGTCAGCTGGTCGGGGGTCTCCGCGTAGGGGAACGCGTCCTCCAGCTCACGCTGCCAGGGCGTGTCCGTGCCGAACGCGTGCCCGGGGGCGGCCATGCGCGCGCTGTAGAGCCTGATCAGGTCGGCCGCGATCTCCTTGACGGCCTTCTTGGCGCGTGCCTTGGTCTTCGTCCAGTCGGCGCCGCCGAGGCGGTGCAGGGTGGGGGCCTCGCCGCCCACGTACTTGGTGATCTGCTCCAGCTGGTCGGTCGGGATGTACAGCCGGTCGCCGGGCTGGCCGCGTTTGGCGGGGGCGTACTCCACGACCAGGTACTCGCGGGTGGCGCCCTGGACGGTGCGCTGCACCATCTCGATGTAGCGGCCGACGCCGTGCTGCTCGTGGACGATGTAGTCGCCCGGCTCCAGGGTGAGCGGGTCGATGGTCTTGCGGCGGCGGGCCGGCATCCGGGCGCCGTCCTTGCCGGCCGCCTTCTGGCCGGACAGGTCGGTCTCGGTGAGGACGGCGATCCTGAGCGCCGCGTCGACGAAGCCGTAGTCGATCGAGCCGCACGACACGTGCACGACCGAGGGGCTCAGCTCGCCCAGGTCGACGTCCAGGCGGGCGGCGATGCCCTCGCCGCCGAGCACCTCGACCGTGCGGGAGGCCGTGCCGTGGCCCTCGGTGACGAACACCGTGCGCCAGCCCTCGGCCAGCCAGCCCTTGGTGTCGGCGAGCGCCTTCGCGGTGTCGCCGCGGTAGGTCTCCGTGGCGTGCATGCCCAGCTTGAGGGTGTCGGCCGCGAGCTCCTCGTCGGCGGCGAACGGCGACACCGACCACCACATCATGTCCAGCTCGCGCGCGCGGTCGCGGACGTCCGCGATCGACCACAGGGAGGCCGCGCCGACGTCGATGGGTGCCTCGCCGCCGCCCGCGGTGGCCGCCCAGGACGCCTGCAGGAACTCCTGCGACGTGGCCACGAGGTCGGCGGCACGCGTGCGCACCCGCTCCGGGTCGCACACGACGGCCATGGCGCCCTTGGGCAGCACGTCGAGCAGCAGCTCCATGTCGTCGACCAGGACCGGGGCGAGGGACTCCATGCCCTCGACCGCGATGCCCTCGGCGATCTTGTTCAGCAGCTCGCCGAGCTCCGGGTGCTCCTCGGCGAGGGCACGCGCGCGTGCGCGGACGTCGTCGGTCAGCAGCAGCTCGCGGCAGGGCGGTGCCCACAGGCCGTGCTCGGCGACCTCCAGGGAGCGCTGGTCTGCGACCTTGAAGTAGCGGATCTCCTCGACGTCGTCGCCCCAGAACTCGACGCGCAGCGGGTGTTCCTCGGTGGGCGGGAAGACGTCCAGGATGCCGCCGCGTACGGCGAACTCGCCGCGTTTCTCGACGAGCTCCACGCGCGCGTAGGCGGCCGCGGCGAGGGCCTCCACGACCTCGTTCAGGTCGGCGCTCCGCCCGGTGCGCAGCGCCACCGGCTCCAGGTCGCCGAGGCCCTTGACCTGCGGCTGGAGTACGGAGCGCACGGGTGCGACGACGACGGAGACCGGGCCGGTCTCGGGGTCGTCGGCGCTGGGGTGGGCGAGGCGGCGCAGGACCGCGAGGCGGCGGCCGACGGTGTCGCTGCGGGGGCTGAGGCGCTCGTGCGGGAGCGTCTCCCAGGAGGGGTACTCGGCGACGCCCTCGGAGGGCAGCAGGGTGCGCAGGGCGGACGCGAGGTCCTCGGCCTCGCGGCCGGTCGCGGTGACGGCGAGGACGGGGCGGCCGGTCTCGCGGGCCAGGGCGGCGACCGCGAAGGGGCGGGCCGCCGGGGGGCCGACCAGGTCGACGTGCATGCGGTTGCCGTCCGCGGCCGCCTTGATCGCTTCCGCGAGGGCGGGGTCCTTGACGACGGCGTCTAGCAGACCGTGCAGGCTCATTCAGGGCGGCTTTCGTCCGGGGGTGGGCAACGCGAAGTGCCCGGCGCGGGCTGCGACCGGGGGGTCTCCAGCGTACGACTACGCGGGCGCGGGTGCCGGGGCTGTGGATGACCTCCGTCGCCCTGTGCGGCGCCGTGCGTCGCGGTGGCCGTACCAGGGGGCTCCGCCCCCTGGACCCCCGAAGCCTATGCCCATGGGCAGCCCGGCTCGGCCGCCCGACTCGGTCGTCCGAGAGGCCGGGCTCGAAGAACAGGAGAAGCCGCACCCAAGACGCGCCCGGCGCCGGAGAGTCCCCAGGACTCCCGGCGCCGGGCGTTCCCCCGCAACCCCCGTGTGCGGTGGTCTTCTCGGCCGGCTCTCGGCTCAGTCGGTCGCGATCGCGTTCAGGACGTTCATGCGGCCCGCGCGGAACGCCGGGATCAGGGCGGCGAACAGGCCCACGAAGGCCGAGCCGACGAAGACCCCGATGATGGTCGGCCAGGGGATCTCCAGGACCTTCAGGCCCTGCAGGGCGAGCAGTTTCTGGGCCGTGGCGCCCCAGCTCATGCCCAGGCCGAGTCCGAGCAGGGCGCCGAAGAGGGCGATCACCACGGACTCCATGCGGATCATGCGGCGCAGCTGGCGGCGGGAGAGGCCGATGGCCCGCATGAGGCCGATCTCGCGGGTCCGCTCGACCACCGAGAGGGCGAGGGTGTTCACGACGCCGAGGACGGCGACGATGATCGCCAGCGCGAGCAGGCCGTAGATCAGGTTCAGCAGCTGGCCGATCTGGTCCTTGAGCGCCTTCTTGTAGTCGGTCTGGTCGCGCACCGTGTACTGCGGGTAGTCGTGCAGCGCGCTCTTGAGCGCCTTGTACGCGCTGTCCTGCCGCCCGTCCTTGGCGGTGGCGAAGACCAGCTCGTCGAGCGGCATCCTGGCGGCCGGCACGTACTTGGCGAGCGTGGCGATGGACGTGTACTTGGCGCCGGCGTCGATGAGGCCGTCGCTGCTGGTGATCGCCCGGACGGTCAGGTGGGCCGTGCGGCCGTCCTTGAACCTGACGGCGATCTTCGAGCCGAGGTGGATGCCGTGCGCCTTGGCGAACTTGTCGTGCACGGACATCGAGTCGGGCAGGTAGGCGTCCTTGAGGTCGCCGGCGACGGTCTTGGTGCGCAGGTCGGTCGCGTACGTCGGGTCGGCCGCCGTGATGTCGGTGTCCTTGAGCGTCTTTCCGTCGGGCGTGGTGTAGTCGGCGGTGGTGGTGCGGTACTCGGTGACGCGGGCGAGCCCGGGCACGTCCTTGACGGCCCTGACCGCCTGCGGGGTGATCCGCTGGCCGCTGTCGGACTGGATGATGAAGTCCGTGCCGACGGTTTTGTCGAGCTGGTCGGAGGCGGAGGCGACCATGGAGGAGCCGACCACGGAGAGGCAGGCGACCAGCGCGAGCCCGATCATCAGGGCGGCGCCGGTGGCGCCGGTGCGGCGCGGATTGCGCAGCGCGTTGCGTTCGGCCATGCGCCCGACCGGGCCGAACATCCGCAGCAGGACGGCGCCCAGGACCCGTACGACACCGCCCGCGAGCAGCGGGCCGATGACGACGAACCCGATGAGGGAGAGGACGATGCCGAGGCCGAGCCAGGCCGAGCCCTGCTTGGCCTGGTCCGTGGCCGAGGCCAGGTAGAGGCCGTAGCCGCCCGCGCCGGTCAGCACGAGGCCGACCAGGGCGCGGATGCGGCCCGCCCGGGCGTCGGCGGGGGCGCCCGCGTCGCGCAGCGCGGCCATCGGGGAGACCTTGCCGGCGCGGCGCGCGGGCAGGTAGGCGGCGAGGACGGTGACGACGACGCCGAGGACGAGACCGAGCACCGGGGTCGTCCAGGCGACCGTCAGATCGCTGGTCGACAGGTGCATGCCCATGGAGCCCATGAGCTTCATCAGGCCGACCGCGATGCCGACACCCGCGCCGACGCCCAGGACCGAGCCGACCACGCCGAGCAGCAGGGCCTCGACGAGCACGGACCGGTTGACCTGGCGGCGGCCGGCGCCGATGGCCCGCATCAGGCCGATCTCGCGGGTGCGCTGGGCGACCAGCATGGAGAAGGTGTTGATGATCAGGAAGATGCCGACCAGGAAGGCGATCCCGGCGAAGCCGAGCATCGCGTACTTCATGACGTCCAGGAAGCCCTCGACGTCCTTCTGGTTGGCGTCGGCGGTCTCCTTGGCGGTCTGCACCTTGTAGGCACCGCCGAGTTCACCGGCGACGTTCTTCTTCAGCCGCGCGTCCGTGACACCCGGCGCTGCCGTCACGTTGATGTTCGTGAAGACGCCGGTCCGCCCGACGAGCGTCTGCTGGGCGGTCCGCGTGTCCAGGTAGAAGATCGCGGCACCGGGGTTGGTGACGGTGAAGTCGGCGATGCCGGAGATCCTCGCGGTGTGCGTGCCGACCGCGCTGATGACGGCGAGTTCGTCGCCGAGCTTCAGGTGGTGCTTGTCGGCGGTGTCGGCGTCCACCATGACCTGGCCGGAGTTCTTCGGCGCCGCTCCGGAGGTGATCTTCATGGTGCGGGCGTCGTTGGAGTTCCAGCTGCCGACGATGGTCGGCGCGCCGCTCGACGGCGACATGCTGTCCTTCCTGGCGTTCACCACGGTCACGGACGTCGAGAAGACCGTCCCCTCGGCCGCCTTGACGCCGTCCGCCGCACGGACCTCGGTGACCACCGAGGCCGGCATGACCGGCGGCCTGCCGTTGTCGGAGGTCGTCTCCCCGGTGTCCGAGGCGCCCTTGGCACTGACCGTGACGTCGGACGAGGTCGCCGCGAACAGCTTGTCGAACGTCGTGTTCATGGTGTCGGTGAACACCAGCGTGCCGCACACGAACGCCACCGACAGCAGCACGGCGACCGCCGACAGGGCCATGCGCCCCTTGTGCGCGAAGAAGTTGCGCATCGAGGTCTTCAGGACGGTCATGACGTCCGCCCCCGCGCGTCGAAGTCCTTCATGCGGTCCAGGACGGTGTCCGCGGTCGGCTTGAACATCTCGTCGACGATCCGGCCGTCGGCGAGGTAGAGCACGCGGTCGGCGTAGGAGGCGGCGACCGGGTCGTGCGTGACCATCACGATCGTCTGGCCGAGCTCGTCCACGGAGCGGCGCAGGAAGCCGAGCACCTCCGCGCCCGCGCGGGAGTCGAGGTTTCCGGTCGGCTCGTCACCGAAGATGATCTCGGGGCGGGCGGCGAGGGCACGCGCCACCGCCACCCGCTGCTGCTGACCGCCGGAGAGCTGTGTGGGGCGGTGCTTGAGCCGGTCCGCGAGCCCCACGGTGTCCACCACGCGCCCCAGCCACTCCTTGTCGGGCTTGCGCCCGGCGATGTCCATGGGAAGCGTGATGTTCTCCAGCGCGTTCAGCGTCGGCAGCAGGTTGAACGCCTGGAAGATGAACCCGATCCGGTCCCGGCGCAGCTTGGTGAGCTTCTTGTCCTTCAGGCCGGTGATCTCGGTCTCGTCCAGGTAGATCTCACCGCTCGTCACGGTGTCGAGCCCGGCGAGGCAGTGCATCAGGGTGGACTTCCCGGACCCCGAGGGGCCCATGATCGCGGTGAACTGCCCCCGCGCGATGTCCACGTCGACGTGGTCCAGGGCGACGACCCGGGTCTCTCCGGCCCCGTACGCCTTGACGACCTGCCGCGCCCGCGCGGCAACGGCCGTACGCCCTCCAGTACCCCCGTGCCTGGGAATGGTCACAGCCGATGTCACGGTATGTCTCCTAAGTCGGTCAGCGAGCGGACAGCGTGGTGCTGTGGCTCGCTGCGCGGTGGTCGGTACGACGATGAGTCTCGCGGCCGGCAGGGGTGCTCCGCGCTGGTGCGAAGCCCCGTCTTGCCCGGGGGGAAAACCCCACCCCCGCCGGTTCGGTCAACCGCCCCCCGGCGGCATAAAGCCAGATTAAGGACGAGCGGGGTGCCGTCTCGTCCTCCGACGGTACGAACGCCCCCCGAGCCGTAGTACGGAGGACCCCCTAGGGGAGGTCCACCGCCGGGTGGAGCCCGTCTCGGGGTCGGTCTCCACCCACCGCCCCAGGCAGCGTCCACCCTCCCGTCGCGTGAGGGTCAAGCGGCGGGGCGTTCCGACCCGTTCCCACCAGGTGGACGCGCACTCCCGCGGTGCCGGGGCGAATGGGAAGCTGTTGTGCGCGACATAGATACATGACGGACACACGGGGAGGGGATCCGGCGTGGAGAACACCAGACCCGCGATACGCGCGGCGGGGCGCGAGGCCGGGACGGGCCGGCGGGGGGCCGTGGTGGCCGCCCTGATGCTCGCCATGGCGCTGCCGGCGCTCGACTCCACCGTCGTGTCCACCGCCGTACCCCAGATCGTCGGCGACCTCGGCGGCTTCTCGGTCTTCTCCTGGCTCTTCTCCGGCTATCTGCTGGCCGTCACCGTGACGCTGCCGGTGTACGGCAAGCTCTCCGACACCTTCGGCCGCAAGCCGGTGCTGGTGGCGGGCGCCGCGGTGTTCCTGCTCGGGTCGCTGCTGTGCGCCCTCGCCTGGAACATGGGCGCGCTGATCGCGTTCCGGATCGTGCAGGGCCTCGGCGGCGGGGCGCTGCAGGGCACCGTGCAGACCCTCGCCGCCGACCTGTACCCGCTCGAGGAGCGTCCGAAGATCCAGTCGAAGCTGTCCACGGTGTGGGCGGTGTCGGCGGTCGCCGGACCGGGGCTCGGCGGGGTGCTGGCCACCTACGCGGACTGGCGGTGGATCTTCCTCATCAACCTGCCGATCGGCGCGGTCGCGCTCTGGCTGATAGTGCGTCACCTCCACGAGCCGAAGCGCGCGCCGCGCACGCCCGGGCGAGTGGACTGGGCGGGTGCGCTGGCGGTCTTCGCGTGCGGCGGCGCGCTGCTGACGGCACTCGTGCAGGGCGGAGTGGCCTGGGCGTGGTGGTCCGCCCCGTCGTGCGCGCTGTTCGCCACCGGACTCGCGCTGGCGGGGCTGGTGGTGTGGATCGAGCGCCGGGCGGCGGAACCGATCATCCCGGGGTGGGTCTGGCGGCGCCGTACGATCGCCGCCGTCAACCTCGCGCTCGGCGCGCTCGGCCTGCTGATGGTGGCGCCGGCGGTGTTCCTGCCCACGTACGCGCAGTCGGTGCTCGGGCTCGCGCCGGTGGCCGCCGGGTTCGTGCTGTCGGTGTGGACGCTGTCCTGGCCGATCTCGGCCGCCCTCAGCCAGCACGTGTACCGGCGGATCGGCTTCCGCGACACCGCGCTGCTCGGCATCGGCACGGCCACGCTGATCCTGTTCGCGTTCCCCTTCCTGCCCTACCCCGGGTCGGCCTGGCAGCCGACGCTGCTGATGCTGCTGCTGGGCGCCGCGCTGGGCCTGTTCCAGTTGCCGCTGATCGTGGGCGTGCAGTCGACGGTCGGCTGGGAGGAGCGGGGCACGACCACCGCGTCGGTGCTGTTCTGCCGGCAGACCGGGCAGACGATCGGGGCGTCGGTGTTCGGCGCGGTCGCCAACGGGGTGCTGGCCCTGCGGCTGGGCGGTACGGGCGACCTCGACTCCGTGACGCGCGCACTGGACGACGGAACGGCGCCCGAGTCCACCCGCCACGCCATCGCGGACGCGGTCCACGCGGTGTACTTCGGGGCGGGGAGCGCGGCAGCACTGGCGTTCCTGATGCTGCTGGTCGTGGCACCACGACACTTCCCGGTCCTCAAGGACTGACTCCGGCCCCGCGGTCTGCGGTCCCGCGGTCTCCGGCCCCGCGGTCTCCGGCCCCGCGGTGGACGCGGGCGACACCCGAGGTCGGACACGTGCGGTGGGAGCGAGCGCGTACCGCCCTTCCCGTTACCGGAAAGGACCACGCGCCATCGCCAGTCATCACCCGGCCGGATGAACCGGTCGCAACATGAAACAGGGGGAACTCGGCGGCCAGGACGCCGGCGCTATTCCGCCGCCGCGCGCCCCGTCAGGGTCATGAGGCTGTCCCGCATGCGATCCATGTGCGCCTGTACGTGGTCCCAGGTCTCCCCGTGCTCGCGCAGCACGCGCTCGGTCTCCCGGGCGATGCGGTCCTCCTGGGCCCGGGCCTCCGCGAGGAGCTCGGCGGCACGCGCCTGCGCCTCCTCCTCGGAGCGGCGCGCCGACTCCCCGGCCTCCTCAAGGGCCCGCTCCGCCTCCGCCAGGGCGGCCTCGGCGCGGGCGATGCGCTCGGCGTTGTGCGCGTCGACCGCGGCGGCGCGCGCGGCCTCCTCACGCTCCTCCTCGGCCCAGCGCTCGGCGTGCTCCTTGGCCTGCTCGGCGAGCATCGCGATGGTGCGCTGCCGCACCTCGCGCAACGCCGCGAGGGCCTCCCCCCGCCGCTCCTTGACCTCCAGGCGCGCGCCGACGCGGATGTCGTCCGCCTCGGCGCGCGCGGCGAGCAGCAGCCGGCGGGCGCGTTCCTCGGTGTCCGCGCGGAGTGTGTCGGCCTGCTCCTGCACCGCGCAGCGCGCGCGCTCGGCACGCTCCGCGGCTTCCACGACCCCCTCCGTCAGCTCACGCCGGGCGTCCTCGCGCAGGGCCTTCGCCTCCTCCAGCACGAGCCGGAAGATCCGGTGCGCGCGGTCCCCGAGCGCCTCGTACATCTGCGGAGCGAGCTGCTCGACCATGGCGCGCACCCGCTCGGACTCCGCCTCCATCTCCTTGGCGAGCACGGTGAGCCGCGCGGCCCGCTCCCACGCCGCGTCCCGGTCCTCGCTGAGCGCCGCAAGGAACGTGTCGACCTGATCGGGGCGGTAGCCACGCCCCCGGACGGTCACGAACTCGTACGGCGACATCGATGCGCTGCTCACCTGGAACCCCTCTCCGCCGGACCCGCACGAAATGATGATTTCGCGGACATCTTGATGGATCGGACGTAAGTGTTCATAACACGACACTCCGCATGCCACGCTGGAAACAGCGCAAGCCATGCCAGCGGGTGAGAAGCACGTCAGGGGGCGTGAACCGTCACCCGCGCGCCCTGCGGTGACGGGCCGGCACCGTCGCACCCACGCCTTCCCATGACACGCGCTCCAGCTCGGCGGGCGGACCGCCGCCCGGGAAGAACGGCCGGCCGCGCGGGGTCGTAGCGCTCACCGGCCCTCCAGGCGCGCGGCACGGTCTCCTGCACCAGGTCCCCGGCCCCGTGGAACGAGCCCGGGGACCGACACCACTTCGCCGCCGACCCGCTCCGGCGGCGTGAAGTCCACCCGCCCGCCATGCGCGTACGGAACGGGCGCCGGGCACGCGCGTGGGGGCCGGTCAGGTCAACCGACCCGACCGGCCCCCATGACAGCCGTCTCAGCCTCGCGTCACAGCAGACCGTCCCACATCTGCTCCAGCAGCACCGACCACCAGCTCTCCGGCGAACCGAGCGCCGCCGGGTCCAGCGAGGCCAGCTGCGCCTGGAAGTCGACGGTCCAGCGGCCCGCCTGCTCCTGGTTCAGGCCGAACCTGAGCCGCCACATCCGGCCCAGCAGGGCCAGACAGCGAGCGAACTCGGGCAGCCCCGTGTTCACGAACTGCGGCGGCACGGACGCCCCGCCCGGCCCCGCCTCGACGGGCACGGCCACGATGTTCGCGGTGCCGTACTGCACGCAGAGCGCCTTGCCGAAGTCGGTCCCCATGACGAGGTACGACGCCGCGTCCGACGCCGGCTGCAACCCGCGCTCCTGCGCCAGCTCCGCCAGCGTCGGCACCGGACGGCCGGGCTGCGCCTGCGCCCAGAAGAACGGCCCCATGTCCAGCGGCAGCCCCGCCACCACCAGCGTGTGCGCCACGATCGGCGGCACCCCCTGCCGCGACACCGCCGCCTGCTCGAACCGGAACATGCCAGGACCGAACGCAGCCGCCAGCTCCTGCGCGATCGCCTCCGGCGGGACCGGCGGCGCGGCCTGCACCTGCGGCAACGGCGCCCGCACCGGCGCGGGCCGCGCGGGACCCGCCGCCACCTGGTGCAACTCGCCCTGATGCGCCAGCAACTGACGCATCCCCTGCTGCCGGCTGGCGTGATCCGTCCCGTACGGCGCGATGCTCGCCAGCCGCGCCTGCGGCCACTGCTCCCGGATCATCCGCGCGCAGTAGGCACCCGGCAGCTCGCACGGCTCCAGCTCCGTGTGCAGCTCCAGCACCTGGTCCGGCGGCACGTTCATCGCCCGCAGCTCGTGGAAGATCTGCCACTCCGGGTGCGGCGTGCCCGGCGCCGAACGCCGGATCAGCTGCTGCTCCGAACCGTCCTGCGCCCGGTAGCGCAGCACCGCCTGGTAGCCGGGGCCCACCGTCGGCTGCCCCTGCTGCGGGTAGCCGTACCCCGGAGGCTGACCGGGCACCGGCTGACCGGGCGGCGGCATCGCACCGGCCGGCATCGGGGGCGGCATCTGCGGGGGCATCCGCGGCGGCGTCTGCGGAGCGCCCGGCGGCATACCGGGAGCACCCGGAGCGACCACCGGGGGTGCCGCCAGCACCGTCTCCGCGTGGTGAACCGCCGCGCCGCCGGGGGCGGGAGGCACACCGGGGGCGTTCGGGGGCTGGGGTGCGCCCGGCGCGGGAGGCACACCCGGGGCGCCCGGAGGCTGCTGCGCGCCCCCGCCCACTCCGCTCGGCCCGGCCAGCATCGTGGCAGCGCGATGCGCGTCACCCGGAGGCACGTGGCCCGGAGGCACGTTGCCCGGAACGCCCGGCGTGCGGGGCGAGTCGGGGGCGCCCGGCGGAGTCTGCGGGCCCGGCACCTGCGCCGGCGTCTCGGGCCCTTCGGGAACCTGCGCCGACACCATCTGCGTCGGCGCGTACCCAGCCGCCGGCGCGGGCGGCTGAGGCGTGCCCGCAGGGTGGGCGCCCGGCGCTCCCGGGACGCCCGGCGGCGGAGGCGGCGCACCGGCCCCGCCACGCGCCCTGCGCGGAGGAGGCGCGGCCCGGCTCGTCGCGGCTTCCGCTATGTCACTGGCGTTCGGCGCGAGAGGCCGACTGGGAGCGGCCGGACCGGCCGGACCGGGTGGAGCAGCCGGAGGAGCCGGATTCGCGGGACCCGCCGGATTCGCCGGATTCACCGGCGGCTGGGGCGCGCCCGGACCGGCACCGGCCGTTACCTGCGGATAGCCGTAGCCCGGAGCAGGCGGCGCCTGCGGGTAACCGTAGGAAGGCGCGGGCACCTGCGGCTGAGCCGGTGCGCCCGGAGCCGCCGGTCCCTGCGGGTAGCCGTACGACGGCGCGTCCCGCGGAGGCGGCTCAGGCGTACCGCCCTGCGGCGCACGGCCCCGCACCTCCCGCGTACTCGCATCGTCGAGCGCCGGGGACACCGCCGTGCGGGGCAGCTGACTGCCGCCCGCCATCAGCGCCGTCTCGGCGTCTCCCAGGACACCGTCGTCGGCATCGCCCAGCGGCGGTGCGAACACCGTGGCGGGCAGCGGGACGGAACGGTCCTCACCGGCATCGGCGTTCGTGTCGGTACCGGCCCAAGGAGTCGCACCGGCAGGCACGTCGAGCCCACTCGCCGCACCCCGCGCCCCGGCGGCCGCCCCGGCCCCGGCGCCCGCCGCGGCCGGCGGCCAGGAAGCACCACCGCTCCCCGCCGGACCGGCCCCACCAGAAGCCCCCGGCACCCCGGCCTGCGTCTCGGCAAGCCCATCGGAACCGGAACCGGAACCGGGCCCGGAGCCAGAGCCGGAAACGGAACCCGCACCCGCACCCGCCGACGCCCCGTCACCCCCCGACCGCCGATCCGGAATACCCAGCTTGTCCGCCGCCTCCTGGAGCCACTCCGGAGGACTCAGCAAGAACGACGTCTGGTTCAGGTCCACCCGGGCCGCGGGCGCCGGCACCGCGTCGGCGACCTCCGCCTCACGGCCGTACTCCTCCTCGTACCGGCGGACCACCTCGCCCACCGGCAGCGCCGGCCACAACGTGGCCTCACCGCTGTCCCGGGCGATGACCAGCCGCTGCCCGCCCGCGTCCGACCGCGGGCCCTCCGCCCGGTCCTCACCCCACACCACGAACCCGAGGCCGAACTCCCGTACCCGCACCTCACGATGCTGGTACGCCGGCACGTCACCGTTGATCCACTCTTCCGCGCGCTCCTGCGCCTGCGCGAACGTCACCATGCCCGACCTCACTCCCCCGAGCCGTCGGAAGACAACGGCACGGCACGCGCGAAACCACCGTCGACCATCAGGTTCGCCACCGTCTCCAACTCCGGCGGAGACCCCGCCAGCCGCGACAGGAACACGTCGAAGTCCTCACCGCACGGCAACAGCAGACGCTCCACCCGCTCCGCCGGCGGCAGCCCCGGATCCACGTCACGCGCGTCGTCGTACGCACAGAACCACACCGAACCCAGCCGGTCGCCCCTCACCTTCACCGCCAGCAGGCCGCCCTGCACGAAACTGACGCCCAGGTAGTCCTTGGTCAGATGGTCACGCAGGCACTTGTTGACGTACACAAGGTCGTTCACCGCCGCCTCGTCACGGACCGTGAAGAACGGCTGGTCCAGCAGCAGTCCGAGACCGGCGTCCAACGCCGTGCCCACCGGCGCGCACCCGCCCGCCGCCTTCAGGAACGTACGGTACGCACCCGGCAGCCGGTACCCGAGGTCCTCCTCGACCCCCTGCACCTGCGACTCCGACACCGCCACACCCGACTTCGGCAGCCCGAAGTGCGCCGGACGGGTCTCCTGCAACGGGCGCGTTCCGCGCTTCCCGTGGTCCACCCGTGCCGTCGCCACCCCGCCGTGATGCCGCAGCAACGCCTTCACCTCGACCGGAACCAGCTCCAGCCGCCGCGACCCGACCACGTGATGCCACGTCCAGCCGTGCGGCGTCGCCACCGCAGGCACCGTGTCCCACAGTTCATGACCCGAAGCCGCCAGCACCGCGTTCGCGGACACGAAGTCCGTCAGCCGCAACTCGTCGACACCGAAGCCCTCCGGCGGATCGGCGATCTCCGCCGCCGCGCGCGCGTAAGGCGAGAAGTCGGGATAGCCACGCTCGTCGACCCGTACCCCTCTCGGGTGACGTGCCGCCCGGACCGGATCCGGGAAGTGCACGACCTGCCCGGCGTAGGCCGCGTTCGGCGGCGCGGCCTGTCCCCCGGCCTGGCCGCTGGGCGGTGCCCCCAGCCCGAGCCGACCTGTCGTCATGACGGATGCCCCCTGCGGCACTCTGTACGGCCCGGTACCACACCCCTGCGGCGCGCCACGGCCCGTATCCGGCTGTCTCTCCCACGTCCCAGACGCGTCGACCGCGCCCATCGCGGTGCCGACAGCCTATGCGGTACGCGAACCCCGGTCACCGGCCCTCCGGTTCCGTGACCAGCCGTCACCCCGCCGTGACAGCGCGCCCAAACCCGGGCGTGTCGCACCGCCCCAGCTACCACACCCGCCACCGGATTTGGCAGTCTGTGACTTTCGGGGGGATGCCCGGGAGGGGAAGACGATCATGAACGGCACACAGACGGGACCGCACACCGCCACGCCCGGCGCCGGCCGCGGCGCCATCCACGGCACCACCGACGGCGACCCCCGTATCGACTGGAGCAGCACCGAGACACCTCCCGTCCCCGCCCTCCAGCACCGCCGCGACGGCATCCTGCCCACCGTCGCCGCCGCCCTCTCCGTCCGCGGCGCCACCCTCACCGGCACCGCCGCCCGCGGCGACCAGCCGCCCCCACTGCACCCGCTGGTCCAGGAGTTCCTCGACACCCTCCCCAGCGGCCAGCGCGACCGCTTCACCGGCCGCTGCGCCGAAGCCATCCTCATCTCACGGCACATCAGCGCCGCCGACAGCGCCCGCAGCAAACGCGCCGCCCGCAAACCCATGACCAACGGCGAAGCCCGCAAATCCCTCAAGCAGGCCAAGCTCACCGCCCGCCGCATACGCGAGGACGGCGACCCCCTGCACGGCAGCTTCGCCGCCCCCTGCCGGGCCTGCGCCGCCCTCACCGCCCACTTCGGCGTCCGCGTCGTCGACCCCACCACCGACGCCTGACGCACCCACCACCCCCACACACGCACCACAGGCCCCACAGCCAGCACCCGCACCCGCACCACACACGAACGAAGGGCAGATGCACGCCGACCGCACCTCCTCCACGCGCTTCTCCGTGCCCGTCGACGCGGCCCTGCGCACCGCCGGCTGGCTCCCCGGACGCTGGGACATAAAGCAGGCCGAGGTCTGGGCCGACACCCTGCGCGGCCACGCCTCACCCGCCGGCCACCGGCACGCCGTCTTCCCCGCCGCCGTCGAGGCCTGGGCCGAGTTCGGCGGCCTGCACATCAAACCGACCGGCACCGGCCGCCAGATCGCCCCCGCCGCGCTCCACATCGACCCTCTGCACGGCCTCCACCTCGCCCGCACCCTCGGCGACCTGGGCCGCGCCCTCGACACCGAGCTCTGCCCCCTCGGCGCGGAGACCGACACCCACGCACTCCTCGCCATCGACGCCGAGGGCCGCGTCTACACCCTCGACCACACCGGCGACTGGTACGTCGGCCCCGACATCGACCACGCCCTGACCACCCTCATCGCCGGCCTCGAACCCCACCGCCTCACCACCCAGGCATAACCCGGCGTAACCAGACGCAACCAGACGCAACCAGGCGGTCACACCGCCGGTATCACCGCCGACACCCGAAACCCCCCGGCATCCGTCGGCCCCGACACGAACACCCCACCCAACCCCAGCACCCGCTCACGCATCCCCACCAGACCGTTCCCACCCGAGGGCAGCCCGGCAGACGCCGCCGACGCCGGCTCCGGCGGCGGCTCGTTCTCCACCTGCATCGCGATCTCCGCCACCCGATGCGCCAGCCGCACATGCGTCTTCGCACCCGCCGCATGCTTGTGGACGTTCGTCAGCGCCTCCTGCACCACCCGGAACGCCGTCTGCTCGATCTCCGCCGCGTACGACCGCACCGCACCCTCGACCGACAGATCCACCACCATCCCCGCCGCCGCCGACTGCCCGATCAGCACCTCCAACTCCGACAGCCACGGCCCCTCCTCCTCCGCCACCCGGGAAGCCGCCGCCGCGGCCGCCGCCCCCACCGCGGCCAACGGCACCGAAGCCGACACGGACACAACCGAGGCCGAGGCCGAAGCCGTACGCCGCTGAGCACCCTCCCCCGACCGCAGCACACCCAGCATCTCCCGCAGCTCCGTCAACGCCTGGCGCCCCATGTCACCCACCAGCGCCGCGTTCCGCACCGCCTTCTCCGGATCCTTCCGCGCCACCGCCTGCAACGCCGCCGCATGCACCACCATCAACGACACCCGGTGCGCGACCACGTCATGCATCTCGCGCGCGATCCGCGTCCGCTCCTCGCCCCGGGCCCACTCCGCACGCTCCTCCGCCCGCTCCGCGAGCAGCTGAAGCTCCCGCTCCAGACTGTCCGCCCGCTCCCGCAGGCTCTCCATCAGCCGCCGCCGGGCACCCACGTACAGCCCCAGCAGCACCGGCGGAGCGGTCAGCCCCAGCGAGGTGGTCACCGCCGCGAAGGGCACGAACCAGTCCCCCAGCGTCAGATCACCCCGCGCCATGTCCTGCTTCACCCGCACGAACGTCACGATCATCATCCCCACCAGCGACATGCCCGCCAGCGCCACGATGATCCGCCTCGGCAACTCCGCCGCGGCAAGGGTGTACAGGCCGACGATGCCCATCAGGAAACCCATCTGGGCCGGCGTGATCGCGATCGCGACCAGCACCACGGCGATCGGCCACTTCCGGCGCAGCACCAGCACGGAACCGGCCAGCAGACCGAACACGACCCCCGCCGGCAACGGGATCCCCGCGTCCCGCGCGAACGGAACCCCCTCCGCGGCGCACTCCAGCGCCGACACCAGTGCGAGCACCACGTCCAGAACCGCGCTACGCCACCTCGACCACCACCACGGCCCGGTCAAGGCCGTCGCGTGGTCTGCCCCCGTCGTGGTCATGCCTCAAGCCTACGGGCGCGAGGGTGGGCTTTTCCGGTGAGTTTCGTCTACTCACCTACACCACACTCCGTAACCCGAACAACACCAAAACCCCTCGGTATCGCTCGAACTGCTGAACCACACCCCGTTCGACCACGGAACCGATCATTCCGCCCAGACGGTATGCCCATGGCACATCCACACAGCAAGTACCAGGACTTCGAGAGCCTGCGGGAACAGGCGGTGGCGCTGCGGCGGACGGGACTCAGCCGCCGCCAGATCCGCGACCGCCTGCACGTCCACAACAACGACATCCTCAACCGCCTCCTGGAGGGCGAGCCCCCTCCGGAATGGACAAAGCGCCCGAACGCGAAGGACGACCTGAGGGAAAGGGCACGGGAGCTGCGGCTCCAGGGGTGGACCTACGACCAGATCCAGGTGGAACTGGGGTGCTCGAAGAGCTCGATCTCGTTGTGGGTAAGGGATCTGCCGACGCCGGAGCGGAAACGCAGCCGCGAGGAAGCCGCAGCCATCGCCAGGAGGGGCTGGGACGAGACACTGCGCATCCGCGACGAAGAACGCCAGCAGACGAAGGCGGAGGCAAAGCAGTCGATCGGCACCCTCTCGGCCCGCGAACTGTTCCTGGTGGGCGTCGGCCTCTACTGGGCGGAGGGCAGCAAGGACAAGTCCTACGACCGCCGCGAGAATGTCATCTTCGTCAACAGCGACCCAGGCATGATCAAGGTCTACCTCGCCTGGCTCGACCTGCTCAAAGTCGAGCGCAAACGCCTGCGGTTCAGCGTCATGATCCACGAGAGCGGCGACGTCTTGGGCGCCGAGCAGTACTGGGCAGAGCTGGTTGGCGCCGACGCCTCAGCCTTCAACAAGACGACACTCAAGAAGCACAACCCCAAAACGGTTCGCAAGAACGTCGGCGACGGCTATCGGGGTTGCCTAGTGATCAAAGTCCTCCAGGGGGCCGACTTGTACCGTCGCATCGAGGGCTGGTGGTGCGGCATAGTAGGTGGCGCGACCGCGACGGAATAACTAAATGTCCGTTTAGGGAGCTTTTGCCATCCCCTGTGGTGTAATCGGCAACACGGGTCACTTTGGATGATTTGTTCCAGGTTCGAGTCCTGGCAGGGGAGCACGCTCGGTTCGGGTCCTGACTAGCGACAGCACCGTCAGGACCCGCTCTCATGTCCCCCACGAAACGCCCCGGTATCCTGCGGGTGTCACCCCCACCCGTCCAAAAAGCCGAAGGGCAACTCCGTGAGCGCCATTCGCCCGGCAGCCGTCGTCGTTCTCGCAGCGGGCGAGGGCACCCGTATGAAGTCGGCCACACCGAAGGTCCTGCATGAGATCTGCGGCCGCTCCCTGGTGGGTCATGTGCTCGCCGCCTCACGCGAGTTGGACCCGGAGAACCTGATCGTCGTCGTCGGGCACGCACGCGAGCAGGTCGCCGCTCACCTCGGCGAGGTCGACGCCACCGTGCGTACCGCCGTGCAGGAGCGGCAGAACGGCACCGGGCACGCCGTGCGGATGGCGCTGGAGGAGCTGGGCGGGGCGGTCGACGGGACCGTGGTCGTGGTCTGCGGTGACACCCCGCTGTTGACCGGGGCGACGTTGCGGGGGCTCACCAAGGCGCATCAAGGCGACGGCAACGCCGTGACGGTGCTGACGGCGGAGGTGCCGGACGCGACGGGTTACGGCCGTATCGTGCGCGACGCGGCCTCCGGGGCCGTGACGGCCATCGTGGAGCACAAGGACGCGTCCGAGGCGCAGCGGGTGATCCGGGAGATCAACTCCGGGGTGTTCGCGTTCGACGGGCGGCTGCTCGCGGACGCGCTGGGGAAGGTGCGGACGAACAACAGTCAGGGTGAGGAGTACCTGACGGATGTTCTCGGGATTCTGCGGGAGGCCGGGCACCGGGTGGGGGCCTCGGTGGCGGGTGACCACCGGGAGATCGCCGGGATCAACAACCGGGTGCAGTTGGCCCAGGCGCGGCGGATCCTCAACGACCGGCTGCTGGAGCGGGCGATGCTGGAGGGTGTGACCGTGGTGGATCCGGCGACGACGTGGGTCGACGTGACGGTTACGTTCGAGCAGGATGTCGTGGTCAATCCGGGGACGCAGTTGCAGGGGTCCACGCATCTTGCGCGGGGTGCCGAGGTCGGGCCGAACAGCCGGCTGAAGGACACGCGGGTGGGTGCGGGGGCGCGGGTGGACAACACGGTGTCTTATTCCTCTCATATCGGTGCGGGTGCGTCCGTGGGACCGTATGCCTATCTGCGGCCGGGGACCCGGTTGGGTGCGAAGGGCAAGATCGGTACGTACGTGGAGACGAAGAACGCGTCGATCGGGGAGGGGACGAAGATTCCGCATCTCTCCTATGTGGGTGACGCGTCGATCGGCGAGTACTCGAACATCGGTGCGGCCAGTGTGTTCGTGAACTACGACGGGGAGAGCAAGCACCACACGACTGTGGGGTCGCACTGCAAGACGGGCTCGGACAACATGTTTGTGGCGCCTGTCACGATCGGGGACGGTGCGTACACCGCTGCGGGGTCTGTGATCACGAAGGATGTGCCGCCCGGTTCGCTGGCCGTGGCCCGCGGTCAGCAGCGGAATATCGAGGGTTGGGTGGCTCGTAAGCGTCCGGGGAGTTCGGCGGCGAAGGCCGCCGAGGCGGCTTCCCGGCGGGGTACGAACGAGGACTGACCGGAAACAGGTGCGCCGAAGACGTCGTACCGTGATAAGTGCACACCCGCACCTAACCAGCTGATTCGCTTCCGCGCCCGGCACACAGGGCGCTGGAGGTCCGGCTGTACGGCTGAGACACCTCTGAGGAGACAGTGCTGTGACCGGGATCAAGACGACCGGCGAGAAGAAGATGATGTTCTTCTCCGGCCGCGCCCACCCCGAGCTTGCCGAGGAGGTCGCCCAGCAGCTGGGTGTCGGGGTCGTCCCGACGAAGGCCTTCGACTTCGCGAACGGTGAGATCTACGTCCGCTATCAGGAGTCGGCGCGTGGTGCTGACTGCTTCGTGATCCAGAGCCACACGGCTCCGATCAATCAGTGGATCATGGAGCAGTTGATCATGATCGACGCGCTGAAGCGTGCGTCGGCGCGGTCCATCACCGTGATCGTGCCGTTCTACGGTTACGCGCGGCAGGACAAGAAGCACCGGGGTCGTGAACCGATCTCGGCGCGGCTGGTCGCGGATCTGATGAAGACGGCGGGTGCGGACCGGATCCTGACCGTGGATCTGCACACGGACCAGATCCAGGGTTTCTTCGACGGCCCGGTGGACCATCTGTTCGCGCTTCCGCTGCTCGCGGACTACGTGGGCGGGAAGGTGGACAAGGGCAAGCTGACCGTGGTGTCCCCGGACGCCGGCCGGGTGCGGGTGGCGGACCGGTGGTGCGACCGGCTCGGTGCGCCTCTGGCCATCGTGCACAAGCGGCGTGACAAGGACGTGGCGAACCAGGTCACGGTGCACGAGGTCGTGGGTGAGGTCGAGGGCCGGGTGTGTGTGCTGGTCGACGACATGATCGACACGGGTGGCACCATCTGCGCGGCGGCGGACGCGTTGTTCGCGCACGGTGCCGAGGACGTGATCGTCACCGCCACGCACGGTGTGCTGTCGGGTCCGGCGGCGGACCGGCTGAAGAACTCGCGGGTGAGTGAGTTCGTGCTGACGAACACGCTGCCGACGCCGGGTGAGCTGAGCCGGGATCTGGACAAGATCACGGTGCTGTCGATCGCGCCGACGATCGCGAGTGCGGTGCGTGAGGTGTTCGAGGACGGTTCGGTGACGAGCCTGTTCGACGAGCAGTGAGGTTTCTGCACCGGCTGCGCTGACCGCCGCTGAAGATCGTTTTGGGTACGGCCTCCCCCTCCGAGTAGACTGCTCAGGTTGCTCGGCGAGGGAGGCCGTACCTGTTGTGTGCAGGTGTCGGCGGTCCGTTATCGACGCGCTCTTCGTAGCAGGCCGTTCGTGGCCGGGTAACCACGTCCGTCTCTACCTACGAGGAGTGATCACATGTCCGAAGTGAAGATCGCCGCCCAGACGCGCACCGAGTTCGGCAAGGGTGCCGCGCGCCGTATCCGTCGTGACAGCAAGGTCCCCGGTGTCCTGTACGGCCACGGTTCGGACCCGATCCACCTGACCCTGCCGGGCCACGAGCTGCTGCTCGCGCTGCGTACGTCGAACGTCCTGATCTCCCTGGACATCGACGGCAAGTCCAACGAGCTGGCGATCCCGAAGTCCGTGCAGCGCGATGCGATCAAGGGTTACCTTGAGCACGTCGACCTGCAGCTGGTCAAGCGCGGCGAGAAGGTCACGGTCGAGATCCCGGTGCACACCGAGGGCGAGCTGGCCCCCGGCGGTTACCTGCTGGAGCACGTGCTGAACGCGCTGCCGGTCGAGGCCGAGGCCACCCACATCCCCGAGGCCGTCTCAGTCTCCATCGAGGGCCTGGAGGCCGGCGCCTCCGTCCTCGCCAAGGACATCACCCTGCCGTCCGGGGTGTCCCTGGCCGTCGAGGAGGACGCGGTCGTCCTCCAGGTCCTGTCCGCGCAGGCGGAGGAGGCGACCGAGGGCGAGGCCGAGGGAGCCGCTGAGGCCTGAGCCGTCGGTTCAGGCGCCGTCTGCTGAACTGGCGCCCGGCACTGGTGGCTGTGCCCACCCTCCCCCACGCTCGGCTTCGCTCGCGCGGGGGGGGGATCCCATCGCCCTGCGGAACGCCTGCCCACAGCGGCAGCCATATGGTGGGCGCCGCCACACAGCGGTGACCACGCGGTAGGCGCCCGCCACACAGCGGCAGCTACGCGGTAGGCGCCCGCCACACAGCGGCAGCCCTACGAGGCGGCCGCCGTGCAGCGGTGAGCGGTAAGCGGTTGTTCGACGGTCAGCCGCCGTTCCCCCCGGGAGCGGCGGCTGGCGCGTATGAAGGAGACATGGACGTGACCACCACCGCAGGCGGCGCCTCCGCAGGCGCGCCCTGGCTGATCGTCGGGCTCGGTAATCCCGGGCCTGAGTACGCGATGAACCGGCACAACGTCGGGTTCATGGTCGTGGAGTTGCTCGCCGGGCGGATCGGGGGGAAGTTCAAGCGGGCCGGGAAGGCGCAGGCTCAGGTCGTGGAGGGGCGGCTGGGGGCGCCGGGGCCGGGCGGTCGGCGGGTGGTGCTGGCCAAGCCGATGTCGTTCATGAACCTGTCCGGTGGTCCTGTGAACGCGCTGCGCGACTTCTACAAGGTGCCGCCTGCGAACATCGTGGCGATCCACGACGAGCTCGACATCGACTACGGCGTTCTCCGTCTCAAGCTGGGGGGCGGCGACAACGGGCACAACGGCCTGAAGTCGATGACGAAGGCGATGGGTCCGGACTATCACCGGGTGCGGTTCGGGATCGGGCGGCCTCCGGGTCGTATGCAGGTCGCCGACTTCGTGCTGAAGGACTTCTCCTCGAGCGAGCGCAAGGAGCTGGACTACTTCGTGGACCGGGCCGCCGACGCGGTGGAGGCGCTGGTCGCCGAGGGGTTGGAGCGGGCGCAAAGCTCGTACAACTCCTGACTTGTCCCCCAGGGCAGTTGACCGGCCGTAGGGACATGGCCAATGATCCCGGCCATGCCTGCTGCCTCCGCCGCTTCCTCCCGTACGGCCCCGGTCGACGCGCTGCGTGTCGTGTCGATGGGCGCGGTCGCCGTGCTGATCCTGGTCGCCGGGGTGTGGGGGTCCTGGGGGACCGCGCAGCACGTGATGCTGACGAAGGGCAAGGAGCGGGGCACGGTCAGGGTGACGGCGTGCGGTGCGGACACCTGCACGGGGCCGTTCACGCCGGTGTCGGCGGGTGCGTCGGCGCGTGCCGCCGTCGTCATCGGCAAGTCGGTCGCGGTGCGCAAGGGGCGGACGTACGACGTGGTCGTGAAGCCGGGCACCGATGATGTGGTCCGGTCCGGTCCCGCCGGGGTGCTGTACGCCTGGGTGCCGTTCGGCGGTGCGTTGCTGCTGGCGTCGGTGGTGGTGGCCGGGGGCCTGCGGCTGCGCCGGGCGGCGTGGGTGCTGGGTGGTTCGGGGCTCGCGCTGCTCACGGTGGCGTTCGCCGCGGTGCAGTGAGACGAGGGGTGCGGTGAGACGAGGGGTGCCCCCGGGGTGTGCGACCCCGGGGGCACCGCTGTGTCCGGCCGTGGTCAGCCGGTGTTGCGCAGGCCCGCCGCCACGCCGTTGACGGTGAGCAGCAGCGCGCGGGCGAGCAGCGGGTCGGCCTGTTCTCCGGCCGCCGCCGCTTCGCGCTGGCGCTTGAGCAGGGCGACCTGGAGGTAGGAGATCGGGTCCAGGTAGGCGTCGCGGATGGTGAAGGTCTGCTTGAGGACCGGGGTGGCGTCGAGGAGTTCGGCCTCTCCGGTGATCTTGAGGACTTCGGCGACGGTCAGTTCGTGTTCTTCGCGGATGGTGTCGAACACGTGCTTGAGTTCGTCGGGGACGAGTGTGTCCACGTAGTGCTGGGCGATCCGCAGGTCGGTCTTGGCGAGGGTCATCTCGACGTTGGAGACGAAGTTGCGGAAGAAGTGCCACTGTTCGTGCATCTCGCTGAGGACGGTGTCCAGACCGGCTTCGCGCAGCGCCTTCAGGCCGGAGCCGACGCCGAACCAGCCGGGGACGATCTGCCGGGACTGGGTCCAGCCGAACACCCACGGGATGGCGCGCAGGCCGTCGAGCGAGACGCCGGAGCCGGGGCGGCGGGAGGGCCGGGAGCCCAGGTGCAGGTCGGCGAGCTGGTCCACCGGTGTCGACGCGAGGAAGTACGTCGGCAGGTCCGGGTCTTCCACCAGGCGGCGGTAGGCGGCGTGGGCGGCGTCGGAGACGACGTCCATGGCGGCGTCCCAGCGGGCCAGTGCCTCCACGGACTGGCGGGGGGCGGTGTGCAGGGCGGAGGCCTGCAGGGTGGCCGCGACCGTCAGTTCCAGGTTCTCCCTGGCCAGGGAGGGGATCAGGTACTTGTCGGAGATGACCTCGCCCTGTTCGGTGACCTTGATCTCGCCCTCCAGGGTGCCCCAGGGCTGGGCGAGGATGGCGTCGTGGGAGGGGCCGCCGCCGCGGCCGACGGTGCCGCCGCGGCCGTGGAAGAGGCGCAGGCGTACGCCGTAGCGGTGGGCGACGTCGCGCAGTCGGCGCTGGGCGCGGTGGATCTCCCACTGGGAGGTGGTGATGCCGCCGAACTTGGAGGAGTCGGAGTAGCCGAGCATGACTTCCTGGACGTCTCCGCGCAGTGCCACCAGTCGGCGGTACGACGGGTCGGAGAGCATGTCCTCCAGGATGGTGTCGGCGGCCTTGAGCTCGTCGGTGGTCTCCAGGAGCGGCACGATGCCGATCTTCGCCCAGCCGGCGTGCAGGTCGACCAGGCCTGCCTCGCGGGCGAGGACGGCGGCGGCGAAGACGTCGTCGGCGCCCTGGCACATGGAGATGATGTACGACTCGACGACCTCGGGGCCGAAGATCTCCAGGGCCTTCTTCACGGTCTCGAAGACGCCGAGGGTCTTGGCGCCGGCCGCGTCGACGGGTGCCGGGGTGGGGGCCAGCGGCCTTCTCGACCTGAGTTCCTTGGCGAGCAGCTTGGCGCGGTACTCGCGGGGCATGTCGGCGTAGCGCCAGGATTCCTCGCCGAGGCGGTCGAAGAGCTGGCCGAGGGCGTGGTGGTGGGCGTCGGCGTGTTCGCGGACGTCCATGGTGGCGAGCTGGAGGCCGAACGCGGCGAGGGTGCGGATCGTACGGGCCAGGCGGCCGTCGGCGAACAGGCTGCCGCGGTGTTCGCGCAGGGAGGCCTGGATCAGGCGCAGGTCGCCGAGGAGCTCGGCGGTGCCGAGGTAGTCGCGGCCGGGTTCGTGCGGGGTGCCGGTGGCCAGGCGCTGCTTGGTGTTGGTGAGCTTCTGCCGGATGCAGGTGGCCTTGAGGCGGTAGGGCTCCTCGGCGTTGAGGCGCTTGTAGCGGGGGCTGATCTCGGGCAGGCGTTCCAGGTCGCCGCGGAGGGATTCCAGCAGTTCTTCGGTGGCGCCGGTGTAGCGGATGGAGTTGGAGAGGAAGCCGCGGAGCTCGTCGATGGTCTCCAGGGCGTCGTTGATGCCGTGCTCGTGCTGGAGGATGAGGACGTCCCAGGTGACCTGGGGGGTGACGTTGGGGTTGCCGTCGCGGTCGCCGCCGATCCAGGTGCCGAACGTCAGGGGCCGGGTGTCGTCGGGGAGCTTGACGCCGACCCGCTCCAGTTCCGCCGTCAGGTCCTCCAGGACGTCGCCGACCGCGTCGGCGTGCAGTTCGTCGAGGTAGTAGATGGCGTTGCGGGCCTCGTCGGCGGGCTCCGGGCGGACGACGCGCAGTTCGTCCGTCTGCCAGACCAGGTCGATGTTCTCGGCGAGGCGGATGTCGGTGCGGCGGCGGTCGGACTCGATGACGGGCGTGTCCAGGAGTGCGGCGATGCGCCGGAGCTTGTTGAGGACGGAGCGGCGCGCGGCCTCGGTGGGGTGCGCCGTGAACACCGGTCGGACGTTGAGGTTGTGCACGCTCTGGCGCAGGTGTTCGGGGTCGGCGTCCTTGAGGAGGTCGGCGGTGCGGGCGAGGGCGCCGCCCTCGTCGGCACGGCGGGCGCGCAGCTCACGGCCGCGGTGCACCTGCTCGGTGACGTTGGCGAGGTGGAAGTAGGTGGAGAAGGCGCGGACCAGTTTGGCGGCGGTCTCCAGTTCGGTTCCGCGCAGCAGTTCGGCGGCGGCCTCGCCGTCCTCGCGGGTGAGGCGGCGGACCCTCTCGACGAGTTCCAGCAGCTCGGGGCCCTCCTGGCGGACGAGGGTCTCGCCGAGAAGGTCACCCAGCCGGCGGATGTCGGCGCGCAGCTCGCTGCTGGTCGTGGTGGTCTGGTCGTCGGCACTGCTCACAGGTGCGGCTCCTTGCAGTGTTGAAGCTCGTCTGGAGGGAACCCGTCAGGCGGCCGTGCGGCAGGCGGGACCTGTCCGCATACGGGCCGGACATCCGGGAAGAAAACAGAGCGGACCGCGCTGTCCGACCGACTTCAAGGATAGGTGTCCATGAGGACGCGCAGGTTCTGGGGCTCTTGCTGCGAGACGCCTCGCTGCCATACTTACGTTGCCGTAGGTTACGGACCCGTAGGGAAGTACCTCTATCGTCCCTGTCGGTCGCCGCGGATCGGCACCTCTCAAACCCTCGACCCCACAGGGGACGCGCATGACCTCGTCTGGTTCCAATGTGATCGAAGACGCCCACAAGCCGACCGGTTCGACTGGTACGTCGGCCACTCTGGGCGGCGAGCAGAAGGGTTCGATCGAGCAGCTCACCCTGCTGCTGTTCATCGTCGTACCGTTTCTCGCGCTGCTGGCGGCGGTGCCGCTGGCGTGGGGCTGGGGCGTGAGCTGGCTCGACCTGGGCCTGCTGGTGTTCTTCTACTACCTGGGCTGTCACGGTGTGACCATCGGTTTCCACCGGTATTTCACCCACGGCTCGTTCAAGGCCAAGCGGCCGCTGAGGATCGCGCTGGCGGTCGCGGGCTCGATGGCGGTGGAGGGCCCGCTGGTGCGCTGGGTGGCGGACCATCGCAAGCACCACAAGTTCTCCGACGCCGAGGGTGACCCGCACTCGCCGTGGCGGTACGGGGAGACCGTGCCGGCTCTCATCAAGGGCCTGTGGTGGGCGCACATCGCCTGGATGTTCGACGAGGAGCAGACCTCGCAGGAGAAGTACGCGCCGGATCTGATCAGGGACCCGGCGATCCGCACCATCTCCCGGCAGTTCGTCTACTGGACGATTCTGTCGCTGGCGCTGCCGCCGCTGATCGGCGGTCTGGTGACGATGTCCTGGTGGGGCGCGTTCACCGCGTTCTTCTGGGGTTCACTCGTCCGGGTGGCGCTGCTGCACCATGTGACGTGGTCGATCAACTCGATCTGCCACGCGGTGGGCAAGCGGCCGTTCAAGTCGCGGGACCGCTCGGGCAACGTGTGGTGGCTGGCGGTGCTGTCCTGCGGCGAGTCCTGGCACAACCTGCACCACGCCGACCCGACCTCGGCGCGGCACGGCGTGGAGCGCGGCCAGCTGGACTCCTCGGCGCGGATCATCCGCTGGTGCGAGCAGCTGGGCTGGGCGTACGACGTGCGCTGGCCGTCACGCTCGCGTATCGATTCGCGCCGTAACACCGGGGAAGGCGGCTCCCGGCAGGGGGCCGAGAGCGCGAAGGCGGCATGATTGACGCTGTGGCGACCGACTCCAGCACCCCCAGTCCCGACAAGCAGCGGCGGGCGCGTCGTACCCGCATGACCGGTGCGGAGCGCCGCCAGCAGTTGTTGGAGATCGGTCGCACCCTCTTCGCCGCGAAGGGGTTCGAGGGCACCTCGGTGGAGGAGATCGCGTCGAAGGCCGGGGTCTCCAAGCCGGTGGTGTACGAGCACTTCGGCGGCAAGGAGGGGCTGTACGCGGTGGTGGTGGACCGGGAGATGCGGCGTCTGCTGGACATGGTGACCGGGTCGCTGACCGCCGGTCACCCCCGTGAACTGTGCGAGCAGGCCGCGTTCGCGCTGCTCGACTACATCGAGGAGTACACCGACGGGTTCCGGATCCTGGTCCGGGACTCCCCCATCCCGCAGTCCACGGGTTCCTTCGCCTCGCTCATCTCGGACATCGCGACCCAGGTGGAGGACATCCTGGGCCGCGAGTTCAAGAGCCGCGGCTTCGACCCCAAGCTGGCCCCGCTGTACGCGCAGGCGCTGGTGGGCATGGTGGCGCTGACCGGCCAGTGGTGGCTGGACGTGCGCCGTCCGAAGAAGGCGGAGGTCGCCGCCCACCTGGTGAACCTGGCGTGGCACGGCCTGGACGGCCTGGAGCAGAAGCCGCGGCTGATAGGGCACCGCAAGGCCTGAGCCGGTGTGCGCGCTCGGGGCGCTGGGTGCGCTCAGTGCGCTCAGTGCTTGAAGATGTCCTTCATCTTCTCCTTGGCCTGGCGCGCGTCGCCCTTCGACTGCTCCAGGCGGCCCTCGGCCTCCAGCGGCAGATCGCGCGTCGCGCGCCCGCCGGCCTCCTTGGCCTTGCCCTTGATCTGTTCCTTCTTGCCTTTGGCCTTCTGATGTCCTGACACCGTGGGTCCCTCCTGACAGGGATACGTGCGTGGGTTCATTGCCCCGGGTAACCGGGAGCGTGCCGGGGCAAACGGTGTTCAGCGCACCGGCTCCAGGAACTCCAGCCGGTTGCCGACGGGGTCCTCGGAGTAGAAGCGGCGGTGGCCGGGGAGGTCGTCGTCCCAGGTGACGGGCGCGCCGTGGGCGGTCAGCCGGGCGGCGTAGGCGTCGATGCCCGTGACCCGCAGTCCGGGGTGGGCCTTGCGAGCCGGCCGGAAGTCCTGCGTCATGCCCAGGTGGAGCCGTACGGTGCCGGCCTCGAACCAGCAGCCGCCGCGCGCCGCGAGCACGGGCGGCTTGGGCACCTCCGTCATGCCGAGGGTGTCCCCGTAGTAGGCCCGCAGCGCGTCCTCCGAGCCGGGCGGGGCGGCGAGCTGGACGTGGTCGACGGCGGTGAGCATCAGCCCTCCCTGCGGGCGACGGCGAACAGGCGGCGGAACGGCAGGAGCGTCCCGTAGGGGGCGCTGGGGTAGGCCTGCCGCAGCAGGTCGCGGTAGTCGGCGACGAAGGCGTCCCGGGCCTCGGGGTCGTCGCCGAGGACGGTGAGGGCGGGGCGCAGACCGGTGCCCCTGACCCAGTCGAGGACGGGGTCCTCGCCCTGGAGGACGTGCAGGTAGGTGGTCTCCCAGACGTCGGTGGCGCAGCCGAGGCGGGCGAGCCGGTCGAGGTAGACGGCCGGCGGGTGGACGGAGTCCTCGTGGCGCAGCACGTCGGCGAGCCGGGCCTTCCAGCGGGGCGTGGCGGCGAGCTCGCGCATCAGGGCGTGCAGGGGCGCGTCGATGTTGTTCGGGACCTGGAAGGCGAAGCTGCCGCCGGGAGCGAGCGCGTCGAGCCAGCCGGCGAAGCGGTCGAGGTGGCCGGGGACCCACTGCAGCGCCGCGTTGGACACGATCAGGTCGTACGGCCCTTCGGGCGCCCAGGTGCGCAGGTCGGCGTGGGCGAAGTCGAGGCGGCCGCCGCCGGGGGTGGGGCCGGCGTGGTCCACCTCGGCCCGGTCGAGCATCGCGGGCGAGTTGTCGTAGCCGGTGATGTGCGCCGTGGGCCAGCGTTCGGCGAGGACCGCGGTGACGTTGCCGGGGCCGCAGCCGAGGTCGGCGATGACCGGGGGGTCGCCGGGCAGGGCCGGGACGTGGCCGAGGAGGTCGGTGAAGGCGCGGCCGCGGTGGCCGGAGTGACGGAGGTACTGGGCGGGGTCCCAGGCAGGAGTCGTCATGTCCTCCACCTTCCCCGCCCAAGTCTCTCGATGTCAAGAAGCTCGACATCAAGAGACTTCACGTCGACACAACCACTACACTGATCGCCATGGAGGACGAGGTCGATCGGCTGGTGGCTGCGTGGCGCCGGGAGCGCCCGGACCTCGACGTGGAACCGCTCGAGGTGCTCAGCCGGGTGAGCCGGCTGGCACGGCACCTGGACCGGGCACGTCGACTGGCCTTCGCCGAGCACAGCCTGGAGCCCTGGGAGTTCGACGTGCTCACCGCGCTCAGGCGCGCGGGCACGCCGTATCAGCTCTCTCCCGGGCAGTTGCTGACGCAGACCCTGGTCACTTCGGGGACCATGACCAACCGCATCGACCGGCTGACCAAGAAGGGCCTGGTGGAGCGGCTGCCGGACCCCAGCGACCGGCGGGGCGTGCTGGTCCGCCTGACCACCGAGGGCCAGGACCGCGCGGACCAGTCCCTGGCGGGCCTCCTCGCCCAGGAGAGAGCGATCCTCGGCGAGCTCTCCCCCACCCAGCGAGCCGACCTCGCCGGGCTGCTGCGCCAGTTGACCGCCCCGTTCGACAACATCCCCGGTTGAGGGGCCTGCCGGGCGGATCCTGCCGGAGACGCGGGGTTCGGCACGCGCTCCCCCAGAGGGGGTGCCCCCAGCCGCGTTGTCGTCACTCGCCGACGTCCCCCAGCCTTCGGCCGGGAGGTGCCCCCACCGCGTCGCCCGCCGCGGCAGCGGCTGATCGGCCACGTCTCCTCCGCCTTGCATCTGCACGCTCCCCCACGCTCGAACAACCTCGCGTGGGAGGTGCCCCCATGACCCCGCTCACCAGCGTTGATCAGGCACTGCTGCTTTCCTCCGGCACGATCCGCCCGGCAGGCCCCAGGTCGACGGGCCCGACCCCGGCCCGGCGCGCGAGCGCGACCGCGGCCAGGGTGGAGTGGACGCCCAGCTTGCCCAGCACGTTCTGCATGTGGGTGCGGACGGTGTGCGGGGACAGGAAGAGGCGCTCGGCGACGGCCTTGCGCCCCAGGCCCGCCACCATGCACCGAAGCACTTCCCGCTCCCTCGGGGTGAGGGACTCCACCAGGCGTTCGCTCTCGGTGCGGTGCTTGCGGGCCGCCGTCAGCTCCCGCAGCACGCCGGTGAGCAGGGCGGGCGGCAGATGCGTCTCGTCCCGCAGCACGCCCCGGATGACGTTCAGCAGCCGGGACAGCGAGCAGTCCTTGGCGACCCAGCCACAGGCGCCGGCCTGCAGGGCCAGGGCCGCACGCCGCGCGTCGTCCTTCTCGGCGAGGACGACGACCCGGACCGCGGGGTGGGCCGAGCGGACACCGGTGACCAGCGATATGCCGTCGACCAGCCCCTCCTCGTTGGCCTCCCGCACCGGCACGGCCGCCCGGCCGCCCGGCAGTTGACCGCCCAGGTCGGCGTCGACGAGCAGCACGTCGTAGCGGCGGCCCTCGGCGACCGCGCGTTCCAGGCAGCGCAGCGCGGCCGGACCGCTGCCGGCCGCGGAGACGTCGACGTCGGGCTCGGCCGCCAGCGCGGCGGCCAGCGACTCGGCGAAGATGCGATGGTCGTCGACGACCAGGACTCGGATGCGAACCACGAAACCCCCTTCCCCGATGCTCTTCACGAGCAGGGGATACCCCAGGTCCGGAGAACGACGACCCATGCGGACACGACACCCGCGGGAGGACGGAACCGCACGGCCGCCGCCGTGCCTGAACTGCTACCCCCGCCGCGGGCGTCGTATCCGGCTTGTCTCGCCCCCTGATCGGCACCGGCCCCCACCGGTACCGCTCATCAGAGTACGGCCGGTCGCCGGGAGCGGAAGGCAATTTGCAGAACTGCCCGGCCGGCGCGTTTATGGTGTGCCGCATGTTTCGTATTGAGGCGGAAGTCGACAAGGAACGACGCGATCTGCTGCGCGCGCGGCTGCTGGCCACCAACACGGCGGCCTCTCCTGTCCTGGCCGCCCTGCGCGGCACCCCGGACGGACGCGAAGTGCCGCTGCACCTCTGGGCGATGGACGAGGGTTCGGGCGACCTGGCCGGCGGGCTGGTCGGGCACAGCTGGGCGTCCTGGCTGCACGTCACCTACCTCTGGGTGGACGCCCGCCACCGCGGCACGGGTCTCGGCTCCGGCCTGCTCGCCGAGGCCGAGCGGATCGCCCGCGAGGACCGCGCCTGCACCGCGGCCCGCCTGGAGACCTGGGACTTCCAGGCCCCGGAGTTCTACAAGAAGCAGGGCTACGACGTGGTGTGCGTGATCCCCGACTACCCGCCGGGGATCACGGAGTACACGCTGACCAAGCGGCTGGGCTGAGCCTCAGCCCTCCCGCCGGGCACCCGCCGACGGCACCGCCTCGAAGACCCGCGGGGCCTTGAAACCGGCCGCCGCGAAGGCCTCCTCGACCGCCTTGGTGACCGTGTCGACGTCGGCCGCCTCGCTGAGGACGATCGCCGAGCCGCCGAAGCCGCCGCCGGTCATCCGGGCCCCCAGCGCACCGGCCGCGTTCGCCGCCTCCACGACCAGGTCCAGCTCGGGGCAGGAGACCTGGAAGTCGTCGCGCAGCGAGGCGTGGCCCTCGGTGAGGACCGGGCCGATGGCCCGGGTGTCGCCCGCTTCGAGCAGGGCGACGACGCGCTCGACGCGGTGGTCCTCGGTGACGATGTGGCGGACCAGGCGCCGTACCTCCTCCTCGTCGCCGAGGCGGGCGAGCGAGGCGTCGAGGTCGTCGTAGGCGATGTCCCGCAGCGCGTCCACGCCCAGCAGGGCCGCGCCCTTCTCGCAGCCCGCGCGGCGCTTGCCGTACTCGCCGCCGCTGTGGGCGTGCTTGACCCGCGTGTCGACGACCAGCAGACGCATGCCCTCGGCCGCGAGGTCGAAGGGGATCTGCTTCTGGGAGAGGTCGCGGGTGTCCAGGAACAGGGCGTGGCCCCGCTCGCAGCATGCCGACGCCGTCTGGTCCATGATGCCGGTCGGCGCCCCGACGTAGACGTTCTCCGCGCGCTGGCACAGGCGGGCCAGCTGCCAGCGCTGCAGGCCCAGTCCGAAGAGGTCGTTGAGGGCGAGGGCGATCACCACCTCCAGGGCCGCGGAGGAGGACAGGCCGGCGCCGGTCGGGACGTTGGAGGCCAGGTGCACGTCGGCACCGGTGACCGGGTGGCCGGCCTCCCGCAGCGCCCACACCACGCCCGCCGGGTACGCCGTCCACTCCTGGTCGGTGCCCGGTTCCAGGGCGTCGAGGGAGAGCTCGACGATGCCGCCCCCGACGTCGGAGGAGTGCAGCCGCAGTACGCCGTCGGTGCGGCGGGCGACGGCGGCCGTCGCCACCTGCGGCAGTGCGAACGGCATCACGAAACCGTCGTTGTAGTCGGTGTGTTCGCCGATCAGGTTGACCCGGCCCGGCGCCGCCCAGACGCCGTCGGGAGCCGTGCCGTACAGCTCCTCGAAGGCGGCTTCGACCTGTGTTGCTGCCCCCACTACTGCTCCCTTGCTGTGCTGATGCGCTGCGCGAACTCCCAGGCGTCCGCGACGATCCCCGCGAGGTCCGCGCGGGTCGGGTTCCAGCCCAGCTTCTCGCGGGCGGTGGCCGCCGAGGCGACCAGGACGGCCGGGTCGCCGCCCCGGCGCGGGGCCACGACCTCGGGGATCGGGTGGCCCGTGACCTGCCGGACGGTCTCGATGACCTGGCGGACCGAGAAGCCCTCGCCGTTGCCGAGGTTGCAGATCAGGTGCTCGCCGGGCCGCGCGGCCGTCAGGGCCAGCAGGTGGGCGTCGGCCAGGTCGGCGACGTGGATGTAGTCGCGGATGCAGGTGCCGTCGGGCGTCGGGTAGTCGTCACCGAAGACGGAGATGGCCTCGCGCCTGCCCTGGGCGACCTGGAGGACCAGCGGGATCAGGTGCGACTCGGGGTCGTGCCGCTCGCCCTGCGCGCCGTACGCCCCGGCCACGTTGAAGTAGCGCAGGGAGACCGCGGCCAGACCGTGGGCGGCCGCCTCGCCGGTGATCATGTGGTCGACGGCCAGCTTGGTGGCACCGTAGGGGGAGGTGGGGGCGGTCGGGTCGGTCTCGGTGATCGGGGTGTGGACGGGCTCGCCGTAGGTGGCCGCCGTGGAGGAGAAGACGAGCCTGTGGACGCCGGCCTCGCGCATCGCGGCGAGCAGCGCCATGGTGCCGCCGACGTTGTTGTCCCAGTACTTCTCGGGCTTCACGACCGACTCGCCGACCTGGGAGAACGCGGCGAAGTGCAGCACCGCGTCGTAGGAGGGGTCCAGCCACTTCGCGGCGTCGCGGATGTCGCCCTCCACGAAGGCGGCGCCCGCGGGGACGCCCTCCCTAAAGCCCGTGGACAGGTTGTCGAGGACGGTGACCTCGTGGCCCGCCTCCAGCAGATGCTGGGCGACCACGCTGCCGACGTAACCCGCCCCGCCCGTCACCAGGTACTTCATCAACTCGCTACCTCTCGCAGTCGCTCGGCCGCGCGCTCCGGCGGCACGTCGTTGATGAACACACTCATGCCTGATTCGGAACCCGCGAGAAACTTCAGCTTGCCGGACGTTCGGCGGATGGTGAAAAGCTCCAGGTGCAGCGCGAAGTCGTCGCGCGTGACACCGTCGAACTCCTCCAGCGTCCCGAACGGCGCCTGGTGCCAGGCGGCGATGTAGGGAGTGGGAGGCTCACCCTCACCGAAGATACGGTCGAAGCGCCTCAAGAGTTCCAGATAAACCTGGGGGAACTCTGAGCGTGCCTCCTCGTCGAGCCCGAGCAGGTCGGGGACGCGGCGCTTCGGGTACAGGTGGACCTCGTAGGGCCAGTGCGCCGCGTACGGCACGAACGCGACCCAGTGTTCACCCTCAAGGACGATCCGCTCGTCGGTGAGTTCACGCGCCAGGACGGCGTCGAAGAGGTTCTCCCCGCCGGTCGCTTCCTTGTGCGCCGCGAGCGACCGCAGCATCAGGGCGGTGCGCGGCGTGGTGAAGGGGTAGGCGTAGATCTGGCCGTGCGGGTGACCGAGCGTCACGCCGATCTCCTCGCCGCGGTTCTCGAAGCAGAACACCTGCTCGACGGAGGGGAGATGCGACAGTTCCGAGGTCCGGTCGGTCCACGCGTCGAGGACCAGGCGGGCCTGCTCCTCGGTGAGGCTCGCGAAGGACGCGTCGTGGTCCGAGGTGAAGCAGACCACCTCGCAGCGCCCGGAATCCCCGGCCAGCGAGGGGAAACGATTCTCGAAGACCACCACGTCGTACGACGAGTCCGGGATCTCGCTCAGCCGGTCGCCCTGGGTCGGGCACAGCGGGCACTGGTCGGCCGGCGGGTGGTAGGTGCGGCCCTGCCGGTGCGAGGCGATCGCGACCTGGTCGCCCAGCAACGGATCACGGCGGATCTCGGAGGTGGTGTGCGTCCGCTCCAGCGGACGGCGGTCCACCGCGTCCCGCACGGTGTCGTCGCGCAGGTCGTAGTAGATGAGTTCGCGACCGTCGGCCAGCCGGGTCGAGGTCTTCTTCACTGCGGACTCCCATTGATCGAGCCAGCCAACCATCAAACAGAACCGAACACACCAAAACACAACTCACCAGGCCAGTCAACATCGGAATCAATCAAGGTGAGACAACGAAAGTGTTGAATTAGTGGGTGCAGAACCCCACAGATGCCCCCGTATCCCCCACACACGGCGCGACGAACCTCACCACGGACCTCACCACGGACCTCGCGGCGGGGCTGCGGCTCCCGACCAACGGGCTGGACTACACGATCCTGGCGATCTACTTCGCCGTCGTGCTGGGCATCGGCTTCGCCGCCCGCCGGTCGGTGCGGACCAGCCTCGACTTCTTCCTCTCCGGGCGGTCGCTGCCCGCCTGGATCACCGGTCTCGCCTTCATCTCGGCGAACCTGGCCGCGACCGAGATCCTCGGCATGGCCGCCAACAGCGCGCAGTACGGCGCGTACACCGTGCACTGGTACTGGATCGGCGCCATTCCGGCCATGGTCTTCCTGGGCCTGGTGATGATGCCCTTCTACTACGGCAGCAAGGTCCGCTCGGTCCCCGAGATGCTGCTGCTCCGCTTCGACAGAGCCGCACACCTGCTCAGTTCGATCCTGTTCGCCTTCGCGGCCATCCTGATCGCCGGTGTGAACCTGTACGCCCTGGCGATCGTGGTGGAGGCGCTGCTGGGCTGGCCGCAGTGGGTGGCGATCGTCGTCGCCGGCGCGTTCGTGCTGGCGTACATCACCCTCGGCGGTCTCTCCTCGGCCATCTACAACGAGGTGCTGCAGTTCTTCGTGATCCTTGCCGCCCTGATCCCGCTCTCCGTGCTCGGCCTGAAGAAGGCCGGCGGCTGGGGCGGCCTGGTGGACAAGCTCACCGCCGCCCACGGCCACGACTTCACCACCGCCTGGGGCGGCACCGGCATCGGCTCCGCCAACCCGCTCGGCGCGAACTGGCTGACCATCGTCCTCGGTCTCGGCTTCGTGCTCTCCTTCGGCTACTGGACGACGAACTTCGCCGAGGTGCAGCGCGCCCTGTCGGCGAAGAACCTCTCCGCCGCCCAGCGCACCCCGCTGATCGCCGCCTACCCGAAGATCTTCATCGTCTTCCTGGTGATGATCCCGGGCCTGGTCGCCGCCGCGCTGGTCCCGGGCATCGGCACGTCCGGCTCGGACCTCCAGTACAACGACGCGATCCCCTACCTGATGTCACAGCTGCTGCCCAACGGTGTCCTCGGCATCGCAGTCACCGGGCTGCTGGCCGCGTTCATGGCCGGCATGGCCGCCAACGTGTCGTCCTTCAACACCGTGTTCACGAACGACATCTGGGCGAAGTACGTAGTCCGGGGCCGTGCGGACGACTACTACGTGCGCTTCGGACGGCTCATCACCGCGATCGGCGTCAGCGCGTCCATCGGCACGGCGTTCCTGGCGTCGTCCTTCTCGAACATCATGAGCTACCTCCAGACGCTGTTCTCCTTCTTCAACGTGCCGATGTTCGTCGTCTTCGTCGTCGGCATGTTCTGGAAGCGCGCCTCGGCGAAATCCGGCTTCTGGGGGCTGCTCGCGGGCACCATGACCGCGATGGTCAACTACTTCGTCCTCTACAAACGGCACGTCATCGGCATCCCCTCCGACCAGGGCGCCAACTTCGTCTCCGCGATCGCCGGGTTCGTCGCCGGCGCGATCGTGATGGTGATCGTGTCCCTGTTCACCGCGCCCAAGCCCGCGGAGGAACTGGAGGGCCTGGTCTACGGCACCCGGTCCCCCGGGATGGCCGAGCCGCCCGCGCCCGGCGACGAGGCCTGGTACCGGCGGCCGGCACTGCTGGGCTGGGGCGCGGTGATTCTGGCCGCCCTCTGCTACGTGCCGTTCTCGTTCTGATCGCCGTCGCTGGAGAATGGAGAAGGGAGACACCATGACCGACGACACCGGACACTCCGGGTTCCACTACTCCGAGCGGGACGTCCAGCGGGAGGTCACCGACCTGGAGGGGCGCTCCGCGACCGCCGCGCGGATCTTCGACCTGCGGCGGATCATCGGCGGCCTGTTCGTGCTGTACGGGATCATCGTCACGATCACCGGGATCACGGACTCGCGGGCGGAGATCGACAAGGCGCAGGGGATCAACATCAACCTGTGGACCGGGATCGGGATGCTGTTGCTGGGGGTGTTCTTCCTGGTGTGGCTGTGGCTGCGGCCGACTCCCCCGCCGCTTCCTCCGGCGGAAGAGGCCGATGGCTGATTCGGTTGTGTTTTGACCGCGGGTGCGTGGGGGCTGGTCGCGCAGTTCCCCGCGCCCCTAGGTGGGTACGGTGGCCGTCGGTTAAAGGTCCAGGCCTGTTGAACTGTTGAGAGGTCCCGCCCTGTCCAGTAGCCCAGTGCGGGCCGCCAGCGCCGCCGCTTCCAGCCTCGACCCCACCCCCAGCTTCATCAGGACCCGCTGCACATGGGTGCGGGCCGTGCTCGGGGCGATGCCCATACCGGCGGCGATCAGGCGGGTGTCCTCGCCGTCGGCGACGCGGACCAGGACCTCCAGCTCCCTCGGGGTGAGCATCTGGAGCAGGCGCTGGCCCTCGTCGTCGGGCTGGGCGGCCGGGTTGAGGAGTTCACCGAAGGCACCCTGGAGCAGGGCGGGTGCCACGGCGGCCTCCCCGGCCCGCGCCTTCATGATCGCCCGCTCGACGCCCTCTATCCGCTCGTCGTGCCGTACATATCCGGAGGCGCCCGCGGCGAAGGCCGCCGCGATGCCCCGCGGGGACGGCACCGGGCCCAGCACCAGCACGGCGACCTGCGGCCGCTCCCTCTTGATCCGCACCACCGGGTCGAAGATCCCCGGCTCGGCCGGGGCCGCCGTGCCGAGCAGGCACACCTCGGGTGCCCGTGTGATCACCAGCTCGGCCGCGCCCGCCGCCGGTGCCGCCGCGGCCAGCACCCGGTGGCCGCGCAGTTTCAGCGCCGAGGCCAGCGCCTCCGCGAGCAACCGGTGGTCGTCGACCACCATGAGCCGCACTCCCATCGAGCAACCCCCCCAGTCCCCCCAATGGATGCCCCACTATGGATGCCCACTGGTCCGCATGGACAGAGGGCCCCCCGGCACCCCGTCCTTCATGCCCCCGGAAGCTACACGCTTGTTCGACGTTGCGCTGCCCCTACTGATGAGAAGTGCCCCGGTTCGGAGGAATCTCTGGGTTTTCTCTCATTCGAGGGTGAGGAGCGCGTATCAGCCACCCGCGCCGAAGGCGGTGACCAGGTACTCCTTGGCCGACGCGGACGAACCGGGGGCATGGGCGTACGCGGCGGACAGGTAGAGGCGTCCCTGGGAGTAGCGGACCTCCGCGTACTCCGGTGACATGCTGGTCTCGACCGCCTTGACCGCCGTGGTCGCCGGGTTCTCCAGCAGCTTGGTCTCCTTGAACGAGCCGCCGTCGATACTGACGATCTGGGCGCCCTTGTCGTACGGCGCGTTCTTGTACGCGATCACATCGGGGCCGTCCATGCGCAGGGGCGTGATCGTGTAGTCGTTCCCGGCGTCCGCGCGCTGGCCGGTCTGCTTGCCGGTGGTCAGGTCGAAGGCGACGATCTCGTTGGTCCTCGTGCCGTCCCCGTCGCCGTCGTGCTCCTCGGTCGCCAGGTACATCCGGTCGCCTCCGACCACCACGCCCGTGCACTTCTCCAGTTCGTAGACGCCGTCGCAGCGGACCGCGTAGGAGCTGCCCGGCGTGGAGATACGGGTGCGCAGCGCGCCGGTCCTGTTGTCGATGGAGAAGACGTCCGAGAAGCCGCTGCCGTCGCCGGCGCTGTTGTTGACGTCGGCGGCCACCACCAGCGGGTCGGTCGACACGACGCTCGCGTAGTCGATGCCCGAGGTCATCTTGTACTCGGAGAGCACTTTGCCGGAGACCGGGTCGAGGGTCTGGATGTGCAGCTGGCCGGTGTCGCCGCTGCCGCACCTGCGAACCGCGACCAGCTTGGCACCGCCGCCGTAGCCGGCGTCGTAGCAGCTGTCGCCCGGCTTCGGCTGCCAGCGGACGGTGCCGGAGGCGAGGTCGAAGGCGGCGCCACCGCTGCTGCCGCCGACCGCGACCGTCTGCTGGGCGACCGTCACATTGTCGAAGTTGAGCGGGACATCACCGGACTTGACCGTCCTGGTCCACAGTTTGCGGCCGGTGTTCAGGTCGATCGCGGCGACCTGGGTGCAGCCGGCCGTGGTGCCCTTGGCGGGCGTCCTCGGCTGGAAGACGACCGCGGTCCGGCCGTCGGCGCTGACGTGCCCGGTGGCGCGGCAGACCGGGCCGGACAGCGGGATCGTCCACAGCTTGGCGCCCGAGTCGGGGGCGTAGCCGGTGATCTGAGCGATGCCGCTCTTCGCGTACACCTTGTCGGTGAGCCAGGAACCGGCGGTGACGGTGGTGTCCTTCGCCGTGGGCAGCGGGACCTGGAAGAGGACCTTGGAGGTGGTGTCCGCGGGCACCTTCTCGGTGCCCTTGCCGTTCTTGCCGCCGTTCGCGTCCTGACCGCCGGTGCCGCCGCCGTCGGAGTTCGCGGTGTCGTCCTTCTTGCCGTCGCCGCCGCCATGGGACTTGGCGTACCAGATGCCGCCGCCGACGATCAGCGCGATGGCGGCCACCGCGGCGACGACGATGAGCAGCGCGGCGTTGTTCCGGCCACCGGGCGCGGGAGCGGGGACGCCCGGCGGGCCGGGGTGGCCCGGCTGGCCGCCCTGATAGCCGTAGCCGTAACCGGGCGGCTGGGCGTACGGGTTCTGGGCCGGGGGCTGCTGCGGGTAGCCGTAGCCGGGCTGGGGCTGGGGCGGCTGCTGCGGGTGGCCGTAGCCGGGCTGGGGCGAGTTCTGCGGGTAACCGTAGCCGGGCTGCTGGGCGTACGGGTTCGGGGGCTGGTCGGGCGGGGGCGGGGGCGGCTGGGTCATGGCGGAGACACCTCGGAGGACGGCGTGGGAGACGGCTGGGGACGGCGTGGGGCGGACGGCACGGGACGGGGCCGCTCAGTTGCCGAAGGCCATCATCAGCTTCTCCTTCGCGTCGTCGCTGCCGGTCAGCCGCGTGGCGGAGAGGTAGAGGCGCCCGTCGGCCCAGTCGAGGGCGCCGTCGTAGAAGCCGTCCTCGATGTCGGCGGTGTGCTGCGGGTTCCGCAGCAGCCCGGTGGTGGGGTGGGTGGCGCCGGTGGCCGGGATCGACACGACCTGGCCGCCCGCGTCGTACGACGGCCGTACGTAGGCGACGAGTCTGCCGCCCTGGACCTTCACCGGGTACATCGACTCGTCCGTCGGGGACTTCGTACGCCACTTCACCGTGCCGTCGGTGAGGCTGATCGCGACGATCTCGTTGCCGCCGCCGGTCACGTCGGTCGGCAGGTAGAGGGTGTCGGCGTCGGCGGCCACGCCCTGGCAGCCCTGCAGGTCGCGGTCGAGGCCCGCGAAGCCGCACCGGGGCGCGAACTTCTCGTTCACCTTCACCTCGGAGCGGAACGCGCCCTTGCCGTCCAGGACCGAGATGTTCCAGGCATTCTTGTCCTCGTTGGTCATGTAGACCACGAGCGGGTCGACGGAATACGTCCGCTCGACCGTCCAGCCCTGCTTCACCGCCCGCGTCCACTGGACCCGGCCGGTGACCGGGTCGAGCTGCGAGATCTCGTCGTGCTCGTTGCCGCCGCCGGCGCCGCAGGACGCCACCTCGACCAGCCGGCCGGTACCGCCGGCGAACGCCGTCGGGAAGCAGGCCGCACCGTACTTCTTCTTGTCGTACAGCTTGGCGCCGCTGCCGAGGTCGTACGCCGTGCCCGACTCGGAACGGCCCACCATCAGTGTCTTCCCACTGATCGTCAGCCCGATGCTGAGCGCGCTGTCGAACAGGCCGCCGTCCGCGACGGTGGCGGTCCAGCCCTTCTTGCCGGTGTCCAGGTCGATCTCTTGCAGCTGGTTGCACTTGGCGCGGTCGCTGGTGCCGTTCATGTAGGCCACGACGACCTTGTCGTCCGCCGACTTCCGCGACGTGACCGCGCAGATCTTCTGCGGGAACGTGATCGGGGCCCAGGCCGGGTCGCCGTTGCCCACCTGGTAGGCGAAGACCTGCTTGTACGCCGCCTTCACCGCCGTCTTCCCGGTGATCCACATGCCGGGTGCGTCGGCGCCGGAGGCGGGCGCGTCGGGTGCCGACTTGTACCAGAGCACCTTGGCGTCGCCGGACTTGCGGCCCGCGTTGAGGTTCTCCGGGTCCGCGCCGCCGTCGCCGCTGCCGTCACCGGGGTTGACCGGAGTGCCCGAGGTCCGCGGATCGGCGGACTGCCGGGCGACCGGTTCCTTGCCGCCGTCCCCGCCGCCGGTGACCGCGTACACCGTGCCGCCGACGACCAGCAGCCCCGCCACCGCCGCCGCGACGATCAGCGCGGGCTTCCCCTTGAACCGCCCGCCGCCTCCGCCGCCGGGGGGCGGGGTCATCCCAGGTCCGCCGGGGCCGCCGAAATACTGCGGCTGCTGCTGGGGGTAGGCGTAACCGGGCTGCGGCCCGTACGGGCCCGCTGTGCCGTAGGGGCCGCCGGGGGCGGGCTGCGGCGGGTAGCCGTAGCCGGGCTGCGGCGGGGGTGCGCCGAAGCCTCCCTGGGCGGGCGGCTGTTGCGGGGCGCCGAAGCCGCCACTCGGTGGCGGCTGGTCCTGCGGTGCTCCGAAAGCGCCCTGCGGCGGCTGGCCCGGCGGCTGTGTCATCAGCGTTCTTCCCCCTCGTGCACTGATTTGAGCCACGCCCGAGGCTGGTGACGGACCCCTGGCCGCGCTCAGGCAGTTCTCAGACCGACCTTTCTACCACCCGGCACCGACAGCCCACGGGCCCGCGTCTGCCGCCGTTCCCAAGGGAGAACCGGCCCGTGATACCGCCGTTACGCGCCTTCACGCCCCTTTCACCGGGCCCCCGCAAGGGGGTTGCACGGGGACCGGAGAGGGCTGATTCCCGCCGGTGGGGTTACGCGTCCTCCGCCAACTCCAGCCAGCGCATCTCCAGTTCCTCCCGCTCGCCGGCCACGTCACGGAGCTGCGCGTCGAGTTCGGCGACCTTCGCGAAGTCCGTGGCGTTCGCGGCGATCTGGTCGTGCAGCTTGGTCTCCTTCTCGGAGACGCGGTCCAGCTGACGCTCGATCTTCTGGAGCTCCTTCTTCGCCGCGCGCTGGTCGGCGGAGCTCCGCTCGGCCGTGGCGGCCTTGGGGGCCGCGGCGGTGGCGGTGGCGGCGACCGCCTCCTCCATGCGCTGCCGGCGTTCCAGGTACTCGTCGATGCCGCGCGGCAGCATCCGCAGGGTGGCGTCGCCGAGGAGGGCGAAGACGCGGTCGGTGGTGCGCTCGACGAAGAACCGGTCGTGGGAGATGACGATCATCGAGCCCGGCCAGCCGTCGAGGACGTCCTCCAGCTGGGTGAGGGTCTCGATGTCGAGGTCGTTGGTGGGCTCGTCGAGGAAGAGCACGTTCGGCTCGTCCATGAGCAGGCGCAGCAGCTGGAGGCGGCGGCGCTCACCGCCGGACAGGTCGCCGACCGGTGTCCACTGCTTCTCCTTGTTGAAGCCGAACGTCTCGCACAGCTGTCCGGCGGTCATCTCGCGCCCCTTGCCGAGGTCGACGCGCTCGCGGACCTGCTGGACCGCCTCCAGGACCCGCGTGGTCGGGTTCAGCTCGGCGACCTCCTGGGAGAGGTAGGCGAGCTTGACGGTCCTGCCGACGGCGACCCGCCCGCCCGCCGGCTGCGTCTCGCCCTCGGTGCGCGCGGCCTCGGCCATGGCGCGCAGCAGGGAGGTCTTGCCGGCGCCGTTGACGCCGACCAGGCCGATGCGGTCGCCGGGCCCGAGCTGCCAGGTGATGTGCTTGAGCAGCACCTTGGGGCCGGCCTGGACGGTCACGTCCTCCAGGTCGAAGACGGTCTTGCCGAGCCGGGAGGACGCGAATTTCATCAGCTCGGAGGTGTCCCGCGGCGGCGGTACGTCCTGGATCAGCTCGTTGGCGGCCTCGACCCTGAAGCGCGGCTTGGAGGTACGGGCGGGGGCGCCGCGGCGCAGCCAGGCGAGCTCCTTGCGGACCAGGTTCTGCCGCTTGGTCTCCTCGGTGGCCGCGATCCGCTCGCGCTCCGCGCGGGCGAAGACGTAGTCGGAGTAGCCGCCCTCGTACTCGTAGACGGCGCCGCGCTGCACGTCCCACATGCGGGTGCAGACCTGGTCGAGGAACCACCGGTCGTGGGTGACGCAGACGAGGGCCGAGCGGCGGTTCTGCAGGTGCCGGGCGAGCCAGGCGATGCCCTCGACGTCGAGGTGGTTGGTGGGCTCGTCGAGGACCAGCAGGTCCTGTTCCTCGATGAGCAGCTTGGCGAGCGCGATGCGCCGCCGCTCACCACCGGAGAGCGGTCCGATGACGGTGTCCAGGCCCTTGGGGAAGCCGGGCAGGTCGAGCCCGCCGAAGAGACCGGTCAGGACGTCCCTGACCTTGGCGTTGCCGGCCCACTCGTGGTCGGCCATGTCGCCGATGACCTCGTGCCGGACGGTGGCGGCCGGGTCGAGGGAGTCGTGCTGGGTGAGAACGCCGATGCGCAGTCCGCCGGAGTGCGTGACGCGGCCGGTGTCGGCCTCCTCCAGCTTGGCGAGCATCCGGATGAGGGTGGTCTTGCCGTCGCCGTTGCGGCCCACCACGCCGATGCGGTCGCCCTCCGACACGCCGAGCGAGACGCCGTCCAGCAGGGCACGGGTGCCGTAGACCTTGCTGACGTTCTCGACATTGACCAGGTTGACGGCCATTTCACTCCTGCGCACGGGGACAGTCAGCCTCCCAGCGTAATGCGCGTGGGAAGGCCGTCAGGCCGTGAGCCGCGGTTCCGCCGGGCGGGCTGGGCGGGCCCCACGTCATTCCGAACCGGCCGCCCGCTTCGCCGCGCGCTCCTGGTACCGCTGTACCGCGCGCAGCATCCAGGTGTCCGACCACTTCTCCCAGTCCACCGGACCGATGTGCCGTTCCGCCTCCACACAGCGCGGGTCGTCCTGGTGTGCGAGTCCGAAGACGGCGTAGATCCGGGTCACCTGGTCCTCCTCGTCCACCAGCCCCGCCAGCGCGTCCGCGATCCCGGGATCGTGTCCCGGGTACTCCGCAAGCCAGACGCACGCCGCCGAGCGCACACCGGGGTCGTCGTCCCGCGCCAGCGCGAACACCGTCCGCAGGCTCTCGGGGTGCACCACCAGTCGCGACTCCCCCAGCTCCAGCGTGTGCGGAATCATGCGGCGCACCCCGGCATCGGGATGCGCCAGATACGACCGCCCCAGCGCCTCGATCTCCGGGCTCCACTCCTCGGTCAGCGCGTTGAGGACGGCCCGCAGCACCTGCGGGTCCGGCTCCTGGCGAGCCCAGGGCAGCAGGACCTCCGTGCCGCGTCCCTCGAAGGGCGCGGGGCCCTGCGGCCAGACCGGGCCGAACCCGAGGAAGAACAGCAACTCCGCCGCGAACAGGCGCCGGAGCCGGTCCGCACTGCCGCTGAGCGCCACGGCGGCCGACCAGGTCTCCTCGTTCATGCGCCGGGCGAGAGCGAAGACCGCCTGGGACCACACGGCATGGTCCGGGTTCCGGCGCACCAGGGCCCGCGCGAGCACCTCCTCGAACGGCGCACGCACCCCGAAACTCTCCTCCAGCCCCGTGAGGATCCCGTCGTGCCCGTCCCTCGCGGTCCGTCCGCCCACGCTGAACTGTTCGTACACCTCCTCCCCGTCGCGGTCCACGACCATCAGCCGCGTCACCGGACCGGCGTCACCGCTCAGGCGCCGGAGTCCGGCCTCCACGCCCACCCCGGCCCATTGCCGGGCCCGGTCCAGCAGCTCGCGCCGCGTGGCCTGCGCGAACCGCACGGGGTCCCGGGTGAGCGCCGACACCATCTCGATCGACCCGCCGTCCACCGCACGGTGCACCGGAGTGCTCCCGTCGGGCAGCACCGCCAGCGAGTCGGCTCCCGCGTCGAGGAGCGCGTCGACGACCTCCTCGTCGTACGCCGCCACCGCCGCACAGAGCAGCGGCTCCCCGGTGTCCGGGTCGGGCATGTTCGCGTCGACGTCGTCGTCCAGCAACCGCCGGACACCGTCCACGTCCCCGGTCCGTACGGCCAGGACAAGCTCATGGGTGGTCATCTGCGGGCGTCTCCCCGTTCCCGTAGGCAGGCCCGGGGAGCCTAGTGAAGGCGGGGGGCGCGGGGCAGGTGGTTTACGCGGGCGTGCGGGCGGCCGTGCGCGCCGGGGAGTGGGCCGTGGTCCGGCGCCTCGGCGTGGGCGCCCGTCTCACGCGTCCGCGTGCGCGCCGGTGTCGAACGGCGGCAGGACCGTCGCGCCCGGCGCGGGGGCCGTCGCCGTGCGGACCGTGCGGCAGGTGCCGGAGGCGAGCAGGGCCTCGGAGACCTTCTGCGCCGACGCGGTGTCGCGGACCAGGAACGCGGTGGTGGGACCGGAACCGGAGACCAGCGCGGTGAGGGCGCCGGCCGCGCGTCCCGCGTCGAGGGTGTCCGCGAGGTCCGGGAAGAGGGAGAGCGCGGCGGGCTGGAGGTCGTTGGAGACGGCGGCGGCGAGCGCGTCGGCGTCGCCCTTGGCGAGGGCGTCGAGGAGGTCACGGGAAGCGACCGGCTCCGGGATGTCGTGTCCCTCGGCGAGCCGGTCGAACTCGCGGAAGACGGCCGGGGTGGACAGCCCGCGCCCGGCCATCGCGAACACCCAGTGGAAGGTGGAGCCGACGTCGAGGGCGGTGAGGCGCTCGCCGCGCCCGGTGCCGAGGGCGGCGCCGCCGACCAGGCTGAAGGGCACGTCGCTGCCCAGGTCGGCGCAGATGGCGAGGAGTTCGGCGCGGGAGGCGCCGGCGCGCCAGAGCTCGTTGCACGCGAGCAGCGCGCCCGCCCCGTCGGCGCTGCCCCCGGCCATGCCGCCGGCGACCGGGATGTCCTTGGCGATGTGGATGTGCACGGCCGGCTCGATGCCCCGGCGCCCGGCGAGCGCGAGCGCGGCGCGCGCCGCGAGGTTGGTGCGGTCGAGGGGGACCTGGTCGGCGTCCGGGCCCTCACAGGTGACGGTCAGCTCGTCGGCGGTCGTGACGGTGACCTCGTCGTAGAGGCCGACGGCGAGGAAGACGTTGGCCAGGTCGTGGAAGCCGTCGGGGCGGGCGGCGCCCACGGCGAGCTGGACGTTGACCTTGGCGGGGACGCGTACCGTGACGCTCACTTACCGGACTCCTTGTGTTCGGCGATCCTCGCGAACTCCTCGACCGTCAGCGCCTCACCGCGGGCCTGCGGGGAGACCCCGGCCGCGACCAGCGCCGCCTCGGCGGCCGCCGCCGACCCGGCCCAGCCCGCCAGCGCGGCCCGCAGGGTCTTGCGGCGCTGCGCGAACGCCGCGTCGACGACCGCGAAGACGTCCCGCTTCGAGGCCGTCGTCTTCAGCGGTTCCGCGCGCCGGACGAGGGAGACGAGCCCGCTGTCGACGTTCGGGGCGGGCCAGAAGACGTTGCGGCCGATGGCGCCGGCGCGCTTCACCTCGGCGTACCAGTTGGCCTTGACGGACGGCACGCCGTACACCTTGTTGCCGGGTGCGGCGGCGAGCCGGTCGGCGACCTCGGACTGCACCATCACCAGCGTCCGCTCGATGCTCGGGAAGGTGTCGAGCATGTGGAGGAGGACGGGGACGGCGACGTTGTAGGGCAGGTTCGCGACGAGTGCGGTCGGCGGCGGGCCGGGCAGCTCGGTGACCTGCATCGCGTCGGAGTGGACCAGCGCGAACCGGTCCGCGCGCGCCGGCATGCGCGCCGTGATCGTCGCGGGCAGGGCGCCGGCCAGGACGTCGTCGATCTCGACGGCGGTGACCCGGTCGGCGGCCTCCAGGAGCGCGAGCGTGAGGGACCCGAGTCCCGGGCCGACCTCCACGACCACGTCGTCCGGGCGGACCCCGGCGGTGCGGACGATACGGCGGACCGTGTTGGCGTCGATCACGAAGTTCTGGCCGCGCTGCTTGGTGGGGCGTACACCGAGCGCTGCCGCGAGTTCACGGATGTCGGCCGGGCCGAGGAGGGCGTCGGGGGTGGGGCTGCTCACGGGACAAGGGTACGGGCCGCCGGGGACGCCTCCCGCCGGTCACCTGTGCAGCCGGGCCCCGCAGTGCGGCCAGGGCGTGGCGCCGCGGCTCACGTAGAGCTTCTTCGCGCGGAACGTCTGCTCCTCGGCCGAGGCGTCCTGCGGGCGCCCGCTGCCGCCGAGGCTGCGCCAGGTGTCGCTGTCGAACTGGTACAGCCCGCCGTACGTCCCGGAGGGGTCCACCGCGTGCGGGCGGCCGCCGGACTCGCAGGCGGCGAGAGCCTGCCAGTTCAGGTCGTCGGCGCCCTGCACGGAGTCCGGGTGCGGCTTGGTCCCGACCCGGACGAGCTGGGTGCGCGGCTGCCGGACCACCTCGGAGGTCTCGCGGCGCGGCTTCTGCCGGACTCCGTTGACGGTCCGCAGGTAATACGTCGCACGGCGCAGCCCCGGCCGCCCGGCCCGCTCGACCACCTCGGTGCCCGTGAACAGCGTCGGATCCGCGGTCCGCCGCACGTCGAACGGGATGGTCTCCTCGCGCACCTCCCTGCTGCCCCTGACGCGCAGCACGGTCACCGTCTGCCCGTCGCGCGGGAAGGCGGGCTGCGGCACGGAGGTGGTGTCCTGGCCGTGCAGGATGATCCCGGCCTCCTCGACGGCCTCGCGGACGGTCGCCGCGTTGGTGCGGATGGTCCGGGTCCGGCCGTCCGCCAGGATCGTGACCGTACGCTCGGTGCGCACGTCCAGCTCGACCCCGGCACGGCCGATGCTCTGGGAGCGCGAGGCCGACAGATACGCGCCCTCGGCCCGCACCCCCAGCTGCCTGAGCGCCCCGTCCACCGTGCGCGCCGTCGTCCACACCTCGCGCCGTTCGCCGTCCAGCGTGAGCCGTAGCGGGCGGCCGTAGCGCACCGCGACCTCGTCGCCGCTGGCCAGTGGCGTGCCGGGGGCGGGCGCCACCATGTCGTGCGCCCCGACCGGCACGCCCTCTTCGGCCAGCAGGCCGGTCACGTCGTCCGCGAACGTGTGCAGGGTGCGCGGCCTGCCGTCCACGGTCAGCTCGATCGCCTTGTCCTTGGCGAGGAACGCGGTGGTGCCGCCCGCGAGGAACGCGACGACGAGCGCTTGCGGCAGCAGACGGCGCACCGCGGACTCCGGTCGCCCGGAGTACCGCGCCTTCCGCCGGCGCGCGGCGCGTCGCCCCGCCATGGCGTGGGCGCCCCCCGTACGCGGCTCCTTCTCCACACCGCGCGCGCCCTGCCGCGGCAGCACCGGCTCACTCCCGTGCGCCCGCGCGGCGACCTCGTACGCCGGGCGGTACGTGTCACCTCCGTACGCCGGGCCGTAGCCCGGCGTACGGGCGTCGTGCACGCCGTACATTCCCTGCACGCCGTGCGCTCCAGGCGCACCGTAGGGGTCGTGCGCCCCAGACGTCTCGTACTGCGATGTGCTCACGCCGACACGCTCCAGAGGGCCAGACGGGTCCGGATCGGGCCCCCAGAACCTAGCGGAGCACCCGTCACTCTCCAAAGCGGCTCGACTACGCACGGTCGCGTGCGGACCAGAGGTGAACCCCGGTGAACGTTATGCGCCAGTTACGATCGATACACCCTCAGTAATCGAAGGCCCGGGCCGTGTTCGCGTCCAGGGCCGCCGCCAGCGCGTCCTCGTCGATGCCGCGCACGGCGGCCATCGCGCGCACCGTGACCGGAATGAGATACGGGGCGTTGGGCCGTCCGCGGTACGGCGCCGGGGTCAGGAAGGGCGCGTCGGTCTCCACCAGGAGCAGTTCGAGCGGCGCCACCGCCACGGCGTCCCGCAGGTTCTGGGCGTTCTTGAAGGTGACGTTGCCGGCGAAGGACATGAAGTAGCCCTCGCGGGCGCACTCCTCGGCCATCGCGGCGTCCCCGGAGTAGCAGTGGAAGACCGTCCGCTCGGGGGCGCCCTCCTCCTTGAGGACGCGCAGCACGTCGGCGTGGGCGTCGCGGTCGTGGATGACGAGCGCCTTTCCGTGCCGCTTGGCGATCTCGATGTGGGCGCGGAAGGAGCGTTCCTGGGCGGACTTGCCCTCGGGCCCGGTGCGGAAGTGGTCAAGACCGGTCTCACCGACGCCCTTGACGTGGGGCAGCCCGGCCAGCCGGTCGATCTCGGCGAGCGCCTCGTCCAGCGCGGCGTCACCGCCGGGCACCCGCGCCCCCTGCCGCGACCACCCTCCCCCAGGGTCGCCGTGCACGATGCGCGGCGCCTCGTTCGGGTGCAGGGCGACAGTCGCGTGGACGTTCTCATGCGCGGCGGCGGTGTCGGCCGCCCACCGCGAGCCCTTGATGTCGCAGCCGACCTGGACGACGGTCGTCACGCCCACCGACGCGGCCTTCGCGAGTCCCTCCTCGACCGTGCCGGACTGCATGTCGAGGTGGGTGTGCGAGTCGGCGACGGGCACCCGGAGGGGTTCCGGGAGCGGCGGCGCCGTGTTCTTGTCGGCCGTGCGGGAGGCCGGACCGGAGGCGTTCGAAGGCATGCCCCGATCCTACGAAAGGGGCATGCCCGCCGGATCCGGGACCGGGTCAGCTCGCCTTCCGCTGGAAGGGATGCAGGAGATCCGACAGGTGCCAGTGGTGCGGCTCGACCTGTGCGGAGGCCTCCGCGGCCGTCCCGGCACCGGTACCGGCCTGCCCGGCGGATCGGTCCTGCGCCGACGGCTGGTGCGACCGCCGGGCCGCGTTCCGCACCGACGAGACCTGTCCCGCGCGCATGATCCGCAGCACCTGGCCGTCGCAGTTCTGGCACGAGGGCCGGCTCAGCGGCGAGGGGACGACCCGGCCGTTGGCCACGTACCTGACGAACTCGTGGTTGTCGGCGTCAGTGTGGTGCTCTATCTCGTACGACTGCTCCCAGCCGTGCCCGCATCGCATGCAGGCGAAGGAATACGACTCGTGGACGACTGCGGTGGCCGCACCGTGGAGGCCGGTCTGCCCTGCGATCTCACTCATGCCAGCTCCTCTTGTCCGCGTGGACAAGCACGCACCCCCGGCGCGGGGATTCCCCCCGGAATCCCATGGGGGTGGGGGACGGATGAGTCCCCGCTGACCAGTGGACGCCTTCACCGACGCGAATGCGACCGGCCTGCCGAGTGTTGGAGGCGATTTGGACTTCGCTTGCCGAATCGCCCTTTCCGCAGGGGGATTGGCTTTGCCTTTCCCGCCCCCGCTTTACCGTGCCGTGGGGCGCGCGCTCAGAGGAGACGCACCCCGCTCAGAGGACACATCACCGCAGGTCAGGGGCGCACGCTCAGAGGAGACGCGACGCGCTCAAGGATCAAGGAGCGCCCCCTTGAAACGCCGGGACTGAGGCGCCCCTTCAGGGGCGCGGGGAACTGCGCGACCAGCCGTCCACAACCCGCGGACCGCTGCACGAGAGCAACCACAACAGCGCCGGGCAACCGGCCCTCACTCAGCGGAGCGTTTCGCCGCGACCACCGCGTCGAACACCACCCGCTTGGGAATCCCCGCCTCCACGGCCACCGCCGCGATCGCCTCCTTGCGGCGCTCCCCGGCCTCCTCCCGCACCCGTACCCGCCGCACGAGCTCCGCCGCGTCGAGTTCCTCGGCCCCGCGCTCCGGGGCGCCCTCGACGACCACGGTGATCTCGCCGCGCACCCCGTCGGCGGCCCACACCGCGAGCTCGGCCAGCGGACCGCGCCGTACCTCCTCGTACGTCTTGGTCAGCTCACGGCAGACGGCGGCCCGCCGCTCGGCGCCGAAGACCTCGGCCATGGCGGCCAGGGTGTCGTCGAGGCGGTGCGGGGCCTCGAAGTAGACGAGGGTGCGGCGCTCCTCGGCCACCTCCGCCAGCCGTGAGCGGCGCTCGCCCGCCTTGCGCGGCAGGAAGCCCTCGAAGCAGAACCGGTCGACGGGCAGCCCGGACAGCGCGAGCGCGGTGAGCACGGCGGACGGCCCCGGGACGGCCGTGACCCGGATCTCCTTCTCCACGGCGGCCGCCACCAGCCGGTAGCCGGGGTCCGAGACGGACGGCATCCCGGCGTCGGTCACCAGCAGCACGCGCGCGCCGCCGACGAGTTCCTCGACCAGCTCCGGGGTGCGGGCGGCCTCGTTGCCCTCGAAGTACGACACCACGCGCCCCTTGGGGGTCACGCCCAGCGCCTGGGTGAGCCATCGCAGCCGCCGGGTGTCCTCCGCCGCGATCACGTCGGCGCCGGTCAGCTCCGCGGCGAGCCGGGGCGGGGCGTCCGCGACATCGCCGATGGGGGTGCCTGCGAGGACAAGGGTTCCAGTCACGGCTCCATCCTCGCAGCCCCCGCCGACAGGCGATGACAGGCAGGTCGGGCATCGGCGCCGAACGCAAAGGAACCGGTTGTGAAGCCCCATTGCACGGGACTCACACAGCACGGTTCCCTACGATGGCGCGGTGACCAGTACCGCGTCCTCCACGGACACCCGGCAGGGCCAGGCGGCGCTCGACGAGCGGCCGGCGTGGCAGCAGCGGCTGCGCCGGTTCGGCTACCCGGCCAGCCCGGCGCACGCGGCGCACGCCTCCGGCGAAAGAGGCGCCGTGGGCTCCGGCGCGCCCGCCGATGTCGTCGGCCGCCTGGTGCCGCCGTACACCGAGCCCAACCCCCGGCTGTGGCTCGCCCTGGGGGTCTCCCCGGGGCTCGCCGCGCGGCTCACGCGCTGGTCGGGCTGGGGCGGTCCGCTGCTGGTGACGCTGGTGGCGGGCCTGCTGCGGTTCTGGAACCTGGGCAGCCCCAAGGCGGTGATATTCGACGAGACGTACTACGCGAAGGACGCGTGGGCGCTCGTCCACCGCGGTTTCGAGGTCAACTGGGACAAGAACGCCAACGACCTGATCCTGCAGAAGGCGGGACACGTCGGCATCCCGGTGGACGCGGCGTACGTCGTGCACCCGCCGGTCGGCAAGTACGTCATCGGCCTCGGGGAGCTGATCTTCGGCTTCAACCCGTTCGGCTGGCGGTTCATGACGGCACTGCTGGGCACGCTGAGCGTGCTGCTGCTGTGCCGGATCGGGCGCCGGATCTTCCGGTCCACGTTCCTGGGCTGCCTGGCGGGCGCCCTGATGGCGGTGGACGGTCTGCACTTCGTGATGAGCCGCACCTCGCTGCTCGACGGGGTGCTGATGTTCTTCGTGCTGGCCGCGTTCGGCTGCCTGGTCATCGACCGGGACAAGGCGCGGGAGAAACTCGCGGCCGCGCTGCCGCCGGACGCGTCCGGGCGGATCCGTCCGGACGCGCGCGTGGCCGACGGTTTCCGCTTCGGGTGGCGTCCCTGGCGCTGGGCCACGGGTGTGCTGCTGGGCCTCGCGATCGGCACGAAGTGGAACGGCCTGTACATCCTGGCCGCGTTCTGCCTGATGGCGCTGTTGTGGGACGTCGGCGCCCGCAAGGTGGCCGGTGCCCGGCACCCGTACCGGGCGGTCCTCAGGTACGACACGGGGATCACCTTCCTGGCGACGGTCCCGGTGGCGATCGCCGTCTACCTGACCTCCTGGATCGCCTGGATCCTGTCCCCCACCGACGGCACCGGCGGCTACTTCCGCAACTGGGCGGCCACCGACGGCAAGGGCGGCCACTGGACGTTCCTGCCGGACTGGCTGCGCAGCCTGTGGCACTACGAGCACGAGGTGTACCTGTTCCACGTCGGCCTGTCGACGCCGCACACGTACATGTCGAACCCGTGGTCCTGGCTGGTGCTGGGCCGCCCGGTGTCGTACTTCTACGAGTCGCCGTCCCCGGGTGTGGACGGCTGTCCGTCCGACGCCGGCGAGAAGTGCGCCCGTGAGGTGCTCGCGATCGGCACCCCGCTGCTGTGGTGGGCGGCCTGCTTCGCGATCGGCTATGTCCTGTGGCGGTGGGCGTTCCGCCGCGACTGGCGGGCCGGTGCCATCGCCTGCGGCATCGCGGCCGGCTATCTGCCCTGGTTCATGTACCAGGAGCGCACGATCTTCCTCTTCTACGCCGTCGTCTTCGTGCCGTTCCTGTGTCTCGCGGTGGCGATGATGATCGGCGCGATCATCGGCCCGCCGGGCTCCAGCGACACCCGCCGGCTGGTCGGCGCGGCGAGCGCGGGTGTCCTGGTGCTGCTGGTCGTCTGGAACTTCATCTACTTCTGGCCGCTGTACACGGGCACGGCGATTCCGATCGATTCCTGGCGTTCACGGATGTGGCTCGACACCTGGGTCTAGCTGGGGCTACGCCACAGTCGCCCCACGACCAGTGCCGCGCCGGACTGTCGTTGGTGGCCGAGCTGTGTCTGCAGGTGATCCGATGGGCGGCGGGAGTGACCCGCCACCACTGATCACTGCGAGTCGTACGCTTTGACGCTCACGGCCGGACCACCGGAATACCTGGCCACGGCAGTGGCGGCGGCGCCGGTGACCTGGACGACTGCGCTGCCACCACCCGGGACGCGGACCAGCCCTCCGATGGGAGTGACGGAGACCGCCTGCTGTGTCTCGCCCTCCGCCGGCTGGTCGTAGACGAGGTAGGCCACACGCATCGTCACTGGATAGGGGTCGATGTTCGTCATTCGAACGGCACTGAAGCGGGAGAACTTGCTCACGGTGTGGCCGGCACCGTCCAGTTCCTGAACGGTCACCGGGCTCCTACCGGCCCGGCTCTTGGCGGCGGCCACACGCTTGACGGTGACGCGGACGTCGTAGACCTGGTGTTCACCGGCCCCCGAGAAGCGCAGGATGTCGAGACCCGACCCGTAGGGAACCACCAGACGGCCGCTGTCGCTGCCGTAGACGGTTCGGACATGCACCCCTGGCAGGGGGTCGCCGTTCTGGTCGAGCGCGGTGAACGCCAGTACGGGGACGACCGACTCCTTGTTCGCGTTCTTGATGGCCAGTGTCTGGCTGATGTAGTTGTCGCCCCCCTCCCGCTGATATGCGAACGACAGCGCGCTCTTGGCCGGCTTGGACGACCAGTTGGTCACACCCGTCATGATCGCGGCCAGCGACACCACAACCACCCAGCCCGCGATCAGAGTCTGTCTTCGTTCCACGTTCGCCTCTCCCCAGCATGCAACCGAGCCCCCACCCCTGGAAGCGCCGTCGGATCCTAGCCCGACCAATCGAAGAATGATCAAGTCGGTCGGAGGAGAGGGTTCGGCCAACAATCGGTCAACACCTGTCACAGGGGCCCCGCAAGACCTACAGTGCGAGTCACAACCAGCTTTTGAACGCGTTCACAAAATGCGGCAAAGGCTCGCGGGGAGGGATTTTTCGCACCATGCGCAAGGGGGTCAAGGGTGCCCTGATCGGCGGCGTCTGCGCGGCCGTGCTGGGCGGGGGCGGATACGGCGCCTACAACGTCCTGTCGACGCTCCACGGTGACGGCACGCCGGCCGTGCGGACCGGGCCGCCGACCAAGGACGAGATCAAGGACACCACGCAGAAGTTCTTCACGGCCTGGGAGAAGGGCCAGTCGGTGACCGCGGCGTCGTACACGAACGACTCCGCCGACGCCGAACCGGTACTGACGTCCTTCAGCGACGTGGCGCACATCAAGGACGTGCGCATCACGCCCGGAAAGGCGACCGGCGCCACCGTGCCCTACAGCGTGCAGGCGACCGTGTCCTACGGCGGGAAGTCGAAACCGCTCGCCTACCGGAGCCGGCTGAAAATCGTGCGCGGCGAGACCACGCACCGCGCGCTCGTCGACTGGGATCCGTCCGTGGTCCACCCGGAGCTCCGGCGCGGCGACACCCTGTCCACCGGCGAGGCGGCGAGCCCGCCGATCGAGGCCGTGGACCGCGAGGGCAAGGTGCTCACGAAGGACAAGTACCCGTCCCTGGGCCCGATCCTGGACGAGCTGCGCAGCCGGTACGGCGACAAGGCGGGCGGCACCCCCGGTGTGGAGCTGGTCATCCGGCACGCGTCCGCGGAGTCCGCCGACACCACGCTGCTGACCCTCGCCGAGGGCAAGGCGGGCAAGCTGCACACGACGCTCGACGCGCGCCTGCAGGCCGCCGCCGAGACCGCGGTGACGAAGTACACCGAGTCGTCAGTGGTGGCCGTCAAGCCCAGCACCGGCGAGGTGCTGGCGGTCGCCAACCACCGCGAGGACGGCTTCAACGCGGCCTTCCTGGGCGAGCTGGCACCCGGCTCCACCATGAAGATCATCAGTGCCGCCACCCTCATCGACACCGGCCTGACGACGGCGAACGGCCCGGCGCCCTGCCCGCCGACCGCGACCTGGCAGAGCCAGACCTTCAGCAACCTCAAGGGGCTTCGGCCGGACGAGCAGGCCACCCTCTCGGACAGCTTCGCGCGCTCGTGCAACACGGCGTTCGTGAAGTACGCGGACTCGGTCCAGGTCGACTCGCTCACCAAGGAGGCCGAGGACCACTTCGGGCTCGGGCGGAACAACTGGAAGGTCGGCATCCCGAGTTTCGACGGGCGGGTTCCCGCCTCCGGCGGCCCGGACACCGCGGCCAACCTGATCGGCCAGGGCCAGGTGCAGATGTCCCCGCTGAACATGGCCTCCGTGGCGGCGACCGCGATGACCGGCACCTTCCGGCAGCCGGTGCTCGTCCCGCAGAAGCTGGACGGCCGGGAACTGGCCACCGCCAAGGGCCTGCCGGCCACCACGGCCGCCCAGCTGCGCGCCATGATGAACCGCACCGCCACCAGCGGCACCGCGGCCGGTGTGATGCGCGGGCTGAGCGGCAGCATCGGCGCCAAGACGGGTTCGGCGGAGGTCGACGGCCAGTCCAAGTCGAACAGCTGGTTCGCCGGCTACCGCGACGACGTCGCGGCCGCGGCCATGACCCAGGACGGCGGCCACGGCATCGACGCGGCCGGTCCGATTGTCGCGAGTGTGCTACGGATCGGTGGCTGACGTCACCCTCACAGGCCGGGACTCTAGGCTTGGTCCGTCGTTGGGGAGCGTGAGGGCCACGGGGCGACGGGGACCCCGGGGAATTGTGCGGAGGAAGTGAGCTGTGGGCAAGAGAAGGCGCGTCGCCGAGCGACGGAAGAACAGACCCGCCGTCATCGGCGGGATGATCGCCGTCGTCGTCGGTGGCGCGGGCTTCGGCCTCTACGCCCTCTACGGCGGCGGGGCGGCCGACGCGGCGTCGGCGGCCGGCCACAAGCCCGTCAAGACCGGCCCGCTCTCCGCCACCGAGGTGCAGACGACGGCGCGCACCTTCCTGTCGTCCTGGCAGCAGGGCAAGGTCACCCGGGCCGCCGCCGTCACCGACGACAGCAAGGCCTGTGTCAGGCTCCTCACCGGCTATGCCCAGGACGCCCACGTCAAGGACGTCACCCTCACCGAAGGCACCCGCAGCGGTGACAAGGTCCCCTTCTCCGTGAAGGCGACGGTGTCGTACAAGGGCGTCAGCAAGCCGCTGTCGTACGACTCCGCGTTCACCGTGATCCGGCGGACCAGCGACGGCAAGCCGGTGGTCGACTGGCACGCCGCGGTCGTCCACCCGGACCTCTCGGACGGCGACACCCTGGTCACCGGCGAGTCCGGCACCCCGCCGATCAAGGCCCTGGACCGCGACGGCGGGGAGATCACCACCGCCAGGTACCCGTCACTGGGCTCGGTCCTGGACGGACTGCGGGAGAAGTTCGGCAAGAAGGCCGGCGGCAAGGCGGGCGTCGAACTGCGCGTGGTGCGCGGCACGGCGTCCGAGAAGGCGAAGCTGTCCGACAAGACGCTCCTGGAGCTCAGCAAGGGCACGCCGGGCACCGTGAAGACCACGCTCAGCCCGACCCTGCAGGCGGCCGCCGAGAAGCAGGTCACCACACAGAAGAACGCCTCGGTCGTGATGATGCGCCCCTCGACCGGTGAGGTCCTCGCCGTCGCCAACTCCGGCCACGGCTTCAACGTGGCCTTCCAGGGCTCCCTCGCGCCCGGCTCCACGATGAAGATCATCACGTCGACGATGCTGTTCGAGAAGGGGCTCATCACCCCGGACGCGTCGCACCCCTGCCCGAAGACGTACAAGCTCGCCGGGTGGACGTTCCACAACGACGACGACTCCGAGATCAAGAAGGGCTCGTTCAAGCTCAGCTTCGGCGCCTCCTGCAACAACGCCTTCATCGACTTCGCGCCGAAGCTGTCCAACAGCGACCTGACCACCGAGGCCCAGCAGGTCTACGGCCTCGGCATGAACAACTGGGCCATCGGTGTGCCGACCTTCGACGGCTCCGTCCCGGTGCAGAGCGGCGCGCAGATGGGCGCCTCGCTGATCGGGCAGGGCGGGGTGCGCATGAACCCGCTGAACATGGCGTCGGTGTCGGCGACCGTGGACACCGGCTCCTTCCACCAGCCCTACCTGGTCGCCCCGAGCGTCGACAACCGGACGATCGCGAAGGCCTCGCGCACGATGTCGTCGAAGACGCAGTCGCAGCTGAAGGAGGTCATGCAGTACACGGCGGCGTACGGCACGGCCGCCAAGGCGATGTCCGGCCTGAGTTCGAGCTGCGGCGCCAAGACGGGGTCGGCCGAGGTCGACAGCCAGAAGAAGCCCAACGGCTGGTTCACCGCGTACTGCGGTGACTTCGCGGCCGCGGGCGTGGTCCAGGCGGGCGGCCACGGCGGCGACACGGCCGGGCCGATCGTGGCGGCACTGCTGAAGCTCGGGTCGTCCCTCTAGAGGTCCCCTGGGGCCGGAGGCCGCGTCAGCCGGCCACGGGAGTGGCCATGTAGGTCCGCCGGAGGAAGCGCAGCAGCGCCTTCGACTCGAACTGCACCACCGATGTGCCGTGGTCGGAGTGGAACTCCACCACGGCCTGGACCCGGCCCAGCGGCCACACCCGTACGTCACCGCTCTCCGCGGGCGCCCTGAGGCCCTGCTCCAGCAGTGCGCGCGAGAACGTCCACTCGTCCGTGCCGGGCAGGCCGACCCGTACGGACCGTGGATCGGCGTCGGGGTCGTAACGCAGGACGACGGGCACCGCGGGCGGCTCGTCCCGTGCGTCCTCGTCCGTGAGGATGTGGGCTCGCGCATACTGCTCGACTACAGACATCGGACTGCCCTTTACGCTCCGTGATCCGTGCGAAAGCTGTGCATCCGCTAAATCTGCTTTATCTCTAATGTCGCACATTTTCCGGAATGCGCTTGCGGGGCCCAGGCCGCCCGGCACCCGACGGTGACCGCCTGCCGGGCCGACCGCTCGTACGCGCTCGCGCTGCCGCTGTCCGCCCTCGCCGGCTGCCTGCCGGGACAAGTCCTGTGCCCACTGCTCCCGCCTACCCCGACGGACGGCCTTCCCACCCGCGTACCGAGGAATCGAAGGCCCCGCGGCCATGTTTCACTCACTGTCGCCAGGCGAGTGGGTGGAGGGATCAGGACGTGGACGTGCACGGCACTGTGGCCGAGGGCTTCGAGCCGGTCAGGGACGCGTTCGCGAGCAACTTCGAGTTGCTCGGGGACCGGGGCGCGGCGGTGGCCGTGTACCGGGACGGGCACCGGGTCGTCGACCTGTGGGGCGGCACCCGTGACTTCGACGGTGCCGCGGGCGACGCGCCGTGGGAGCACGGCACCGCCCAGATCGTGCGCTCGGCCACCAAGGGCGTCGCCGCCGCCGTGCTGCTGCTCCTGCACCAGCGCGGGGAGCTGGACCTGGACGCGCCGGTGGGTGAGTACTGGCCGGAGTACAAGGCGGCCGGCAAGGAGCGGACGCTGGTCCGGCAGCTGCTCTCGCACCGCGCGGGCGTGCCGGTGCTGGACCGGCCGCTCACGCCCGCGGAGGCCGCCGACCCCGACCTCGGCGCGGCCGCCGTGGCGGCCCAGGCACCGGTGTGGGAGCCGGGCACCGACCACGGCTACCACGCGCAGACCTACAGCTGGCTGACCGGTGAGCTGGTGCGGCGGGTGACCGGGCGGACCATCGGCGAGTGGATTGCGGACGAGATCGCCGGGCCGGCCGGCGCCGAGCTGTGGCTCGGGCTGCCGACGGCACAGCAGGCGCGGGTGGGGCGGGTGGGGCCGGTCGAGTCGCCCGCGACCGCGGGCGCGCTGCGCACCCGGCCCAAGCGCGCCGTCTCCGAGGCGTACGCCGACCCGGGGTCGCTGACCCGCCGGGCGTTCGGCGCGATCAGCCCGCTCCCGGACGAGAACGACCCCGCCTACCGCGCGGCAGCCCTCCCCGCCTCGAACGGCGTCGCCACCGCCGACGGCCTGGCGCGCTTCTACGCCTCGCTGATCGGCGAGGTCGACGGCGGCAGGCGGCTGTTCACGCCGCAGACCGTGGAGCTGGCCCGCGCCGAGCAGTCGGCCGGTGCGGACCGGGTGCTGGTCGTCGCCACCCGCTTCGGGCTCGGCTACATGCTGCACGGCAGCGCGTCCCCGCTGCTCTCCCCCGGCTCCTTCGGCCATCCGGGCCGCGGCGGCGCGCTCGCCTTCGCGGACCCCGGGGCGGGCATCGCCTTCGGCTATGTCACCAACGGCTTCCGCAAGAGCGTGACGGCGGACCCGCGGGCGCAGGCGCTGGTGCGCGCGGTGCGCGCGGCGCTGTCCTGACCGCCGCCCACGCCTCGCGCGCACCCCTCAGATGTTGATCGGGTGGGACTGCCGGCCGGAATCCGTGTCGATCTCCTCGTGCGCCTTGGTCAGCAACTGCATGGCCAGTTCGTTCAGGGCGCGGGCACCGGCGATCTCCTCGCCGACCCTGGGCTGATTTCTGTCGGACTCGTGACGGCTCGCGTGGCCGTGTGCCCGTACCTCGCTGCCGTCGCGCAGCCGGACCAGGGCCACCGCACGCGTATGCGTGGCGTCCTCCTGGAACTCCAGCTCCACATGCCAGCCCGCAATGGTCTGCGTCATGGGGACCACCTCCGGAATCGCTGATTCCAGGGTGCTCCTCGGGGCCCGGACCGTCACGTCGGCGCGGGCCGCCACCGGCCACCTGCCCGCTGCCTGTACCTGTCCCCTACCTGTCCTCGAAGCTGGCGAAGTACGCGGCGGCCATGTCCTCGTCGGCGTGTCCCTGGGCGGCGGCGCGGGCGAAGCGTTCGGCGGCCGCCTCGGCGACGTCCAGGCGCACGCCGTGGCTCGCGCCGGCGGCGACGATCAGCCGGGCGTCCTTCCCGGCGGTGTCCACCGCGAACGAGGGCGGGGTCAGCCCGTCGTCGAGGATCAGGCCGGCCTTGGCCCGCAGGTAGCCCATGTCGAGGGGGCCGCCCGCGATCAGGTCGAAGAAGTGCTGCGGGTCCACCCCGAGGCCGTGCGCCAGCGCGACCACCTCGCCCGCCGCCGCGGTGGTGGCGAGGACCCAGCTGTTGGCGACCAGCTTGAGCCGGGTCGCCGCGGCCGAGGCCCCGTCGTCGCCGGTCCACACCGTGCGGGCGCCGACGGCGTCGAAGACCGGTGTGGCCTTCTCCCGGTACTGCTCGGGCCCCGCGGCCAGGACGGTGAGCTGTCCGGCCTCCGCGGGCTGACGGGTGCCGAGGACCGGGGCGTCGTAGAAGACCAGGTCGTGCTCGCGGGCGAACGCGGCAAGTTCGGGAATCTGGTCGAGGCCCGCGGTGGTCGACTGGATCCAGACGGCCCCGGGCCGCAGCGACCCGGCCGCCTCGCGCAGCGTCTCCAGGGCGGTGGCGCCGTCGTACAGCATGGTCAGGACGACGTCGGCGCCCTCGACGGCCTCGGCCGGGGTGCCGGTGACCTGGGCGCCGTCGGCCGCGAGGGGTTCGGCCTTGGCGCGGGTGCGGTTCCAGGCGCGGACGGTGTGCCCGGCCTTCAGGAGGTTGCGGGCCATCGCGGCGCCCATGATGCCGGTGCCCAGCACGGCCACGGTCGGCTTGTCGGTCATGACGTCTCCCTGTCCTCGTACGTTCCGCAGCCAGCTTGGCGCACCGCGGGCCACCCGGCGGCCGCATCCAGGTATCCCCGCGGCGCGCCGGAAAACGCGGGGGACCCCGGTCCGCCGACCGGGGTCCCCTGACGGGGGCGGGCCTTGTCAGCCGTCGTTCTCCGCGGAGGGGAGGTAGGCGCCCGGCACGTCGTTCGGCGAGTAGATCTTCTTGTCGCCGGGGTAGGGCTTGGTCCAGTTGTGGGTCTGGTACCAGGTGTAACGGTTCATCTGGGTGGGGTTCGCGTAGTCCGGCACCGCGTTCTTGCCGGTCAGCCGCTGGTGCGAGGCCCAGCTCCGCCACTGCGCCGCGACCGAGCTCTCGGCCGCCGGCACGGAGACCGACGTCGGCGCGGCCGCCGCCCGGGCGTCCTGGGCCGCCGGGGTGTCCGAGCCGCAGGCCGGCTGCGGGCTCACCCCGAGGGTCAGCGAGGTCCGGTTCGGGACCGCCGTGAACGGTGTGGCGTCCGCCTTGCTCGTGAACGCCCCGTACATCGGGGTGGCCGCGCTGTCGAGCTGGTTCATCGGATGCATGCCGAGGATCTGCTCGATGGTGCGGACCATGGTGATCTGCGAGTAGTAGTGGTCGTCGACCGTGCCGCGCTGCGCGTACGGGCTGATGACCTGGACCGGGGCGCGGTGGCCGTCGACGTGGTCGAGGCCGGCCTGCGAGTCGTCCTCGACGACGAAGATCGCCGAGTCCTTCCAGTACTTGCTGTGGGTGATCTCGTCGACCATCCGGCCGACCGCCAGGTCGTTGTCGGCGACCTCGGCGGCCGCGTTCGCGGGACCGCCGGTGTGGTCGTTGGAGAACCAGAACATGTTCAGGTTCGCCGGGCCGTTCTTCTCGAAGTCCTGCTTCCAGATCTGCTCTTTGTAGATGTCCGGGACGTTGAGGTCGAACAGCGGGAAGCCCTGCACCGACACGTCGTTGAGGGAGGGGATCGCCGAGCCCGTCTTGATGGGGTAGGCGGTCTGCGCGCCCGTCGCGGCCATGTTCTTGCTGTCGCAGTACAGGTTCTGCCAGGTCGCGCCGGCCGGCTTGCTCTCGTACGACTGGAACTCACCGAAGTCCTTGACGGTCTGGCCGGCCGCCTGCGCGCCGGTCCACAGGAACCCGGTCTTCTGGTGGCCGAGGGCGTCGTCCTCGGTGTCGTAGCTGCGGGTGTACTCGCCGGCCGACGACTCGGTGTACTCCGGGTTGTCGGACTGCATCAGCCAGTTGTGGCCCTCGGCGGAGTTGGTGCCGATGTCGTAGAAGTTGTCGTACAGGCCGAACTGCTGCGCCAGCGCGTGCTGGTTGGGCGTGACGTTCTCGCCGAACTGGGTGAGCGCCGGGTCGCCGTTGCCCTGCGGCAGGTCGCCGAGGACCTGGTCGTAGGTGCGGTTCTCCTTGACGAGCAGGAAGACGTGCTTGATCGTCGACGGGTCGCCGATCCGCTTCGGGACCGGGACGGCCTTCCTGTGGCTGTCGCTCTTGGCGGTCCTGACCGAGTTGGACGTCCAGCCGTTCTGCTTGAACACCTTGGCCGTCTCGGCCCTGACGACCTGGTCGCTGGGCAGCGTGAACTGGGTGAGGCTCGACGTGGTGTCGTGCGTGTTGTGGCCGGCGGCGTCGGGGCGCAGCGCGTCGATGCCACGGGTGTTGGCGACCACGATCTTCTTGCCGAGGGCGGTGATCCCCGACGGGAAGTAGTCGGTGGGGAGCAGTCCGACGTAGCGGGCGGGCTGCTGCGGGGAGCTGTAGCGGTAGACGGCGACGGCGTTGGCGCGGCCGAGGGTCACCAGGAGCCGGCCGTCGTCGGTGAGGGTGACCGCGTTCGGCTCGTAGCCGACGGACGCCTCGGGCCACGGCTGGGTGGCGATGGTCTGGACGACCTTGTCCTTGCGGCTGTCGATGACCGACACGCTGTTGTCGGCGGTGTTGGTGACGAACACCGCGCCCTTGTTCTCGTACACGGCGGTCGGGTGCAGGCCGACGTCGATGGCGCCGACGGCGGCGGACGGGTCCGCGGTGTCGATGACACTGACCGTGCCGGTGGTGCTGGCGCCGGTCTTCGGGTCGGCGACCACGTTGGTGCCGTAGGAGTTGATGGTGGTGTCACCGGCCTCGGCCGGGCGCCCGCCCTCGTTGCTGACGTAGAGCTTGCCGCCGGCCAGGGCGAGACCGCGCGGGGCGTTGCCGACCGCCCAGGTCTGCTTGACCGCTCCGGTCGCCGCGTCTATGGCGACCACCTTGTTCTCACCGTTGACCGCGGAGTACACGGTGGAACCGTCGGCGGTGAACACGGCCGCGCCCACCAGCGCCTTCTTGGAGCCGTCGGCCGCGATCGGTACGGCCGTGGGGTTCGCCAGGGTGCCGTCGGCGTTGACGGTGAACCTGGTGTAGCCGCCCGCCTGGCCCAGCCACAGCTGCGTGCCGTCGGGCGAGTAGGTCGGGCCCTCCTGACCGACCGCGCCGCTGCTGATGCGCAGGTCGTCAGCGGTGCTGGTGCCGATCTTCTGCTTGACCTGACCGGTCGCCAGGTCGACGACGACCAGGGAGGCGTCACCGTCGGCGATCGAGGCGGCGAGGTGGGTGCCGTCCGGGCTGACGGTCGACGACATGATCTTGCCGTCGTTGATGACGCTGCGAGTGCCGTAGGGGTTGATGTACTGGTCGGCGGCGACGACCTGGCCGTTGGCGGTGGTCTGGCCGACCTGCTGGGTGCCGAACTGGTAGGTCGAGGCGACCGCGGTGCCCGTGACGCCGAGGACGACGGCGATACCCGACGTCACCAGCAGGGTGTGGCGGCCGACGTGTCTGCCGAAGAGGCGGAACTGCTTCTTCTCGTTGATCCGGCGCTGGCGTGTTACCTGCACGGAACTCTTTCCCTTCAGTGGTGATCGAGCAGGTCGACGTTGCCGTCGAACTGCCACAGCGGATTCGGGGCGTCGCCGGTCGAAGTCCGTACGAGGAAGTAGCCGTTGACTTCCTTGGGACCGTCGCCGTCGGCCACGAACCGCCCGTCCGAGGTGATGTCGAGCTGGTAGACCGCCGTCCCCGTGACCGCGGTGACGCCGGGGAGGTGCCAGCTGACGACGCACCGCCAGTCGTTGCCCGCGCCCTCCTGGGCGGCCTGGCCGTCGCTCTTGGTGCAGGCGGCCGTGGCCTTCAGCTGCGCCTCGGTGACGGCGGGCCGGTGCAGTTGCCCGGTCTGCAGCCGGTAGAGGTGGGCGAACACGGTGGCGAGGGACTTCTGGACCTTGGCCTGCTCGATCCCGGAGCCCGTCGACGTGGTGGTCACGGCGACCGCCCCGACGGTGAGGGCGGTCAGCGCGGCCAGCGGCAGCACGCCGAGGGTGAGCGCGCGGCGCCCGGAGCCGTCGTCGGCCGGGTTGGTGAAGTCCCGCCGCACGAACAGCACATACGCCAAGGCGGTGGCGAGCACCGTCCACGCCAGGCTCACCGCGACGCCGATCAGGAGCGGGGTGAGCTGCTCGGGACTGGTGAACAGACCGTTCCAGGAGATGAAGGCGTAGCCGGGCAGGGCGAGACGCACGGCCACGGGCAGCGGCAGCATCTGGGCGACCGACATCGCGAGCGCGACGACCGGGGGCAGCAGCAGGCCCATCGGGGAGCGGCCGAGGGCGACCGAGCCGAGCAGTCCGATCGCGGCGAGGGAGAGGGCCGGGGCGAGGGCCGCGAGCCAGGCCAGCAGCACCCGGCCGGCCGCGTCGCCGGACGACAGCAGGTGGCCGTCGAGGCCGACCAGCGGCTGGTCGCCGACCGACGCCAGGCCGCCGAGCGTGCTGGAGACGGCCAGTCCGGCCACCAGCAGCAGGATGACGGTGAGGCTGGCCAGTGACTTCGCCACGAAGATCCGCGCGGGCGAGCGGACCGCCACCAGCAGGTGGCGCCAGGTGCCGAGCCGGTCCTCGGCGGCGAACACGTCACCGGCGACCACCGACGTGAGCAGCGGCAGCGCCCAGGTGCCGGCGAAACCGAGCATCACCAGCGGCCCGGCCCAGCCGGTGGCGTGCATCCAGCGGCCGAAGAGCGTGTCGGAGGGGAGCGTGCTCTGCTGGCCGACCCCGGCGACGAAGAGCCCCGGCGCGATCCAGCAGGCGAGCACCAGCAGCCGGATCCGCCACTGCGAGACCAGCTTCACCAGCTCGAAGCGGTAGGCGCGCGAGACGGGGACACGGGGGGCGACGGGCGCGGCCGGGACAGGGGGCGTGACGGCGGTGGTCGCGGTCATCGGCCGGCCTCCTGGTGCTCGGTGAGGGCGAGGAACGCGGCTTCCAGCGGGGACACGACCGGGGCGAGTTCGCGTACCGCGACGCCCGACCGCACGACCTGGGCGACGAGTTCGTCGAGGGCGGCCACCAGGGCGCGTACGACGAGCACGTCGGGGTCCTGCCGCAGGCCGAGGCCGGTGTCGTCGACGATCCGGACACCGGAGGTGCCGTCGGCGAGCCGGCGCGCGGTCTCGGGGTCGGAGGTGCGCAGCCGGTAGTCGAGTTCGCGGTTCTCGGCGGCCAGCTTGCTCAGCGGGCCGGAGAACACCACCCGCCCGGTGGCGAGGATGGTGACCTCGGAGCACAGTGCCTCCAGGTCGTCCATCCGGTGGCTGGAGAGCACCACGGCGGTGCCGTCGGCGGCGAGCCGGGTGAGGACGCGGTGCACATGTCTCTTGCCGGCCGGGTCGAGGCCGTTGGCGGGCTCGTCGAGCACGAGCAGCCGGGGCCGGGTGAGCAGGGCGGCGGCGAGGCCGAGCCGCTGACGCATGCCGAGGGAGAAGCCGCGGGCCTTGTCGTCGGCGACGTCGGTGAGCCCGACCTCGCCGAGCATCTCGTCGATCGCCGCGGTCCCGCTGCCGAGACCGCGCAGCGCGGCCAGCGCGGCGAGGTTCTGCCGCGCGGTGAGCGAGGGGTAGAGACCGGGCGCGTCCACGAAACCGGCGACCCCGCCGGGCACGGCGAGGGCCCGCTCGACCGGCGTGCCCAGGATCTCCAGCCGGCCGCCGTCGGCGACGGCCAGCCCCAGCAGCAGGCCGAGCAGCGTCGTCTTGCCCGCGCCGTTCGGCCCGACCAGACCGTGGATCTGACCTTGCGTCACATCCAGGTCCACGGCGTCCAACGCGACGACGTCGCCGAAGCACTTGGTGATCCCGTGGGCCCGGACTGCGTGGAGTGTGTCCATGAGTCCCATGCGTCCCTTCTTCCGCAATCCGCAGGGACTTTATGGAGACCACACAACCCAGGCACAGGCTGTCGGCTGAACGTTCGAGGAACGGTTCGTCAAGGCAACCTCAAGTCCGCCAGCCCTGCGCCTCACTGGGCTCCGGCCCGGCCGACGGGCGGGCACCGCGCCGATGTTCACCGCGCTTCGCCCCCTCGGCTACCCGGCACGCGGCATCAGCCCGATCCCCACGACCACGAGGCCGCCGCGATCCTGGGCGCCCCGGACCGCTCCTACCTGTTCAGCGCTTGAACTTGGCGGCGGACTGGTTCCTCCAGTTGGGGTACTTCCTGACTCCGCGTCGAGTCGACCCACCTCGACGCGGACAACAACCGTTCGGCGCGGCAGCGGAACCGGAAGCGGCCGGGACGGGAAGCGATGCTGAAGGCGATGGGGAAGAAGAGATCCGGCACGTCATCGTCTACCACCCCGACCGGCTCATGCGGCAGCCCACGGACCTTGAGGTGGTGGTCCCCTTAGCCGACTACAAGCGCGTCTCAGACACCGCATATTTGGGTCGCACCGTGACGAACGGGACTGTCACAGTGATCCGTATGGAACCTCCTTCCGACACTGTGCTCATCTTCGACCGCGACGAGGACCTGCTCGTCTTCGAATCCTTCGTCCACGCTACGAACTGGATAGAGGCGATTGACGTCGATGAAGGTGAGTACACAGCGGCGTACTCACCGGACGGTGGCGTGTTGGCGCTGACTGCCCCCGAAGGCCCAGAAGGATCGGCCGTTCTGGCCAGGACCGGCAGCGAGGACCTGGCCGACTTGGAGCTGAGGGTGGCCCGCTACTGGCACCGCCACCAGACAGGGCAGCCCACGCGTGACCCGCTGCAGACAGCGCGGTTCCTGATCGAGAGGGACAACAAGCCGCGCAGGGGATGGCTGGGGCAGGTCATCGGCCTGCTGCGACGCGAAACAACTGGGACCGAACCAACCCCACCACCCCGTAGTGGCTCCACCGCGCAAGGCGACGGTGGCCGATGAGGGCTGCGGCTATGCCGACGAAGGCGAGGAAGTGCTCGGTCCTGTGCCCGTCGCCCGCCGCCCTGCGGACGTATGACCTGTGACGGCGGGACCACCCGCCGGAACAACGCCCACAACTCTCCGGCACCAACCGCTCGACCAGACCCTGCACGGCTCAAAGAGCAATCACGCCAAAGGAAACCGCGTCCAACTGGCCGGGAACCTCGCCGTTCAGGGCTCGGCAGTGGCGGCATCCTGGCATGCTTGCGGGATGCCGAGCGAGCGGGACGTACCGATGCATACGCTGCCCAGGGTGCTCAATCCCCTGTGGATCATCTCCCTCTTCCTCGGATTGTCCGAGACCACGGTGGGTATTGCGGCCGCGCTGTCGAATGGCTGGGTTCAGGGAGCTCTCGCAGTATTTGCGGTCACCTTCCCGGTTCTAGTGTCCGGAGCCTTCTTTTCCATTCTATGGAAGAAGCCAGAAGTGCTGTATGCACCGGGCGACTTCCCCGAGCATGTTTCAGTCACCGCCTACGTGGACGGTATGCGCCATGGCTCGGTGACAAACGCCGAACTGCTGCAATCAGTCGTACGGGACACCCTGGAAGACGTGATTCCCACCACGTTGTCTCAGGCAGTCACCCCTCAGCAGGTCACACAGCTGGTGGACCAGGCAATCGCCAGTGTTCACGAAGGCATCGCCAATCGCATGCTCTCCGTCGACCTGAGCGCCATCCACCCGGACTTCCGGGACTTCAGAACCGAATTCCCACTGGCCGATGGTGCGACGGTCGCCAACTTCCTTGACCGGCTGTGGGCCATCATGCGCGACCACGTACGGCCCTACACCTACGGCACCCACTGGGTTCTCATAGACCGGAAAAGCAATCACATTTTCCGTGACGTCGGGAGCACATGGGCGCGAACCCATTTCGGGCAGCCTGAAGATAATCGGCCCTTGAAGGAAATCGGTTTCCGCGTCGACATGGACCTCGCCGTGCTCCCCCTCCGTCACAGCGCTTGAGCAATCCATGGCCGTGGCACGCGGAGAACGGCATCAGCAGCAGCCCGATCAGCACCCCTCCGCCGGCGATCAGCGAAGAGCCGGCGAGTTTGTCGGTGATGCGGTGGGCGATGGCGTTCCAGCCGGCGTGCCTGACCGCGGTGAGCAGACGGCCGCGGTCACGGCAGGGGTCACACGGTGGGCTCGCGTACGTCCACGACGGTGGCGCCGGCGTGGGCCACCAGGGCGGCGGGCGCGATCGGGAAGACGGCATGGGGGTTGCCGGCGGCGGCCCACACCTCGTCGTGCCGCAGCAGCGCCCGGTCGGCGAGGACGCGGGTACGGGTGCGGTGCCCGAAGGGCGGCACGCCGCCGATGGCGTACCCGGTCGTCTCGCGTACGACGTCCGCCTTGGCCCTCGTCACCTTCTCGGCGCCGAGTTCCTTGCGGACCAGTTCGACGTCGACCCGGGAGGCGCCGTCCATCAGCACCAGCACCGGCACCCCGTCGGCCGCGAAGATCAGCGACTTGCAGATCTCGCTCAGCTCGCACCCGATCGCGGCGGCGGCCTCGGCCGCGGTACGGGTCGCGTCCGGGAAACGCCGGATCCGCGAGGTCAGCTCCCCGAGGCCGAGTTCCTCCAGAGCGGCGGCGAAGCGGGGATGGGCACCGGAGTCCCCGGTGCCGGTGTCAGTGGCGGCTGTCGTCGTCATGGGAGGCACGCTAGCCAAGCGCGGGAAGTGACGGCGAGTGGTTAACCCGGCGCGGCACGAGGAAGCCGGTGAGGGCGCCCCGTCCCCACGGACCCTCACCGGCGGTCTGTCACGAGCCGTACGACGTCAGACGCGTACCAGCTCCCGGTCCTCGTCGTTCTCGTCGTTGTCGTCGTTCTCGTCGTTGTCGTCGTTCTCGTCGTTGTCGTCGTCCTCGGCGTTGTCGTCGTCCTCGGCGTTCTCGGCGTTCTCGGCGTTCTCGGCGTTGTTCGCGTTCTCGGTGTTGTCGGCGGCCAGGGCGCGCAGGCCCTCGCCCTCGACGTCGACGTTGGGCAGCGCCCGGTCCAGCCACTTCGGCAGCCACCAGGCGCGCTTGCCGAGCAGGGCGAGCACCGCCGGGACGATCGCCATGCGGACGACGAAGGCGTCGAAGAAGACGGCGACGGCGAGGCCGAAGCCGATCATCTTGATCATGGACTCGCTGGAGGTGATGAAGCCGCCGAAGACGGAGATCATGATGACCGCGGCGGCGGCCACGACCCGCGCGCTGTGCCGGAAGCCGGTCACCACGGCCTGGCCGGGCGTCTCGCCGTGGACGTACGCCTCCCGCATCCGGGTCACGAGGAACACCTCGTAGTCCATGGCGAGACCGAAGACCACGCCCACCATGAAGATCGGCATCATCGACATGACCGGGCCGGTCTGCTCTACGCCGAGCAGCCCGCCGAGCCAGCCCCACTGGAAGACCGCGACGACGGCGCCGAGCGCGGCGAGCACGCTGAGCAGGAAGCCGAGGGCCGCCTTCAGCGGGACCAGGACGGAGCGGAAGACCGCGATCAGGAGCAGGAAGGCGAGGCCGACCACCAGCGCCAGGTACGGGATCAGCGCGTCGTTGAGCTTCTGCGAGAAGTCGATGTTCATCGCGGTGGTGCCGGTGACCAGGACCCGCGCCCCGGTGTCGGCCTTGACGTCGGCGCCCTGGGCGCGGATGGCGTGCACCAGGTCCTCGGTCTGCGCCGAGGACGGCTTGGAGTCCGGGATCACCGTGATCGTCGCGGTGTCGCCGGCCTTGTTGAACGCCGCCGGGGTCACCGTCACGACGTCCTTCAGGCCCTTGATGTCGTCGGCCACCTTGGTGGCCGCGGCCTTGGGGGCCGCACTGTCCTTGGCGTCGACCACGATCATCAGGGGGCCGTTGAAGCCGGGACCGAAGCCCTCCGACAGCAGGTCGTACGCCCGGCGCTGGGTCGTGGAGGTGGGCTGCGAGCCGTCGTCGGGCAGGCCCAGTTCGAGCCGTGAGGCCGGGAGGGCGATCGCGCCCAGTCCGACCACGCCGAGCAGCAGCACGGCCACCGGGCGGCGGACCACGAAGCTCGCCCAGCGGGCGCCCAGGCCGGGCTTGTCCTGCCGGGCCGTACGGGCATGCGTCCGGCGCTTCTCGCCCACGGCCCTGACCCGCCGGCCCGCGTAGCCGAGCATCGCCGGGATCATGGTCAGCGCGATGAGGACGGAGACCACGACCGTGCCCGCCGCCGCGAGGCCCATCTTCGTCAGCATCGGCACGCCGACGACCGAGAGACCCGCGAGCGCGATCACGACCGTGAGGCCCGCGAAGACCACCGCCGAGCCGGCCGTACCGGCGGCGCGGCCGACCGCCTCCTCGCGGTCGCGGCCCTCGGCCAGTTCGCCGCGGTAGCGGGAGACGATGAACAACGCGTAGTCGATGCCGACCGCGAGACCGATCATCAGCGCCAGTGTGGACGTGGTGTCACCGAGGTCGAGCGCCTTGGCGAGGGCGGTGATGGCGGAGACGCCGATACCGACGCCCATGATCGCCGTCAGCAGCGGCAGTCCGGCCGCGACCAGCGAGCCCAGGGTGATGAGGAGGACGACGGCGGCGATGGCGAGACCGATGGCCTCACCGGCGCCTCCCGCCTCGGCCCCGGCCTGGAGCGCGTCACCGCCGACCTCGACGGTCAGCCCGGCCCGCTGGGCGTTGTGCGCGGCCGCTTCCAGCGCGTCGCGGGAGGCGTCCTTGAGCTCCGTGCCGGAGACGTCGTAGCGCACCGAGGCGTAGGCGACCGTGCCGTCCTTGCTGACGGCGTGCTGCTTGTAGGGGTCGGTGACGGAGGTGACCTCCGAGCCGCCGGCCAGTTCCTTCACGGCCTTCTTGACGGTCGCCTTGTTGAGCTGGTCCGTCATCTTCTCGCCGGCCGGCGCCTTGAAGACCACGCGTGCGGTGGCACCGTCGGAGCTGGCGCCGGGGAAGCGCTGGTCCAGCAGGTCGAAGGCCTTCTGGGCCTCGGTGCCGGGGATCGAGAAGGAGCTGGAGCCGGCGGCGGGGGCGGAGGCGGCGGCGACGCCGGCCAGCGTCAGCAGCGCCACCCATATGAGGGCGACGAAGTGCCGTCGCCTGAAGGCGAACCGGCCCAGTTTGTAGAGGAACGTGGCCACGAGGGCGTACTCCCGGTCAGGTCGTGGGGTTTTCAGGGCAGGGTTGATCAACCCGGTGGGGACAGGGGTGATCGGCCCGACGACGTGAGCGGAGCGTCAGGTGGGCTGGCTGCGGGGAAGGGTCAGCAGGTGGGTGCGCCGAGGGCGGGGAGCACCACGGCGTCGATGTACGACAGCAGGAAGGCCTGGGTGGGCGGCTGCTCGTCGATCAGCGAGCGGGCGGCGAACCCACCGATCATCATGTGCATCACGAAATCGATCGCCGGATTGTCCGCGCGGACCTCGCCCCGCTCGATCGCGCGCTGCAGCACCTGGTGGAACTGCGCCATCTCGGGCTCGATCAGATGCTCCTTGAACGCCTTCAGGAGATCCGGGTTGCCGTGGATCGCCATGGCGAGGCCCCGCATCAGCGCGGAGCTCTGCTCCATGTCGCAGTCGTCCGAGCGCAGCGTGAGGGCGTGCAGATCGCTGCGGAGCGACCCGGTGTCGATCTCACCGAATGCGCCTCCCGGCTTCTGGAAGCGCACCGCCTTGGCCACCAGTTCGGCCTTGCCGCCCCACTGGCGGTAGAGCGTGGCCTTGCTGGACTTGGTGCGGGCGGCGACGGCGTCCATGGTGAGGGCGTCGTAGCCGACCTCTCGGAGCAGGTCGAGCACGGCCTCGTAGAGCTCGGCCTCGCGCTCGGGCGTGATCCGACTGCGACGCACCGTTGCGATCTCAGTCATGCCACTCTCACCCTTCACTGCTCCGTCGGCATCCTCGTGTGTACATCTTGACGATACCCCGCGATCTACAGAAACGAAACCGTTTCGTACGTGTGGTGTCTCACGCGGCCGGCTGTCGGCCGGGAAACCACCTGAGCCTCCACGAGTTGCCGCCCCTCCACCCCGGGAAAAGCATGAAGAGGTGAGCTATCTGCGCATGCCGCATCTCAGTGGTGACCTTTTGTGCTTCGTGGCCGAGGACGACCTCTGGCTGACCTCGCTCGCCGCCCCGGGCCGCGCCTGGCGGCTCACCGTCGACCGCACCAAGGTCGGCCATCCGCGTTTCTCGCCGGACGGCCGCCGGATCGCGTACACGAGCTGGCGCAGTCTCGAACCCGAGATCCATCTCGCCGACGTCGGCGGCGGACCCGGGCGGCAGCTGACGTACTGGGGCAGCTCCGACACCCAGGTGTGCGGCTGGACACCCGACGGGGACATCCTGGCGGTCGCCTCGCACGGGCAGCCGTTCTCCTATTTCACCTGGGCCTACAAGGTGTCCCCGGACGGCGACCCGGGGCGCAAGCTGCCCTGGGGGCCGGTCGCCGACATCCAGGTCGCCGACATCGAGGGCGAACGCAGGAGCCTGCTGCTCACCGGCACCCCGCCGCACGAACCGGCCGGCTGGAAACGCTACCGGGGCGGTGCCATGGGCCGGCTGTGGCTGCACGGGCAGCGGCTGCTCAAGGGCATCGGCGGCCACCTGTGCTCCCCGATGTTCGTCGGCGGCCGGATCGCCTTCCTCTCCGACCACGAGGGCGTCGGCAACCTCTACTCCTGCGCCTACGACGGCTCCGACCTGCGCCGGCACACCGACCACGACGCCTTCTACGCCCGGCACGCCGCCTGCGACGGCACCCGGGTGGTGTACCAGTGCGCGGGCGACCTGTGGCTCGTCGACGACCTCGGCCCGAACGCGACACCGCGCCGACTGGACGTACGTCTCTCCGGACCCCGGGCGGGGCGCCGCCCCTACCAGGTGCCGGCCGCCCAGCACGTCGACGGCGTCTCGGTCGACGAGACGGGCCGGGCCAGTGCCGTCGTCGTACGCGGCGGCCTGTACTGGCTCACCCACCGCGACGGCCCCGCCCGCACCATCGCGGACACGCCGGGGGTACGGGTGCGGCTCCCGGAGATGCTCGGCTCGACCGGGCAGATCGCGTACGTCACCGACGCCGGGGGCGAGGACGCGGTCGAGATCGCCCACCTGCCCCGGGCGACCGGCGCCCGCCCACCGCGGCGGCTGGCCTGCGGGAAGCTGGGCCGGGTGCTCGAACTGGTCTCGGATCCCCTGGGCGAACGGCTGGCCGTGGCGGCCCACGACGGCCGGCTGCTGCTCATCGACGCGACCGAGGAGGTCGAGGTCGAGGCCGTCGTCGAGAGTTCTGTTGATTCCACGGATGGCGTTGATGGCGTTGATGCCATTGACGACGTTGACGGCATTGACGGCGTGGACCAGGTTGAGGCCGCCAAGCCTGCCGACATTGACAACATTGAGGAGGTTGACAAGGTTGACGGCGGCGTTGACGGCACCGACTCCGGCGACGTGGTCACCGAGTTGATCCAGTCGATCAACGGACCGGTCCGTGATCTGGCTTTCTCACCGGACGGGTCATGGTTGACCTGGTCGCATCCGGGCATCGGGCGTTCGCTGCGCCAGATCAAGATGGCCCGCATCAGCGACCGGCTCGTCATCGACGTCACCAACGGCCGCTTCGAGGACGAGAACCCGGTCTTCACCAGCGACGGCCGCTACCTCGCGTTCCTCTCCTGGCGCGGCTTCGACCCGGTGTACGACGTCCACACCGGCGACCTGTCGTTCCCGCTCGGCTGCCGCCCCTACCTGGTCCCGCTCTCCTCGGCGACCCCCTCCCCCTTCGCCCTCAACCCCGACGGACGCCCGGCCGCCGGCGGCCTGGACCCCGTCGAGGACGAGGAGCCCGGCGAGGGCGGCGCGGTGACGGTCGAGGTCGAGGGCCTGGGGAGCCGCGTGACCCCGTTCCCGGTCACCGCCTCCAAGTACTCGGCGCTGTACCCGGTCGCGGGCGGCGGTCTGGTCTGGCTGCGCTGGCCGATCTCCGGCGCGCTGGGCGAGACCTTCGTCAACCCGGCCGACACCAGCGGCCGGCCGACCCTGGAGTACTTCAGCATCAGCAAGGCGAAGAAGTCCGAACTCGTGGACCACCTCGACTGGTTCACGGTCAGCGGCGACGGCAGCCGGCTGGTCGTGGTGGACGAGGGCGAGCTGCGGGCCGTGCCGTCGACCGAGTCCGGCGACGGCGACACGACCGTCTGGATCGACCTGCGCCGCATCCTGCACGAGGTCGACCCGCCCGCCGAATGGCGCCAGGCGTACGCCGAGGCCGGCCGCCTGATCCGCGACTACTTCTGGGACCCCGGGATGTGCGGCATCGACTGGGACGGGGTGCTCGACCAGTACCGCCCGCTCGTCGAACGGGTCGCCTCCCCCGACGAGTTCGCGGACCTCCTGCGCGAGGTCCTCGGCGAACTCGGCACCTCGCACGCCTACGTCACCCCGGCCCGCCGCAACGAGGGCCCGCCGCACTACCAGCGCTTCCAGGGCCTGCTCGGCGCCAACTTCGCACACCGGGACGGCGGCTGGACGGTCAAGCGGATCCTGCCCGGCGACTCCTCGGACTCCAGGGCGCGTTCCCCGCTCGCGGGCACCGGCATCCGGGAGGGCGCGGTCCTCACCCACGTGGACGGCAGGCCGGTGGACCCGGTGACCGGGCCCTTCCCGCTGCTCGCGGGGGCGGGGGCCACGACGGTGGAGCTGACCTTCGCCCCGGGCGAGGGCGAGTCGGGGCCGTCGCGCCGCGTCGCCGTCCTCCCGTTGATCGACGAGCGGCCGCTGCGCTACCAGGACTGGGTGGCCAAACGCCGTGAGGTGGTACGGGAGGCGAGCGGCGGCAAGTGCGGCTACCTGCACATCCCGGACATGGGCGGCTCGGGCTGGGCACAGTTCAACCGCGATCTGCGCGGCGAGGTCTCCCGGCCCGCGCTCATCGTCGACGTGCGCGGCAACGCGGGCGGCCACATCAGCGAACTCGTCGTGGAGAAGCTCACCCGGACCATCCTCGGCTGGGACCTGACGAGGAACGCCCAGCCGGTGTCGTACGCCTCCAACGCCCCGCGCGGCCCGATCGTCGCGCTCACCGACGAGGCGACCTCCTCCGACGGCGACATGATCACGGCCGCGATCAAGCTGCTGAAACTCGGCCCGGTCGTCGGCCAGCGCACCTGGGGCGGAGTGGTCGGCATGACCGGCCGGCACCGCCTCGGCGACGGCACGGTGATCACGGTGCCGATGAACGCGGCCTGGTTCGAGGACTACGGCTGGTCGGTCGAGAACCACGGCGTCGCCCCCGACGTGGAGGTCCTGCGCACCCCCCTGGACTGGGCGGAGGGCCGCCACGTGGAGATGGACGAGGCCATCCAGCTGGCCCTGGACCTCCTGACCGACCACCCGGCAGCGGTACCCCCGGACTACAGCGAAGCCCCGAACCGCACCCGCCCGAAGCTTCCCCCCAGGTCTTCTTGAGACACCGGGGAGCGTCCCTGCCCAAAGGGGCGCGGGGCGGTATCGATTTGCGGCTCCACCGCGTGGGCGCGAGCAACCCACGCACACCCGCACCCGCACCCGCACCCTCTGCCCCCTGGGCGCACAAGACGCAGGGCACCCTCCGAAACGGAGGGCGCCCCACGCCTGTCGGTCAAGCCAGGTGCGACGACTAGGCGTCGTAGTCCTGGTCGAACCGGTCCTGCATCTCCTGCTCGGTGTCGTCCAGGGTCTGGCGACCGCGCTCAGACGCCTGGCGGCCACGCTCCTGCGCCTGCCGGCCGCGCTCCTGCGCCTGCTGGCCACGCTGCTGCGTCTGCTGCTGGCCACGCTGCTGGGCCTGCTGGGCCTGCTGCTGGCCTTCCTGCGTCTTCTGCTTGGTCTGACCCTGCGTCTTGCCGGCCTTGTCCTTCATACCCATGTGGGTTCACTCCCGTGGAGGGTGAGGGGAATCGGCCCTCAGTGGGGCCTCGACCAGACTCACACGGGCCGACTACGCGCGCACTTCGATCAATCACGGTGCGTAGCGCGCGCCTCCTCGTCAGCCGCCCCACCTGCACCGACCAGGCCCGTACTGACGCCCTGCAAGCGCGGCGCGAACCGCTTCATCTCGCGCTGCCCGACCGTGCCGATCAGCGCCGGCAGATACCCGCGCACCCCCTGCATCCCGCGCAGCCACCACTGCCCGTACACATGCGCCGAGCGCCGCTCGATGCCGGCCACGATCCGGTCCACGGCCGGCCCCAGCGGGTACGTCTTGTTCGCCGGCCACGGCAGCCGCTGCCGCAACTCCCGCATCGCCTCGTCCTGGTCGGCGCCGCGCACCATGTCGGTGTCCGTCCAGGACAGGTAGCCGACCCCGACCCGTACCCCCTGGTGGCCGACCTCGGCGCGCAGGCTGTGCGCGTACGCCTCCACGCCCGCCTTGGACGCGCAGTACGCCGTCATCATCGGCGCCGGCGTGATCGCGGCCAGCGACGCGATCTGCAGCAAGTAGCCGCGGCTTTCCGTGAGCACGGGGAGGAACGCGCGCGCCGTCACCGCCGAACCGATCAGATTGACCTCGATCACCCGCCGCCAGGCCACCGGGTCGGAGCCGGCGAACGGACCGCCGTTCGCCACCCCTGCGTTGGCCACCACGATGTCGGCCTTGCCGAACCGCTCCTTCACCTCCCGCGCGACCCGGCTCATCGCCTCGTGGTCGGTGACGTCGGCGTACCAGTACGCGCTGTCGGTGTGCAGCCTGCCGGAGACCTCCTTGAGTGCCTCCTCCTCCAGCCCGACCAGCGCGACCTTCGCCCCGCGCGCGGAGAGCTTGCGGGCGAGCAACTCGCCGACGCCGCGCGCCGCTCCGGTGACGACGGCGACCTGTCCTTCGAGTCCGACCCTGCTCATGAGCCCTCCTTGATCCGCTCCGGCGCGTCGGCGCCGGCTGCTTCGGGGGTGCCGGTCAGGTACGCGGCGACCAGTTCCCGGATCTTTCCGTTGACCGGCCCCGGCGCCTCGACCGGAGTCATGTGGCCCATGCCGGGCAGCTCGGTGAGGCCGAGGGAGTTCGGCAGCGCGGCGGCCAGCGCGCGGGCGTGCACGGGGGGCGTGAGCCGGTCGGCCGTGCCGGTGACGATCGCGGTGGGTGCGCGCAACTCCCGTACGCCATGGTCGAGATCGAGCTGCGCGAGGACACGCGCCCAGCTGTGCCGGACGGCGCGCGGGCAAGCGTGGACTATCCGGGCGCACGCCTCCACCATGTGCGGGGCCGAACCCGCGCCCATGGTCGCGTACTTGAGAATGCGCCGCGCGAGGGGCGTGACCGGTCCCAGCGGGGCGCGCGAGGCCAGGACACTCGCCGTGAGCCGGGTGCGCAGGCCACCGGCGCGCAACGGCAGCACCAGCGCCTCCGCGACCAGCCGCGAACTGCCGGTGCTGCACAGCAGGACGGCGGCGGCGTGCTCGCGGAAGCGAGGGCGCGTCGCGGCCGCCATCACGGTCATGCCGCCCATCGAGTGGCCGACGATCACGGCGCGCTCGCCGCGTGCGAGAGTCTGCGCGAGCACTGCTTCGAGGTCGTCCGCCAGCGCCTGGGTGGTGCACGCGGAGCTCGCGGGACTGCGCCCGTGCCCCCGCTGGTCGTAGGCGATGACCCGGTGGTCGACGGCCAGTTCGCGGATCTGCGCCGCCCAGAAGGCGGTGGAGCAGGTCCAGCCGTGGGCGAGGACGACGCAGGGGGCGCCCTCGGGGCCGTGCACCTCGGCGTGCAGACGGGCGCCGTCGGCGGAGACGACGGTGAGTTCGCGCGCGGGGGCGGGCGGGGCGTACGGCCCGGTGGTCACGTGGGTGAGCCGGCTCACGCGCCCACCTCCGCGTCCACGGCCCTGTCGCTGCCGCCGCCATCGCCTGGCAGGGGCGCGCGGATCACGTCGTACTCCGTGAGGTCCACCCGCCGGGTCGCACGCCGGAACTCCGTGGTCGTACCGGGCCAGATGGTGGTGTTGCGGCCGCTCGCGTCCAGGTACCAGCTGGTGCAGCCGCCGGTGTTCCAGACGGTGCGCTTCATGCGCTCCTGGACCTTGCGGTTCCAGGCGGCCACGGCGCCGGGGCGCGCGTCGAGGGCCGCCCGGCCCCCGAGGACGTGGAGCTGGCGCAGATAGTCGGCCATGTAGTTCAGCTGGGACTCGATCATGAGGATCATGGAGGAGTTCCCGAGGCCGGTGTTGGGACCGATGATCGTCATCCAGTTGGGGAACCCGGCCGCCGAAGCGCCGCGCAGCGCCTCCATGCCGCCCTTCCAGACCTCCGCGAGGGTCCGTCCGTCGGCGCCGACGACCCGTTCGGCGATGGGCATGTCGGTGACGTGGAAGCCGGTGCCGAAGATGATCGCGTCGACCTCGGCACTGCTGCCGTCGGCGGCGACGACCGTCGACCCGCGGACCTCACTGAGCCCGCTGGCCACCACGTCCACGTTCCGCTGGGTGAGCGCCGGATAGTAGGAGCTGGAGAGCAGGATCCGCTTGCAGCCGATGCGGTAGTCCGGGGTGAGCTTGGCGCGCAGCGCGGGGTCCTTGACGGCACGGGCCATGTTGCGCTTGGCGAGGCTCTCCACCAGGCCGAGTTCGTCGGGCCGCTTGGTGAACGCCTGGACCTGGAGTTCCCGGATCCCCCACAGCAGTCCGCGCCGGGCCTGGGTGGTGAAGGGCAGCGCCCGGTGCAGCCGGCGCTCGGCGGCGCTGATGGCCCGGTCCACCCGGGGCATCACCCACGGCGGGGTGCGCTGGAAGAGGGTGAGCCGCGCGACGTCGGGCTGGATGGCGGGCACGATCTGGATGGCGGAGGCGCCGGTGCCGACCATGGCGACCCGCTTGCCGCGCAGGTCGTAGTCGTGGTCCCAGCGGGCGGAGTGGAAGACCTTGCCGGGGAACGAGTCCAGCCCCGGGATCTCGGGGATCTTCGGGTCGGACAGCGGCCCCGTGGCCGAGACGACGACGTCGGCGGAGAAGGAGCCGGCGGCGGTCTCGATGTCCCAGCGCAGTTCGTCCGCGTTCCAGACCATCCGCTTGACCTCGGCGTCGAGGCGGAGGTGCGGCCGGAGCCCGAACACGTCGGTGACGTGCTCCAGATAGGCGCGGATGTGCTCCTGCCCGGAGAAGGTGCGCGGCCAGTCGGGGTTGGGCGCGAAAGAGAAAGAGTACAGGTGGGAGGGCACGTCGCAGGCACACCCGGGATAGCTGTTGTCCCGCCAGGTACCGCCGACGCCGCCGGCCCGTTCCAGGACGACGAAGTCGGTGATCCCCTCCCTGCGCAATCGCACGGCCGCGCCCAGCCCGCCGAACCCGGACCCGATCACCGCCACCCGTACATGCTCGTGCTGGGCCATCCCGGAGCCTCCACACCTCGCCCGTGATTACGCCAGTGAACGCTGGCACGGTTGGACTGTAGAGCAGCCGCGTACTGATGGGTAGGGGGCGGACGGGCGAAAGTTACCGTCGGTACAACATAAGCTGCGCACGTGGCAGACGACGGCGGACGACGCACCCACACGGACCGCGGCCAGTCCGCCGAGCAGGGCGGCCCGCGCGAGTACCGCATGGAGGAACTGGCCGCGCTGGCCGGCATAACCGTGCGCACCCTGCGCTTCTACCGCGAACGAAAGCTGATCCGGCCGCCCCGCCGCGAGGGCCGTATCGCCTGGTACGACGACCATCACCTGGCCCGGCTGCGCACGATCTCGGCACTGCTGGAACGCGGCCACACCCTGAACGGCATCGCCGAACTGGCGGAGGCCCTCGACCACGGCAAGGACGTCGCCGAACTGCTCGGCGTCGACACCCCCACCGAGGAGGAGCCGGTCCGCCTGACCCCCGAGGAACTCGCCGCCCGCTTCGAGGGCGAGGTCACCCCGGAGAACCTCGGCGCCGCCATGGACCTCGGCTACCTCGGCACCGACGGGGACGACATCGTCCACATCAGCCGCCGCCTGCTGGACGCCTCCTCGGCCCTGGTCCGCGAGGGTTTCCCGCTCGCCGAGGTGCTGGCGGCCGGCCGCAGCGTCCGCGAGCACGCCGACGCGCTCGCCGAACTCTTCGCCGAACTCGTCCTGCGCCACGGCCCGGAGGAGGACCTGGAGCGCCTGCGCCCCCTGGCCCGGAGCGTGGTGGAGGCGGAGGTGTCACTGGCGTTGGACCGCCGGCTGCGCAAGCAGCCGCAGTCGTAGCAGAAGCCGGAGTCGAAGCAGAAGCCGGCCGCAGCAACACCCGGAGTCGAAGCAGAAGCCGGTCACAGCAACAGCCGGAGTCGAAGCGGCCGGAGTCGCGGCAGAAAGCCGGAGTCGTCGCAGCGGAGGCCGTCAGTGGTCGTAGACGACGGTGACCGGCGCATGGTCGGACCACCGCTCGGCATGCGTGGCCGCGCGCTCCACGAACCCCTTGACCGCCCGGCCGGCGAGCCCGGGCGTGGCCAGCTGGTAGTCGATGCGCCAACCTGAATCGTTGTCGAACGCCCGCCCCCGGTAGGACCACCAGGTGTACGGCCCCTCGGCCGCCGGGTGCAGCGCGCGCACGACGTCGACGTACCCGCCGCCGGCCGGGTCCAGGACGCCGCCGAGCCACTCCCGCTCCTGCGGAAGGAAGCCGGAGTTCTTGGTGTTGCCGCGCCAGTTCTTCAGGTCGGCCTGCTGGTGGGCGATGTTCCAGTCGCCGCAGACGACGACCTCACGCCCGTCGGCGGCGGCCCGCTCGCGCAGTTCCTTCAGATAGGCCAGGAACTCGCCCATGAAGCGGTACTTCTCGCCCTGCCGCTCGGTGCCCACCTCCCCGGAGGGGAGATAGAGGGAGGCGACGGTGACACCGGGCAGGTCGGCCTCGACGTAGCGCCCGCTCGCGTCGAACTCGTCCGACCCGAAGCCGATGCGCACGCGGTCCGGCTCACGCCGGGTGTACAGGGAGACGCCCGCGCGCCCCTTGGCCACCGCGGGGGCGTGCACCACGTGCCAGCCGCCGGGCGCGCGCACCTCTTCCGGGAGCTGCTGCGGCTCCGCGCGCACCTCCTGCAGGCAGAGCACGTCCGCGGAGGTCTCCGCGAGCCACTCCACGAAACCCTTCTTCGCGGCGGCCCGCAGCCCGTTCACATTCACCGAGGTCACAGTCAGCACGCCGGAACGATACCGGCACACTGGACGGAGTCCTGATGTCCACCGCGTTCGCCGCCCGCACGAATATGCGATATCTCACATGATTATACGTCCGGTCGCCTTCGACCACCCCGACGCCGTCAAGCTGAACGACGAGGTCCAGGCCGAGTACCAGTTGCGCTACGGCGACGGCGGCGACGCCACCGTCCTCGGCACGGCCGACTTCGAACCGCCGAACGGCGTCTACCTGATCGCGTACGACGAGTCCGACCGCCCCGTGGCCACCGGCGGCTGGCGCAGCCAGGACGCGAACGGCGAGGGCAACGAGGACGGCGACGCCGAACTCAAGCGCATGTTCGTCATCGAGGCGATGCGCGGCCGGGGCCTGGCCCGCCGCATGCTCGCGGCCCTGGAGGACGACGCCCGCGCGGCCGGCCGCCTCCGCATGGTCCTGGAGACCGGCACCAAGCAGCCGGAGGCCATCGCCCTGTACACCTCCAGCGGCTACGAACCGTGCGCCAAGTTCGGCTACTACCGCCACTACGAGTCGAGCCGCTGCTTCGCCAAGGTCCTGCGGGCGGACGGACGGGCGGATCTGTAGGCCCCAACCACCGTGGCGCACCGACCGGGTGGCGGCTCAGCCGCCGCCCACCGGTTCGGGCACCCGGAGAACGACGAAGACCCCGCACGATCCTTACGATCGTGCGGGGTCTCACCGTGCAGTGGACCTGAGGGGATTTGAACCCCTGGCCCCCTCGATGCGAACGAGGTGCGCTACCGGACTGCGCCACAGGCCCTTGCAACGAGTGAAACTCTAGCATCCCCGTCGGGGTGCTTGGAAATCCGTTCCCTGACTGGTCAGGAGCGGGGCGCCGGGGCCGCCCCGCCCTCTCGGCCTCGGATCATTCGTTGGCCGCGCGCGGGCGGTCGCCGTCCTCGTACTGGTCGAAGAGGGGCGTGCGGCCGCGCTCGCGGGCCCGGCGCGCGGAGGCCGCGGCGGGGTTTCCCCCGCGCGAGCGCCGCCGGGCCTGCGGGAGCGCGTCGGTCCCGTCGGCCGCCGTCTTGTCGTCGGCGGCCGGCGCCGCCGCCTCGGCCTCCGGCGTGGTCTCCTGCTCCGGCGCGACGGCACTGGACCGCGCCGAACTCCACGCGTCCGGCGCCGCCAGGTCCACGTCGGAGGTGGCGCGCGGCGCGACCGGCGCGGTCACGTACGTCGGCAGGGGCACCGGCACCGGGTCCCAGCTGTCGCCGTGCCCGGGGCGGCGCTGCCGCTCGCGCTGCTGGTCGACCCATTCGGCGTGGTCGGTCTGTTCGACGAGGGCGCGCCGGTCGGCGGCGAGGGCGGACAGCCCGGGGTCGGTACCGGTCTCTGGTCCCTCCTCCGGTTCGTCCGCGACGGCTCCGGCGTCGAGCGGCGGGCGCCGGCGCCGCTGGCGCTCCCGCAACCGCTGTGCGGCGGCCTCGGCCTGACGCCGGTCCATCTGGTAGGCGAAGCGCCGGCGCTCCTGGGCGCGCAGGTAGGCGATGTAGGCGCTGAGCATGACGGCGGGCACACCCGGCGCCCACAGGAACGCGAGTCCCCCGACGGCGGCGACGATCGCGCCCAGCGTGAAGGCGACGAAGAGCAGGACCGTGGTGCGCCGACGGCGTGCGAGCGCCTTCGAGCGCCGGGCTCGTTCCGCGGCCGCCTGCGCGGACGGCGCGCGCCGCGGGGTCGGAATCCGGCTGCGCGCGGACATGGAGCCGGACGTGGAGCCGGACTTGGGCGCGGAGGTGGATGCGGAAGCCGACGCGGACGAGGGTGCCGCGGAGGCGGACGCCGACGCCGTGGCGGGCGGGCCGCCCGGCTGACCGGACGGCACGGACGGGGACTTGGCCGTCGTCGCGACCCCCTGGTCGCGCGCCGGTTCCTGACGCCCGAGCGCCTCCGGTTCCCCCTCGGACCCGAGGTCTGCCCGGACCTGACGGCGGGTCGGAGGCATGGCGAAGGCCCGGACGTCCACCGACTCGGTGACGGCGTCCGGATCGCCGGCGTCCTGCTCCCCCTCAGAGGCGGAGCGCGCCCGCACGTCCCTGGCGTAACGGCGCTCCATCCCCGCCCGTCCGGACAGCAGCCGGATGGCGGTGCTGAAGCGTTCCGTCGGACGGGCCTCGTTCAGCTCGTCCTGCCTACGGAGCCACATCGGCACCAAGTAGGCGGCCCAGGCCCCGACAATGACTGCGTAGATGAGGCCGCTGCTGCTCACGCCTCACACGGTAGAGGGGTTTGCGTGGGGCCATCTGCCAATTGCGCCGGTGTGTCGCACGATCCGGCTGATATTTCGAGCTTTTTTTGTGACCGATGCGATCAGCGGGCCGCCCAAGCCGTGAATTCAATGGCCTGGGACAGTCAAGAACCGATCAATTTCGAACACGCATTCAATTTCTTCGGCTAACCGGGATTCCCTGGCGTGTTCTGCGGATTGCGGGGCACATGCGGAGGAGCGCCCGTCGGCCCCGCCCCCGGCGCCTCCGCGGACGCGCTCTGGGAGCGTGCCCGCCGCCAGCGGCCGAGCAACCCCTCGGGCACCTCTTCCGCCGTGAGGGCGAAGACCATGTGGTCGCGCCAGGCGCCGTCGATGTGGAGATATCGGGGCCGCAGCCCCTCCTCACGGAATCCGAGTTTCTCCACGACCCGGCGGCTGGGCCGGTTCTCCGGGCGAATGCAGACCTCGACGCGGTGCAGACCGACGGTGCGGAAACAGTGGTCCACCACGAGCGCGACGGCCGTCGGCATCACCCCGCGGCCGGCCACCGACTGGTCCACCCAGTAGCCGACGTGCCCCGAGCACATCGACCCCCAGGTGATTCCGGCGACCGTCAACTGCCCCACCAGCCGGCCCTGGTACTCGATGACGAACGGCAGCATGCGACCCGCGTTCGCCTCGGACCGCAGGTGCCGGACCATCTGCCGGTAGGTCGGCCGGTGGGCTATCGGCCCGCTGGGCGTGGGCGGCGGGATGGTCGCCTCCCACGGGCGCAGCCAGTCGCGGTTGCGGCGGTTGACCTCACGCCACGCCCGCTGGTCGCGCACCCTTATGGGCCGGAGGACGACATCGCCGTCCACCAGCACGACGGGCCAGGACGAGGTGTTCAGCTCGCACCCCCACTGCTGGTTCCGGGATGGTCGCCGCCGCGGATCTGGTCGACGGCGTGCGCCAGCAGCGGTTCCAGGACGGCGAGACCGTCCCGCACCCCGCCGGTGGACCCGGGAAGGTTGACGATCAGTGTCCGGCCCGCCACTCCGGCCAGGCCCCGGGAGAGCGCGGCGGTGGGCACTTTCCCGCGGCCGAACGCCCGCACGGCCTCGGCGATGCCCGGCACCTCGTAGTCGAGCACCGCGCGGGTCGCCTCGGGCGTGCGGTCGGTGGGCGAGACGCCGGTGCCGCCGGTGGTGACGACGACGTCGTACCCGGCCTCGACCCCGGCGCGCAGCGCGGCCGCCACGGGTTCCCCGTCGGGCACCACCCGCGGCCCGTCCACGCTGAAGCCGAGGCCCGCCAGGCCCGCCGCGACCAGCGGACCGCCCCGGTCCTCGTAGACCCCGGCGGCGGCACGGTTCGAAGCGGTCACGACCAGCGCGCGATACGGCGCGCGCGGCGCGCCACCGGCGGACGGCCCGGCGCTCACGCTCTGCTCCAGTCGCCCGACTTTCCGCCCGTCTTCTCCTCCACGCGTACGTCCGTGATGACCGCTCCCTTGTCGACCGCCTTGACCATGTCGATCACGGTGAGCGCCGCGACGGAGACCGCGGTGAGGGCCTCCATCTCGACACCCGTGCGGTCCGTCGTCCGCACCGTGGCCAGGATCTCCACCGCGTCGTCCGCGACCGACAGATCCAGTTTCACACCGGACAGGGCCAGAGGGTGACACAGCGGAATGAGGTCCGGGGTGCGTTTGGCGCCCATGATCCCGGCGATGCGCGCGGTGGCGAGGGCGTCGCCCTTCGGAACGCCCTCGCCGCGCAGCAGTTCGACCACGCGGGGCGAGACGAGGACACGTCCGCTCGCGCGGGCGGTGCGCGCGGTCACGTCCTTGCCGGACACGTCGACCATGCGGGCGGCGCCCGCGTCGTCGAGGTGCGTCAGTCGGTCTGGCACGGAGGGTCCGGGGGTCTCCCCCCGGAAGGGCTCAGTCATGCTGTGTGGCGCTCCCGGTCCTGGCCCGTCGCGGTGCGGCGCTCGGGCCTGCTGTGCGCGACACGCTACCGCCAAGACGGCCCGCACCAGCGGGCAGGACGTCCGGCGGACGGATACGCGGGCGCGGCAGAACGCCCGGCGGACAGATACGCGGGCGCGGCAGGACCGGCTGGCGGACAGATACGCGGGCGCGGCAGGACCGGCTGGCGGACGCCCGCCGGACGGGACACCCGCTAGCCGAGCAGGACGACCTCGACGTCCGTACCGGGCTCGACGTACTCCACGTCCTCGGGTACGACGATCAGCGCGTCGGCGTGTGCCAGCGCCGCGACCAGGTGCGAGCCGGCGCCGCCCACGGCGGTCACCTCGCCGTCGGCGTACGCCCCGCGCAGGAACTGCCTGCGCCCCTTGGGCGAACCCAGTGTCCTGTCGGCCCTGAGGGTCGCGGTGGTGCGGGGCCGGTGCACGTCGTCCAGGCCCATCAGGGTGCGGATGGCGGGGCGGACGAACAGCTCGAAGGAGACGTACGACGACACGGGGTTGCCCGGAAGCGCGAGCAGGGGCGTGTGGTCGGGGCCGATGGAGCCGAAGCCCTGGGGCTTGCCGGGCTGCATGGCGAGCTTGCGGAAGTCGATGCCGGCGCCCGGCTCGTCCTCGTCCCCGACGTGCGCCAGCGCCTCCTTGACGACGTCGTACGCCCCCACGCTGACCCCGCCGGTGGTGACCAGCAGGTCGGCGCGGACGAGCTGGTCCTCGATGGTGGCGCGGAGGGTCTCGGCGTCGTCGACGACGGCGCCCACCCGGTAGGCGATGGCGCCCGCGTCCCGGGCGGCGGCGGTGAGGGCGAAGCTGTTGGAGTCGTAGATCTGCCCGCTGCCGAGTCCCTCGCCGGGCTGGACGAGTTCGCTGCCGGTGGACACGACGACCACGCGCGGGCGCGGGCGCACGCGTACGGTGCCGCGGCCGATCGCGGCGAGCAGCGCGATCTGCGGCGGGCCGAGGAGGGTGCCGGCCTTGAGGGCGAGGTCGCCGGCCTTCACGTCGCTGCCCGCCGCGCGTACGTGCGCGCGTGCCTCGGCCGGCCGGTGCACGCGCACGTGCCCCTCGGCGCCCTCGGGGGCGAGGCTGCGCGCCCGCATCCCCGCCACCGGTCCTTCGCCGAGCCCGCCGTCGGTCCACTCCACGGGGACGACGGTCTCGGCGCCGGGCGGCAGCGGGGCGCCGGTCATGATGCGGGCCGCCTGGCCGGGGCCCACGGGGGTCAGCTCGGCCGCGCCCGCCGCGACGTCCCCGACGACCTCCAGGACGGCCGGGAACTCCTCGCTCGCGCCCGCCACATCCGCGACCCGTACCGCGTAGCCGTCCATGGAACTGTTGTCGAACGGCGGCAGCGACAGCGGCACCATGACGTCGTCGACCAGGACGCAGCCCTGGGCATCGAGGAGTTGCAGCTCGATGGGGTCCAGGGGGCGGACGGTGGTGAGGATGTCCTCCAGGTGCTCGTCCACCGACCACAGGTGGTCCGGGCCGGCGGTGCGGGTCGCGGCGCTGCTCAACTCTGCTGCATCTCCTCGGCTACGTAACTGCGAAGCCAGGTCCGGAAGTCCGGGCCCAGGTCTTCACGTTCGCACGCGAGCCTGACAATGGCACGCAGATAGTCGCCGCGGTCGCCGGTGTCATAGCGGCGGCCCTTGAAGACGACGCCGTGCACGGGGCCGCCAACCTTTTCGTCCTGGGCGAGCTGCTGGAGGGCGTCGGTGAGCTGGATCTCGCCGCCGCGGCCGGGCTCGGTGCGCCGCAGTATGCCGAAGACGTGCGGGTCGAGGACGTAGCGGCCGATCACCGCGTAGCCGGACGGGGCGTCCGCCGCATCCGGCTTCTCGACCAGGCCGGTCACCTTGACGACGTCGCTGTCGGCGGTGGTCTCCACGGCCGCGCAGCCGTAGATGTGGATCTGCTCGGGGTCGACCTCCATGAGCGCGATCACGCTGCCGCCGTGCCGCTCCTGGACCTCGATCATGCGCTGGAGCAGGGGGTCGCGCGGGTCGATCAGGTCGTCGCCGAGCAGGACGGCGAAGGGCTCGTCGCCCACGTGCGGGGCCGCGCACAGCACGGCGTGCCCGAGGCCCCTGGGATCGCCCTGGCGCACGTAGTGCATCGTGGCCAGGTCGCTGGACTCCTGCACCTTGGCGAGTCGGCCCGCGTCGCCCTTCTTCTGGAGTGCCGACTCCAGTTCGTAGTTGCGGTCGAAGTGGTCTTCCAGCGGACGCTTGTTGCGTCCGGTGATCATGAGAACGTCGTCGAGCCCCGCCGACACGGCCTCCTCGACCACGTACTGGATCGCCGGCTTGTCGACGACCGGCAGCATCTCCTTGGGAGTGGCCTTGGTGGCCGGCAGGAACCGGGTGCCGAGGCCTGCCGCGGGAATGACAGCCTTGCTGATCCTGGGGTGCGACTGAGTCATGCCCGCCACCTTATCCGGTGCCTTTGCGGAGAATCTGAGGCTCCGGGTAATAGGCACGCATATGGACTGATTAGGAAGGGTGCGGAGCGACCTGTGGAGCACGGTGGACCTGACGCCGAGACTGGCAAGCGGATGTTGCGCCGAGAAATCCTCGGGGTGAGGAACAGGTTGACGACCGATGTCGTCAGGGAGGCGGCCGACGCGCTGGCCGAGCACGCGCTGGAGCTGCCCGAGCTGGCGGGTGCGCGCACGGTGGCGGCGTACGTCTCCGTCGAGAACGAGCCCGGCACGCTCACGCTGCTGGACGCGCTGCTCGCGCGGGGGGTGCGCGTCCTGCTCCCGGCGCTCCTGCCGGACCATGATCTGGACTGGGGGGCGTACGCCGGGGAGGGCTCCCTCGCCCGCGTCCGGCACGGCGGGAAGATGGCGTTGCTCGAACCCTCCGGTGAACGCTTTGGGCCGGACGCCGTGCTCGGCGCCGACGTGGTGCTGCTGCCGGGGCTCGCGGTGGACGCGCGCGGGATGCGCCTGGGGCGCGGCGGAGGGTCGTACGACCGGGTGCTGGCGCGCCTGGAGCGCGTGGACGCGCGCCCGGCGCTCGTGGTGCTGCTGTACGACACGGAGGTGGTCGAGCGGGTGCCCGCCCAGGCGCACGACCGGCCGGTGCAGGCGGTGGTGACGCCGTCGGGGGTGCGCCGGTTCACGAGTCCCTGAAGGGCTCCCGCAGGAAGCGGAAACGGCCCTCCACGCGCGCGTGGAGGGCCGTTTCACCTGTGGATGCCCCTCGGCTCAGGGCTTTCGGCTCAGGGCTTGAGGACGAGGGTGTCGCTGGTGCCCTTGTCGACCGCCTTGTCCGAGAACGACCACGGGAGCAGTTCGCCGTCGGCCCACTTGCCCGTCTGGTCGGTGTAGTGGGCGCTGAAGGCGTGACCGGAGGCTCCGGTGAGGTTGATCCACTTGGATTTGTCCAGGTCGTCGAGGTTGACGACCATCCGCATGGAGGGGACCCACACGACGCCGTAGCCGCCGGCCGCGTTCCAGCCGGTCGCGTCGACCGTGGCCTCGCCGCCGCTGAGCTTCCAGGGGCCGCGGTTGAGGATGTACTGGACGATGCCCGGGCCGTCGGTGCCGAGGGTCTGGTTCTTCAGGAACAGGCGGTGCAGCCGGCCCCAGCTCCAGGTGTCGATGTCCTTGCCGAGCTTGGCGGTCAGCTCCCAGCGGGCGTCGATCATGGCGCGCTTGAACAGCTCGTCCATGTTGTCGGCCTTGTTGCGGTCGCCCACTCCGGCCGGCGTCTTCCACCAGTCGCTGTTCGGCTTCTCCATGAGGTTGCGGACCACCTCGAACCAGCGGTCGCCGCCGTCCGGCTGGGCCTGGTCGGCGTCGCGCTCGCCGCACTCGCGCACCTTGGTGTCCTCGTCCACCGGACCGGTGCTGTCGACCTTGTCCACCCACAGGCACTGGCCCTTGACGCGCAGTTCCTTGGGCAGCTTGTTGCCGAAGGCGAGCTTGAGGATGTTGCGCCAGACCGCGTTGAAGTACGCCGCGGCCGCGGAGTCCGCGTCCTGGGTGTAGTCCCAGCCCTCAAGGAGTTTCTGCGCCGCGCGCACGTCCTTGTCGTCAAGGTTGATCTTCAGCAGCCTGGGCACCAGCAGCTTGGCGATCTCACTGCTGGTGTCCGTCTGCATCTGGCGCATGTCGTCGGTGGAGATCTTGCCGCCGTCCTTGATCTTCGACTCGATCAGGTCGGTGATGCGCTGGCTGCGGGTGCCGTAGCCCCAGTCCGTGGTGAGCGTGTAGGGGTACTTGTCCTTGTCGATCACGGCCTGGTTGGCGGTGACGATGTAGCCCCGCTTCGGGTTGTACTCGTAGGGCAGTTCGTCCTGCTTGATGAAGCCGGTCCACTTGTACTTGGAGTCCCAGCCCGGTGCCGGGATGGACCCGTCGTCGGCCGACGAGCGCGTGGGGATCTTGCCGGGCAGCGTGTAGCCGATGTTGTTCTTGGTGTCGGCGTAGATCAGGTTCTGCGAGGGCACGTCGAACTGGGCGGCCGCCTGGCGGAAGGAGTCCCAGTCGGACGCCTTGTCGAGGGCGAAGACGGCGTCCATGGTGGTGCCCGGGTCCAGGGCGGTCCATCTCAGGGCGATGCCGTAGCCGTCGCCGCGGTCGGGGGCGGCGGTGTCGACGGTGGCCTTCTTGCCGACCTGGACGAGTTCGTCGTCGCGGTCGGACAGCAGCGGCATGCCGTCGGCGGTCTGGCGTATGACGATCTCCTTGGACGCGCCGCCGGCCACCTTGACGGTCTCCGTGCGGGTCGTGAAGGGCTTGGTCTTGCCGTCGTACAGGTAGCCGTCGCCGGAGAGCTTCTCCAGGTAGAGGTCGGTGACGTCGACACCGGAGTTGGTCATGCCCCAGGCGATGTCCGCGTTGTGGCCGATTATCACGCCCGGCATGCCGGCGAAGGTGTAGCCGGTGACGTCGTACTGGCACTTGCTGGAGATCGTGGTGCAGTGCAGGCCCATCTGGTACCAGACGGACGGCAGTGACGCCGACAGGTGCGGGTCGTTGGCGAGCAGCGGTTTGCCGGTGATGGTGTAATCGCCCCCGACGACCCAGGAGTTGGAGCCGATGCCCTGGCCGTTCACGCCGACGGCCGTGGGAACGCCGTCCAGGACGTTGTAGAGGCCCTCCAGCTGGCTCGTGAGCGCCGAACCGGCGGACGAGGTGGCCGATGAGCCACCCGTGGTCGTCGAGGACCCGGAGCCGCTCGTGGAGCCGCTCTGGAACGTCTTGGTGACCTCGTCGTACTGGCCCTGCTGGACGATCGCCTTGTTGCGGCTGTACGGGTAGTCCGGGTAGAGGTCCTTGATCTGCTGCGGGCCGAGGCGGCTGGTCATCAGGGCGCGGTCGATCTCGTCCTGCATGTTGCCGCGCAGGTCCCAGGCCATCGCCTTCAGCCAGGAGACCGAGTCGACGGGGGTCCACTGCTCGGGCTTGTAGTCGTTGACGAACCCGAGGGCGGCGTACTCCAGGGAGATGTCCTTGCCGTTCTTGCCCTGGAGGTAGGCGTTGACCCCCTTGGAGTACGCCTGGAGGTACTTCTTCGTGGCGGCCGACAGCTTGGTGTCGTACTCCTCCTTCGCGACCCGGTCCCAGCCCAGGGTGCGCAGGAATTCGTCGGCCTTCACCTGGCTCTTGCCGAACATCTCGGACAGCCGCCCCGCGGTCATGTGGCGCCGCACGTCCATCTCGTAGAACCGGTCCTGCGCCTGGACGTAGCCCTGCGCCATGAACAGGTCCTCGTCTGTCGAGGCGTAGATCTGCGGGATGCCGTAGCCGTCGCGCTTGACGGTCACGGGTCCGGCGAGGCCGTCGAGCGTGATCGAACCCTTGGTCTGCGGCAGGGACGCGCGGACCGTGCTGACCGACCAGTACGCCCCGTAGAAGACGCCACCGAGGACGGCCAGGACGAGCACGAGCACGATCAGCCGGGCTCTGCGCCCCTTCTTCCTGCCGGACTTGCCAGGCTTGTCACCCGTTGTGGCGGTGGTGTTGGGGGGCATCGCTGTCCTTGCTGTCCTAACGCGAGCGGCAGACGGGCATGTGCTTTTGACTGAGCGCTGGAGCAACCATAGGCGCAGGGCCCCACGCCACTTGACGCGGAGTGGGGAACCGGCAGGCACGGGCGTTCGATCTTGCCTCGGCAAGCGTCAAGAAAGCGTCAAGAGTTAGGTAAGGTAACGAAGTACTTGGGTGCGGAGTGCCGCACTCTCGGTCCTGTGTACGTGCGCTTCCGCGCCGCCCGCGCGCGAGCCAAGGAAGGGAACCGCCGCTGACTGTCCACCACCTCAACCAGCTCCTGCTCCTCTGCTCCGTGGTCCTGCTCGTCGCCGTCGCGGCCGTCCGGATCTCCTCGCGCAGCGGGCTCCCCAGCCTGCTCGTGTACCTGGGGATCGGTGTCCTCATGGGCCAGGACGGCATCGGCGGCATCCACTTCGCCAACGCCGAACTGACCCAGGTCATCGGCTACGCGGCCCTGGTCGTGATCCTGGCCGAGGGCGGCCTCGGCACGAAGTGGAAGGAGGTCCGCCCCGTCCTGGCGTCCGCCTCCACGCTGGCCCTGGCCGGGGTCGGGGTGAGCGTCGGCGTCACCGCGGCGGGCGCGCACTACCTGGTCGGGCTGGAATGGCGGCAGGCGTTCGTCATCGGCGCGGTGGTGTCCTCGACGGACGCGGCGGCGGTCTTCTCGGTGCTCCGGCGCATTCCGCTGCCCGCGCGGGTGACGGGCACCCTGGAGGCGGAGTCCGGTTTCAACGACGCCCCGGTGGTCATCCTGGTCGTCGCCCTCTCCACCGCGGGACCGGTCGAGCACTGGTACGTCCTGGTGGGCGAGATCGCCATGGAGCTGGCCATCGGCGCCGGCACCGGCCTCGCGGTCGGCTGGCTCGGCTCCTGGGGCCTCAGGCGCGTCGCCCTGCCCGCCTCCGGCCTCTACCCGATCGCCGTGATGGCCATCGCGGTCACGGCGTACGCGGCCGGCGCGCTGGCGCACGGCAGCGGCTTCCTCGCGGTCTACCTGGCCGCCATGATGCTCGGCAACGCCAAGCTGCCGCACTGGCCCGCCACCCGCGGCTTCGCCGAGGGGCTCGGCTGGATCGCCCAGATCGGCATGTTCGTCCTGCTCGGCCTGCTGGTCACCCCGCACGAGCTCGGCGACGACATCATCCCCGCCGTCGTCATCGGGCTGGTGCTCACCATGGTGGCGCGCCCCGTGAGCGTGGTCGTCAGCCTCGCGCCCTTCCGGGTGCCCTGGCCGGAGCAGACCCTGATGTCCTGGGCCGGCCTGCGCGGCGCCGTGCCCATCATCCTGGCGACGATCCCCATGGTGAACGGCGTCGACACCAGCCACCGGATCTTCAACATCGTCTTCGTCCTGGTCGTGGTCTACACCCTCGTCCAGGGGCCGACCCTGCCCTGGCTGGCCCGCACACTGCGGCTCGGCGAGGGCCCGGAGGCCGCCGACCTCGGCATCGAGTCCGCGCCCCTGGAGCGGCTGCGCGGACACCTGCTGTCCGTCTCGATCCCCGAGGGGTCCCGGATGCACGGCGTGGAGATCAACGAGCTGCGGCTGCCCGCCGGGGCCGCCGTCACCCTGGTCGTCCGCGAAGGAAAATCGTTTGTTCCGCTGCCCGCGACGGTGCTGCGGCGCGGGGACGAACTCCTCGTGGTCGCCACCGACCCGGTGCGGGACGCCGCGGAACGGCGGCTGCGCGCGGTCGGCCACGGGGGCAAGCTGGCGGGCTGGCTGGGCACGAACGGGACGGCCGACGCGGAACCGAAGTCGCGACCGGGGCGCGCGCGGGGCGTACGTTAAGAGCACGTTTCGGGCGGTTCACACCCCGACCAATCCCAGGCGAACGGGCCCGGCGGTGCTCGTTTTCACAGGCGTACCGAGCCTTCACCCCTGTACGATGAAGGCACCTTGATCGAACCAACTCTGCCTGACGCAGGGCTGGCGCGACCGTATGGCGGCCGGATCACTCCTCGCAGGGGACGCCGGTATCTACCGCAGTTCCGCGCAAGAGGACAGCTCTCGGCGCCCCCCGCACGGGCGCGCTACCAGGCGGCAGAAAGGCACGGGCCGTGGCATCCACGGTCACCACCGAGCCGTCCGGGAACCCGGCGGCGCCGTCCCGCCCGGGATACGGACAGCTGCTGCGCACCCGCGGCGCCTGGACGTTCCTGCTCCCCGGTTTCGCGGCGCGCCAGCCGTTCGCGATGCTCACCATCTCCATCGTGCTGCTCGTGCGGCACACCACCGGCTCCTACGGCGTCGCGGGAGCCGCCGCGGCCGTCACCGGTGTCTCCATGGCGCTGTTCGCGCCCTACAGCGGGCGTCTGGCCGACCGCCACGGGCAGCGCGCGGTGCTGGTCCCCGGCGTGCTCGTGCACACGTTGTCGGGTCTCGCCCTGACGGCGCTCGCGCTGGCGCACGCGCCCCTGTGGGCCCTGTTCGCGGCGGCGGTGCCGACCGGCGCCTCGGTGCCGCAGATCGGGCCCATGGTGCGCGCCCGGTGGGGCGTGCGGCTCCAGGACTCCCCTCTGCTGTCCACCGCGGCCGCCTTCGAGTCCGTCACCGACGAGCTCACCTTCGTGGTCGGCCCGCTGCTCGCGACCACCCTGTGCACCACCGTCGCCCCGGCCGCCGGCCTGGTCACGGAGGCCGCGCTCACCCTGGCCGGCGGCCTGCTGTTCGCCGCGCGCAGGAGCACCCAGCCCCAGGTGACGGGTACCGCCCACGCGCGCGTGCGGCACCCCTCGGCGCTCCGCGTGGCGGGTGTACGCGTGCTGATCGCGGCCTTCCTGGGCATCGGATCCGTCTTCGGCGGCATGCAGGTCTCCCTCGCCGCGTTCACCGAGTCGATCGGCGAGCCCGGCCTGAACGGCGTCCTGTACGGCACCTTCGCCGCGGGCAACATGCTCTCGGGCGTCGTCTGCGGCACGCTCGCCTGGAAGGCCGCCCCGCACCGGCGCCTGCTCGTCGGCTACGCGGCGCTCGCGGTGACCGCGTCGGCGCTGTGGACGTCCCACTCGGTACTCGTCCTGGCCGGTCTCGGCCTGCTGGTCGGCATGTGCATCGCGCCCGCCCTGATCACCGGCTACACGCTGGTCGAGAGCCTGGTCCCGGCCGGCGCCCGCACGGAGGCGTTCACCTGGCTGACCGGCGCGGTGGCACTCGGCCAGGCGGCCGCGGTCACGGTCGCCGGACAGTTGGAGGACCGCCTGTGGGGCGGCGCCGGATTCCTGGTGCCGATGGCCGGCACCGTGCTGGCCCTGGTGACCCTTCTGGCACTGCGTTCACGGCTGTCCGGCCGGCCCCGGAACCGTACGGTCGCACGTGGCGTCGGTCACCGCGTGCCCGTGACGGTGGACTGATCCTCAGGAATACGTCACTATGGACCGTCGTTAGCACTCATTGAGTGAGAGTGCCAGGAGGAAGACAGTGCCGACCTACCAGTACCAGTGCACCGAGTGCGGCGAGGGCCTCGAGGCGGTGCAGAAGTTCACCGACGACGCCCTGACCGAGTGCCCCAACTGCGGTGGCCGCCTGAAGAAGGTGTTCTCCGCGGTCGGCATTGTCTTCAAGGGCTCGGGCTTCTACCGCAATGACAGCCGCGGCTCGTCGTCGAGCAGCAGCCCCGCGTCGAAGCCGTCGAGCGCTTCGTCCGAGTCGAAGACGTCCGACTCGAAGTCGTCGACGTCCTCGACGTCGACCTCGTCCTCGTCCTCGTCCTCGTCCTCGTCCTCGACGGGCTCGGCCAGCAGCTCCGCCGCCTGAGACCTCAACCCTCGGGACCCCGCCGCCGACCGGCGGCGGGGTCTTGAGGCGTTCCCGGGCACCGGCTCCGGCCCGCCCGGGCGGCGAGCTAGTGTGCTGCGCATGGTGAACGCAGAGATCGGCGTAATCGGCGGTTCCGGCTTCTACTCGTTCCTGGACGACGTGACCGAGATACAGGTCGATACGCCCTACGGGCCGCCCAGCGACTCCCTCTTCCTCGGTGAGATCGCCGGCCGGCGGGTCGCCTTCCTGCCCCGCCACGGACGCGGCCACCATCTGCCGCCGCACCGCATCAACTACCGGGCCAACCTGTGGGCGCTGCGCTCCGTCGGCGTGCGCCAGGTGCTCGGCCCGTGCGCGGTGGGCGGTCTGCGCCCCGAGTACGGTCCGGGCACCCTGCTCGTACCGGACCAGCTGGTGGACCGTACGAAGTCCCGGGCGCAGTCGTACTTCGACGGGCTGCCGCTGCCCAACGGCACCGTCCCGAACGTCGTGCACGTCTCCCTGGCGGACCCCTACTGCCCCACCGGACGGGCGGCGGCGCTGAAGGCGGCGCGGGGCCGGGACTGGGAACCGGTGGACGGGGGCACGCTGGTGGTGGTCGAGGGTCCGCGCTTCTCGACCCGCGCCGAATCGCTGTGGCACCAATCGCAGGGCTGGTCGGTGGTGGGCATGACCGGCCACCCCGAGGCGGCGCTCGCCCGTGAACTGGAGCTCTGCTACACGTCGATGACGCTGGTCACCGACCTGGACGCGGGCGCCGAGACCGGCGAGGGCGTCTCGCACGACGAGGTGCTGCAGGTGTTCGCGGCCAACGTGGACCGGCTGCGGGGCGTGCTGTTCGACGCCGTGGCGGCCCTGCCGGACAGCACGGCACGGGACTGCCCGTGCACGAGCGCGCTCGGCGGCATGGATCCGGGGTTCGAGCTGCCGTGACGCGTGCCCGGACGGGGGCCGGGACGCGAGCCCGGACGGGGGCCGGGACGCATGCCATGACGAATGCCGTGACGCATGCCTGACGTGTGCCGTGACGCGTGTGTGATGCCGGGGTCTTCCGCGGGGCGGATGCGGGCGGAATTCCCCGTTCGGGTGGCCCAGTTGTCCACAACCGGCCGGTAGCCCACCGGCTCCGACGGGTTTCCGCGCGAGAGGTCATCGTGGTCTCGCAAGCCGATTCCTCGTCGCAGGTGGTGATCCCATGTCCGTTCCCCCGTCTCCCCACCCCGCCCTCCCCCCTCTCCCGCGCGTCCCGCTCCCGCTCCCGCTGGGCACCGACGCCCCCGCCACCTGTGAGGTCCCGCACTTCGAACCGGTGCGGGTACGCGGCGGGCGATATCAGCTCCACCGGCTGCTACGGCACCGCAGGCGGGCCCTCGCGACCGGCCTCGCGATCACGGCGGCGGCGCTCGTCGCGGCCGGACCGCGCACCGCCACCGACCCGCTGCGCGCCGAGCGGCGGCCCCGGGGGCACCCCAGCGTCACCCAGCCGGTACGACGGCACATCCCGCCCGCGCCCATGGTGACGGCACCGGTGCGGATCGCCGACGCGGCCACCGTCCGGCTGCTGCGCCCCGGCGACCGGGTGGACGTCGTCGCCGCCGGGGATCTCTCGGCGGGCGGCCGGACCCGGGTGATCGCACGCGGGGTGCGCGTGACCGAGCTGCCGGAGCCGGCCGACGCGGCCGCGGAGAGCGGGGCACTGGTCGTGCTCTCGGTCCCCCGGGACACCGCGGCCCGCCTGGTCGGGGCGAGCGCCACGGCACGGCTGGCGGTGACCTTGTACTGAACAACCCGGGGCGATTTACGGGACGCTTCGTGTCAAGTCGCACATCGTGACTACCGGATGGGGCGCGAGGGCCCCACGGTGCCGTAGGTTGCGGAGCGCTTTGTTCCACAGCCTGTGCATGTGAGGAGAGTCCCCAAGGTGAGCGCGAAGAAGGATCCGGGTATCTGGCAGGGCTTCAAGGCCTTCCTGATGCGCGGCAACGTCGTCGATCTGGCAGTCGCGGTGGTCATCGGCGCCGCCTTCACGAACATCGTCAACTCTGTGGTGAAGGGGATCATCAACCCGCTGGTCGGCGCGATCGGCACGAAGAACCTCGACAGCTACAGCTCGTGTCTGCAGGCCCCGTGCGCGCTGAACGCGGACGGCACGGTGAAGACCGGCATACCGATCATGTGGGGCGAGGTCCTGGGCGCCACGCTCTCCTTCGTGATCACCGCGGCGGTCGTGTACTTCCTGATGGTCCTGCCGATGGCGAAGTACCTGTCCCGGATGGAGGCCCGCAGAAGGGCGCGGGAGGGCACGCACGAGGTGGTCGAGGTGACCGAGCTGGAGGTGCTGAAGGAGATCCGCGACGCCCTGGTCGCACAGCGCAGAAACGGCCCCGACGCGCGTTACTAGCCGCGCCGCCGCGGACGGACCGGGCGGCTCAGAGGTGGTGGGGCGGCTTCTCGTCGAGGAAGCGCTTGAGGTCGGCGGCCGAGTCGCCCTCCGGGCGGTCGCCCCAGCCGCGGTCCGTGTCGTCCGACGACTGCCGGTCGAGCGGGTCGTCGAAGATCAGCGCGGCTTTGGGGTCGCGCGGCGCGGGTTCGGGGGCGGTACTCATGTCTCAAGACTACGGCCCTGTCACCCGCCACCCGCGAACCCGTTCGCAGGCCTTCGGCGCCCTTTTCTGCTGTGCTGGTCCCATGACGTCGAGTTCTCCTCCTGCTCCTGCCCCCCAGCTCCGGCCACTGCGCCGGCTCACCGCGCGTGGGCGCGCGGAGGCCCACCGGGTGGCCTCACCCCTTGAGCTGTTCTTCGACCTCTGTTTCGTGGTGGCCATCGCGCAGGCGGGCGTGGAGCTGGTGCACGCCGTGGCGGCCGGGCACGCGGGTGAGGGCGTCCTGAACTACGCGATGCAGTTCTTCGCCATCTGGTGGGCGTGGATGAACTTCACCTGGTTCTCCTCGGCGTACGACAACGACGACGTGCTCTACCGGGTCGTCACACTGGTCCAGATCGCCGGCGTCCTGGTGCTGGCGGCAGGCATCTCGCAGGCTTTCACCCACCACGACTACCTGGTGGTCTGGCTGGGTTACGTGATCATGCGGCTGGCGATGGCCGCGCAGTGGCTGAGAGCCGCGCGAGGGGCCCGCGACGCGGAGCGGACCATGGCGCTGCGGTACGCGGGCGGGGTGCTGCTGTGCATGGTCGGCTGGAGCGGCCTGGTGGTGCTGCCCGTGGACGCGCGGGCGTGGGTGTTCCTGGTGATGGCGGTCGCCGAGATGTGTGTGCCCCTGTACGCGGAGAAGGCCTACACGACCTCCTGGCATCCGCACCACATCGCCGAACGGTACGGGCTGTTCACGATCATCGTGCTCGGCGAGACGATCGCGGCGGCGACGGTCGCCGTGAAGTCGGCCGTGGCCGAGCACGACGCGCTGAATGAGCTGCTGCCGATCGCGGCGGGCGGACTACTGATCGTCTTCTCGGCGTGGTGGATCTACTTCGTGGTGCCGATCCACGGCCATCTGCGTTCCGGCAGGGAGTCGTTCCTGTGGGGTTACGGCCACTACCTGATCTTCGCGTCGGCGGCCTCGATCGGCGCGGGCATCGAGGTGGCCGTCGAGGAGGCGGTCGGCAAGGCGCACATCTCCACGACGGCGGCGTCGGCGGCCGTGACCGTGCCGACGGCGCTGTACCTGCTGACCGTGTGGGCGCTGCACGCGCGGTACTTCAAGGTGGGCCTCGCCCAGCAGCTGGTGCTGCCGGTGACGGCGCTGCTGGTGGGCTGTTGCACGTTCCTGGGTGACCGGGCGGTGCCGGCGGCGGGTCTGGTTTCGGCGCTGGCGGTGGCGACCGGGACCACGCTGACGGCGCGCACCGCCGGCCGCCGGCACCTCGCGGAGACCGCCACGGCCGCCTCCTGACCGGCCCCGGAACCGCACGGAGCTGGGCCGGGCTGGGCCAGACTGGCTGTCATGACTGTTGACGCATTGACGGACGTGGCCGGGCTGCGGGTGGGGCACGCCACCCGTACCGGCGCGGGCTGGCTCACCGGTACCACGGTCGTCCTCGCTCCCGAGGGCGGCGCGGTGGCCGCCGTGGACGTGCGCGGCGGGGGTCCCGGCACCAAGGAGACGGACGCGCTGGACCCGCGCAACCTGGTGCAGCGGGTGGAGGCGATCGTGCTCACGGGCGGCAGCGCGTACGGGCTCGACGCGGCGTCCGGGGTGATGGCCTGGCTGGAGGAGCGGGGGCGCGGGGTGCGGGTGGGACCGGATCCGGCCCATGTGGTGCCGGTGGTGCCGGCCGCCTGCGTCTTCGATCTGGGGCGGGGCGGGGACTTCCGGGCCCGGCCGGACGCGGCGACGGGGCGGGCCGCGGTCGAGGCGGCCGCGGCGAGCGCGCCGGGCGCCCCGGTCGCGCAGGGGTGCGTGGGCGCCGGTACGGGCGCGGTGGCCGGGGCGGTCAAGGGCGGGGTGGGCAGCGCGAGCACCGTGCTGGACTCGGGGATCACGGTGGCCGCGCTGGTGGTGGCGAACGCGGCCGGCGCGGTGCTGGATCCGGAAACGGGGGTGTTGTACGGGGAGTTGTTCCAGGGGCGGGTGGCCTATCCCGAGGAGCGGGTGCAGGAGGCCGCGCGCCGGCGGCTCGCCGAGACCGCCGCCGGGAACGGGCCGCCGCCGCTCAACACCACCCTCGCGGTGGTCGCGACCGACGCCGCACTGTCCAGGGCGCAGGCGCAGAAGCTGGCCGGGACGGCGCACGACGGGATCGCGCGCGCCGTGCGGCCGGTGCACCTGCTGCACGACGGGGACACGGTGTTCGCGCTGGCGACGGGGGCCCGCCCGCTCGACACGAGCCCGCTCGCGCTCAACGAGATCCTCGCGGCCGGCGCGGACCTGGTGACCCGCGCGATCGTACGGGCGGTGCGGGCCGCCGGGCCGGTCGACGGGCCGGGCGGGGCGTGGCCGTCGTACGAGGAGTTGTACGGGGCGCGCGGAGAACGGTGAGGGGCCGTCCGGAACCTCGCGGGTTCCCGTCGCCCGTCCCGGTTCCGGTTCCACGGTCAGGTGGTGCTACGACAGCTCGGCCGCAGCTCGCCCGTCGGCGACGTCGTGATCGTGAAGAACTCGCCCGACAGGACCGCGCAGCCGGACAATGGACTCGGCGGCCGGAACCTGCCGTGGCGCGAGCGGACCGCCGTGAAGTGCCGTATGACCGGCACGTTTTGACGGAACGTCGGGCCGCAGGGGAACTTTTCGTGCTCCCCGCGCGTTTTCACGGCGTACGTTTTCTCGGTTCCCGGACATGATGTCCGACTGAGGGGCTACCGTATGCACCCACAAGGTGACATGCAGCAACGCCGGGAGAAACCTTGAGCGTTCCGTACGAGACGGCAGCGTACGAACCAGCCGAGTCGCCCGAGTCTCCGGAGGAGCACCTCGCGCGGCTCCTAGGCCGTGCCCTGAACTCCTTCGAACTGCCCGACGAGGTCATAAGGCAGCTGGACTGCGCGCTGGCACAGGACAGTTCGCTGCACTCCGCGCACCACAGCGCGGGGCTGCACCGGGAGACGTACCGGCACACCTGGCTGCTGGCCGACGGCTCGGCGGTCACCCTGTGGGAGCTCGTGCACAACACCGCGCCGGGCAGCGACCCGCAGCACGAGGTGTACGTCGACGAGGAGGAGCTGCGGGTCGCGACCGCGCGGCTGCCCCTGCCGCCGGAAACCCCGGACTTCGAACTGCCGGTGCTGGTGACGCCGGCGCCGGTCCCGGTGCCCCGGCACGTGTACGTGCCGGACGACTCGGCGGACCACGCGCGCCGGCTGCTGCGCCGTGCGGAGAACCCCGACCGGCCGGACACGGAGACGGCCGAGGTGCTGTCGACGGCGTTCGCGCACCAGATCACCCAGGCGTTCGGGCGGCCGGCCCGGGCGGGCAGGCCTGGACTGGCCTTCTCGCTCTACGAGCACGCGTTCCTGCTGCGGGACGGCCGGGAGCTGTCCCTGTGGGAGGTCGAGCACACGGCGACGCCGGACGGCCGGCACATGTGCGAGGTGTACCCGACGGAGGACGCGGCCAGGAACGCGATGGAGCGGCGGGCGGCCCGGCGGCGCTAGGGCCTGTCCGAGAGGCTCAGCGGCGGCCCAGGCGGCGGACCAGGCCGGCGAAGGCGTCCTGTTCGGCGGGGGTCAGTTCGACGGTCTCGCGCGGCGGAGCGGCCCGGAGCTGGTGCGGGAGTGCGGGCAGGGCGCGTGCGGCGTGCCAGGCGAGGGCTTCGCGGCGGTTGCGGCGCAGCAGGCGGGTCACGACGACCACCCAGGCGGCGGCCGCCAGGGTGAGCGCGGCCATGCCGATCAGCTGGAGTGTCGAGGCGTGCGCGGGCATACGTCCCAGTACACACCACGGTCCGGGACTTTGGTCCCGGACCGTGACGAATCTCGCAGGTGCCGTGAACAACTCACAGCGAATCAAAGGGACAAGACGGCAAGGCGGGGCGGGGATCAGGCCGCGACCGGCTGCTTGGCCTCCTTCGCGGCGGCCGGGCCGGCAGCGGAGCCGCCCGCCGGGGTCTGCTGGGCCGGCTTGCGCAGGCCCTTGAGGAGGACGACCAGGGCCGTGGTGACGCAGACGCCGACGGCGATGGCGATCAGGTAGAGGAACGGGTTGCCGATCAGCGGGACCACGAAGATGCCGCCGTGCGGGGCGCGCAGGGTGGCGCCGAAGGCCATCGACAGGGAGCCGGTGACGGCGCCGCCGACCATCGCGGACGGGATGACGCGCAGCGGGTCTGCGGCGGCGAACGGGATCGCGCCCTCGGAGATGAAGGAGGCACCCAGCACCCAGGCGGCCTTGCCGTTCTCGCGCTCGGTCTCGGTGAAGAGCTTGCCGCGCACGGTGGTCGCCAGGGCCATCGCCAGCGGCGGGACCATGCCGGCCGCCATGACCGCGGCCATGATCTTCATCGCGGAGTCACTGGGGCTGGCGACGGCGATACCGGCGGTGGCGAAGGTGTACGCGACCTTGTTGACGGGGCCGCCGAGGTCGAAGCACATCATCAGGCCGAGCAGGGCGCCGAGCAGGATGGCGTTGGAGCCGGAGAGGCCGTTCAGCCAGTCGGTCATGCCCTTCTGGGCGGAGGCGATGGGCTTGCCGACCACGACGAACATCAGGAACCCGACGACCGCCGAGGAGACCAGCGGGATCACCACCACCGGCATGATGCCGCGCAGCACCGCCGGGATGTTGATCTTCTGGATCGCCATCACCACACCGCCGGCCAGCAGACCGGCCACCAGGCCGCCGAGGAAGCCCGCGTTGATGGTGGAGGCGATCATGCCGCCCACGAAACCGGGGACCAGGCCCGGCCGGTCCGCCATGCCGTAGGCGATGTAGCCCGCCAGGACCGGCACCAGGAAGCCGAAGGCGACGGCGCCGATCTGGAACATCAGGGCGGCCCAGCTGTCGGACTGCGTCCACACGAAGTGGTTCAGTACCGAAGGCGCCGACTTGATCTCGTAGCCGCCGATCGCGAAGCCGAGGGCGATCAGCAGACCGCCGGCCGCGACGAACGGGACCATGTAGCTCACGCCGGACATCAGCCACTTGCGCAGCTTGGTGCCGTAGCCCTCGCCGGCCTCGCCCGCACGCTCGACCGGCGTGGCCGGCGCGGAGCCGGAGGTGGCCTCGCCGCGGGCCGCCTTCGCGCGGACCTCGCCGATCAGGTCGGCGGGGCGGTTGATGCCCGCCTTCACGCCGACGTCGACGGTCGGCTTGCCGGCGAAGCGCTCCTTCTCGCGGACGGGGACGTCGTGCGCGAAGATCACGCCGTCCGCCGCCGCGATGACCTCGGGGGCGAGGCGGGTGAAGCCGGCCGAGCCCTGCGTCTCGACGACGAGTTCGACGCCTGCCTCGCGGCCCGCGTTCTCCAGGGACTCGGCCGCCATGTAGGTGTGGGCGATGCCGGTGGGGCAGGAGGTGACGGCGACGATACGGAAGGGACGCCCGTCGGCCTCCGGGCCCCCGTCCGCGGTGGCCGCTGCGGTGCCGGCGGAGGCCGCCGCCGGCACCGCAGCGGTGTCCTGGGAGGCGCCTTCGGCGCCCGCGGTGGCGCCCGCGGCCGCCGCCTCGTCCTTCGCGGGCGCGGGCGTCTCGTCGCCCCGGATCAGCGCCGCCGCCGTCGCCGCGTCGCCGGCCGACCGCAGCGCGTCGGTGAACTCGCTGTTCATCAGCTGGCGGGCCAGCGAGGAGAGGATCGTGAGGTGGGCGTCGTCGGCACCGGCGGGGGCCGCGATCAGGAAGACCAGGTCGGCGGGGCCGTCCGAGGCCCCGAAGTCGATACCGGCGGCACTGCGCCCGAAGGCGAGCGTCGGCTCGGTGACGTGGGCGCTGCGGCAGTGCGGGATGCCGATGCCGCCGTCGAGGCCGGTGGGCATCTGGGCCTCACGGGCGGCCACGTCGGCGAGGAAGCCCTCCAGGTCGGTCACCCGGCCCAGGGTCACCATGCGCTCGGCGAGGGCGCGCGCCGCCGCTTCCTTGGTGCCGGCGGACAGGTCGAGATCGACCAGGTCCGCGGTGATCATGTCGCTCATCGCGGGCTCCTATGCACGCGTATCGCCCGGAGTGTGGGGTGGGCGGGGGTGGGGACGGGGGTGCCGTGGGGGGCGGGGTGGGAGACGGGGCCGGGGAAGCCCCGCCTCCCGGGGACGGCGGGGCGGCTCAGGGTGCCCCGACGGCCCGTCGGCGCGGCGAGTAACGAAGAACCGCGCCGCGCCTGGGGCGGTTGCCGGCGGGCGGCGCCGGGGAGGAGCGCTGCCGCGTTCGGGGTCGTATGTACGTTCATGACACCGGCTCCGTCAGTTCGCGGTCGACGGGGATCCGGTCGGTGACGGTCACCGCCGTGGGATCCAGGTCGGCCGGGGTGGGCATCACGCTGCCGGGCAGCCGGACGGCGGCGGCGCCGTGCGCGACGGCGGAGGCGAGGGCCTTCGGGCCGCTGCCGCCGGCGATGAGGAAACCGGCGAGGGAGGAGTCACCGGCGCCGACGTTGCTGCGGACGGTGTCCACCCGGGCGCTCGCGAACCAGGCGCCCTCGTCCTCCACGAGCAGCTGGCCGTCGGCGCCCAGGCTGGCGAGGACGGCGTGTGCGCCCATGCCGCGCAGCTCCTCGGCCGCCTTCAGCGCGTCGCCCACCGTCGCCAGAGGGCGCCCGACCGCTTCCGCGAGCTCCTCGGCGTTCGGCTTCACCACGTCCGGCCGGGCCCGCAGCGCTTCGAGCAGCGCGCGCCCCGAGGTGTCCAGCGCGATGCGCGCGCCCCCGGCGTGCGCTCGGGCGACGACATCGGCGTACCAGGAGGGCGCGAGACCGCGCGGCAGGCTGCCGCAGCAGGCGATCCAGTCGGCGTCGCGGGACTGCTCGCGCACGGTCTCCAGGAGCAGTTCCTGCTCCTGGGCGGAGAGTTGCGGGCCCGGCGCGTTGATCTTGGTGAGCACCCCGTCGGATTCCGCGAGCGCGATGTTGGAGCGGGTGGCTCCGGCGACGGGGACGGGCGCGACCTCGATGCCCTGGGCGTCGAGCAGGTCGGCGACCAGGGCGCCCGGCGCTCCGCCCAGGGGCAGGACGGCGACGGTGCGCCGGCCGGCGGCGGCGACGGCGCGGGAGACGTTCACGCCCTTGCCGCCGGGGTCCATGCGCTCGCCGGAGGCGCGGATGACCTCACCGCGCTCCAGGGCGGGGACCTCGTAGGTGCGGTCCAGGGACGGGTTGGGGGTGACGGTGAGGATCACGCCCGTACCGGTCGCGGCGCTCGTGGTGCTCATGCTCGTACTACTTCCGTGCCGCCGCGCTCGATGGCGGCGGCGTCCTCGGGGCTCAGCCCGCTGTCGGTGATCAGCAGGTCCACGTCGCTCAGGTCGCCGAAGCGGGCGAAGTGCTCCTGGCCGTACTTGGCGGAGTCGGCGAGCAGGACCACCCGGCGGGCCGCGGCGACGGCCGCCCGTTTGACCGCGGCCTCGGCGAGGTCGGGGGTGGTCAGACCCTGGTCGGCGGAGAAGCCGTTGGCGGCGACGAAGAGGACGTCGGCGCGGATCTCGCTGTACGCGCGCAACGCCCAGGCGTCGACAGCGGCGCGGGTACGGTGCCGTACGCGCCCGCCGACCAGGTGGAGCTGGATGCCCGGGTGGTCGGCGAGGCGGGCCGCGATCGGCAGGCTGTGCGTGACGACGGTGAGCGTCGCCTCCAGCGGGATGGCCGCGGCCAGCCGGGCGACCGTCGAACCGGCGTCGAGGATCAGGGTGCCCTCGGTGGGCAGCTCCGGGACGGCGGCCTTGGCGATGCGGTCCTTCTCGTCGGCCGAGGTGGACTCGCGTTCGGCGAGGTCCGGCTCGAAGTCCAGGCGCCCGGCCGGGATGGCACCGCCGTGCACCCGGCGGACGAGGCCGGCCCGGTCGAGGGCCTTCAGGTCGCGGCGGATCGTCTCCGCCGTGACCTGGAACTCCTCGGCGAGCGACACGACGTCCACCCGGCCGCCGTCACGGGCGAGCCGGAGGATCTCCTGCTGCCGCTCCGGTGCGTACATGCCCCTGTGCCTCCGCTCGACGATGCGTCCGCGATGCGCCCGATGCCTGGCGCACCCGCCACTGACGCCCCGGCCGATGTCCGACTGCGTCCGACTCGTGCCCGAACTTGTGGTTTCGCTCGGAGGCTACGCCGGGATTTCCGGAAAGTAAACAGGTTCGGGCACGGGACGGACACATACGGGCAGAGATGCCGGGTCAGCCGTGCCTCAGGGCCTTGATCTTCTGCTCGGCGGCCATGACGGCGCGTGCCAGTTCGCCCCGGGCGGCCTCCTGCCGCATGGCCTGGACGAGCTGGGCGCGCAGCTCGGGGGCGGTGACTTCGGTGGCCGGGCCGGGCTCGGGCAGGGCGGTGGCGAGATAGGCGTCGACCCGGTCGGCGACCTCCGTCAGCTCGGGGCGCAGGGCTCCCGTGTGGTCGGCGATTCCCTTGATCATGTTGCCGGTCTGGGAGATGTCCTCGAAGTCGCCGGCCCGGCAGGGCTTCCGGGCGAGGCGGCACTGGGCCTTGTAGAGGTCGGTGAGCCACTCGGCCGGCCTGTCGAGTTCGGCGTTCGCCTCGTCCCGGCCGCGGATCTTCCGCGTCCAGGCGAAGACCTGTCTGTGGTGCCGGAGGGTGGAGGTGGCGAGGACACCCGTGACGAGAGCGGAGACGGTGCTCAGCACGAGAGTGCCGGCGCCGGTGCCGATCGCCAGCGTGGTGGTGCTGGTCATCATGCGGTGATCCGTTCGAACGTGAGCGTCAGCGGCGGGGGCCGGTGCGCCGGGGTGTGGGAACGGCGCACCGGGCCGGTGTCAGTTCGCCGGCCAGTGCCAGTGGGCGGGTGTCGGTGCGCGGGCGGTGTCAGTGCCCGGCGGCGAGGTGGCGCAGCGCGTCGACGTCGTGGATGACGAACTGGCGGTACCGGGCCTCGACGATCCCGTGGTAGCGCAGGGTCCGGATGGCGCTCTCCGTGGTGGAGGTGGCGAGCTGGAGAGCGGAGGCGATGTCCTTCTGGCTCGGGCCGGCGATGTTGGTGGAGTCCGCCCGGGGGCCGGGGACGCCCGCGGTGTCGGCGAGGTGCGCCAGCAGTCCGCTGACGCGCTGCAGGGGCGACCTGGTGACCAGGGTGTAGACGAGCTCGTCGCTGCGGCCGCGGTCCTCCAGGCTGCGCAGGAGGGCGAGCTGGATCTCGGGCCGGCGGCGCAGCAGGACGTTGAAGTGGCGGGCGCGGCAGGGGATGACCACGGTCCTGGTCAGGCACGTGGTGAGGACGGTGGAGCGGGGGGCGATGAGCTTGGCCTCGCCGACCAGTTGGCCGCCGCCGCGGAACCGCGTCACGGCGGGGAGACTCTCCCCTTCGCCCAGCGGGAAGCGGTCCTGCCGTACGACGCCTTCCCAGATGACGTACACGTTCCGGTCGTCCGGCCCCATCGGCAGGCGCTCGTCCCGGGTGTAGCTGCGGCTGTGCAGCCGCGCCTCCCGCAGGACGTGCCACTCCGCGGCGGTCAGCCGCTGCAGGAAGCTGCCCTCGGGCTTGTTCTCGTGCCCGAGAAGTAAGTCGATCGGCCGGGCGGTGTCGATGGCCGAAGGCATGGTCACTCCCCCGCGCCGGCGGCCGTGGCGGCGCGGGTCCCGGCGTACGCGCCCCGGGGCACGTGGTGGTGACGACGCGTCACAGGCGGGGCGCCGCAGGGGTGACAGCACGACGGCACGAGGAGGCCGTCGTCGTTGACGGTACGCACTTGGCTCTGATCCCTTTCTCTCGAAGTTCTGAGAACCCGCTGGTCAGCTGGGTTCCGTTGGTGGGTCCGGCGGTGGTTCTCGGCTCCCTTGCCGGGAGGTACGACAGCGCCCGGGTGGTGAGGCCGGGCGGGTTGAGACAGGTGAGCGAGATAAACCGTACCGCCCGCCGCAAGCGAAGAGCCAGTTACCTTTCCGAAGGCGTCGCGAAGAATAGTGATCATGACGGAAACCCCTGACCGCGGGGCTTTGTTACAGAAGATCACGCGCGATCCGGCTGGACGGTCCGCCCACCCTTCGGGAAATTCCGGATACCGGTTGCCGCGGTTATCCGCATACCCTCACAGAAACATGCCGGCGCCCTTCCAGACGCGCGCCATATGAGCGGTGTACGACATCCACGCATACCGCGGGCAAAAACGAGAGGCCCCGGGGCACCACCCCCAGGACCTCCCGGAAAAGGTCCGGACCCACCAGGGATCAGACCGGTGCCCAGTAAACACCACGGACGGCCTTTGGGTCACTCCCCATCGGACGACAAGGAGTCACCACCTGCCGACTCGTAGCGCGAAAGCCCCGACAGCGGGGAATCTCACGGACAGTGCCCCGTCCCGCACAGGCCGTCGAGACGCCTCACCGGGCCGCACGGTTTGCCCTTTTTATACACCCGGGGGCGAGGGGAACCGAGATCGCGGCCGGGACGTGACAGCGTTATCAAATGATTGCCATCGATCAAGAGCAAACAGATTCGGCCAGCCGGGCCACGTCCCGCCGGCGACCCGAACAACGACCCGAACGGACGGAAACACCTCGGGAAAAACCGCGCGGCGGCCCGCCGCTCCGTTGGAATTAACCGACACCGGTTCGGCAATTCCTTTCCGGGAGACCCCCAATGCCGACAGAAAACGCGGCGAGGTCGCGTGAGGCACGGATTCCCGTACGGAAATCCGTGCCTCACGCCCCCCGCCCCTCCAAATGTCGACTAGTGAACAAGGGCACTGCGGCTCGGCCCCGACTCCGCCCCTATGCCCTGTCAGTTTCCTTTCAGAGCACTGGAGTTGAGCGCGCCAGGTACTCGAAACCGGAGGGTTCAGCACATAAGGTGGCATTCACTGTCAAAGGGCATCCATCGCCCCACGGCCTCGGCCCTGGCCGATGAAGGCATGGGTGCCGCGACCGATTAGGCCGGATCCTGTCCTATTGATACGGCATCCTCGTCCGCATGACGACAGACACTCCGGCTCGGCTGCTTCAGCTGCTGTCTCTTCTGCAGACTCCCCGGGAGTGGCCCGGCGGGGAGCTCGCCGACCGGCTCGGGGTGTCCCGGCGTACGGTGCGGCGGGACATCGACCGGCTGCGGGAGCTGGGGTATCCCGTGGAGGCCAGCAAGGGGGCCGACGGGGGGTATCGGCTGGTCGCGGGGAAGGCGATGCCGCCGTTGCTGCTCGACGACGACGAGGCCGTCGCCATCGCGGTCGGCCTGCGGGCCGGGGCCGGGCACGCCGTGGCGGGGGTGGACGAGGCGTCGGTACGGGCGCTGGCGAAGCTGGAGCAGGTGCTGCCGGCCCGGCTGCGGCACCGGGTGACCACCTTGCAGGCCGCGACCACGCCGCTGACCAGTGGGGACGGGGCGAGTATCGCACCCGAGACGCTGACCGTGATGGCGTCGGCGGTCGCGGGGCGGGAGCGGCTGCGGTTCGCCTACCGGGCGGCGGACGGAAGCGAGACGCGGCGGCAGACGGAGCCGTACCGGCTGGTGTCGACGGGGCTGCGTTGGTACCTCGTGGCGTACGACATCGACCGCGACGACTGGCGGACGTTCCGGGTCGACCGGGTGAGCGAGCCGTTCGCGACCGGGGCGCGGTTCGCTCCGCGGGAGTTGCCGACGGGGAGTGCGGCGGAATACCTGCGGCGGTCCATCCAACGGCAGCAGGAGACGTACGGGTTCGCGGTCGCGTTCGCCGGCACGGCGGAGGAGGTGGATGCTCGGCTGCCGGGGTGGTTGGGGACGCCGGTTGACGAAGAGGGCGGCTGGTGTGTGGTGCGGGGGGAGAGCGGGGATCCGGTGGAGTGGCTGGCGGTGCGGTTGGTGATGGCCGGGTGTGAGTTCGTGGTGCGGGAGCCTGCGGAACTGGTCGAGTGCGTAAGGGACTTGGGGGGTCGGCTGAGCCGGGCCGGGGGTGCGTGAGGGGAGCCGGGCCGCGGGTGGGGACGCTTTCCGGCGCCGGCCGTGCGCCTGCCCCAAAGGGGTACCCCCAGCGCCCACCCGTGCCGCCTGGGTGCACCTCCCAGGCCCTTGGCAGGGCTGGAACGGTGCCCCGAAGGGGCGGGGGGCCGTGCCGGTGTGCCGGGGGGGCACCGGTGGTGCTGGGGGTGCTCACCTCGGCGGGCTGTGCCGCTGTGACAGAATCTGCCGTCCGGTGGTTCACCCCGTGGTTCAGGTACGGGGTGAACCACCGTCTCAGCATGCCCGGGCGCGTCGGAACCGGGCGGACGCAGCCCTCCGCGCCCCGGTGGAAAGAGTGGAGCCGGGCTCCGGCGCCTGGGGGGACAGGCACCGGTGCCCGGCTCTGGGAGAGTCCCGGCGCCGGGGGGATGGTGCGTCGGGACGTGGCTTGTCGACAGGGCGGGGGCGTTGTCGAGGGTCGCCGGGTCGTCGCTGGGCCGGGGAGAGTCGCCTTCGGCGGTCGCCGGTTGCGGCGGTCCGGTCGCGGCGGTCGCCCGGTCCCGGAGTCGTGGCCGGGCCTCGACCTTCCGGCCCTGGGGCGGCTGTTCCCGCCCTGGCTTGGTTGTTCCCTGCACGCGAACCTTGAAGCGGCGGTACCGCGCCATGTTTGCGCCGTCTTTCGCCACCCGGCGCGCGCCCGGCGAGAGTGGACTCCGAGTGGAGCCTCGCGTGCGCCAGGCACGCGAAACCCCTCTCGTGCGAACCCCTGCCTCCGCAACCCCCTTACGCGGCCGGCTCGAACCCGGTGGAGCGGGCCAGCTTCTTCAGCTCCAGCAGTGCGTGCTTCTCGATCTGGCGGATGCGCTCACGGGTCAGGCCGTGCTCCTTGCCGACCTCGGTCAGCGTGCGCTCGCGGCCGTCCTCGATGCCGTACCTCATCTTGATGATGGAGGCCGTGCGCTGGTCCAGGCGGCCGATCAGGTCGTCCAGTTCCTCGCTGCGCAGCAGGGTCAGGACGGACTGCTCCGGGCTGACCGCCGACGTGTCCTCCAGGAGGTCGCCGAACTGCGTCTCGCCCTCGTCGTCCACCGCCATGTTCAGCGAGACCGGGTCACGGGCCCAGTCCAGCACGTCGATGACGCGCTCCGGCGTGGAGCCGAGTTCGGTGGCGATCTCGGCGGGCTCCGGGTCCCGGCCGTGCTCCCGGTTGAACTCGCGCTGGACGCGGCGGATCCGGCCCAGCTCCTCCACCAGGTGGACGGGGAGCCGGATGGTCCGGGACTGGTCGGCGATGGAGCGGGTGATCGCCTGGCGGATCCACCAGGTGGCGTACGTGGAGAACTTGAAGCCCTTGCGGTAGTCGAACTTCTCGACCGCGCGCACCAGGCCGGCGTTGCCCTCCTGGATCAGGTCGAGGAGGGGCAGGCCGCTGCGCGGGTAGCGCCGGGCCACGGCCACGACCAGGCGGAGGTTGGAACGGATGAAGACGTCCTTCGCCCGCTCACCGGCGGCGACGAGCGCCTCCAGTTCCTCGCGGGTGGCGTCGGACGCGGACTCCTCCTCGCCTTCGAGGACCTGCCGAGCGAACACACCCGCCTCTATGGTCTGGGACAACTCGACTTCCTTGGCGGCGTCGAGGAGCGGTGTGCGCGCGATCTCGTCGAGGTACATGCCGACCAGATCGCGGTCGGCGATCTCGCCGCCATGGCCGCGAACGCCATGGGCGCGAACACTGCTTGCCGAGTCGGCCGTCTCGCCGGTGGCGGCGGACTGACGACGGGCGACGGCACGGGTTGCCATGCGTGCTCCCTTGCGATGGTGGGCGGGCGGGGTGTTCCTGCTCGGTTCTTCCCGGTCTTCGGTGGATGCCCGACGCTCCACTGGCAGCGCTTCGGAACTCCACTTCTGGAACTCCTCGGACTGTCGCCGAGTGCCCGGCATCTGATGGAAACAACGACTGGAATCAGGACAGAATTCCCATGCCGTCCCACGAATTTTGTGATCATGCAGTACCCTGTCCGACCTCGCGAGGAGGTGCGGTGTCGTCGGAACGTACAGAGGTGCAGGTCAGACCGGGAGCCGAGGGGGACCTCGAAGCCCTCACTGAGATCTACAATCACTACGTTCGTGAGACGTCCATCACATTCGACACGGTGGTCTTCACCCCGGAAGAGCGTCGTCCGTGGCTGCTCTCCCACCCGGAAGACGGGCCGTACCGCCTGATGGTTGCCATGTCAGCGGACTCACAGGAGATTCTCGGGTACGCCACATCCAGCCCCTACCGCGCGAAACCGGCCTACGGGACCTCGGTGGAGGTGACGGTCTACGTCGCCCCGGACGCGGGCCGGCGCGGTGTCGGCACGCTCCTGTACAAGGCCCTCTTCGAGGCGCTCGCGGCCGAGGACCTGCACCGTGCCTACGCGGGCATCGCCCAGCCGAACGAGGCGTCCACCCGGCTGCACGAGCGGTTCGGCTTCCGGTACGTCGGCACGTACCGGGAGGTGGGCCGCAAGTTCGGCCGCTACTGGGATGTGGCCTGGTACGAGAAGGATCTCTGACGGGGGCGGGTCACGCCAGGGGGCTTCCTCGGAGGGGCTTCCCCGGAGGGGCTTCCCCGGGCGGGTCTCCACCCCGGGGGAAGCCCGGGCCGGTCAGCCGAACTGCACCGACCGCTTCGCCAGCCCCATCCAGAACCCGTCGATCACCGACTTCTGGGTGTCCAGCTCGCCGCCCGCCTCGGCCGCGCCCATGGTGACGAAGAGCGGGGCGAAGTGCTCGATGCGCGGGTGGGCGTAACGGCCGGCCGGAGCCTTGTCGAGGAAGGCCAGCAGGGCGTCCCAGTCGCGGTTCTCCAGGGCCCGGTGCCCCCAGTCGTCGAACTCGGCCGACCAGGAGGGCACCCCCTGGCCGACGTACCGCAGCGCGGCCAGGTTGTGGGTGAAGAAGCCGGAGCCGACGATCAGCACGCCCTCGTCGCGCAGCGGGGCGAGCCGGCGGCCGATCTCCATCAGGCGAACCGGGTCGAGGGTGGGCATGGAGATCTGCAGGACAGGGATGTCCGCGGCCGGGAACATCTCCACCAGGGGCACGTAGGCGCCGTGGTCGAGGCCGCGGTCCGGGATGTCCTGCACGGGGGTGCCGGGGGCGCGCAGCAGCTTGCGCACGGACTCGGCCAGCTCCGGCGCGCCGGGGGCCGCGTACCGCACCTTGTAGTAGTGCTCCGGGAACCCCCAGAAGTCGTAGACGAGGGGGACGGTCTGGACGGCACCGAGGGCGAGGGGCGCCTCCTCCCAGTGGGCGGAGACCATCAGGATCGCCTTGGGGCGGGGCAGGCCGGCGCTCCAGGCGGCGAGTTCGCCGGGCCAGACGGGGTCGTCGGCGAGCGGCGGGGCGCCGTGGCTCAGGTAGAGGGCGGGCATGCGCTCCGGTGCGGCGGCGGACATGGCGGCGACTCCCTCCGAGTGCCGGACTGCCTCCCCGGCTCCTCGTTCCAGCGGTTCATGTTTTAACTCTCAAGCTTTCGTCCGTCACCTTACGCGTCATTTGTTTAATATTCAAGGAGAGGCCTCGTACAGTGGGAGACATGACTACGGCATCCGCTTCCGCCACCACGCAGAGCCGCTGGCTCACCGACCACGAACAGCGGGTCTGGCGCTCGTACCTGCATGCCACGACCCTGCTGGAGGACCATCTGGACCGTCAGCTCCAGCGGGACGCGGGGATACCGCACATGTACTACGGCCTGCTCGTCGGGCTCGCCGAGGCGCCCGGCCAGCGGCTGCGGATGACCGAGCTGGCGATGAAGGCGAAGATCACCCGGTCCCGGCTCTCGCACGCCGTCGCCCGCCTGGAGAAGAACGGCTGGGTACGGCGGGAGGACTGCCCCTCCGACAAGCGGGGCCAGTTCGCCGTCCTGACCGACGAGGGCGCCGAGGTGCTGCGACGCACCGCACCGGGCCATGTGGCCGCCGTACGGCAGGCGTTGTTCGAGCGGCTGACGCCGGAACAGCAGCAGGCCCTCGGCGAGATCATGCAGATCGTCGCCGAGGGCCTGCAGCCCGACGAAGCGGGCGCGGACCTGCCCTGGCTCCGCTGAGGAGCCGGGACAGGTCCGCGTGCGGGTACCCCTGTGGTCTGTCTGTCGACCGGCCTGTCTGTGCCTGCCTGCCTGTCTTTTCGGCCGGCCGGCCCGGCCGCTCAACGGCTCAGCGGCTCAGCGGCTCAGTGGGCGACCACCGGGACCGCCACCTCGTCCTCCGCGCCCTCGCCGGAGGCCACCGTGGTGGTGTCCGGCTTGCCGGCGTTGACGAAGGCCACCACGATCACCGCGGCCAGCACCAGCATGCCGACGGCGACCCAGATCGCGTTGGCGTAGCCGTGCACCGCGCCCTGCATCTGGACCAGCTGCTGCTGGGACTTGGAGGTCGCGGTCGCGATGTGGTCCTTGATGTACGACGTCGTCGCGGAGGCGGCGATCGTGTTCAGCAGGGCCGTACCGATGGCACCGCCCACCTGCTGCGAGGTGTTGACCATCGCGGAGGCGACACCGGCGTCCCGGGGCTCGACGCCGAACGTGGCCAGGGACATGGCCGGCATGAACGCGGTACCCATGCCGAGGCCGAGCAGCACCATCGCGGGCAGGATCGTCGAGGCGTACGCGGAGCCGATCTCGATCTGCGTCATGACCAGCATGCCGGTCGCGGCGACCAGGAAGCCGGGGCCCATCAGCGCCCGGGCCGGGACCCGGGTCATCAGCCGGGTGCCGATCTGGGTGGAGCCGACCATCATGCCCGCGATCATCGGCAGGAAGGCGAAGCCGGTCTTGATCGGCGAGAAGCCCTTGATGACCTGGAGGTAGTAGGTCAGGAAGAGGAAGGTGCCGAACATCGCGATGATCGCGATGCCGAGGGAGAGGTAGATACCGCCGCGGTTGCGGTCGGTGACCACGCGCAGCGGCAGCAGCGGGGCCTTGACCCGGGTCTCGGTGACGACGAACGCGAGCAGCAGGACCGCGGAGGCGACGAACAGGCCGACGGTGGTGGTGTCGCCCCAGCCGTCGGACTCGGCGCGGGTGAAGCCGTAGACCAGCGAGACCAGGCCCAGGGTGGACAGGAGCACGCCGGGGATGTCGAGCGGGTTGCGGTTGCGGCCGCCCTCCGGCTCACGGATGACGAAGTACGCGCCGAGCGCGGCGACGATGGCGAACGGGATGTTCACGAAGAACGTCCAGCGCCAGTCCAGGTACTCGGTGAGCACACCGCCGAGGATGAAGCCGACGGCGCCGCCGCCACCGGCGATCGCGCCGTAGATGCCGAACGCCTTGGCACGCTCCTTGGCGTCCGTGAACATCACGGCGAGCAGGGAGAGCGCGGCCGGAGCGAGCATGGCGCCGAAGACGCCCTGGAGGGCACGGGCGCCGAACATCATGGCGCCGCTGGTGGCCGCACCGCCGAGCGCGGAGGCGGCGGCGAAGCCGGTCAGGCCTATGACGAAGGCCCGCTTACGGCCCCACAGGTCGGCGATCCGGCCGCCGAAGAGCAGGAGACCGCCGAAGGCGAGGGCGTAGGCGGTGACGACCCACTGCCGGTTGCCGTCGGAGATGCCCAGGTCGCTCTGGGCGGAGGGCAGCGCGATGTTCACGATGGTGGCGTCGAGGACGACCATCAGCTGGGCGAGCGCGATGAAGACCAGCGCTTTCCAGCGGTTGGCATCACCGGACTGCGCCGGTGCGCCGGGAGCCTTTGCGGCTGTTGCAGACATGGGGGTACCCACTTCGTGACTTCGTGACGGAAAAAGTGATGCGTGAAGTGATGCTTGAGGTGAGGGACCGGCGGACGGTCCCTGCCTGATCGGCCCGATCGGCGGTTCGTGACTTGGTCGGATGCCTCGGAGGTGTCTGTCGGCTGTCTCGCTGTCTCGGCTTGTTTCGGCTGTCTCGGCTGGGTCAGGCCTGGCGGAGGTCCTCCATGATCACGGCCGTGCCCGGCAGGGCGGAGCGGGCCGGGGCCCGCAGTCCGTCCAGGAACAGCTGCAGAAGTCGGTGGACGAAGCGGTCGCCGACCAGGCAGTCAGTGCCGAACGGGGGCCGGCTGAGCTGGGCCACGGCGATCATCACATCGCCGACGCCCACGTCCGCACGGAGCTGTCCGGCCGCCTTGGCACGGCCCATGAGCTGCTCGATGAGCTGCTCGCACCGCTGACGTGCCGCTTCGAGGTCGGGGTGGTTCTTGTCGAAGGTGCTGGAGACCATCGGGCACAGCGCGCTGACCCGCTCGTCGGCGGAGATGTGCACGAAGCGCTCCAGCGCCTCGAAGGCGTCCCCGGTCTCCGCGAGCGCCAGCTCGGCCGCTTCCGACGTCCGGTCCATCACGGAGCAGACGACCTCACGGACAAGCGCGTCGCGGTCGGGAAAGTTGCGGTACACCGTGGCATTGCCGACGCCGGCCCGGCGGGCGATGTCGTCGAGCGGCACGTCGGCGCCGTACTCGGTGAACATCTCGCGGGCGGCGGTGACGATCCGCTCCCGGTTGCGCAGGGCGTCGGCGCGGGGCCGGGGTGCCTTGCGCACGGCGGGGATGGCGGTCGCGGTCTGCACGGCGCACTCCTGGTCTGTGGACTTTCCGCGATCCGGGGACGCGCTCCCCGTTTCGCGCGGACACAGGTCTAAACGGGGAGGGAGTCCCCGGTTATTTCCGCCCCTTCCCTCAATTTGATGTGACCTGAGTCACATCACCCCGAGGCGCCCTGTGTCCGGCCCGCGCGGCCCCCGGCATCCCACGATCGGCCTCTCCAGCGCGCGCCCGCCGCCCCCTCGACACAGGGTGATCGAAAGGGTGCAGCCGGAGACCGGCGGCTGCCGTGGCGCGAAAGGTCCATGCATGCAGCCGCAGCCCAGCCGCCGTAGACCCGCTCGTCTTCGCATACCCGCTCGTCTTCGCACCCCCCTGCGCCTGCGCCTTACGAGCCGCCGTGCCTCGCCCCGCCGTAGTACGCCGCCGGTCCGTCGTACGCCGTCAAGCCGCCGTCCCGCCCCGGACCGCCGTCCCGCCCCGGACCGCCGTCCCGCCCCGGACCGCCGATCCGCCCCAGACCGCCGATCCGCCCCAGACCGCCGTTCCACACCGGACTACCGTCCCGCCCGGGACCGCCGTCCCGCACCGGACCGCGGGACCCGGCCGACCCGCCGCATACGCCACCGCCGTGCGGTCTGCCTCGCCGCCGTGACCGCGCTGATCCTCGCGGTCGGCACCTCGGCGGGCACCGGGCACCTCACGGCGGCCCCCTCACCGACCGGCGCCGGACCGATCTCGCTGTCCCGCTCCTCCGTCTACGGTCCCTGCATGATCACCGGCGGCCACGACGTCCAGATGACCGAGGGCATCCCCACGCCGGGCGGCTACTCCCGCTCCACCGGCACCGTGCACGCCCTCACCCTGATGGTCGACTTCCCCGACGCACCCGGCCAGGGCAGCGCGCTCGACCGCTACCACGAGTTCTTCCCGCAGACCCAGGACTGGTTCCGCACCGCCTCCTACGGCAAGCTCGACTACCAGCCCGTCGCCCCCATCGACCACTGGCTGCGGATGCCCAAGCCGTTCAGCGCGTACGGCATAGAGCGCGGCGCGCCCTTCGACCCGGGTTACCGGCAGCTGGTCCAGGACCTCGTGGCCGCTGCCGACCCGGACGTGGACTTCCGGTCGTACGACCTCCTGAACGTGCTGGTCACCCCGAACGCCGGTCCCTCCGCCCTGGACACCGTCCTGTCGGTGACCTTCGCCGGCAACGGCGACGCCCCGGTCGCCGACGGCGTGCCGGTCTCCAACGCCTCCTTCGTCTACTCCCGCCAGGACGACGGCTCGGGCTCCTACGACCGCACCGGCTACCGGGTCCTCCCCCACGAGAACGGCCATGTCTTCGGCCTGCCCGACCTCTACACCCAGGAGGGCGGGGGCGCGGTCGGGCACTGGGACATCATGAGCGAGGACTGGGGGGCCGACAACGACCTCCTCGCCTGGCACAAGTGGAAGCTGGGGTGGCTGGACGCCGACCAGGTCAGCTGCGCGGCGTCCGGCGGCAGCGCCGAGTACACGCTGACCCCCCTCTCCCGGGCCGGCGGCCGCAAGCTGGTCTTCATCCCTGTCGACGACCGCACCGGCTACGCCCTGGAGGTACGCACCAAAGGCGGCAACGACGAGGAGGTGTGCCGCCCCGGCGTCCTCATCTACAAGGTCGGCGCGAACGTCGACACCGGCCGCGGGCCGATCAAGGTGTACGACGCCCACCGCGGCACCGGCGGCTGCACCCGCAGCCCCAACGTCCAGGCGGAACTCTCCGACGCCCCGTTCGGCCCGGGCGAGAGCTTCAAGGATCCCGCGCACGGGATCGAGGTGCTGGTGTCGGGGGCGGACGGGGAGGGGGACTATCGGGTGCGGGTGAGCCGGGGGTAGGGGGCGTGCACGGCGCCGGGGGGCGTGCGCGGTGCGTGGGTGTGGGCGTGCGCGGTGCGGGCTCCGGGCCGCCGGACGGGTCGCGGGGTGCGAGGCGCCAGGCGGGGTACGGGGTGCGGGGTGCCGCGCGGGATACGGATCGCGGGGTGCAGGGTGCGGCATGCCAGGCGGAGTGCGGGGGTGCGGAGGTGCGGGGTTGCCGGTCGCTCGGACAAGGGTCGCGGTGTGCGATCCGGCGTTGGCCAGGTGGGCCACGGTTTACGGTAGGCGTGCGCTGATCGCCGTACCGAAGGTCGTGCCCTGCCGGAGACCACGGAGACCACGGTGATCGCGGAAACCGTCGTACCGGAGCCGGAGAGTCGATGACCGCCCCCTTGCCCTCCTCGCCCGCGGCGCACGAGCCGCCCGCCGAGGCGGTGACGCCGTTGATCCGGGGCGTGGCGGTGCTGGAGGCGCTGACCGAGGCGGGCGGGAGGCTGAACGCGAGCGCGCTGGAACGGCGTACCGGCCTGGCCCGTTCCACGGTGGACCGGATCACCGCCACCCTCTCCCGGATGGGTTACGTCCGCCAGGACGGCCGGGACGCGGTGCTCACCCCCCGGGTGATGGAGCTGGGCAACGCCTACCTGGCCGCTCTCCGCCTGCCCGCGCTGCTGGACGGCCACGCCGACGCCCTCGCCGACGAACTGGACGAGTCGGTCTCCCTCGCCGTCGCCGACCGGGACGGCATCCGGTTCATCCACCAGGCGACCCGCCGTCGCGCGATGTCCGTCAGCTTCCGCATCGGCGACCTGCTGCCGGCCGAACGTACCGCCCCCGGCCCGCTGTTCGCGGCGGAGTGGACGGAGCGGGAATGGTCGGTCTGGCGGGCGAGGCGCGCGGCGGACCCCGCGGACGCGGGCTTCCCGGCCGTACCGCCCCGGAATCCGGCCGCCGACGACGACTTCGAGACGCGGGCCGAGGAGGCCCGGCGCAGCGGCTGGGCGCTGGACGACCAGTTGATCGAACCCGGCCTGGTCGCGGTGTCCGTCCCGGTGCGCGACCCGCGCACCGGGCGGGTGGCGTGCGTGGCGAGCGTCGTCAGCCACACCAGCCGCCACACGGCGGCGGACCTGCGCGAGACCCTGCTCCTCCGGCTGCGTACGGCGGTGACCGCGATGGAGGCGGAGCTGCGCGAGGCCGGGTCCCGGCCCGCCGAGCCGGGGCCGCCCCCCTGCGGCCTCGCCGTATGGACCACGGCCTCCAAGCACGAACTGGGCCGGGAGTTCGTGGAGTCGCTGGCCCGGGGCCTGACCGTCCTGACGGCCTTCGGGGAGGGCCGCTCGGCGCTGACCCTGACGGACGTGGCGAAGGCGACGGGCCTGGCCCGGGCGACGGCCCGGCGGGCCCTGATCACGTACGAGCACCTGGGCCTGGTGACCTCGGACGGACGCGATTTCGCCCTCACCCCCCGGGTGCTGTCCCTGGGCTACCCGCCGCTGTCCCGCACCACCCTCGCCCGCCTCGCGACCCCCCGGCTGCGCGCCCTCGCGGACCTGCTGCACGAGCCGACGGCGCTGGCGGTGCTGGTACCGGCGGCCGATCCGGCGGAGATCCAGTACGTCGCGGTGGCGGCCGCGAGCCGGGTCCTGACGGTGGACATCACGGTGGGCACCCGGCTGCCGGCGAGCCCCACGGCGCTCGGCCGGGCCCTGCTGGGCCTCGCCGGACCGGGCGGATACGCCCTGGCGGACGAGGAACTGGAGTCGGGCCTGCGCTCGATCGCGGTACCGGTACGGGACCGGACGGGCCGCCCGGTCGCCGCCCTGAACGTGGCCACCCACGCGGCCCGCCGCACCCTGGCGGACTGCGTGAGCGAGGTGCTGCCGGCCCTGCACGCCACGGCGGCCCAGGTCCAGGACGACCTCCGCACCGCGTCCCGCTTCACGAGGGTTCCGCTGTCCTGAGCCCGCCGCCTGCCCCCCGCCTGCCCATTTCCCGGCACCCGCCTGCCCCTGCCCCTCTGAGCCGCACGGGACAGAGGAACAGGGAGGACAAGAGGAAAGGAGAGCCGGATGTGACCCGGATCACGGGAAGTCGGTGCGGAGTGCCGGACAGCTCAGTGACGTGAGCACACATATGCGTACCCGGGTACGGGCCGGGGAGCCGAGCGCGTTCGCGGAACTGTTCGACAGCTACTCGCGCGCCGTCTACAACCACGCCTTCCGGCTGACCGCCGACTGGTCGGTGGCCGAGGACGTGATGGCCGCGACCTTCCTGGAGGCATGGCGGCTGCGCGACCGGGTGGACCCCGAGGGCGGCTCGCTACGGCCGTGGCTGCTGGGCATCGCCACCAACACCGCCCGCAACCAGTACCGCAGCAACCGCCGGTACCGGGCCGCCGCGAACGCCGCGGCCGCGGCCCAGCTTGCGGTGCCCGACCACGCGGACGAGGTGGCCGACCGTGTCGACGACGGGCACCGCCTCGCCGCCGCCCTCGCCGCCCTGAGCAAGCTCCGCAGACCCGAGCGCGAGGTCGTCACGCTCTGCCTGGGCGAGGGCCTGGACTACGAGGCGGCGGCGGAGGCGCTCGGCATCCCCGTCGGCACCGTCGCCTCCCAGCTCTCCCGCGCCCGCAGAAAGCTCCGCGACCTCGCCGGTCCTTCGTCGGCCGGACGCCCGGCGGAAAAATCTCGCGGAATCCGGGAAGGCGGCCGCCGCTCCCGACAGACAAGAGGTGATCACACCAACGTGATCCGGCCCGCACAGGAAGGAAGACCATGACCGTGAACACCTCCCGGAACCACCCGGCCGAGGGGGACGGCGACGCCGAGCTGCTGTCCGCCACCGCGCGGGATCTTCCGCCGGGCCGCCACCAGTTCCACAAGGAGCGACTGATGGCCCAGATCCACGACATGCGGCAGACGGAGCAGACCACGGCCCCCGTACGGGAGCGGCGCCGCAGGTTTCCCCGTCCGGCGATCGCCCTGCCCCTGACGGCGGCCGCGCTGGCGGCGGCGGTCGTCGCGGGCGTGATCCTCTCCGGCAACGGCGGCAACGGAGTGCAGGACGCCGGCCCGGCCCTCACCACCACCATCGGCGCGGCCACCACCAAGGGCGTCCCCCAGCTGCTCGGCCAGATCTCCCTGGCCGCCGCCGAGACCTCGGCCTCCCGCCCCGCCGCCAAGCCCGGCCAGTACATCTACATCAAGTCCGAGTCGGCCGACAGCTACGTCAGCAGCGTGGACGGCAACTCCTCCCTGGCCAGCCACCCGCTGCACACGCGGCAGGTCTGGCGGTCCCCGGACGGCACCAAGGGCTGGCTGATCGACCCGGCCGTCAACAAGAGCCCCGAGGGCGAGACCCTGTCCCTCCCCGACGAGCAGGGCAACACCCCGAAGCCGTCCCTGAACGGCCCGTCGTACGACTACCTCACCAAGCTCACCACCGACCCCGACAAGCTGCTGGCCAAGATCTACACGGAGACGAAGGGCCAGGGGAACTCCCCTGACCAGGAGGCCTTCACCACCATCGGCGACCTGCTCGGCGAGAGCTACCCGCCGGCAGAGCTGTACCCGGCGCTGTTCAAGGCCGCCGCGAAGATCCCCGGGGTCGTCGTGGTCAACGACGCGACGGACGCGGTGGGCCGGCACGGGGTGGCGGTGGCCCGGCTCGACGGGACCAGCGGTGAACGCGAGGAATGGATCTTCGACAAGAAGAGCCACGTCTTCCTGGGCGAACGCTCGGTGCAGGTGCGCAGGAACAGCGGCACCGACAGCCTGATCACGCCCGGCACCGTCCTCTTCACCAGCGCGATCCTGGAGCGCACGGTCGTGGACGGCATCAAGCAGACGCCCGCGGCGAAGTCCTGACCGCCGTCCGGCCCGGGCACGCCCCTGCCCGGGCTCCGACAGGCCCCCCCGACGCCGCGGGGCCTGTCGGCATGCGCGGGCGGGTACTGCGCGGCTGGTAATGCAGGACCCGACAGACGCGGCGAGGGCCGGTCCCGCCTTCTCCCCGGTGCCTGCCGGACCGGCCCTCCGCGCGGATCCGAGCCCTTCGGCGTTTGCCGGTTCCTTAAGATGCCCCCATGGCTTCCACCACTCGACGACGCTCCAGCGCGGCCGACCGACGGTCCGCCCTCGAACAGCGGATCCTGTCCGTGCTCGAGGAGCTGTTGCGCGGTGGTGTGACCTACACCGAGCTGAGCGTCGAGCAGATCGCCCACGCCGCGGGCATCTCCCGTTCCACGTTCTACCTGTACTTCCGCGACAAGGTGGATGTCCTGCTGCGGCTGAGCGGCTCGCTCAAGACGGAGAGCTTCGCGATGGCGGAGGCCTGGCGGCCCTGCGGTCCCGACGGCGGGCTCGACGGCCTGGCCCGTACCTACGAGCTCATCATGCGGCACTATCGGGAGCACGCGGCTCTGCTGTCGGCGATCAACGAAGTCGCTACGTACGACCCGGCGGTCCGGGAAGCATGGACAGCGGACCAGGACCGTTTCATCGACAACACGGTGACGGTGCTCAAGGAGGAGCAGCAGGCCGGCCGCACCCCCGCGGACATCGACCCGGAGCTCGCCGCAAGGATCATCGTCCAGGGCGGCGGTCAGGTCATCGCCCAGCAGATCTCCGGCAGCGACAAGGACGACGCCGAGGTCGCCCACGAGCTGGCAGCGGGCTACTGGTACGGCGTGTACCGCCGCTCCCCCGGAACGAGTGCCGGCTAGCCGACGGCCAGGCAGGCCGGAGGGCGCCCACTGTCCCTTCGACCAGGCTCGGACCGCGTCTTCCGCGCAGTCGTCCCCGGCAGAGTCGTCCCCGGCAGAGTCGTCTTCGGCAGAGTCGTCTTCGGCAGAATCCCAGGGTCTGTCCGCCGCTGCGGGTCGAGGGCGTGAGCCACGACGCCGCCTCCTTCAGTGTCGTCCCGTACGCCCTGCGCCTCCTGGCTGTCCTCGAAGTAACGGCCGGTTACGGCATCCAGCAGCGGCGACGCGGCGAGCCGACCGACACCTCGACTGCATTGACGACTGGCCTCACGCGAGAGCGGACGGCGTGCGCAAGCCGTCGGCGCCACCCGTGCTCGTTGTGGCAGTTGCACAGTACGTTGGACACTGTGTCTGATCACCTTTAGGGTCCTTCACGAGGGCCGATGGGGCACATGGCTCTTCTGGCCGATCCGAAAGTGACTTTTCGTGACTGATGGGGTTTCCCGTCCGACTCTGCTCCTGGCGCATGAGGCATGGCACGGCGGGTGGTGCTGGCACGGCCTGAGGTCAGCGCTGGAGGCCGACGGGCGGGCCGGCATGCGTGACGACGGCCCCCTGATGGTCGTCGCGCATTCATACGGCGGCGTACCGGTGAGCCAGGCCGCCCCCGAGGCGGGGAACATGTCGCGCAGCGTCTGCCTGGCGGCACTCCGACTCGATGCCGGCGAGAGCCTCTCCGGCTTCGCCGACACGCCTCTTCCACCGGAGCCGCGCGAACACGAGCCCGCGCCGAACGACCCAGCGCCGAACGAGCCCGTGCCGAACGGCCCCGGCCTGAAGCCGAGTAGGCCGCCGAGCAGTTGGCGCCGCAGAGCACGAAGTCTTCCCGGACGACCGGGCACTGCCCGCAGAGGCCCGGCAGGTGCTGACCGAAAGGTCCGATGAGGCCCACCGGATCGAGGGTGACCACTCGCCGTTCCTGTCGAAGCCGGTAGAACTCGCCGCTCTCCTCTCGAGGATCGCACTCGACGAGTCGACCGGCTGAGTCCCGGGCCGCAGCCCTCACACGAACACTCACCCCACTTGATCACTTGACAGTCAACCAGCGCAGAAGGAGAACGTGATGAACAGCGACAGTCGTCAGGACGAGACGAGTGTGCCGTCCAGGGAAGGGTTGAGGACCGAACTCGTCGGCCGGGCGATCGCCCTGCAGCCGCTGCTGCGCGACCAGGCGGCGCGCGGCGAGTCGGACCGCGTCCTGCCGGTCGAGGTCGTCGACGCGCTGGCCGATGCGGGCGTCTTCCGGCTGCTGACTCCCAAGCGGTACGGCGGCCATGAGACCGACCTGCGGACCCTGACGGAGGTGTCCGAGGCTCTCGGCGAGGGTGACGGCTCAGCCGCCTGGGTCGGGATGATCATCGCGGTGACCAACTGGCTGGCGTGCCTCTTCCCGGAGAAGGCCCAGGAAGAGGTGTTCGGGGCCGATCCGGATGCGCGCGTGACCGGTGTGGCCGCGCCGATGGGCGTGGGAGAACGGGTTCCGGGCGGCTGGCGCGTCAGCGGTAGGTGGCCGTACAACTCCGGCGCCCCGTTCGCCACCTGGGCCGCGGTCGGTGCACTGCTGAAGGACGACGGCGGAGCGGTGGTGGACCAGGTACTCGTCCTGATCCCCGCCTCCGAACTGGCCGTCGAGGACACCTGGCACACCGCGGGTATGAAGGCGACCGCCAGCAACACCCTGATCGGGCAGGACGTGTTCGTACCCGATCACCGGGTGCTGTCGGTTCCCGCTGCCGCGGAGGGGTCCTACCCCCGCGCGTCGCGGGACGAGGCGCTGTACACCTCGACGTTCGGGCCGATGCTGTTGCTGTGCCTTGTCGGACCGCTGCTCGGACTGGGGAAGGCGGCACTGAACGTGGCGGTGGAGGCGGCGGAGGAGAAGCCGCTGTCCTTCACCGTCCACGGTCGGCAGGCCGACTCGGTGGGCGTCCAGATACAGCTGGCCGAGGCCGCGCTGAAGCTGGAGACGGCCCGCCTGCACACCTACCGGGCCGTCGCCGAAGTAGACCAGGCCGCCGCCTCCGGCGGTCCGCTGGACTATGCCGCGCGTACGCACGTCAGGGCCCGGGCCGGCTTCGCCGCACAGCAGGTGCTCGACGCGATCAGCACTCTCCTGAACGTGCACGGCGCGTCCTCGTTCGCCGACACCGCCCCTCTCCAGCGCATCTGGCGTGACGCGGGCGTCGCGGCGCGCCACGCGGGCTTGGTCCCGGCGGTCGGCCTGGAGGTCTACGGCAAGTCGCTGCTCGGCATCGGCGAGCGAGTGAGCCTGATGCTCTGAACCCGAACCAAGGTCACACCGTACGGCGCCCTCGCAGCACTCCGTACGGCGCCCTCGCAGCACTCCGTACGGTGTGATTCCGGGCGTCAGGTCTCCGAGCGGTGCGCGAGGTACGGGGAGGGTTTTCCCCAGGCAGCCGTCCCCGACCCGGACGTCCTGGTCAACAACGCCGGCGGCATCCCCGCCGGCGCGATCCACCAGGTCGACGCGCAGGCCCGGCGGCATGCCTGGGACTCAAGGCATGAGCGTGACCGGCCTGTCGTGGCTGTCAGTCCGGCAGGGTGGCGCCGGTCTCGGGGACGAGTCGGGTCAGCAGGATGCCCGCGAAGAAGGGGACCGCGGTGAGGGCCAGGGGCAAGGCCAGGGAGTGCGTCACGGAGATGCCGTAGGCGATGAGCAGGGTGCCCACGGCTGCGGCCCACCGGGAGAGCGTGGTGGTGAAGGCGAAGGCGGTGGCACGGATGCGGGTGGGGTACTGCTCGGGCAGCCAGATGGTGAAGACCGCGAAGTTGGCGCCGCCGAAGCCCAGTACGGGGGCGAAGAGGAAGAAGGCCGCGATGTCGTCGCGGGGGTAGGCGTAGGCGTACGAGCCGAGGATGCCGACGATCATCAGCACGTAGAGCAGTACCAGCGTGCCGCGCCTGCCCAGGCGCCGGGTGAGGGCCGGCACACACCAGCAGCCGACGATGGTGGACAGGGATCCGACGAGGGTGATCAGCGACGCCAGACGCGTCGCGTCCCGGCGCCCGGCGGAGTCGGCCATCGTGCTGACGGCGGTGGCCCCGAAGGTCGTGCCGGCCCACAGTCCCATGACGCACACGACCAGCAGGACCAGGTTGCCCCAGGTCCGCGCCCGGTAGGACGGTCCGAGAACGGTGCGCAGCGGCGCCCACAGGGACCCGGCCTCCTGCCCTGTCTGCCGCCGGTGCGCTTCGAACCGCTCCGGCTCCTTGACGCCGAGGCGCAGGAACAGCACGAGCAGTGCGGGGGCGAGGCCGAAGAGGAACATGCCCCGCCAGCCCAGGGTGTGGCCGGCCGCGAGGTAGAGCACGCCGGTCAGCACGGCACCGACGTACGTCGCGGAGTGCAGGAGACCGCCGAGGCGTACCCGCAGGCGTTCCGGGACGGACTCGGCGACCGCGGTACCGGCCAGCGCCCATTCGCCGCCGACGCCTACCGCCGCCAGAAAGCGACAGGCCATGAAGATCCAGAGGTTGCCCGCGGCCCCGGCGAGCGCGGTGAAGACCGAGAAGGTGAGGATGCTGCCGATCATGGCGGGGCGGCGCCCGTACCGGTCGGCGACCGGTCCCCAGATGAACGACAGACCCCAGCCGGCCAGGAAGACCGCGGCGCTCAACTGGGCGTAGACGCCGACGTTGGTGCCGGTCGCGGCAACGCCTGATTTCGGCAGGAGTTCGGCAAGGGCGGGGGAGGCGACCAGCGCAAAGATCGCGATGTCGAATCCGTCCATGGCCCAGCCACCGACCGCGGCGGCGAACGAGCGCCGTGCCCGGCTCGTCATGTGCCTCGGTGCGGCGGTCCGGGAGGAATCGGGAACCGTGGGCGGCTCGTCGGGCGAGTCGACCGGTGAAGTACCGTTCGCCTGCGGTGCGTTGATCATGGTCACTCCGTCGTGTCCGGCTGGCGGCCCCGGGCCTGTGGTGGGGCTCACGCCTGACGACAGATGGTGCGATCGCTCCGCTCGCCGGTGAGCGGGGTGGTGGAAACTGCCGTCTCCGGGCATCCGGTGACGGAAACCGTCACACCGGGGCCCAGATGTCGACGGGGATCACCGAGGTGGCGTACCCGTCCTCGTCCAGCATCCGGCCCCAGGACTTCACCGACCGCAAGACGACCTCTCGCTCGGCGATGCGGACCTGCGGCCAGCTCCCCCGCATCCGGCGCAGCACACCGTCGAGGGCATGCAGACCGTGGAGCTGGAGGGTGACGAACAGGTTGGCTTTCCCCACCACTGCCAGGCAGACCCTGGTCTGAGGCCACTCGCCCAATTGCCGCCCGACGAGCTCCAGTTGCTCGTCCGGCACCTGGAGCCAGAGCGCGACCTGGACCGGCCAGCCCCCCTGCGGCCGGACGAAGTCGGTTCGGAAGGTCAGCTGACCCGAGCGCAGGAGTGCCGACATCCTCCGCTTGACGGCCTGCTCGGACTTGCCGAGCCGTTCGGCGAGGGTGCGGTACGCGGCACGTCCGTCGTCCTGGAGGGCCAGGAACAGCTCGCGGTCGAACCGGTCGGGTACCCGGTCCGGTGCCTGCTCCTGGTCCTCGGGCTCCTGGGCCCGCACCGCACCGGCCTGAGCAGCGCTGATCGCTCCCAGCCGCCAGTGCCGGCCGCTGAACACCTCGGTTGTCACACTGGTGCGCACCCGGATCAGGCCGGGCACTGCGGGCATCCGGTCCAGCACCAGACCGGAGAGCGTCCGGCTGTCGCCCGCCGCCACCAGCGCGTACAGGTCCCGGGTCCCACTGACCAGATGCACGCTGAACACCTGCGGCAGCGCGGCCAGGGCCGCCGCCGCCCCGGCGACGCGACCGGGCGCGCATTCGGCCTCGAACAGGGCACCCACCAGCGGCATCCGCGGGCCGGGCGCCGAGGACACCCATGCCTGGCCCGCCTCGGCCAGTCGGCGCCAGCGCCGGCCCGCGGTCACCGCGGACACACCGAGGGCGGCACCCAACTGCTCGAAACTGGCGCGCGGGTTGACGTGCAGCGCGTCCAGCAGCATCACGTCGTCCTCGTCCACCCACCGTCTGCCACTCGGATCCGTCATGCCGCCAGTGTGGCCGACGGCCCGGTCCGGTCAAATCCGGAGCGGGTGGCGGATTCCTGCACCGGATCGCTCACGAACGCTATTTCCCTTCGATCGGGGCCCGATATGCCTGCTCGAAGGAGGCTGATTCCCCGACCAGCCGACGATTCGGGAACAGAGGCGCACGCATGCCGCAAAGCACCAGCACCAGCACCAGCACCAGCACCAGCCGGGAAAGCCACTTCGACGCGGGCGAGGCGTTGGAGAGCCTGCTCGCCGATGTCGGTCTGTCGACGGCGGCGACCGGGGGGCGCGTCTCCTTCTCCGGCCAGGACCCGATCGTGGCCGCCCGCCACCGGCTCGGCGCGGCCATCGGCATCCCCGTCATGGCGAGCGCCGTCGGGGCCGCCGCGCTGTGGCGCCGACGCACGGGCCGTTCCCAGGACCTGCACCTGGACCTGCGGCAGGCCGTCCATGGGATCACCCCGCATGCCTTCTGGCACCCCACCCTGAACGGTGAGATGCCCCCGCATCCGCTGGTGGCCGACAACCCGTTCCTGCTGGACTCCTACCGCACTGCGGACGGCCGCACGGTGATGGCCTCCGGGGTCTACCCGCATCTGGCCGCGAAGTGGTGCCGGTTCCTCGACGTGCCGCCGGACAAGGAGAAGGTCGCCGCCGCCATCGCGAAGTGGGACGCCTTCGAACTGGAGGAGGCCGCGAACGCCTCCGGGCTGCCGTTGTGCGTGGCCCGCACGCCGGAGGAGTGGCTTGCCCACCCGCACGGCGCCCTGCTCGCGACCCAGCCCGTCATCGGCCTGGAACGCATCGGCGACGCCCCGCGCCGCCCCCTCGGTCCGGCCGACCGGCCGCTCGCCGGCGTACGGGTCCTGTCCTTCACGCACGCCATCGCCGGGCCCACCGTCGGCCGCACCCTTGCCGAGCAGGGCGCGGACGTGCTGTGCGCGACCCGTCCCAACGACTACGAGCACGACTTCATCTACGACGAGGCCAACATCGGCTCCCGCAGCGCCTACGTCGACCTCACCAAGGAGGACGGCCGCAGGCTCGCGGACACGTTGCTCGCCGACGCCGACGTGGTCGTCAACAATCACAGGGGCAGCAAGCTGGAGAAACTCGGCCTCGATCCACGGGAGTTGGCCGAGCGTCACCCGGGGCTGATCAATGTCTCGGTCACCTGTTACGGCTCGACGGGCCCCTGGGCCGACCGCGGCGGGTTCGACATGAACGGCTCCGCCGCCTCCGGACTCATGGCCCTCGAAGGCACTCCCGAAGCGCCCAGGCTGCCGATCACCGGCATGATCAACGACTTCATCACCGGCTACATGGGCGCCGTCGGCGCCACCGCGGCCCTGTACCGGCGGGCCACCGAGGGCGGTAGCTGGCACGTCACCGTGAACCTCACCCGCACCGCCATGTGGTACCGGACCCTGGGCCTCGTCGACCCCGCGGACGCCGGCCGCGACGAGGAGCACACCCTGCGCGACCCCGCCGCTTGCGACGCCGACACCCCCCTCGGAGCCGTCCACATGCTCGCCCCGCCGGTCGCCTTCTCCCACACGCCGGCCCGCTGGAGCGACCCCATCCTCGTGCCGCGCGGCTCCAGCAGCCCGAAGTGGCTGCCGCGGACGGCCCTGTAGGTCGGTCGAGGGAGCCGAGGAAGTCCTCGACCAGGTCCGCGATCACCGTGGCCCCGCGGCTCCGACGGATGAGATCCGTCGTCAGCCGCAGGCCACGCCGCCGGGAGGTCGCGTCGAACGCCTGGCCCAGCAGGAAGTGCCGCATCGCCGTCCGCCTGATCGGCGCCGCGCCGTACCGGAAGGCAATGCGAAGAGGGATGCCGCGAACCAGGCACGCCGCCGTACTCGGGCTGCTCCTGTCCGGTCTCCACACGAGCGAGATCAGCCTGGCCGCCACCACCGATGTAGATCTCGACAACTCCCGGGTTCGGGCGGTGGGGGCTGCCCGGATCACCGCCCGTCATTGCCCGCTCGAGGATCCGTGGTGCTGGGAGGCCCTCCGCCTGCGCGCCGAGTATGTCCAGCACCAGTCGAGCTGCGACCGCCCTGAAACGCTCACCACGAGCGGTCTCGCCCCCGCAAACCAACTGCAGTCCAGTGTGTGCACGGCCTTCGGTGAGGTCGTACGCGCCAGCGGAGTCGCCCCGGAAGGCCGGTCCGCCACACCGCAGGACGTTTCCATCCGGCTCGCTGCGAAGATCCACTCGGAGACCGGTCAGATCGCGGATGTCGCGCTGCGCCTCGGGCTCTCCTCGCTGAACCGCGCCGCTACGAATGGCGACCATCAGGGAAGGGGGCTGATGGGGACGCCGAAACGACGCCCTGCCGCCTCCAAGCCCAATCTCAGGTCCAAGAAGAAGCCGGACTACGTCATGGGCCCGACGCCCAAAGACGTATTCAGCTTCAGCCGCCCCGAACCTCCCGGCCCTGCTGCCCGGGCCCTCCCCGCGCTGGAGCGTCTGGAACTTCTCGTCGCCAACCCTGACCTGTACGACGTGACAGACAAGGTCCACCCCGGACGTGCTCCGGGAACGCCAGGCCGTCGCCCCGCGTACTCCCCGTTCGTCTACCTGATCCTTCTCGCCTCGATCTCGATCTCCGACACCGCCGAGGTGGCCTGTGCCAGCTTTCAGCACGAGCACATGGGGGGAGATCGCCCGCGCGGGCGTCCGACAGCAGAACTCCGTGGCCCTCGGCATCACCCGCCGGACACGGTAGCCACGAGGCCGGTCGGTGCGCGTCACCGCACGACACGCTCCGCCGGCCGATGCAGAGGGCTCGCCACACAGCGGCGGGGCCACACAGCAGCAGGGCATGCCGCCTCGGTGTGCTGCCGCAGCCGCTAGACTGTGCGCGGTGCACCACTCCGGTGGGGCGCCAATGGATGTCTGGGGCCTTCAGATGTCGGAATCCGTCCGATGCGGGCGGATTTCCAACACCTTTGCCCGCACATCCCCGCCTTCGTAGCTCAGGGGATAGAGCACCGCTCTCCTAAAGCGGGTGTCGCAGGTTCGAATCCTGCCGGGGGCACAACAAAATGCTGGATAATTGGACATAGCACCCGTCGACGACGATCGCGGCGGGGTGCTTTTGTCCTAGACGGGAACCCCACGGGAACGACACGATGAGTAACGAGCGATAACTCTTCGTTGATTATCTCATGGTTGCTTTTTGTAGCTTCATAATGATCTAGGGGGAATTGCCAGCTCCGGCGAACTGCTCCCTGGGCGATGCCTGAGCGGGGCGGAAGCGCCTGGCTCGCGCATCTGGAGAATCCGCTGGCGAAAGCGGCGCTCACCGCTTCGATCTGGTTCGGTGCACAAGCCGGACAGTGCAGGTGCGGAGCAGAGGTTCCGAAACCCTCGGCGGGCAGGGGCCGGGGTGAGCCGTGCGGGCTCGGCCGGCCTCTCCCCCGGGCGGCGGAGATCCGCCGCGGCAAACGTATGTCCTGGCACGGGTCACGTCCCATGCGTCCGACACAGCGATCTATGAGCAGCGCGGCATCGTCGTCTCGCTGAGAGAACCCTCCGGGCCACTGGACGTGCGCACGACCTTGTGCGTGGAACTGGCTGGCAACACCTACGGGGACTACGACACGACCCAAGACGGGGGCAGCCCGGACTGGAGCAGCATCCGCGTCACGCTGAGCAAGGAGATTCCATGCTGAGGGCTGGTTTCGGGGGCAGTGGCCTCGTTGAAGTCAATTGGATGCCGCGTCGGCGCAGGCGTCCAGAAATGCGGGGCTCGGCCCGAGGGTGATCTTGCTGGCACGATCGGGCCCGCTCGGGCCGACCGATCACGCGCGCCGGACATCGGGCGGCCGGAGCCCTGCCCGGCGAGCACATCAGCTCGCCGGGCAGTCTGTCGTTACCGGCCGCATGTGGAGTCGGCTGTCGGGTCAGAACTTCTTGAAGGCGACCTTCTTCCCCTGCTTGTCCATCGGTTGGGGCGTGGTCAGCAGCGTTCCGTCGGCCTTGCTTGGCCACCCCGGTGGTTCGATGAAGAACCAGTAGCGGCCGGAAGGCAGGCCGCTGCCGTGGGGGAACGGGACGGACTTCACCACGGTGTGGCTTGCCACTTTGATCGCGGTGGCATTGTCCGGGAGCGGTCCGTACACGACCACGGCGTTTTCCGCGCCGGGCTCCTGTCCGCCTGACCAGTAGCCGTCGGATGGGTGGTTCCTGTCGAAGCCGCAACCTCCGGACGACCAGTCTTCGCCAACCTCTGGCCCCTTGGGGCTGTCCACCATCAGGCACAGCCCCTCGTCGCTCAAGTACGCGTCCAACTGCCAGCGCACACCATGGGTGACATGCTTGGACAGCAGGATGTAGTCGGGGAGGTGAGGGCCCTTTGCTGAACAGCCGGCCAGAAATGCGGATACCAGCAAGGCGACCGGTCCCGTAGCGAGTAGGCGTCTCATGGCGTCGACCTCATCAGCTCTCGGTGGGCTGGGCGGCCCACGCATGCAGGTGGGGGTTGGCTCTCTGCCAGCTGATAGCGTCTTTGACCTTCCATATCGGCTCGTTTCTGTGCTTGTTAGAGTGCTGGGTCACGTAGACGTTGCTTCCGGTGACCTTGGTGATGACCGCCGCGTGGCTGATGCCCGCCGAACTGGTGCCGGTCCAGTTGACCCAGACGATGTCTCCAGGGGCCGCGTAGTGCGGGGACTCGAAGCCGGCGCCCTGTATCTTCTCGAACTGGTAGAGATCATGGGCGACGGTCCAGGAGTGGCTCCAGCTGCGCCCCAAGCGGCTCTCGAAGAACCAGTACTTGTCGTTGGACGTGCTGGAGTGCTTGCCCCGCGCTCGCCACCGGCGGCTTCGCGGGTGAGCGGCTGAGCGTCCTCTTCGGCGGGCCGCATCACTCCCTGCCCAGCTTCGCGCGAGCAGGGGTCAAACCGGGGGATGTCATCCATCCGATCCGCGTGTTCCGCAAGCAGTTGTGGGTGCTCGGCAGCATGGAGGTCGGACGCCTGCTGGACTACGACACAGTCGGTGAGCACCTCGCCATGGAGGACTACGTCCGGCTGATCCGATGGGGGTTGCTGAAGACCAGCTGCGTCAGTGAGGTCCTCGTCGGCCCACCCGGCACGCCGCTCGACTTCGGCCTGCCGGTCCCCGGGGATCTGCTGACCCGCCTCACCTACCGGTCGCGGCGCAGCGAACGGCAGATCAAGCACGTTGTGGACGGAGAGCTGCGCAGAGCGGCGAGTGTGCACGGGATCTACCGCCTGGCCAGGGCTCGCCCGCCTGTCACAGTTGACCGCGATCAGGCCACCCCGCCCCGCAACTATGCTTGACGCATCAAGTCAGTTTTGGGTCTGCTTCTCGGGCTTCTGCTGCGGGGGGCCTCGGGTCGGGGCCGTGTCCAGGGTGAGGGTCGTGAAGTCCTTGTCGGTCTTCGTGACGATGACCTGCTGGACCTGCTGCTCCGGGGCCGTGACGCCGGTCTGCGGGTCGGTGGCCAGGACCGTGTCGCCGGCTTTCACCTTGCTGATCGGTTTTGATGTGCCGTCGGCGAGGCGGACGCCGGTACTGGGGACGAAGCTGTGGACCGAGCATGCCGCCGCGTGCCCTCGAACCCGCCCCCGGAACGGAAGGAGAGCCCGGATGAACAAGATCGAGCAGATCACCGGTCGCCCGCTGCGCGAACACCGAACTACCATGGCGCTCTACCTCGCCTGCCTGGCGGACCGGTTGGGCGGCGGCACCGATCCCGCCGTGCGATCACATCGCGGGGGCGTTGAACTGCGCCGGTGAAGACGCCCGGCGGCTCACCGGCCGACGGGAAGAGGGCGTGGGCGAGATCAGCGTGCCGGGCGGATGGCGGACAGTACGCCGAATCCAGCGGGATCGGGCCCGCAGCACAGTGTGTCCGGGAGGTGCCTCATGACCGCCGAGATGGTGGCCCCGGCGTGGATGTCCGATGACGCCGCGAAGATCTGCGGCTCGGGCCTCGGGCGAACCGGGGCGTCGGTCAGCCGGACGGGAGGCGTAGTGTGGCCGTCGCACCTCCGTCGGGCGGATTGGCGAACTCCAGACGCGCCTCGATGACTTGTGCCTGGCCCAGCGCGATCGTCAGCCCGAGGCCATGGCCCTGGCCGCGCTCGACCGCTCCGGTTCGGAAGCGTTGCGGCCCGTGCGCGAGCAGTTCTGCCGGGAAGCCCGGGCCGTGGTCGCGTACGACTACGGTGGCGCCGTCCACCGTCACTGTGACCGGTGCCCGCCCGTGCCGGTGGGCGTTGCCGACCAGGTTCGCGAGGATCCGGTCCAGCCGCCGCGGATCGGTGCGTACTGTCCCGGCACCCGCCGCCGACACCCGCACCGTCAGCCCCGTGCGCCGTACCGAATCCTCCACCAACTCGCCGAGCGGAACGGGCACCGGCTCAGCCTGTTCCGCGCCCGCATCCAGCCTCGACACCTCCAGCAGCTCCTCAACCAGCGTGCGCAGCACCCGGACCCGGTCCCGCACCAGATCGGTCGCCTCGCTCCCGGGCAGCAGTTCCGCCGAGGTGACCAGTCCCATCAGCGGCGTCCGCAGTTCGTGCGCCACGTCGGCGGTGAACCGCTGCTCGCTGCGCAGTCGCCGCTCCAAGCTGCCCGCCATCTGGTCGACGGCCGCCGAGATGTCCGCAATCTCGTCCCTGCCCCACCCTGGGCCGCCGGTCCGTGCATCGAGTTCACCGTCGCTGATGCGGCGCGCGGTGGCGGCGACCCGGCGCAGCCTCCGGACCAGGAACCCGGTAGCCAGCGCCGACAGCGGCAATACCACGGCCAGCGCCGCGATCGCCGCATACACGATGTGCCGGTCGAGTGCCTTACGGCTGAGCCAGTCGAGGTCCATGGCGACGCGGACGCCCGTCCATCGGCCCTTGGACTCCTGGGCGGCCCACATCCAGGGCACATGAGCCACACGTGTGTCGTACCAGGTCTGGGGCCTGCCGTCGGCCTTGCGTACCTTGTCGCGGAGGGTACGGGGCAGTTCGTCGGGGCTCCTGATGACGGGTTCGTACGCGCCGGGCTCTCGCTGCACCGCGTCGGCGAGCTGGGCGAGGGCCTTGGCCCCACCCTCCGCGATCGAGCGCTCGTACGTCGCCGTGTGCACGAGGACACCGATGACCAGGGCGACCACGCAGCAGGCGGTGGCCACCAGAGCGGTGATCTTCCAGCGCAGCGAGGCGAAGGGGGGTGTCATGTCAGCGCACCAGCTTGTAGCCGAAGCCGCGGACCGTCTCGATCCGCTCGGCGCCTATCTTCTTTCGCAGCCGTTGCACGCACAGGTCCACGACCCTGCTGTCGCCGTCCCAGCCGTAGTCCCACACGTTGCGCAGCAACCTCTGCCGCTCCAGCACGATCCCCGGATGCGCGGCAAACTCGAGTAACAGCCGCAGCTCGGTCGGTGTGAGGACCACGGGCTCGCCGGCCACGCGCGCCTCCAGCCCCTCCGTGTCGAGCGTCAGGTTCCCGAAGGTGAGTACCGGGTGGCCGTCGACGATCGGCTCGTCGCGGATGAAGGTGGCTCTGCGCAGCAGCGCGCGTATTCGCGCCACCAGGACCGGGGGCTCGACGGGCTTGACGACGTAGTCGTCCGCGCCTGCCTCCAGTCCCCCGACCACGTCGATCGAGTCGCCGCGCGCAGACATCATCAGGATCGGTACCAAGCTGGACTCCCGCACCCGTCGGCACAGTCCGATGCCGTCAAGGCCCGGCAGCATCACATCCAAGAGAAGCAGATCGTGTCCGCCCGTGCGGAACAGGTCCAGCCCCGCCAGCCCGTCCTCCGCGGATGCCACCGTGTAGCCGTAGCGCTCCAGCACGAGCCCCACGGCCCTGCGGATCACGGTGTCGTCCTCGACGAGGAGCACGTTCACGGACTCGGACACCTGCCTCACCTGCCCTGCTTGTCACCCATTCACGATTCAGCGGAACCAGCAGCCACAAGAGTAAGAAAGTCAACCATCAGAAGCTGACCGAAGCGGGGACCGGGCGGTGATCGCTCCCGGTGCGCGGTAGCGTGCATGCCGCCACGGGCTCGACCCCTTGCGTGAACAACTGGTCCAATCCGCACCACCGGCAGCGCCGCCGGTCAGGTGGAACCGAAGCCCGCGCCGGCCACCTGCTGCGCCGACCGCGTCACCGGGGTCACCGGGGTCAATGTGTCGGGATCGCGGTGACCGTGTATCAGCCACCGCGGAGCCGTGTATCCGTTGCGCATGCCTGCATCCGGCCGCGGCCGCGACCATTCCACGCCGCTCGCCCCAGCGCTGATACACAACTGAGCGGCTGCCCTGACGCGCCTGATACGCGGGCGAGACCGGCCCGAAGACCGCTGGGCCCAGGATCGAGCCGGACGGAACGGCCGGATGCTGTTCCTCCGTACAAGCCCGCCGGAGCGGTGCTCGGCGGGCAACGAAAGGGGAGTCACTCATGCGCAAGTGGATAGGCCCAAGGGCGGCCGCCGTCCTGACGACTGGGGTCGCGGTGACCGCGACCGTGATGGCCGCCCCACCGGCACAGGCCATCGTGGGTGGCACCGAGTCAACCCACGCCTACTCGTTCATGGGCTCGTTCCAGCCGTCCTATCCCGCGCCACCGCGCCCGGACGGACATGGCTGTGGGGTGGAGGTCCTTGCGCCGCAATGGGTACTGACAGCCAGCCACTGTGCCGGCCGGAACCCGACCAACGCGAAGGCGGGTGTCCCAAAGGGCTGGAAGGTCCGGGTCGGGTCGCTGGACACCACGTCCGGAGGCGAGGTCGCCGAGGTCGACCATTACTACCGGCTGGCGACCAGTAAGGACGAGGGGGGCTTCTGGGGCCGCGACATGGCGTTGATGCACCTGCGGACCCCGGTTCGGGCCAAGCCCGTGCGGATCGCCTCGGCCACGCCGGCGGACAACACGCCCGTCCGCATCATGGGCTGGGGCATGACCTGCGACGACAGCACCAACCCGGCGTGTTTCCCCGAGCGGCTGCGGCAGGCTGACACCGTGGTGCAGCCGATCTCGACGTGTCCGTCTCACGCGGCCAGCGGAGAGCTGTGCATCGGTAGCGCCGACGGCAGCGTCGCCGCGTCGAACATGGACTCCGGTGGGCCTGCGCTGGTCCGCGAGAACGGCCAGTGGGCGGTAGCCGGTGTCGTCAGCGGCCCCGACGAAAGCGGCAAGACGCTGTACACCGATGTCACCAGGCACGCCGACTGGATCAACGGCATCATCAGCGGCGCCAACGTGCCCCGCGATGACCAGGTCCCGAACGTGGAAGGCGCGGCGGACCTGGGCGACTGCGTAGGCTCAGTGGTCAGCACCCCGGCCTCCCGGCCGCGGGACCCGGCGTTGTTGCTGACCAACGGTCACTGCGTGCAGGGACAGCGGCCCGCGCCCGGAGTCGCGCTGGTCGACCAGCCGGCCGACCGCGTGGCGCCGATCGCCGACCGTCAGGGCTACCCGCAGACCACCGTCCGTGCGGAACGGCTGCTGTACGCGACGATGACCGGCACCGACATCGCGCTCTACCGCCTGGACAAGACCTACGCGCAGTTGAAGGCCGAGGGCGCGAAAGTCTTCCACCTCGCCTCCACTCCCGTGCGCGCAGGTGACCCGCTGACCATGGCCTACACCGGCGGCCGCCTCAACTGCACCGCCGAGGCCGTGGTCCCGCACCTGCGGGAGGGCGGATACCAGGAGGACGACTCGATCCGCTACGCCACGACCGGCGACTGCGCCCCCTGGCACGGCACATCAGGTTCGGCGCTGCTGGCCCCCGGCGGCGCCACGGTCGTGGGCATCCACAACACCCACAACGACGCGGGCGAGCAGTGCACCGACGACAACCCCTGCGAGGTGGGCTCGGACGGAGCCGTTACCTCCGTGCAGGGCCGTGCCTACGGCCAGCAGGTTTACGTGCTGACAGCCTGCCTGACCGAGGGATCAGAACTGGACCTGTCCCACCAGGGCTGCACCCTCACCAGTGCCACGCCCCGCCCTGATCGCCACGGCAGCCACTCTGGTGACCACAACGGTAACGGCCCTGGTGCCCACAAGCGCTCACCCGATCAACACCACTGAGGTGGACGCCCCGTACGGTCCCTCGACGAAGGCTCGGCTGCCGACCGGGACATTCCGCGGGCCGGCGCTGGTTCCTCCCTTGTCGTGTGCACGCTGGTCGGATGCCGGCCGACGGGGAGGGGGGTGAGCGAGATCAGCATGCCGGGCAGATGGCAGTCAGTATGCTGAATCAAGCGGGATCGGGCCCGCCGCACAGTGGCCAGGAGGCGCTTTCATGACGGCCGAGATGGTGGCCCCGGCGTGGATGCATGAGCAGATCACGGCGGAGGAGTACGACTCCTGGTCCGAGGAGCAGTGCGCCGGCATCGAGATCATGGACGGGATGGTCGTCGTGCGTCCGAGTGCGTCCAAGCGGCACAACCGGCTGGCCCGGAATCTGGCGAACGCCCTGGACACCGCCGCGGGCCCCGAATGGAACGCGGACACGGACCTCGACGTCCGACTCCAGGACGTCCCGCTCACCAATCGGCGACCGGACGTCGTCGTGTACCGCGCAGACACGATCGACATCACCCCCACCCGCCCTGAGCACGTGCTGCTGGTCGCAGAGGTCGTGTCGCCGGGCTCGGAGACCACCGACCGGATCGTAAAAGTCGACCAGTACGCCAAGGCAGGCATCGGCTTCTACTGGCGGATCGAGCAGGCCGCGACAGGTGTCCCTCTCGTGTACACCTACGTTCTCGACCCCGCGACGAAGACCTACCGGGACGGAGACGTGTTCACCGGCGTCCTCAAGGTAGTGGCCCCGTTCCCGGTGGAGATCGACCTCGTTCAGGTCTGACCACGTGCTGCTTAGCAGTCGGCGGCGCGTGAGCGATGCGTGAGCGGACTGCCCGACACAGGGCGGCCCGAGCTGGTTCAAGTGGCTCGCCGCGTGGCTCTGACCAGGGGAAACAGTACCGCGCGGCAGCGCCAGGCACCCCCCGGCAAGGATTAGATCCCGCTCCTGAAGCGGGTGTCGCAGGTTCGAATCCTGCCGGGGCACCAGGCAAAAGGCCACCTACGGAGATCCGTAGGTGGCCTTTGACATCCGCTTCTGACATCAACGCGGGCGGTCACCCGCGATCGGGGCGTCTCTTCCTGAGCAGCCGGTCCATGTGGCTCATGGCCTCGCCCCGCGTGTCCTGGACGACGTGGGTGTAGACGTCCATGGTGATGCTGATCTGAGAGTGGCCGAGGATCTCCATCACGACGCGGGGCGCGACTCCGGCCGCGGTGAGGAGGGTGGCGGTGCCGTGTCGGGCGTCGCGCAGGCGGATCACGCGGAGGCCGGCGGACTCGGCGACGCGGGTGAAGGAGCGGTAGGGGTTGCGCGGCCCGACGGGGCGGCCGGTCCGGGTGGCGAAGACGTAGTCCGCCCCTGCCACCTCTCCCCCGATGCGCGCCCACGTGGCCAGAGCCGGGTCATGAGTCGATCACCGCAGAGAGCGGCCACGGCGAGAACGAGCCTCCGGCGGGGGCGCGGTTCGCGAGTGCCGGCGAGTCGGTGGCGTGCGCGGGGTGCTCCCATCCCGCCTGCCGTCGACCCAGGCAGAGCCGAGCAGACGCGGCCCATGGGCGTCCAGGTCGTTCGTACAGTGGCGCGCTCCACCTGGACGCCATGAACCACGCCCGCTCCACGGTGTGTGGGCCGAGGCAGACGGGATGAGAGCTGGGGTGGATGGTGGGTCGAGGAGGGAAGCGGGTGCGGCTTGGCACGGGCTGTACCAGTGCTTTACGGCACGACCAGGCCGCAGATCACGCCCGTGCAGTAGCCTCCCTTTGGAGGGGTGCCATGTCTGCATGGATCATGTTGGGCTCCGGCTGCTTTGTCGTAGTCCTGGGCGTGTTGACCTTGACCGGCAGCCGAGGAATCGCAGAGTACGCGCGGTCGCCTAGGGCTGGTTGGGGTCGGATAGCGATGGGTGGCGGTTTCGTCCTGGACGGCGGAGCTAAACTTCTCCGTTTCTCTTCCGGAGCGGGGATGGTTGTTTCCACCATTGCCCTGGGGGTCATCGTGCTCGGTGCGGTGCTTCAGCTCCGGGCTGGAATGTTCGCCAAGGCTCGTCATGCTGGCGACGTAGATTGAGCAGTCCCTCTGCTCCCCGGCCAGGCGACCGTCAAGTGAGCCACTGATGGCGGCTGAGTCCACCCCGGGTAGCCGCCGACCTTGCTCTGCTGCGTGGTGGCCACCTCGAAGTAGTCGTAGCCCTGTTCCACCTCCATCACCTCGAACCGCTCCGCGAGCAGCTCGCTGAGATCATCCGGCAGGTCCCAGTTCGGGTACTCCACGGCCGGTGTGGGGGACACCGTGCACGGGCGGGGCAGGTAGTCCTCCTCGACGGTGTGCGGGCGGGGCGGGTCCCCGGCGACGGCGCCTTCGGCTGTCAGCGCTGTGCTGCGCCAGTGCCGCCGGGGGCTGGCAGCGTACTGACCGTCGTGATGGACGAGCGGGCACCACAGAATCTGCAACAGATCGGTGCCAGCGGGAAAGACAGGGCCAGGCCCAAGTTGCTTCGGGACGAAGAGGTCGTGGGTTCAGATCCCGCCACCCCGACAGGTGAATCACCAGGTCAAGCCTCAGCATCCTCATCCCTCCGGTCATTTAGGTCAGGATCTGGCCTCCATGCCTCCTAGCGTCCTTCTGACCCGGCTGAACACGAACCACGGAAGGCAGAGCGACCATGAGCGAGACCACTGTCAACCAACTGGCCACGCACGACTCGGCCCATGAGCCCACCGCCACCGGCGAGCGCGCCGACTTGCTGGAGGCCCTGGCCAAGCATCGGCACTTCTTGCGGTTCACCACCCGTGACCTCACCGATGAGCAGGCCGGGCGCCGGACCACTGTCAGCCAGTTGTGCCTGGGCGGCCTGATCAAACATGTCACTGCGGTCGAGCGGGCCTGGGCGCCGTTCATCCTGGAGGGCCCGTCGGTGATGCCCGACTTCACCACCATGACCGAGGCCGACTGGGCCCGACGGGCCGACGAGTTCCGGATGCTCCCCGGCGAGACGCTGACCGGCGTGCTCGCCGACTACGCCGAGGTGGCCCGCCGAACCGACGAACTGGTCGCCACCCTCCCCGACCTGGACGCCACCCAACCACTACCGAAGGCCCCGTGGTCAGAGCCGGGCGCCCGATGGTCGGCCCGCCGGGTGCTGATGCACATCATCACCGAGACCGCCCAGCACGCCGGCCACGCCGACATCATCCGCGAGTCCCTGGACGGCGCCAAGACCATGGGTTAGTCAGCGGCGTGGCAGGGCGTATCGCCCCCCTGCAAGAGGGCGATACGCCCTGTGACCCCGCGAACATCTTTGCCTCACGATCCGCGGGTCAGGGACGTCAGCGAGGCAGCTGATATCTAGTCCTGACATCGGCGGGCGTGAACGTCGGCGTATGAGAGCAGCTGAGGGCGTACCCACGAAGACTGCGGGCAAGCCCGGTCAGTCCGTGGCGTTGTGGAAGTAGACCGTAAGGCTCGGCCAAAGGCCGTCCCCGGTGACCTCCGTGTGCATGACGAGATCCTGGACCTCGACCGGGCCAAGACCCTCGATGGAGTCTGCGACCCTGCGGAGAAGCGCAGGCACGTCATTCTGACCAACTCCTGCCGGATTGGCCTGGGAGAAGTGCTTGATCGTCCACGATTCCATGGGCCCATGATCGCGTAAGAGCCGGACCGGCGCCGCCGTTACACCGCCTTGCCCAGGCGGACGGGCCCGGAGTGCGGTACAGCAAACGAACTGCGGCAACCCGGGCTTCCGAAGCTCAGGGCTCCGCTCCGGTCTGGTCCGGTCCGCTCCGCTCCGGTCCGGTCCGGTCCGGTCCGGCAGAATGCGCGGGATCGCGGTAGTCCTGGGCGGAGGACGGTTATCGCCAACGGTTCCGCGAGCAGGAGATCACCACGGTCGGCGGGCCGAGCCCGGCGAGCTGGTCAGGGTCCCGCCCCCGGTGCGCGGGCATGCCCTCGCCCGGGTGGCGGCGGACGGCGGTTGTGCCGATCAGTTGTCAGTTCCCCGGCCGCCGGCACGACAGGCCGGCCTGGACGTGCGGCGCGGCCTGACCGGCCCATGGTGGTCGTGCCCTCCCCACGTCGCCCGGTGAAGCCGCGTTGGCCGAGCCGGGCCAAGCCGTCGGCCCGCCAGGAAGACGTGCACGGCATCAACGCGGCTCCCTCTGCCCACGCGGGCGACGGCCCGGCACCCGGCGCTCCGTTCGCGGTGTGCCTGACGCGCCGCGGCGGTGAGCTTCCCCATCCGGCTGACGCACAGCTCAGCACGTCGGCCGGCGGGTTCAGATGCTGAAGCGTTCCTTGCCCAGCAGGGGCCTCACTCGGGAGTGGAAGCCGCCGGTTCGGAAAGGGCGTTGGAGCAGGCCGGGGCGCAGGTGCTGGGCGAGGGCCGCGGTGATCATGCCTTGGTCGAGGGCAAGGGTGAAGTCGCTGACGCGGCCGGTGGTGACGTCGACGGAGTCACGGAAGCCGTATCGGTCGTCGTAGGCGCCGAGGTCCCGGGCCAGGGCGGTGAGGTTGGCGACGGCCTCGGCCGGCGCCTGGGGCAGGGCGAGGAAGGAGGCGTGCGGGGTGACCACTCCGAGGCTGTAGTAACCGTCCTGCTGCATGCCGATCTCGTCGACGCCGTACGCGCTGTAGCCGCCTTCGGGGATGCTGGCGGGCGAGAAGCCCCAGTAGCCGTACTCTGCCTCGATCAGGCCGTATTCGATCTGGCTGCGGACGTACCGCTGGTGGGTGGTGCCCCAGGAGCCGGGGGACCACTCGGGTTCCGGTACGAACAGCGGGACCATCAGCGCCTCGAACATGGAGCCGCCCCAGGTGGGCACGAACTTGCGGTCCCGGTAGGTGTAGTGGCCCTCCCAGACCCGCACGCCGTCGATCACGGCGTACTCGCCCTCTGGCGTCTGTTCCTGCCCCCATTCGGGCAGCATGGTGCGGTAGAGGTGCCAGTAGTGGTCGGTGGGCAGTGAGCCGTCGGCGATGCCGAGGTAACTGGCCATCCGGGGTTCGGTGTTGAGGGCTCCGTAGTGGAAGCCGGTGGCTTCGCCCTTGCCGGGCTTGTCGGGCCAGTATCCGCCGAGCAGCTGGCCGGGGCTGGAGGACGGGCTGGCGGGGTCGTAGGGGGTGTAGAAGTACGACCAGTCGGCGCCGTCGAGCAGTGCGGCGATGCGTGGGCGCAGCCGCGGGTCGGCGTCGGCGGCGATCCGCAGGCCGGTGACCAGCCATGCGTTGTCGACCGTGGACAGGAACGGGCGGACGGTGTCTCCGCTGTCCGGCCAGGTGGTGAGAACCGAGCCGTCGTGGGCGTCGTACCAGTTGAACCAGAAGCCGTGCGCGCGTTCCAGCCGCTCCACGGCGGCGACCGTGCGGGTGAGACGGTCGTGCATGAGGGACGGGGAGATGACACCGAGACCGGCTGCGGCCACCGTGGACCACAGTCCGCAGCCGATGTTGGTCGGCGAGGTCTGGGTGGAGAGGACGGGGTTGCCTGGGCCGCTGACGTCGATCTTGTCGGTGGTCAGGCCGAAGTCCGTGGTCATGGCTGTGATCGAGCGGTAGGTCGCTTCGAACCAGGTGCGCAGCAGCGCGGTGTGCGGGGCAGTTCCCGCACGGGTGGCGGTGGCGGTGGTGGCGAAGGCTGTGGGTCCGGTGGTGAGGGCGGCCGCCGTTCCTGTGGCAGCCGCGGTGAGGAACCGACGTCGGTTCATGGGTGCTCAACTCCTCGCAAGGGTGGTGGGCGGGAGCCGGTGGGTGTCAGGGGCCCACCGGCTCCCGGGCACACGGCCGGACTTGGCGGGGCGGGGGCGCCCGGCCGCGTGTGTCAGGTGGTGGTGCGCGGCAGTTCGCGGACGCGGCCGAGGTTGCCGAGCCAGACGGCGGAGGGCTTGGGGGTGCGCTCGAAGGTGACCGGGTCGACCGCGATGAGGCCGAAGGTGGGCTTGTAGGAGCCCCATTCGTAGTTGTCGAGGGCGCTCCAGGCCAGGTAGCCCTGGATGTTGAGGCCGTCGTCGATCGCCGCGGCGACCGCTGCCAGGGAGCCGGTGTAGTAGTCGACGCGGCGGGTGTCGTCGCTGGTGGCGATGCCGACCTCGGTGACGATCAGCGGCATGCCGCGGCCGATGACGTCGGCGGTGTGGCGCAGGGCGTGGCCCACGGCGGGGGGGTAGTACTCCCACTGGGTCAGGGTGCGCTCGGCGTCCTGGGGGGCGGGGATGGGGCCGTCGGGGCCGATCTTGGTGCGGGTGTAGGACTGGACGCCGATGTAGTCGTCGCCGCGGGCGGCTTCGATGAAGACGTCCTCGCGGGGGTAGCGGTAGGCGGCGGTGACGTCCTCGGCGCCGGGCAGGGCCTGGTAGACCTGGTTGGCGATGCTCCAGCCGACCTGGATGCCGGGGTTGATGGCCCGTACCGCCTTGACGGCGGCGTGGTGGGCGGCGATGACCGCGTGGGTGGTGTCCTCGTCGGGGGTGGGCAGGCCCGCCGGCGGGAAGCCGTGGTCGCCGGCCTTGGCGGCACCCGCCATCACGGCGATCATGTTGGGTTCGTTGATGGTGCACACGTGGCGCACGCCCCCGGCGATGATCGGCGCGCAGTTCTCGACGTAGCGGGCGAACAGGTCCACGGCCCCGTCGGCGGTCCAGCCGCCGCGGTCTTCGAACCACTGCGGCAGGGTGAAGTGGTGCAGGGTGACCAGCGGCCGCAGGCCGCGGGAGAGGGCGCCGTCCACCATGCGGCGGTAGTGCGCGATCTCGGCCCGGGAGAAGGTGCCGGCGACCGGTTCGACGCGGGCCCACTCGACGCTGAAGCGGTAGTCGGTGAAGCCGAGCCCGGCGAGCAGGTCCATGTCCTGCTCCCAGCGGTGGTAGCTGTCGCAGGCGTCCAGGCTGGGTTCCGGGATCTTCGCCGCCGGATCGTGTTCCTTGCGCCACCAGTCGCTGTTGACGTTGTTCCCCTCGATCTGGTGGGCCGCGGTGGAGGCGCCCCACAGGAAGCCGTCGGGAAAATGGAGGGAAGTGTCGGTCATCGTCCGTTTCTGTCTCTGTGAGGGAAGAAGGCGAGGGGAGAAGGTGCAAGCCCTCCGCCGTCTGGCAGGGCAGGTGGTGCGGGGAGCGCAGGCGAAACGCAGGGCGCGCGGGCGGAGGTGGAGCGGGCCGTCGGGTGATGGCGGCGGTCTACTTGAGGCCGGCGGTGGCGATGCCCTGGGTGAAGTGGCGCTGCAGGACGGCGAAGACGACCAGGACGGGCAGCACCACCAGCAGGGAGCCGGCCATCAGCATTCCGTTGCCGCCGACGACGGTGCGGTTGGGGTCGTTGGCGAAGGTCGCGAGGGCCACCGGCAGCGTGTACTTGCCCGGGTCGTTGGTGGCGATCAGCGGCCAGACGAAGTTGTTCCACGAGCCGAGGAACGTGAAGATCGTCAGCGTGGCCAGCGCGGGTCTCACCAGCGGAAGCACGATGCGGAAGAAGATGTACCACTCGCCGGCGCCGTCGATCCGGGCCGCTTCGATCAGCTCGTCCGGCACCGACTGCATGAACTGCCGCATCAGGAAGACCCCGAAGGCGCTCGCGGCGAAGGGCAGCACCAGGCCGGCATAGGTGTCGATGAGATCGAGCCCGCTCATCAGCACGTACAACGGCAGGATCAACAGGTTGCCCGGCACCATCAGGGCCGCGAGCACGACACCGAAGACCTTGGAGCGGCCGGCGAAGTCGAGTTTCGCGAGCGCGTAGCCCAGCATCGAGCAGAACAGCAGGTTGCAGACGGTCACGAGGACCGCCACGACCAGCGAGTTCACGAAGTAGCGGGGCAGGTCCAGCTGGGCGAAGAGCTCATGGAAGCTGCCCAGCGTCCACCGCGAAGGGATCCACACCGGCGGACTGGCCGTCAGGTCACGCTTCGTCTTGAACGCGGACAGCGCCATCCACACGAACGGTGCCGCCATCACCAGCAGGCCCAGCGAGGCGACCGTGTACAGCACGGGCCTGCGGACCATGCCCGCACGGCGCCGGCCGGTCGCAGTGGAGGCGGTCGGGGCGGATGCCGTCGGGGCGCTCATCGGGTGTTGTCCTTCAGCAGTCGGAGCTGGAGCGCCGTGATGCCCGTGATCACCACGAACAGGACGTACGCCATCGCGCTCGCGTAGCCCATGTGGAAGAAGTTGAAGCCCTGCCGGTACATGTCCAGGGACACCGTCAGGGTGGCGTCGGAGGGCCCGCCCTGGGTCATCACGAACGGCTCCTCGAAGACGTTGAGGTAGCCGATGGTGGTGATGACCGTGGCGTAGAGCATGGTCGGCCGCAGCAGCGGCAGGGTGATACGCCGCAGTTCCTGCCAGCCGCCGGCGCCGTCCAGCCGCGCTGCCTCCCGCACCTCGGCGGGGATCGCCTGCAGGCCGGCGATGAACAGCACCATGACCGTGCCCAGGTTGCGCCACACCGCCAGCAGGATCAGTGACGGCATGGCCCAGGTCTCGGAGCCGAGGAGGTCCGGCGCCTTCGTGCCGGCTTCGGCGGCGAGGCCGGCGACGAGGCCGTCCGACGGGTCGAGCACGAAGCGCCAGACGACAGCGACCGCGACGATGGAGGTGACCACCGGAGCGTAGAAGCCGACCCGGAAGAAGGTGCGGGCCCGGTCGATGCCGTTGTTCAGCAACAGCGCGACCAGCAGGCCGAGTGCGATGGTCAGAGGCACGCCGACGATCACGAAGTAGGCGGTGTTGAACAGGGCCGTGCGGAACGTGTCGTCGCCGAACAGTTTCGCGTAGTTGTCCAGGCCGACGAACCGCGCCGACAGGGGCTGCCTGACGTTGCGTACCCCGAACTCGGTGAAGCTCATCCAGAGCGTGGCCACGATCGGGAAAAGCATGAAGACGCCGAAAAGCACCAGGAAGGGCGTCGAGAACAGCCAGCCGTGCAGATTGCGCCGGCCCAGCGAACGGCGCCGGTCGCGCCGCGGCGGCCCCGCGGCCGGCAGCTTCGCGCTGTCGGCCCGCCGGGACTTCGACACGGCCGTGCCCCCGCCGGTCGATCCGGTCACGAGAGACATCCCGGTTACCTCACCAGGCTCTTGATCGCGGACTGCGCCTTGTCCAGCGCTGCCCTGGCCGAGGACTTGCCCTGGGTGTACGAGCCGATGGCGTCGTCGACCTCGGAGGTGATCTCGGTCAGCCTGGGCTGGGCGGGCACCGCCTCGGCGGTCTCCATCTGCGTGCGGAACACCTTCAGGCTCGTGTCGGTGGCAAGCTCACCCGACTGCCACGCCTCGGAGTTGGCCGGCAGGTCCTTGGTGCGCTCGTACCAGTCGGCCTGGCCCTTGGCGTCGGTGAGGTAGGTGATGAATTCCGTCGCGGCGGCCTTGTGCGTGCTGTCCGCGGAGATCGTGAGGCTGGACCCGCCGGCCTCGGACACCGACGCCTTGTCGGCCGGTACCGCGGCCACGGCCCACTTGCCCTTCAGACCCGGGTAGTTGGCGTCCAGCAGGCCGACCATCCAGGGACCGCCGAAGAACATCGGCACGGCTCCGGTGTTGAAGTCCTTCGTGACGTCGTAGCCCGGCCGGAACGTCTTGTCGCTGAGTCCCTTCTGGTAGTAACTGCCGTAGTACTCCAGCACCTTGACAGCCGCAGGGCTGTTGACGACGGGCTTGCCGCCGCTGTCGAGGACCGCTCCGCCCGCCGAGTACAGGAACGGATAGAAGCTCTGCACGGCGTCCAGGCCGCTCGGCTGGATCTGCAGCCCCCACTTGGAGCCGGCCTTGTCCTGGTACGCCTCGGCCGCCTTCTGGAGGTCGGCCATCGTGGCCGGGGCGCCCGTGAGGCCGGCCTTCTTCGCCAGGTCGGTGCGGTAGAAGAGGACCCGGGTGTCGACGTACCAGGGCACACCGTAGGACTTGCCGTCGTAGACGCCCTGGTCCCAGGCGGACGGGAAGAAGTCGCCCTTCTTGAAGACCTTGGCGTCGACCTGCTCCAGAGCACCCATGTCGGCGAACTCGCCCAGGTAGGTCGAGCCCATCTGCATCACGTCGGGGAGCTTGCCCGCGGCGGCCGCGGCGACCAGCTTCTGGTGGGCCACGTCCCAGCCGACCGGGGTCACCTTGACCGTGATGTTGGGGTGCGCCTTCTCGTACACCTTGGCGACGTCGGCGAGCTTCTCCCCTTCCGTTCCCATGGCCCAGACGGTCAGGGTCTGCTTGGAGCCTGCGCTCACATCCCCGCCACCGGAGCCACCGCATGCGGTCAGGGTGAGAGCGGACGCCGCGACGAGGGCGAGCGAGGCGGTTCTGGCGGCGCGATGCATGGGCTGTTCCTCCACGAGCGTGGCCGATGTATGCGCTTTTTGTAAGCGCATACATTACTCTGGATCAGGCGCTCGAAGACTGACAAGAGGGTCGTTGGTCACGCTCTCGTAACGCCTACGACATGAATCAAGGCATACATTGCCCGCATTTGCCCTAGCTGTGACTGACAGGCGAAGGAACGGGCTCACGGCTCGCGCCCCCTGCATCCGCGCCACCGCTCCCGGCGGACGTGGACCACATCCAGCCATACGCCGGGGCAACGGTCCTGCGGGCCGGGCCCGGGCCGCTGGCCGCGGTGGGGCCGGCCGCCGGGCCGCAGAGCCTGCCGGGACGGCACCCGCTCCACTCGCCGCGCCGGGAGCGCGGCTCACCTGCGCGCGGACCGCACCTACCGTCCTTCGCCGCACCCGCAACTGGCGCGGCGCACGACCGCCACGGGAAGCATCAACGACACGGGATCCCCCGCGCGTGTGCCGTTCAGGCGCTCCACGAGCAGTTCCGCGGCCGCCTCCCCCATGCGCAGCATCGGCTGATGCACGGTGGTCAACGAGGGCCGTACCAGACGGCTGAGAGGGATCCCGTCAAAGCCCGTCACCAACACGTCGGCCGGCACCCTGACGCCGCGCCGCTCCAGGGCGTGCAGGGCCCCCACGGCCATCTGGTCATTGGCGAAGACGAAGGCATCGGGCCGCTCACCGGCGCGCTCGCAGAGCACCTCAGCGGCATGCGCGCCCTCCGCCTGCGTCATCATCCCCACGCGCAGAACGGGCCGGTCGCCGACCTCCACTCCCGCGTCGCGGCAGGCTGCCAGGAAACCCTGGAAGCGCGCCTGCACATCAGGAGACTCCTCCGACGAGCCGACGTAGGCCGGGCGGCGCACACCGTGGTCCTCGATGAGGTGACGGGTCAGCTCGCGCTGGCCGTCGAAGTTGGCGACCTCGATGTGGTCCAGGTGATCCGCCGTGTCCGCGCCCTCCCGGGGCCCGGCCAGCATCACCACCGGCTGGCGCTGGGAGATGACGTCCAGCTCCGACGTCGGCACGGTCCGCGCGAGCACCGCGAACCCGTCCACCCGCCCGGCCACCTTGGCCACCAGGCTCTCCGGTCCGCCCTTCAGCGAGGCCGCGATCAACAGCGCGTAGCCATGGCGGCGCGCGGCCCGTTCCATGCCGCGGATGATCTGGTCGGAATACAGCATCGCCGCATCGTCGTCCTCGGTCTCCGCGGCCTCCGCGTCCGAATCGGAGTAGTCGGGAAAGCACAGCCCCAGGACGCCGGTGGAGCGGCTGGCAAGCCCCCGCGCGTTACCGCTGGGCACGTAGCCCAGCTCGCGGGCCGCCGCGAGAACACGCTCCCGGGTGTCTGCCCGTACGGACTCGGCGTTGCGGTAGACCCGGGACACCGTGGCGATGGACACACCGGAGCGTTCGGCCACGTCGTACACCGTGGGTGTGGCGTTCACGATGCGACGCCGTTCATGAGCCGAGGCCCCCGTTCCTGATGCATCAGTGCAGATGAAAGCGCATTCACATTAAGCGTGCGCAGGTCCGTGAGGCAACCGAGGGGACGACGCGGGAAATGTTTCGAACCTTGTACGCCTCGGGCCGGCGCGATCCGGCCGGGAGGGACGGCATCGGGAACGCCCACCGCCTCGACCAGCCGGAGATCACCTCGGCTGCCGCGTGGCGTTGACGGGGCAGCCGAGGTGGGGAAGGGGCGGGGAGGCGGTCAGCTCTTGCCGGCGTAGGTCCACAACTGCGCGGGGTTGGCGGCGTCGCAGCCGGTCACCCTCGCGGAGCCGGCGGGCACCACCTCCATGCACTGCGAGTAGGTGGTGCTCTCCAGCGTGCTGCCCGAGGACTTCGTGCTGCCGATCCGCCAGTACTGGGCGGAGTTCGAGCCACACGCGTCCATGTTGATCCAGCCACTCGCGTTGAAGGCGGTGAGGCAGCTGCCGCTGCCCTTGTTGATCACCTTGAACGTGCCGTTCGGCCCGGCCGAGAAGGTCCACTCGGAGTAGGAGCCGTTCGTCGAGGAACAAGAGCTGCTCACGGCGTACGCGCTGGGGGCGCCACTACTGGTGTCCTGTTCGAGACAGGCGCCGTCGGACGCGTCCTTGATGCGGTACGTACCCGGGGAACCGACCTTGATCGTGCCTCCGCTCGCGCCACTGGACCCGCCGGAGGACGAACCGCCCGAAGACGAACCGCCCGAGGACGTCCCCCCGCCCCCGGAGGTGCCCCCGCTCTTCGTGCCTGAACCGCTGGACCCGCTGGAGCCGCTGGAGGACGAACCGCCGCTCTCGACCGCCGTTCCCGCACCCGACTTCTTCGAGCCCGAGCCCGAGCCCGGCTTCGCGCCCTTCCCGGAGGAGTGCGCCGACGCAGACGCGGACGCCGGACGGCTCGACCGCGCCGGTGACCCGTCGGCGGACGGCGAGGCGGACAGGACGACCGAGGGCGTGTCGGACGACTTCCCGTCGGCGTGCGAGGACGCGTACGGCAGGAGGACGAAGCCGGTGATCCCGCCCACCACCAGGACGACCGGCACGATGACCGGAGGCCTGAGGGCGCGCCGCATGCGCTCCCCCGGCCGGCGCCGGCTCTTCGCTGACTCGCCCCCGGCCGCCGCGGCTTCGGCGGGAGACGGCCCCGCGGCCCCGCCTGCCTGCCCGGCCACCGCCCCGCCTGCCGCGCCCCCGCCCGCCGCGGCAGGCGGGGGAGGGCTCAAGGCCACGGTGGTGTCATCGAGCTCGTCGAGCGCGGGCACATCCGCGGCGAACGCGGCGCGTCGTTCGAGCCGGTCGGCGACCGCCGCGGGCCAGACCGCGCCACCGGGCTCGGGGCCTGCCGCGGCGCGTTCGAGCAGATCCGCCGCGGTGGGCCGGGCGGAAGGGGACTTGTGGAGGCAGGCGGCGACCATGGCCGCCAGGGCCGGATCGAGCTCGTTCAGCAAGGTGAAATCGGGCTCGCTGTGCACGATGCGATAGAGCACGTCGAGGCCGGAGCCCTGACCGAAGGGTGACGCGCCGGTCGCCGCGAAGAAGAGCAGGCTGCCGAGCGCGAACACGTCGGCTGCGGGGGTCAGCCTCGCGCTGCCGGCCGGCACGCTACTGGCATCGGTGTCCCGCTCCCATACCCGATCACGTGGTGAACCCCGTTCGGACGCCGTCACCAGCGAGACCCGCCGCCGCTTCGCCGGGCGGCCGTACGACCATGTCAGCACGTGTTTCCGGGCACCCGAGCCGCCGTGATCACCAGGCTGTTGGCCTGCCGTCGGCCTTCCTCGGCCGAACCGGCCCGATCGGCTGTGCATATGGCGACCGACCCCGGCGAGTACGAGAAGGACATGCCGACCGGGGGGAAGCGGAAATGAGTGGTGGGAGGAGCGTGCCGTTGACAGGCCAGGACCGCGAGGGGGGATGATCCGCTCATGCGCGTACGACGAGAGGTCCGCTGGGGCTTGTGGGGTCTGTGGCTTGCGTGCCTGGTGTTCTCCGTCTGGTTCTTCGCGGAGGTGATCGCGCTGTTCGTGCAAGCCGAGTCCTGGTGACGCCGCGAGGTGTCGTGCCACTCCTGTGCCGGAACGGACGGGGACTCGCGGGGGATCAGGGTTCGCCGGGTACGTGCGGCCCCACGCCTCCACGCCGCCCCAGGGCAGGCAGTGGTCAGGTGACGCCTGTGATCGCCCGGCCCCGCTCCTGAAGCGGTGCTTTCAGCCTCTCGTTCATGTCGGGGGGCGGGAAGCCGGCGGACCGGTCGAGACGGAGGGGGTCGACGTTGCCGGCTGCGGTTCCGCGGAGACCGGCTGTCCCTGCTCCGTGCCGGTTGCCGGCGGGACCGTCCGGAGCTTCGCCTCAAGCCGCACCCAGGACAGGTCCGGGCCCTCGATCTCGACGACAGCACTCCAGACAGGGGGCAACTCGGTGAACTCCCCGACCGGCTGCCGGTGCATGCGGACCACCCGGGCCGGGGCCGTCACGGCTCCCGGCGGGCTGTCCACCGGGAGCACCGAATCGCCGAGGAAGACCCCCCGATCCAGGCTGACGCTGCGGGCGTGGCAGACCACCCGGTGCGCCGAAGGGCGCTCGTAGACGATCACCACGTGCAGCAGGCCCACGGGTCCGGTGCCCATCATCGTGCGGATGCCTCCGTCTGGGGTCTGATGCGGATGCGGCGGCAATGCCGGCTGCGCCGAGGGCCGGGAGCCCTGGCCTCAGCGCCGTCGTCACCCAACCCCGCTCCCGGGGCGGTTGTCCAGCGCACTCACTGACTCCACCCTCGCCAGAACTCCTCGGCGGGCGCTTCGGCGGTGGGGCGGTCACAACTGGGTCTGGCCGCCGTTGACCTCGTAGACAGAGCCGGTGACGAAGGACGCCTCGTCCGACAGCAGGAAGGCCGCGACGGCCGCGACCTCCTCCACGGTGCCGGGGCGCTTCATCGCGGTCTTGTCGGCGATGACCTCGCGCACCTCCGGAGGCAGGGCCCGCGCCGACGGGGCGTCGACCGGGCCGGGCGCGATCGCGTTGACCCGGATGCCCCGCCGGGCGTACTCGACGGCGGCACTGCGGGTCAGACCGATGATCCCGTGTTTGGAGGCCGCGTAGGCGGGGCGTCCCGCATGGGCCATGACACCGGCGGTGGAGGCCATGTTGAGGATGGCGCCGCCGCCGCTCTGGACGAAGTGGGCCAGTTCGGCCTTCATGCAGAAGAACGTGCCGGTCAGGTTGATCCCGATGACGTCCAGCCAGTCCTGCGGGTCGACCTCGTGCGTGTCGGTCAGCGCGGGAGTGATGCCCGCGTTGTTGAAGGCGAGGTCCAGGCGGCCGTAGGTGCGCACCGCGAACGCGACGAGTTCCTCGGCTGCCTGGAAGCTGGAGATGTCCGCCGTGAACGCGGTGGCCTGCCCGCCCGCGGCGGCGATCTCCTTGGTGACTCGTTCGGCGGCGGCGGTGTCGCGGTCCACGACGATGATCTGCGCGCCCTCGCGGGCCAGCCGCTTGGCTCCCGCCTCGCCCAGGCCGGAACCGGCACCGGTGACGATGCCGGCCTTGCCGTTGACGGACATGACGTCCTCCTTGGTGGTGGGTGCCGCCGGGTCAGTGGGGCGCGGGGGCCAGGACGGTGAACACCGCTCCGGTGGGGTCGGCGAGGACGGCGATGACGCCGTGGTCGGTCGCGGTGGCCGGCATCAGCGCGGTGGCACCGAGGCGGACGGCGGCGTCGGCCGTCCGCGCGGCGTCGGCCACCGTGAAGTACGCGTCCCAGTACGGCGGTATCCCGGCCGGCATGGCCGCCGGCCGCGGCAGCAGCACCGAGACGCTCCGGCCGCCGAGCCGCCAGTCCCGGCGGTTCAAGGGGCCGTAGGGCTCGCCGAGCGTCCAGCCGAAGACCTGACCGTAGAACGCCGCGGAAGCGTCGACACCGTCGGTGATCAGCTCACCGCCGTGGAAGGCGCCGGGCTCGTCCGCGACACCGAACCCGTGATGCCCGCCGGCCTCCCACAGCCCGAACCGGGTCCCGGCGTGGTCGGCCACCTCGGCCGATCGCCCCGCCGCCCCCAGTGCCAGGGGCCCGGTCAGCACGCTTCCGCCGGCCGCGGCGATCCTCTCGACGGCCTTTGCGGCGTCGGCCACCTTGACGAACGTGGTCCAGGAACCGAGCTGGGCACCCGGCGTCGCGGTGACGGCGGCGGCCGGTCGCCCAGCCAGCTCGGCCAACTGCGACTGCGGTCGCGCGCCGAGGCCGCCGGCGAAGGTCCAGCCGAACAGCTGCCCGTAGAAACGCGTGCTCACCTCGGGGTCGGGCGTGTTCAGTTCCACCCACGCCGGGGCGTCGTCCTCGTGGAAGTCGATGTCCATCCGAGTCTCCTCTCGTCGCCTGGCAACCATAGGCATAGTTGTCATCGGGTGACAAGCATGTCATTCGGAGGCGATGGAGTGGGGATCAGGGCCCGTCCGGTCGGGCGAGGGCATGGCAGCGACTGACAAACGTGGCGCGTTACGCTGCTGGGATGGCGGACACGGCGGCAACGACGGAACCCGGTGGCATGCGCGACGTCGCACGGCGAGCGGTCCGCGCCGAGATCGCGGCCAAGGCGATGCAGCTGTTCCTTGCTCAGGGTTTCGAGGCGACGACGGTCAAACAGGTCGCGGCCGCGGTCGGCATGTCCGGCCGGAGCCTGTTCCGGTACTTCGACACCAAGGAAGACATGGTGATCGGCGGGCTCGTCGAACTCGGCCACGATGTCGCGGCGGCGTTGGAACTCCGACCGGCCGACGAGGACCCGTGGACCGCGCTACGGCACGCGCTCGAGGTGTGCGTCGACTCGCTGGAAGAGGACGAACTCGGCTTGCGGCGAGCGAAGATGCTCGCCACCACCGCCTCGCTGCGCACGGCCATGCTCGACAAGCATCTGCGCTGGCAGCAGATACTGGTTCCGCACGTCGAGAAGCGCCTACGAGACTCCGGACAGCCGCAGGCCGAGGCCCTGGCGGCGCGCGCGCTGGTCTCGGCAGCCCTGAGCTGTCTCGACGTCGCGGCGGTGGCGTGGACCGAGGCCGAGGGCGCCCGCCCGTTGACGAACCTCGTCGACCAGGCGTTCGCCGCCGTACGTTCGTAGGTCCCGCGCACAGCGAACACCCCGGCCGTGGGGCACCGCCACGGCGGGCACCCTGCGCCGGGCGGCCGTCCGGGGTCGGCCGTGCGGGGTCGGCGCGCGGCGCTTCGCCCTGGTGGCTGCGGCCCTCCCCGCGAAGCGCTCTCACCGCGGAGCGCCTCGCACCGCCCGGCCCACCTCCGTGCGCAGTGACACGAACGTGGCAGAGCCGCGCGTGGTGAGCTGGTCGCGGTCGCGGGGCAGGGGGACCGGGAGGTCACGGATGATGCGGGAGCCCGGGCCCGGGGAGAGGACGACGACGCGGTCGCCGACGTACACGCTCTCGTCGATGTCGTGGGTGACGAAGACGATGGTCGTGTCGTCGGTGCGGTGGACTTCCAGGAGAAGGTCCTCGAGGTCCTCACGGGTGCCCGCGTCCAGAGAACCGAAGGGCTCGTCCATGAGGAGGAGGGACGGCCGGCAGACCAGGGCGCGGGCGATGGCGACGCGTTGCTGCATGCCGCCCGAGAGTTCCCGGGGGTGACGGCGGGCGGCGCCGGGCAGGCCGACCCGTTCGAGGATCGTCTCGGCCTCGGCGCGGCGGGCGGCGCGGGGCAGGCCACGGCGGCGCAGCGGCAGGGCCACGTTGTCGCAGACGGTGAGCCAGGGCAGGAGGGAGCGGCCGTACTCCTGGAAGACGACCGCGAGCCGTTCCGGGACGCCGGTGACCGGGGTGCCGTCGACCGTGACGGCGCCCTGCTGTGCGGGCAGCAGGCCGGCGATGGTGCGCAGCAGGGTGGACTTGCCGCACCCGGAGGGGCCGACCACGCTGAGGAGCTGGCCGTCGGGCACGGTCAGGGTGATGTCGTCCAGGACGTGCTGGTCGCCGAAGTGCCGGCTGACGGAGTCGAGACGCAGCATCTCCTCACCGGGCCCAGGGCTCGTAGAGGGTGTCCGCGCCGTCGGTCATCGCGAGGTGCAGGAGGAAGGGGCCGGCGTCGTCACCGCGGTCCAGGGCGTGGTCCAGGGCGGCAGGCAGTTCCCCGGGGTGCTCCGCGCGGGCCGCGGGGCAGCCGAGGGATTCGGCGAGGGCCGGGAAGTCGATGCCCGCGATGTGCGTGCCGGGGACGGGTGCGACGCCGATGCGGCGGCCCAGCGCGCGGACGGCCGCGTAACCGCCGTTGTCCAGCAGGACGTAGGTGACCGGTGCGGTATGGCGGGCCGCGGTCCACAGCGCCTGCACCGCGTACAGCGCCGAGCCGTCCCCGACCACGCACACCACCCGGCGCCGGTCGGCGAGGGCCCGCCCCACCGCGAGGGGCAGGCCCCAGCCGAGTGCCCCGCTGCCCGTCGTGAGGAAGCCGCCGCTCGACGCGATGGGCACGCGCGCGTGCAGCGTGTCGCGGTGGCTCGGGGCCTCCTCGACGAGGACGCGGTCACGTGGCAGCCGGGTGTGCAGGAGGTCGAAGACCAGTTCCGGGGTGATGTGTCCCGCGGCGCCGGCCGGGGGCGGGGCCGGACGCGGCGGTGGCGGGGCGCGGTGGGGTTCCCGCAGCAGTCCGAGGAGCTGGGTCAGCGCGGGCCGCAGGGTGGTGACGATGCTGGTGCCGGTGGGCAGCCAGGCGGCCTGGGCGGGGTCGCAGTCCAGGTGGAACAGCTCGGTGCCGGGCGCGAGCGGCGGGCCGCCGTCCGCCACGTGGTAGGTGAACAGCGGGGCGCCGAGGGCGACGACCAGGTCGTACGGGGCGAGGCGCTCGGCGAGTTGACGGGCGACCGGTGGCAGGAAGCCCTGGAAGAGGGGGTGCGGCTCGGGGAAGCCGGAACGGCCGGAGAGCGGGCTGATCCACACCCCGGCCCGGATCCGCTCGGCCAGCGCGCGGACCGGTTCCTGGGCGTCCTCGTCGGCCACGCCCGGACCGACGACGAGCGCCGGGCGTGCGCAGTTCTCCAGCCGGGCGGCGAGCGCGGCCAGAGCCGCCGGGGCGGCCGTGAACTCCGAGTACAGCGTGCGGGGCGCGACGGGCTCGGCGGGCCGGTCCCAGTCGTCCTCGGGCACCGACACGAACGCCGGTCCGCGTGGCGGCGTCATCGCCAGCCGGTACGCCTCGGCGAGCACGGCCGGCACGTCCTCGGCCCGCTCCGGCTGGCGCGCGTACTTCACGTACGGGCGCGGGAACAGGGCCGGTTCGTCAGCGCCCAGGAACGGCCGCAGCTGGATCAGCGAGCGTGCCTGCTGACCCGCCACGATCACCAACGGGACCCGGTCGCGGAAGGCGTTGAACACCGCGCCGAGCGCGTGCCCCACGCCGCCGGCCGAGTGCAGGGAGACGAACGCGGCCCGCCGGGTGCCGAGCGCGTGTCCGGCCGCCATGCCGACGGCGACGGACTCCTGCAGACCCAGCACGTAGGTGAAGTCGTCCGGCCAGTCACGGAACATCCGCAGCTCCGTGGAGCCCGGATTGCCGAAGACCGTGGTCATGCCGGTGTCGCGCAGGAATCGTACGACCGCCTCGCGTACCGTCGTGGCGTTCGTCATGCGGTCCTCCCTTTGGTCGACGCCGCGGGCGTTCCCGGGCCGAGGAGCCGTTTCTCGACCGCCAGCAGGCCGGTGTTGAGGAGCCAGCCGAGTACGCCGAGCAGCAGCAGCGCCGACCACACCGTGAGCAGGTCGGAGCGCGTCTGGGCGTCGGTGAGCGTGAACCCGATGCCGTCGGCACTGCCCGGCAGCAGTTCCGAGAACACCATCAGGATCAGGCACAGCGACAGGCTGAGCCTCAGCCCCGCGAAGATCCGCGGCAGCGCCGACGGCAGGATCAGGAACCACAGCCGCTCGGGTGCGGTGAGCCGCAGCACGGCCGCCACCTGGAGCCGGAGCGGGTCGGTGGCACGGGCGCCCTCGGCCGAGTTGACCAGCACCGGCCACACGGCGCCGAACACGATCGACGCCACCTGCATGGGCGTACCGACGTCGAAGACGACGACGAACACCGGCACCAGCGCGGGCGGCGGCACGGCCCGCGCGAATTGGAGCACCGGGTTGCACAGCGCGTACGCCCGGCGTGAACGGCCCACCGCGATTCCGAGGGCGATCCCGGCGACGGCGGCGAGCGTGAACCCGGCCGCCATCCGCCCCAGGCTCGGCAGGATGGTGCCGACGGCGTCCGAGGTGAGGAACAGACGGGTGGCGGGGCCGGAGAACCAGAGGTCGCGGGCGTGCCGGACGATCCGCAGCGGCGGCGGGAAGTACACGCTGTGCCGGGTCCGGGCCCCCAACTCCCAGCAGACGACGGCACCGAGGAACACCACCCAGCGCAGCAGGAAGGGCACGGCCGTGGGGTGGGGCGGGGTGGGGGCGGCGGCTCCGGGATGTCGGCCGGGCGGCTGTGGTTGCGGTTGCTGGTCCGGCTGCGGCTGCGGGGCCGACTGCGGCTGCGGCGGCTGGTCCGGGTCCGGCTGCGGGTCCGGGTCCGGCTGCGGGTCCGGGTCCGGCTGTGTGGCCGACTGCGGCTGGTCCGGGTCCGGCTGCGGGTCCGGGTCCGGGTCCGGCTGTGTGGCCGACTGCGGCTGCGGCGGCTGGTCCGGGTCCGGCTGCGGCTCCGGCTCCGGCTGCAGCTCCGGGGCCGAGTCCGGCTGCGGCTGCGGCTGCGGCTGCGGCTGCGTGGCCGACTGCGGTTGCGGGGCCGGGGCCGGCTGCGGCGGCTTGTTCGGGTGCGGCTCCGGTGGCTGGTTCGGCTGCGGCTGTGTCATGGGCGGCGGCTCCGCTCCGGCTTACCCGCCTGCGCGCGGGGTTCGTGGGCCCAGGCGAACAACCGGCGTTCGGCGCCGACCAGTGCGGCGTTGATCACCAGTCCGAGGCCGCCCGCCCACACCACCCCGGCCAGCACGTCCCGCGTGCCGTCCGTCTCGAACTGGGCCTGGGCGATGAAGATGCCGAGGCCCTGGCCGAAGCCGGCGAGGATCTCCGTCGCGACGGCGAGGATCAGGGCGACCGCGGCCGAGATCCGCACGCCGGCGGCGATGAACGGGGCGGTGGCCGGGAGGTCCACCCGCAGCAGCACCGCGAGCCGGCCGAACCCGAAGGCGCGCAGGGTGTCCCTGGCCAGCGGGTCGGTCTCGCCGAGGCCGTAGACGGTGTTGAACAGCACCGGCCACAGCGAGGCGTACGCGATCAGGGTCACCTCCGTCCGGGTGCCGGACCCGAGCAGCAGGGACACCAGCGGGATCAGCGCGACGGACGGCAGGGGCCGCAGGAACTCGATCACGGCCCGTACGGCGGCCTCCACCACCGGCACCGTGCCCAGCAGCAGCCCCAGCGGCACGGCGAGCGCGCAGGCGAGCCCGAGGCCGAGCGCCCACGCCCGCAGGGTCACCCCGATCCCGTCGAGGAAGGCCGGGTCCCCCGCCAACCGCACGGCGCGGAAGACGACTTCGGACGCGGGCGGCAGATAGCTGCGCCGGACGATCCCGGCCCGGGCCACCCCCTCACAGATCCCGAAGGCCGCCGCCGCGCCGAGCAGCCCCAGCAGCAGCTCCTGACGCCGGGTCATCTCACCAGCAGGGGCGCGGGGTCGAAGTCCTTCGTCAGCAGTCCCTGGGTGCGCATGAGCCGGACGAGCCGGCGCAGGGCGGCCGGATCGGCGGTCGGCGGATAGGCCGGCAGGTGGATCGACGCGGCCTGGTCCGCGGTCACCTTGGCGTACTTGGGCAGTTCGGCGCGTACCGCCGCCGGGTTCCCGGCGGCCAGCTTGGACGCCGCCTCGACGGCACGCCGGAAGCCCGCCGCCGCCTTCGGGTTCTTCTTCACGAAGGCGGCCGTGGTGACGTACCCGCTGGCGGGCAGGCCGTTGGCGGGTCCGGAACCGCCGTCGAGCAGCACCCTCGCGCCCAGTTCGCCCTGGATGGCCGTGTCGAAGGGCTCGACCGCGTGGACGGCGTCCACCTGGCTCCGCTGCAGGGCGGCGCCCATCTGCGGAAACAGGATCTGCCGGTAGACGGGCCGGCCGGCGTGCCGGGCGTCGAGGATCGCGTTCAGGGTCAGGGACTGGACGTTGTTCAGGACGGCGACGGCGACCTTCTTGCCTGCGAGGTCGGCGGGCGACTTCAGGGCGGAGTCCTTGGGCACGAGGACATCCATCATGTGCGGGGCGATCCGCACGCCCTCGGCGAGAATGCGCAGGTCCAGGGTGCCCTTCGCGTACGCCTGGAGGTAGGTGACGTAGTTCGCGCTCGCGATGACGTCCACCTGGCCCTTGAGCAGCGCGGGCAGCGCCTGGATGCTCTGCTGCACGGGCTGGATGCGCACGTCCAGGCCCTCTTTGGCGAACAGCCCGCGGTCCCGGGCGAGATAGAGGGCGGCGGAGTCGGTGAGCGGCAGCGCCGCCACGGTCAGCTGCTGCCGGCCGTCGGCCGGGTGCGGGGTGCCGCCGCTGTCACAGCCCGCCAGCACCAGCACCGCGACGGCGACGATCGCGGTGAGGCGTCCGGTGAGGCGTCGGGCGCCCGGACGTGATCGACGGCTTCCCGAACGTGATCGGCGTAATCGGCGTGGAGGCATGTCGGCATGCTTACCCGGAATTGTCATGATCGCTACACTTTCGAAGTGGGTTTCGGGGTCGTCGGAGAAAGACGGACCGAGCGCGGGGCGCCGCGCGAGCCGGCGGAGGGGCGGACAGCGGGGGCGTGCGGGCGCGTCGGCGTCGCGGCGGCGTGATGGTTCGCCCGCGGGGCACCGCCGAGTGGACAGCGGCAGCACACAGCAGCTCGGGCCGCCACCCGGCAGCCGGCGTTCGCCGCGGCCGGGCTCCCGGATGCGGGTATCGGCTACCGCTGGGTACGCTCGTTGAGTGGCCGGGTGACGATGCCCCGAGACCATGGCGCTGCAGCCGCCCCGTCCTCGTCCCGGAAACGAAGAATTCCGCAGTCCAGACCCCCGCAGTGTTCATACCTCCACGGGAGGAAGGTTGCGATGAACTTCACTCGCATGCGCACGCGCACAGCAAAGGCCACGGCGGCAGCCCTGGTCGCCGTCCCCCTGGCGCTGGGTGGTACAGCGCCGCAGAGCCAGGCACAGGACGCGTCTCCCAGTCCGTCGGGCACCTTCGGTCCCGGCTGTGCGGGGCTCGCCCAGAAGGCCAGCACGATCAGGGACAAGGTCGTGGAGGCCGCGGCCGCGTATCCGCAGCTCAGCAACCTGGTCTCCGCCGCGGTCAGGGCGCAGCTGAACGGCACCCTCGACGGGAAGCGAAACATCACCGTCTTCGCCCCCAACAACAAGGCGTTCCAGGGGATGACCGCGTCGCAGCTGTCGTCGCTCCTCGCCAACCAGGGGCAGTTGAAGAAGGTGCTGACCTACCACGTCGTGGACCAGCGGATCACTCCGAACCAGCTCTCCCACGGCTCCTTCACGACGCTGGAAGGCAGCAAGCTGACCACGTCGGGCTCGGGCACCGACTTCAAGGTCAACGGCAAGGCGAACATCGTCTGCGGCAACATCGAGGCCGCGAACGCCACCGTCTACGTCATCGACGCGGTACTCCAGCCGCCGTCCTGACACTTGGCGCAGCGCGCTCCGGCGGACGGCGGGTCCGCCCCCCCTGCCGGCATCGGCGGCGACGACCGGGCGGTCGTCGCCGCCCCGCCGCGAGATGGCCGGGACGATCCGGAGCGCGCCGCTCGCAGCGCGGCCGCGGGCGGTGGCGGGGCGGGGGACTGCGGTCGGCCGGGCGACGCAGTCACTGCCCGCCGCAAGCACCACCCGCCGCAGACACCGTCCGCCGCAGGCACCGTCCGCCCGCCGCAGGCACCGCCCCGCACAGTCCCTGCCCGTCGGCTGTACCGCCTTCGTCGGTGCTCCGGCGGAGGCGGTACCCGCTCCCGGCGCCCGCGCGGCGGCGGTCAGTCGAGGCCGAGGCGGGTGAGGGCGGTGGTCCAGTCGGTGACGATGGCCTGCTGTGCGGCGGCGAGGGTGACCTTGCCGGCGCAGACCGCGGTGTGCAGCTTCGTCTCCACCGGGTCCTTCTTGTTGTTCACCCCGGCTCCCTTCTTGTGGCCCGGGTCGGCCGGCTCCACCCACAGGTTGCGCGGGTCGTTGGGGTCACCGCCCAGCTGAAGGCTTATCAGGTGGTCGTACTCGGCGTCCGACATGGAGCCGGTGTAGCCGTACGACGCGGCGTCGAGCTTCTTCTCCTTGCCCGTCACGTACGCGGAGGGACGCACGCCGGAGGTGTAGCCGCCCTTGCGGCATATCGTCGACTTCAGGTTCGCCTGCGTCACCGCGGGCGATATCGCGCCCGGCGTGCAGGCGGGGTCCTCCAGCGGCTCCCCGTGCTCGTAGCGGTAGTGGCAGCTGCCCGCGGCCGGCTGCTGCTGTACCACGTAGTGCCGCTGCGGACCCGCGCCCACCGCGATCGCCTTCCCGGAGGCGGGCGCCGCCGATCGCGGCGCCCCCGCCGCCGGGCTCCGGGTCGTGGTGGACGTCGGGGTTCCGAGCGAGGAACAGCCCGACAGCAGCAGGCAGGCGAGCAGGACGGGCGGCACGGCACGATCGACAGAACGCATGATGAACCCTCACAAGGCAGGCGGCGACTGAGCAGATGCTGCCCCACGGCCGCCCGGCCCTACCGCGCGGGGCCCCGCATCCGCCGGCCGCGGCCGGTGCGCGGACGTCGTCGCGGAGCTCTCGACCAGCTGCCCGCCGTCGCCGCACTCCCCCACCGCACCGGAGCCGCTCGCGCACCACCCCCGGTGCCCCGGAGCTCCGGCCGCTCGGGGCCGCCTGGAAACAGCAACGCCGCTCCGGCCGCTCGGGGCCGCCTGGAAACAGCAACGCCGCTCCTGCCGGAAGGACCGGGCCGGCGGACCGGCATCGGCCGGTTCCTGAGCCCTCCCCCTCCCCCGGCCCTCACCGCCCGATGTCCCTGACCTGTCTGTGGTTGCCGTGGCCGGATCCGGTGTTGCCACGGGGGCGGGCGGGGAGTTCTCTCATGTCTGGGGCGCAGGCGGCGGATCCGGCGGCCGGGAGGGCCCTGGAGCGGGCCGGAAGCGGATCGGAAGCAGCTCGGTTCTGGTCACGGAAGCGACGGCGCTGGTCGCATCGGAGGCATCAACCTCACTGCCGCGCCCCGTTGTTCACCGTCCGGCCCCGCGGCCGGGGGCGGGTGCGGTGCACTGCCGTGACCGCTGGAGAACCCCATGACCGACCCAGGGCTGACGCCGCACGCCGAGCGTCCCGACCCGCTGTCCGCCCACCGCGCACCACCCTCCTACCGGGCCCCGGGACTGATACCGCCGAACGGCCCCGCCCGCACCTGGGGGCTCGTGGTCATCGCCACGCCCCTGCTGTTGGCCGTGCTCCTGACCCTGATCGGCGGCCTGACCGGTGGGTCGTCCGGGTCGTCGGGATCGTCGGACTCGTCGGGGTCGGGGTTGTCCGGCTCGGGCCTCTTCGGCTCGGGCAGCACGGGCTCGGACAGCGACGGCACGGCCGACCAGCCGGCGTCCCCGGACCCGACGACCGACTCCGCATGGCCGTACGACAACACCGGCACCCCCGAGGCGACCGCGACCGACGACTACACCTACCCGACGGACACCGCCACCGGCACCCCGGACGCGAGCGCGAGCGGCGGACCGGGCGACGTCGTCACCGCCTACTTCGCGGCGATCTCCGCCCACGACTACCAGACCGCCTGGGACCTCGGCGGCAAGAACCTGGACTCCAGCTACGACAGCTTCGTCTCAGGTTACGCCACCACCGCGCAGGACACCGTCGACATCGTGTCCGTGACCGGCACCGAGGTGCAGGTGACCCTCGATGCCCTGCAGACGGACGGCACGACGCGGACGTACGACGCCACCTACACCGTCCAGGACGGCGTGATCACCAGCGGCACGGCGACCCAGACCGGCTGACACCCACCGGGGCGTGCCGCAGGGTGCGCCCGCACGAGCGGAGCGCTGAACCACCATGGCCACACACGTACTCGACCCCCGTCCGCCCGGCCCGGCACCGCAGGAGCCGCCGGGACAGCGTGCCTACGCGCGGACCAGGGCCACCCGGCTGCTGTCCGCGGGCACCTACCTCGATCCCGGCTACCGGCGCGCCGTCATCCGGGAACTGCTCCACCGGCGTTTCCGGGTCGTCGCGCCCTCCTACGGCTACGACGCCGTGTCGGTCCTCGCCCACGCCCTCGCCGCCCGCCGGCTGCGCCGCATCCAGTGGGGGGCCGCGGCCGGCGTGGACTTCGCGGTCTTCCTGCTTCTCACCAACGGGGTGCTCAATCCGTTCCTCGGTGTCGTCCTGCTGTGCTGGGTGCCGTGGGCGGCGGCGTACCTGCGCCGGATCGCCACCCTGCACATCCTGATGACCCGGGTGCGGGAGACCGGCCCGGACGGTGGCTTCGACGGTGCCTGCCCGTCGCACGCGAAGCTGACCGCCGCACTCGCCCGGAAGATCGACCACGAGCAGGCCGGCCGCAGCGGGCTGGTCTTCTACGGCGGCTACCGGCCCTTCGTCGGCGCGGGCCTGCCGCTGCGCGACTGGTCCAACGCGCAGTTGCTGCTCGGCGCCCCGAAGACCCAGATCATGGCACGCAAGAGCGCGGACGGTTCACCGCCCGACCTCGACACCGTCGAGCGCAGGCAGGTCGTCCCGTTCACCGTGCGCGAGATCACCAGCCAGGTCGCCGCCCGGCTCACCGCCGACCTGCGCGACGAGGCCCGCACCGACGAGCGGATCGAGGGGCTGACCGTCGAGCAGCGCCGCTACACCACCGCGATCCGCACCGACGACCGCTCCAAGGGCGCCGGCTGGTCCCAGCTGCCCAGCGTGGACGACCTGCCCGCCATCCACTGGCGGGAGGACTACGACGCGGCCCGCGAATACCTGTGCGTGCGCGTCGGGTCCTGGAACGAGGAGCTGGTGACCTCGGTCTTCGTGGGGTTCGACATCAAGGGCAACACCCTGCACACCGAGTTCTACACCTATGTGCTCGGGCCGCTCGTGGAGGACTACCACCTCGTGGACCAGCTGCCCGCCGCCGTCGACCGGCGGCTGGCGGTGCGGGTGGCGTGGGACATGGGCACGGCCCTGCTGCGCTGGTGGGTGGCGCTGTGGCTGTGGCCGCTGTGGCTGGTCCCGGAGCGGTTCCTGCCGTCGTGGGCGGTCCGGTGGATCCAGCCCTGGCGGGTCTGGAGGGCCAGGCGGGCCACCGCCGCGGTGCTGAAGTCGGACCGGGCGGCGGACACCAGCGAGTTCCGGCTGGGCCGTTACGTCAACCGCTGGCTCAACTGCGGCGCGCTGGCGAGCGTCAGGGAACTGGCCACCAGCGACACGTACCACCACTTCTTCCAGCAGTCCGACGCGGTGAAGTACATGCAGGTCGTCGAGCGCCGGCTGCTGCACAACATCCGCGCGTTCCTCGACGAGCACGACGTGGACCTCGTCGAGCACGACCGCGCGCAGACCAACATCCTGCTGGGCGACAACAGCCAGAACATCCTCGGCGGCGTGAACAGCGGTTTCGGGTACAACTTCCAGCCGCCAGAGGGCGGTTCCTCAGGAAAGGCGGGACAGTGACCATGAGCCAGGGCCACACCTTCGGCGAGAACAGCCAGAACATCCTCGGCGGCCGGAACAGCGGCTTCGGCTACAACGTCCACAACACCCCGCAGCAGGACCAGCGGTCCGCCGAGCAGGAGGCGGCGCGAGCGGCCCAGGCGCGCGCGGAACACGCCCGCGGGCGCAGCGTCTTCGTGGTGCACGGCCGCGACGAGGAGGTCCGCACGGCCATGTTCGGGCTGCTGCGCCGGCTCGACCTGCGCCCGCTGGAATGGGAGCGGCTGGTACGGGCCACCGGGGGGACCGCGCCGTTCCTCGGCGAGGTCATCGAGAAGGCGCTGTCCCAGGCACAGGCGGCGCTCGTGCTGCTCACCCCGGACGACGTCGCCAAGCTCCATCCGCACCTGCTGGGCGACAACGAACCCTCGTACGAGACCCGGCTGACCGGCCAGCCCCGCCAGAACGTGCTGATCGAGCTCGGCATGGCGCTGATGGCCTATCCGGAGCGGACGATCATCGTGGAGGTCGGCCAGGTGCGGCCGGCCGCGGACCTCGGGGGCCGCAACGTGATCCGCTTCGACGGCTCCGAGACCGCCATCTCGAAGATCGTCGAACGGCTCAAGGGCGCCGAGTGCGACCTCGACGACACCCGGCCGGACTGGCGGGACACCTCGCACTTCGAGAATCTGGCGGCCTACCGCCGACTGGCCTGACGCACATCGAGCAAAGGGCGGAGGCCGAGGGACGGGGCGGTGGCCGACATGTGCATGCATACACATGAGCTACCGCTCCGGGCCCGACGCCAACGCGGCCAGGAACGCGGCCAGTTCGCGCATGTCGACGCCGTCCAGTTCCTCGGGCCTTATGATCACGCGCAGTTCACGGCAGATCGCACCCTCCCGGGAGCGGGCCACGAAGGACATCAGGATCAGCCGGAGCAGGCTGTCCCGGTCGAGGTGGCCGAGCCGTGCCAGCCCCGAGCCGACCAAAGGCATGGCCACCGCCTCCAGTTGGGCGTGCGCGCGCAGCGCGTCCCACAGTCCGCCCAGGCCCCGCCACAGATCCTCCACGCCGGAGGCGGCCACGTAGTCGTTGCCGATCCGGCTGTAGGCCACGCCGAACACCAGCCGCGGCCGGGTGCCCAGCACGGCCACCGTGCCGACCGGGTAACGGTCGAGCTTCCCGAGCGGCTTGTCCGCCCGCTCCTCCCGCGCGACCGGCCCGGCCGCGGCGAGCGCCGCGACCAGCTCCGCGTCCAGCCGGCGCACGTCGCCGCCGTAGCGGCGGTCCAGCAGTTGCGCCTGCACGCTGCCGGCGTTGATGAGCCGGCCGCCGGCCGAGAGGGTGTCGAAGGTGTCGCAGAACCCGACGACGAGATGGGCCGGCTGGTCGAACACGTCGCCCGCCTCGACGACCACCGTCATGTCGGGCCGCCGGAACACCTGCCGTACCCGGGTCACCGGACGGGACCGCAGCAGCCCCCAGCCCAGGCAGGCCCCCACCGACAGCCCGACGACGGCGCCCGAGGCGCTGTGCGGCACGAAGGGGCCGACGACCTGGGAGACGGCGGACAGCCCGCCGAACGCCACCATCGTGTCCCGCACGAAGGCCTGCCGGGCGCGCCGCGCGCCCCGCGGCAGCCGCGGGCGCGGAAGAGGGCACGGAAGACCGCGCTGAAGGGCGCGCAGGACGGGGCGGCGCGGAAGGGGGCGGATGATACCGGGCCGGAAGGTGTCCGGAGGCCGTATCGGGTCCAGACCGGCGGGATCACCCGAACTCATGGACTCCCCAGGGCATCATGATAACCTTTCGGTCACTGGATCTGACGCAGAGTGACGTGGAACCGCCGGGGGGCGACGCGGATGGCCGGTGGGAGAGCACGTATCCGGGTGAAGGTGCTGGGCCCGGTCCAGCTCGAAGTCGACGGGGTTCCGGTCCGGCTGACGCCTCTGACGACACGGCTGCTGGTCCGCCTGGTGGCGGCCGCGGGCGAGGCGGTGCCGGTACGGCAGCTGCGCCGCGACGTGTGGGGACTCGCGGACGAGCCCCGCCACCTGGACCAGCGCAACCGCAACGAGGTCCAGAAACGGGTCCTGGAGCTGCGGCGGGCACTGGCCCCCGGCCAGGACAGCGTGGGCACGCAGGTCCTGTGCACCGAGCAGCAGGTCACCGTGCAGGGCCCGGAGACCGCCTACCGTCTGGTGCTGCGGCCCGAGGAACTGGACAGCGCGAGGTTCACCGCCATCGTCGGCGAGGCCCTGCTCGCACCGCCGGCCACCGCCGCGCACCGGCTGGCCGAGGCGCTGTCCCTGGTGCGCGGCCGACCGCTGGCCGAGGTCAACGGCGAGGGGTTCGCGGTGCCTTTCGTACGCCGCCTGACCACCCTCCTGGACACCGCCCGTCGTGAACTGGTCCGCGCGCAGACCGATCTGGGGCGTCCCGAACTCGCCCTGCCGATCGCCGAGTCGATCGTCCACGAGCATCCGGACGACGCCGAGGCCGCGCGTGTCCTCGACGAGCTGCGCGCGGAGCTGCGCGCCCGGCACGGGGCCGAACTGCTCCGGCACCGGGTGCCGTTGCCCGGCCAGCGGGCGGATGTGGTGCTGGTGCGCGGTGACTTGTTCGACCAGGTGGACGCCAACCTGGTGATCGGGTTCTCCGACACCTTCGACACGGAGTCCGCCGAGGATCTGGTGATCAGCCGCGAGAGCCTGCAGAGCCAGCTCGTCGACCGGCTGTTCGCCGGGCGGCGCCGCCTGCTGGACGACCGGCTGCGGGCGGGGCTGCGCACGGTGAAGGCGGTGGGCACCGAGACCGTACGGACCAAGCCGCTGGGCCGGCGGGTCCGTTACCCGGTGGGCACGACCGTGATGGTGCCGGTCGACGGCCGGCGGGTGTTCGCCACGGCCTATTCGCGACTCGGCAACGACCTGGTGGCCAGGTCCAACCACGCCGACCTGCGGCTGAGCCTGGAGAACCTGTGGGCCTCGGTGGCGGTGCACGGCCTGTTCAAGCCGGTCGCCGTCCCGCTGATCGGCTCCGGGCTGGCCCGGATCACCGACCTGGACCGGGGCCAGCTGGCCGCCCTGATCGTGGACTCGTTCATCGAGGCCTGCCGCCGCCACCCCGCCCTGACCCCCGAGCTCCGGATCGTCATCCTGCCCCAGGAACTGGCCCGGACCGACCTGGCCCCGGTCGAGCAGCGCTTCGCCGACCTGGTGCTCGGGCTGCGCGCGGCGGACTGACGACGGACCGGCCCCCGAACCCGACCAGGAACCCGACGACGGACCGGGCCCCGGACCACCCCCCGGACCCGACCACGGACCGAACCCCAGACCAGCCCCCGAACCCGACCACGGACCGAACCCCAGACCAGACCCCAGACCCCACCGCGAACCCGACGACGGACCGAACCCCGGACCCGACCGCGAACCCGACCACGGACCGAACCCCGAACCCGACCACGAACCCGACGACGAAGGCGAGGCCGGGCGGAGGCCCGGACGTGTCCCCCGGGCCGGCGGGCTGCTCCGCATCTGACTGTTCCCCCTTCGCGGCACCACCCCGCCGACCGCGTCTCGCGCCGCGTCGCCCGGCCTCACCGCCGTCCACGACACCACCCCGCCCGCTTCCGCGGGCACCCGCCAACCGCTTCCGATCCGATTCCGACCTGCTCCCGCAGATGCCCGCAGATGCCCGCCGATACCCCGCCGCCGGCCGCCGATACCGCCGATACCCGCAGGTGAGACGTGACGGCTCCGCCACGTCTCACCTGCGGGTCACTCCATACGGGCAGTGCACCGCGCCCCTCGTGCGAGCAATTACGCATAGCCTGGAGGCATTTACGCCGTATCTGCCTTCATGTCGCCCGGCATCTCGCGGATCGGAGCGGCGCGCCGGGGGACTCCCGCACCGACCGCCTCCCGCGTGGCTCTTTCCGGAACCTCCCGCTCCGCAGGACGGTCCTCCCCGGCCGTTGGGTCCCGCGCGGAACAGGTCTATCGTCGGAATCGTGAGGCCAGGATGAGGAGGACGGCCGGTGATGCCGCAGGACGAGGCCGTGATCGGCCGCACGGGGAAGGTGCTCATCGGAACGCGCGGTGCCCTCGGCCCCGGCGAAGTCCTCGTACGGGTCAGAGGCGGCTCGGAGACGTTCCTCGCCTGGTCGGAGGAGCCCCTGCCCGTCGGCGCGACGGTGCTCGTGATCGAATCACGGGGATGCCGTGAGGTAAGCGTCATCGAGTGGGTGGATCCATTGGACGCGCTCGGCGACAGCGCCGAGGCCGGCTGAGGAGTAACAGGAATGTTCGGATACCGCGTACCCGCTCCCGACGAGGCGATGCTGATCTCGGGGGGCAGGCGGGGACTGGGGGGCGCGCCGTTCCGAGTGGTCACGGGGCACGGGAAGTTCGTGGTGCCGGTCTTCCGGAAGGTCCGGTTCCTCACACTGTCCATGTGTGAGTCCGAGGTCACCGAGACCTGTGTGACCAGGCAGGGCATCGCGCTGCACGTGCGCGCGGTCATCGCCTTCAAGGTCGGCAACGACCAGGAAAGCATCATCAACGCGGGCCAGCGGTTCCTCTCCGACCAGGAGCAGATGTCGGTGCTCACCGGCCGGATCTTCGCCGGGCACCTGCGGGCCATCATCGGCTCGATGACGGTCGAGGAGATCGTCACCGAGCGGCAGAAGCTCGCCGCCGAGGTGCTGGACACCTCAAAGACGGAGATGGCGAAGATCGGCCTGATCGTCGACTCACTGCAGATTCAGTCCATCGACGACGGCGACACCGGCTACATCGACGCGATGTCCGCCCCGCACAAGGCTGCCATCCAGCGGCAGGCCCAGATCGCCCAGGCCCAGGCCACGCAGGCCTCGGTCGAGGCGGAGCAGGCGGCGGCCCGCAAGCAGGCCGAGTACGCCCGCCAGACCGCCATCGTCAAGGCCGAGTACTCGGCCGAGGTGGACCGTGCCCAGGCACAGGCGGCGCAGGCCGGACCGCTGGCACAGGCGCACGCCCAGCAGGAGGTGCTCGACGCCCAGACGGAGCTGGCCCAGCGCCAGGCCAAGCTGCGCCAGCAGCAGCTGGTCGCCGAGGTCGTGAAGCCCGCCGAGGCCGAGGCCGAGCGGGTCAGGATCCTCGCCGCCGCCGAGGCGCAGCGGATGAAGATCCAGGCGGAGGCGGCCGCGTCGTACGACCGGGTGGCGCTCGACCGGATGCTGATCGACCAGCTCCCGCAGATCGTCAAGGAGGCCGCCGGCGGCCTCGCCGGGGCCAACGTCAACGTGCTCAACGGCGCGGACGGACTCGGCGAGATCGCCGCCGGCCTGGTCTCCCAGGGCCTGACGATCCTCGACTCGGTCCGGCAGAACCTGGGCGGCCAGGACTCCGACGGCCGCCGCTCCGGGGAGAGCGAGAGCAACGGCAGCGGCCTGCTCCAGCTGCCCGCCAACAAGGGCCGGAAGTCGGACGACGGTCCGGTGGACGTCGACTAGTCCGGCGCCCCTGAGCACCACCGTCGCCGACCGGCGCGTTCGCCCTTGCGGGGTGGGCGCGCCGGTCGCGTTGTGGCAGGGGTGTGGCCCCCGGTGCCACCGGTGACCTCGGTCGTCAGGTGGCCCCGCGCCCGGCGGAGTGGACGAGGCCGGCGGGCAGCGAGGATGTGCAGTCGGCCCGTCCGGGGATCGATGGACGGCCCAAGCCGGGCCTGTCCTCTGGTGCGGGGTGCTCAGGCCTGGCGGATTCTGTCGAAGCTCCGTCCCGGGTCGCGCGAGGCCGGTGTGCGGCATGATGATCCGGTGGATTTCGAGCCGTACCGGAGTGAGTTGGTGGCGTACTGCTACCGGATGCTGGGCTCGTTCCACGAGGCCGAGGATCTGGTGCAGGAGACTCTGCTGCGCGCCTGGAAAGCCCGCGACCGGTACGACCCGGCGCGCGCCTCGGTGCGGACCTGGCTGTACCGGATCGCGGCCAACGTGTGTCTGACCGCGCTGGAGGGACGCGGACGGCGTCCGCTGCCGTCCGGGCTGGGGGCGCCGAGCGACGATCCCGGAGCGCCGCTGGTACCCGCGCTCGACGTGCCCTGGCTGGAGCCGTTCCCCGACGCGCGGTTCGACGTGGAGGTCAGGGCCGATCTGCGGCTCGCGTGGGTGGCGGCGGTGCAGGTCCTGCCGGCGCGGCAGCGGGCGGTGCTGGTGCTGCGCGAGGTGCTGGCATTCACCGCCGCCGAGGTGGCCGAGCAGTTGGGGACCACGGTCGCGGCGGTCAACAGTGCGCTGCAGCGCGCCCGTGCCGCTCTGGCCGGCGTGGGCGACGCCGGTGCGGTCACCGAGCCGGACGATCCCGAGGTGCGGGCGGTCGTCCAACGGTACATGCAGGCGTTCGAGGCGGCGGACGTACCCGCTTTGGTGCGGCTGCTGGCCGACGACGCGGTGCTGGAGATGCCGCCGGTGCCGCTGTGGTACCGGGGCGGCCGGGACTACGGACGGTTCATGGAGCGGGTGTTCACGATGCGTGGCACGGGCTGGCGCGTGCGGGAGCTGACCGCCAACGGGCAGCCCGCGCTCGCCGCGTACGCGCCGGAACCCGGCGGCGGGCACCGGTTGCACACTCTGCAGGTCTTCACCGTCGCCGACGGCCGTATCGCGCACAACGTGGTGTTCGCCGATCCGCGCGTCTTCGACGCCTTCGAGCTGCCGCGCGGGATTCCCGCAGGCGAGTTCCGCCGGGAGCGATGAGCCGGGGCGGTGCGGCCGGTACGTACCGGTGAGCACCCGACCGAAGGGAATCTCATCGTGAGTGTCATCGTCATCGAGTTCATCACCCTGGACGGGATCGTGTCCGACCCGGACGGATCCGCCGGCACGCCGCTGGGCGGCTGGGCCTTCCGGCACGGCCCGGAGGCCGTCGCCGGGGACAAGTTCCGGCTCGGCCGCGCGCTGGACGACGGCGTGCTGCTGCTCGGGCGTGCCACCTGGCAGCTGTTCTCCCGCCTGTGGCCCGGTCGCGACGACCCGTTCGCCGCACGGATGAACACCGTGCCGAAGCTGGTCGCCTCCCGCACCCTGACACACCCCGACACGCTGGTATGGGGGAACTCCCAGGTCCTTGACGGCGACCTGGTCGATGCCGTCAAGCGTGAGCGGCGGGACGTGGTGGTCACCGGGAGCCTGAGCGTCGTGGACCGGCTGAGGGCCGCGGACCTGGTCGACGAGTACCGGCTGCTGGCCTTCCCCACCGTCCTCGGCACCGGTCGGCGGCTCTTCCCGACCGACGGCCCCCGCGCCGAGCTGGAGTACCTGGCCGTCGAGCAGGTCGGTGCCGCCGTCCTCACCCGCTACCGGAAGGCGGCTCGATGACCGCCCGCTTCATCGCCCTGTACGAGACACCCGCGGACTCCGCGGCATTCGACCGGCACTACCACGACGTCCACATCCCGCTCGTACGCCGCCTGCCGGGGCTGCGCCGCTACACGATCGGCCGCGACCTGGTCGCCGTCCGCGGCGGCGCGCCCTACCACCTGGTCGCCGAGCTGGAGTGGGACACGATGGACGGCCTGCGCGCCGCGTTCGCCTCACCCCAGGGACGCGCCACCGCGGCCGATGCGGCGCACCTGCAGGAACTCGCCCCGGTCCGCAGCATGACCTTCACCGTGGGCGAGAGCGTGCTGTAGGCGACCGCCACCCGTATACGCAACGAACTCGCCGGGCTCAGCCCGCTCGGATCGTCCGCGTCGGCGCCGGCGAAGACGCCCGCTCCCCCGAGCGGTGCGAAGTGACCAGCTACCCGTACTCGGACGAGTCGACGCACCCCGTCAGCTTCGGGGACGAGCCGAGTCCGTATGTGCCGTGGTCACCTCGTGGCCTCGGCCACGGTCTGCTCGGGGAGGAGGGCGAGGAGCTGTTTCGTCTGGCCGGGCAGTGGGGGTGGTTCTGCGCTCACAGACCACCTCGGGGCCGACTGCCGATCGCCGTCACACCATCGCCCCGGCTCGGATGGACTCAAAAATCGAACACATGATTGAATTCGGCCATGCGATCGTTTCCCGCGGACCTGGCCCGGGCGCAGCAGGAGTGGAGCGCCACCTACCGGGAGCTCGCCGAGCGGCCCGGGCGTACCGAGTTGCGCCGGCGGCTGTACCGGCTGTCGGCTGAGGTGTTCTTCCATGCCTACTGGCAGGAACGCCGCCCGGCCCCGGCCGCGTGGTGGGAGCTGCGGGGCCTGGGGCGGCGGTCGGACGGGGCAGGAAGCTGAGGGGGCTCGGATGGCGGGCTGGAGTGCGGGACCGTACGTCCAGGATGATCCTGAAGGCATGTCCGGACCGATACGGGTGATCGTGCATCCGCCGTCGCCGACAGGCGGCCGTCGTGTGCGCGTGGACGGGGAGATCCTCGGGCTCGCGCACAACGTGACCGACGTCGCCGAGTTCCTTCGCCGGGCCGGGTTGGAGATCGACCCGGCGGATGTCGCGGCGGCGCCGTGGATCGACTGGCGGGGCGGCGGGCCGGAGCGGTGGGGGCCGGACGCGTGACGGGAAACGCGCGAGGCCCGTCCGGTGTGGACGGGCCTCGGGATGGAGCGCCGGGCAGGCCTTGCACCTGCATTTCCCCGCAGGAAGCGGGGCGTCTTTCCTTGGACCACCAACGCAGCACCAGCCACCGTCAGTTACGGCGACCAGCTCTGGAATGATCATATCCCATACGGGCGGGGCGGCGCAGCCCGCGCCGGGGCCGGCACCACGGTCGCGCTGCCAGGAACCTCGTCCGGGCGCCACGTCCAGGCGCCGCGTCCAGCGCCACGGTCCCCCGCGTCCGGCGCCGTCCGGCGACCCTGTCCCGGCTCCCCGGGTACTGGTTTTCTTTACGCACTCCTAACGCGGTATCCGCATCCCCGGAGGGCCGGAAAGTGTCCTCATCCTTGTCCGGCTTCTTGTCCGGATCACGTCGAGAATGGAGTGTGTGCCCATGGACGGCGCCGTTGTAGGGGTCGTACTGGCGGTCGTGCTGGTCCTGCTCGTGCTGCGCAGCGGGATGCGGGTGGTCAACCAGGTCGAACGTGGGGTCGTGTTCCGCCTGGGCAAGGCGCTGCCGGACTTCCGGCGGCCGGGGATCACCTTCCTCATCCCCTTCGCCGACCGGATGCGCAAGGTGAACGTCCAGGTGGTCACCATGCCGGTGCCCACGCAGGAGGGCATCACCAAGGACAACGTGTCGGTGAAGGTGGACGCCGTCGTCTACTTCCGGGTCACCGACCCGGTCCGCGCGGCCATCGAGGTGCAGGACTACATCTTCGCCGTCGGCCAGGTCGCCCAGTCCTCGCTCCGTTCCATCATCGGCAAGAGCGACCTGGACGACCTGCTGACCGACCGGGAGCGGCTGCACGAGGGGCTCGCCCTGATGATCGACAGCCCGGCCGCGGAGTGGGGCATCCACATCGACCGCGTCGAGATCAAGGACGTACAGCTCCCGGAGTCGCTGAAGCGGTCCATGTCCCGGCAGGCGGAGGCCGAGCGGGAGCGGCGGGCCCGGGTCATCACGGCAGACGGTGAGTTCCAGGCCGCGCAGCAGCTCGCCAACGCGTCCCGGATCATGGCGGAGACCCCGGAGGCGATGCAGCTGCGCCTCCTGCAGACGGTCGTGGAGGTCGCCGCCGAGAAGAACTCCACCCTCGTCATGCCCTTCCCGGTGGAGCTGCTGCGCTACTTCGAGCGGGCGACCAAGCGGCTCGACCAGGAGGTCGAGAAGAACGAGCGGGAGCTGGACGGGCCGGCCGGGCCGGACGCGCTCAGGGCCGGGATCGAGCAGATCGCCGCCGTCGCCGACAAGTTCGGGCCGACGGCGGAGCTCACGGCGCCGAGGGAACCGGCAGCGGAGCCGTCCGCTCCCGTCGAGCAGCAGTAGCCGGCGTCGGCGTCACGGCGAGTGACGCGAACGCCAGGAGCGTCAGCACGGCGGCGGGCGAGGCGAGTTGGGACACCGAGCCCGCCGGCGTGGCACCCACCCCCTGCGCGACCCTGCCGGTGGCGTGCCACAGGGCCTGGCCTGTGAGGTCGTCGGGGGTGTGGGACACCCGGGCCGCCACCTGACGGAGTTAGCATCCGTCCATGACGACTGCTGAGAACAACAGGTCCGTGCTCGACGTGGAGATCGGTGCGCTGCAGGGCGGCCCGGCCGGCCTGCCGGGCTACGACGGCAAGGCCGTGCTCATTGTCAACGTGGCCTCCAAGTGCGGTCTGACGCCGCAGTACACGGGCCTGGAGAAGCTCCAGGAGCGGTACGCGGCGCAGGGCTTCACCGTGCTCGGGGTGCCGTGCAACCAGTTCATGGGCCAGGAGCCCGGCAGCGCCGAGGAGATCGCCGAGTTCTGCTCGGCGACCTACGGCGTGACCTTCCCGATGACCGAGAAGGTCGAGGTGAACGGGGAGGGGCGGCATCCGCTCTACGACCGTCTGGTCGGATTCGCCGACGGCGAGGGGCACACCGGGGACATCCGCTGGAACTTCGAGAAGTTCCTGATCGGCCGCGACGGGCAGGTCGTCGCCCGGTTCGCGCCGCAGACCGAGCCGGAGTCGGCGGAGGTCGTGGCGGCGGTCGAGGCCGCCCTCGCCTGAGCCGGAGCCCTGAGCCTGAGCCTGAGCCAGGACCGGGCCTGAGCCAGGCCCCGGGCTGCGGCCCCGGGCCCGCTTGACCTTGCCCCTGGGGCAGGGACGAGCCTCCTCGTCGCCGGGTGGAACGGATCCGCCCGGCGACGGAGGATGTGGCCGTGGAGGACGCCGTGGACGAGGAACTGCTCACGATCGGCGCGTTCGCCGCGCGGTCCCGGCTCTCGGCGAAGGCCCTGCGCCGCTACGACCGGCTCGGGCTGCTGGCCCCGGCGCACGTCGACGAGGTGACCGGCTACCGCTACTACCGCGCCGGTCAGACCGAGCGCGCCCGGCTGGTGGCGCTGCTGCGCCAGCTGGACATGCCGCTGGCCCGTATCGCCGAGGTGGTCGAGGCGTCGGAGGCGGCGGACGGTGACACCGCCGCCGGGCTGCTGGCCGCCTACTGGGCGGACGTCGAGGCGCGGGTCGCCGGGCAGCGGACGCTCGCCGCATACCTCCGTGGACGGCTGTCCGGAGGGAGTTCGCAGATGTACGAGACGTTCACGGTGGAGACGGTCGAGGTGCCGGCGCAGGTGGTGATCACCGAGACGCGGCACACGCTGGCGAACGAGCTGCCGGCCTGGATCGGCGCCGCGCTGGGCCGTCTGGAGGCGGCGGCCCGGGAGTGCGGGGGTGTGGCCGGGGCGCCGTTCGTCGTGTACCACGCCGAGGTGTCCGCGGAGAGCGACGGACCGGCCGAGGCCTGTGTGCCGGTGACGGACGAGGCCGCGGCCCGGGCCTGGGCCGAGCGGCACGGGCGGGCCTGGGAGACGGCGGTGCGTGTCGAGCCGGCGCGCACGCTGGCGTACACACGGATCAGCAAGGCGCAGGTGGCGCATCCGCAGATTCTGGCGGCCTTCGAGGCGGTGGAGCGGTGGATCGCCGGGCGGGCGGACCTGGCGTACGACGGGCCGTGCCGTGAGGTCTACTTCGCGGACTGGGACGCGGCCGGGCCGGGGGACCCGGTGTGCGATGTCGCGTTCCCCGTGCGGTGAGGTGCGTCGGGAGTGCGATACGCGTCGGCCGGGGCATGGGCCGGCCAGCCATGGACCGGTGGGCCATGGGCCGGTGGGACGGGCACAAGCCGAGCCCCCTCGGCAAGGACGGCGAGCTGGTCGAGAGGGCTCCGGGTGATGCTTGTGCAGATGTTTTCGTCGGGAGCGTGAAGCGGTGGGTCAGCGAATGCCCCCCTACGCCTTGACGGAGTTCACGAAGGTGTTCCAGGCCTCGGCCGGGAACGCGAGGACCGGGCCCTCCTCGACCTTGGAGTCGCGTACGGCGAGTCCCGCGGTCGTCGGCGACTTGACCTCGACGCACGCCCCGTTCCCTGCGGAATAGGAGGACTTCGTCCACGTCTCCGTGGCGCCCTGAAGCAGTGCCATGTCCACTCCTGTAGCGAGTTGCTGTGGTGCTTGCTGTCGTGCGGATCACGCCAACCTTTCTGACCGGTTGGCGTGATCGACGCTACTAGCCAACTTCCTCGCCTGGAGCACCCGTTCACTCGTCCGGATGGCATATTCCAAAGGTGACTTCCATGGGAGCGCTACGCCGGTGTACGATCTCGCGCTCTCCGTCCGGGAGGGCACCCGGCGGGCTCAGCGGGCGTACTCCTTCGCCGCGTCGGCGATGAACTGCCGGGACTGCTCGACGTTCAGCGACTGGGCGCGCAGGTGCTCGTACATCACGGCGTACTTCTGGACGTCGTGGGCCTTCTCCAGGTAGAGGTCGCTGGTCACGCCCTCCAGGTAGACGACGCTGGAGTCGGCCGCGTCGGCGAACTCCAGGATGGCGTACTGGCCGTTGAGGCCGGGATGGGCGCCGCACTCGAAGGGCAGCACCTGGACGGTGATGTGCGGCTGCTGGGACATCTCGATGAGGTATTCCAGCTGCTCGCGCATGACGAGCCTGCTGCCGACGAGCCGGCGCAGCGCGGCCTCGTCGAGCACCACCCACAGCCGAAGGGGGTTGTGTTCGGCGGTGATGCGTTCCTGTCGCCGCATCCGGACCTGCACCCGCTTCTCGATGTCGGCGGCGGAGGTCTCCGGCAACGCGCCCTGCACCAGGGCCTCGGCGTACGCCCGGGTCTGCAGCAGTCCGGTGACCAGCTGGGGCTCGTACACCCGCAGCGACTCGGCGTCCGTCTCCAGGCCGATGTAGACGCTGTACGGAATGTCGCCGAACGCATGCCACCAGCCTTGCTGACGCGAATCCCTGGCCATCTCCATCAGGGACTCGACGACCCGCTGGTCCTCGACCTCGTACACCCCGCACAGGTCGCGGACATCGCGCTGGCTGATGCTCCGGCGCCCGTTCTCCAGCCGGCTGATCTTCGACTGGGAAACGAGCAACCGCTCCGCCACCTCCTCCGCTGTCATGCCCTTGAGCTCGCGGAGCCTGCGCAGCTCCTGGCCCAGCCGGCGTCGCCTGACGGTGGGATTGACATTGGACGCCACGGGACGTGCACCTCCGGCTGCCTGCGTACAACTACCACTTTGCGTATCTGCTGTTGAGCAGATTGCCACCAAGGGGCTTTCTACCGCTGGAAAACAGCGGATATGCAGCGCGTACGCGCCAGTTCGGGCGCGTTCCGGATGCGGCGGGGCGCAGGGGGACGAACACAGCCGAGCGGGGTGGCGAGGCGCGTACCGTGCGCCTCGCCACCCCGCTCGGACCAGCGGCTCCCGAACCGGGTCTCAGAGGTCCTGCGTTGCCGGCTGCCGCCGGCTCCCGCCGCCGTGGAACTGCGGCTCAGTGCACGACGGCACGCGCCATCGCGCCCGCGCCTCGGCGCGGTTGCATCGGAACACCGCGAGCGGGTTCCGGTGCGGCGGCCCTGGCGCCTGGTCCGGCCTGCCGGCCGGCCGGGGCGGCCGGGTTGCGGCGTGGCTGTGCGGCCGCGCCGTTCTGCACGTCCATGACGGCGTGGGCCACGAGCCCGCCCATCGGGTCGTGCCGGATCAGGTCCCGCAGCCGGGAACGCGAGGAGCGGCCCTCGTTCCCCGGGTACAGATGCTTGCCGAGACCGACCGCGTGGGCCAGGGCGGCGAGCGCCGCGGTCCGCGGGTCCGGCGGTACGCCGGTGCGGATCGCCGAGTCCAGCCGGCCACGGATCTCCCGGGTGACGGAGTTGTCCGTCGCCTGGTAGCGAGTGGTCGGCAGCACCCCGCACATCTGACCGGCGACGGCGGCGACCATGCCGCACCGTTCCAGATGCGCGAGATAGATCTGGCGAAGGCCGAGACGCGGCCCGCCGATCCAGTGAACAGCCCGTACGGGAGCGCCGCGCCTTCGCAGCAACTCCAACGCACAGTCCAAAGTCGGATCTCCAGTCGGCCGTGGCTGCACCACGGCGATACGATCCCCGTCTGGGGCTATCCGTCCGGCCAGCGCCAGCTCTACTAGCTGTGCTCCGGCCAGACCGAGGTCGAGCGACTGCGGCTGTGCAGTGGTACCCGTGGCCGGGTCCAGTGCCAGCAGCAGAAGCTCCTCCGGAAGTGTTCTGCGGCTCCTGCCCATCCATGCCTCCCCGCGTGGATGAATGACAGGGTGACCCCTCTCACATTGGTCTGTCGAGGGTGCGTGACCGGTTCGTAAGGGAACCGGTAGGTATGTCGTTCTCGTCTACCGCAGGGGCTAAGCCCGCACACAGGACACTGGTACATGGTTCGGACAGCGCACGGCAACGTGCGAAGCGTGGAGGAGGCATCGGTGGCGGGCGAGTCCCCCGACAGGTCGAAGCAGCGCGAGTCGTCGGCAGAACCGACGTCGGGGAAAGCGGGAACGGTTCCCGAAACACGCGACCCGCGACTGGCGGTGGCCGCCGACAAGGAGACCGCCGGCGGCGTGGACACCGCGACCCGGGTCTTCTCGGTACGGGACCTGAACACGGCCGACGAGCCCGACAAGGGCGACGAGACCGACAAGGACGGCAAGGGTGACACGGGGCTCCGCGACGCGGCGGCGACGTGGGTCCGCACGGGTGACGACGCCGGGGAGGCCGCCCAGGCGGCCTCCGACGCGGCCACGGAGGCCGAGGAGGGCCCTGAGGCGCCCGCGGACGCCAAGGACCGCCAGGAGGCCCCGGAGAAGCCCGCCAAGCCCGTTACGACGCCTGAGGCAACGACCGGGACCGAGGACACCCCGGCGGCCCCCAAGGCCCCTGCCGAGCCCGAAGGCGTCGCCCCCCAGGGCGAGTCGGCGACCGCCGACGAACCCCAGGACGCCAAGCCGAAGGCGACGGCCGAACCCGAGGACGCCAAGCCCGCGGCCAAGCCGGCCACCACCGACGAACCCGAGGAAGCCAGGCCCGGCAGCGAGTCGAAGGCCGCCGCCAAGAGTCAAGGCGCCGCGCCCGACAGCGAATCGGCGACCGCCGACGAACCCGAGGACGCCAAGCCGGAGACGGCGGGTGAGCCCGAGGACGCCAAGCCCGGCAGCGAGTCGAAGGCCGCCACCGAGGCTCAAGGCGCCGCACCCGAGGGCGAATCGGCGACCGCCGACGAACCCGAGGACGCCAAGCCGGAGGCGGCTGATCCCGAAGATGCCAAGCCGGAGACGGCAGCCGAACCCGAAGACGCCAAACCCAACCCGGCAGCCACGCCCGAGGACGCCAAGCCGGAGACGGCGGGTGAGCCCGAGGACGCCAAGCCCGGTGGTAAGCCGAAGTGGGCGGTCGCGGGGCGGGACGCCAAGTCGGGGGCGGACGGCGGGGGTTCTGGATCCGGCGACGACGGTGGCGCGGACGCCGACGGCGAGGAGGCACCGAAGGGGCCACCCGCGGCTGACAACGATGGCCGCACGGGTGGTGCGGGTGGGAAACCGGACGGCGGCGAAGGCGAAGCCGAGGCGGCCGTCGACCAGCCCACCACCATGCTCAAGGCCCCCCGCCCCCCACAGGTCGACCAGCCCACCACCACGCTCAAGCTGGGCCCGAAGACCCCGAAGTCCCCGAAGACCCCGGCGGCCGACGCCGAGCGCACCAGCAGGTTCGTCGCGCTCAAGTCGGACATAAAGCAGGGTCCGAAGCCCGAAACCGCCTCCACCACCCGCACCACCGTCCTCCCGCAGGTCGGCCCCGAGCGCACCACCCAGCAGCCGCTTCCCCCGAAGCCCCCGCTGGACCTGCTCGCCGAGCTGACCAACACGCCCCCGCCGCCGGAGACCCCGGTCAGGACCCTCTTCCGCCGGGTCAAGATCTGGACGCCGCTCGTCATCGTCCTGCTGATCGTCTTTGCGGTCGTACAGACTCTGCGCCCGCTCCCCCAGCCCACCCTCGACCTCACCGCGAAGGACACGTACACCTTCGGCGGCGGCAAGGTGGACATCCCCTGGCCGGCCGACGGCCAGGCCGCCCTCGACGTGCAGGGCATCGGCACGTTCGGCTCCTCCGGTGCCCGGAAGGCGGTGCCGATCGCGAGCGTCGCCAAGGTGATGACCGCGTACATCATCCTGCGCGACCATCCCCTGAAGAGCGGCGCCGCCGGTCCGAAGATCAAGATCGACCAGGCGGCCCAGGACCAGGCGAACGCCGGCCAGGAGTCGACCGTCGACGTGACGGCCGGTGACTCGATCACCCAGCGCGAGGCCCTGGAGTCCATCCTGATCGCCTCGGCCAACAACGTGGCCCGCCTGCTGGCCCGGTGGGACGCCGGCTCCGAGAAGTCGTTCGTGGCGAAGATGAACGCCACCGCGAAGAAGCTCGGCATGACCGACACGACGTACACGGACCCGTCGGGGCTCACGAACTCCACGGTGTCCACCGCCGTGGACCAGGTGAAGCTGGCGAAGGCCGCCATGGCGAGCGAGCCGGCCTTCCGCGAGGTCGCCGCGATGATGTCGTACGACGACTACAAGGGCGTCAACCACGGCAACTGGAACCAGCTGGTCGGTCACAACAACGTCGTCGGCATCAAGACCGGCACCACCACCTCCGCCCTGGGCAACCTGGTCTTCGCCGCGAAGAAGACGGTCGGCGGCCAGACCCGCACGATCATCGGCGCGGTGCTGCGGCAGCCGGCCAGCGCCGCCTCGGACAACAGCATCCTCACCGCCGCCCTCAACGGCGGCGACAAGCTGATCCGGGCCGCCCAGGGCGCGCTGGTGTCGGCGACGATCTACAAGAAGGGCGACGTCGTCGGGTACGTGGACGACGGGCTCGGCGGCCGTACCCCGGTGGTGGCGACCGAGGACGTCACCGCCGCCGGCTGGTCCGGGCTGAAGGTGAAGCTGTCCTTCCAGGCGGACGACGTGCCGCACACCGCGAAGGCGGGCACCAAGGTCGGCACCCTCACCGTGGGTGACGGTTCCGGTTCCGCCGTCCGGGTTCCGGTCGCCCTGCAGAAGGACCTGGCCGAGCCCGGGTTCACGAGCAGGCTGACCCGCCTCGGCTGACCCATAACCGGCATTCCGTCACCGCACCCCGCTGATGGCGCCCCACCCAGGGGCCCCGCGGCGGGGTGCGTGCTAGCGTCACGAATCGGGGCAGGTCGCCGGTCGCCGGGACACGGCCGCGAACTGGACGGAAAGCGGCCGCCAACACCGTGGAACACGGCCGAGAACAGAAGACGGGACACGGGGAGTGCCTTCAGGTGGCCACAGCGGAGCCGACACGCGCCGACGACGCCGAACCGGGGCCGGTAGCCGGCCCGCGAATAGCCGTGCCGCCGGCGGACGCGGACCATACGGAGGGTAAGGCCGGCAGCAGGCTGCTGCGGGCCGCCGAGCCGTTGCGCCGGCGGCTGCTGCGCCACCCGGTGCTGTCGGTCACCGCCCTCGCCGGCATCCTGCACGTCATCTGGTTCTTCACGTTCGCGAACAGCGGCGGCGATCTGGCGGCGCAGGACGCCTGGGCGGAGTTCGTCGGCCGGCACCCGGACTCGGCGTACAACCTCGCCTGGTACGGCGGTATGCACCCGGTGTCGTACAGCGTGGTGTCGCCGTATCTGATGTCGCTGATCGGCGTCCGTACCACGCTGATGCTGGCCGGCACCGTCTCGGCCGGCCTGCTGACCCTGCTCCTCATCCGCAGCCGGGCGGTGCGGAACCCCCTGTGGGCCGCGCTCGCCGGGGTGTTCGCACTGCTGTGCAACGCCATCTCCGGGCGGGTCACCTTCGCGCTCGGCACGATGTTCGCGCTGGCCGCGGTCGGGGCGGTGTTCTGCTGGCCGTACCGATGGCGGCACAAACGGTGGGCGAAGGCGCTGGTCGCGGCCCCGCTCGCGGCACTGGCCACCATGTCGTCCCCGGTCGCCGGGCTCTTCGTCGGTCTGGTCGCGGTCGCGCTGTTCCTGCAGAAGCGGCGGCCGGGCGCCTGGGCGCTGGGCCTGGCGCCCGCGGCCGTGGTGGCGGTCTCCGCCTGGCTCTTCCCGTTCTCCGGCACCCAGCCGATGGGCTTCGGCTCGGTGATCATGCCCCTGTCGTACGGCCTGCTCTGCCTCTTCCTCGTGCCGGAGGAGTGGAAGACGGTCCGGCTGACGGCGGCCGTGTACAGCCTCGGTGTGGTGCTGGTGTGGCTGGTCAGTTCGCAGATCGGCTCGAACATCTCGCGGCTGCCGATGCTGTTCGCGGGCGCGACCCTGATCGTGGCTCTCCCGTACACGGTCCCGCGCTCGCGCAAGTACTACGTCACGGTCCTCGCCTTCCTCGGCTTCGTCGGCTGGATCGGCTTCAAGTCGGTCGACGACATCATCCACACGACCCCGGCCGCGTCCTGGGCCCGCGAGCTCGCCCCGCTCGTCCACCAGCTCCAGCAGGTGGGCGCCGAGAAGGGCCGCGTCGAGGTAGTCCCGGCCCGCTCGCACCGCGAGGCCTCCGCGCTCGCGCCGTACGTCAACCTGGCCCGCGGCTGGAACCGCCAGGCCGACATGGAGCGCAACCCGCTCTTCTACGACGACACCCTGAACTCCGCGAACTACCACGAGTGGCTGCAGCGCTGGGCCGTGCACTTCGTCGTGCTGCCCAAGGACGAGCCGGACGGCGACGGCGGGGAGCGCGAGCGGGCGCTGGTGCAGCGCGGGATGCCGTATCTGAAGCAGATCTGGGGCGACGCCAACTGGCAGCTGTTCCGGGTGACCGATCCGGTGCCGCTGGCCGAGCCCGACGCGGTGGTGGACAGCGCCGAGCAGGGCGAGCTGACCCTTGAGGTCCGCAAGGCCGGCCGGATCCTGATCCGGATCCCGTACTCGCCCTGGCTGAGCATCGTCGACGCGGACGGCAAGAGCCTGAAGGCACCCCAGGAGACCAAGGCCTCCAAGCACCGGCCCGACGGCGCGACGAAGACGTACACCAACGTCAACGGCTGCCTGAGGGAGACGGCGGAGGACGCCAAGGGCGACAAGTGGACCATGCTGCTGGCCCCCAGGGCGGGGACGTACCGGCTGGCGGCGCCGTACCAGCTGCCGCGGGGCACACCCTGCCCCGACGAGCTGAAGTGACCGGCCCGCGTCAGCGACATGACAGCGCAGTTGACGGATGGATTTAACACGTTGACTGGCCGGGTTAATCCGGAGCCGGGCTCGTATAGATCCTGCTCATAGCCATGATCTAAAAGGTCGAGGGACCGCTTCGCGGCCCCCGTCTGCGCATTTTTTTTACATTTTACTTGACTCTCAATGACAGGCTCAGTTGACTGAAAGGCATTGATTCGTCAGCCGAGGAGGCAGCGCAGTCATGGGGGACGAGACATCAGGGATCATCCTGGCCGGAGGCCGGGGCGAACGCGCCAAACCGCTCACCCTCGCCTCGTCGGACTACATCCGCAGCAAGGCGCTCATCCCGTTCGCCGGCCGCTCCGTCATCGAATGGCTCGTCCAGAACTGCCGGGACCAGGGCATCCGCCGCTTCCACGTGATCGCCCAGGGCGCCGAGAACCACAGCCAGATCAAGCTCGTCCTCGGCCACGGCGAGCGGTTCGGCGTCGAGATCCACTACTCCCGGGCCCGGCTCGACCGCTACAACGTCGGCTCGGGCGCGGCCACCCTGCACAACCTCGAACGGTGGGACCTGACCGGCCGCGCCCTGGTCATGCCGGTCGACTCCGTCTTCGAGTTCTCGCTGCCCCTGCTGACCGACGCGCACGACGCCGCCGACGCCGTCGTGACCGTCGCCTCCGTCGCCCGTACGGCCGAGGAGATCGCCGGCAAGTACGGCGTGATGCAGACGGACGCGGACGGCACCGTCTCGGGCTTCCTGGAGAAACCCGGCCTCGACCTCGTCCACCGCCTCTTCCCCGAGACATCGTTGCCGGGCACCGGCTTCACCCTGCCGACCAACGCCGGCATGTACCTGGTCGACTGCGGGCGGCTGCGGCTGGCGGCCCGTACCCCCGAGATGATCCGGCTGGCCCAGCAGAACCTCGACTGGGGCGGCGACCTGCTGCCCTGGCTGGTCCGGCGGGGCCTGCCGGTCGCGGCCGCGCCCATCGACCGGCTCGGCGACCTGGGCAGCATCCCGGACTACCTGGCCACCCTCGGGGACGTGCTGCGCGGCCGCTACCCCTGGATGGGCCGGGCCATGGGCGCCCCGGTGAGCACCGATCCGCGGTACTGGATCCACGAGTCGAGCCTGCGCACCAAGGACAGCGTGCAGGGCACCACCCTCGCCCAGAAGATCTCCGAGGGCAGCGTGGTGGTCGGCCCCGCCGTACGCATCGGACGCAACGCCGAGATCGGCCCCGGCGTGAAACTGCGCTACACGGACGTCGGCGACGATGTCGACATCGACGAAGGGGCCCGGCTGAGCCGGACGGCGATCGGCGACGGCGCCGTCGTCGGGCCGTACGCCCGCATCACCGACTCGTACGTGGGGCCCATGGCGCAGGTGCGCTCCGTACGCGACAACCCCGTCCGGCTCGTCCACTCGGCGATCGGCGAGGCCGCCGACCTGCGCCCCGGCACCCGGCTGTCGGGGGTGAGCGTCTATCCGCGGCTGCGGGTCCCCGCCGTCACCGGCCTGCCCTCCGGCACCCACCTGACCAGCTCCGACGACATCCTGCGCTGGATCTGACCGGATCCTGCCGCGTCCTCGCGCCTCCACCTGCTCCTTCCCGCACGCCATTCGTCCGGCTCGGCTACCGCCCTGGGGAGTTTTCTCGATGGACAGCCCGATCGCAGTCATAGGAGGGACCGGCCGCGTCGGCCGGCTCGTCACCCGGCAGTTGCTGGCCCGGGGCGAGACCGTCCGGGTCATCGGCCGCAGCACCCAGCGCGCCCGGCGGCACATGCCCGCGCAGGCGCAGTACTTCACGGCCGACGTCCGCGACCCCGGCACGCTCCGCACCCCCCTGCACGGGTGCGCCGCCGTCGTCTACGCCGTGGAACCGGGCACCGACGCCGCCGGCCCGGACAGCCCGGAGTCGACCCTGCACGGCGGCGTCCGCCACGTCCTCGACACCCTGGGCGCCGCCGGTGCCGACCGGCACTTCGTGCTCGTCAGCCAGCGCCATGTCACCCGCCGCGACCACCCCATGAACGCCTACGGCAGGATGCTGGACTGGCGGCTGGCCGGCGAGGACGCGGTCCGCTCCTCGGGCCTGCCCTACACGGTGATCCGGCCGGGCTGGCTGACCGACGAGCCCGGCCACGGCGTGCTGCACCTGGAGCAGGGCGACGCCGGCGACGGATTCGTGGCCCGCGCGTACGTCGCCGAGGCCTGCGTCCGGGCGCTCGGCTCGCCCGCCGCGCGGGGCGTGACGTTCGAGATGCGCAGCGAGCCCGGCCCGGCCTCCGGTCCCGTGCCCTGGGAAGAGCTCTTCGCCGGGCTGCGCGCCGACGTCCCGGCCGGAACCCGGGCGGTGTTCGCATGAGCGCCCCGGCCGAGGCCCAGGACCACCCGACCGGACCCGCCACCACGACCACGACCACGACCACGGCCACAACCATGACCACGCCCACGCCCACGCCCACGCCCACGCCCACGCCCACGGATGCCACGAACGAGTTCATGACGCTGCCCGCCGACCAGGCCCCCGACACCCTCGACGTCCCCCAGCCCGGGGTCACCCCGGGCCGCCCGCAGCCGCTGGGCAGCACCGTGGACGCCGACGGGGTCAACTTCTCGGTCTTCTCCGAACACGCCACCCGCGTCGACCTGCTGCTGTTCGAGCACTGCGACAGCCCCCAGCCCTACCGGACCATCCGGCTGCGCCCCGAGCAGCACCGCAGCTTCCACTTCTGGCACTGCCATGTGCGGGGGCTCGGCGCCGGCCAGGTCTACGCCTACCGCATGGACGGGCCGCGCGACCCCGTCGCCGGGGGCAGCCGCTTCGACCACCGCAAGGTACTGCTCGACCCCTACGCCCGGGCCAACGTCAACAGCCGCTGGGAGCGGACCCGCGCGATCGGTCCCGGGGACAACGTCGAGTACTCCATGCGCAGCCTGGTGGTCGACCTGGACGACTACGACTGGGAGGGCGACACCCCGCTGCGCACCCCCATGGCCGACACCGTCATCTACGAGATGCACGTCCGCGGCTTCACCGCCTCACCGACCTCCGGGGCCGCCCACCCGGGCACCTTCTCGGCCGTCATCGACAAGATCCCGCACCTTCGGGAACTCGGCGTCACCGCCGTGGAGCTGCTGCCGGTCTTCGACTTCGACGAGACCCAGGTGCTGCGGACCGGCCCCGACGGGACACCGCTGCGCAACTACTGGGGCTACGACCCGTACGGGTTCTTCGCCCCGCACACCGGCTACTGCGCGAGTCCCCATCTCGCCACCCACATCACCGAGTTCCGCGACATGGTGAAGGCCTTCCACAAGGCGGGCATCGAGGTCATCCTCGACGTGGTCTTCAACCACACCAGCGAGGGCAACGAGTTCGGGCCGACGATCAGTTTCCGGGGCGCGGCGAACGAGGCCTACTACCACCTGTGGCCGCAGGACCGCTCCCACTACATGGACTTCACCGGGTGCGGCAACGCGGTCAACGCCAACCACCCCATCGTCACCAAGTTCATCCTGGAGTCCCTCGAGTACTGGGTGTCCGAGCATCACGTCGACGGCTTCCGTTTCGACCTCGCCTCGGAGCTCTCGCGCGGCCCGATGGGCTACGAGATGGCGGTGCCGCCCGCACTGTGGGCGATAGAGCTGTCCCAGGTCCTGGCCGAGACCAAGATCATCGCGGAGCCCTGGGACGGCGGCGGGCTGTACCAGGTGGGCCGGTTCCCCGGAAAGCGCTGGGCGCAGTGGAACGGCCCGTTCCGCGACGACGTGCGGCGGTTCGTGCGCGGTGACGCGGGCATCGCCGGCGAGGTCGCCTCCCGGCTCGGCGGCTCGGCCGACCTGTTCGCCCCGCAGGAGGAACTGCCCACCAACAGCATCAACTTCGTGACCTGTCACGACGGCTTCACCCTCAACGACCTGGTCAGCTACAACACCAAGCACAACCACGCCAACGGCGAGGCGGACGCCGACGGGACGAACGAGAACTACAGCTGGAACTGCGGGGCCGAGGGCCCGACGGACGACCCGGAGGTCGAGGGGCTGCGGCTGCGGCAGATCAAGAACCTGCTGTCGATCCTCATGCTCAGCCGCGGCGTCCCGATGCTGCTGGCCGGGGACGAGTTCCGCAACAGCCAGAACGGCAACAACAACGGCTACTGCCAGGACGGCCCGCTCTCCTGGCTCGACTGGGACCAGGCCGCCGCGGAGCAGGAGACGCTCGGGTTCACCCGCGGTGTCATCGGGCTGCGGGGGCGCTACCGCACCTTCCGTGAGCCGCGGTTCTTCTCCGAGCGGCTCAACCCCCGCCACCAGCCGGACATCACCTGGCACGGCACACGGCTGCACCAGCCGGGCTGGGAGAACCCCGATGCCCATGTGCTGGCCTGTACGTACGGCGGTTTCGACGGTGACCCGGACCTGCACCTGGTCCTCAACATGTACCACCTGGGCCTCGACTTCGAGCTGCCCGTCATCCCCGGCCACCGCTGGCACCGCGTCCTGGACACGGCCCGGCCGGCCCCGCACGAGATCCTCCCGCCCGGAGCGGAGGAGCCGGTCGACGGTCCCACCTATCACGCCCAGGGCCGCAGCGTAGCGCTGCTGGCGGCCCTGCCTGACGAGAAGGACACGCGACGATGAGCGCACTCTCCCAACGACGTATCTCCTCCGACACCCTGGCGGGTTACGTCACCCACTACAGCCCCACAAGGCGGATGTTCGGCCTGCGCAGCCCGGACGGGCGTGAGTTCACGGTCCACCTGACCCACAACGCCGTCTCCCGCATCGTCCGCAACCTCGGCGACCCCTACCACGACACCACCGCCCGCACCGTCGACATGCTGGCCGAGGGCCGGTTCCTGTTCGCGTACGGGATCCTCTACGAGTGGGAGGGCGGCGCCCGCTTCGACGCCAAGGAGATCACCTTCCCGGAGGAGAGCCGCGGCCAGTACGTCTTCGAGCACCCCGACTGGTGGGTGCGGCAGGCCGCCGCCATCGCCGACTTCTACCTGCGCGGCCAGTTCCCGGACGGGAACTACGACTGGCGGAACTTCCGCACCCAGCTCACCCTCGGCGGCACCCACTTACCGGACTTCCACGGCCAGGACGTGCGCCAGGAGACCGACACCATCTCCCGGCTGGTGTACGGGCTGGCCACGGCCTACCTGCTGACCGGCGAGGACCGCTTCCTGGAGGCGGCGCAGTCCGGTACCGAGTACCTGCGCGAGCACATGCGGGTGGACGACCAGGCGGACGGGATCACCTACTGGTACCACGGCATCGACATCACGCCCGGCGGCCACCGGCCGGTCTTCGCCTCGGAGTTCGGCGACGACTACGACGCGATCCCGATGTACGAGCAGATCTACGCGCTGGCCGGCCCCACCCAGACCTTCCGGATCACCGGCGACCCGAAGATCCTGAACGACATCGACCGCACGGTCGCCCTGTTCCAGAAGTACTTCCGCGACCCGGTCCACGGCGGGTTCTTCTCGCACCTGGACCCGATCTCCCTGGACCCGGGTGCCGACTCCCTGGGCCGCAACCGGTCCCGCAAGAACTGGAACTCCGTCGGCGACCACGCCCCGGCGTACCTGATCAACGCGTATCTGGCGACCGGCCGTCCGGACTTCGCCGCGCTCCTGGAGGAGACCGCGGACACGATCGTCCAGCGGTTCCCGGACGAGCCCGGCTCCCCCTTCGTGCAGGAACGGTTCCACGCCGACTGGAGCCCGGACCGCACCTGGGGCTGGCAGCAGGACCGCGCGGTGGTCGGCCACAACCTCAAGATCACCTGGAACCTGACCCGCATCAAGGCCCTGCACGACAAGCCCGAGTACCTCGCCACGGCGGAGCGGATCGCCGAGCTGATGCCCGCGGTGGGCAGCGACGGCCTGCGCAGCGGCTGGTACGACGTGGTGGAGCGGCAGCCCGACCCGGACAGCGGCATCCACCGCATGGTCTGGCACGACCGCAAGGCCTGGTGGCAGCAGGAGCAGGCGATCCTCGCCTACCTCATCCTGGCCGGCACCACCGACGACCCCGAGCACCTGCGGCTGGCCCGGGAGGCGGCGTCGTTCTACAACGCGTACTTCCTCGACTACGAGGACGGCGGCGTCTACTTCAACGTCCTGGCCAACGGCATCCCGTACCTGCTGGGCACCGAGCGGCTCAAGGGCAGCCACGCGATGGCGGGCTACCACGCGCTGGAGCTGTGCTACCTGGCGGCCACCTACACCGGCCTGCTGCTCGGCAACGACCCGGTGACCCTGCACTTCCGGCCGCGTCCGGACGACCTCCCGGAGCGGCTGCTGCGGGTGGCGCCGGACCTGCTGCCGGCCGGCTCGGCGGAGCTGACCCGGGTGTGGGTGGACGGGCAGCCGTACCAGAACTTCGACGCCAAGGACCTGACCGTACGGCTGCCCGAGGGCACCGAACCGGTGCGGGTGCGGGTGGAGCTGGAGCCCGCCCAGATGCGGCTGCGGATGCGCAGCGAGTTCGACGGCGGCACCGCCCACATCAGCTGCCGCGGCGTGATCGACGCCGCCGAGCTGGGCAAGTTCCGCAGGATCCTCGGCGAGGTGATGGCGGCCGCCCCCCAGCGCGTGGAGTTCCACCTCTGCGAGACCAGCGAGATGTGCCGGTCCGCCATCAACGAGCTGCTGTTCCAGCGCACCAAGGCGGGGCTCGACGTCGACTTCGTGATCGTGGGCTGCACGCTGCCCGAGGTCGCCGACGCGCTGCTGGCGACGGACGCCTTCCTGCTGGAGGGGGGTGACGACTGCAGCCATGAGTGATCTCGCGACCATCGCACTCCCGTTACCGTCCGTCCGTACCCCGGGCGCCCCGCCCGGTGCCCTCGACCTGCCGGCCTACTGCGGCGAGCTGTTCGGCCAGTTCACCCGGGCCGACCAGCGGCGCTGGGGCGAGGTGTACCTGCGCGGTCTGCTGGCCGTGCCCGGCCGCAAGACGCCGGCCCGGATCACCGAACAGGTGCTGGGGCGGCGGGCGGTGCAGCAGATCCAGCAGTTCGTGAACCAGAGCCCCTGGGCGTCCGCGCCGGTGCGCGGCCGGCTGGCCGGGCAGATGGTCCGGGCCTTCCGGGCCGAGGCCTGGTCGGTCGACGAGGTCGTCTTCGCCAAGAACGGCGACCGGTCGGTCGGCGTGGCCCGGCAGTACGCGGCCTCCCAGGAACGCACCGTCAACTGCCAGCTGGCGCTGGCGACCTCGCTGGTGGGACACGCCGGCGGGGTCCCGGTGAACTGGCGGCTGGTGCTGCCCAGCCGGTGGGACCGCGACGAGGGGCTGCGCGGCCAGGCGCACCTGCCGGAGCACGAGCGCTGCCGCCCCCGGTGGAGCTACGTCCTGGAGTCGCTCGACGAGATGCTCGACGAGTGGTCCCTGGAACCGCTGCCGGTGCTGGCCGACTGGCGCGGCGACGGGGACCCGGACCCCCTGTTACGGGGCCTGGAGGCACGCGGTCTCGGCTATGTGGTCCAGGCATCGCCGCACACGCCGGTCCTCCTCCCCCGCGGCCGGGCCGCCGTGCGGGGCGCCGGCGGCACGCTGGCCGACCTCGCCGCGCACGCCGTCCGGCACACCGAGCGGACGTCGGTGACCTGGCACGACCCGGTGACCGAGCGCATGTGCCACTCGGAGTTCCTGACCGTGCCCGTGCTGCTGCGGGCCGAGCGCTCTCCCGAGGGCTGCGCGGGTGGCGCGCCTCGGGCGCGGATGCTCCTCGCGGACTGGCCCTACGGCCGCCCGCAGCCGCGCGCCTACTGGCTGACGAACCTGCCGGTCCGCCGGCTCGCGGAGATCGTCCTGCTGGCCCGGCTGCGCAGGTTCGCCGGGGAGGCGCTGGGCCGGATGCACGAGGAGTTCGGCCTCGGCGACTTCGAGGGCCGCTCCTTCCGCGGCTGGCACCACCATGTGACGCTGGCCTCGGCCGCGCTCGGCTTCGACATGGTCCGCCAGCAGGCCGACGAGAGAGCCCTGAGCACACCGCATGGCTGAACGGCACCCCCAGGACGGCCGTGGCGGCCCCGAGCGGACACCCCCGCCCGGGGCCGCCCCACGCGCGCCCCGCGCCGAGACCGCCATCTGCCCACTCCACCCGGGTCCAGCCACCTGCCCACCCCGGCCGGGGACCGTCGCACGCTCGCTCCCGCCCGAAGCCGCCGCACGCTCCTTCCGGCCGGGGGCCATCACCCGTTCGCCCCGGCCGGAGGCTACGCCGCAGCCGCCTCTGCCCCACGCCTCCGCAGGCTCGTATTCGCCCGGCGCCCCCGCCTCCGGGCCGGGCTCACTTCTCCCAGCCGGTCTTCGTGAAGTCGAGGTCGCCGAGGCCGGGGACGCCGTAGTTGGCGAGGCCCTTGCGGACGGCGAGGATCTGGGGGCGCTGGTAGAGCTCGATGTCGTGGCCGAGGCGCCAGATCCGGGCGTCCGCCGCGTTGTAGAGCTGTCGCGCGGTCCGGGGGTCGAGGGTGCCGACGGCCTTGTCGAGCAGTTCGTCCACCTGGGCCGAACCGACCCGGCCGTAGTTCTCGAAGACCTGGCCGCCGGCCGGGCGCCGGTAGACGGCGTAGGCGGAGCTCGGGTACGTCAGGCCGGTGAACCGGAAGATCGCGAGGTCGAAGTTGCCCTTGTCCAGGTACTGGGGGCCGTAGGCGGTGGCGGGGACCTTCTCGATCTCGACGCGGACGCCGGCCCGGGCCAGCATCTGCTGGACGAGCTGGGCCAGGTCCTCGCCGAGCCGGTTGGTGCCCTCGCTCAGCACCAGGCGCAGGGTGAGGCTGCGGCCGTTCCTGACCCTCGGTCTGCCCGCTCCCCGGCTGCGCCAGCCCGCCCGGTCCAGGGCGCTCTCGGCCGCCTTGAGGTCGAAACGGCCGTAGCGGCCGGAGTCGTCGGCGTAGCCGGGCTGGTTGGTCATGTAGAAGTGGTTGCCGAGCAGCGGCACCTTCACCGGCAGGCCCGCCGCGGCGACCTCGGCCAGCGCCGGTCGGTCCACGGCCTGCTGGAGCGCGTTGCGCACCGCCCGGTCGGCCAGCGGCCCGCTGGCGCCGTTCAGCGTGATGTGCACCTCGTCCCAGGCCGAGCCGATCCGGACGGCGGTGTCCTTCGCCTTCGCCAGCTGGGCGTAGGCCTCGCTGGTGGCCGCGTTGACGGCGTCGACCTCCCCGTTGAGGAAGGCCTGCAGGGCGGCGTCGGGGTCGAGGACGCGGAAGACGATCCGGTCGAGCCGGGGCCGGGCGCCCCACCAGGCGGCGTCGGGGACGAGGGTGAGGGTCTGCGCCGTACGGTCGACGGAGGCGAGCCGGAAGGGGCCGGCGGTGACCGGGAGCCGGCCCTGCCAGTCCGCGTCGAAGCGCTGCGGGGTGTCGTAGGCGGCGGCCGGGAAGAGCGGGGTGAAGAGCCGGCGCCAGTCGGCGTACGGCTTCCTGAAGGTGACCCGGACCTCGTGCGCGTCGGCGCCCTGGCGGACGTCGGCGATCCGGTCGTAGCCGCTCGGGTCGGCGACCAGGTACCGGTCGTCGCCGCCGCCGACCGCGTGCCACTGGGCGGCGAAGTCCCGCCAGCTCAGGGCCCTGCCGTCGGACCAGCGGGCCTTCGGGGCGAGCCGGTAGGTGACGACCTGGCGCGAGCCGGCGGTGGTGACGGTGGCGGAGGTCAGGTAGTCCCGCACGATCCGCGGGACACCCTCGGCGTCCCGGGTGAACAGCCGCGGCTCCGTCATCGTGTCGATGGTCCACACGTCGTCCAGGGCGCCGTCGACGTGGTTGAAGTTGAACTGCGTGATCATCTGCGAGATCGGCAGCGTCAGGGTCCCGCCGGAGCGCAGGTCCCCGGACGGCAGCGCGTTGGTGTCGTAGGTGCCGTACGTCGGCAGCGCCTGGTGCCGCGAACCGTCGTGCCCGCCGGACCCGGAGCATCCGGTCGCCGTGAGGACGATGAGCGCCCAGACGGCCATCCACGCGGGCCAGCCCCGTAATCGCTCCACCTGTCAGCCTCTCCGGCGTCGCGTAACCGCCAACTACCCCAATTGCCATGGGAATTGCGGCGTCGGAGCCTAACATCACGATGTTTCCCCCGAATGAAGAGAAGACAGACTTCGTCCCCGGCGAAGGCCCGCGCACCGGCCGGGCCGTCACCCTCCGTGCCCCGTCAGGAGTGCCGTGTCCGTCCTGATCGCCAGGCGCCTGGCCCGCTGCGTGGTCCTGTTCCTCGTCTCCCTGGTGCTGTCCTACGCGCTCGCCTCGACCGCGCTCGATCCCCGCGCGTACTTCGAGGACCGCAGGCCACCGCCGCCGACGCGGGTCGTCGACGCCGAGCTGGCCCGGCTCGGCATGGACGACCGCGCCCCGCTGCCGGTGCGCTTCGCGCACTGGGCGGACGGCGCCGTCCACGGCGATCTGGGCCGCACCATCGACGGCGAGTCCGTGCGCGCCGAGTTCGGCCGCCGGATCGGCGTGTCGGTCCGGCTGCTGCTCGTGGGCACGCTGGCCGGCACGGCCGTCGGCACCCTGGCCGGGGTGTGGTCGGCGGTCCGGCGCGGCGGGTTCGGCGACCGGGCGCTGGCCGGGTTCTCCTTCGCGGTGCTGTGCGTGCCCACGTTCGTCCTGGCCCTGCTGCTGAAGACCGGGGCGCTCGCGGTCAACCGGGCCGCGGGCACCGGCGTCGTCAAGTACACGGGCGAGCACACCCCCGGGCTGCAGGGCGACTGGAGCGTCCACCTCCGGGACACCGCGGCCCACCTGGCGCTCCCGGCGCTCTGTGTGGCGCTCGCGGCGATCGCCCTGTACAGCCGCTACCAGCGCGCCGCCACCCTGGACGTGCTCGGCGCGGACCATCTGCGCACCGCCCGCGCCAAGGGGCTCACCCCGGGCCGCGCGCTGCTGCGGCACGGGCTGCGGATCTCGCTCGTGCCGATGACGGTCTTCTTCTCCTTCGGTGTCCTCACCCTGGTCACCGGCGCCGTGTTCACCGAGCGGGTCTTCGGCTGGCCCGGCATGGGCAGCTGGCTGATCGACTCGGTGGAGAAGGGCGACGTGAACTCGGTGGTGGCGGTCAACGGCTTCGCCGCGGCCGTCGTCCTGCTGGCGGGGCTGGTCGCGGACGTCCTGCACGCGCTGCTCGATCCCCGGGTGCGGCAGCCGTGAGAGCGGGACGGCGGGGGCGGGCCGTGCTCGGCCGGCTGGCCCGGCACCCGGGGGCGCTGTGCGGGCTCGCGCTGCTGCTGGCCCTGGTGGCGCTCGCGGTCCTCGGGCCGTACGCGTGCCGGTGGTCCTTCACGGACGTCGACTACACGGCGCTGCGGCAGCCGCCGGACGCACGTCACTGGATGGGCACCAACCGGATCGGGCAGGACGTGTTCGCCCAGGTCGCGCACGGGCTGCGGAAGTCGCTGCTGATCGGGGCGGTGGTGGCCGCGGTCGCCACCGGGCTGGCGGCGGCGGTGGGCGCCTCGGCGGGCTACTTCGGCGGCTGGACGGACCGGTCGCTGATGTTCGTGGCGGACCTGCTGCTGGTGCTGCCCGGCTTCCTCGTCCTCGTGGTGCTCGCCCCGCGGCTGCGGCAGTGGGGCTGGCTCGCGCTGGCCGGGCTGCTCGCCCTGCTGGGCTGGATGGTCACCGCGCGGGCGGTGCGCGGCATGACCCGTTCCCTGAAGGAGCGTCAGTTCGTGGTGGCGGCACGGCTGATGGGGGTGGGACCGGTGCGGATCATCTGGCGGCACATCCTGCCGCACCTGGCCTCGTTCCTGATCACCGACGCGACGGTCACGGTGGCCGGTGCGGTGGTCAGCGAGGCCGGGCTGTCCTATTTCGGCTTCGGCGTCCAGCCGCCCGACGTCTCCCTGGGCACGCTGATCGCGGACGGGTCCGACGTGGCCCTGGTGTATCCGTGGATGTTCTTCTTCCCGGCGGGCCTGCTCACCGCGTTCGTGCTGGCCGTCAGCCTCCTCGGCAACGCCCTGCGCGACGCCCTGGACCCCACGACGGTACGGCCCGCCGGGCCGCCCCGCGGTGCCGTGTCGGGGCTCGCGTGATGAGCACGGGCCCGGCCGCGCGCGGCCCGGCGGCCCCGGTCCTTCAGGTGCGCGGTCTGACGGTCGCCTTCGGGGCCGGACGGCGGCGGCCGGCCGTCCCCGTGGTGCGTGGCGTGGACCTCGTGCTGCGCCGCGGTGAAGTGCTGGGCCTGGTGGGCGAGTCCGGCGCGGGCAAGTCGCTCACCGCGCTGTCCCTGCTCGGTCTGGCCCCGCCCGGCGCTCAGGTGGGCGGTTCGGTACGGCTGCTGGGCGAGGAGGTGCTGGGGCGGCCCGAGCGGGAGCTGGCCGCCCTGAGGGGCAGCCGGATCGCCATGGTCTTCCAGGATCCGCTGCACGCCTTCACCCCGGTGCTGCGCGTCGGCGACCAGATCGCGGAGGCCCTGCGCATCCACGAACGCCCGCGCCCGCGACGGGAGACGGCGCTGCGGCGGGCCGTGGAGCTCCTGGACTTCGTCGGGGTGCCGCAGCCGTCCCGGGCGGCCCGCGCCCTTCCCCACCAGCTCTCCGGCGGCATGCTCCAGCGGGCCATGATCGCGATGGCGGTGGCGAACCGGCCCGCCGTCCTCGTCGCGGACGAGCCGACCAGCGCGCTGGACGTCACTGTGCAGGCCCAGGTCCTTGAGGCGCTCGCGGCCGCCCGGCGGGAGACGGGGGCGGCGCTGCTCCTGGTCACCCACGACCTCGGCGTGGTCGCGGGCGCCGCGGACCGGGTCGCGGTGCTGTACGCGGGGCGGGTGGTGGAGACGGGGCCGGCGGAAGGGGTGCTCTGCCGCCCCCGCATGCCCTACACGCTCGGCCTCGTCGGCTCCGTGCCCCGCCTCGACACCCGGACACCGCCCACCCCGGTTCCGGGCACCGCGCCCGCCCCGGGCACCATCGGCCCGGGCTGCCCCTTCGCCGCCCGCTGCCCGCTGGCCGAACCGGAGTGCCGGGCGGCCGAGCCCCCGCTCACCGGGGTGGACAGCCTGTCCCGGGCCGGCACTTCGGCACCCGACGCCCACACGGCGGCCTGCCGAAGGATCCCGGAGGTCCGGCGCTGGAGCGCGGCGGACCTGTTCGGGCGCCCCCCGGCGGACACACCGGAACTCGATGTCACGGGCACGGAGCCGCCCGCGCACCCGTCGACCACACCGGGCGCCGCCCCGGCCGGACCATGGCAGCGGGCCACCGGGGCATTCGCGCACGCCGGCTCCCCGAACACGGCCGGGGGCACAGCCGAGGGCACCGTCCCCGGCGCGGGCTCGGTCGGCGAGGTCGTGCTGTCGGTGTCCGGGCTCGGGCGGTCGTACCGGCTGCCGGGGTTCAGGCAGCGGCGTGCGCCCGTGGTGCGGGCCGTCGAGTACGTCGATCTGGAGGTGCGGCGCGGGCAGACGCTGGCGCTGGTCGGGGAGTCCGGGGCCGGGAAGAGCACGACGCTGCGGGAGATCGCCTCGCTGGCGGCTCCGCAGGCCGGCCGGGTGGAGGTGCTCGGGCAGGACACCGCGCTGCTCTCCCGGCGGGCGGCGCGCGAGCTGCGTACGGCGGTGCAACTGGTGCCGCAGGACCCGGCGTCGAGCCTCGATCCGCGGATGCCGGTGGGTGACATCGTCGCCGAGCCGCTGCACGCCGCGCGGGTGCCGCCGGCCGTCGTGGCGGCGCGGGTGCCCCGGCTGTTGACCCAGGTGGGACTGCGCCCCGTGGACGCGGACGGCTACCCGCACGAGTTCTCCGGCGGGCAGCGCCAGCGCGTCGCCATCGCCCGGGCCCTGGCGGTCGGCCCCGCGCTGCTGCTGCTCGACGAGCCGGTGTCCGCGCTGGACGTGTCCGTGCAGGCCGGGATCCTGGACCTGCTGCTCCGGCTCAAACGCGCGCTGGGCCCGGCGTATCTGCTGGTCTCGCACGACCTCGCGGTGGTACGGCAGCTCGCCGACCGGGTGTCGGTCATGTACGCGGGCCGGACGGTGGAGACGGGCGGCGTCGCCGAGGTGTTCGGCCGGCCGCGCCATCCCTACACCCGGGCCCTGCTCTCGGCCGTCCCGCTGCCGGATCCGGTCGCCGAGCGCTCCCGGCGCCGGATCGTGCTGCCCGCCGGCCCCGGGCCGGGCCCGCGCGCCGTCTCCGGGTGCGCCTTCCGGGCCCGCTGTCCCGTCCAGGCCCTGCTCCCGGCCGCCGAGCGGCGGCGCTGCGCGGAGGAGACACCCCGCGCGCGGTCGGCCGGGGAGGCCGCCGGCCACACCGTCTCCTGCCATTTCCCGCACCGCTGACCGCACGGCCGGCGCGCGACCCGCACGACGAAGGACCGGGTCCGTGCGAAACGCGTGTGTGCTCAGCAGCAACCACCGCTCCCGCCGCTGGACGCGGCCATTCCTTCGTGCTGCGGACGGTTACCCGGACCGGAATCGCTCAGCCACAGTCCCCCCGACACAAGACCACTGACCAGGACGACGATCGCGAAGAGCGCGATTATTTTATTGCTCACGAAAATCCCCTCCCCTGAACAATAGAAGGCTGCGCTTTGACAATTACAGTCAACATTGAATGACTAGATCAGTCAAGTAGTTCCTATAAAAATTAATCATTTCCAAACGGAATATCCCACGTAACACAAGGCAACCGTCGGCGCGATCAGGGAAACCACCTGTAAAACGCACCGGAGAACGGCTAAAAGATCACCAGAGACCGCATTGGGCAGATATCAACTTACTGGTAACATCAATCTGTCATCCCGACAGTCAAGTACGGCACCGAGGAGTTCACATGGATCCACTCGGCAACGCGACGGCCGCAGGACTGGGCGAGCGCATCAGGGTGTTGCGCGGCAAACGTGGACTCAAGCAGCAGGACCTGGCGTCCGGCGAGATTTCGGCGAGCTACATCTCCCTGATCGAGTCGGGGAAGCGCGGCGCGCCGTCGGACGCGGTGCTCGCCGCGCTCGCCGAGCGCCTGGGGTGCTCCGTGGAGTACCTGCGCACCGGCCGCGACGACCACGAGCTGGAGGAGACCCGGCTGCGCCTGGCCTTCGGTGAGATGGCCCTGCGCAACGGCAGCAACGGCGAGGCGCTCCAGACGTTGAGCGACCTCCTCGCGAAGCCGTCCCTGCTGGACCCGCCGATGATCCGGCGCGCGCGCATCGCGCAGGCCTCCGCCCTGGAGAAGCTCGACCGGATCGAGGCGGCCATCACGATCCTCGAGGACCTCCAGCGCGACCCCGAACTGCCGCCCGGTTCCGCCGACTGGTGCACGGTGTCGGTCGCCCTGTGCCGCTGCTACCGCAACGCCGGCGACATCACGACGAGCATCGAGATCGGCGAGCGGGCCATGTCCCGGCTCGACGCGCTCGGCCTGGACGTCACGGTCGACCACGTCCAGCTCGGCGCCACGGTCATGGCGTCGTACCACATGCGCGGTGACCTCACCCGGGCCCAGCTTCTCGGCGTCCGGCTCCTCGACGCCGCCGAGAAGCAGGGGGCACGGGCCGCGCGCGGTGCCGTCTTCTGGAACGCGGGACTCGTGGCCCGCTCCCGCGGCCAGCTGAACGAGGCCCTCGCGCTGGTGGAGCGGGCGCTGGCGCTGATGTCCGAGGACGACAACATCCGCCACCTCGCCATGCTCAAGATGAACTGCGGCTCGCTGCTCCTCCAGGTCGACGAGCCCGAACCGACGCGCGCCAAGCAGCTTCTGGAGGAGGCCCAGCAACTGCTGGCGGAGGTCGGCAACGCGCCCGAACTCGCCCAGTGCGAGATCGGTCTGGCCGACGCGGACGCGATGCTCGGCAACCTGGACGAGGCCGCGGCCCACGCGGAGCGGGCCCTCGGCCTCACCGGTCCGGAGTCCCGCATCCAGGCCGTCGGCGCGCGCGCCACGCTCGCCGAGATCCATCTGCTGCGCGGCGACCACGAGCAGGCGGCCCAGTGCCTCCAGGCCGCCACCCGGCAGCTGCGCCAGTTCCCGCCGTCCCACCAGACCGCGCTCAACTGGCGGTACGTGGGCGACCTGTGGCGCCGCCAGGGCAACAGCACGGCGGCCCTTCAGGCGTACGACCACGCGCTGTCGTCGGCCGGTCTGGCCCCGAACCGCGACCCGAGCACGACCCTCACCGAGCAGGGCCGCGCCTGATCTGCTCCGCACCACCCGATTTCCCCTCCCGGAACCGCCGCGAATTACCCGATCGGCACGGAGAAAAGAAAGCCCGCCGAGCCCTGATTTCCTTTTGCCGATTCCGGCCCGTTCCGCACCTGCCTCGATGCCGTCCCGACGCCGGACCGAAGCCGGACCGGACACGGGGTCCGACACCGGGCCGGACACCGGGTTCGACGCCGGGCCGGACGCCCGGTTCAACACCAGGCCGGACACCAGGTTCGACACCGGGTTCGGCGCCGGGCCGGACGCCCGGTTCGACGCCTCGTCGGATGCCGAGCAGGCCGCCCGGCCGGGCACCCGGTTCGGCGCCGGGGCGGGCGCCCGGTCGCACAACCGGTTCGGCGTCGGGACGCATGCCCGTGGCGTGGTTTCGGACATGTCGGGGTCAGTGGGACGTAGCGGCCAGGCGGTGCAGGGCGGCGAGCGGGATCGGTAGTCGGTCGGGGCGCAGGCGGGACTCGTACACGGCCTCGTAGACGGCCTTGTCCGCCTCGAACGCCCGGAGGAGCACCGGGTGGCAGTCCGGGTCCTCGTGGCCGGCGGACGCGTACCCCGCGATGAAGGCCCGCCGGTTGCGCACCGCCCACGCGGACGCGCGCCGGCGGCGGCGCAGTCGTACCGCCGGCGAGGACTCGGCCCCGCCCTCGTCGTCGTCGGCGGCGGCAAGGCCGGTGCGGGCGGCGTAGTCGAAGGAGCGCAGCATGCCGGCGACGTCCTTGAGCACCGGCTCCGGGCGGGCGCGTTCGGCGGCGGACCTGGCCGGTTCGCCCTCGAAGTCCACGATCCGCCAGCCGTCGTGGGCCCGCAGCGCCTGCCCCAGGTGCAGGTCGCCGTGGGTGCGCTGGACGAAGAGCGGGCAGCCGCGCCCGGCCACCCGCGCGCAGTCGTCGAAGAGGGCGCCGAGCCGTGCGGTGTACCGGGTGAGCGCCGGGACCTCCTCGGCGGCCTCCTTGAGACGCATGGTCATCCGGGCCGTCTCCTCGGCCACGTCCGCCACGGTCAGCCGGGTCCGCCCGAACGCCTCGCCCAGCGCCCCGTGCACGTCGGCGACGGCCCGGCCCAGCGCGGACGCGTCCGCGGTGAAACCTCCGCCGGCCGGGTTGCCGGGGCCGGTGCCGGCCACCGCGCCGGCCGCCTGCCGTACCGCCTCCTCCCAGCCGTCCCGGGCGTCCGGCAGGAACTCCTCGACGAGACCGAGCACCAGGCCCTCCGCGCCGGGCGCGTCGCTGTGCACCGCCCCGTAGAGGTGGGGGGTGCGGGCGCAGTCCCGGCCGGTGAGCGCCCGCAGCGCCTCGACCTCGGTGTGCGGTCCCGGCTCCGGTCGGCGGAAGAGCTTCAGCAGGACCCGGTCACCGTAGGCCACGGACGTGTTGCTCTGCTCCACCTGGAGCGGCCGGGGCACCAGGCCGACCGGCAGCGGATAGCGGGAGCTGCGTTCCAGACGCGGTCCGGGCCCGGCGCCGCCGCCCGCCAGGGTGCGCAGCAGCAGGGCGAGCAGGGTGCCGTCGGCCAGCGCGTCGTAGACCCGCCAGCCCTGCCAGGGGCCGGCCGGCACGGTGGTGATGGCGGCGGGGGCCAGCCGGGCCGGCAGCTCCGGGCGCAGGCCCAGCAGGAGCTGGAAGCGCAGCGGTCCGGCGGTGCCGTCCGCCGAGACCACGGCGTGCAGCAGCAGCGGGGGTTCGTCCCCGACCACCGACGCCGCCTCGGCGGTCAGCGGGGCCCCGGCGTAGCGCGCGTCGAACCAGCGCCGGCCGGTCAGCCACGGCCCGAGCGCGGGCAGCAGCGGCTGCAGGATCTCCGTCCTCATGACGCCTCCTCGGTCGTCAGTACGTGCGCGACCTGGTGGGCCGGGTCGAGGCGCACATAGGTGGACTCGCGCCAGCCGTAGACGGCTCCGGTGAGCTCGTCGCGGAGCTTGAGCGTGCCGTCGGCGGGCAGGCCGAGGGCCGCCAGGTCGCAGGTGACGGTCGCCTCCTGGACCCGGTGCGGATCCAGGTTGACGACGACCAGCACCACGTCGGTGCCGCCCTCGGGCAGGCCCACGTGTTTGGAGTAGGCGAGGATCTGGTCGTTGTCGGTGTGCTGGAGCCGCAGGTTGCGCAGTTCGCGGAGGGCCGGACGGGTCCGGCGGAGCCGGTTGAGCAGGGTGATCAGCGGGGCGATGGTCCGCCCCCCGGCCTCGGCGGCCGCCCAGTCGCGGGGCCGCAGCTGGTACTTCTCCGAGTCGAGGTAGTCCTCGGTGCCCTCGGCGAGCGGGGTGTTCTCGCACAGCTCGTACCCGGCGTACATCCCCCAGCTGGGCGCGGCGGTCGCCGCCAGCACGGCCCGTACCTCGAAGGCGGGCCGGCCGCCGTGCTGAAGGTAGGCGTGCAGGATGTCCGGGGTGTTCACGAACAGGTTGGGACGCAGGAAGTCGGCGCTGTCGCGGGTGAGTTCGGGCAGGTACTCGGTCAGCTCCCGCTTGGTGTTCTTCCAGGTGAAGTAGGTGTACGACTGCTGGAAGCCGGCCTGGGCCAGGGCGTGCACCATGGCCCGGCGGGTGAACGCCTCGGCCAGGAACACCACGTCCGGGTCGGTCGCGTTCACCTCGCCGAGCAGCCGCTCCCAGAAGTGCACCGGCTTGGTGTGCGGGTTGTCGACGCGGAAGATCCGTACGCCCTGCGCCATCCAGTGCCGCAGGACGCGCAGCGCCTCGGCGTACAGGCCCTCGAAGTCGGTGTCGAAGTCGAGGGGGTGGATGTCCTCGTAGGTCTTGGGCGGGTTCTCGGCGTAGGCGACCGAGCCGTCCACCCGGTGGTGGAACCACTCGGGGTGCCCGGTCACCCAGGGGTGGTCCGGTGAGCACTGGAGGGCGAAGTCGATCGCCACCTCCAGGCCGAGGCCCCGGGCGGTGGTGACGAAGTACCGGAAGTCCGCCAGGGTGCCGAGGTCGGGGTGGACCGCGTCGTGGCCGCCCTGCGGGGAGCCGATGGCCCAGGGCGAGCCGACGTCGTCCGGGCCCGCGACGAGCGAGTTGTTCCGGCCCTTGCGGTGGGTGGTGCCGATGGGGTGGACGGGCGGCAGGTACACCACGTCGAAGCCCATCGCCGCGACGGCGGGCAGCCGGGCGGCGGCGGTCCGCAGGGTGCCGCTCACGGTCCGCCCGTCCGCCGTCACGACCGCGCCCTCCGAGCGCGGGAACAGCTCGTACCAGGATCCGGCCAGGGCGCGCCGACGCTCCACCCGCAGCGGCAGCGGCCGGGAGGAGGTGACCAGTTCGCGCAGTGCGTAGCGGCCGAGGGCGGCCGTCACCCGGGGGGTGGTGACGGCCGCCAGCCGGGCCGGGGCCGGGGCCGGGGCGAGGGTGTCGCGGAGCGCGGCGATCGCGGCCCGGACCTCCTCCCGGCGGTCCCGGCCGGTGATGTCGTTCTCGCCGTGTGCCGCCCGTTCGTGCAGCAGCACGCCCTCGTGCAGGGTGAGTTCGGTGTCGACGCCGGCCTCGGTCTTCAGCCCGGCGTCCCGGCGCCAGGTGGCCAGCGGGTCGGCCCAGGCCTCGACCCGGAAGGTCCACAGGCCCTCGGCGCCGGCGACCACGGTGGCGCTCCAGCGGTCGGCGTCGGGATCGATCAGGGTCATCGGCACCCGCTGGGCGGGGGTGCCCCCGGGGCCGCGCAGGACCACGTCCGCGGCGATCACGCCGTTGCCCTCGCGGAAGACGGTGGCCGTGATGTCGAGGTGTTCGCCGGTCACGGCCTTGGCGGGCAGTTCCCCGTCGCGCACCCGGGGGCGGACGTCGAGGACGGGGATGCGCCCGGTCACCGGTGTCATGATGATCGCTCCTCTCCCCGTTCGCGTCCCGTCAGCCCCGCCCCGCCTGCCCGGCCTGTGCGGCCGGGGCGGGCTCGGCGGGCCGGCGGTCGGCGAGCAGGTCGATGATGGTGCGGGCGAAGACGTGGCAGTGGTTGCCGGTACGGCCGGTGACCAGGTCGTCGTGGACGACGACGTCCTGGTCGACGTACTCGCCGCCCATGTTGCGCAGGTCGCCCAGCAGGTTGTTGTGCACCACCGCGCGCCGCCCGCGCATCAGGCCCGGGACCGGCGCGGCGAGCCACATGCCGTGGCAGATGATGCCCTTGAGGATCGCCGGGTCGGCGAACGCGCGGCGCAGGAACTGCGAGGCGGGCGGCAGCCGGTCGGGGTCGTCGGTGTAGCGGAGCCGGTCGGCGACCATCCCGGAGGGGACGATCACCGCCGAGTACTCCTTCAGCGCGAACTCGTCGAGGTCCTCGAAGGACTCGTTCACGTCGAAGGGCATGCGGTGCTCGTGCCCGTGGAAGGTCATGGCCTCGTTGCCCCAGAGCCGGGTCAGGAAGTGGACCTCGGCGCCCTCCTCGGGGAAGCGGTAGCGGTAGTAGAGGATCTCGGGCTCGTAGAAGTCGCTCTCCATCAGGACGGCGATCTTGTGTCCGTTCAGTCGCACGGTCCTCACCCCTTTCCCTTGGCCGTCACCAGGTCGACGAGGAACGGCCCGTGGTGGGCGAGCGCCTGTGCCACCGCGCCCTCGGCCTGACCGGGCTTCTCCACCCGTACGGCGGCCACCCCGAGGGAGCGGGCGAGGCCGACGAAGTCGATGGCCGGGCGGGAGAGGTCGAACATGCCGGGCTGTTCGTGGGCCGGTATGCCCGTCTCCCGCCAGTACTCCTCGATGTTGTCCTCCAGCAGCCGGTAGCCGCCGTTGTTGCAGATCACGAACTTGGTGGGCAGGGCGTGGCGGACGGCCGTCCACAGGGCCTGGAAGGTGTACATGCTGCCGCCGTCGCCGGTGAAGCCGACCACGGTGCGGTCGGGGTGGGCGAGCTGGGCGCCGAGCGCGCCGGGGATGCCGACGCCGAGGGAGCCGCCCCGGGTCTGCATCCACTGGCCGGGCACGGTGGCCGGCAGGTGCCGGAAGAGCGTCGGGGACGCGGTCAGCGCCTCGTCGAACAGGATGGCGTCGGAGGGCAGTCGGCGGGCGAGTTCGCGGGCGAAGGCGGCGGTGGGCACGGTCTGCGCCTCGCCGTCGGCCAGGTCCCGGTCCCGGGCGCCGGCCAGGGCGCCGGCCCGTTCGGCGGCCCGCACCCGCAGCCGCTCGGCCGCCGCCGCCCGCCGCTCGTCGCCCATCTCCCCGTGCAGCGCGTCGGCGAGCAGCCCGAGGGTGGCCTTCGGGTCGGCCACGATGCCGAGGTCGACCGGGAAGTTCTTGGCGATGGCGTCGGTGTCGAGGTCCACGTGGACCACCGGGGTGCCCTCGGCGAAGACGTCGTACCGGGCCGGGAACACCTCGGGCAGTGCGTAGGTGCCGACGATCAGGACGCCGTCGGCGGCGGCGGTGATCCGCCGGCTCTGCTCGCCGAACATGTGCCCCAACTGGCCCGCGTACGCCGGGTGCTGGACAGAGAGGTTGACCTCCGCCCAGTCGGCGCCGTACACGTCGGCGCCCCACACCTCGGCGAGGCGGCCCAGTTCGGCCTGTGCGCCCGCGAAGTGCACGCCGTCGCCGGCCACGACCAGCGGGCGGCGGGCCCCGGCGAGCAGGGCCGCGGCGCGGGTGACGGTGTCCGGGGCGGGCCGGCTGTGGGTGTCCGGGTAGCTGACCGGGACGACCGCCTCCCGGGTGCCGGCGTCCATCACGTCGGCCGGCAGCACCACCAGGACCGGCCCGTACGGCGGGGTCCCGGCCACCTTGAAGGCGCGGCGCAGCACGCGCAGCGTGGAGTCGGGGTCGAGCACCCGGGTCGCCCACTTGGTGACCGGTTCCGCCATACCGACCAGGTCGGCCGCCATCTGGGCGTCCAGTCCGGCGTACCGCAGCCCGGCCTCGCCGACCAGGGTGACGATCGGGGCGTGGCCGCGCATGGCCTGGTAGAGCATGCCGATGCCGTTGCCGAGGCCGACCCCGGAGTGCAGTTGCAGGACCGCCGGGGTGCGGGTGGCGCGGGCGTAGCCGTCCGCCATGCCGACGGCTGTGGCCTCCTGCAGGGCCAGGATGTACTGGATCGAGGGGAAGGAGCGCAGTTCGTCGAGGAACCCCTGCTCGACCGTGCCGGGGTTGCCGAACATGTACCGGACGCCTTCGGCCTCCAGTTGCTCCAGGAGCGCGACGCGCGCGGGCCTGCTGTCCATGCTGGTCACCTCTCGCGGGACGGATGTCAGGACGTCAGGAGGTCCTGAACCCCCACTGCCGCAGGCCCTGTTCGAGGACCTCGACGGTCTTCTGGCCGGTCAGGTAGGAGTCCGGGGTCGAACGGCCCGTGATGAACGGGTAGTCGACGATGACCGAGGTCTCCTTGCCGAAGTTGCCGTGGTAGGCGCCACCGGGCGCGGTGGCGTCGCGCAGGATGTACTCCAGCGGGTACGGCGGCGGGCCCATCACGAAGTCGGTGCCGAGGAACCCGGTGCCGTCCTTGTAGTCGTACTCGATGCAGTGCCCGGTGACGTGCTTGCCGCGGATGATGGACTCGCGGGTCTCCTGGTCGCGGGCGAAGGCCAGGCAGGCGACGCCGTAGCACTCGGCGGCGATCGGCCGGTCCAGGGCGCGGAAGGCGAGGATCAGGTCGTGCACCCGCCAGTTGTTGGCGAGGTCGACGATGGGTCCGCTGCCGCCGACGATCAGCAGCGCGTCGTAGCGGTCGGCGATCTGGTGGCGGATCTGCTCCAGGCGGCTGTGGTAGGCCTCCCAGTCGCGCAGGAAGTACGGCCGGGAGCGGTAGGGCCGGTCGGGCAGCCAGGACGCCAGGTCGAGGGGGTTGTCGAGGCGGTCCGACTCCTCGACGGCCCGTACCTTCGCCGCCATCTGGGGCGTGGTGACGGACCGGCCGAGCGGCGGGTCGACGTACTCGGGGTCCATGCTCGGCGGCAGCGCCTGGGGCCGCTTGCCGGTGGGGGTGGCGAAGGTGAGGTGGTAGCCGGCCTGGTCGAAGGTCTCCAGGGGGCCGATCAACTCCTCGCCCCAGTAACCGTGTTCGGACAGGACGACGAGAATGCGCCTGCTCATGGGATTCCTCCCGGATCGGCGGGACGGTGCCAAGTGGCGGATTCCTGTCTACGGCGGGGCACTTCGTCCGGACCATCGCCGCCGCCCGTGCTCATGGCACATGCACAAGTGGCCGAATGCACTACGGCATGTCGTGGCCAATGCCTGCGGGTGGCTCGCCACCGGGCGGTTCGGCGTTCGCGAATCGGCGAGTTGCCCGAGCCTGAGCTGCGACTTCGCACAGTGCGGCCGGTGTCCGGGCGCGGGCCGCACGGGGCGTCCGGGGTGTGGGGTCATCGGACGTGTATCGCTCCCGGTCGCCGGGAGCGGGACCCCGATGAGCGGAGACATCCATGTCCACCGAACAGACCGGCTCCGACCGGGAGATCGAGGAGTTCGTGCAGCGCTGGTTCGGCCTGCTCAACGTGCACGCCCCGGTCGCCGAACTGCTGCCCTTCGTCGCCGACGAGGGCCTGGAGATGGCCTTCCCGGAGCGCACCCTGCACAGCCACGCGGACTTCGTCGACTGGTACGCGGCGGTCGGTGAGGCCTACAGCGAGCAGGACCACACCGTGGAGAAGCTCGTCCACCAGGAGGACGGACCGCGGATCGGCATCGACCTGACCGTCGTGTGGACGGCGAAGTCCACCGCCGACGGCACCGTGTCCTCGTTCCGGATCAACCAGCAGTGGCGGCTCGAACGCCCCGCGCCGGGCGCCGCCCCGCTGATCGTCGACTACCAGGTCGGCGAGCCGGCCGCCCTCTGACCCCGTCACCGTTTGGAGGCTGTCATGCCGTCGAGTCCGACTCCCCCGGTGCCACCGGCCGCCGACTACGTGGTGGTCGGCGCGGGTTCAGCCGGCTGCGCCGTCGCCGCCCGGCTCAGCGCCGACCCGTCCGTGACCGTGACCCTGCTGGAGGCCGGCGGCCCGGACGAACGTCCGGAGATCCACCACGCCGACGCCGCCTCGGTCCTCTCCCTGCTCACCGCCGACTGGCGCGGCGAGATCGACTGGGGCTACGTCACCGAACCCGAGGCCGGCATGGACGGCCGCCGCGTCCCGGTGGCCCGCGGCAAGGTCCTCGGCGGGTGCAGTTCCGTCAACGCCCTGATGTGGGTGCGCGGCAGCCGCCACGACTACGACCGCTGGGTCACCGAGGGCGCGGCCGGCTGGTCCTACGACGAGGTCCTGCCGTACTTCCGGGCCGCCGAGAGCTACTCCGGCGGCGGCTCCGGGCTGCGCGGCGCCGACGGTCCGGTGCGGGTACGGCAGCTGGACACCCCGTCCCCGCTGGCCCGCGCCTTCGTGGCGGCCGCCGGTGAACTCGGCCACGACGCCGAGAGCGACGGCGACTACAACGGCGCCCGGCAGGACGGGTTCGGCTTCCTGTACCAGACCAACCGCGACGACGCGGGCGGGCGGTGCAGCGCCGCCGACGCCTATCTGCGCCCGGCCCTCGGCCGGCCCAACCTGACCGTGGTGACCGGCGCCCGGACCACCCGGCTGCTGCTCGCCGGGGACCGGGTCACCGGCGTCGAGTACGTCCGCGACGGCGCACCCGCGCGGATCCGCGCCGAACGTGAGGTCATCGTGTCCGCGGGCGCGTTCGAGTCGCCGAAGCTCCTGATGCTGTCCGGCATCGGACCGGCCGACCACCTCAGGGCGCACGGCATCCACTGCGTGCGGGACCTGCCGGGCGTGGGCGCCGGACTCCAGGACCACCTCTTCACCCCGGTCTGCTACCAGTCCCTGCAGGAGCACCCGCCCGGCGCCCTGCTCTCCGAGGCCGGGCTGTTCACCCACACCCCGGCCGCCGACCCGGCCGGGCCGCCCGACCTGCAGTTCACCTTCGGCCCGGTCAAGTTCCTGCCGGCCGGCGCGCCCGCCGACCAGTGGGAGGGCCCCGGCCTCACCTTCGCGCCGATCGCCGTGCTCCCGCACAGCCGGGGCCGGGTACGGCTGCGCGACGCCGACCCCGAGTCCAACGCGGTCGTCAGCGCCGGCTACCTCACCTCGGCGGCCGACCTCGACGTGCTGGCGCACGGCGTCGAACTGGCCCGCGAACTCGCCGCCACCCGCGCCTTCGACGCCTTCCGCGGCGACGAACTCGGCCCCGGCAAGGACGTGTCGGGCCCGGCCGAGCTGCGCGCCTACGTCGCCGCCAACGCCACCACCCTGTGGCACCCGGCCGGCACCTGCCGGATGGGCACAGGACCGGACGCCGTCACCGACCCCGAGCTGCGCGTCCACGGCATCCAGGGCCTCCGGGTCGCGGACGCCTCGGTCATGCCGTCCATCGTGGCCGGCAACACCCACGCACCCAGCGTCATGATCGGCGAGCGCGCGGCGGCGTTCGCCCTCGGCACCTCCCGGCCGCTGTCCTCCGCCGCCCGACCGAACGAGGGGATGCAGCATGTCCACCCGTGACCAGCAGGACATCCGGAAGCTCTACGGGAGCTTCCTCGACGCGCTGAACGCCGGCGACCTGCAAGGGGTCCGCGCCGTCCTCAGCCCGGACTTCACCGACCACCACCCCGGCTTCGACATCACCGGCATCGACTCCTACCTGGACGCGGTGCGCGGCGCGCACGAGACGCTCGACCTCAAGGGCGAGCTGGAGGAGGGCGTGCCGCTCGGCGACGACCGGTTCGTCACCCGGGTGAAGCTCACCGGCACCCACCTCGGCGACGTGCTCGGCTTCCCGGCCACCGGCCGCAAGGTCGAGTGGTCCACCACCGAGATCTGGCGGGCCGAGAACGGCCTGTTCACCGAGCGGTGGGCCCAGGACGACCTGCTCGGCCTGCGCGCCCAGGTGTCCTCGGACGACCTGAACTACACCGTGGTCCGGCAGGTCAGCGACGCCGTCAACGAGCGCCGCTACGACGACCTCGACGAGCTGTTCGGGCCCACGTTCAGGGACAACAACCCGGCCTGGAGCGTCGAGAGCCTCGACGAGCTCAAGGGGATCATCAAGGCCGCGCACGACGCGCTGGACATGGCCGTGCACCTCGACGCCCTGTACCCGGCCGCCCCCGACAAGGTGATCATGCACATCACCTTCCACGGCCGGCACATCGGCCCCTTCCTCGGCCAGGAGCCGACCGGCAAGGAGGTCTCCTGGACCAGCCTGGAGGTCTACCGCCTGGAGGACGGCCGGGTGGTGGAGCGCTGGGTGCAGGCCGACACCACGGGCCTGATGCGCCAGCTCGGCGTCCCCCTCCCCTGACCCCCCGTCCCGGACGGCACAGACAGACCGGAAAGCAGGCAGACAGGAAAGGACGGGCGCATGAGCACCCGAGAAGTGGTCGACACGTACTACCGGCTGGCCAACGAGGGCGACTGGGACGCCTGGTGCGACCTGTTCGCGGCCGACCAGACCATGGATGAGCAACTGGCCGGACACGTGGAGGGACGCGAGACGCTCCGCGAGATGATGAAGGGCTTCCCGCAGATGTACGCCTCCTTCGCCAACGTGCCCCGGCACGTCGTCGTGGACGGCGAGCAGGCCGCGGTGGTCTCCGACATCACCGCCCGCACCCCGGACGGCATCACGGTCGAGGCCGCGGTGTGCAACTACTTCCGGGTCCGGGGCGGGCTGATCACCTACCTGACGAACGTCCACGACACCGTGCCGTTCGCCCCGGTCACCGGGAAGTGACGGCCATGACGACCGCCGCCCCGCACGGCCCGCGCTGGGCGCACGTGGGCCTCAACTGCCGTGACCAGAAGGCCACCGAGAACTTCTACACCCGGCACTTCGGCTTCCGCCGGGCCCGGGTGGTGGAGGCCGACGGCGTCCGCGTGGTGTTCCTGCGCAACGGCCCGGTCTGCCTGGAGCTGTTCGCGACCGACGCGGAGCCGCTCGTGACCGCCGGCAAGGACGGCCCGGCCGGCCCCGGCACCGCCCGCCACCTCGCCTTCCAGGTCGACGACGTGGACGCGTTCCTCGCCGCGGCCCGGGGCGAGCTGGAGCCGACGCTCGGCCCGCTGACGTTCGACGAGTTCATCCCCGGCTGGAAGACGGTGTGGGTGTCCGACCCGGACGGCATCGTGGTGGAGGTCAGCCAGGGATACACCGACCAGTCCACCGAAGAACTGGCAACGTACGCCTGACAGGAGAGTTCGCCACGATGAAGGCCGTTCCCGAGCAGACCATTCTCATCACCGGCGCGACCGACGGTCTCGGCCGCGCGGTCGCCCGTGAACTCGCCGCGCAGGGCGCGTCGCTGATCCTGCACGGCCGCAGTGCGGCCAAGGGCGCGGACCTGCTGGCCGAGCTGCGCGCGGCCGGCGCCACCGGCCGGCTGAGCTACGAGCTGGCCGACTTCTCCGCACTGGAGGACATCGGCAAGCTCGCCGAGCGGATCCTCACCACGTACGACCGGCTGGACGTACTGGTGAACAACGCGGGCATCGGGGTCGAGCTGGCCCGGCAGGAGAGCCAGGACGGGCTGGAGCTCACCTTCCAGGTCGACTACCTGGCCGCGTACGTCCTCAGCTGCCGGCTCGCCCCGCTGCTGGTGGCCTCGGCGCCCGCCCGGATCATCAACGTCAGCTCCGCGGGCCAGGCCCCGATCGACTTCCGGGACGTGATGCTGGAGCGCCACTGGGACGGCGTGCAGGCCTACTGCCAGGCCAAGCTCGCCCAGATCGCGCTCACCTTCGACCTGGCCGAGCGGCTGCGCGGCACCGGGGTCACCGCCAACGCGCTGCACCCGGCGTCGTACATGCCGACCAAGATGGTGGTGAACCTGTTCACCCCGCAGAGCACGGTCGCGGACGGCATGCGCAACACCCTGCGGCTGATCACCGACCCGGCGCTGGAGGACGTGTCGGGCGTCTACTTCAACCGCTCGACGCGGGCCCGGGCCGGCGCCCAGGCGTACGACGAGACGTCCCGCGCCCGGCTCCGGGAGCTGAGCGAGTCCCTGACCGGAGTGGCGTTCCCGGCGAGCTTCGGCTGACCGGCGCCGCTCCCCGAACGGGACGGGCCCCCGCCTCACCGCAGCGAGGCGGGGGCCCGTCCATGTCCACGGACCGGTGGTCCGGTGTCCCCGGGGCTAGGACGCGGTGACGGACAGCCGGTGGTGGAAGACGTCGTGCGGGTCCCAGGCCGCTTTCACGGCCCGCAGCCGGGCCAGGTTGTCCTTGAAGTAGAGGCTCTGCCAGGACACCCCCGAGGTGTTCCAGGCCGGGTCGGTGAGGTCGGTGTCCGGGTAGTTGATGTACGAGCCGTCGTTGGTGTCGTTCGGCACCGGCACCCCGCCGGTGTCCGCGTACAGGTCCCGGTAGAGGTTGCGCATCCAGGTGACGTGCCGGTCGTCGGAGGCCGCGTCCGGCCAGTACGTCGTGAAGTTGGCCTTCAGGACCGAGTCCCGCTGGGCCAGCGCGGTGGCCGAGGACGCGACGGTGTTGACCTTGCCGCCGTAGGAGTAGAGCAGGATCCCGGCGTGGCCGTCGTAGCCGGCGTCGGAGAGGTGGCCGTAGAGGGTCGCGGCCTGTGCGGCGGACCAGCCCTTGCGCAGATAGGCGCCCTTGGACTTGGTCCGGTTGTAAAGGCCGGTGTCGTAGGGGTCCTTGAGCGTCGTCTTCAGCCACGGCCAGGAGGAGCGGACCTCGGTGTACGGCGCCCCGATACCGCCGGCCACCGCCGTGACGTACCCGTCCAGCAGCGCGGACGCGTCCGGGAGCGTGCCGTCGATCTGGGAGCTGAGCACGACGGCGCCCTGGACGCGGTTGTAGAGGATGAGCACGCTGTGCAGGCTGTCGTAGGCGGACCCGGCCACACTGTTGCGGGCGTGCCAGGTGCCGTGGTCCGCGACGAGGGCGGTGAAGGCCGCCTCGGTCAGGTCGCTCCACTTGACGGTGACCGTGGACTTCAGAAGCGTCTTCGGGGGCCGGGGCAGCAGGGTGGACGGATCGGTGCCGGTGGCGTCCGGGGAGCGGAACCAGTAGCGGGTGACGATCCCGAAGGTGCCGCCGCCCCCGCCGGTGTGCGCCCACCACAGCTCGCGGTGCGGGTCGTCGGCCTCCCGGGTGGCGACCACCGCGCGGGCGGTGCCGGAGGCGTCGACGGTGACCACCTCCACGGCGTACAGGTGGTCCACGACGGCGCCGTGCTGCCGGCACATCGCGCCGTATCCGCCGCCGCTGACGTGCCCGCCGACCCCGACGGTCGGGCAGGTGCCGCCCGGCAGGGCCACGCCCCACTCCAGGTACAGGGTCCGGTAGACGTGGCCGAGGGTGGCGCCGCCCTCGACGAGGAAGGCCCGGCGGGCGGGGTCGTAGCGGACCGCGTCCATCCCGGACATGTCGACAAGTATCCGTACGTCCGGGTCGTCGACGAGCCCGTCCAGGCAGTGCCCGCCGCCGCGCACCGCGACGCGTTTTCCGCCGCGCACCGCCTCCTGGACGACGGCCACCACCTGGTCGGTGCTGTGCACCAGCCGCACGGAGTCGGGGGCGGCGGTGAATCTCGCGTTGTAGCCGCGCGAGGTGAGGTCGAGATAGCGGGCGTCGGAGGCGTCGACGGTGACCGCGGCGGGGGCGGCCGTCGTGGTCGCGGTGGCCGTCTCGTCGGCGGCGCGGGCGGGGGCCGGGAGCAGGGCCGCGCCGGCCCCGGCGGCGGCCGCCGAGCCGATCAGTCCGCGCCGGGTGAGACCGGCGGCCGGCCGCCGGGCCGGCTGCTGCTGTCGTGTCACAGGTGTCTCCTGTCTCTCGGGCGTTTCAGGTGGGAAACGGCCGCCGCCCGGGAGGCGCGGAGCCTCCCGGGCGGCAGGGGGGAGCCGCGGACGGCGCGGTCAGACGACCTCGTGTCCGCTGACGGTGGTCTCCGGGATCTCGTCGCGGACGTCCCAGTGCTCGACGATCAGTCCCTCGTCGATCCGGAAGACCTCCACGACGACCATGCCGCGGTCGTCCGGGTCGCCGCGGAAGCGGGTGTGCACGAACACCAGGTCGCCCGATCCGGCCGCGCGCCGGATCTCGAACCGCGCCCGCGGGTACTGCTTGTGGAAGCCGTCGACGAACTCGACCAGCGGGGCCCGTCCGTCGGGCAGGTTCGGGTTGTGCTGGATGAGGTCCTCGGCCAGGTACTTGTCGGCCAGCTCGGTCCGTCCCTGGTTCCAGACGGTCTCGATGTACTCGCGAACGAAGTTCACCTGGTGGCTGCTCATGGGTTCTCCTTGACTGACTGGGACTGGCTGGGAAGGGCTCGGGCAGCGCCCCGTAGGGGCGCGGGGAACTGCGCGACCAGCCACGACGGCGCCGCAGACGACCGACGCGGCATCGGCGCTCAGCCCGTGTGTACGGGGCTCGCGGACCGCTCCGCACCGGCCGCCGCCGCGGCGACCTGCCGGACCGAGGACAGGTGCGCCAGTCCGGCGAGGACGAGGACACCCAGGGCCGCCCACGGGATCGGGCCGGCGCCCAGGTCCGGCAGCAGGGAGCTGCCGATGAAGCTGCCGAGGCTCATCCCGAGGTAGAGCGCGGCGGCGTTCAGGGCGAGGATCAGACCGGGCTGCAGCGGCACCAGCTCCACCAGCCGGGCCTGCTGCGGCGCCTGGTACATCTGGCTGAAGAACGCCCAGAACGCGAAGAAGACGACCCCGGGCGCGGAGTGCGGGGCGACCAGCAGCAGCGCGAAACCCAGCGCGAGGCCGAGCACGGCGACGCTCACCGTGCGCCCGCCGCCCAGCCGCTCGGCGATCCGCGGCGCGCAGGCGTTTCCCGCCACCCCGATGACGCCGAAGGCGAGCAGGGTCAGCGAGATGAGCCCGGAGGACGCGCCGAAGCGGTCCTTCAGATAGGCGCCCGCGATGCCGTAGACGGTGAACTGGGCCGCCATGAACAGCAGGGTGGTGGTGACCGTGGCGGCGGTGGCCGGGGTGCGCATCGCCTCCCGGTAGGCGCCGGCCGTCGGCGGTTCGCCGGACGGGATCTCGGGGACGAACACCAGCACCGCCACGAAGCCGAGCGCCGACAGCGCGGCCACGCCGAGCAGGGCCGGCCGCCAGCCCAGCGAGCCGCCGAGGAACGAGGCCAGTGGCACACCGAGCACCGCCGCGGCCGTCATGCCGCCGAACACCGTGGCCAGGGCCCGCTGCCGGCGCTCGGGCGGCACGATCAGCGCCCCGGCCGCCGAGGCACCGGGACCGAAGACGGCGGCTCCCATCGCGCCGAGCACCCGGGTGGCCGTGAGGAAGCCGTAGTCGGGCGCGACGGCGCCGAGGGCCGCGCCGACGGTGAGCAGGCCGATGCCCACGAGCAGCACCCGCTTGCGGTTCCACCGGCGCAGCATGATGGGGGCGGTGGGCGCGCAGACCGCGAAGGTCAGCGCGAAGACGGTGACCAGGATGCCCACCGTGGCCGGCTGGACGTGCAGGTCGTCGCCGATGGGGCCGTTCAGGCCGACGACCGCCAGCGAGATCGTCCCCAGACTGAAGTAGCCCAGCGACAGGGAGAGCAGGGCGGGTAAGGCGCTGCGGGACGGCATCAAGCCACCTCCTGTTCCTCTTCGTCGGCGGTACCGGAATGGGTGCCGGGATGGGTGCCGGGATGGCGGGGGCCGGAAAGTTCCATACGGCGAACCTAGGAACGCTCCGCGTCCCGCCGGGGCCGCCTCAGGAGGGCGTCCGGCACTGCCCCAGATCGGCCGGCCTACTACGTCAGGTCGCCGTCAGCTCGTACCGAACGCCCGGTTGTGCAGGACCAGCGGCACCTGCCGCCCGGAGCTGATCAGCCAGTGCTCCACCGCGTTGACCAGCAGGAGCAGCGCGGTGGTGACGGCGAGGGTCGCCACGCCCGGCAGCCGCCACACCGGCAGGGCGAGGGCGAGCAGGGCGAGACCGCAGTAGAAGCGGGTGGCGGACGCGGCGCCGAACATGCGGCGCCGGGTGTAACAGAACGCCAGCATGAAGAGGGCGGCGCCGGACGGCAGCAGGGCGGCGCTCAGCCCGTCCGGCGTGTGCAGGGGGGAACGGACGGTGCGGGTGGCGCCGACCGAGACCAGCAACAGCCCGACGACCAGCACCAGATGGCCGTAGCTGAGCACGTCGCGGACGACGACGGACGGAGTCGGGTGGGTGCGCAGGGCGTGTGCGACGGCCGAGGCCACCAGGTGGAAGTAGAGCCACCACAGGGCGCAGCCGACCAGGAAGGCGAGGACGAGGGCGGTCAGTTCGGCCGGCGCGAACGGGCCGGTGGCGGCGCCGGCGCCGACGGCGAAGACGTTCTCCCCGAGGGCGATCATGACGAACAGGCCGAACCGCTCGGGCAGATGGTTGACGCCGAACGCCAACTGGCGCAGGTGGCCGCTGAGTACGACGGGGGCGACGATCTCGGCGACCACGGCGCAGGCCCAGCAGACCTCACGCCAGGGCGACGGGACGGTGGCGCTGGCGAACAGGACCAGGGCGAAGGCGAGTCCGGCCCGGTAGGGGTGGATCGTGTAGAGGGCGCACTCCCGGCGGATCGCCTCCCCGATCAGCAGGCGCAGGGCGAGATAGCTTCCGGAGTACAGCAGCGCCGCCTGCCGGTCCTCCAGGGCGAGCGGGGCGGCCACCGCCATGCCGTAGACGGTGAGCGCGGTCAGCAGCAGGAACACCCGTTGCAGGTTGGTCTCGTGCACGGCGTTCATCGCCATGACCACGTCCACCCAGGCCCACCAGAGCGGGACCAGCACGAGCAGGCATTCGCCCAGCACCGGCCAGCTCGGGTGCGCGGCGACCGGGTGGGCGACCTGGCTCACACCGAACGCGAGGACCAGGTCGAAGAAGAGTTCCGCCCAGGTGGTGCGGTCACGCGCCGAGGCGGCGGGAGGGATCGTCGCTGCGGTTGCGTCGGTCATCCCTGTATGGGGACACGGCCCCCGCCCGCCGCCGGCACGCCGTGGAAGTGCGGCGCGTACTGCGGGAAGTCCCGGACCCGGATGTCCGAACTCGGCCACCTGAACGGCCGGTTCACGTCACCTGGCGCGGCGCGGCTCCGCGACGTGGCGGTCGGTGCCCGGCACGGTCGGTACGAACGGCGCCACCAGCTCCACCCGGCTCAGCCCCGAGGCGGCGACGTCCTCGTCCAGGCCGGTGAAGCGCGCCTCCCAGCAGTCCCTCGGGTCGACCTGCAGGAACCACAGCAGGGTCAGCCGGGTGTCGACCCCCTCCACCTGCTTCACGTACGTCATCCGGTCCCCGGGCAGCGGGGTCGGCCGGAAGACGGTCACCATGGCGGCCGGCGAACCGGCCAGCCTCTTAACGAGGGCGGTCATCCGCGCGGTGGCGCTGCAGGAAACCGATCAGGAAAATGACACGCGAAGACGACCCATGTTCGTGATCAAAGGATTCGAGAGCCTTAATCATCAGGGGTCGTGTCTCTCATTGCTGAACCGGGCGAAGGTACCACGGCGCATACGCAGCCGCCCCGCTCATCTTCCCCTGTCGAGAACGCATCAGCCCTGGCCCTCGGGTGTCGGGACAACGGCACGGGGGAATAGTGCTCTGGCAGATCCGTTCTGACGGCAGGCCGCGACGGCGGAGGGGGCGAAGCCATGATCGGGGAATGTTGTCCGCATGTCTTAATGACTCGCTTGAGGTCACGCGTGACGGGTGAGAAAACAGGGCAGATCTCCTGCGGCCGGCAACCGGTAGCCTAAAGTGTTCATTCACTTTCTGCACGAGCAACTGCTGAGACTGTACGACGTGAAGAGCCGGATCCGTCCGCATCGCGACATGGTCCGTCTGCTGCGCGAGGCACTCTGGCTGGCCACGTTCGTGTCACCCGACGTCCTGGTGATGCCTAGTACTGACCTCGTCCAATCCTCAGTAGTGCCAGGGCTGTTGAGTGACTTGCAGCTGATGGCCGAGAGCGAGGTCCTGTCCCTGGTGGGCTCCACGATGGATGTCGATCAGTTACTGGAGGGAAAGCGGGCTCACCTCACCGACACGTCCTTCGAGGGACTGCTGGAATATCCCGCCTCGAGACGCCGGTTGCGTTCCCTCCACCCCGTTCTGCAGGCGAGGAACATCGACACCACGGCCGACGTCAAGTCACGGTGGTCCCTGGACGTCGAGGTACTCGGGGGCGGAGCGTCCACAGATGGAGCGCTCGCGTCGTTCCCCGTGCGAGAACTGCACAACGCCTATCACTCCATTTCATCTGCAACATCACCCAGCGCATACGAGCGGGCGCTGCAGGCAGTGCCCGAGAGGCTGGGCAGCCACGCATTCCTGTGGCGCGTGGTGGAGGACTTGAAGATCTTCGACCTGGATCTGAACCCCCAAGCCCGTAGACGCATGGAGTTGGCCCTCGGCTGGAACTGGGCCATGGGATACCTGACCGAGTACCGGACGACGATCGTGGGACGGCTGCCCCGCATCGGAATCGTCGACTGCGGTGTCCGCAGTACACATCCTGAGCTGGTCGTCGATCTGGTGGCATACCGCCGCGCACTCAAAATGATCGGATTACTGGATGCCTTCGGGCACTTGCCGTTGGAGGAGCTCATCGCCCTCAGAGACGACCCGGGCGTCATCCTTCTGCGGGATGGCCTTCTGAAGAGCGTCTACGACCATCTGGCTCAGCCATCTCCCGAAAGAGCCGGAAAACTGCCAGCCCTGACCAGTTTCTGCGCGGAGGCGTGTGATGCCGCGCAAGACGGCAACACTCCGCGCGCTGCTGTGGAGAGCGTCGCACGACTGGCCGTGGAGCACAGCACCCGATCGACCCGCGCGCATTCGACCCCACGGCCGGCGCCGGAGGACGACCCTGCAACCGTGCTCGTAGTCCTCGCCCTGGCCGAGGAAACGGCCATGGTTCTTGAGTGCGCGAAGGAGACACTGGGGCCGCTGACCGTACTGGAGGACGCCCGCACCGGCCAGGTCTCCTACGAGGTGCGCTGGCAGACCGGGCGCGGCCAACTCCTGCGCATGCTCTTCACCATGATCGGAAAGGGCCAGGAGCAGGCGGCGGCCACCTCTGCCGGCATGCTGGCCGACTTCCCGCCCCGCATCGTGGCCAATGTAGGGATCGCCGGGTCGCTGTCACCCGACCTGAGGCCAGGGGACGTTCTGCTGGCCGATCAGCTCCTCTCCTACCTGGACAACGCTCGGGCCGAATCCGATGGCCAGGGCAGCTTCCGGCTGCGGATCGCGGGCATGGGTGTACGGCCGGACGAGTATTTGACGCACCGCGCCCAGCAGTTGCCCTTCGTGGCTGAGGAAGATCTGACACAGGCCAGGGCGCGGCTGGCCCGGCGGTTCCCTGGCGATCCGATGGTTTCCTCGGGCCGCCCGCTGGTGGTCGGCCCACTGGCCTGCGGGCCAGTAGTGGGCGCCAGCGAGGCGTTCACGTCCTGGCTGCAGGAGCACAAACGGGACCTCGCGGCAATTGACATGGAGTCCTCCGGCATCGCTGCGGCAACCACTGCTTCCGGAATGCTGAAGCGTGTACGCTTCGTGGCTCTGCGCGGCATCTCGGATGCTGCCGACGAAGACAAGAGCGACCTCGAACGTCGGACCGGCGGTTCGATCCGCCGCGTGGCGGTGGCCACCGCGTTCGAAATGCTGATCGTTCTGCTGAACTCGCTGCCTCGGGAGGCTTTCAGATGAACCTACGTACCTTATCAGGATTATCCGGTCCGGCCCTCTTCACGTGTCCAACCGGAGCAGAATGAGACGCATGCCTAGCCACTCGCCCATCCTGATCACCGATCTCGACAATACCCTGTACGACTGGATCGATTACTTCGGCCCATGTTTTCGCGCCATGGTGGAAGAGCTGAGCTCTGCCACCGGCGTCGATCCGGATGAATTGCACCACCAGTTCCAGGCCGTCTACAGTCGACATCAAGCTCCGGAATATCGCTGGGCGATCAGGGAGTTGGAGTTCCTGCGCTCCCGACAGCCGGCTGAAGTCGACAGACTGGTTTGGTCCGGTTTCTCGGCCTTCGTGCGGAGCCGACGTGAACACCTGCGGCTCTATCCTGGCGTCAGGGATACCTTGGAGACACTGCGTGCGCGAGGTTTCACGGTCATCGGAGTGAGCAACGCGCCGATCCGCGAAGTCTTGCGTCGAGTGCGCTGTCTGCGGTTGCAGGAGCAGCTGGACGCCCTTGTCGCATGGGAGGGTTCACATACTGGAGACCGCCATCTGGCACATCGGACGGCGCCCACCGGTCTAGCTCTCCGAACATTCACCGATGCGAAACAGAAGCCGAGTACACGCCCTTACAGGGAAGCTCTCAGATATTTCGCCCCCGAAGATCACGGCAAGGTTATTGTCATCGGGGACAGTGTGGCGAACGACCTGGTGCCTGGCCGTAACATCGGAGCTGTGACCGTATGGGCTCGCTACGGTTCGGGGTATGCTCCCGAGAATTACGCGACGGTCCGGCGTCTTTCTTTCTGGAAGCCGGAAAAGCTGAAGGATGTCTATGACTCCGGTGTCATGGAACCCGACGAAGTGATCGACGACTTCACCCAACTGCTCCACATCGCGGAGTCACACGCCCCTATGTCGGATGCAAACACAAGGAGGCGACAGTGGGAGGCCGTCCCCGCCGGACCAGCATGAGCCAGACGCAGGCGGCGGTCCACGAGATGATCCAGTCCGTCGGCGGGTACTGGAGTCCGCACGCCGGCGTGGTGCGACTTTTGGAAGAGGTAGGTGAATTCAGTCAGGAGTTGACTGCCGCCTCTGTTTCACACTCGTCGAATGTGGGAGCTGAACTCGCCGACCTGTGGATCATCTCGACCTGTACTGCCAATCAGTTCGTCGTGCCTGTGTCCGATCCGCCCCAGGACACATCCCATTCGGTGGAAATCGCGAAGGAGTGGGAGAAGCAGGTTCCGCATCTGCTGGACGAGCTCCTCGACCTCCTGCACTGGGCTGGCCAGATCGGCAGAGCCGTCAATTATTATGACGGCCCCAAGACACCGCGCAGTCTGGACGACTGGGTGCCACTGCGAACGTCGGTGCCACAGATGCACAAGGCCCTGTATCGGCTCTCCGTGAACTGTGGAATCTCGCTCGCGGACGAACTCGACAGCAAACTCGATCACGTAGTCGTACGTGACAAGGGCCGGTTCGTCAGAGGGTACGACCCCAGTACGGCCCACGCACTCCAGGATTTCGCCAAGTTGCAGGCCAACTCGCCATGTCTGTTCTCCGGGGCGGCCCGGCTATGGGGTGCTCCCGACTGGGATGTCCACAGGTCGCTGGCAGACAACGCAGCCGAACTGGCGCCGCATCTGACGAGGTTTGCGAAAGCGGCACCCCACGAACACCTCGACGGGTTCGTCATCTCAGTGCCAGGAGTCGCCGGCCGTGCAACGGGCGCGGCGACCATGTCGGACCTTGCGCGCTGGTTCCGCCAGCTGCTCCACGTCCTGACCGAACTGGACGAGTTGCCCAACGACTCGTTGAACGAAGACGTTCGGCGTCCGGGTTGGCAGTTCCTTTTCCATCGCCAACGGATGTTCGTCTCGGTGTTCTCACCCCTTTACGAGGCCTCCCATTCCCGCAACAGCAGCGATCACACGTTCGTCATGTTCCAGCCGGAGCAGTCTTTCACCCATCACGGCGTGGGGTCCGGCCAAAAATCCTCTTCGCGGCTAAAAGAGCGGATCAGGGAGAACTTCGCCCAGACGGGCGTCTCCTACTCGGCTGAGGTGGTGGATCGCAGGATCGAGGCGGATCTCTACCTCCCGGAGCGATTCACCGGTGACACAGAGGCCCACTGGTGGTCGGTCGACGACCGTGATGTCTGTTGACCCTTTCCCCTTCGACTGCCGAAGCCTGGCTTTCCACGTTGCAACAGAGGCTGACAGGCGTGCACGAGTCCGCTGACCTGCAACCAGCCACTCTTCGCGTCGCCGTCATCGGAGATCTCAGGCTCGACGTGCGCACAGCTGTCCCTGTATCACTCGCCGACGTACGCGAAGACATATATTCCCTCGCGCCTGTACGTATGGTCCTCGCCGGTACGGCTGTCTCCATGGCGCGGGCCGCCACCCGCCATTTCGCGGCTGTCGACGCCCTGGTGAAGACTGGCGACGACCCCTCGACGGATCACATCCTGCGCACACTGGAGGACGAACCAAAGGTCGACTGGTGCATTCGTCAGCAACGCGGCCTCGCCAACGGCTACGTCGTTGTCCTCCGCGACGGACTGGACTCGCCCGGCGCAGACCGTCGCACCCTCGTGGCAAGCTCCCCTGCCCCATTGGAAGAGCTGTCAGTGGAAGACATCGAAGCATTCCGGACCGCGATCGAGGCTGCGGATGTGTTGTTCGTCGATGGTTATCCGCTGCTTTTCCCGCGCTCTCGTCGTGCCGTGTTCCACGCCCTTGCGACAGCGGCCCAGGCGGAGACTCCAGTCTGCTTCGACGTGGTACCTCACGACATCGACACCCGACTGCCGTCGGATCTCCTGACCCACGTCATGACCCGCTGCCAGGTGGTCATGTCCAGCGCACGCACCATGGCCAGGCTCAGGAACCTGCCGGCTCCCACCCCTTACGGGCTGGACCACACCCGGGAGCTGGCAGCCAGTCTTCGGGAATTCGACGCGAACGCACCCGGTGTGTGGATCCTCCGCTTCGGTGAGGGAGACATGGAAGAGGCCGCGCTGTGTCGGGCAGGAGAGGTGTGCTGCGTCTATCGAACCGGATACAGCGATTGCGTCGATCGCGCCGGATTCGGCGACACGGTCGCCGCGGCGGAACTCGCCGCGTTGCTGGAGAGCGGTTGGACCCGTTCAAGGAGGCCTGCGGCGTGAACAGTGAACCCGTCCATCACTGGGACCGTGTCTACCGTAGCTTGGGGAGCGGCCCAGCGCCGTGGGAAATCCCGGAGACACCCGCTGAGATTCTACGCTGGATCGCTTGCGCCCCGGCCCCTGCCCGAGTGATCGACCTCGGATGCGGCAGGGGCCACAACACGTGCGCGCTGGCGATGTCAGAGCACGACATGGTCGGCATCGACTTCAGTTCGTCGGCCATCGGTGTGGCACGCCAGGTTGCGGCGCAACTGGGCTTGGACAATGTCTCGTTCGAGGTTGCCGACATCCTGCGCTTCCGAGCGCGCCAAGCGTTCGACCTGGCGATCGACTACAGCGTGTTCCACCACATCCACCCCGGAGACCGGGGCAAGTATCGGGACACGGTCGCCGCTCTGGTGCGTCCGGACGGCCTGTTCGGGATGGTCTGCTATTCGGACCAGGACCCTTCGGCCCAGGGAGGGCCCGACAGAGTCGGCTCTCTGGGCAACACCATTCACCACCCGACCGCTGACGAGGTCGTCTCCCTGTTCTCCGGAGATTTCTCCCTGAAGGAACACGGCGAGACCAGACTGGGACAGCGACGCCACCATCTGGCTCACCGATTCCTGTTCCGCCGCCGGACAGACGTCCTTTCCGTCGACGTTCGGCAGGGTCCCTGATCCGCGTGGCTCGACGCCACGACACCGTCATCCACTGTTCCCGGCCAGCCGCCACAACCCGCTTCTGGGCCGTCGGCCAGGACCGCCCCCAGCTCCAGGCCGAGGCCGACGCCGACCAACTGGCCGAGGACCACACGGCGAGGTGGCGGTGGGTGATGCTGACGACCGGCTTCGACGACGCGCTCGTGGCTTGGCCCGCACATCCGGCCGAAGCTGATTACTGAGCCTCGGGCGAAAGTCATGGGCGCCTCTCTCCCAATCTGATGCCCAGTCAGATAAACCGAAGTCATGACAGACGACGCGACGCACGCAGACGAAACCCGCAGCCACCTGTACGCCGAACTGGCAGCCGTCGGTCCCTACGGAGCCGACCTCGGGCACGCCCTCATCACCATGGTCGAGCCACACCCCGGCCGGGAGCGCGAGTACAACCGCTGGTACGAAGACGACCACTACATCGCCGGCGCGATGGCCATGCCCTGGATGTACGCGGGCCGCCGCTGGGTCGCCACCCGCGACCTGCAACTCCTGCGCTACCCGGAGAAGTCGGCCGTCGCCCAGCCGGTGACCGCCGGCTGCTACATCTCCACGTACTGGATCACGGCCGGCCGCTACGCCGACCACATGCGGTGGACCGTCGGCATCAACAAGCGCCTCAACCGCGACCACCGGGTCTTCCAGGACCGTACGCACGTCTTCACCGCGTTCCAGGACCACGCGGCGACGGTCTACCGCGACGGCGACGAGGGCCCGCGCGACATCCACGCCCTCGACCACCCCTACGCCGGGCTCGTCGTCCAGGTCATCGACGCGGACTCCCCCGTCACGCGCAAGGAACTGCTCGCCTGGCTGCGCGACGACCATCTCCCCAAACGACTGGCAGGCTCACCCGCGGCGATGGTGACCGTCTTCGCGCCGACCCCGCTGCCCTTGGACCGGATGACCTACGTCAAACAGGTCGAGGGGGTCGGGACCCGGCTGACCCTGCTGTGGTTCCTCCAGGACGACCCCCGCGACACCTGGCACGAGCACTTCGCGGACCTGGACACAGCCGTGGCGGCTTCGGGACTCGGCGCCGTGCAGCTCGTCGCACCCTTCATCCCCACGGTGCCAGGAACGGACCGCTACGTGGACGAGTTGCGATAGGCCCGTCGAATGCCGTCCGGGGCGTGCGCACAACCCCGCGTCGGACTCGAGCCACACCGAAGCGCCCTGGGACACGTGAAGCCCCGGCCGGGTCCGGAGACATCGCTTGCACCGCCCTCATTCTCAAACTAAATGTAGGCGACAAACAATCCGTGTACATCGTCAACATGTCACATCAATTGATGGAGTCGCGGCGTCCGTGTACGGTGATGTTCATGGCAGACCGCCCCGCCCCGCCAGCAGACGGACCGCTTGTCACCGGCTCCGAGATCGCCCGGCTCGCCGGCGTTACGCGTGCCGCGGTCTCCAACTGGAGGCGGCGGTACGCGGACTTCCCCGCACCCGCAGGCGGGGGTGCGAACAGTCCGCTGTTCGACCTGGCCGCGGTGCAGACGTGGCTGGACAAGCAGCGCAAGGGCCAGGACGTCTCGGAAGAGGTGCAGCTGTGGCAGGCCCTCCGAGGGGCCTACGGCGACGAGATGATCGGCGGGCTCGCCGATGTCGCCCGGTTGCTCGCCGGTGTCGATGCCGAGGCCCCGCAAGCGCTGCCGACGGATGCCGTACGACTGGCCGGACAACTCGGTGAGAGTGGATCACCGGGTGACGTGGTGAACGCGCTCACCGAACGCTTCACCGACTCCGTACGCCGGGCGGGGTCCGACCAGGTCACCTCGCCACGTGTCGTCCAGGCGGTGCGGCACTTCGCCAGCGAGGTGCCCGCTGATGCGACCCTCTTCGACCCGGCGTGCGGTATCGGAACGCTCCTGTTGACCGTCGGACCCGAACGAGGGCCGACACGGTGTGGTCAGGAGGCCGACGCCCGCAGTGCTCGATTCGCGCAGCTGCGAGCCGATCTCACGGGACGCTCCGGCGTCGACGTCCGCATCGGTGATTCCCTGCGCGACGACCACTGGCCGGACCTCAAGGCCGATCTCGTCGTCTGTGATCCGCCCGTCGGTACCACCGACTGGGGACGCGAGGACCTGCTCCTCGATCCCCGGTGGGAGCTCGGTACGCCTTCGCGTGCCGAAGGCGAACTCGCCTGGCTGCAGCACGCCTACGCACACACCGCGCCGGGCGGCCGCGTCCTCATGGTCATGCCTGCCTCCGTCGCCTACCGCAAGGCCGGTCGCCGTATCCGGGCCGAGCTGGTGCGACGCGGCATCCTCACAGACGTCATCGCCCTCCCACCCGGGACCGCTGCCTCGCATGCGCTTCCCGTGCTTCTCTGGCGTCTGCGTCGCCCGCAGTCCCCGGACGATGCCGTGGCCAAGGTGCGCATGGTGGATCTGACGGCGAACGATCCGGACGGCCCGCTGGAGCCGGGGCCCGACCAGACGGCGGACGTACCTCTGATCGAACTGCTCGACGACGCCGTGGATCTCACTCCCGGCCGTCACGTCGAGGAGTCCCACCGCGACTACACGACGGAGTACCAGGCTCTGCGGCAGGAGTTGGCGGAGCAGGTGCGGCTGCTGGCCGACCTGTTGCCCGCTTTGACGGCGGGCGCCGGTGCAAGTGCCCTGGACGGTCCGTCCGTCAGTGTCGCCGACCTCGCGCGAGCCGGGCTGATCGAGTACGGCGCTCCCGAGCCGGTCTCGGTGAGCGATCAGCTCGACACCGATTACCTCCAGGGCTTTCTGCGCAGCGCGGCGAACACCCGGCGGTCCACGAGCGCCAGCGGAACCTACCGGCTCGACGGCAAGGGCGCCCGCATCCCACAGATGGACATCGCCGAGCAACGCCGCTACGGGGCGGCGTTCCGAGCCCTGCAGGAGTTCGAGGAGCGGGCGCGGAGGGTGGCCGAACTCAGCAAGCAGGCGGCCGCACTCGCCAGGGACGGGCTCGGCAACGGGGCCCTCTCACCCGAAGAGTGATTTTCCGTCGTATCACCAGGACAGCGCTGTCACTGCGGCTGCGGAACGAACGGACTGGCTGTCCCGCTCCACGACACCGCCAACGCCTCCCGCGCCCGTGTGCACGCCACGAACAGCAGGCATCGCTCCCGGAGCAGGTCCGAGTCGTGCTGCAGCGCGTCCACGGCGGCCGGCGTCACTTCGCGGGCGAAGGGAAGTGCGCTCGCCGTCGCACCAAGGACGGCGACGCAGCGGAACTCCAGCCCCTTCATGGCGTGCATGGTGGCCAGCCGTACGCCGTCCGTACCCGGCCCCGGACTGTCTCTGACCCGGACCACCGGTACCCGGGCCGCGGCCAGCCTGTCGTAGGCCTTGTCGAGCAGCACGTTGAAGCGGGCACACACGCCGATCTCCGACGGCCGGATGCCCTGCGCGATCCAGTTCTCGATGCGCTCGACGAGCGCCGCGATCTCCGCCTGCTCCGACCCGTACCCGTCCACGTGCGGCCTGCGTCCGTGCAGCAGCGAGCGGTAGCCCGCCAGGGTGTCGCTGCCCTCGCCGCCCAGGTCGTCGACCGACACCGGAGCGAGGATGTCCGTCGACCAGACGAGGATCTCCTCCGTACTGCGGTAGTTGATGCGCAGGCGATGCGTGCGCCCGGCCACCGATATGCCGAGCGAACCGAGTGAGACCTTCGAGTCGTAGATCCGCTGGTGCGGGTCGCCGGTGATGAACAGGTCGTCGCTGCCGGGCGCCACCGCGCCGCGCAGGACGCGCCACTGGGCCGGGTGCAGGTCCTGTGCCTCGTCGACCACGACGTGGTCGTGCGTGGGTGAGGACGCGGCCAGGAGCTCGGCCGCACGGGCGCACACCTTGAGGTGGGTGGTGGCCTTCTGGTCGCGCAGCAGGGACTCGAACAGCTCGACGGCCGGCCACAGCTGCTCCCGCCTGGTCGGCGGCAGCGCGCTGCCGCGACCGCGCCGGGAGGCCGCGCGGTAGTCGTCCAGGGTGCGCAGGTCCTGGGCGAGGACGACGTGGCGGTACTCCTGGGCCAGGAACTGCTCCGTCCACGGCAGGCCGAGCTTCTTGACGATCCGCTGCCAGACCTGTCGTTCCTCCCGGTCGCCGATCGGGGAGGGCGCCCGGCCGTCGAGGCGGGTCACGATGGCGTGTGCGTAGGCGTTGACCGTGGTCACCTCGACGCGGGCGAGCAGCGTCTCGTCGTCGTCCAGCAGGACGGACAGGTTCTCCCGCAGCGACGCGGCCAGGGCGTTGGTGAAGGTGGTGAGCAGGACGCGGGTGTCCGGGGAGCGGGTGAGCAGGTGCTTGACCCTGTGCAGTGCCGCGACCGTCTTGCCGGTCCCGGGGCCGCCGGTGACCTGTACCGGGCCGCCGTACGACACACGGTAGGCGACGCGGCGCTGCGAGGGGTGCAGGAACACCCGCCAGGCCGCGAACGGCTTCTCCAGGATGTCGGCGAGTTCCTCGGGGCCGGTGACCAGGGTGATGCGGCTCGTGGTGTTGGCGATGACGGCGGCCAGGCTCTCGTCCGGGTCGGGCCCCGCGTCCACGGGCCGCCGGACGGCGACCACGTCCCGGTACACCTCTTCGGGGCTGAACCCCTCGGCCAGGTACTGCAGCACCTCGCACTGGTCCTCCGGCAGCAGCGTCTCGAAGGCCCTCAGCTGCGCCTTGTCGACGATGGTCCGCACCGCCCTCAGCACCTGGTCGTCGATGCCGAGTTCGCGCAGCACCGTGTCGGAGTACTTCGCGAACAGCAGTGAGTCGGCGGCCGCGGCGGCTTTCTCCAGGGCCGGGGTCAGCTGCTCGATCGCCGCGACGTTGCGGACCTCCAGGGCCCGCGTCGCGGAGTTCGTCGTGTACAGCCGCTTCGCGGCCCAGGTGTAGGCGTCGTCGTGCGGGACGACGTTGACGAGCAGGAAGACGTCGCTGCCGTCGTCAGGGGCGAGGACGACGCCTCGCCAGAAGTCGTTGATGCGGATGGTCCGCATGCGACGGTCGCGGGCGTTCTCCACGGACTCCAGGTGCAGGCCCTTGTCCGCCTGCAGTTCGGGGACCGTGAGCTGCTGGAACTTCTGCATCGCCTTTCGCACGCCGGCTTTGACGGGCCGCTCCAGGACGTCGTAGCTCTCCCAGAAGCTGTTCGCGAACGCGAGCTGCGGCACGAGGCGCCCTCCCCACCCTGAACGGACACTCGGCAGTCGATCATACGCGCTGAGTGTTCACCAGCCGGGCGGCCACCTTCTCCACGTCCGAGAGCAGCCCGGAGGGTTCCTGGTCGAGGTCGAGGGCGTGCTGGTGGATGACGATGCCCGCGTGCCGCACCGTGTGGGCCGCGTGCGGCGCGTTGCCCTTGGCGTACACCAGGTGGCCTTCGCGCAGGCCCAGGGCGGTGCAGTAGGCCAGCATCTGGTAGAGGTCGGCGTCCGGGAAACCGTCCCGTTTCTCGGCCTTGTATTTGGCGTCCACCACGGCGCACGGGGCACCGCCGGGCTCGTACAGCACGAAATCGGGCCTCATTCGGATCGCGGCCGCCTCGTCGAGGTGATGCGGATCCTGGAGCCGCGCCGAGTGCCCGAGACCACGGCATGCCTCCCGCAGCGCCACCGTCAGGAAGTCCTCGAAGAGCTTGTTCATGTCGAACAGGAACCCGTCGACGTGCAGCCCGCCGGGCGCGTGCTCGACGGAGGCGTTCTCCAGGACGGCTCGGGCGAGACGCAGGGCGTGCTGGTAGCGCGCGTTGAGGCGGTTCGGCTGCCAGGCGGGCAGCGGCCGACCGCGCACGATCACCGTGACATCGGCCAGGCGGGCGCGCTGGTGGAGCAGTCCGCGACGCACGTCGTGGGGTACGCCGGGCAACCGCAGGAGGCGCTCGACGGCGGCGCGCAGCAGGCGGTTCTCCGCGATGTCGGTGGTGAACTCGTCGTACTCCACCTCCACCGGCAGCGTCGCCCCGAACCGCCGCCGTATCTGCTCGGCTTCCCGGATGCGGCCCCGGACGACCAGGGACGTCTCCTTGGTCACCCGGTACCCCTGGAGGAGCCCCTGCCGCAGGGCCCGGTCGATCTGCCGTTCCACGGCATGGGCGAGCGCGGGCACCAGATCGCGATGCTCGGTGACATCTACCTCCCCGTCTCGCCATCCGCCCTTCGGGGCGAGGCTGTACCCGAGCAGGAAGAACAGCCGGGCGATGGGGACCTTGGGGGCGACGCGTACGGTCACCGGCCCGTCGCCGCCCGGTACCGCGACCGCCACGGCACCGACCTTGCTGCCGGCCCGCAGGGACCAGTGCCCCGGGACGTACGGATCGGGGGCCGCGTCCACGATGTCCCCGGCCGCCAGTGCCCGTCCGACCGCGTCCGGCAGCGGGACGCCCACGGCCGGTGCGTGCTCGACGAGTTCGATGACGTGCGTCACCCGAGCGAGTCCCGCAGAGCCGCGAGACCGTACCGCTTCTCGATGTCCACGCCCTCCCCGTAGTGGTATTCCTCCAGCAGCGGAAGGATCTTGGTCCGCCACGTCCGCTCCAGGCCGCCTTCCCGATAGACACCGGCCTTCATCAGATACGAGGGCCCGATACGGAAGTCGGCATCGTCGATACGGGAGTTGAGCCGGTCGAGCAGGTTGGCCGGCTCGGCGTCGCGGCCCTCGCGCGCGAGCCAGCGGCGCAGCAGCCCGCTCGTCGGCTCGGTGCGCGGGGACAGTTCGACGAAGGCGAAGCGGCGGCGCATCGCCGCGTCGACGAGGGCGATCGACCGGTCGGCGGTGTTCATGGTGCCGATCACGAAGAGATTGGGCGGCAGCGCGAAGTCGTCGCCGGAGTACGTCAGCCGGACCGACTTGTTGCGGTACTCCAGCAGGAAGTACAGCTCGCCGAAGACCTTCGCCAGGTTGGCGCGGTTGATCTCGTCGATGATCAGGAAGTGCGGGATGTGCCGGTTGCCCTCACGCGAGGCCAGATCGGCGAGTTCACGCAGCGGGCCGGCGGTGAGCCGGAAGGCGACCTCCCGGCTCTGCGGGTCCTCCTGCGGCCGGAAGCCCTCGAAGAAGTCCTCGTACGCGTACGAGGGGTGGAACTGCACGAGCTTGACCTGCTCGGGCCCACCGCCGAGGAACTCGGCCAGCTTCAGGGCGAGATACGTCTTGCCGGTCCCGGGCGGGCCGTACAGCACCAACTGCCGTTCGTCCCATAGCAGATCACGCACCTCGCGCAGCCAGGCGGTGTCGTGCACGAGGAGTTCGCGGGCCAACTCGTCCGTGGGCTCGGGCAGCTCCAGTTCGCGCCGGGCGGTGAGCGCGGGGATCTCCACGCTCGGGTCGCGATCGGCGGCCTCGGCCTCCTCGATCAGGTCCTCGTCGCTCATCCCCAGACCGTCGATGAGATCCTTCACCGCGGTCAGATCGACGACGTCATGCTGTGCGGAGAGCTTCTGCTGGAGCGCCTCGGGCAGGTCCTCGTACGCGTGCCCGTCCTCCGCCCAGTCCACTGCCCTTTGCAGATCCGACGGGCCGTCCTCGGGAGTGAGCTGCGCGGCGTCTCCGGTGATCTTGCCGATGTACAGCCGGCCGCCCGAGATGGTGCACATGGTGTCGCCGGGCCGCATCCGGGACAGGAACATGTGCAGTTCCTCGACCAGCTGCACCTTCTGGTTGTACGTCGCGGTGGAGGCGTAGTCCTCCTCGACGGCGGCGCGCAGCCGGTCCTTGCTGATGCCCTGCTCGACACCCTGTCGCAGGTGACGTGCTCGCAGGGTCACCAGCCCCTCGGGCAGCCACACACGCCGGACGAGATCGAGGCCGGAGACATTGGAGCCGCGTACCAGCCAGGCACGGTTGGGTCCCCACCACACCTGGTCGAGATAGTCGGAGAGCGGATGGCCGTCGGCGGTCTTCCACTCCAGCCATCCGTTGGCACTGCGACCGACCAGGATCTCGGCGGCGGCCGACGGCGAGTTGCACTCGACGTCCCGCGTCGTCTCCAGCCAGCCGGGCCAGTCGGCAGATTCCGCCAGGACCCCTTCGTCGATCAGTCGCTGCCTCAGCCGGTAGGACGACGGCATGCGCACGGGGAACGAGGGCACCACCTCGGACCGGCCGGGAGAGCCGGCCAGGACGACGAACTTCTGGCTCCCGTTCGTCCCCTTCTCGGTCAACAGCCGTCCCCGGGCTTCGGGGCCGCCGTTGGGTAGCCTCAGCCGGAACTCCGGGTACGGCGTGCCGTCGTCGGCCATGGTCACCATTTCCCCCATTCGTGCACAGTGCGTTCAGTGAGAACGATAGGGGGCACCGCTGACAATGGGTGCCCCGAGCGGAGTACGTACCGGGACGCGGCACGCGCCCTCAGGCGTCCCCCGTCGACGTGACGGAAGTCGTGCCCGGCCTCCCGCGCAGGGCGACGAGGAGTGAGTGTTCCGCCCTACCCGGCTGTCCCGGGTCAGCGCTGGTCTGTGGCTCGCGGGTGCCCCGTACCTGCGAAGGTGATCCAGCAGGTCTCCCGGGCCGTGTCGAGGAGGTACCAGATGCGGCCGCCGCCGGTCACCTCGATCTGCCACTGCTCGCAGGTCTGCCCGCGGTGGGTGCCATGCGCGAGGCCGCCCTTGAGGCGGTGGTGCCGGGGAGTCTCGGTGGCCGGCCTGGGGGCCGTGCGCATGGTGGTCCAGGCGCGGTAGGTGTTCTCGCGGGCCTGCTGGGCCAGGTTCTCCCAACCCTTGGCCGAGGCCGCGTCGGCGAACCGGACTTCCCAGTGGCCCTCTGGTGCCGGAGGTGCGGCGCGGTCACCGCGACCCGCGGTCATGCCACGTCCTGAGGGTCTGGTACCGGGCCGTAGTCTTCGCTGTGATCCCTGGTCAGCGCGGCCAGCAGTTCGGGGTCGGAGTAGACCTCGGCGGTGTGCTGCCAGGCGATGAGCAACTGGGCGACGGACGCGCTGTTGCCGAGGGAGTCGGCGGCGCGCATGGTGTCGACCAGTTCGACGGCGAAGGCGTGGAGATCGGGCTCGGGCAGGAATCGGACCCACGGGAATGCGTCCGGCAGTATGTCGAGGAGCAGTTCCATGCTGCCCGGCTCCCGGCGAGCCATCGCGACCAGCATCCGGGTGGCCGCCGACACCACGGTCTGGTCCTGCTCGGCCCGCGACGCGGTGGTGAGGACAAGATCCTCGCCGTCTCTGCGGTGCAGGAGCAGTCTCGGCGATTCCTGGAGCCGGGCAAGCGTCTGCTTGTTCTTGTTCACCAGCTCGGAGAAGTTCACGGCTGCACTCTCGGCACTCATGACTTTGAAACTACTTCGAAACTCGACCTGGCGCTATCACCCAGAAGAGGGGCGCGGGGCGGTGGACCGGTTACCCGCCTCGCGAACGGTCGGCCGCAGGCAGCCGGTCCCGGGTTCTCTCGCCGCTGTCGAGCATCGCAGCGGGTCGATTTCCGCTTCCGAGCTGCTCCGGCCGCCTGGGGCCCTGCCGCCGTGTGCCATGCTGTGGCGGATTTTCGGAAGGGGAGGGTGAGATGACCGAGAAGCCGTTGACGCACAAGCAGGCGCTCGCCGCGGTGATCCAGGCACTGGGAGGCAGCTGGGACACCGAACGTGCCGTACTGGCTCTACGAGTCGCCGGGTACCGGCCGGCGGACGACGATGCCGCGGGCAAGGAGGCCCGCCGCAACCTGCGCGAGCTCGCCCAGGACGGCGTGATCGTGAGGCCGGACCCGGGCCAGGCCGTCTATCGGCCGGCGTAGTCGCCGCCGCAGGGCTCCGGCACTGATCCGTCAAGGGACAGCGGGCTCCTGGAAGCCGTTCGTGGTGATGTGGGCGATGGCTGACGGGTGGCTCGTCAGCCACTCGCCGCACACCCTCCAGCGGGGAGAGGTGCCGTCGCTGAACTCGGGTCGCACTTCCGCGACGAGCTTGTGGTCGCAGTCGCCTCGTGAGGCCATGGAGCAGATCACATCGCCCTGTTGCTCAACGGCCGGTACGTACGGGTGGATCGACAGGATCGGGGAGCGCATCTCCCGCGCTGCTGCATGAGGCATGACGCGGAGGGTAACAACGCGGCTTCGCCGACTTCCTACGTGCCGGGAGATACCCGGTCGGCGGTCACGATTCGTCCTCGTCTCCCAGCTCGTTGACGAGCGGTACGAGGAGGGGGTGGACGGAGAAGCCGGACGCGCGGCCGGGGCCCGCGTCGTATTCGGCCTTCAGGACCTGGACGGCCGACTCCGGGATCTTGCCCAGGTTGCGCAGCAGGCCGGTGATGCGGGTGACCGGCTTGGTGAAGCCTTTGAGGGAGCGGCCATCGGGGTAGTGGCAGATGTCGTAGACGCTCTTGGCGTCCGCGACGCCGTCCATCTCGGCGGCGTACTTGATGACGGCGACCCGGTCAGCGTAGTTCTCGTACGTCAGCCGGTCGAAGAGTTCCTGGAGCGCGTCGGTCGTCCAGCCCCCGTAGGTCCCGTCCTCCGTCCCGATCCGCTCGACGCGTTCGATGTCCTCGACGGATCCCTCCCGGAGACCGAACTCCAGGATCGGCGCGGCGATCTCCAGGAACTGCTTGGGCGTGAGCATGAAAAGCCGGCCGCCACCCCGGGTCCTCAGCTCCTCGGTCAGTTCAGGCCGGGGGCCGCGGTTGAAACCCTGCTCCTTGCGCCACCAGTCCTCTTTGACATCCGCTGTCACGAACAGCACGTCGCACTGGCGGCGGCCGGCCTCCCGGAGGATCTGCTCCCACACGAGATAGTCGGCGGCGGCTCCCACGCCTTCCTTGGTCTTGTCCATGTAGCCCGGAGGCAGCCGCTTCTCGACGCGGCGCATGCCCTCCGCGATCGCCTTGTCGTGGTCCCGCGGATCCAGTGGAGCACCGACCCGGCCGTCGAGCGCGGGCTCCAGTTCCGCGATGACCGGATCGGAGCTCGTGTCGTGGGTGATGTTCTGCCACTCACCCTCGCCGACCTTGACGATCGCCTCCTGCACGTCGTCGAAGACCTCGTTCAGCTGGCTGCGCAGGCGGTCGGTCTCCTCCTCCGGCAGGGCCACGCGATTGGCCCAGGTACGCAGGGTGCGCTCCGCCTGGTCCGCGTGACCGGCCATGTCCTCGGCGGCCTGCGCACCGGACGACCGCGCGTCGCTGAGGGTGCTCTCGCGGTTCCGCCAGAACTCCACGAGGACCTGGTGAGGCACCCACAGCCGGTCCTCCACGGCGCCGAGAGCGCGCAGCAGGTCGCCGCGCGCCTGCTCGGTGTAGCGGTACAGGTTCAACAGGACGTTGGCGTCGGGGGCGACCAGACCGTGGGTCAGTACGGAGGTGAAGTCGTCGGTGGTCGGGGTCCGGAAGGCGCCGAAGTCGTCGAAGAGACCTCGGTTGTCCGCCCCGGCCGTCGTGTCCTCTGCCACTGCGCCCCCGTCATCGCCGTATGCCACGTCCGAGAGGCGTACCGTCCCGTCCCCTCGCGTTCGCCTGCCGGGACCGTAGCGTGCCGAAGAGGGCCATCGGGAGTGAACGGGCAACTCTCGCAGCTCCGTTGGCGGGAACGTCGCGTGTCAGCCGGGCCGGTGGCGCACCTCCGCCCAAACGGTCTTGCCGCCCGGCGGATGCGGTTCGGTGCCCCAGCGGTCGGCCAGCGCGCCGACCATGAGCAGACCGCGGCCCGTCTCCCTGTCCGTCGCCGAGTCGGGTGGTACGACGGGGAGTTGCCCGCCCTTGGCGTCGGTGACCGCGATGCGGAGGAGGCCGGTCGTGGTGTCGAGAGTGAGGGCGAGCCGGAAGTCTCGGCCCTGGACACGGCCGTGCAGGGCCGCGTTGGCGGCGAGTTCGGCGACGATCTGCTCGGCTCGCTCGCTCACGTCGGGTGACAGGTCCCAGGCGCGGAGCTGGGTGGCGGCGAGGAGGCGGGCGAGGCGGGCGCCACGGCGGGTGGAGGACAGGAGCTGGACGAACGTCGCCATGGTGCCGGTCGGTTGGGGAAGGGTTGCGCTCATGGGACCACCGTGGCGGGCGCGTGGGGGCGCGTTCCAGGGGCGAGACCCGTACGGTGCGTCAGCGTACGGACACAATCGATGGACGGTACGCGGGGTCTTCCGTCACACTGGGTGAGTTGATCGCGGGGAACGGCACGCGTACGTACCTGGAGGTGGCCACGTACGACGAACCGTGTCGGCGAGAATGACGGCGACGACTGCCTGACGAGCCGTGAGGCGGAGCGGGAGCCCGATTCGTCCGACAGTCTGCGGACATTCGGCGTCGTCGTCCAGGCCCTGCGGGAGCATGCCGTGGACCGGGCGACGGAGTGGGTGGTGCTCCCTTCGTTGTTCCTGTCGCTGTTCCTGAAGGACCTGCGCGCCGGGCCTACCGAGGTTTCGTGAGCGCTGGGAAAACCGTTCGTAGGTAACGCTTCACGCATTGGTGCGCTGACCGTAGAATTCCGCATCCAGGGGGGATCAGCGGGACTTGTGCGGCCACCAGGACAGTACGGACGTCTGTGGCCGCGCTTTGCGTTGGCGGCAGGGGGCATTGCCGTCGAGGCCTGTGCTCCGTTGGCCCGGAGGCGACGACATCAGGGACCAGCGTGACGAACTCGGGTGACTTCGGGGGCAGCCAGGAGCTCGACCGCCTCAAGGCGATGCTTGAACACTGGCGCACCTCTCTGGTGGACCTGAGCGGCCGCAACCGGCTGCTCAATTTCCGCCACACCAAGTCGGCGACATTGGAGATCTCGGCCCCGTCCGCGCGGGAGCTCGTCGAAGGCCTGGGCCGGGGCTGGGACTTCGCGCCGCTCCCCGACGAGGAGCCCGCGGCTGGGGAGGGCGTGGGACCCGGCGACGTGGTGCTGGCGAAGAAGGGCGACCGGACCGACGGAATCGTCACCCAGAAGACCACCGCGCCGTCTCTCCTGCGCGCGTTGAACAGCTTGCGCACCAAGGCGACGCAGGTCTTCAACGACTACGGCCTGTGGACCCTCAGCCTCGGCGTCGGCATGCTCCGCTGGTGTGAGGACGGAGCCGAGACGGGCAGCGACGCCCCCCTGGTCCTGATCCCGGCGGTCATCGAGCGCACGCGCAACGGCCGGATCCGCCTCAGGGCGAGCGACGACGAGGAACCACGTCTCAACCCGGCCCTGAGAGTGAAGCTGCAGCAGTTCCACATCGACTGGACGCCGGTCGCCGAACAGGACCCTTCGGACCTGCAGGCGGTGCTCTCCGCCGCGGCCCGCGCGGTGGCGGGCAAGCCGGGATGGCAGATCTCCGACCGCGTCGTACTCGCGCTCTTCGCCTCCCACAAGGAGTCGATGTACCAGGACCTGCTGGACAACGAGGGCCGGGTCCTCGGCAGCGACCTCGTACGGGCGATGGCGCTCGGCCCGCGTTCCGGACTCGCCTCCGACCGTTTCGACTTCGAGGAGATCGAGCTCGACCGGATCGACGAACTGAGCCCGCCCGAGGACAGCCCGCTGGTGCTCGACGCCGACGCCTCGCAGCGGCAGGCCGTCGCCGCGGCCGTGGCCGGACGGTCGTTCGTCCTCGACGGCCCGCCCGGCACCGGGAAGAGCCAGACGATCACGAACATGATCGCCGGTCTGATGCACGCGGGCCGCAGTGTGCTGTTCGTCAGTGAGAAGGCGGCGGCCCTCGACGTCGTCCTCGACCGGCTGAAGTCGGTCGGACTCGACTCGTACGCTCTGGCCCTCCACAGTCACAACACCAGCCGCAAAGCGGTGGCCCAGGAACTGGGCCGGGCGCTCGGGGAGGAGCCGCGCGCACCCCAACTGTCACAGCAGACCCTGGCGCAGGCCAGAGAACTGCGCCTCGCGCTCAGTGCCTACGCCGAGGCGATGAACGAGGTCCGCGACCCGCTGGGACGGACCCTGCACGACGTGCTCGGTCGGGTCGGCCGGCTGTCCGAGGCGCCGGTGGCCTACCTGAGCCATGGTGACGACACCCCTACGGGTGCGCGGGCGACGTTTCGCGCCGAGACGCTCAGCGGCGAGGACCTGCGCCTGATCGTCGAGGCGACGAAAGCCATCTCCGACGCCTGGGAGGCGGTCGCCGATCCGGCGTTCCCCTGGCGTGGCCTGCGGGCCGGCCTGCCGCATCCCCGCCCCGCGCTGGAGCAGGCCCAGGCGGCGCGGGACGCACTCGCGACGGCGGTCGGCCGGTACCGGGATCTCGCACCCGAAGGAGTACCCGTCACGGACCAGAGCGGAATCGACCGTCTGATCGGGCTCCTACGGCTGCTCGACGTGCGGCGTCCCGTGCCGGAAGCGTGGCTGACCACGGATGCCTTCGCCGACGAGGTGGACGACCGGGTCGACGCCTTCCTGGCGGAACTGCGCAAGGCACAGCGCACCCGCACCGCCGTCCGAGCGACGGTGGGCGAGCGCTGGCAGGAGCTGTCCACCAGGCTGACGGCTGAGCCGGGAGAGGCCGAGAAGGCGCTCTCGACGATGGCGCCGCGCGGCCTCGACCTCTCCGGACTCACGGAAGAGCGAGCGCGACAGCTCGCCGGGGAGTTCGACGAGACCGCTGGTGTGCTGGAGCGGACTCTGCGGAGCCTCACCCGCGTCAGCCACCTCACCGGGCTCACGCATCCCGGCAGCCCCGCGGAAGCACGTCATCTGTGTGACGTGGTCGCCGTGGCCGCCACCGAACACCGCCCTCTTGAGCAGTGGCTGGTCCCCGACGGCCCCGCGCGCGCGGAGGAGGCGGCGGTCGGGGCCATCGCCGACGCACTCGCTGACTTCTTCACCCGACGGGACCAGGTGCTTTCCGCCCAGGCCCTCGCCACGGACCACGCGGGCCCCGGATGGGCCGAACTGCGTCCGGAAGTGAGTGCGGAGCGACCGGCCAACGAGCAGGCCCTCGCCGCACTGGAACCGCCCGGCGCCGACATCGCGGCGCTGACCGGCCGGGAGGCCGCGGAGCTGGCGGAGCGGTTCGACACGCTCGCCGGCACCCTTGAGACGGCCGCCGGGCACGCCGACTCGGTGGCCGACCGCCTCGGGTGCACTCGGCCGAAAGCAATGTCCGAGGCCGAGGACCTGGCCACGCTCGTGGAACTGGCCACCGCCTCGGACCGCACGCTCGACGCCTGGCTCGACCCCCGGGCGCTACCCGGGGTCCAGGCAGCCGTCGCGGAGATCTCCTCGGCCGCCGAGGAACTGGCCGCTGCGGCTGAGGCGGCACACGGGACCTTCCTGCCCGAGGTCGTCTCCACACCCGAACTGCCCGAAGCCGTCCACCGGCTCATGGCGGGCCGCCAGGGACTCGCCGGCATGCTCTCCAGCGGCATCCGGGCCGACCGGAAGCTGGTGGCCCGTCTGACTCACGGCGGCTCATGGCGTGCCGAGTTGTACGACAAACTGCCCCTGGCCGACGCCTGGTACACCGCGCACCAGAAACTACGGTCGCTGTCCTCGACCCACGCCGAGCTGCTCGGACGCCATCGGGGCACGGCTCTGCCCGACGTCCCGGCCCTGCGCAGGGCACTCGCGCACGCCGAATCGGTCCACGCACTCGCGCCGGAAACCGTCGCCGACCCCCACCACCGGAGCCTGCTGGCAGCTCATCTGGCCGACGGCCGAGAGCCGCAACCCGCACTCGTCGAGCAGGGCACGGCGCTGCGCGGTGAACTCGCCACGTGGCGAGCGCACTTGGACAGTCCATCGCCGGCACCGCAGGCGGCCGACCTCGCCAAGCTGCCACTCGACGCCGCCGCCCGCTGGCTGCGCGCCCACCTCGCCCCGTTGCGACAGGCCGTCGCGCTGCTGGACACCGTGGCCTCGGTCGGCCGCCGCGACAACGGCCCCGGTTCCGAACACACCCTCGCCGCCGCGCGCGCCGCGGTCACGGCCGCGCACGCGGCCCAGAAGGAGACAGCCGCGTTCGACGCCCAGGCCGTATCCGACCGCGGCCTTCTCGGCCCGTGGTACGGGGGACTCGACACGCAGGCGGACGACCTGCGCGAAGAGGCGCCCGACGGCGTAACGGGATACGAACCTGTGGGAGAACTCCTGCGCCGCGGTCTGGACCTGACACGACAGCGACCGGGACCGTACGCGACGGAGCAGCAACGCGAGCTGCTGGGCCGCTACGTTCCGCAAGGGCGCCCCGACACCGAGGCCCTGCGGGCCGCCTTGGACTCCGCCCGGCTGACCGCCCGCCTCGCGCCCGACGCGCTCACCGACCCCGCGCGCCGGAGCAGCCTCGTCGACGTACTGGCCGACGGCAGGCCCGAACCACGCGAACTCCTCGCACAGACCGATCAGATCCGCCGTGACCTGGACCTCTGGCAGGAGTACACCCGGCAGCCGCAGATGGCCGCGGTCGGCACCGTACTCGCCGGTGGCCCGCTCGACCGGGCGGCGAGCTGGCTCCGGGCACACGTGGAGCCCTTCGAGGACGCGGCCGACCTCATCCGTTCCACCGCCCGCGCCATGGAGGGGGACGAGGGGCTGACCCTGTCCCGGGCCAGGGAAGCGGTGGCCGCCGTCGTCTCCGCCCGTGCCGCCGAGTCCGGTTTCGCCGAGAACGACGCCGCGAACCGGAGCCTTCTCGGCGCCCTCTACCGGGGTGTCGACACGGACCGTGACGCGGTCCGGGACGCTCTGGACTGGTCCCAGAAGGTCCGCCGTGCCGCACACGGCGGTCACTCGGCGTCCCTGCCGCAGGCAGCGGCCCGGCTGATGCTGACCGCCCCCGCCGACCCATCGGTCGCGGGCCGCGCCGACGACTGGAGCCGCCAGCGCGAGGCACTCGCCCAGTACTTCGAGCCCGAGCGCGCGGAGGAGCTGCGACGCGAACTCGCCGGTTCCCTCTCCGCGGCCGAGTCCGTCCTGACCCGCCTGGACCGCGACCCCTTCGGCCCGGAGGCGTGGATCAGCCGCACCGACGCACTGGCCTTGCTGCGCCGCTACCACCTCGACGGGCTGCCCGACCAGCTCGCACGCCGAGAGGTCTCCGCCGAGGACTTCCCCGCCGCGATGGAGCGTGCGGTGCTCACTGCCTGGGTCGAGCACCAACTGGGCACGGACCAGAGGCTGAAGCCGATGCGGGCGGTGGAACGGGACCAGCTGGTGGAACGGTTCCAGAGGGCGGACCAGGACCTGGTGGCAGCGGCGCACGCCGAGGTCATCGCAGCCTGCAACGCCCGCCGTCCGCGCCGGACGTCGGTGGGGCAGGCCGCGGTGATCCGCCGCGAGGCGGAGAAACAGCGCCGCCACATGCCCGTACGGCATCTGTTGACGCAGACCCGCGACGTCGTACGGCTGGTCAAGCCCTGCTTCATGATGAGCCCGTTGACGGTCAGCCAGTTCCTGCCGCCGGACTTCGAGTTCGATGTCGTCGTCTTCGACGAGGCGTCCCAGGTGCTGCCCCAGGACGCGGTGAACTCCGTCTACCGGGGCAAGGCCCTCATCGTGGCGGGCGACCAGAAGCAGCTGCCGCCGACCTCGTTCTTCGCCGCGGCCGGCGACGGCGACGACGGCGACGAGTGGGACGAGGACGCCACCGACGGCTTCGAGTCCATCCTCGACATGTGCAAGGCCAGCGGAGTCCTGCGCGGACTGCCCCTGCGCTGGCACTACCGCAGCCGGCACGAGAACCTGATCGCCTTCAGCAACCACGACTTCTACGACAACTCCATGGTCACGTTCCCGGGCGCGCTGGAACAGGGCCCGGACATCGGCGTGGAGTTCATCAAGGCGGACGGCGTCTACGACCGCGGCGGTAACAGCGACAACCCCCTTGAGGCCGCCAAGGTCGCCCAGCGGGTCATCCACCACTTCGACACCCGCCCCGCGCACACCCTCGGCGTCGTCGCGCTGTCGAAGGCACAGGCGGAGGCGATCGAGGAGGCGGTGCAGAAGGCGAGGGCGGCGCGCCCGGACCTCGACCACCACTTCACGGAGGGCCGGCTCGACGGTTTCTTCGTCAAGAACCTCGAAACCGTCCAGGGCGACGAGCGCGACGTCATCATCCTCTCCATCGGCTACGGTCCCGACCACCGCGGCAAGCTGCTGTCGACGTTCGGCCCCATCAACAGGGAGGGCGGCTGGCGGCGCCTCAACGTCGCCGTGACCCGTGCCCGGCGCCGCATGGAAGTCGTCGCCTCCTTCCACGGAGGCGACCTGCCGGACAGCGCCAACAAGAGCGTGCAGCACCTCAAGCGGTACCTGCAGTACGCCCAGCTGGGTCCCGCGATCCTTCAGACGCAGGCCGCCGATCCGGACGCGGCTCCGGAGAGCCCCTTCGAGGAGGAGGTCGTCGACGTCCTGCGCGGCTGGGGGTACGACGTCCAGCCGCAGGTGGGGGTCGCCGGTTTCCGCATCGACATGGCGGTACGGCATCCGGGCGCGCCCGGCACGTACGCGCTGGGCATCGAGTGCGACGGCGCCATGTACCACTCCTCGCGGGCGGCTCGCGACCGCGACCGGCTCCGGGAAGCGGTCCTGCGCGACCTGGGCTGGCGGCTGCACCGGATCTGGGGTACGGACTGGTACCGCAACCGCCGGGACGCGATGGCGCGGCTGCGGGCCGCGGTGGAGGCGGCGTGTGCGGAGGACCCGCACGCGGTGCGGGTGACGCCACCCGTGGGGCCGGACGACAGCGGCGGCGACCGCGGCACCGGTGGCAGTGATGGTGGCCGTACGGCGGAGGTCGCGGAAAGCTCCACGCGCGCGGGGGCCGGAGAACCGGCAGAAGCGACTGAAGCGGCAGGCAGTCCGGTGGCCCCGCGAGTGGAGTTCGTGACGGTCGACGCCGGCCCCGCGCCGTGGAGCCGCCCCTACCAGGAGGTCTCCCCCCGCCTGCTGGCAGAGGTACGTGACAGGTCCAGCAGTCGGCTGGGCCTGTGGGGCCTGGAGTTGCAGGACCCGGACGCCCTCGACGTGGTGGCGGACGTGGCGCTGTGCGTGGTGGAGGTGGAAGGTCCCGTCGAGAAGGAGGTGATCTACACCCGGGTCCGGCTCGCGTGGGGCATCGGACGAGCCGGCCAGGTGGTTCGCGACCGCATCGACCGGGCTCTTCGCCGTCTGCTCAAGCAGGGCAGGATCGTCCACGTCGGTACGGCCTACGACATGCCGGGCCACGAGACGGAGTTCGCCCGCACGCCGACGGAGTGGTGCGCCCGACGGGTGGCGGAGGTTCCCGCGGCAGAGCGGCGGTTCGTGCTCTGGAACGTGGTCGACGAAGGCCCCGGCGTGCACCGCGAGGACCTGCTGCGGGAAGCCGCCCGCTTCTTCGGGTGGGCGCGGCTCGGAGCCGACATCCGGGACGCGCTGACCGCCGACATCGACGCGCTGACCGCCGCCGGGGACCTGATCGAGTCGGAGGGCGGTCTGATACCGGCGGAGGGTTCTTGATCCGTTGCGGTGGGCTCTTCGCGAACCTGTTCTCGTAAGAGCACGGGCTGCGGCCGCGCTCCACGGTCGTACCCCATGAAATGGCGGTGGGGGGACGGGGGCTTAGCGGTTGGAGTCCGGCTTGGGGCCTACAGCCAGTGTCAGCAGTCTCACAATCACCGGCCGGCTACGGAGGATGCCGGCCGGGCCGTGACGGGGCTGTCAGGCGCGGTCCTGGAGGATGAGCGCTCCGATGTGCCCGGCTTTCGGGGCATCCGCAGGGGCTGATGCGCGGGCCCTGATCGGTAAGGTCATCGGCGCCCTGAGCTGACCCCGGCCGTGCAGAGGCCCCCAGACGGCCCGCCACAGCTTGTGTGTACTGGGGCATTTGTGTCAGGCCGCGGGTATCTGGCAACGGGTTTCAGGAAGCCGCGAAAACCTTGCGGCTGTCGGTGTGGACGATGAGGCCGGACTGGCTGGCGGCGGCCGAATCCTCAGGAGACGCCGCGTTCGGAGCCGGGGGCCCTTCTCTTCTCTTCCAGCCAAACCTTGGGTACGCGTCCGGGCCGCGCCGGTGCAGTGGAGGCCGGGTTCGCCCGCCTCGGCAATTTCGTCGAGCAGGCTGATCTCCTCGGCGGCGTCGTTCACCGAGCTGCACAACCGCGGCCAAGGGCGGAAACGCGACGAAGACCCAGCTGGTGTCCGAGGACAAGCACGGCAGGAAGCGGATGGCGCCCCTGGGAGCCGCCTACGATGCCGAGCCCGCGCCATACACGGTCTACGACCTCATTGTCGCCCCTGACCGGGACGACGCCGCCCACAGCTCGGCGCCCGAGCACCGCCAGGGGCCGAAGACCAGGTCGCGCTGCTGCCTTCGCGGTGTTCTCACGCAGCGCATCGGGCCTTATCACCACGCCCTTGCTGTCCACCGGCAAGATCAGCGGTGTGGCGTCGGCGCAGGAGCGGGCACGAGGGCGTCGTTGAACGCGTCGATGTCCGCTCCGACACCGACAGCGAGTTCCTGGACCCGCCGATTCCCGATACCGGCGCCGGTGACGGCGCTAATCCACCCACGGGCGTCGTGCGTCCGTCTGCGTCAGGGAGCAGCGCACCGGGTGCGAGTGAACTCCGCGCCGCGAGCCACCGTTGCGTGCTGGGACATCGTGGGTTCAAGGGCCCCTTTGGGGCTCCTGTTTTCAGTCGTCCTCTTGAGGTGTGGTCCGTGTCGCATTACTGGATGAAGGTCGTTGATACGCAACCGATCAGCCTCATCTTACGGTCACTTGACTACCCCTTTGGCTATAGATTGCTCATGTGCGGTTTATATGCTGCCTCTCGACTTTCCCTTGACGTTTTCTTTAGTCGATGGCTTTCGGTCATGCGGTCGTCGGCTCACGGTTAATCTCTGTGAAAAGTTCCACGCCGTGACTACCTTGGCGTCGGCGTTCCGAACGTGTGAGCGGATCGGTGGGGCGATGGCCCTTCTACCGGCACTCCGCAACCGGCTTGGATCGCGCTGCCAGCGGTGGGGGGAGTTCGTGCTGGAACGGCGCCATCTACCCACCTGTGACGTGCTTTTCCAAGGGGGGTTTCACACATGTCGAAGCTGAGAGCAAGCCTGCGTGCTGTCACGGCTGCTGCGGTCCTGACCTTAGGCGCGATGGCCGCGCCGCAGGCGGTGGCCGTCGGCCAACCCGCCGTTTCGGTCTCACAGAGAGCCGACGCGGCCACACGGGCCCTTGTCCAGGCCGACCCACAAGCCGCAGTCGCGGCAGCTACCGTCTGCGGATCCGGTTACACGTTGTTCCGAGCTGTTGCCCTTCCTCAGGATGTGGACCCCAGCCTGCGGCTGGCAACGCTGTACTCCTACGAGAACGCCGGCAAGGGGTGCGCCATCCTCGACAACAATGTCGGGAAGTCGCAGTACATGTACCTGCACGTGTGCAAGGTGGACGGCACCGGTTGCGACACGGACTCCGGGAGCTTCAGCGAGTACGCCGGCCCCGTCAACGTCGCCAGCTCTGTCTGTGCGACCGTGACAGCGAAAATGGGCCAGAGCTCCAGCAGTTTGTACATCAACTTCACGTCCGAGTATATGTTCAGCTGTGACTGACCACCTGCCCGGAAAGAACCGGGCCTCCGCGCACCTTCTGTTAATTGCCTTGGTAGTGGCACCACTTGCTCTGACTGCCTGCGGCACCCAGACGAGCCGTCAGCCCGACGGCTCCTCCTCGCTGCGGTCCTCGGTAGCTGCCGGGGCAGCACCCAAGCCGTCGGAAACGGCTGACAACCTCAGCAAGGCAGCGCAGAAGGCAGTGGCCCAGCGCGCGGCCGCCGCCCCCAGCGGGGATCCCGTCAGCCCGACGAACTCCGCTGTCCCGGGCCCCGGTGACTACGGGTTCGGCAAGGCCGCGGCCGCGGCAGCGGGGGGCGAGGTCATCGCGTACACGCCGCGCTTGGAGTCGGGGAAGGTCGTTGTACCGCTGACCATTCAGAACACCGGTGACAAACGGATGACTTACACAGTCACCGTGACAGTCGTGGGTGGCCAGCGGACATCTCCCTTCTCTGTGACCGCGAAGGCTGACGGTGTTTGGCCGGGAACCACGTGGCCGACCAAGGCGGACATCACGGCTTCCGGCCTCAAGGAGGCGGCGAAGGGTTCGAAGATCAGCTTGAAAGTCGTCAAGGACGACCCGTTCGGCAACGCCCAATGACTTGTCATGCACGCCTCGCGCCTGGCGCGGGCTGCCACGAGCACTCCACCCCTTTGTAGCTCCGCGCCCGGTAGCGGAACCCATGCAGCCGAGTGCGTCATTGCCCTCGGCTGCATCCAGGCAACCGTCGCAGGCGCCGGAGCCGACAGTCTCGTTCTCGCAGCACGGTAAGACCAGGGTCCTGTACTACGGCAAGACGGAAGTGGATGCCATGCCCGTGGGCGGCGGCGTGTTCACGACCGTCACGGTCTTCAACGGCGCTGGCGGCCTGTCCATTACGACATCGATGTCAGCATCGGCGACGGTGTCGACTGGGGCGCCTCAGACAAGTTTTCGCATCGAAGGCATGCCCACCCGCGGCGTCAAGAGCCAGGCCAGTACTGCAGGCGGACCACAACTCGGACCCATTCCGCAGCAATCGAAGATCTACATAGGCGCGCTGGATACCTACTCAAGGTGCGGGCGAGGGCTTCTTCGGGCTCGGATCGGCCGCAGGGACGCCCGGCTCGCACGCCGGACGGGTGGCAGTGGACGCACGGCGCCGTGACCACCGGTCCATTCCGCTGAGGCCAACAACTGCAACAGCTGTACTGACCACTTACTGGAAGGACAAACCGGTAGATCATGCGCTCTCCATCACAGAGAAGAAGGAGGAGGGGACAGTCATCCGCACTGGTTATCGCCGCAGCAACCGCGTTGATCGCTTCCACCTTCACCACGAGCGCCGCACAGGCGGCGATACCGAACCCGCCGAAGAAGTCGGCGCAGAAACAGGCCGTCACACCAGAGAAGGGGTCCGTGTCGGCGGTCCCCCTGAAGGATCGTGACACCGTTCTCGGAAGGGGCTGGAAAACCTCCGCGGACCGGGCCGTGACCGCCGTCGCCGACAGCGACGGGCTCCATCTCCTGGTTGCCGACAGCAGGAACGGCTACAGCTGGAAGACGGCTGCCGTGCTGAGTGAACCCCAACTGCCGGCCGACACCTGGATCGGTAACAGTTGCGTCATGGACGACCACCACGCGGCCGTCGTCTACGCGCCCCGCACCTTCACCAACAAGCCCGACCTGATGATGGGCGGCGCGTTCACCGCGATCGTCGACCTGGACGACGGCAGCGTCACCAAACTGCCGTTCACCGCATCCCTGGCCTACTTCGACCCCACGTGCAACCCGGCCACGCACACCGCCGTCTTCACCGCACTGCGCGACACCAGGACGCGCCTGGTCACGGTGAACACGAAGGGCGCCACGATCGCGGACACCACCGCCAAGGGCGAGATAACCTCCGCCGTCCCCACCAGGGACGGTGTAGTCGCCGCCGCCGGGAACCAGCTCGTGCACGTCGACCGCAAGGGCAGGACAGCACAGCTCGCCACCACGAAACACGCTCCGTACGACATCCATGTGGCCGGTGACGGCACGGTCAACTACATCGACCGCACCGGCGACACCGACGCCAACGTACAGACCTACGTGCACGGCGAGAAGACGACCGTCGCGAGCGGCAAGCTCACCGCGATGAACCTGCGCCAGGGCACCGACGGCACGGTCTACCTCATCGGAAAGGCCCGCCACGGCAAGAACTACGCGGCCGGCGGCATCAAGGCACTGAACGTCTCACCCGACGCGGAACTCTCCACCCGCGGGCGCCTCGCCGTCGACCCGGTCGTCTCCCCGGCCGTGCGGGCGGGTGTCGACAACGTCAAGAACGCCGGTCGCGACTTCACCGGCACCGCGACCAGGGAACCCTCGGCCGAGACGACGACAGGCCACAGCAGCCATGCGCTGACCGTCACGGGCACGGTTGCGGGCACGGGCCGGCACACGAAACAGCAGATCGCCGAACCCGGGGCCACCGCAGGTGGTAGGCCGTCGCCGGCCCTGACCGGCTCCCCGAAGCCGCAGATATCGACAATGAGCATGCTGACCCCGGCCGACGACGACGCCAGGGCACACGACCCCGTCGACACCGATGCCTGGTGCTCCGTGCCCCGCAATGACGTCAAGACCCAGGCCCTCCAGCCGACACCGAACCAGGTCGAATGGGCCGTGGACATGGCAGTCCGGAACGATCTGCGCTCCGGCTACCTCACCCAGGGCGGCTGGCGTTCGCAGACGGGGCTCTCCACCATCGATCCCCAGGGCCTGTTTCCCGCTCCTACGCTGAACACCGGCAGCGGACAGCGCATACCCGCCCAGGTCGAACTGGGCGTCCTCGCGCAGGAGTCCAACCTGTGGCAGGCCGAATCCGGTGCCATTCCAGGCCAGACGGGCAGCCCGCTCGCGGCCGTCGACGGCTACTACGGCCATCAGACCGGCGGATCCCTCGACGACTTCTGGACCATCCACTGGGACAAGTCCGACTGCGGCTACGGTGTCGGCCAGGTCACCGACGGCATGCGCAAGGCCGGATACGAGAAGCCGGGCGAGACCTCCCGCCCGGTAAGCACGCAGCGCGCGATCGCCATCGACTACACCACCAACATCGCGGCCTCCCTCTATATCCTCGCCGACAAGTGGAACGAGGTGCACCAGTCCGGCCAGACGATCGCCGTCAACAACGACGACCCGGCCAAGCCCGAGAACTGGTTCACCGCCGTGTGGAACTACAACCTCGGCTTCAACAAGAAGGCGGACGCCGGAACCAACGGCAACTGGGGCCTGGGCTGGTACAACAACCCCGCCAACCCCGTCTACCCCGCATCCCGGCTGGCCTTCCTGAACACCGACCTCGACCCGCTGGCCGCCAGGGACGCCGCGCATCCCCAGAACTGGCCGTACGAGGAGAAGGTGATGGGGTGGGCCGCCTGGTCGCAGGACACCGGCCACTCCTACGCCACCTCGGGTCGCCAGGACTGGCCCGGCGAGTCCGGCTTCTCCTCCGCCGGCTTCTACCCCGCCACCTGGAACGGCACCACCGGGACCGTCATCGACCCGGCCAGCGGGAAATACCGCCGGGCACACATCTCGCCGCCGCTCGACGCGTTCTGCAACACCAAGAACAACTGCGACGCGGCCAACCCGCCGGACTGCCCCGACGCGGCCTGCTACGCCCAGTACTGGTGGCACGAGTCCAACGTCACATGGAAGTCCGACTGCGTCACCAGCTGCGGCTTCGAGCACATCAAGTATCAGACTCTGGTCAGTGAGCCCGGCCGCGGCTACCGCCTGCAGTACGGTACGCCCGTGTGCTCCGGCGCCCCATCGGGGGCGAAGGTCGTCGAGTCCGTTCCGGCGGGAACCGACACCTGGAGCGACTGCGGAACGACGGCGACGGACGGCTCGTTTCAGTTCACCTTCTATCCCGACCCGAACGCGACCGGGCCGGGGCTGGGGCAGTACGCCGCGAAGGCCGACCTGCACCAGATCGGTGGCGGCTACGACGGTCACTTCTGGTACGCCCATGAACGTTCCCCCGATCAACTGGGCGGGGCCCACGGCAAGATGACCATCGACGGCTCATGGAAGCTGAGCGGGCCTCTCGACAAGAACCAGGCCATGGTCTACGTGAACATCCCAGACACGGGAGCGCAGACCCAGGGAGCGGTCTACGAGGTCGTCACCGCCCTGGGCATCGAGAAGGTGACGATTGATCAGTCCGCGAACTCGTCCAACAAGTGGGTTCCCCTCGGCGCTTTCCGGTTCAACGGCATGACTCCCGAGGTAAGGCTTTCGAACACCACCAGCAATGGAACCGCAGACAAGGACATAGCCTGGGGTGCGGTCGCCTTCGTTCCCGGCGACTTCGACGTGCCCGGGGGCAGGATTGCAGGTCTGGAACTACCTGATCCGGACGACAACGCACCGGACGTCGACTTCGTCGATGACGACCAGCAGAAGCAGCCCACCCCCGTCGGTCTGGAGTCCAATCCGCTGTTCCGCTCGCTCACAGGGGACGACTCGTGCTCTGGAAGCCTGGAAAACGGTCAGGGTCGCCAATGCGTCACTTTCAAGCCGCTGGCCAAGCCGACGACAGCGGTGGGAGTCACCCCTGCCGTCAGTGTTCCCTCCACGACCCTGGTCACATGGTGCGCTCAAGTAGGTCTGACGCAGACCTACACGATTGAACGGCGTGAGGGGTGCCTGGCGTTCACCACAGTGGTCCACTGGACGAAGAAGGACGCCGACGGAGCCGTGGAGACCGCTTCCGCCGCATTCAACGTGTTCGTCGAGACCAAGACGGCGAACTCGGCGACGTTCACGGAACGCATGTCGATCGTTCCCGTTGATATGGATGCCGTTCTCGGCGCCGTATCAGTGGACTACTGGGACACCCCGTGTACCCCTGACTGCGATACGACATACACGACGAACTGGAGTGACGCGACGTGGGCCAGCGTGGTCGACAACCACTGGGCCAGTGCGACGAAGGCGAATACCTGGAATACGCCGACAGCCGGCACGTCCCAGGAGTTCGATCGTGGAGTGTATCTGAGCTTCAAGGCCGACAGTCCCGAATGGAAGGGCCTCGTTCCGGTCGACAAGCCAGAGGTATCCCTGTTTGATCAGGTCCGCTGTGACAACGGGGTATCGGTCCCGAACTCAACCGGTTGCATCTTCGCCAAGCACATTCCGACGTTCACCCTGAACACCGCGAAATACCCCGCTGCTGCCGCCTACTACTGGCTGCTGAGGGAGGAGTTGCCGTCGCATCCGGGTAGCGAGGAACACGGGACACCGCTCCACCGGGAGAGGGACGGAACAGTGCGGGAAGCGAACAGGCGGAAGGTGTGCCCCACGTCATACACGCCCAACACCGCGGCGACGCCCGAGGCGACGACGAACAGTCCCGACGGCAGGCAGTGTGACGAGTTTCCGTTCGCCGCGACGAAGGAGAGCGGTGGCCAGTCCATAACCAACGGAGATGAGTGCGTCCAGCTGTACGCCCAGAAGAGCGATAGCGACGGGAAGTGGCGCTTGTACCCGGACGGGGGATACCCGCCATCGACGTGGAAGGAAGTCTGTGGCCGGGCTTCGATGTCGGCGAAACAGAACGAGGCCGCGGGTCGGGGCCTCTCAGCCTTCTACACGAAGGCGCGGATGGCCGACAATGATGCTTTCTACATCAAGGCGCCGTCAGTGGAGGGCTGCCGTCCCGATGAGATTTGCGTGGTCACCCCGTAGTTCCTGATCCGCTTGGCAGGGCGGTGGTCCGACGCGTCCGCGCTTCGGACCGCCGCTCCCTCCTATCCCCACATTACGAAGGCATGGTCATCGCTGCCGGAGAGACGAGGTGTTACCGGATCGGCATAGCCGGGCAGGCGGATTTCTGTCCCCTCGGTCAGGGCGGCGAGGAGATCCTGGAACATGTGCGACAGGCTGTCCCACACCTTCACCGGGCCCTCCGTGTCCCCGGCTTGCAGGCCGTAGAGCACGTTTCCGAACCGGTCTCCATCACGGTGATCGACGATGAGCTTGCCTCCGGTGATGTCCGTGGCAATCGGAACCCACCGGACATGGAAGGCGTATCCGTACATCCCGTCATAGATATCACGCAGGTCGGGATCTTCCGACTCGTTCTCGTCTACCCACTCCGCAATCGCTTCTTCCAGGGCTCGTTGACCTGTACGCATTCCCGCCGCGTCGTGCAATATAAACCCTTCGGGGAGAATGACGCCGGGGCCGTTGTGGCCCTTCGCGGCCGTGACGCCGTTGTGACGTTCCAGCCACGCCGCCAGATCGGGGTGTAGAGGGAACCGACGGTCGGCGATGGCATCGATGTCCTCCCGCGTGGCCGGTGAGTTCAGGGCGGCGTGGTCAGCGGGTGCGTTTTCCTCCAGCCATGCGTCGAGGCGGTCGAGCACAACGTTGAGGTCGTCAGTCATGTGAGAACTCTACGAGTTACCGGTGTGGTTCGTCCCTGTCCCCGGCCCCGCGGTGCCGTGGGACCCATGCTCAGCTCGCCACCCGGTTCGGGAGAGCGCTGGCGACCGCTTGTCGCTCAGGGGAAGCCGTCGGACATGGCTGCGTTCTGCTCATAGGCGCGAAGGATGACACCGCGGAGGGCCGACTGCTGCTCGGCACCGTGTCCTTCATGTCCGCGTGGACACCTGTCTGCGAAGGGCCGCAGGGTCTGGCGTGGCCCAGAGCGGATCACGGCGTCGACCGAAGAGGCGTTCCTTGTGCGGTTCCTCGCCCAGAGTGCGGTGCCCGACGCGCGCATGGCCGCTGTCGGCGAGGCGGTGCGCTTGGTGGACGTCGTCACCGGTTCCGCCGCCATCCTTGCCCCCGACGGAGAGGACTGGCTTGCGCGTGGGGGCGGACCGGTGAGGCTGCGGGAGCGGGTCGAGTGCGTCCTGGACGACTGCGACGCGGCTGGCGCGCCGGGCGGAGGCCTTCACCCCAGCACGTGTACGACGGCGGACAGCATCTGCGGCAGCCACAGCTACCCGACCCGCCGTTGCCCAGGCTTTGAGGCGACCGCAGGCTGCATGCTCCGGGCGCAGGCGGTCTGGGAAGCCTCGCGGGATCTCACGAGGGGCCTCAGGGAGTGCCATGCGTACGCTTTGTCAGCGTACGCACACGTTCTGTGGACAGTACGCGAGGCCTTGCGTCACGCTGGGTGCCGTCGGGCGTGGGGCGACGGACAGTGCGTGACGTAGGTACTGAACGGGAGGTGGCCGCGTATGACGGGCGGTATCGACATCATGGCCGATGGCAGCGACGGGGAGCCGGCCGGCGGTGAGCCGGATCGTGAGCCCGATCCCTCGGACAGTCTGCGGACGTTCGGGGCGGTGGCCCAGGCTCTGCGCGAGCACGCGGGGTACAGCAGGGCCGAGTTCGCGGAGCTGGTGCGGTACTCCAAACACACGGTCGCGTCCGTGGAGTTGGGGCGACGGCTGGCGGACGAGGCGTATGTGGAACGGTCGGAGGAGCTGCTGGGGAACACGGGGGCGTTACGGAAGTCGTCGCAGTACGTGACGCGGGGACGCGGGGATGTGGGGCTTGCGGCGTGGTTCCGGCAGTGGGCCAAGTTGGAGCGGGTGGCGGAGAGTCTGTGCACGTATGAGTGCAGGCTGGTGCCGGGGTTGTTGCAGTCGGAGGGGTATGCGCGGGCGGTGTTCGAGGGGACCGTTCCGGTGGCACCGGACGACCAGTTGGACGAGTTCATGGCCAGGCGCATGGAGCGGCAGCGGATGCTGTTCGAGCGGCCGACCATCCCGTTCAGCTTCATCGTTGAGGAGCACGTCTTCCGTCGCCGGTTCGGGAACGCGGACCAGATGCGGGAGATGTTCGATCGAGTGTTGGAGCTGAGCGCGCCGCGCAACGTGACGCTTCAGATCGTGCCGCTTGAGGCCGGGTTGCACGCGTGCCTGGACGGCCCGTTGCAGCTCTTGGAGACCCCGAAGGGACAACGGCTTGCGTACTCCGAAGGGCAGCAGAACGGCCGTCTGATCGCCGACCCGAAAGAGGTGAGCCTCCTCTACCAGCGCTATGACACACTGCGCTCGCAGGCCCTCAACTCCAAGGATTCCCGAGGCCTGTTGGAGCGACTCCGAGGAGAGCTATGAGCGTGACGGAACTGGCCTGGTTCAAGTCCAGCTACAGCGGCAGCCAGGGTGACAGCTGCGTCGAGGTCGCCCTCACCGAACAGGCCATCCACGTACGGGACTCCAAGGACGTGACGCGCCCGCACTTCGCCGTCGGACGTGCGGAGTGGTCGCGGTTCGTAGGGTTCGTGGCGGAGGCCTGAGCAGAGCGGCGTGCGCGTTGGCGCTCAGAAGATCTTGCAGAGTGTCATCGCACGCATGTCCAACTCTCCTGGCGATCCGAGGACAGAGTTGCGTCCTACGTAGATGGTGTCCCAGTTCGAGGTTCCGGCCGGGCACGCGCCGGAGCTGATGAGCAGGCCGCCGGAGAGGTCGGGGCCCGTTGTGCTGGCATCCGGTATGCCGAGGGTGGCCGGTTCGGCGGACGCGCCGGGCTCTCCCTGGTCGCCCTTGGCGCCCCGTTGGCCTTGCAGCCCCTGCTCGCCCTGAGGCCCCTGCGGTCCACGTGCCCCTTCCGGTCCCGCCGGGCCCCGCGCGCCGGTTGGACCGGTCGCGACGAAATAGGCGCCGGCCACCGCTCCGGCCGCGCCGGACAGGGTGACGACGGCTGCAGTGGCGGCTATGCCGATTGCGACGCGACGACGGTTCGTTCTCATGTTCTTTCCTTCAGGTCACCGGCGGTGCCAGCAGCAGCACTGTATGCCGCGAACGCTCGGGCCTGTTCCGTCTTCCGGAGCTGGCCCAGTTCGATGGGACGCAGGCCGTGGGGCCGTCCGAGGCGTTTGAGGATGGCGTCGAAGTACGGCACGGGCGTGTGCTCGGAGGCGACCACGAGGGAGGAGAGCAGCACCCCGTAGGTGGGCGGGCTGTCGACCGATACGAGGATCGCTTCCCTGGCCCGGTCGGTGAGGTCCGTCGGCTTGAGCCCGGCGGCAGCGGCGAGCGTGTGCCAGCCCACACAAACCTGGCGGCGGGCGGCGTCGATCAGTGCCCGCCGAACGGCTACGACCACGGCTGCCTTGGTGGTCCCGAGCTTGCCCCAGCGCACACGGCCGTCCTCGGTGGGGCGCTCGGCGGAAGCGCTCCGGGCCACCGGTACGGCTCGGTCGCCCCGCGCGTGGGCACGGTCCACGGCGGCCCGCCAGGCTGCCGCTACGGTCGGGGTGGCGGCGTCGGGCTTCCAGCCCAACTCCTTCAGCACGTCGCCGAAGAACGGGGCCGGGCCCGGGGTCTGCCCGTCCGCCTTCACCAGGGCCGACAACAACCGGCGCCCGGGAACGTAGGACCTGTCCACTGCGACCAGCAGCCGAACGCGGTCCGGATGAGACAACGTGGACGGCGAGATGCCCTGCTTCTTGAGCAGGGTCGACCACTTGATGGTGCCGTGCCCTTTGGCGACGACTTCCAGATGTACGCGGAGCCGGGCCACGAGCCGCGCCTCGTTCAGCACGTCTGCGGTACCGGCCTTCGCCTCTGACCCACTGGCCGAGGACTGTTGTCGTGCGGGTGTCGATTCGGCGAGAGCGTAGGCGGTCTTTCGCTCACGCTCCCAGATTTCCACCACCTTCGCCTCGGGCAGGTCGGATTTCCAGCCGAGGCCGGCCAGGACGTCGGCGAAGTACGGGGCGGGTGCGTCCGGGGCGAGGGCGGGTTTGACGAGCGCCGAGAGCACGGGCTTGCCGTCGGCTCGGGGGTGGTCCACCGCGATGAGCAGGCGGACGCGTTCCTCCGGTGTGATGTCGCCGGGCGTTGCTCCCGCGTGGCCGACGAGCGTCTCCCAGTTGATGAGGCCGCGGGCGCGAGCGACGAGGTCGAGCCTTGAGCGGAAGACGCGTATCGTCTCGGCCTCACCGAGGGGAAGCGGGCGGGGTGTGGAGGCGGCCGGTTCGGTCGTCGTGGGGGTTGGTGGGGGCGACTCGGGCGGCGGAGATGCGGGGCGCAGGTCCGGCCAGCGGGAGTCGGTCTGTTGAGGGAGGGGCGAGGCACCGTCGGCGTGTATGAGCCAGGCGGGCTCGGAGGAGGTCGCTTCGGTGAGCGGCAGCAGGTGGGCTGAGGAGTAGATGACGTGTAGTTGGTGAGGAGAAGGGACGGGGTGGGCGTGGGGCAGGGTGATCCGGGCCCGGACGACAGCTGAGCCGAGCGGCTGGAGGTCGGCCTCGTAGAGGCGTACGGGGGTGCCGTCCGGGTCGGGACGGGGTGCGGGGAGTTCGGTCGCAGCGGTAAAGGCGATGGTGCCCGGAGCAAGCGGGAAAGCCAGGGGCGTAGGGGCGCGAGCAGCCGTGCTGCTCGCGGGTGGTTCGGCGTCGAGGCGGGGCGTGATGATCCCCTCGTTCGACAGACGGCACTCGGTGAGGGCCGACCACGCGAGGCTGTTGTCCGGGTACTGCGTGCCGACGTACACCTCGCGGGTATCGCCCTCGGTGCGGCAGGAGATGCGGATGGCATGCCCGGCGGCGTGCACCTCGTTGTGCGAGAGCCCGCAGTAGGGTCCGTACGCCCAGTGGACGTGGGTGTGCCGGCCGGCAAGGCGTTCGCGGGTCTCCTGCCACTCGCGGAGGGAGAGGCGTGCCAACTGGACCCGGATGAGCCGGGACCGACCCTGACCGAACCGGACCTCGACGGCTCCACCATGGACCGAGCCGGGGTCCAGGTAGGTGACCTCGGCGTCCTGGTAACCCTGCCGCAGCAGCCAGCGCCGTAGCGCCTGCCCGATGTAGAGGTGGTCGGCGCTGGCCTCACCGGTCTCCGTGCGGCGGCAGTGCACGGGCGGCCGGTGGGCGAAGTGGCACTTCTTCTCCGTGTACCGCTTCGGAGTCAGCTTCTTGCCGCAGCCGCCGAGCAGGACTCCGCAATAGAAGTCGTCGCGGGTCCGGCCCCGCATGAACCGGTCGAAGTCGTCGTGGTCGTACGGCAGGAACATCGGCCAGTCCGACTCGGCCTGGCCGATGACCGCGGTCTGAACCTTGCGGGTGTCTTCTTCGGAGGTGGGCGAGACCATCCTGGCTCCTGGCTCGGGCAGCGAAAGACGTTGGGGCAGGTGCGGTGGCGGGGCCGTGGCCTGGGGAAGCGAGGGTGGAGGTGAAAGTCAGGCCTCCAGGGTCCCTTCGGGGTCGTCCTTGCTCTCAGCCATTACCCTGCCCCCGACAAAAGCCACGCCCAAGGCGAGTGCAGCGCCACCGACCAGCATGACTTTCTTGAGCGCCCCATCCAAGAAATTTTTATTCTCGCTGTCCTTCTGGGACTCCTCCCTTACAGCTTCCTGCATCTTCTCGATGAGTTCCCTTTTCTGTTCCCAAGTCAAGTCATCCTTGTCGAGCTCCCTCTTGAGAGTCTCCCTGAGATCCTGATAGGCTCGATGGACGTGTTCCTGACTTTCCTTGTTAGCCGAGAGCGTGGACTCATGCGATTTCTTTATCGCATCCACAACATTCTGGGCGAACTCCTTGAACGCGGGAAATTGTTCGACGATCTTCAGGGCTACCTCGGTACCCATGTCGGGCATCATGGCCACGAACCTGACCATCTTGTCCTTGGAGAGGTGTCTCCAGGAGTCGATTCCAAGCGCGCGCTTGATCTCATCTTCGTCTTTGTATTTCATGCCGCAGTTCCGTCCGAAGTCTTTGCTGGGTGGCGGGGGCCATGACCGGGAGGCGGGTTGAGAGTGGAGGTGTAGTTCCCGCCTTCGACGAGCGGGTTCTCCAGGGTGAGGCCAGCGACGGCCATGCGGTCGTACTCGGCGAGGATCAGTTCCTTGGTGCGGTACGTGCCGTACTTGGCCTCGTCCTTGCGGCGGACGATGGGGAAGGTGTCGAGGATGTAGTCCGCGTCGTCACGGGTAATTCCGTAAAGATGAAAGAAGAGGGCATCCAACTCGGAGCGGATGGCTTGTCGGCGCCCCTCGCTCCATCGGAAAGGCGCACCAATTTCGCCCATTTCAAGGGCGAAACCCTGCATGTCGTATGCGGTATATGCAAGCTCTAGTACTCGAGGGTTAACAAAAGCAGCGTGACGTTCGGCGTGCGTTGGCAGCAGTGTGGGCAACTGGGCGAAGATGAAGAAGTTCAAATTCACACCTCCCAACTTCTGCCGGGCGACATAGTCGAAAGCGAAAGACGAAAGCTGGGCATAGAGGACTGATACATGCTCAATACTTCCTGGGAGGATCACGTTTGCCGAATCTGCCACTCCCCCCCTAGGCGCTAGGAAGGCGATTACGCTCCGCTCGTCCAGGGAGCTAGTAATCTTCCTGAACCCGATAACCCATTCGCTTCGCCACCCCTTTTCGGTCAGTTTCGAGTCAACGGATGCCTCGGGAATCCAGTAGCGGGGTTCTGTGCAGTAGCCTGGGGTGTCTAGCTGGGTGGCTGACGGGGTGGGAAGTGCGCGTACACCCTTACCCTTCGAGAGATCGGCAAGTGCATAGTCGCCGAATCGATGGTTGTACTGGTGCAGCATTTTTGCTTCGTAGAGTGGAAGCATTCGTCTGCCATCGGCGGTAAGTTTATTTCCTTCGCTGCGCCAACCTTCTTCGCGTAGCTCGCCGCCCTCCCTGAAGAGATGCGAATCAGTGTTGGTCATGAACATGAGCTGGAAGTCGAGATTCCAAGAATTTCCGTGATTAGTACTCTCGTTGATTAGTACAGGGAGCCTCTTATATGTGCCGATTGTGATTTGTGCGTCACGTGAGCTCTTGAAGATCGGGCATGTTCCGGTGTTGGGGTTGACGAGTTGAATCTCTTCCGGGGTAACCTGCACGTGTCGGCTTGCATCATCAAGCTCCGCGACCGATTCCAGGCGAAATGCGAGGTCGAGCGGTTGGGTGTTAGGAATCGACCGCGAGACTAGCAAGCAGAACCTGTTTCCCTGAGCCCCTGCGACATCGCCAAAGAATCCGGTGTTTCGGAAATCATACAGGGAGACTAGCGACTTTCTGTTGATCAAATCCTTGAAGAAGTGCTGATTGAATGAGTCGGTTGCGATGCCGGACGGGATGATCTGGCCGACTGCACCTCGCCTCCCTGTCAGCTTGTGGGCAAGTTCGGAGAAAAGCGAGTACGTGTTCAGGCGACCATACGCTGTGAGTGGGAAATGGGAAGAAGAGTGAACGAAGTGCTTAAATCCGTCATTGGCGCGCTGCTCTTCCGTAAATGCCGCGAACAGTTCCGGGTCCTCAGTGGCAAGTTTCTTGATCATGCGGTTACGGGCGGCCATAGTTGAGGCCTGAGCGATGTCTGCTCGCGTTGCTGCGAAGAACTCTCTGGCGTCAACCTGAACTTGGTCCCACGGTGGATTTCCCAGCACACAGTCGAAACCGCCGGCCCATCCCGTACCCTTGTCCACCCCCGCACCCGACTCCGGTACAGAGAACACATCTGGAAACTCCAGATGCCAATGAAAGAACCGGTAGCGGTCCCTCAACCGGATGATCTCCTCGTGCGTGGTCTGCGGAGCTGCGTAAGTCGTCGGATCTTGGAGGGTGCGGAATACATCCTCGGTCACCGCAAGTGGCGCATCGGGTGCCTTGCGCCACATGAACGTCGCGCACCAGGCGTCGGATGCGTGGAGGGCATGAACGTAGGCGGCCGACTCTGCCCAGTTCTGGTAATCAGCCTCCTGGCGTTTCACTTCCGTCAGAGTGTCCGGCGACGCACCCGTGATACGGCGCAGTCCCGTTGCGAAGGCGGTATTGGCGACGTGTGCTTCGGTATGCAGATCGAACAAACCCCGCTGGCCGCCCCGCTCCAGATGATTTTGGCGTTCCAAGGCCTTGGCGAACTTCTTGTCGTCGCCTTCGACCGGCTTGAAAGCGGCGTCGGGGATGCCACCCTGCAATAGTGCCGGCGTTGCCCCGACCAGAGCGTTGCCGCACTTTACATGCGCGTCCAAGAACCCGAGTGGTTTGCCCGGCTCCAGGGCCTCCAGCCACAGAGACACCTTGGCCAGGTCCACAGCCATCGGGTTGAGGTCGACACCGTAGATGCACCGGGCGACGACCTCATGCAGGGCGTGGCGCACAGCGTCCAGCGTGGGCTCCGGGTTGCGTTCCCGGACCGCCGCGACCTGCTTGGCGATACGACGGGCCGCCGCCACGAGGAAGTGCCCGGAGCCGCAGGCCGGGTCGCAGACAGTCAGGGACAGCAACTCGTTGACGATGGCGTCGGCCGGATCGGCGGCTCCCGATCGCGCCGCTTCCTCCTCACCGCGCCGCACAGCATCCTCTATCACCGGGTCAAGCGTGGAGTTCAGCAGGCACTCGATCAACGACGACGGAGTGTAGTAACTGCCCGTCGTCTTACGGGTGTTGCCCGCCACCTCGACCAGCGTGAACATACGATCGGCCACGCTGTACTTCGGCTCCAGCTCCAGCAGGGACTCGTAGACCGACCCCAGTTCCTCCGCGTCCAGGTGCCGGTAGTCCACCGCCCGCCAGCGGCCCGAGCTGCCGTCGCGGACCTGGGAGAGGTGCCGTACGGCCGTCAGCAGGGCCTCGTTGGAGAGCTTCAGGTCGCGAAGCGGGGCATCCGCCTCCGTGTCGTTGAACAGGCCGCCGAGGCCGGGCAGGCCCAGTTCGGGGCGGCCCTTCTCGTCACCGAGTGCCGTGAGGACGATGCGCAGCGCCTCGTACAGGTCGCCGTGAGCCGTACCTCGCCGTTTCCTGGCGTGGGCGCGCAGCCTGGCCGACGAGAAGTACGTCTCGTAACGCTCGCGTGCCTGCGGGTCCGCCTTCGGCGACAGCAGCGCGTCGCGGTCCTCGGCGACGAACACGAAGAGCAGGCGGTACACCATGCGCAGCAGGGCGGCCTGCAGCGCCTTCGGGCGGACGTCCTCCCGCAGCGCCGTGTTCTCCGGGTGCCGCAGGAAACCCGTGCCCAGCGCGGTGATCGCCTCCTGGACGCCTTTGCGGAGCTGGTCCAGCGCGCGGGTGCCCGAGGCGATGGCCTCCGTGCGCCACTTTTCCAGCCAGCAGGACGATGGCGCCGCCCCCTCCGCCACCTCGAACCGCGACGCGTGCAGCAGCCGGTACAGCAGCACGAACTCGCTGAACAGCTCGCCGTCGAAGATGGCTTCCAGGTCGAACTCGACGTACGACGCGGTGGCGAGCGCGCTGGAGTCGCGGAGCAGGCGGACCTGACGGCCGTTGGTCAGGACGCCCCACAGGTGGGCCTCGGTGCGGTTCAGGCACTCCTGGAGCATCGACTGCGGCGGGACCGTGCCGGCGCCGCCGGGCCGCTTGTCCAGCTCGGCGTTCCAGGCCGCCTGGTGGATGAGGGCGTGGTGCCAGCGGTGGGAGACCGGGAACTTCTTCTCCGCGTCGGAGTCGGCGGTGATGCCTGCCGCACCGATGTGCGTCAGGCGGCCGAAGCCCAGTTCCCGCCAGAGCGGGGTCAGCCAGTCGTTCTCCGCGAGCCCGGTGGGGTCACTCGCCGGTACGCCCGTCACCCGGTCTTCCGGCAGGCGCTTGCGCAGCTCGCGCCACAGCGGCTTGAGGTACTCCCAGCTGCGCTCGGCCTCGTCCCGTACCGAACGGGACGACGGCAGGCCGTAGTCGGCGGGCTTGGAACCGGGGACATCCTTGCCCTCGGAGATCCGCACCAGCATGTCAGCCGGCAGCAGCCCCCCGACCGTGTGGACGGCGGTGAACACCTGGTTGCGGGTGGTGGCGGACATCAGGCGGACACTCCAACCGGAACAGAAGCAGAAGCAGAAGCGGCGGCGGGCAGGTACACGTAGGCGCCGAGGATGTCGGCGGGCTTCTGGGCGGTGACCGACAGGCCCCGGACGATCTCGCCGGAGGCGGTCCGCACCCGGCGGTGGGCGGCGTCCAGCTCGGCGGCGAGTTCGTCGCCGTAGGTCTCCAGATGGCCGTTGATGTCAGGGAGTTGGCCGAGGATGCGCGTCATCGTGCGCTCTCCGAAGTGCGGGTCGGTGTTCTCCGACGCCGTCGCCTCCAGCAGGGCGGCCGCCTGCTCCGGCGCGAGCCACGCCCCGTTCTTCGGCGCACCCTCGAACGCCAGCAGGCGCGCGTCCTCCGCCACCAGCTGCCGTTCGCCGCTCCGGGACGGCAGCGTGAGGTGGAAGCGGTAGCGGACCAGCAGCAGGGTCGTCCTCGTGGTCACCGCGTCCGTCGTGATCACCCCGCAGCGGCGGGCCGGGCGGGCGCCCTCCGCCTGGGTGTCCAGCGCGGCGTTGAGGACGTGGGACGCGAGCGCGCCGACCACCGGGTCCGTGCGGACCAGCGCCGCCTCCCCCCGCGCCACCGCCGGATCGCTCCGGAACGGGATCTCGCGGTCCTTCTCGACGACCTCCACGCCCACCACCGGCGCGAGCGCGTCCCGCAGGCCCGCCGGAGTACCGCCGACCTGCGCCGTGAAGTCCTCGGCCGCAGCGTCGGCGCCCCGCAGCACCGCGCCCAGCGCACCCAGCGCCTCCCGCACGAACGTCCGGACCTCCCCCACCCCGCCCAGCGCCTCCCGGATCGACGCGACCTCGCGGGCCACCTCCTCCGGATGGATCGAGCGCTGCGCGAACCGGGAACGGGACGTCCGCTCGCGTTCCGCCGCCGAGTTCCAGTCGCTGTCCAGCTTCGCCGTGCTCACCTTGAACGCGTCCGCGCTGAACAACGCGTCCTCGTTCTCCCGGCCGCGCATCAGCAGCCACTCCACGATCGCGTCCGTCACGCCCGTCGACAGCTCGTCGGGGACGGAGACCGAGATACCGAGGTCCTTCTTGATCTGGCGGTGCTTCTTGATCAGCACCTCCAGGACCTTGCCGTCGATCCCGTTGTCGTCGCCGTACAGGGTGATGACGCGGACCTCGTCGCGCCGCTGGCCGTAGCGGTCCACGCGGCCCTCGCGCTGGTCGTGGCGGGTCGGGTTCCAGGCCAGGTCGTAGTGGACGACCGCGTCGAAGTGGTGCTGGAGGTTGACGCCCTCCGACAGGCAGTCCGTGGCGATCAGAACCCGGCGGGCCGCCGCGTCCTCGCCGGCCTCCGCCGCCAGTGCCTCGATCCGCTCGATGCGCTGCTGCGGGGACAGCTCACCGGTGACCGCCTTGACGACCGTCTTCGCGCCCAGCGGGCCGCGCTTCTTGGTCTCCGGGTCGTTCTCCAGCTGCTCGGCCAGGTACTTCGCCGTCGGGATGTAGCGGCAGAAGACGATCGGGTTGTAGCCGTCGGCCAGCAGCGCCTTGAGGTGCTTGATGAGCGCCTTCAGCTTGAGGTCCTTCTCCGGGCCCTTCAACTGGGCCGCCAGGGATGCCAGTTCGGACAACCGCGACTTCACCGGCCCGTCGTCAGCCCCCTCGCCGGCCCCCTCCTCCGTCTCCGCGCCCGGGGCCACGTCCATGCCCTCCAGTGCGTCGCTGTCCGCCGCGTCGCTGTTGAGCGGGGCGCCCAGCTTGTCGGCCTCCTCCGCCGACGCCGCGATCGCCGCCGCGGAGCGCGTCGTCAGGGTCTGCGCGGCCGCGGCCGGGGACGACACCAGCGAGCGCAGCAGCGCGATCGCCGACCACCAGGCGATACGGGCCTCCCGCCTGCCCTGGCCGCCCGCCTCCTCGACGCGTTCGCTCGCGTAGGCGATCGCGTCGTCCAGCAGGGCCCGGTACTCGGGGGACAGCTTGTACGTCTCGTCCTTGAAGAAGCGGTCCGAGGGGAAGGCGGTGCGTTCGGCGAGGGAGTCGTCCGCCAGGCCGTCCTCCTTCGTGAGGTACTGACGTACGTCCGCGCGCTTGCGGGCCACGAAGTGCTGGGCGAGCAGTTTCCGGCCCGTCTCCGACTCCAGGTTCACGTGGGCCAGGTCCGGCTTGACCAGCCCGAGCAGGTTCCGGAACGCGGACTCCTTGCCGCTGTGCGGGGTCGCCGTCACCAGGAGCAGATGGCGCTCGGCGTCCTGCGCCACCCGGCGCAGCAGCTCGTAGCGCAGCTGGCTCTGCGCGCTCGCCGAGGTGTCGTCGGCGGCCACGCACGTGTGCGCCTCGTCGACGATCACCAGGTCGGGACAGTGGCGCACGAAGTCGTCGCGGTGGCGCGTGGACTTGATGAAGTCCGTCGACACGATCACGTTCGGGTACCTGTCGAACAACGACTGCCCGAGGTCCAGGCCGCGCTCCAGCCGCGACACCGTCGAGGACAGGACCAGCTCCGCGTCGATGCCGAACTTGCCGCGCAGTTCCTGCTGCCACTGCTCGGCCAGGGCCGGTGAGCAGAGCACGGCCAGGCCGCTGGCCTCGCCCTGCGCCAGCATCTCGCTCGCGATCAGGCCCGCCTCGATCGTCTTGCCGATACCGACGTCGTCGGAGATCAGCATGCGTACCGTCTTCTGGCGCAGGGCCATCAGCAACGGCACCAGCTGGTACGCGCGCGGCTCCACCGCGATGCCGGCCAGCGAGCGGAACGGGCCCGCGCCCGAGCGGAAGCCGACCCGCAGGGCCGTACGCAGGAGTCCCGCCGCCCGCTGGTCGCCGAGGTCGGCCGGCTCGGGCGGCGCGAAGCGGGCCTCCTCGACGGGCTCGAACGGGAGCACGGCGGCGATGTCGTCGTCCGAGCCGCCGAGCGGACGCAGGACGAGCAGGTCGGGCTCGCTCTCGGGGAGCACCACCCACTCGCGGCCACGGGCCTTCACCAGGGATCCGGCAGAGAACGTGAATGCCATAACGATCGTCAAATCCTTCTGGTGAGCGCCTAGTTGGCGGCCGGAGAGCCGAAGTAGCGGGTGTTGGCGGCGGCGATGGCGTCCCAGTCGGCGCCGTGCGGGAAGCGGACCACGTCCCAGGTGGCGTCGAACAGCCGTTCCTCGGCGTCGGCGTCTCGCATCGCGTCAGCCTCGGCGCCCGGGTCGTCGACGAACACCGCGACGTTCGCGCCCGGCAGCCGGTAGACGAAGTCCGGTGCCGCGTTCGCCTCCGTCAGGAACACGTCCTTCTCGTCCGGAAGCCGAAGGCCGCGTGCCTTCGCCCAGCCCAGGAAGTCGCCCTGTGCGGCCAGTTCGGCCAGCGCGGACGCCGACGCCTCGACCGGCGTGGGTTCGGCGGGGGATGCGGCCAGCAGCCGCCGGTACTGCTCCGACCGGGACTCGCCGCGCGACTCCCGCTGAGCCGTCGCCGACGCCAGCCGCACCAGCAGGGCGGCCACCGTGTGCCGGTTGATCTGGGCGTGGTCGAGCTGGTTGCCGTAGGTGAGGAGGCACTCGTAGCAGCCGCGCGCGCAGGCCCGTCCCGGGCGGTGGGCCTCGTCGCCCTCGTCCTTGCCGTCCGCCGAGAAGTGGCAGATCTCCAGGGCGCGGCGGGCCGCCTTGGCAACGGCGTCGTCCTCGGCCTGGAGGCGGCGCAGCACGCCCGCTCCGCCCTCCGCCGCCTCCATGAAGAGGATGCGGCGCCTGGGGCCGTCGTCCGGCGGCAGCAGCTCGCTGGACAGTTCGGCGTCCTCCAGCTCGAAGGCGGCCTCGATGCCCCGCTCCAGCGCGTACATCAGAGTGAGCGCGATCGGTTCGGGCAGCGCCTCGTCGAGGGTGACGACGAGGATGTTGCGGCGGTCCTCCACGAACGGGATGACCCGCTTCTTACGGCGCCGCTCGTTGCCGTCCTCGTCGACCGGCGGCAGCTCACTGAAGTCGCCGACCGCCTCGGCCGCGTCCTTGTCCTTCATCCAGCGGCCGTCGGCCAGGTCCAACCAGTAGCCCGGCGGCTCGTCCGTACGGGCGCGCACCCGGCCGGTGTTGGTGATCCGGACGGTCGCGGAGTCGCCGTAGGCGATCTGCGCCAGCTGCCCGTCCGGGTCGGCGATCGTCGCGTTGAGGCGGCCCTTGCGGATGCCGTGGTCGTGGAAGCGGTACGACGTCTCCAGCCGGAAACCGGCCCGGCGCCGCTCCTCCTCGTCCGAGGAGATCCGCTCCCGGCGGGTGGTGTACACGGTGTGCAGGTGCAGCAGGCCGTAGGTCGCCGCGCCCAGAGGCTCGCCGCAGAAGCCGCAGCGGTCCTCGCGCTCCTTGGGCTCGTGGTGGTAGCCGCAGTTCGCGCAGCGGCGGGCCTCGCCCGTGGTCAGCTCGCCGGAGGAGTCCGGCGGCAGCTGGATGCGGGTGACCTGGTAGCGGGCGCCCTCGTGGTAGATGAGCGCGCCAGGGCCGAACTCGCGGATGGCGAGGAAGCGGGGGCGCTGGAGGTAGTCGCCGTCGCCGCGGCGGCGGCCGATCGTCGGGATGTACGCGGCCAGCGGCAGGCGCGGGAAGCTGTAGCCGGGCAGGAAGCCCTCGGAGGCCAGGTAGCGGTAGGGGTTGAAGTCGGAGAGGACCGACTTGCTGTCGGCACTCTCGTTCATGAGGAGGTTCAGCTGTGTCTCGGCCTCGCGGCGGCGGGCGTTGGCGCGGATGCGGTCGCCCTCGGTGAGGCTGTAGTCCAGGCGCCGCTTGTTCTGGACGTACTGGTCGTCCAGGGCGGCCCGGAACAGGCTGCGCCAGCGGTCGAAGGCGCGGTCGAAGCGCTCCGCGACGGTCCGCACCTTGTCGTCGATCCAGTCGTCGTGCCACCACGTGGTGTCCGCGAAGTCCCCGAACAGCGGGCCGAGGACGCGCAGTGCCGCGCCCACCGTGCGCCGCTGGGCGCCGTCGTCGTGCGCCGCGTCCCGGATGTCCGGCAGCAGGTGCAGGGCCGGGTCCGGGCGGTCGCCGGAGTCCGGGTACGACACGTCGAGCACGTCGGGGACGGAGCGGCCCAGGCGCAGGCCGGCCTCGGCGATCCAGATGCCCTGGAGGTGGGAGAGGACCAGGTCCTCGTTGGCCAGGTCCAGGCGGGGCGGGGCCACCGCGCCCGCCACCATGCGCCAGGGCTGGCGGAAGTAGTACTGGTCGTGGCTGTTGCCCGTCGCGCAGTACGTCGTCACCAGGGCGGGCTGGCCGCTGCGGCCCGCGCGGCCCGAACGCTGGGCGTAGTTGGCGGGCGTGGGGGGCACGTTGCGCATCATCACCGCGTTGAGCTCGGAGATGTCGACGCCGAGCTCCATCGTGGGAGAGCAGTACAGGAGCTTCAACTCGGCCTTGCGGAAGGCCTCCTCGCGTGCCTCGCGGTCCTCCGGGGACACCTGGGCGGTGTGCTCGCGGGCGTACAGGCCGGACAGGGCGTCGGCGGTCTCCCGGTACAGCTTGAGGAAGAACGTGTTGATGCGCGGGCCGTCGCCGCTCTGGTAGGTGCGGGTCAGCGGGTCGTGCGCGCCCGACTCGCCCGTGCCCGCGCGCCACACCAGCGACTGGGCGGCCACCCGGTAGCCGGTCATGGCCGCCGAAGACGCCCTGCGGTAACGGCCGGCGCGCTGCGGGGCGACTTCCACCTCCTTGACCAGGCCCGCCTTGGCCAGCACCTTCAGCAGCTCCGCGATGATCAGCTGCAGGTCGTCCTGGTCCAGGTCGCGGAAGGTACGGTCGGTGCGCCGCAGGAACTTGCCGAACCTGCCCCGCGCCGACAGGAACAGGCTCGAACGGTCCGTGCCCCGCCGGGAGGGGTGCGGGTAGGCGGTGCCGACCCGCGGCTTGTCGGCGGAGGACAGCACCCACGGGTCCACCAGCCGCTCCTCGCTGGCGCGCTGGAGGGAGTCGAAGGCGTCGTCACGGAAGTACGACACGTCGATGGCGAGGGAGCGGCGCATCTCGTCCAGCAGCGCCTTCATGACCTCGGCCCGCAGCGCCGGGTCGGCGTCCCGCAGCGCCTGGTGCGTGCCCTCCCAGCGGTCCTGCTTGGCGGCGACCCAGCCCAGGTCCTCGTAGTCGATCTCCAGCAGACCCGTCTGCTCCAGGTTGGGCATGGTGATGCGCCAGCCGCGCTCCAGGTCCAGGTAGAGCCGGAAGGCGATCACGTCCCGCAGCGTGCGGGCCGCGTTGCGGGCCAGCGACGGCGGCAGCTCGCTCTCCCCGGTGTAGTCGGCGGGGGCGATGGCGAGCGCGTTGGTCACCGCCGAGGCCAGTTCCTCGTGGTGCAGCCCGTCGTCGCCGGCGTCCAGGGCCGCCCGGTACAGGGCCCCGCGCAGCTGGGTGATCTGCACGAAGTCGTTGAAGTGGCCGGCCTGGAGGGAGGCGTCCTGCCGGTTGTCGACGAAGGTGAGGAGCTTGCGCGCCCTCTTGTCGAGGGCCTCCTCCGGGACCGACTTCAGCGAGCGGACGATCGACGCCGAGACCAGCGAGGTCGCGGAGGAGCGGCCCTCCTGGTCCAGCGTCGCCAGCTTGGCGAAATCCCGGCCGCGCGTCTGCTCGTACGCCACACCGCAGTGCAGGCAGAACAGGAACGGCGACGGGATGAACGCGGCCTTCAGCTCGCCCTGGCCCTCGCGGCCGAACGTGTCGACGGTGACGGCCCTCGGCACCCGGTCGCGGTAGGCGCGCTTGACGACCTCCTGGCCCTTGTCGTCCAACTCCAGCCAGGATTCGGGCAGTCGGCGGTCGTCCACCGCGTACTGCACGTTGGACGGCCACTCGCGCTCGTGGTCGACGTAGAGGTAGCCGTCGCCCTGGCGGCCGCCGGTCGCCGAGGTGTCGCGGCGGGCCTCGTAGCGGACCTCGCCGTCCTTCTCCGTGCGCCACACGGTCAGGTACTCCTGGCCGCACTCCCGGCAGAAGGCCAGCGGCATCAGCAACTTGCCTCCGCTGCCGGGCTGTTCGAGCTGGTAGGAGCGGGTCAGGTGGCGGGAGGACTTGTCCTCCAGGGTGACGTAGACGGTGTCGCCCTTGGAGAGGAACTGGTGCAGGCGGAACGCGAACAGCGGCCGTTCGTTGCGCGGGTTGAGCGCCTGTGAGCCAGCCTCCAGGGTGGCGCGGATCGCCTTCGCGCACCTCTCCTCGTCGACGCCCGAGGTCTCGTGCAGCTCGCGTGCCGCGACCTCGATCTGGGTCGGCGGCCTGCGTACCAGGCGTCCCGTGGCGTCGTCCGCGACGAGGCCGAAGCGGTCCTCGATCCAGCGGGCCAGCGGGTCGCGCGCCAGGTCGTCGTAGGCGCGCGGGGCCGGGGAGGTGAGGCGCTCGGCCGGTACGGTGGCGGGCGGCTCGCCGGTCGCCCGGACCAGGGTCTCGCCGATGACGTGCTCGGGGCGGACCGTGGTGCCGAACAGGGTGCTCGCCACACCGGCGACCACCTGCCGCTGGTCCTCCAGCGTGCCCTCGGTCGACATGGTGGCCGACGTGCCGATGCACTGCAGGTTCTCCGCCTGGCAGGCCTCGCGGACCCGGCGGATCAGCAGGGCGACGTCGGCGCCCTGGCGGCCGCGGTAGGTGTGCAGTTCGTCGAAGACCAGGAACTCCAGGCCCCGCGCCATCTTGATGAGGCTCGCCCGGTCGGCCGGGCGGGTCAGCATCAGCTCCAGCATCACGTAGTTGGTGAGCAGGATGTCCGGCGGGTTGTCGCGGATCTCCTTGCGTTTCTCGTCGTCCTCCTGACCCGTGTAGCGGGCGAAGGTGACCGGCTCACGGCCCGCGCCGTAGCCGTCGCGCAGGTACTTCTCCAGCTCCCGGAGCTGGCTGTTGGCGAGCGCGTTCATCGGATACACGATGATCGCCCGAACACGCTTCGGAGCGTCCGGGCCCTCCTCGTCGCGCTCGTGCAGCACCTTGTCGACGATCGGGACGATGTAGGAGAGCGACTTCCCGGAGCCGGTGCCGGTCGTCAGGACGTACGACGCCCCGGAGGCGGCGGCGTCGATGGCGTCGCGCTGGTGCCGGTGCAGGAGGAGCGGCCGGCCGTCGCAGACGCTGCCGCCCTCGGTCTTCTTGGCCTGGAAGATACGGGCGCACTCGGGGTGCAGCACCTTCTGCTGGGCGAGCTCGACCACCGTGCCGCCGCCCTGGAAGAACGGGTTCAGCGACAGCCAGGGGTTCGGCCACTGGGACTTGTCGTCCAGGTCCTTCTCGACGTAGGCCTTGATGCGCTCGTCGCGGATGACGGTGCCGCCCTCGGTGAAGGAGCGGTAGTCGCGGATCAGATTCTGGTGGACCCCGAAGACGTCCATGCCGGCGCCGGAGCCGGTCACCGGGGCGGGCTGCCGCGGCGGAACGGTCACCGGGGCCGGGGCGGCCTCGCGCAGGGGGAGCGTCGGGTCCTGCTCGCTCCAGGAGGGGACGAGGCAGGTCTCGTCCGCCGGTACGGCGAGGGGGAGCAGGGCGTCCCGTACGGTCACGGCGTCGGCGGGGCGGTTCGCCGGGTCCTTGGCCAGCAGCCGGTCGACGAGGCGGGCGAGTTCGGCGGGGACGTCGCCACGGATCGCGCGGACGGGGCTGGGCTCCTGGTGGACATGCCGCTCGGCGAGCTCGTACGCCGACTCGCTCGTGAACGGAGGAACACCGACCAGCATCTCGTAGAGCACGCAGCCCAGCGCGTACAGGTCGGCGGCCTGGGTCACCTGCTTGGCCTGGCACTGCTCAGGGGCCATGTAGCGGGCGGTGCCCACGCTGACGCCGGTGCTGGTCAGGCGGGTCTGGTCCGGGTCGTCGACGATGCTGCCCATGCCGAAGTCGAGCACCTTGACCGTGCCGCCCCGCGTGAGCATGACGTTGGCGGGCTTCAGGTCCCGGTGGACCACGCCCTTCGCGTGCGCGGCGGCTAGGCCGGCGGCGATCTGGGCGCCGACGGCGGCGGCCCAGGCGACCGGGAGCTGTGACTCCTCCTCGATGAGGTCGCGCAGCGACTCGCCGTCCAGGTACTCCATGGCGAGATAGGGCAGGTCGTCGCAGTCCGTGGCGATGCCGCCCGCGACGAGCCGGGTGAGGTTGGGGTGCTCCAGCAGGCGCATGATGTTCACTTCGCGGGCGAAGCGCTCCACGGCCTTGGTGTCGCCGCCGGTGTCGATCCGGCCTCCGGTGCGGCGACGCAGGATCGTCTTCACGGCGACGGTGCGCTCGGGCGAGCCCTCGGGAGCGCGCAGGTCCTCGGCCCGGTGGACCTCCCCCATGTTGCCCCTGCCGATGACGCGCCCGATGCGGAATCTGCCGTCGACGAGCTCGTGGCTCACTGCCGCTCCTCTGCCTACTGCTCGCGTTCTCGCGGTTCCGGAACGGAACGCGCCCCCTGGTCTGCTGCCGCACGGCCCATCGTGTCAGAACGGACAGTGAGACAGCCGTCACAGTACACGAATCGCTTTGCGTTGCACAGAACAGTCATCCGTTGACATCGTCAACACGTCACCCTTAATCTCGCCGTGAAGCGAACGGGGGTGGGTGGCGTGCAGGATCGAGTCGCCGGTGAGGCGGGCGGGCCCGGCTTGAAGGGCGCGATCGGGGAGCTGCTGGCTCGACTGAGGCATGCGGCCATGGACGGCGTCGTGCCGGAGTCGGCCTTCGCACGGCACGTGCGCCCCCTGGGGCTCGGCCAGGTCGAGCAGGACCGGCTGCGAAGCGAGCTGGCCCGACTGGGTCTGCATGTCCGTGACGCAGGTGTGCATGTAGACGCGGACTCGCCAGATGCGGAAAAGGTTGCAAGATTCCGTGAAGAAAATGTGTCGGCCCGTGTCGGGCGGGTGCGAGCGCTTCTGATGCGCTACGCGGACGCCGACGGATATGTGACGTCCCAGACGCTCGACGGAGTGATCCGGCTGGCCGGGCTGACCGCCCGTGAAGCGGACGAGCTTCGGTCCGGGGCAAGGGTGAGGGATGCCGAAACCGGGGCCGAAGAGCCCAACACAGCGGAGGTGGTCACGTCGCCGCCGGAGGGCGAACCGGAGGCGGCGGAGGGCGAACCGGGAACGGCGGAGAGTGGGCCGGGAGCGGCGGAGCAGGAGGTCCTGCCGGAAACCGGCGAATTCGCCGACGCCGTGGCGGCCGCCATGTCCGTGCTGCGCGTGGACCGCGTTCAACCGCGGCCCGACAGTCGCCTCCTCAGCGCGGAGGCCGAGGTCGGGCTGGCCGTACTCGTGCGCGGCGGTGCGGACCGCGTCGCACAGGAGCCCGAGGAGGCGGAACTGTGCGCGCTGCCGCCCGGCGACCTCAGGATCCGGGCCCGGGACTGCCTCGTCCTGCACAACCAGCGGCTGGTGCACGCGCTCGTCCGTTCCTACCTGGAGCAGGGGCTGGACTACGAAGATCTGTTCCAGGTAGGCGTGCTCGGACTGATGCGGGCGGCCCGCAAGTTCGACCCGACGATGGGCAACAAGTTCTCGACGTACGCGACCTGGTGGGTACGGCAGCAGATCGGCCGGGCCATCGCGGACGAGGGCGCCCTCATCCGCGTCCCGGTCCATATGCACGAGCAGATGCGCAAGGTGGCGGCCGCGGAACGCACGCTCGCCGCGCAGGGTCGGCCTGCCGGGGTCGTCGACGTGGCTGTTCTCTGTGACCTGAGCGTGCAGAAGGTGGCGGAGATCCGAAAGCTGAGTCGGCGCACCGATTCACTCGACCGGGTCATCGGCGACGGCACCACCCTCGGCGACTTCGTCGGGGAGCGCCAGGCTCTGCCGTCGGTGGAGCAAGGTGTGGTGACCGCACTCCTGATGGAAGACGTCATGGCGGTGGTGGACACCTTCCCCGAGCGCGACGCCCGGATCCTGGTCCGTCGCCTGAGCCTCGACGGCGACGAGCCCTCGACGCTCGATGAACTGGGGCGGGAGTTCGGCGTGACCCGCGAGCGCATCCGGCAGGTGGAGAGCAAGGCCCTCCCGGTGTTCAGGGAGCGTCTGCGGAAGGCCGGGATCACCAGCGCGCATGAGGGCGGGGGCTCGCCGGACGCCACGGAGGGCAGGAAGCAGGCCCGGCCGGCGAGTCGGCTCACCCATGGCAGGGCGGTGCCCGTCGCCTCGGTGGACCGGACGTCATCCCGAGCCGACGACGACCCGGCGCAGGCCGATGGGCCGGCGCAGGCCCATCGGCCTGCGCATCGGAACCACGAGGAGGCGCATCGGAACGACGAGGAAGCGGCCGCGGCGGTGGAGGATGTGGTGGAGGAGAACAAGGGGGATGCGGGGAAGGACAGGCTCGACGGGGTCGTGGAACCCCCGCCTCCGACCGCGGCCGCCCAGGCCGCTGAGCGAGCGGGGCTCGACGAAGCCGACGAGCCTGAGTCGCCCGGGGAGCGTGGCCCGGCCGAGTCGGGGCAGCGCACCGCGGACTGGGAGAGGGCCCTGCGCATGGGGGCGAAGTTCGAGGGCGGCATCGACTGGCTGGCTGAATACGCGCTGCTGGCGCTGGGACAGGACCGGCTGGCGCTGGTCCTCGGTCCCCGGGCCACAGCGGACGTCGTACGCGCCGCGCGGGAGCGCAGGATGCCGGACCGCCAGGTGCTCGCCGCTCTGGAAGTCCTGCAGCGCGTCTTCGACACGCTGAGAAGGGCCCGGCTCCGACCCGAGGACTTCTTCGAGCGGCCGTGCGAGGCACTGGTCGGGCTGACGCCCTCGGCATACCTGGCCAGGAAGCCGCTGGTGAACTCGGAGTCCCGCCTCGCCGTGCGCGACGCACTGCGGGAGCTCGTCGCGGGCCTCCAGAGCCGACAAGAGCCCGAACAGCCACCGCCTGCGTCCGACGCTCACCCGGGCGGCGAGTCCGCGGGCGCCTCGGATCGTGAACCCGTGGTGCCGGAGGAGGCGTCGTCCAGCGATGGACGGTCCCTCCCACCCGGGCAGGCCGATGGGAGGGGGCAGGTCGAGACGGTCTCCCACCATGTCGCGTGTCCTGACGAGCCGGCGGCGAGTCATCACGTACCAGGGCACGATGAGGTGCTGGACGACGCGGGAGGCTCCCCGGCAGAGGACACCGGGCTGCCCTCTGAAGACCAGGGCGAGGCGGCACCGTCCGTCGCCGTCCAGGAAGAGGAACAGGGGAGCACTGGCGACGCGCGGATCGTCGCCGGGCTTCGCCGTGACCACGAGGCCGAGCTGGAGCGTGTGCGGCTCGAACACCAGGAGCACCTCGCTCAGGAGCGCCGGGCGCGGCAGGCGGCCGACGACAGGGCCGCCGCGGCCGAGGCGGAGACCGCACGGCAGCTGGACACTCTGGATGAGACGCTGCTGCGCCGCGTGGACACCGCGCTGCTCCGTCAGGAGCGGCACCTTCGAGGACAGGCCGAGGAGAGACTCGCGCGCCTCAGAGAGGAACACCACGAGGCACAGCGGGCCACCGCCGAGCAAGCGGAACGCCTGGAGCAGCAGCTGATCCTCGCCACTCGGCACACCTCCCGCGACGATCAACAGGCGGCCATGTCGCGCCTGCGCGCGAGCCAGGCCGAGCAGCGGGCGGCCGAAGCGGACCAGCGGGCGGTGGAGGCCGACCGTCGCGGGGCCCTCGCCGAGCAACGGGCGACCGAGGCCGAGCAACACGCAACCCTCGCCGAGCAGCGGTTGACCGAGGCCGAGCAGCGGGCGGCCCGTGCCGAGCAACGAGGGTTCGAGGGCGACCGACGTCTGCGCAGGTATCGCGAGGAAGCCGAAGCCCGCTTGGAAGAACTCGAAGAGCGACTCAGCCTGGTCGAAGCCGACCTGGACCAGCGCGACCGTGCCCTCGCGGCAGCCCGCAGAGAGACGGCGTTGCAGGTCGACGCCGCCGAGCAGCGGGCTGCCCAGCGCATTGCCCAGGCCGAGCACGACGCCCTGACCCGCATCGCCGAACTGCAGGAGCAGCTCGCCGAGCGTGAAGCCGCAGCCGGCCGGGGGTCGTTCAGAGACCGCTGGCGTAGGTCCTGACCTCGCCCACCACCCTGCCCTGCCCGCATTCCCAGAGGAACAGCATGGACCCCAGACAGGAACTCGTCACCTACCTGCACAGACAGCTCGTCGGCCCGGCGGGAGGCGCCGAGGAGACGCTCGACGCCCCGCCGGACCGGCAGTACCTGATGGGCACCCTGTATCCCCAGGACGCCGATCTGCGGCGCCAGTTGGACCTGGCCGCCGAGGAACCGGACGGTGCCGGCACGGAGCGGGCGGCCGAGGACACCGCTCCCGCCGCCGACCCGGTTCCTGAGGTGAACTCCTGGCTGCCCTCCTCGCTCGGCCTCAGCTTCTACACCGACGCCACCACCGTGGAGATCCGCTGTTCCGGTGCCCGCTACGAGACCCGCTCCGGTACGAGCGAACGAGGCCGGAGCTGGCAGCGCATCCCGCTGCCGGCCGAGACGCACACCCTCGGCCCCGACCTCGTCGAGGTCACCGTCCTCGACGCGCGTGCCGAACTCCGCGTCAGGCGGCGCACGTTCGGAACCGGTCAGCTGGTGACCGTGGCGCTGGTCAACGCGGCCCGGCACGAGCCGGCCCTCGGCAAGGCCGCCCAGTGGGACCGCATGCTGTTCCAAGTGGAACTGGAGGTACGGCCCGTGGACGGCAGGGTGCTCCAGTACCCGAGTGTCCGTCTCGCCAGCCGCGACCCGGAGGAGCAGGAACTGCGCCTGCAGTACCGGCACATACGCACCCACGCCGTCGGACACGGTTGCGCGGTCGAGGAGCGGTACGACGACACGGGAGAGCAGGTCACGACGCTGCGCGCGGCCGTCATGCCGGAGGCGGAAGTCACCGGTGTACGGGCAGCGGGACTCAGCGGCACCCCGGTGCTGAACCTCGGGCACCTTGCCGACGCTGATGTCTCCGTCGATCAGCTTCGTGAGGAACTCTGGGAGTTCGCCGCCGACTACCGTGCCTGGTACGTGGGGCAGCTGAACGCTGACATCCCCGAGTGGGGACGCGCCGCCGCAGACCGCGTCCTGGACCGTATCGCCGCCGCCGTCACCCGCATCGAGTCCGGCGTGCGCACCCTCTGCGATCCGTCCCGGCCCGAACTGCTGCGCGCCTTCCGCACCGCCAACCACGTCATGGCGCTTCAGATGCGCCACTCCGCCCCGGATCTGGCGGGAACGCGCCGATCCCGCCGCGACGCCGTACCCCCGGACCCGGCACCGGCTCCGGACGCCGCCTGGCGCCCCTTCCAACTGGCGTTCTTCCTGCTGGCCCTGGACGGAGTGGCCGACCCCCGGCACCGGGACCGGACCGTCACCGACCTGATCTGGTTCCCGACCGGCGGCGGCAAGACCGAGGCCTACCTGTTGCTCGCGGCCTTCACCATGGCACTGCGCAGACGCGAACCCGACGGCGGCGGCACAGCGGTCCTCAGCCGCTACACCCTGAGCCTGCTCACCACGCAACAGTTCCAGCGCGCGGCCACCACCGTCTGCGCCCTCGAAACCCTCCGCCGGGCAGACCCTGCCGTCTACGGTGAGGAGCCCTTCTCCATCGGCCTGTGGGTGGGCGAGACGACCACCCCGAACACGTACGAACGAGCCCGTGCGGCCTTCGACGACGTGCGCGCCGCCGCCCGACCCGACGACGTGTTCATCCTCGACCGCTGCCCCTGGTGCGGCACCCGCGTCCTGCCCGCCCACAAGTCACCCGACATCGGTGACTACGGCGTGCGCGCCGGAGCGGACTCCTTCGCCTTCTTCTGCCCGCGCGAGGAGTGCGTCTTCCACGACGAGCTGCCCGTCGCCGTGGTGGACGAGCACCTGTACGACCGGCCGCCCACGTTCGTCCTCGGCACCGTCGACAAGTTCGCCCGACTGGCATGGGAACCCCGCGCCGGACGGCTCTTCGCGGCGGGCGGCACGCAGCTGCCGCCGTCCCTCGTCATCCAGGACGAGCTGCACCTGCTCACCGGCCCCCTCGGCACCACCGTCGGCTTGTACGAGTCCGCCGTGCTGGGGCTGTGCACCAGGGCCGACGGCATCGGACCCAAGGTCGTGGCGTCGACGGCCACCATCCGCCGCTCAGGGGAACAGATCCGCGCCCTCTACGGCGGTGGCGTCCAGCTCTTCCCGCCCGCCGGGCTCGACGCCCGCCACTCGTACTTCGCGGAACCGGACACCTCCCGGCCCGGCCGCCGCTACCTCGGCGTCATGGCCCAGGGACACACGGCGGGCCGCGCCGCCGTCGCCGTGGCCGCCGCCCTGCTGCAGGGCGCGTGGGAGCTACCCGAAGAACACCGGGACGCCTACTGGACGCTCGTCGCCTACCACCACAGCCTGCGCGAACTCGGCCGGACCGTCACCGCCGCGGCCGATGACATTCCCGCCCAGCTCGCCGGACTTGATTCCGGCACGGGGACGAGGAAGTTGGCGGATCACCAAGTGCAGGAGCTGACCAGCAACCTGCCCCGTGCGGAACAACCCGTCCTGCTCGACCGGCTGGAGAGGCCGTGGGGCGATCCGGAGTCGGTGTCCTTCCTGCCCTGCACCAACATGCTGTCCGTCGGCGTCGACGTGAAGCGGCTGGCACTGATGCTCATGCAGGGACAGCCGAAGACGACGGCCGAGTACATCCAGGCCACCAGCCGTGTCGGCCGGCATGCCGTCCCCGGCCTCGTCGTCACCTTCTTCAACGCCACCAGGCCGCGGGACCGTTCGCACTACGAGACCTTCGACGTGTACCACCGCTCGCTGTACCGGCATGTCGAACCGACCAGTGTCACTCCGTGGTCCGTGCCCTCGCGGCGCCGTGCCCTGCACGCCGCTCTCGTCATCCTCGTCCGGCACCGCCTCGGCCTCGCCGCGGAGAACCAGGCGGGGGCGATACTCCACCACCTTCCCGAAGCCGAGGCACTCGTGGCGGAACTGGCGGCGCGAGCCGAGGCCTGCGAACCCGCAGCGGGCGACGCCGTCCGCAAGGAACTGTCTGACCTCCTCGCCGAGTGGGAGGAAGCAGCGCGCACAGCACGCAAGGACGGCCGCGAGCTGTACTACCGCAGTCAGGGCAAAGGCCAGTCCAACCTCATCAAGAGCTTCGAGCAGAGATACGGCCTGTGGGAGACGGCCAACTCGATGCGCAACGTCGACCGGGAATGCCAGGTGATGGTGAAGGGAGCCGACCTGTGAGCCGCACACTGCGGGTACGCCAGTCCCAGACGGTGGTGCCCTTCGGGGTCGGAGCCGTCTTCGACATCCAGGGCGAGTCGTTCGTCGCGACCGGAATCGGCGACTGGCCGAGCCGCGGCAGGCAGCGGGTCGACTCGCCCCGGCTGGCCTCCCGGCTCGGGGTGACCGGTTTCTACGCCGCCCCGGCGACGGCCAACGACCGGTTCGACACTCCGGACGCGCCCGGGGCGCCGTACATCCGCTTCCCGTCCTGGCTCTTCTGCGGCTCCTGCCGGCGCATGACCAGGTGGCGCATCGCGGACGAGAAGCCCGGGCGTCCGCCGCGCTGCCCGTCCTGCTCGCCTGGGCGGGCACTCGCGCCCATGCGCTTCGTGCAGATCTGCCAGGCCGGACACCTCAGCGACGTCGACTGGTGGTTCTGGGCCCACTCCCGGCAGGACGCGGGCGAGCGCCGGCAGTGCGGCGACCGCGACAAGCTGCGCTTCCTGGTCTCCGAACGCGCCTCAGGACTCGAAGCGCTCTCCGTGGCCTGCACCGCGAATGGCTGCGGAGCGGCCCGGGACCTGCTGGACATCCTCGGTACGCACGGCATGCACTGCTCAGGACGCAACCCCTGGCAGCGGGCAAGCGAGGCCGTGGAGTGCGAGAAGCCGGTGCAGGTGGTGCAGCGCACCGCGGGAAACCTGTACTACCCGATCGTGTATTCGGCGCTCGACATCCCCGAGACCGACGCGCCGGCCGTCACCGACGAGGCGCTCGCCGCACGGGTACGCGGGCACGATCTGTGGGTGTCGCTGTGCAGAGGGGCTGACTCGCCGCGGGCCGGGGTCTTCCGCTCGATGATCCAGGAGGACACCGGCGCCGACGACCAACTCCTCGACGCCCTCCTCGCGGAGGAGACGGGCCGGCCCGTCTCCTCCGCGACCTCCACCGGGACCGGTACTCCCGACCGCCCCGACCTGAGCCGGGAGGAATGGGCGGCCTTCACCGCTCCGACGCCGCCGGCCACCCGCGACTTCGCGCTGCGCGAGACCACGCTCGGTCTGGCCGGCGAGACCGCGGCCCCCTGGTCGGGCCTCAGCCGCCGGTTCGGCCGGATCGTCCTCGCCGACCGGCTGCGGGAGGTACGCGCCCTGTCGGGCTTCACCCGGGTGTCTCCGGACGCCACCGTCGTGCCCGCCGACACCGCGCGGCGCCTGAGGTGGCTGCCCGCCGTGGAGGTCTTCGGAGAGGGCATCTTCCTCACCCTGGACAAGAGCGAACTCGCCGCCTGGGAAGCGGACGCCCGGGTCCGACGCCGGATCTCCGGCATAAGAGCCGACCTCGACCGCTCCTTCCAGAAGGACCGTCTGGAGACCTTGACCGGTCCTGAGCTGTCCCCGCGATTCGTACTCCTGCACACCCTCGCGCACCTGCTGATCCGCCAGCTCTCCTTCGAATCCGGCTACACGACGGCGAGCCTGCGTGAACGTGTCTACGCGCGCCCTGAGCAGGATCAGTACGGCGTCCTCGTCTACACGGCCGCAGGAGACGCGGAGGGAACCCTCGGCGGTCTCGTCCGGCAAGGTGAACCGCCCCGGCTCGCCGAGACCCTGCTCCGGATGACGGAGGCCGCGGCCTGGTGCTCGGCCGACCCGCTCTGCGCCGAGCACACCGGCCAGGGCTTCGGCAACCTCAACCGCGCGGCCTGCCACGCCTGCGCGCTGCTCCCCGAGACCAGCTGTGAGACCGGAAACACCCTCCTCGACCGCGCCCTGGTCGTCGGCGGCGAACGGGTGCCCGGCTACCTGGAGTCCATCGTCACCGCGGCCCGCGCCGTGGCCGCCGACGCCGTGGAGGAGATGTGACCGTCACCTATCTCGACCTCACCGATGAGCAGCGCTCCTGCCTCGACGATCTGCCCTTCGACGGCAACCACCTCGTCAGCGGTCCGCCGGGAAGCGGCAAGAGCCTCCTGGCGGCCCAGCGAGCCGTCATGCTCGCCCTGACCGGAACGCCGGTGGTCCTGCTGACCTATTCCAACCTCCTGCACCAGGCACTCGCCGGAGCCGTCCACGCCCTGGGTCCCGCGGACCGCAGCGTGCGGGTGCGGACCGTGCACGCCTGGCTCACCGAGTGGTACGGCGGGAAACCGCCCAGCGGTGCGGACGGCTGGTTCGACTGGCCCGCCCTGTACGAGCGGGCCGCGGCCGCCGACCCGCCGCCCGGACTCACCCTCGTCGTGGACGAAGGCCAGGACCTGCCGCCGGAGTTCTACCGCCTGTGCCGACTGCTCGGAGCCCGCACGACGGTGTACGCGGACGAGTGCCAGCGTCTGACCGACACCAACTCCACACTCGCGGAGATCGCCGAGCGCCTGGGCCGCTGCACGCGCCACGAACTCGACGGCAACCACCGCAACACCCGACAGATCGCGTCCTTCGCGGCCCATTTCCACATCGGAGCCGGCCCGCCTCCGATCCCCGACCGGGACGGCCCGCCTGCGCGGCTGCACCGCCTCCCGCAGCGTGGCGCCGCCGACCTGGTGATGCTGCTGGCCCAGCAGCATCCGCAGCACACCATCGGCGTGATAACCCACTCCAAGCACACTCAGTTCTCTTTGCTCGGCACCCTGCAGAACAAGGCGCCCAAGCTCAAACCGCAGCTCTACACCTCCGACGCCTGGAAGGGAGGCGGCCGCTACCACCGCCTGGACCTCGGCCGTCCCGGCGTCGTCCTGGTCCATCGGAGAAGCGCCAAGGGCCTCGGCTTCGACACCGTCGTCATCCCCGACGCACACGCCGACGCCGCCACTGATCCGACCTCGGCCGCGCTGCGCATGGAGTACTACGTCATGGCCACGCGAGCCCGACGCGAACTGCATCTCGCTTACGAAGGAGCGTCCGAGCCACCGCTGTTGGCGCAGATAGGGTCAAACGAGCTGCTACGCGGCTGACGGCTGCGGGCATAGCTGACTGTACGTCAGATAACGAGGGGAGCGACGGAGCCGGCCGACGGCGCCGGAGATGTTGTTCAATTCGCAAGAGATTGACGGGCGTCGACAAGCTCGCGAGAATGCGGATCGCCTCACTGCGACCACAGTGAGTGAAGTGACGCCAGGGTTGAGCCACGCCGCCTTCCGCCGGCCTGTGCACACCCCTCACGCACGACCACCTCCCACACCTAGTTTCCGCAAGGGCACATCTTGACGCGCTTCTCACGCCCCAGAACGTCGGCCGTCCTCGCCGCAACCGCTTTCCTCGCCGCCGCGCCCCTCGCCGGGGCCACGACCGCGAGCGCCGCCACCGCGGGCGACTGCCAGACGGCCACCGTGCAGTACCGCATCGTCGACACCGACGGAAAGCCGGTCGGCGCCGACTGGACCTCCCAGGGCGGCTTCCACCAGTGGAGCAGCGCTCCCGGCACGGTCGAGGTGCGCCTGGCCCCCGGGCAGAGCGTCGGCGCCGGCTGCACGTACCCGGTGTCGCTGGCCGAGTACACCACCGAGGGCTCCAACTGGTACACCTCCGGCCACCAGACACTCGTCGACCACGCCACGGTGTACCTCACCGCCGACGACGTCGCCGGCGGCGACCAGGCCAAGCAGACCTGGCAGAAGCTGGCCGTGAAGAGCCCCGACTGCTTCGGGCAGATCGACCTGTACGGCGACGACGTGATCTACGACGGCAAGCCCGGGGACGGACACGGCCCCGCTCCCTACGAACCCGGCAACATCGTCACCCCGTACCACCTCATAGCCGCCTGGAACGGCGGCGACAAGCCGTGCACCCCCGCCACGCCGGAATCCCCCACGCCCTCCGCGTCGACACCGGCCAGCCAGCCGCCCGCCCCGGAGACCTCCGCACCGGCCACCCCGACGCCCTCCACCCCCGCCTCCTCCACCCCGCCCGCCTCCTCCTCCACCCCGCCCACCACGTCCCACGTCCCCCCGATGAAGTCGCCGCCGCCCACCACCCCGGCGCCCTCCCCCAGCACCAGCACCCCGCCGCTGGCCGAGACCGGCGCCAGCTCCTCGACGCCCCTGATCGCCGGCGGCGCCGCCCTGGTGATCGCGCTCGGCGCCGGCACGCTCTACGCCACCCGCCGGACCCGTCGCTCCTGACCCTCCCCGTGAGGCCGTGAACATCCGCAGCCTCCCCGTGAGGCCGTGAACATCCGTCGGCTCCGCCCCTCCCAGGGCGGAGCCGACGCTGTTGGGGCCGGGCCGCACCTGCCCCCTTCCACCCTCCCGCGCTCACCCCTAATCTGACGGACCGTCAGGCAAGCGGCAGAGCCGGGAGGTCAGCTATGTCACTACTGGAGGGCAAGACCGTCGTCGTCTCGGGAGTCGGCGCGGGGCTCGGGCATCAGATCGCGACGGCCGTCGTACGGGACGGCGGGAACGCCGTGCTGGGCGCGCGGACCGAGGCGAACCTCGCGAAGAGCGCGGCCGGGATCGACCCGGAGGGCACCCGGACCGCGTACCGGGCCACCGACATCACCGACGAGGGCCAGTGCGAGGCGCTGGCGGAGCTGGCCCGGGAGCGGTTCGGCGGGATCGACGCGGTGGTCCATGTCGCCGCCTGGGACTCCTACTTCGGCGGGGTCGAGGACGCGGACTTCGCGACCTGGGCCTCGGTGATCGACGTGAACCTGCTGGGCACACTGCGGATGACCCGGGCCTGCCTGCCCGCACTCAAGGAGAACGGCGGCTCGGTCGTCTTCATCGGCACCCAGTCCGCCGTCGCCGCGCCCTCGCAGGTAAAGCAGGCCGCGTACGCCGCCTCCAAGGGCGCGCTGACCAGCGCGATGTACTCGCTGGCGCGGGAGCTGGGGCCGTACCGGATCCGGGTCAACACCGTGCTGCCGGGCTGGATGTGGGGGCCGCCGGTGCAGGCGTACGTCCAGTTCACCGCGCACACGGAGGGGGTGCCGGAGGACGAGGTGCTGGGCCGGCTGACCGGCCGGATGGCGTTGCCCGACCTGGCGACGGACGGGGACGTGGCGGACGCGGCCGTGTTCCTGGCGTCGGACCGGGCGCGGGCCATCACGGGCCAGTCGCTGCTGGTCAACGCGGGGGAGCTGATGCACTGAGGGGGTTGGTTCCCAGCCAACCGACAAGTTCATATCCATGAACTAAGGTCAGCAAGGCGAACGATTTTGCTTTGCCTTGACCTTACGCCCGCTTGTCGTGCCCGCGTAACGGAACCCACGATGAGCGGGCACTTCGCGGCCTTCCCCGTCCCCGCTCCGCTTATGCGAAGTGCCAGCCAGCTGAGCGGAGTTCAGTAGGCGGACCCTGGAAGGGGGGCGCATGAACGGGCTCGACTGGGCCGTGCTCATCGGCTACTTCGGTGTGATGGTCGCGATCGGCATCTGGTCGCACAAACGCGTGGACAACGTCAGCGACTTCTTCACCGCGGGCGGCAAGATGCCCTGGTGGCTGTCCGGCATCTCGCACCACATGTCGGGCTACAGCGCGGTGATGTTCACCGGGTACGCGGGCATCGCCTACACCTACGGCGTGACCTCGTTCGTCACCTGGTCCTTCCCGATCGCCCTCGGCATCGCGATCGGCTCGAAACTCTTCGCCCCGCGCATCAACCGGCTCCGCTCCCGCCTGCACGTGGCGTCCCCCCTCGAATACCTGAAGAACCGCTACAACCTCTCCACCCAGCAGGCGCTGGCCTGGTCCGGCATGCTGCTGAAGATCGTGGACGTGGCCGCGAAGTGGGCCGCGATCGCCACCCTGCTGTCGGTGTTCACCGGGGTCTCCCTCAACCAGGGCATCCTCATCACCGGCGCGATCACCGCCGTCTACTGCACGATCGGCGGCCTGTGGGCGGACGCTCTCACCGAGCTGGGCCAGTTCGCCATCCAGCTCCTGGCCGGCATCTCGATGTTCGTCGCCGTCGTCCTGAAGCTGAACGACAAGGGCATCGGTCTCTTCGACGCGTTCAGCCAGCCGGCCCTGCACGGCCACGGCAAACCGCTGGTCGGTCCCTACGGCACGGTCTTCCTGCTGGCCTTCCTCTTCATCAAGCTCTTCGAGTACAACGGCGGCATGCTCAACCAGGCCCAGCGCTACATGGCGACGGGCAGCCCGAAGGCGGCCGAGCGCAGCGCCCGCCTGTCCGCCGCCCTCTGGCTGATCTGGCCGGTCGTCCTCTTCTTCCCGATGTGGATATCCCCCCTCCTGGTCCACGCCCAGAAGCCGGACGGCTCCGACTCCTACGGCCTGATGACCGAACAGCTCCTCCCGCACGGGCTGCTGGGCCTGGTCGTCGTCGGGTTCTTCTCCCACACGATGGCGATGTGCTCCTCCGACGCCAACGCGATCGCGGCCGTCTTCACCCGTGACGTGGCGCCGGTCCTCTCGCAGCGGGCGCGGGCCTGGAACGAACGCTCGGGCCTGATCGCGGCCCGCGTCACCACGGTCGTCTTCCTCGGCCTGTCCATGACGGTGGCCACCCAGGTCAACTCCCCCACCTTCAAGGACATCATCACCATCGTCATCAAGTGGGTGGCCGGGCTGATGGGCCCGATCGCGATCCCGATGATGCTGGGCCTGCTCCGCCCCTTCCGCCGCTCCGGCCCGACGGCCGCGCTCACCAGCTGGGCGGCGGGCCTGCTCACCTTCTGGCTGGTCAACTACCCGATCAACTGGAACGTCGACGGCGGCGTCCCGCTCCAGTACCAGGTGTCGATCCCCCTCGCCGTCTCCCTCGTCCTCTACGTCCTCATCGGCTACCTGAAGCCGGAGGACACCCCCGAACGCCTGGCGATCATCGAGAGGGTCAACACGGACGGCGACGCCATGTCGGCGACCGCGGTACCCGCCGGAGCGGGGGCCGGGGCCGGGGACAGCGTGCCGGCGCAGTAGGCAGCTGGGGGTAGGCCGTGGCCCGGCGGCGGGCCGGTGGGGGGCTGGCCCGTGGCCACGCGGCGGACCGGCGGGGACCGGACCATGGCACGGCAACAGACCGGCGGGGACTGGACCGCGGCCCGGCGACGGACGAATGGGGACCGGACCGCGGCCCGGCGACGGACCGATGGGGACCGGACCGCGGCCCGGCAACAGACCGGCGGGGACCGGACCGCGGCCCGGCAACAGACCGGCGGGGGCTGGAGGGCGCGCACGCGGCGGCAGGCGCACATCGACTACGGCCGCCCCGCGCCCCTTCCGGGCGCTGCCGCTCAGCCGCTTCGCGGATACCGCGCCAGCCACCCCGGAGCCGCACCCGCCGGGTTGTGCAGCGCCGGCCCCTGGGTCATCTCCATCGCGAAGTCGTCGGCCAGTTCCAGGATCGTGGGACGGCCCTCCAGTTCGGCCACCCAGGCCGGCGGGAGGGCCGTCTCGCCGTGCAGGGCGCCGAGCAGGCCGCCGGTGAGGGTGCCGGCGACGGCGGAGGGCCCGGCCTGGTTGACGGCGAGACACAGCCCGTGGCGTACGTCCGCGCCGACGAGCGCGCAGTACACCGCGGCGGCGAGCGTCCCGTCCGCCGCCCCGTCCCCCGTCAGCTCCTCGACCCGCGCCGGGGAGGGCATCCCCTGCCGTACGGCCCCGAGCGCGTGCTGCAACGCGTCGGAGACGGGCTGATGCCCCGGCCGGGCGGCGAGCAGGGCGAGGGCCTGCTGGACCGACCCGTCGAGGGACTGGCCGCGCGCCAGCCCGTGCACGATCACGGCGTACGCGCCCGCCGACAGACAGGCGGTCGGATGCCCGTGCGTCTGCGCCGAGCACTCCACGGCCAGCTGTACGACGAGCTGCGGCTCCCAGCCGACGAGCAACCCGAACGGAGCGGACCTGGCGACGGCCTCGGGCCCCATGTCCTCCGGGTTCTTCGGCGACTCCAGGGTCCCCATCCTCTTGTCCCCGAGCCCGAGCAGCAGCGACCGGGTCGGCTCCCGTCGCGCGTACAGCCACTCCTCCCGGGCCAGCCACCCGTCCTCCGCGCGCCGCTCGTCCGGCCCCCAGTCCCACTGGGTGGCCGCCCACCGCAGGTAGGCCCGGTGCAGGTCGGTGGGCGGATGCCAGGCCCCCGTGTCCCTCCTCACCTGGGCCCTTATCAATCCGTCCACGGTGAAGAGAGTCAGCTGCGTGTGATGAGTGACGGTCCCGCGCCGCCCGTACCCGACCCCGAGGTCGACCAGCCCCTCGGGCCCGTAGGCCGCCTGGATCTCCTCCAGCGTCAGCCCGTCCACGGGCCCGCCGAGCGCGTCCCCCACGGCGGCCCCGAGGAGCGTCCCCCGCACCCGGCTCCGGAAGTCCTGCTGCTCGGTACGGCCCCAGACGGCACCCGACGTCACACTCACCACCACGACCTCCTCACGGGCACCGTCCGTACATACGAGCGCTCAGCACTGTATTCGACCGGGCACGGTCCGTTCAGGGCACAGTTAGGTATGCGGAGTGTGGGTTGTGTGGCCCCGGGTGACCGGGTTTCGGCCACCCGGGCCGGGCGGGGCCGGGGATGCTCAGCCTTGAGCGGCGTCCGCCGATTCCGCCCGGCCGAGGGTGTCGGCCACCGTCGCGCAGGCGAGCCTGGCCACGGAGCGCAGCTCGGCGTCCGAAGCGCCGGCACGGCTCAGTACGGCCAGCGACTGGTTGACGGCGACAACGAATGTGGCGAGTTCGTCGAGCGTCCGGGGGTCGGCCGAGGAGTCCGCCAGTGCGGTGCGTACCCGTTGGCGCTGCAGGTCGAGCAGGCCGCGCACCTGGGTGCTGTTCTCCTCCTTCAGAGTCGGTGACTGCGCGGCGGACTGCGCGATGAGGCACCCCACGGGGACCGACGGGTCGGCGATACGGCTCAGGATGACGTCGAAGAACGCCTCGACCGCGCGTACCGGCTCACCGGGGTGCGCCGTCAGCGCCTGCTCGTACTGCGCGCCGTAGATCCGCGCGTAGCGGTCGAGGCACTGGCCGAACAGGGCGTCCTTGGTGCCGAAGGCACCGTAGAGGGAGCCGCGGCCGAGTCCGGTGGCGGACCCGAGGGCATCGAGTGAGGCGTCCGCGTATCCGCGCTGCCAGAACACCCGCATGGCCTGGTCCAACGCCACACCGACGTCGAACTGCTTCCGGCCGGCCATGGCGCGCACCTCCCGTTTCGACTCCGCCACGAGCCTACCCGCATCTTGGACCGATCGGTCACAACATCTTTGACCGATCGATCCAAGATGGCTAGCGTGAGGAACGGCGGTTCCCTCACCCGAAAGGCCGCACGATGATCGACGATGTCGCGCCAGACGTCCGCACCCACGTCGTTCCACCCGTCCACGGGCGCCGGGCGCGCGCCGGGTTCTGGCTCGTGGCCGCGGTGTACACCCTGGTCATGCTGGGCGGGACGCTGCCGATCCCGCTGTACGCGTTCTGGGCGCCGCAGATGGGCTTCGGGCCCTTCACCACCACGCTGGTCTTCGCCGTCTACGCCTTGGGGACGGTGCTCGCGCTGATGGTGTTCGCGTCGCTCTCCGACCGCGCGGGCCGCCGTCCCCTCCTGGCCGCCGCTCTCCTGGCCGCGGCGGCGAGCACCGTGCTGTTCCTCGTCGCCCGCGATGTCGCGACCCTCCTGGCGGCACGGTTCCTGTGCGGCCTGAGCACCGGCGTCTTCACCGCCACGGCGACCGCGGCGCTGGGTGAGCTCGCCGGAGCCGAGCACACCCGACGGGCGTCGACCGTCTCCACGGTGTCGAACATGGGCGGACTGGGACTGGGCGCCGTCGCCGCCGGCCTGTTCGCGCAGTACGGGGCGGATCCCACCCATCTGGTGTTCCGGGTCTACCTCGTCGGCCTGATCCCGGCGTTCCTGGCCGTCGTCGTCACCCCCGAGACCGTCATGGCCCGGCAGCGCCCCGCGTTGTCCGTTCGCCGTCCCGCCGTTCCCGACCGGGGGACGGGGCGGACCGAGTTCCTGCGGGCGGCCGCGGCCGTCCTCGCCGCGTTCGCGGTCAGCGGACTGTTCTCGTCGTTGGTGCCTTCCTTCCTCCGCGAACAGCTGCACGTCCACAACGTCGCGGCGGTCGGCGTACAGGTCGGGCTGCTGTTCCTCGTCGCCCTGGTCGCGCAGGTGGCCGTCCCGGAGCGGTGGATCTCCGGGCGCTGGCCGGCGCCGGCGTTCCTCATGGCGGGCGTCGTGGTGTTCGAGACCGGCCTGTGGGCACGGTCACTGCCCACGTTCGCCGCCGGAACACTTCTGGCGGGTACCGGCATCGGCCTGGTCTTCCGGGGCGGCGTCGGCGTCGCCCAGCGGCTCGCCGATCCGCTGCGCAGGGCGGATCTGCTCGCCACGTACTTCCTGGCCGCCTACACGGGCACGATCGTGCCCACGCTGGCCCTCGGGCTCCTCGACCAGATGATCAACCAGGACGTCGCGACCCTGCTCCTCGCCGTCACGGTCGTAGCGACCACCCTCGCCGGCGCGCTGCGCCGCCCCGCCGCCACCGCCTGAGCGAGGGCCGCGCCGCGTGGCACCGCTCCCCTTCCTTCTGTCCACTCCATGAACCCCCGTCAACCACTGCCGACCACTGCCGACCACTGCCGACCACTGCCGACCACTGCCGCAAAGGATGACCGTGAGTCTGTCGTCGACCCACCTGCCCACGCCCGAAGGCCCCGGTTCCGTCTCCGGGGCGGCCGGCCTCCCACCCGGGTTCACCGACACCTTCACCAGCCGGTACGTCGACACCGGGGAGCTGCGCCTGCACGCCGTCACCGGCGGCGAAGGCCCCGCGCTGCTGCTGCTCGCGGGCTGGCCGCAGACCTGGTACGCCTGGCGCCTCCTGATGCCCGCGCTGGCCCGGGACTTCCAGGTCGTCGCGGTCGATCCGCGCGGTGTCGGACTGTCCGGCAAACCCCTGGACGGGTACGACACCGGCACGCTCGCGGGCGACTTGGTGGCGCTGATGGACGCACTCGGGCATCAGCGCTTCGCGATGGTCGGTCACGACGTCGGGATGTGGACCGGCTACGCCCTGGCCGCGGATCACCCTGACCGGCTCGAACGCCTGGCCGTCGCCGAGGCCGCGATCCCGGGACTTTCCCCGACGCCGCCTCTTTTCGGCAGCCAGGAGGCCAACGACCGCCTCTGGCACTTCGCCTTCAACCGCCTCAACGGCGTCAACGAACAGTTGGTCAGCGGACGGGAACATCTCTACTTCGCCCACCAGTTCGCCACGAAATCCGCGAAGCCACTGCCCGACCACGCCGTCCGGTACTACGTCGACATCCTCGCCGCCGACCCGGAAGCCCTGCGATCCAGCTTCGAGTTCTACCGCGCACTCGACACGACCATCGAACAGAACCAGCGGCGCAGGACTCGACGGCTGTCCCTTCCCGTCCTGGCGATCGGGGGTGCGGAGAACCTGGGCGCGTCGGTCGGCGCGACGATGAAGCTTGCCGCCGACGACGTGGAGAGCCTTGTCATCCCCGAGTGCGGCCACTACCCCGCCGAGGAAGCCCCGGAGGCGATGCTGTCGGCGCTGACCGCGTTCCTGGCGCCGTACCGTGACAGGCCGGCCGTGTGAGAGCTCGCGCAGACAGGCGGTATGGGGAGCCGTCCGTCTGCGCGACCCCTAAGAGGTCGTCTCAACTGGCTTGATCATTAGACTGGCTGTCGTGATGGCGTGGGTGGGACGTCTGGTTCCAGACGGGCTGTGGGAGTTGTTTCAGCGGGTAGTCCCGGCTGCTCCCGTGCGTCCGCAAGGCGGTGGCCGACGGCGGTACGGTGATCGCGAAGTGCTGGCGGCAATCCTGTTCGTGGCCACGACGGGCTGTACCTGGCGGCAACTGCCGCCGGTCTTCGGTCCGTCCGGGCCGACCGCGCACCGCCGGTTCACCGAGTGGAGGCGGGCCAGGGTGTGGGGCAAGCTCCACCGCCTGGTCCTGGACGAACTCGGCGCCCGAGGGGAGTTGGACTGGTCGCGGTGCGCGATCGACTCTGTGAACATGCGGGCCCTCAAAGGGGGGACCTGACAGGTCCGAATCCCGTAGATCGCGGCAAGAAGGGTTCAAAGATCCACTTGACCACCGAGCGGTCCGGCCTACCCCTCTCGATTGGGATCTCCGCCGCGAACACTCACGACAGCCAGGGCCTCGAACCCCTCGTGCGCGGCATCCCGCCCATCCGCTCCCGCCGCGGGCCGCGTCGGCGACGCCCCGCCAAACTCCATGGCGACAAGGGCTATGACTACGACCACGTGCGGCAGCGGCTGCGTTCCCGGAACATCACCCCGCGCATCGCCCGGAAGGGCATCGAGCCCTCTCAGCGCCTGGGCCGCCACCGCTGGACCGTGGAGAGGACGGTGGCCTGGCTTGCCGGCTGTCGCCGTCTGCACCGGCGCTACGAGCGCAAGGCCGAACACTTCCTCGCCTTCGCCGGCATCGCCGCCACCCTCATCTGCTACCGGCGTCTGGGTGGGTGAACCAGTTCATACAACTCCGAGAAACCCCGGATCGGCGCCGTCGAACTGAAGGCACGAGTTGCGGCTCAGGCTCAGGAGTTCCGCCATGGGCACCGGACGACGGCTGGCCGCCGACAGATCCTGGCGGGCCTCGGCCGACCACAACGGCGGGAAGAACGACAACCCCTGCCGGCCATTGAGCACAGAGACTTCGTCGCGCCAGCCGTCCCACCGCAGGTCCTCATAGAACTCCTGGAGCCCTCCGGAGAGAATCCAGGACAGCCATGCCGAGTGGCCGGCGCCCAGGGCCTGCCAGCCAAGGGCATCGGGGGCGAAGTAGAGGATTTCACCCGGCTCGCCGGGCCGACCGGCCTGACGGGGGTTGCCCCCGTTGAGGGTGAAAACCCCGCCCAGCACGTCGTGCGCGACCACGAGTCCTGCACCCGACAGCCATGCGGGATCGAACGTCGCGGGCATCGCGTTGATCTCGGCCAGGCCGGGCAGTCCTTCGGCGTCGGCACCACTCGGGCTTCCGAAGATCCGCAACCACCCGCTGTCCACGAGCATGCCGCCGCAGTTCAGTACGATGCCGCCCAAATTTGATCGGGCGGAGACCTGGAGTTGCAGCAGCGAGGCGCGGCCCGTCTCGGGATCGCCGGGCAGCACCTCAACTGGTACGCCGGTGCCGGACAGCTCCTGAAGGAGGAGCGGCCAGGCTGGATCGTCGACGTTGATCAGCTCATTGACCTCGCGCATCCCCGCATCGTCGCACCAGCGCCCAATGGCTCAGTCCGCCGGGTAGCCCGCGCCTCGATCCACCAATCGAGATGACCTCTAAGAGGTCATCTCATTTGGCTGGGCGGGCTGTTCGCCGTGGTGGGGATTGTTGCGCAGCTGGTGCCCGACGAATTATGGGAGTTGTTCCAGCGGGTGGTGCCGGAGGCTCCGTCGCGGCCGCCGGGTGGTGGCCGACGTCGACATGGCGATCGGGAGGTTCTGGCGGCGATCGTGTTCGTAGCGACGTCGGGCTGCACGTGGCAGCAACTGCCCGCGGCATCGTTCGGGCCGTCTGGTGCGACGGCCCATCGCCGGTTCACCGAGTGGACGAAGGCCAGGGTGCGGGCCAAGCTCCACCGCCTGGTCCTCGACGAACTCGGTGCCCGTGGCGACCTGGACTGGTCCCGTTGCGCGATCGACTCGGTGAACATGCGGGCCCTGAAAAGGGGGACCTGACAGGTCCGAATCCTGTCGACCGGGGCAAATACGGCTCGAAGATCCATCTGATCACCGAGCGGACCGGTCTGCCCCTGTCTGCCGGCATCTCCGGCACCAACGTCCACGACAGCCAGGCCCTAATCCCGCTCGTGAAGGGGATACCTCCGATCCGGTCCCGCTGAGGACCTCGCCGACGCAAGCCCGGCAAGCTCCACGCCGACAAGGGCTATGACTACCGCCACCTGCGGCAATGGCTGGCACAGCGAGGGATCCGGCATCGCATCGCCCGCAAGGGCGTGGAGACGTCACAGCAGCTCGGACGACACCGCTGGACCGTCGAACGGACCATGGCCTGGCTCGCCGGCTGCCGCCGACTCCACCGCCGCTACGAACGCAAGGCCGAGCACTTCCTCGCCTTCACCAGCCTCGCGTGCACCCTCATCTGCTACCGCAGACTCGAGACGACTCCATGCGTTGTGAAAGCCGCGCCATGATGGCCCGCGTGAGCGAAGAAACTGCGGTTGAGGCCGTATCACGCCTGTACCAGGAGTTCATGAAATTGCCCTTTCCTCCCAGGTTGGCCGGCGCGGACCGGGCCGGCTTCGACCTGGTGATGCTGGACTCAGACACCGCATCCTGGGTTTTCATCTGGATCAAGAACGGCGGCGAGCTAGAAGCGCAAGGTCGAAGCGGCCTGCTTCGCTGCATCGCCCGCCTGGACCAGGTCATACCTGTACTCAGCGAAGCGGACGACCCCGAGTACTGGCACCACCTGCACGAGATGGCTCGACTGGTCGCGGATTCCCCACATGTAGTCACCAAATGAGATGACTTCTAAGCCACCGCGCCGAGCGCACGGCAGTCCCGGCACCGTCCCGGCTCCGGGGCGCGGAACGGGCGGTCGCAGCCGTCGCAGTCCTGCCAGGGGTCCGGACGACGGGCGGGCGCGGAAGGGGACGCGACCGGGAGCGGCACGGGTGGGGGCAGGAGGCTGGTGAGGCGGTGCGCGAGGAAGGCCGCCGGGTGCTTGATCGGGTCCTGGGGCAGGCCGGTCGTCAGCGCGCGCTCCACGGCCGTCGCCGGAACGCCCCGCTCCAGCCACTCGGAGACCTCGGGCACCAGCCGCCGTACGTCACGTTCGGAGAGCAGGAGGCGGGAGTCGTAGGTGCGCAGGCGGGTGAGGAGGGTGGCGGCAGGGGCCGGGGCCTTCGGGGCGGACGCCTTCGGTGGAGCCGGGGGTCCGGGGACCGAAGCCGGTGCGGTCCGCCCCTTGCCGGGCTTGTTGTACGAGGTCGTCCGGGTCGTCACCTGTCCCGATTGAAGACGCTCCCTGGCACGCGTGAGGTATCCGTGTTCCTCCAGCTCCCGCAACGCTGCGGCGATCCGGATCTCCCCCTCGGGGAACTTCGCGGCCAGCGTCTTGATCCCGATCGGCGCCCCGGCGGGCAGCGACTGGATGTGCACCGCGAGACCGATGGCCATCAGCGACAACTCGGGGTGCTGGAGGAGGTGATTGCCGACCACGGTGAAGTTCTCGGTGTGGGGTTCATTCACGTGAATCACACCGGAGTGGGAATGCCGGGTCTTGGCGGACTTGGGCGCGCTAGGGTTCTTCTCAGTCATTGGGAAGGCTCTTCTTCCTTGATGATCAGGCCCTCGCAGTGGGATGGCAGTCCCCGCGAGGGCCGAAGCATGTGTGGGCTTGTCGCAGCAGACGCTGCCGCACAACTGCCCCGCCGCGCCAGTTGAGTTCGGCATATTCACTCCGGCGGGTGATCGACGGGGACGGTAGGGCGGGTTGGGTTCTTTCCCCGGTTCTTTGGTCTTTGACGTCGGGAACCGCCGGGTCATGGGCCGTCGCGACCCGGTGCCCCCAGCTCCGCCCAGACGACCTTGCAGCCGGCGGGTGCCTCGTCCACGCCCCAACGGTCGGCGTACGCCGCCACGATCAGCAGGCCCCGCCCCGATTCCGCGTCGCCGGACACCGGATCGTGAACACGCGGGACGCGGTCGCCCCGGGCGTCGGTCACCTCGATACGGAGCGTGCGGTCGGCGACCAGCCGTAGCCCCAGCCGGAAGTCCCGCCCCGCCACGCGTCCGTGCAGCACCGCGTTCGACGCCAGTTCGGCCACGACCTGCGTCGCATGCGCGGCGAAGGGGATTCCCCAGTCGTCGAGTTGGCGTTCGGTGAGCAGCCGCGCGAGTCGAGCGCCCCTTCGAGTGGCGGACAACTGCACCGTGAAGTGCTGTGCGGGGGCCAGGACTTCCGGGAGGGATTTCTGGGTCATGTCACCCAGCGTGCTCACCTCTCCCTACTCTGACCAGTGATGACCCCGGCACAGAGCGTGACTGTCCGGGCGTCGGTCGGTGCCGTACGGGTCGTACGTCGGAAGGGGCGGGTGTGGAGGACGAGGAGGCCGAGGCCGTACTCAGGGCGGTCGGGCGGCAGATCAAGGTGTGGCGGGAGGCCGCCGGGCTGCGGCAGGGCGAACTCGGGACCGCCATCGGCTACAGCGAGGAGATGGTCTCGGCCGTGGAGCGGGGACGTCGGATCCCCAAGCCGGATTTCCTGGAGAAGGCCGACGAGGCGCTGGGGGCGGGCGGGAAGCTCGCGTTCATGAAGGAGGACGTGGAGCGGGCCCGGTATCCGAAGAAGGTCCGGGATCTGGCCAAGTTGGAGGCGGAGGCGGTCGAACTGGGGGCGTACGCCAACCACAACATGCACGGCCTGCTTCAGACAGAGGAGTACGCGAGGGCACTGTTCGCCATGCGCCGACCCGCATATCCGGAGGATGAGCTCGGACGTCAGGTCGCCGCGCGCATGGCACGCCGCCGCGTCTTCGAGCGGGTTCCCCCGCCACTCCTGACCTTTGTCCAGGAAGAGGTGACGCTGCGTCGGCCGATCGGGGGCAGAATGGTGCTACGCCAGCAGCTCGAACACCTGCTGACACTTGGCAAGTTGAGGAACGTGGAAATCCAGGTGATGCCCACGGACCGCGAGGACCACGCCGGCATGGGCGGTCCGATCCGACTGCTCAAGCTCCAGGACGGCAAGACCCTCGGGCACTCGGAAGCCCAGCTGCACAGTCGTGTGATCAGTGATCCTCGGGAAGTCCAGATCATGGATATGCGCTATGGAATGATCCGGGCGCAGGCTCTCCCGCCCCGGGAGTCACTGGCCTTCATCGAGAAAGTGCTGGGAGAGGAAACATGACCCCCAACGCGCTGAACTGGTTCAAGAGCAGCTACAGCAGCAACGACGGCCCCGACTGCGTCGAGGTGGCCATATCCCCCGTCACCACCACCGTCCACGTCCGCGACTCCAAGGACAAGGCAGGCGCACGCCTCGCGTTCGGGGAGGTCTCGTGGGCGGCCTTCGTCCGCGGTACCGGTCCGGTGGTCGCCGCACGTCCCCGCGCATGACCTGCTTGAGCTCCGCCGGCCCTTGCCGGTAGGGCCGCATCGTCTGTTCGTACTCCTCGGACTCGGCGTCGAAGTCACGGCTGGCGAGAGTACGAGCGCCCCGGAGGCAGGTCTAGTTCACGCGTCCGCCATGCGCTGAAGGACCGCGGCCCGGTGTTCCAGGGCCCAGGGGTAGTCCGGGTTCAGCGCGAGGGCGCGGTCCAGGTCGGCGAGGCCCTCTTCGTGACGGCCCAGGTGGGACAGGGACACGCCCCGGCTCGCGTACGCGGACGCGTAGTCGGGGTCGAGTTCGAGGGCGCGGTCGTAGTCGGCCAGGGCCTCCTCGTCGCGGCCGGCGACGCGCAGGGCGTCGCCGCGTTCGCAGCGGCCCCAGGCCCAGTCGGGCTGCAGGGCGAGGGCGCGGTCGAGGTCGGCGAGGCGGCGGGCCTGGTCGCCGAGGCCGCGCCAGACACGGCCGCGGCGGGCCAGGGCCCAGGCGTAGTCCGGCTTGAGTCCCAGCGCGTGGTCGAAGTCGGCCAGGGCCGCGTCGAGATCGCCGTGGCGTTCGTGGGCGGCGCCTCGGGAGGCCCAGGCGAACTCGCTGGCGGGGTTGCGTCTGATCCCCTCGCTGAGGTCGGCCACCGCTTCGTCGTGGTGGCGGGCCAGCCGGTGGTGCTCGCCGCGCAGGATGACGTTCCACGGGTTGTCCGGCTCCAGTTCCAGCACCCGGTCGAGGTCGGCGAGCGCGCCCTCGTAGTCGCCCGTCCCGCCCCGGGTGACGGCCCGGCCGCGGTGGGCCCGCACCAGGGCCGGGTCCAGGGCGAGGGCGCGGCCGTAGTCCTCCAGGGCCTGCTCGTGCGCGCCGTCCCGGGCGAGCGCGTCGGCGCGCAGCGCCCATGCCGTCGCCCGCCACGGCTCGTCGCCGCGGGCCCGGCCGAGCAGCAGCCGGAGCAGTGCGGCGAGCCCGCCCCCGGCCAGCGCCTCGGCGAGGTCCGCGCCCCAGGTCCGTACGGCCTCCGCGTCCGCGTCCTCGCCCGCCTCGGCCAGCAGCCGCACCCAGGGCCGTACCGCGTCGTCGCCGTGGACGCAGGCGGTGACGAGGTCGGCGAGGACGGCCGGCAGCGCGGCACGGGGGCGCGCGCACAGCAGGTGGTACGACTCGCCGAGCCGCAGCTCCCGCCACTCCTCGTCCGCCCACGGCTCCTCGGGCCGCAGGTCGGCCTCGGCCTCCGCGCGCCGCCGGCCGTACGCGTCGGCGAGCCGGGTGTGCCGCTCGGTCCAGCCCCGGGGCGAGCGCAGCCGCTGCAGCCGGAGCATCGGCGCCCGGACCACGTCGTGGTAGCTCATCCGGCCGTCGCGCTCGCTGACGAACGGCATGCCCCGCAGCCATGCGAAGAGCGCGTCCGCCTGCTCCTCGGGGCCGTCCACGACGGAGCGGAACACGTCCTCGTCGAGGCGCCGGGGCAGCGCGCCGGCCAGCGCGGCCGCCCTGCGTACGGGGTCCCGCTCCCACTTCAGGAAGCGGTCCACCGCGGTGGCGCTCGGATCCCCCACCTCCGCGGGACCGACCGGCCCGGACTCCGCCAGGGTGGAGACGAGCACCGGCAGCCCGCCCGTCAGCCGCAGCACCTCCGCGACCACCGGCTCGTCCCGTACTCCCTTGTCGGCGAGCAGCCCCCGGGCCTCCGCCTCGGTGAACGGGCCGAGCGGCAGGTCCGTCCTGAAGTCCGCGAAACTGCCCCAGCGGGCGGTGTCGAAGGGGTGCTGGCCGGAGGTGACCACGACGACGTTGGCGGGCAGGGCACCGTACCGGTCGGTGGTCATCACGTCGTGCAGCCAGGGGTCGAGGAACGGGCCGGTACGCTCGTAGGTGTCGAGGAGCAGGACGACCCAGGGGGCGGCGTCGGCCGCGGCCGCCAGCTCCGTGAGCAGCACGGGGGTGAGTACCCGCTCGGGAGACAACACCAGCTGGACGTCCTCCTGGCTGCGGAAGCGGGCCCGGATACGGTCGGCTCCCTCGGCGAGCCGCTCGGCGTCCAGGGCGACGGCGAACGCGCCGGCCACCGGGACCATCCCCAGTCCCACCTGCGCCGCCCGCGCCACCGCGAGGCTCCCCGCCGACGGCCCCTCCCTCTCCTCCGCTCCGCCCAGGACCAGGGCGGACTCCGCCTCGTGCCGCCGCTCCCGGTGCGTGGCCAGCAGCCGCTCCAGTTCCTTGAACCGCCGTCCCTGAGTACCGAACTGACGTGCCATCACCGCCATCGCCTCGGGCAGGCCGGCCACGCCCTCGTCGACGTACGCGGTCAGCGCCCCGGCTTCCCGGGCGATCTGCTCCAGCTCCCGTACCAGGCGGGTCTTCCCGACGCCCGCGGCACCGTGCACATGGAAGAGGAAGCGATGCCGCTCGTCCTCGGGCGGCAGCCCGAGGTTCCGCCGGAACGCGGCCCGCTCCTCGACCCGCCCGACGAACCCGGCCCGCCGGCGCCGCCCGATCAGCTCCTGCATCGACGGCCGTGTCGACCCCATCCGCTGCACCCCCGTAGCGCTCCGCCCGCAGTCTGGCAGAGGACCCGGCGTCAGGGCACGGGCCACTGCCGGGTCCGGGGCTCAGCTGACATGCTGCCCCCATGCCGACACCGCCCCCGCGCCCGCCCGCGTCCGTCGAGGCCTCCGTCCCCGCCCCCTCCGCCCCCTCCGCCCCCTCCGCCCCCTCCGTCAACGGGCTGCGCCTGCGTGCCCGCCGGGTGAGCCGGGAGGTGCGTGGGGGTGGGCGAATACTGAACGGCGTGTCGGTCGATGTCGCTCCGGGGCGGCTCACGGTGATCGCCGGGAGCAGCGGGGCGGGCAAGACCGTGCTGTTGCAGACGCTGGCGGGGCTGACCGCGCCGAGCGAGGGCGAGGTGCTGCACGACGGGGTCCGGCCGGGACCGCCGGGGCCGGACTTCGGGTTCGTTCCGCAGGAGGACATCATCCACCGCGAACTGCCGCTGCGCCGCACGCTGGTGTACGCGGCGGGGCTGCGGATGGCTCCGGGTACGGCCGCCGAGACCGTGCTGGAAACCGTCGACCGGGTGCTGGACACCCTCGGCCTGACGGAACGGGCAACGACTCCCGTGCGCGCGCTGAGCGGCGGTGAACGCAAACGGGCCAGTATCGCGGTCGAGTTGCTCACCCGGCCCAGAGTGCTCTTCCTCGACGAGCCGACGTCCGGGCTCGACCCGGTCACCGGCGCGGCCCTGCTGCGCACCCTGCGGGCGCTGGCCGAGGACGGCACCACCGTCGTGCTGACCACGCACGTCCTCGCCGATCTGCTCCGCGCCGATCAGGTGGTGTTCCTCTCCGCCGGCGGCGAGGTCGCGTACGCGGGCGAACCGGCCGGACTGTACGAGGCCTTCGGGGCCGGCACCGTGGAGGAGGTGTACGAGGCGGTGGCGGGCGGTGCGCGCGTCGAACCGGCCGTGGCGGAGGAGGCGGCGGGCCCCGTCGCCACGTCACCGGCCGTACCGGCGAGCCGTGCCGGTGCCGTTGGTGCCCTGCGCCAGTGGGCGCTGCTGACCCGGCGCGGTACCGCGCTGATGCTGCACAACCGCCTCTCGGTCGCCGTCCTGGCGGGCTCGCCGGTGATGATCGTGGCGATGTTCGCGGTGCTGTTCCGCGCCGGCGCGTTCGATCCGGCGGCCCCGGATCCGGGCTCGTCGGCGATGATCATGTTCTGGATCGCGTTCGGCGCGTTCTTCTTCGGGCTGACGTACGGCCTGCTCCAGATCTGCGCCGAGCTGGCGGTCCTGCGTCGCGAATGGCTCGCGGGGCTGCGGATCGGCCCGTACGTCGCCTCGAAACTGACGACCATGCTGCCGGTGCTCGCGGTCGCGGACGCGTTGCTGCTGGTCGTGCTGCGCGCTCTGGACCGGCTGCCCGCGGCGGGCTGGGACACGTACGGATCCCTGTTCGTGTCGAGTGTGCTGGCCTCGGCCGCCGCCCTCGCGCTGGGGCTGCTCGCGTCGGCGGCGGTGTCGGAGCCCGGGCAGGCGACGCTGATGCTGCCGCTGCTCTGCTTCCCCCAGGTGCTGTTCTCGGGCGCCTTCGTGCCGGTGCCCCGGATGACGGTGGCCGGGAAGGCGATCAGCTGGGCGATGACCAACCGCTGGGCGTTCGAGGCACTGGGCAGCGGGGTGGGACTGGAACCGCTGTGGCGGGCGGGCCGCTCACCGCTCGGTCCGCCGCTGCTGGCGTCGTACGGGGACTCGTTCGGGCATCCGGCGAGCCGCGGGTGGCTGGTCCTGGCCGCCTTCGCGCTGGTGTTCCTGGCCTGGACCTGGCTGATTCTGGTGCGCAAGTGCCGGGACGGTGCGGCACGGAGCCGGGCGGGGCGGTGATCCCGGGCCGGCGGTTCCCGGGCCGGCGGTTCCCGGGCCGGTGATCCCCGGACCGGTGACCCGCGGTGAGGTGCCCCGGGGTCAGCAGCTCTCGCGCGCGGCCAGCCCGGCCACCCCCGGTACCCGGTCCCGGTAGGTCTGCGCGAGGAAGGCCAGGAACGTCTCGATGTCCCTGGGCTGGGACGCCACGCCCAGGGAGACCCGGACGGCGCCCGCCGAAGGCAGTCGCAGCAGCTCCAGGTACTCGTCCAGGGAGCCCACTTGCTGCTCGGCCGCCGAGCGCAGCCGGGCCAGGGGCAGACCGAACGCCTCCTCTCCGGCGCCCGGGTTGCAGAAGCACCCGGTGCGCAGGGATATGCCGTGTGCGGCGCTGTCGCGCGTGACGACGCGTTCGTCGACGATCCGGCCGTCCGCCCCGAGGACGTTCAGCGCGACCGTGCCGCCGCGGTTCGCGCCGGCGCCTTCCCGGCCCTCCGCGCCGTCGGTGCCGTACACCCGGACCAGCGGGGAGCCGTCGCTGTGCCGCAACTCCCGCAGGCCGGCGAGCAGTTGGTGGGTTAGGCGGGTGACGTGGGCGTGTATGCGGGGCATGCCGATGCCGTCGATCCAGGCGAGTCCGGCGGTCACGTCCGGCAGGGAGAGGAAGTTGACCGTGCCGTCCTCGAAGGCGGCCTCGTCGGCGGCGAGCACGTGCCACTGGGCCTGGGCGCTGACGGCGTAGATGGTGCCGCCCGAGAACCAGGGGCGGCGCAGCTTGGCCAGGGCCGCGCGGCGGGCGATCAGGCTGCCGATGCCGGTGGGGTGCCCGAAGACCTTGTACCAGCTGACGGCGGTGAAGTCCGGATGGTGGCGGCTCAGGTCCAGGACGTTGGTCGGCGCGAAGGCCGCCGCGTCGAGGAGTACGTCGTAGCCGTGCGACCGGGCGGTGTCGATCCAGTCCAGGGAGTGCTGGACGCCGGTGAAGTTGCTCTGCGCCGGATAGGCGAGCAGGCCGCCGGCGCCGCGCCGCGGGCCGGGCGGGGACAGGGCGGCGAGCAGTCGCGCCTCGTCGATGCGCAGGCCCGGTACGTACACGGTCGCGGCCCCGCGCGCCCGCGCGTACTCCCGTAATCCGTTGACCGAGTTGTGGTTGTCGAGCGACATCACGAGCCTGCTGGCGCGGGTGAACGGGTAGGCCTCACCGACCAGGCGCAGTGCGCCGGTCGCGTTCGGGGTGAAGACCACGGCGTACTCGGCGGGATCGGCGTTGAAGTGGCGGAGCACCGCCTGCCGGGCCTCGGCCAGCAGGAGTCCGGAGGCGCGGGAGGCCGGGCTCTCGGAGTGCGGGTTGCCGAACAGTCCGCCGGTGATCCGGCGGGCGCTGCCCATGACGAGGGAGCGCGGCGGGAGTCCGGCGCCGGTGTGGTCGAGGTAGGTGTGGCCGCCCTCGTCGAGGTAGCCGAACTCTCGCGTCCGCAACTCCGCGAACTCGCCGCGGTCTTCCGCTCCGTCGCCGCGTATGCCTCCGGTGGCGTCTGCCGTGTCCACAAGGCCCCCTTCGCACTTCACATTTCGCACGAAACCTCGACCCACGGTACCGGCGTGCGAGCGGTTCGCCGCGGCGGCACGACGTCAGGCGCGCCCGGTGGCCGGTCAACATGGGGTGTAAACGGCCGAGTTGGGGAAGGACGGTGCCATGTCCACCTCCCACGCGCCTCGCGCGCTCTCGCTCGCCGCTGCCGTTCTCACCGGCACGGTCGCTCTCTACATCGCCCTCGTCGCCTTCGGGAACATCACTGACTTCGGCACCAACCAGGCCTTCGTCCAGCATGTTCTGGCCATGGACACCACGTTCAAGGACGACGACCTGATGTGGCGGTCCATCACGGACAAGGGCCTGGAGAACGCCGCCTACGTCGCCATCATCGTGTGGGAGACGCTGGCCGCGCTTGTGCTGATCGCCGGGACCTGGCTCTGGGTACGCCGTGACAACGTCCGCGCGCGGCGCGTCTCCACCTACGGTCTGCTGATGCTCGTGCTGCTCTTCGGCGCCGGGTTCATCGGGATCGGCGGCGAGTGGTTCTCCATGTGGCAGTCCAAGACCTGGAACGGCCTGGACGCCGCGACCCGGGTGCTGGTGCTCACCGGACTCGCGCTCATCGTCGTCCAGGTGAGCCCGTCGGACCGGGACGCCTAGGGGCTGTCCGGTGGATCATGCCGCAGACGCGGGGGCTGGCACGCCCACCTCGGCCGGCAGTCACCGTTGCTTTCCTGCGACTTGATCCGCCGGACAGCCCCTAGCCAGGGCGCTACGGCGACCACACGGCACGCCGGGAAGGCGGGGCGCAGCCCCGTCTCTTCCGGGGGCGCGGGGAACTGCGCGGCCGGCCACGAACCACCCGCGGCCGCCGTCTCACGGAACCCCCCGCCCCTTGGGCGAACGCCCCTGCACGCTCGTGCGACCCGGCGTCGGCCGTCCCGTCAGCGGAACAGGGACACGGCCGCCAGCAGGACCAGCCCCACCCAGGCGGCCAGCGTCCATCCCGCGCAGCGCAGGCGCAGCGAGCGGTACCGCTGCTCGTACTCGCCGCGCAGGGAACGGCACCGGGCGGCGATCCGTTCGAGATCCTGCCGCGCCCGGCGCAGGCTGTCCTCGACGTGGTGCCGTTCGACCTCGTCGCGCTGGGACGTGGTCAGCCAGTCCATGCGTCCGGTGAACTCCCGCGCCCGCTGTTCGGCCTCGGCGATCCTGGCCTGCCACAGCAGGTATCCCTCGGCCTGGTTGGCGAGGTCCTTGCCGGCTCCCGCCGGCTGTCCGCCGCCCACCCGGTGTCCCGCGCCGGTCATGTGTGGAGCCTCTGGGCCTCGGCCTCGGACATGGCGATGTCCGGGTGGTGCAGGTCGAACGCCGGGGACTCGGAGCGGATCCGCGGCAGCGTGACGAAGTTGTGCCGCGGCGGCGGGCAGGAGGTCGCCCACTCCAGCGAACGGCCGTAGCCCCACGGGTCGTCGACGCCGACCGGCTTGCCGTAACGGGCGGTCTTCCACACGTTGTAGAGGAACGGCAGCATCGACAGGCCGAGCACGAAGGAGGCGATCGTCGAGATCGTGTTCAGCGCGGTGAAGCCGTCGGTGGCCAGGTAGTCGGCGTACCGGCGGGGCATGCCCTCGGCGCCCAGCCAGTGCTGGACCAGGAAGGTGCCGTGGAAGCCGGCGAACAGGGTCCAGAAGGTGATCTTGCCGAGGCGCTCGTCGAGCATCTTGCCGGTCATCTTCGGCCACCAGAAGTGGAAGCCGGCGAACATCGCGAAGACGACCGTGCCGAAGACCGTGTAGTGGAAGTGGGCCACCACGAAGTACGAGTCGGAGACGTGGAAGTCCATCGGCGGCGAGGCCAGGATGACACCGGTCAGACCGCCGAACAGGAAGGTCACGAGGAAGCCGGCCGCCCACAGCATCGGCGTCTCGAAAGACACCGACCCCTTCCACATGGTGCCGATCCAGTTGAAGAACTTCACCCCGGTCGGGACCGCGATCAGGAAGGTCATGAAGGCGAAGAACGGCAGCAGCACACCCCCGGTGACGTACATGTGGTGCGCCCACACCGTGATGGACAGACCCGCGATCGCGATCGTCGCGGCCACCAGGCCCATGTAGCCGAAGATCGGCTTGCGGGAGAAGACCGGGATGACCTCGGTCACGATGCCGAAGAACGGCAGCGCGATGATGTACACCTCCGGGTGTCCGAAGAACCAGAAGAGGTGTTGCCAGAGCAGTGCTCCCCCGTTGGCCGCGTCGAACACGTGGGCGCCGAACTTTCGGTCCGCCTCCAGGGCGAACAGCGCGGCGGCGAGGACGGGGAAGACCAGCAGGGCCAGGACGGCGGTCAGCAGCACGTTCCAGGTGAAGATCGGCATCCGGAACATGGTCATGCCGGGAGCGCGCATGCAGATGATCGTGGTGATGAAGTTGACCGCGCCGAGGATGGTGCCGAAGCCGGAGAAGGCCAGACCCATGATCCACAGGTCGGCGCCGAGGCCCGGCGAGCGGACCGCGTCCGAGAGCGGGGAGTAGGCGAACCAGCCGAAGTCGGCCGCACCCTGCGGGGTCAGGAAGCCGCCGAGGGCGATGGTCGAGCCGAACAGGTAGAGCCAGTAGGCGAACATGTTCAGCCGCGGGAACGCGACGTCCGGCGCCCCGATCTGGAGCGGCATGATCCAGTTCGTGAAGCCGGAGAACAGCGGCGTCGCGAACACCAGCAGCATGACCGTGCCGTGCATCGTGAACGCCTGGTTGTACTGCTCGTTCGACATGATCTGCAGACCGGGACGGGCGAGCTCGGCACGCATCAGCAGCGCCATGACGCCGCCGACCAGGAAGAACGCGAACGACGTGGTCAGATACAGCGTGCCGATGGTCTTGTGGTCGGTGGTGGTCAGCCATTTGACGACGACATTGCCCGGCTGCCGCCCGCGGAGTGGCACTTCACTCTCGTAGTAGTCGGCAGCCGGGTGCTCCGGATCGTTGAGAACAGTCACAGGTGTGTTTCTCCAGACGCTCGCGGGCCTCCGCGACTTCGACGTGAGTCACCGGTCATCCTCGCGGCTCCGGGCGGAAGAGGAGGTGCCCGATCGGCCCCCGTACCGCCGATCGGGCAGCCGGTACCCCCGAGTGGAGCAGTCGGCCGCCCACTCCGGTCCGCTCGTGGACCCGGCCGAAGCCTGTGCTCGTGGCCGGCGGGCGGGGGCGGCGCGCGTGGCCGGCGGGCGGGGGCGATGCCGCCAGGCGGACGCCGGTGCGGAACGCCGGCGTTCCGGCGGCCTGCCGCCGAGCCGTGTTCGTCGGCCGCCCGGCCGTCTCGACCAGCCACGACACGCCGGCGCCTGCCGCCGGCGCCGCCCGCGCCCCGGCCCCGATGACCCCGCCGGACCCGAACGTATGCTCAAAGAATGACGACTTCCGCGACCCCCGGAACCGGCCCCACCGAGAACTCCATGCGTCGCGCCCTCAAACGCGCCCGGGACGGCGTCGCTCTCGACGTCGCCGAGGCCGCCGTGCTGCTCCAGGCGCGCGGCGCGGCCCTGGACGACCTCGCCGCGTCCGCCGCCCGGGTCCGGGACGCCGGTCTGGAACAGGCCGGCCGCCCCGGTGTCATCACGTACTCGAAGAGCGTCTTCATCCCCCTCACCCGCCTGTGCCGTGACAAGTGCCACTACTGCACGTTCGTCACCGTCCCCGGCAAGCTCCGCCGGGCCGGGCACGGGATGTTCATGTCCCCGGACGAGGTCCTCGACGTCGCCCGCAAGGGCGCGGCCCTCGGCTGCAAGGAAGCCCTCATCACCCTCGGCGACAAGCCCGAGGACCGCTGGCCCGAGGCGCGCGAGTGGCTGGACGCGCACGGTTACGACGACACGATCGCCTACGTCCGCGCCGTCTCCGTCCGCATCCTGGAGGAGACCGGCCTGCTGCCGCACCTCAACCCCGGCGTGTTGTCCTGGACCGACTTCCAGCGGCTCAAGCCGGTCGCCCCGTCGATGGGCATGATGCTGGAGACGACCGCCACCCGGCTGTGGTCCGAGCCCGGCGGCCCGCACCACGGCTCGCCGGACAAGGAACCCGCCGTCCGGCTGCGGGTCCTGGAGGACGCGGGCCGTTCCTCCGTCCCCTTCACCTCCGGCATCCTGATCGGCATCGGCGAGACGTACGAGGAGCGGGCCGAGTCCCTCTTCGCGCTGCGGCGCGTCGCGCGGTCGTACCACGGCGTCCAGGAGCTGATCATCCAGAACTTCCGCGCCAAGCCGGACACGGCGATGCGCGGCATGCCGGACGCGGAACTGGACGAGCTGGTCGCCGCGGTCGCCGTCGCCCGCCTCGTCATGGGCCCCGCCGGCAACATCCAGGCCCCGCCGAACCTCGTGGTTGGGGGCCCCTCCCAGACGGAGTCTGGGGGAGAGTACGAGCGGCTGATCGCGGCCGGGATCGACGACTGGGGCGGGGTCTCCCCGCTGACCATCGACCACGTCAACCCGGAACGTCCCTGGCCGCAGATCGAGGAACTGGCGTCGAGGTCGCGCGCCGCCGGCTTCGAGCTGCGGGAACGTCTCTGCGTGTACCCGGAGTTCGTCCGCCGCGGCGAGCCCTGGCTGGACCCGCGGCTGCGCCCGCACGTGGCCGCGCTCGCCGACCCGCGGACCGGACTGGCGCTGCCGGACGCGGTGGTCGAGGGCCGTCCCTGGCAGGAGCCCGAGGAGGTCTTCGACGCCTCCGGCCGCACCGACCTGCACACCGCCATCGACACCGAGGGCCGCAGGACCGGCCGGCGCGACGACTTCGACGAGGTGTACGGCGACTGGGGCGCGCTGCGCGAGGCGGCGGCCCCCGGGATGGCGCCCGAGCGCATCGACACGGACGTCCGCCAGGCCCTGGCCACCGCGGCCGACGACCCCACGAGGCTGACGGACGCCGAGGCCCTCGCCCTCTTCCACGCGGACGGCCCGGCGCTGGACGCGCTGACGCGGATCGCCGACGACGTACGGAAGTCGGCCGTCGGCGACGACGTCACCTACATCGTCACCCGCAACATCAACTTCACCAACGTCTGCTACACCGGCTGCCGTTTCTGCGCCTTCGCGCAACGGCGTACGGACGCGGACGCCTACACCCTCTCCCTGGACCAGGTCACCGATCGCGCCCAGCAGGCGTGGGAGGTCGGCGCGGTCGAGGTCTGCATGCAGGGCGGCATCCACCCCGACCTGCCCGGCACCGCGTACTTCGACATCGCGAAGGCGGTGAAGGAACGCGTCCCCGGCATGCACGTGCACGCCTTCTCGCCGATGGAGGTGGTGAACGGCGCGACCCGCACCGGCCTGTCGATCAGGGAGTGGCTGACGGCGGCGAGGGAAGCGGGTCTCGACACCATCCCCGGGACGGCCGCCGAGATCCTGGACGACGAGGTGCGGTGGGTGCTGACGAAGGGCAAGCTGCCGGCCGCCACCTGGATCGAGGTCGTCACCACCGCCCACGAGCTGGGCATCCGCTCCTCGTCCACCATGATGTACGGCCATGTCGACCAGCCCCGCCACTGGCTGGGCCACCTGCGCACCCTGGCCGGCATCCAGCAGCGCACGGGCGGCTTCACGGAGTTCGTGACGCTTCCCTTCATCCACACCAACGCGCCCGTCTACCTGGCGGGCATCTCCCGGCCGGGCCCGACGACGCGCGACAACCGGGCGGTGACGGCGATGGCCCGTCTCCTTCTCCACCCCCACATCCCGAACATCCAGACAAGCTGGGTGAAACTGGGCGCGGAGGGTGCGGCCGAGATGCTCCGCTCGGGCGCGAACGACCTGGGCGGCACGCTCATGGAGGAGACGATCTCGCGGATGGCGGGGTCGTCGTACGGCTCGTACAAGTCGGTCCGTGACCTGGTCGCCGTGGCCGAGGCCGCCGGGCGCCCGGCGAAGCCGCGCACGACGCTGTACGGGCCGGTCCCCGAGGAGCGGCAGCGGGCGGCGGCGGTCTCCGACGGGCACCTGCCGGAGCTGCTGCCGGTGCTGGACTGAGCGGCGGGCCGGGCGGGCAGCGCACAGTACGATGATCCGACCCCTGTGCGAATGGGCGGGGGCCCTCATAGCGCTCTTAGCGGAGGAGATGCGTACCCGTGGCTGCCCGACTGCTGCCCTCCTGGGTCTGGGTCACCGGTCTGACGGCCGGGGCGACGGTCGCCGTCGTCTTCCTCGCCGTCCAGGCCGACAAGGGGCCGCACCCCACGGCCGCGGCGGTCCGCCCGTCGGCGAGCGCGTCGGCGGGCGCCCACCCCTCCGCGTCCCCGGCCCCGGCCAAGGCACCCGACGTACCGGCGGCCTCCGGCACCGGCCGCCGTATCGTCTACTCGGTCGGCGCCAGGCGGGTGTGGACGGTCGACGCGAGCGACAAGGCGACCCGCACGTTCACGGTGTGGCCGGGGACGGTCTCTCCCGACCCCGGCACCTACACGATCTCCAAGACCCTGGCGTCCACGACGGGCTCGGACGGCGTCCAGATCGAGCACATCCTGTACTTCGCGTCCAAGTCGGGCCTGTCGGTCGCCTTCTCCAACGCGGTCGACGGCTCCTCCCCGCCGCCCGCCGCCGGCAAGCAGACCAGCGGCATCCGGATGCGCACGGCGGACGGCGCGGCACTGTGGACGTTCGGCACGGAGCCGGACACCAAGGTGACGGTGGTGAAGTAGCCCGCCGCCAGGGCACCGGGCCGGTTCCGCGCCCTGACGCCGTCCGTGGTCACGGCGAGGCACGGAAAGCGGACGCGAGTCGCCTC
>NZ_JAJONF010000029.1 GCF_021462265.1 Streptomyces shenzhenensis | reverse complement strand
CGTCGTGGACGGCCGGGGCGCACGTGTGCGTGGGCGTGGGCGTGGGCGTGGCTCAGCAATGCGGACAACGGTGATTTCAGTTGGCTTGGGCCCGCCCGCCCGCGACGGTCTCCAGGTACAGCTCCACGTACCGCGCCACGTCGACGTCCAACGCCACGTCCACCATGGCCCCTTCGCGGGCGCCGCCGTGGATCTCGGCCTCGCCGGGGCGGGGGCGGCGGTCGACGACGGTCTGGCCCCGGCCCGGCCCCGGGGCGAGGGAGACCTCGACCGGAAGGAGCCGGGTGGTCAGACCGCCCGGATCGGCCACGGCACACACCGCGCCCGCGTCCCCGAGGCCGCCGGCCGCATCGTCGTCCGCGTCGGAGCCGGGGGCGGCGGGCCGGTGCGCGAGCAGTTCCCCGGCGAGCCGGGCCCCCGGTTCCGCGCTCGCGCGCAGCCGTCGTACCTCCTGCCCCGGCACCACGACCCGCTGGAAGACGTCCAGGCCGTACATGGTGATCGGCACTCCGGCGGTGAGCAGGACGGCGGCCGCCTCGGGATCGTGCCAGACGTTGAACTCGGCGACCGGGGTGGCGTTTCCGGTGGCGACCGCGCCGCCCATGAAGACGATCCGCTCGATGTTCCGGGTCACCTCCGGGTGGATGCGCAGCAGCAGGGCGATGTTGGTGAGCGGGGCGGTGGGGACGAGGGTGACCGGGCGGGGCGAGCGGAGGATCTCGCGGCGCAGCAGGGTGACGGCGTCGACGTCGGCGGGGCGCCGGACCGGCGCGGGCAGCCCGAGATCCCCCATCCCGTCCGTCCCGTGCACATGCCGCGCCGACCGCGCCGCCTCGATCAACGGCCGTTCGGCACCCCGGGCGACGGGGACGTCCCCGGCCCCGGCCCGCTCCAGCACGGTCAGGGTGTTGCGCACCACCCCGTCCACATCCGTGTTCCCGGCGACACAGGTCACCGCCCGCAGCTCCAGCCCCGGGTGCCGGACGGCGAACAGCAGGGCGAGGGCGTCGTCGACACCGGTGTCACAGTCGATGATCACGGGGATGGGCTGACCGGCCACGGGGGCTCCTTCCGTCAGCCCTGACTCTAAGAGTTATCCCGCAATTCTGTGCGGGATGTCCGCTGGGGCGGGGCGCCGTTGGGTGCGGCGTCGCCTTGTGAACTGCCTTTCCGGCGTGGTCCCGCGGTGCGGGTCTCATCCGGGGTCGGGTTCGCGCGGTGTTTCGTCGAGCAGAGGCCGCCTGGCCGGAGTGGTTCCGGCCGGGTGGCTGCCGCCGTGGCGCGGCCCCGGGAGGGGCGGGCACCACGGAGCCGTCCCCGGGTGGGGGCGGCTTTGGTGTGCGGTTGACTCGACAGGGCCTCTTGCAGCCCTGTTGCGAAAAGGATCTGGGTGTTGCGTGCCTGGACGGTGTCCAGGCGGGCGGTGCCCGGGTCGCCGGGGTCGCTGAGCACTGTGTGTGCGCACAGCGCGGCGGAGACCAGGTCACGGTCTGCTGTCAGACCGCAGGCCGGGCAGTGGTGGACGCGTTCGGCGAGCGTTTTGGTGACACGTTCCCCGCACAGGCAGCGCTGGGACAGCGCGGTAGTGAACGTCGAGGCGCGCAGGAGGCGTCCGCCGGATTTCTCGCATTCACGGCCGAGCGCGGCGATGAGCCGACCGGGGGTCGTGGACTGCAGGGTCTTTCCCCACAGGCGGAACCATGTCCGTATGTCGCAGTCCTCGACGGTCAGGTTCACACCGTGAGCGGCCGTGATCTCGGCGGCTGTTTTCCGGGCGCGGTGGGCTTTGGCCGCCGCCGCGGTGGCCGCATCCTCGGCGAGGCGGGCCCGGGTGGTGCGGTAGGTGTTGGCAAGGGTGTCCCGGCGGTACGCCTGCTTCGGGACACCGGCCGCGTTCACTGCGCGGGCTCCGCGCCGGACCTGGACGGCCCGTTCCGGCAGCCCGGAGGCCTTTCGCCGCTCGGCGCGGGACTGCTGCCGCGCAGAGGGCGCGTACTGGGCCGGGTTGGACGCCCGCCGGGACCGGTCCAGGGCCCGCTTACGGCCCCGTTCCTTGCGCCGGGCCTTCGCGAGCGCGGCGAGCTCATCAGCGGTGAGCTCGACTCTGGTCGAGGCGACAGGACCGTCGGCGGGGTCGAACGTGTCCGGGAAGGAGACGATCGAGAGGTTGGAGACGTTTCCGTCGACGCCGCCTACCCGCTCGAGCGCGGCCGCGGCCGCACGGCGGGCCTTAGTTGCCGGGGACGCGTACCCGCCGGTGAGGACCATCAGATGCGCTTCGTAGGCCCAGCCTCCGGGTGCGGCGGTGTCCCGCCTGCGGACCAGGTCGACCTTGTGCCACGTTTCCGGGTTGCCGAGGAAGTACAGCAGGCGCGGCCAGCGGCCGGCACCTGCGGGGAGACGGGCGGGCAGGACAATGTCGCCGCTGTTATTGTCCGCGCCGCCGGTGAAGACGACAGCGAGGGCGCCGTCGTGGTCCCACCACGTCGCAGCCCGGGTCTTCGCCCGGCCCGTCTTCGGATGAACCTCGCCCGCCGCCACCCGGCCCGCAGGTCGGGCAGGAGCCGGTAGGTGCCGCGGCTGGGCCAGCACACGGGTGCCGGGCTGGAGCGCCGCGGCGTGCTCCGGGGTGGTGCCTTCCGGGGGCAGGCCGCGGTGCCGGTAGGCAGCCAGGTGCCCGGCGAGGGTGCCGTGAAGCCGGAACGTCTCCCATTTACGGGCAGTCGTGTGTGACTTGGCGCGGCCGGGGATGCGGCTGCAGTCCCACCACCTGCCGACGCGCGGCCGCCCGTGACGGCGCCCCGAGGCGTCCGCGAACAGATGACGGGATATGCCTCCCCAGACCTCGTCGGCCTGGTGCATCACGAGCGCTTTGGATAAGTGATGGCCGAGGTGCCCGGCACGTTCCAGATGCCGGTAGGCGCGGCGTTCCATCCCCTCGCGGGACAGGCCCAGTTCCTTGCGCCACGCGGCCGGATCCGCCTTCCGGCGCCGGGTACCGGCCCAGTACGCATCGACCGCGGCCCGCGCATCACGCTGCAACGCCCGCTTGATGGACCACATCGCCGAATACAACTGCTTGACGCGGCGCAGCACTTCTGCGTCATCGACGACGAGCGGCAGGCGGATGACCGCGAGTTCGGTGTCCTCACCGCGCTTCCATGCGGTCGTCTTGTTCTTCCCGCGGAACTTCCGAGCCGGAGCCGCGGGAGCGGGCTTCTCCGGGGCGGGCACAGCAGAAGGCCTCTCGACAACACTCACTGCTCCCACCTCCTTTGACGTCTACAGCATCTGTCCGGGCCGTGGCCGGTCCGTCAACCCTCGCCAAAAAACTACATGCCGCCACTGACAACAATCACAGCCTGCCCGCTGGTTCTATGCTCGCGGCCATGCGTCTGGGTCTGTCGACCTGCTCGGCTGCCGAACTACGCACCTGGACTGGGCTCACCAGGCCGCACATGCACCGACTGAACGCGCAGTTGGAGGACCGGGCGCCGGACCGCGGCCGCGGACGTCCCTGGGCGCTGCCATACGCGGACCGTGTTCTGCTGCTCGTCCTTGCCTACCGCACCAACCTCACCATGCAGCAACTCGGCTCCCTATTCGGCATCTCCGATTCCGCGGCCCACCAGGCCATCGACCGTCTCGCCGGACCTCTCGGCCCGCCGACCGCCGACCGCCGACCGCCGACCGCCGGGAACTGTGGCTCGTCGACGGAACCCTCATCCCCGTCCACGACCACAACCTCACTGCAAAATCGAAGAACTACCAACGCAGTGTGAACGTGCAGGTCGTCTGCCGGGCACGCGACAGGAGAGTCTGCGACGCTTGGCCCGGAAACCGCAACGACATCGTCGTCTTCCGCGAAACCCTCGCCAGAACACTGCCAGACCACCCGCGGCTGTCCGGCGACGGCGGCTACCGAGGATCGGACCACATCAGCACACCCCGACGAGGACCCGACGGGCGCATCGTCAAAGACCGCACCTACCGGCGCTTCCGTAAAGCCGGGCCGTCGCCGAGCACACCATCGCCCGCCTCAAAGACCACCAGATACTCCGGCAATGCCGCCGCCGCGGCAACGGCATCAACCACGCCGTCGCCGGTGTTGCCACACGCCACAATCTCAAGCTCGACCTCCGGTAACCGCAGCACCGAAGGGGGAAACACGCCCAGAACCAGAACACATTGCGGGATACCTCTTAGGCGCCGGCCGTGACTCCCCAGCCGGTGGACTGCTCAATCCGACGGCACGGCGGTCGCCCCCGCCCCGGGACCACACCGATACACAGCTCCGGCACACGGCTCCGGCACGCGGGCGCGACCAGCCCCCACCGGCACCCCACCAGCCCGCGGCGATCCCCCGCTCTCCCCGCCTTGTCGCACCCCGCCCTATATAACTCCCGCTCTCCTCACTCCCCCTCGAAGTAATGCCCTTCCTCGAGATCCGCGAGGAGCCCCGCCTCCGCCGGCTCCCACCCCAGCAGTTCCCGCGTCCGCTCACTCCGCACCGGCACGTCCAGCGACACGAACGCCCCGAAGAACCCGAAGTGCTCGGCGCGCCGGTCCTCCGGAACGCTCTCCACCGGGACCCCCAGCCGCCGCCCGACGGCCTCGGCGATCTCGCGCACCACGACACCCTCCTCGGCCGCCGCGTGCAGCTCCGCTCCCGCCGGCGCCTTCTCCAGGGCCAGCCGGTAGAGCCGCGCCAGGTCCAGGGTGTGCACGGCGGACCACCGGTTCGTGCCGTCTCCGGGATAGCCCGAGACCCCTGTGGTCCGCGCGATCCGGATCAGCATCGGCAGGAACCCGGTCCGGTCCCGCGTACTGTGCACGACCGGCGGAATCCCGACGAGCACGCTGCGTATCCCCTGCTCGGCGAGTTCGCCGAACAGCCGCCCGGTGGCCGATCGCGGATTGGCGCTGTACTGCGCGCCCAGGTGCTCGTTGCCGTCGCCCCGTCCCATCCCGACGCCCACGAGGGCCTTGCCGGTCCCGGCGAGCGCCTCGCCGAACGCCCGCACCACGGTGAGGTCGGTCGCCGCCGCCCCGGCCATGTCCCCGGCGGCCATCGCCGCGTGGTCGAAGGCGAGATGGACGACGGCGTCGGCATCGGCGGCGGCCGCCCGCAGGCCGTCCAGGTCGTTCAGGTCACCGCGGCGCACCTCGGCCCCCAGGGCCTGCACGGCCGCCGCGGAGTTCCCGGACCGGGCGAGGCCGACGACCTCGTGTCCGGCGTCGAGCAGTTCGGGAATGACGGCGGAGGCGATATGACCGCTGGCGCCGGTGACGAAAACACGCATGACAGCCCTCCCGGGGGCGAGAAGAAAGTGATGTGACTCAGTACCGTCACTATCGTCACCGTACACCGTGACGGTACTGAGTCACATCACCTAGGCTGTCCCCATGGCTCGATGGGAACCCAACGCGCGACTGCGCCTCGTGCAAGCCGCGGTCGACCTGTTCGGCGAGCAGGGGTACGACAGCACCACCGTCACCCAGATCGCCGAACGGGCCGGGCTGACGAGGACGACGTTCTTCCGGCACTTCCCGGACAAGCGCGAGGTGCTGTTCGCGGGGCAGGAGGAGCACGCCCGCCTCCTGACGGCGGGAGCCGAGGGCGCCCCCGCCACCGCGACCCCGCTTGCGGCGGTCGCGGCCGGCCTGGACGCCCTGACCTCCTCCTTCACGCCCATCCAGCGAGAGTTCGCCCCCCGCCTGCAGAGCGTCGTCGCCGGCCACGCCGAACTGCGGGAACGCTCCGCGTTCAAGCGGATCGCCCTCGCTGCGGCCCTGACCGACGCGCTCCGCCGGCGCGGGGTACCCGACCCGACCGCGAGCCTCGCCGCCGACCTCGGCGTCCGCGCGTTCACCACGGCCTTCACGCAGTGGATCGCCCCGGCGAACGACCGGTCCTTCCCCGCCCTGGCCCGCCACTGCCTCACCGAACTCCACGGAGCGGCAACCGCCCTCTCCTGAAGCCGCTCCGGCCGAGTCCACTCGGTGAGCCGCGTGCTGCGGGTGCCGTCCGGCAGCCGGCGCGGCACGGGCCGGGCCCGCCGGACCGGTTCGGTACGCCGTGTCGCGCGCCGGGTGCCCCGCGTCCGCCGCTCGGCCGCAGGGCGGCACCGGCGCTCTTCAGTCCAGTACGAAGGTGCCGCCCGCGGTCGTCGCGAGGTCGGCCCCGAGGGCGGCTGCCGGCGTCCAGGCCCCGGGCCTGCCGAGGCCGCGGACCAGCAGTTCGGTGACGGTGGCGGTGACGTCGGCCGTGAAGTCCATGCCGTCGCCGGCGCGGAGCCATCCCGCACGCCGGGTGCCGTCCGCCCACTCGACGACCGCGTGCCCCCAGGAGTGCTCGCGCGGACGGGGCGCGGCCTTCACCGGGGCCCGGCCGAGCCGGTCGACGGCGAGGCGTCGCAGCGCCGGAACGGACAGCAGGCGGCCGAGCAGCGGGAGCAGGGCGCGTATCGGCGCCCCGGTCGGCACGAGAGCGGAGGCGGCGGTGACGAACGGTGCTCCGCTCACCGCGTGCGCCGCGAGGAGTTCGCCGGACGCGACCCCTGCCGACGTCGCGGACTCCCCGTCCGGGAAGGCGAGCCGGCGTGGGTCCGCGCCGAGGCGCGACGACACCAGCCGCCCGTTCTCGTACCGCCGCCCGCCGGCGGTGAGCGCGTCCACGATGCTGGCCGCGAGGGCGGCACCGAGCACGCCCGCCTCGACGGCCACCGAGCCCACGGCGTCGACCCGCACCCGGTGCGGCACGGGACGCCCTTCGCACAGCTTCGCCACCACCGCCTCCGTCGCCAGTACGCCGAATCCGGCGCCGGTGACCAGGGTGCTGCCCGCCCCTGCCGCTTCGTCGTGCAGGGCGAGCAGCCGGTCCACGGCGACCACGTCGTTGGCCTGGTCGACGTAGTGGCCGCCGGGCATGCAGGCACGGGCGATCACCGGTGCGGTGGCGGCGAAGGCGCCCATCGTGTTCACCACCACCCGCGGGCGCCCCTGGACGATCTCGTCCGCGATCCGCTCGGCCGAGTCGGCGACGACCACCTTCGCGCCCCGGGGCAGACCGGCCGCGGTCCCGGCGGCGGCCATCCGCTCCCGGCTGCGGCCGACCGGCACGACCGTCAGTCCCCGCGCGGCCAGTCGCGCGGTCACGCCCCGGCCCACCCGGCCGGTCGCCCCGACCACCCACACCTCGTCGTTCACCCTGCTCTCACCTGTCGTCCCGCCGGTCTCGCCGGTCTCACCGGTCTCGGTCATCCGCACGTCACCCTGCCTGCTCCGGGCCGCACCGGGGACGGGCGCCCCCAGTGATGACACAGTGTGTCGTGACTGCAGGCTAGCACTGATGACACGGTGGGACATCACCTGTTACCGTCGGCCCATGGCGAGGTGGGATCCGGGTGCCGAGGAGCGCCTGAAACGGGCGGCTCTGGAGCTCTGCCTGGAGCGTGGCTACGACAACGTGACGGTGACCCATATCGCCGAACGGGCCGGGCTCACCCGGCGCTCCTACTTCCGCTACTTCCCGGACAAGCGCGAGGTCCTGTTCGCCGGCTCGGAACGCCTGCCCCCGGCCCTCGCGGAGGCGGTCCTGGCGGCAGACCCGGACGCGGCTCCGCTCGCCGCTGTCCTCGACGCCCTGGCGCGAGTCGGCGCCCAGCTCGTCGAGTACCTGGACGGCGCGACGGAGCGCCGGGCGGTGATCGACGCCAGCCCGGAGCTGCAGGAGCGCGAACGGACCAAGGCGGCCGCGATCACCGAGGCGATCCGCGACGCTCTGCTCCAGCGCCAGGTGGACGCGGGGACGGCCGGACTGGTCGCACAGCTCGCCGCGGTGGCCTGGGACAACGCCTTCCGGCGCTGGATCGGGGCCAGGGGAGAGGCGGGTTTCGGCAGCTGCCTGGACGCGGTGACCGACGACCTGCGAGCCGCCCTCGCCGGGGCGTGAGCGGGGCGCCCGGCCGGACCCGGCCCTCACCCGGACGGACCGGCAGCGGTGGCGGGCGGGGGCGAGGGGTGGTGGCGTGGGGGCACGCGCTCCGCTGTTCCTGGCTTCCGGGGAGGCCCCGTCATGAGAGTCACCGCCTCCGGCCTTGTCATGGCCGGCCTCCTGACCGCCGTCAGCGCCTGTACGGCCGCCGACCCGCCACAGGCCGACGCTCCCGCCTCCGCCTCCGCCCCGGGCGCCGCCGCGACCGCTGCCGAACGGGCCGCCCCGGCCAGTCCCGGCGCCTCACCCGGCACCCCGGCGCTCACCGTCGAGCAGGCGCAGGCCGCGCTGATCGGCGAGGGCGACCTGGGCGTACCGTGGACGGCGACCGAGGGCACCGCCACCTGGCACGACGAGCTGCTCAAGGCGGCCACCGGAGAGCCGGACTGCCAGCGTCTCCTCGAAGCCCTGTACACCGACGAACTGCTCGGCGCCCCGGCCGGCCCCCGGGCCGCCACCGCCCTCGACGACGGCGACGACGCGGCCCAGCTCCGCTACCAGGTCGACGCGAGCCGCTCCGCCGACGTCGACCGGACCCTTGCCTGGCTGCGCGCCCTGCCCCGCACCTGTGCCCAGTTCACCGCGCGGACGACCGCGGCCGGCACCGAGACCGTCCAGGTCGCCGACGCCGGGCTGCGGGACTTCGGCGACGCCCGGCAGGGTCTGCGGATCACCGTCACCGCGCAGCCCTCCGCCGCCGCCGACCCCACCACCCTCACCCTCGACGTCGCCGTCGTCCGGATCGGCGACGACGCGATCGTCCTCACCGCCGGCGCCCTCGGCACCCTCCCCGACACCACCACCGAGCAGGCCCTCGGCATCGGCGTCCAACGCCTCGCCCAGGTAAGGGAGCGGGGGCGCGCGCAGGCATGACGGCCGGGCTCCTGGGATCCCGTACGGATCCGGCGGCCGCTCCACCGTCCTCGCCGACGGCGCGTCCGGCCCGGCGGCCGCGACTGTCGCCGCGTCCGCCGCCCCCTACAGCGGCGGCTGGGCCGGTGCCGGTCCCAGGGGCGTGATGCCCGGAACCGTACGACGGCAGACGACGGCAGAGCCGACCGCCGTCCCCTACAGCGGCGGCTGGGCCGGTGCCGGTCCCAGGGTCGTGGTGCCCGGGGCCGTACGGTGGCCGAGGCCGGTGCGGTACGCGTCCAGTGCCGCCTCCACCCGGCCGGTCCGGCGCAGCAGGTCGCCCAGCAGCCGGCACAGGTCCGCCAGGTCGCCGGCCGCGCCCGCCCGTTCCAGCAGGCTCAGCGCGCGGACGTAGTGCTCCTCCGCCGCCTCCGTGTCCCGGGCGTCCTCGGCGATGATGCCGAGCAGCCGGTGCGCGGCGGCCGAGTGGACCGCGCCGCGCTCCGAGGAGAAGTCGCCGAGGACGTCGTGCAGCAGCTCGGCGGCCTCGGTGGACTTGCCGCGGCGGTGCAGTACGTCGGCCAGCTCGACCGCCGCCTGGCTGCGGTACAGGGCGGCGCGGGTCTCGGACAGCATCGCCAGCGCCTCCCGCAACTCCCGCTCGGCCCCGTCCAGTTCACCGTTCTGGGCGTAGACGTAGCCGCGCATCCAGTGGCAGTTGGCGAGTTCGGTACGGAGCTGGAGCTGGCGGTACAGCTCGGCGGCCTTGGCCAGGGAGGCGTCCGCCTCGGCGACCCGGCCCTCGGCGAGCAGGGTGCGGGCGACGGAGCGGTGCATCCGGGCGATCAGCGCGGGGTCGCCGGCCTGCGGGGCGAGCGCGAGGGCGAGTTCGGCGGCCTGGGCGGCGCGGGCGTGGGCGCCCATGTCCATGTACGGGCCGATGGCGGAGGCGTACAGGAGCAGCAGCGCGTCGGGGTCGTGCAGACCGCTGCGGTTCAGTTCGTCGAGCGTGGACTCAAGGAGGTAGACGGCATAACGAAGCTCACCGGCGAGGTAGTGGCTGACCGCCCGGCCGCGGATCGCCGCCACCCGCACCGGCAGCGGCTCCTCGGCCGTCCACAGCTCGGCCCGCTCGAAGTACTCCCTGGCCTGCCCCAGCTCACCGGTGTCCAGGGCGCATTCGCCCATCCCGAGCAGCGCGGTGGCCTGCTCGACGGCGAGTCCGTGCGCCTCCGCCTCCTCGAAGAGGGCCGCGTACTGGGCGGCGGCCGCCTCGGCCTCGCCGGTGGCCAGAGTGCGCTGGGCCTCGGTGAGCCGTAGCCTCAGGTCGGTGGCGAGGTGGGCGGGGCGCCCGCTGGCCAGCTCCTCGAAGCCGACGCCGAGCCGGCCCGCGATGTGCCGCAGCGCCTCGTCGGAGGCCCGTGCCCGCCCGGCCTCCAGCGTGGAGATGTACGCGGGCGTGTAGGCCGGTTCGGCCAACTGCCGCTGGGTGAGTCCGCGTTCGGTGCGCAGTTGCTGCACCCGCCGCCCTATGGTCTCCGGATCGTTCCGCTCCTGCATCCTGCCATTCCCCCCAACTCCCCCTGAACCTCTTGCCGTTGCGCTCTGACAACCCCTAGGTTAAACCGCGAATTAAACGTGCTTAACCCGCCCCTGTTGTTGCGAGGTCGCCGTGCCCGGACGCACATCCGCACGCCCCACCGCACTAGCCCGGTCTCGAATGCGCTCGATCGGCGGGACCCCCACCGCCCGCAGTCTCGTCGCGGCCGTGATCGCCGTGGCCGCGCTCATCACAGCCGCCAACGCCGGCCCGGCGCGGGCGACGGACAGTTCCCCGGACTCCCCCGCCGCGGCGACCGCCCGGCACAGCACCGGCCACTAGCGTCTGCCCTCCCCAGATCGCCCCCGGCGGGACTCTCCCCCAGTCCCGCCGGGGGTTTCCGCGCTGCCAGCGCGCACTGGCCAGTTCCGCGAAATGCCGCCCTCCGTTTGACAGAAAGCCCTTCCATCGGGCTCTCCGCTTGCCACTCTTGACCGAGCACCCTGATGTCATGTCCGGGGCAAAAAGACCGTACCAATGACCCCCGGACCGTCGACTGGAGCCCCCGATGTCCCGAACCAGGACCCGCCGCCTCGGCCGAGCCGCCGCCGTCGCGGGCAGCGCCGCCGCGCTCACCCTCGCCCTTCCCTTCAGCGCCTCCGCGGGCGTGCTGCAGAACCTGCCGGAGAACGCCACCACGTTCCAGAAGTTCTTCGAGCCGCTGTACGACTACGACACGGACGGCTGCTACCCCGCCGCCGCCATCGACCCCGACGGCAACCTCAACGGCGGCCTGAAGCCGACCGGTTCGGTCACCGGCCAGTGCCGCTCCGGCCATCTCGACCACGCCAACACCTACTCGCGGGCGAAGTGCAACAACGGCTGGTGCGGGATCATCTACGCCAGCTACTTCGAGAAGGACGAGGCGTCCCCGGGCATCGGCCACCGCCACGACTGGGAGTGCATCGTCGTCTGGGTCAAGCAGGGCGCCGACTACCCGTCGTACCTGTCCGCCTCCCAGCACGGCGCCTTCGACACCCAGGCCGTCGCCGACGTGCCGATGAGCGGCCAGCGCGTCCAGGTCGTCTACCACAAGGACGGCCTGAGCACCCACGACTTCCGGTTCGCCAAGTGGGGCGAGACCCCGGAGAACGACGACGCCGCCTGGCACCAGGAGAACCTGCTCACCTGGGACAACATGGCGTCCAACCTCCGCGGCATCCTGAACGCCTCCGACTGGGGCAACGCGAACCTGCCGCTCCAGGACGCCAAGTTCGACGATCACCTCAACAAGGCCAAGCCGAGCGCGATCACGTTCGACCCGTACGCCTGAGCCAGGCACCGGATCCGGGCCCCGGACCGGACGTCCGGCTAGTTCGTCTGGAGCTGCCGCAGGTGCTGCTGGACGTTCTCCAGGGCGCCCTCCCGGCGACCCGGCACCCTGAGTCTCAACTCCGCGAGCGCGGGCCCGAGTTCGCGGGCCCGCGCCGCGTCCTTGATATGGCCCCACTGGTGGTGGGCGCGGTCCGCGGCCGCCTCGACGGCTGGTGCGTCGGACGGCTGCCCCGCGGCCAGCCGGGCGTGCGCCACGGTCAGCCAGGTACGGCAGCTGCGCGCCGCGTCCCCCGCGAACATCGCGAGGTCGGCCCGCACCTCGGACCAGTGCAGGGCGTCCTCGGAAGCCGGCCCGTGCGCCCGTGCGGCCGCCTCCTCCCAGCGGGCGGCGAGCTCGTCCGCCTCGGCGTACCGCCCGTCCCGCGCGGCCGCGCTGATGGCGTCGTGGGGATCCCCGCTGTCCGGGGTGTGCGTGCTGAGCAGCATGTCGGCGGCGACATCGGCCCCGAGCCGCGCGAGCACCTGCCGGTGCAGCTCCGCCATCGCCGGCCGGTGCCCGCTCCTCAGCACGGTCGCCACGGCCTTCATGTACGACGGTGAGCCGACCTCCCGCCGGGCGGGCGGCGGCGCGATCCGCCCGTGCACGGCGTTGTTGCGCCCGGAGTCGAGCGGCACGGTGTGCAACTGCTCCCAGGTCTCCGGATCCGCGTGCAGATCGAGCACCAGCGTCGTCGCCCCGGCCGGCCGCAACCGCAGCTCCTCCCGGACCCAGTGCCAGGGCAGGCCGGTGTAGCGGACGGTGGTGGGCGTGGTCCGGGCCAGCGCGAGATGCGGCAGCCGCTGCCTGCGGTCCAGGTGCAGCTGGCCCGTGACGAACACGGTCAGCGGACCGGGCGCCGCCGCGGCGGCCCGCAGCCTGGTCAGCACGGCCTGCGGCTCCAGCGGGTCCGCGAGTTCGACGACGTTGGCGGTCTCGGTGCCGGAGAGTATCGACGGGGGCACGGCCGCGAGCACGGGGAGCACGGAGGCCGCGTCCACCAGACGCCCTTTGCCGGTCGGCGAGGCCGCGAGCAGCAGCACGGTTCCGGGCATCGGGCCCTCCCCCTGTGTTCCCCGGTTTCACTTACGTCCAGCACGTTAACCGCTGCGCTTGCAAAGCGGGGCGCGCGAGGGAGGTTTGGGCAGGTTAACAACCGGTACGACCACCACCGACGCCCCCAGGACCACCCCTCCCGCCCCCACTCCCGTTCGACACCCCGCCCTTCCACCCCCGAACCACCCACACCGGACCCCGCCCCCCTACCCCCCTCCACACCGACCCCGCTCCCCCTCCGCCGCCCCGTTCCCTCGCCGCCCCTCCCCTCCGCCCCCTTCCCCCTCCACGCCTCCCCTTCCCGTCCTCCTCCCGCTCCTCTCCGCCGCCCCTTCTTCACGCCGCCCCTTGTCCGCCGCCGCGACGGTGCTCAGCCACGACGGTGGTACTCGGCGGTGTCGAACTGCCGGTGCTCGCCGTGGCGCATGGGATGAGTGCGGTGTGCCGCTGCGTCGTGGCTGAGCGCGCAGTTCCCCGCGCCCCTGACGGGCACTCTCAAAGCGTCCCGGTGCGGCGTACCGCGAAGATCGTGGTGTCGTCGGACAGGTGACCGCGGCTGTGGCGGAGTACGCCGTCGCGGATGTGGGCGACGAGGTGGGCGGGGTCGACGGCGGGGGCCTGGGCGACCGCCTCGGGCAGGGCGTAGAACGCGCCGTCCGCGTTCCTGGCCTCGGTCACGCCGTCCGTGGTGATGAGGAGGGTCTCGTCGGGGGCGAGGGCGGCCGTCAGGGTCGGTGGCGGCCCGGTCGCCGTCGTCAGGCCGGCCATGCCGAGGGGCAGTCCGCCGCCCGACGGCAGCGCTCGTACCCCCGTCGGCCCCACCGCCAGCGGCGGCTCGTGGCCGAAGTTGATCAGCTCCACGAGGTGCGGGGCGTCCGGCGGAAACCCCAGCAGGACCGCCGTGGCGAAGCGGTCGCCGTCGCCTCGGCCCAGCGCCGCCGTGTGGTTCCGGTGCCGGACCATCCGGGTCTCCAGCCGGTCGGCCACCGTCGCGAGGTCCCGTTCGTGGTAGCCCGCCTCCCGGAACGTCCCCAGCAGCGCCGCCGCGGTCTCCACCGCCCCCAGCCCCTTGCCCTGGACGTCCCCGACCAGCACCCGCGTGCCGTGCGGCCCCGGCTGGATGTCGTAGAAGTCGCCGCCCACCCGGGCCTCGGTGTCGGCGGCGAGATACGCCGCCGCGTGGTCCAGCCCGGCCCACTCCGGCGGCAGCGGCCGCAGCACGGTACGCCGGGTCGTCTCGGCGATGTCCCGCATGTGCAGCATCCGCCGTTCGCCGTTCCTGCGGACCACGCAGGCGAGGACGGCCAGCAGCCCCGCACAGCCGACCAGGACGAAGTCGGGCATTTCGGCCTGGGACTCGTGGGGAAAGACGTTGTCCACGGCGATGTAGTCGAGCATCGACAGCACCGCGAAGACCGCCGTCGTCCACACCCCGCAGAGCGCCGCAGCGATACCGGGGACCAGGACGATCCAGGAGATGATCCGGAACCGCTCCGTGGTGTAGAGGTCGGCCGCCGTGATCCCGGCGAGCAGCAGCAGCGGCGCCACCCAGGCGATGCTCCGCCCCCGGGCCCGCAGCAGTTCCTGCCGCCGCCGCAGCGCCTGGTGGTCCCTCACGAGAGCCAGGGAAACACGGGCGGGTGCGCATCGCATGTCGTAACGGGACGTGCCGACCGACTTGCCAGGGGGTACCCGCAGGTGTGCCCTGGAAGGCGGGGGCGAGGAGAGAGGAGACGCTCATGGCTCAAGCGGCACCCACGTCCGGCAGGATGCCCCGGAGCGGCCGTACGCCCGACGTGTTCAGCGCGTCGGCGCACGCCAGGTCCCGGGTGGCGATGCCGATCGCGACCGGGCTGATCTACGGCTACTGGGCCGCCGCCAACCGGCGCAGCGGCGGGCCCATCACGGGCTGGAACCTGCTGTTCGGCTTCCTGACCGCGCTCGTCTTCGCGGTGGTGCTGTTCGCCGTGCTGACCTATTCGCCCCGGCTGCCGCGAGAACTGCACGCGCTGGTGTGGACGGCGTTCATGGGCATCGCCTTCGGCTTCCTGTACAGCCAGACCGGCGAGGCGGTCATCCGGTCCGTCGGCATGTCGGTCGCGGTCGCGGCGGTGACGTTCATCTGGATGTTCTACCGGTTCTACACGCACGAGGACGTGGCCGGACACCGCGTCCGGTAGCGGCGCCCCGCCGGGTACGCGTGGGCCCTGGCCCCCACGGCCGGGGCCCACGTGTTCCCCTTGTTCCCCTCACCGGTCGCCGGGGCCACTGCGGGCACCCGACGACGCTCCCAAACCATGAAACACCCGTTCGGGTCAGCCCTCCACCGGAGCGCGGCGCCCCTAGGGTTCGAGCGCGCCGGGGCCGTCGTACCACCCGTTCGGCTCGGCGCCGGGCCCGCGGGATGCCCCGAATGCAGTCACCCCGCTCGCCTGACCGGCCTTCAGGGGCTTGCCTGGAGACGTGCCCTCAGTACCCTCAGTGCTCCCGGGGTCTCCAGGGTCCCCCTGGCCCGCGCCGCCCGCACGTCTGCGACGCGCCCTGTCGGCCCTGCTGATCGCGCTGGCCTGTCTGCTGCTGCCGTTCGGCGCGCTCGCGGCCTGGGCGGCGTACGGGCTGGTGGACACCGGACAGTACGTCAGCACGATGGCACCGCTGGCCGACGACCCGGATGTCCGGGACGCCGTGGCGGACACCGTCGGCGACGGCATCATGCGCGAGGTGGACGTCGGCCGGCCGATGCGCGGCACGGTCGCGCCGTTCGTGCGCGACGCGGTCCGCTCCTTCACCCAGACCCGGGCGTTCCGGCTGGCCTGGGACGCCGGCAACCGGGCCACCCATGACGCCGTGCTGCGCGCGCTCCACAGTGAGCGCGAGGAGGCCGTGACCGTCGACCTCGCTCCGGTCACCGCCCAGGTCAGGGACCAGCTCACCCAGGACCATGTGCCGCTCGCGGCCCGTATCCCGGTCCAGCACACGGCCGTCGCCGTACTCCCGGCCGCCGAACTGGACCGGCTCCGGAAGGGGTTCCACGTGCTCGAAGTCGCCGGCTTCTGGCTGCCCGTCGCGGCCGTCGTCTTCGCGGTCGGCGGCATCGCCCTCGCCGTCCGCCGCCGCCGTGCCGTCACGGCGACCGCGCTGGGCACGGCCCTGGGCGGCGCCCTGCTCGGCCTCGCCCTGGCCATCGGCCGCCGGCTCACCCTGGACGACCTGCCGCCGGATGTCTCACACCCGGCCGCGGCCGCCGTCTACGACGCCCTGACGTCCACCCTGCGCACGGTCTCCTGGCTGCTCCTGGCGCTCGGCCTGACGGTGGCCGCGGCGGCCTGGACCAGTGGCCGGCTGCGCCCGTCCAGGCGGCGGAGGGCGCGGCCGCAGGTCCCCGGCGCAGCCGATTCCGCGTCCGTGAGCGCGGATCCGCAGGCTCCTGACGAGAACATGACCGTCAGATGACCGGCCGCTTCTCCGGGAGTCACCCGGCGGGCACCCCGGCCGGCCACCCCGACGCGGCAACGGCCCGGTACGGGACGCGGGTACGGGACACCGGTACACAACACCGGCCCAGAACACCGGTGACCGACGCGTCCGCGGGAGCTCCCGCCGGACGAACCGCCTGGACTGACCGCCTCCCCGCGCGCCGCACCGCCGTCACCCGCACGGCCGGTCTCCCCCTGCCTTTCATGCCGTTCACCGCCCCGCGGTCCCGCCGCCCGCCGCGAGGCCGGCCAGCGTCCGCAGCGCCCCCACCAGCTCCGGCTCCGTCGCCGACGCGAGCCCGATCCGTACCGCGTCCGGCGTCCGCTTCGGGTCGACGCGGAACGCGGTACCCGGCGTGACCGCGATCCCAAGGTCGGCCGCGGCCGCCGTGAAACCGTCGGCCCGCCACGGCTCGGGCAGCTCCCACCAGGCGAAATACCCTGCCGGATCGGACCGTACGGCGAACCCCGTCAGCGCCTCGCGGGCGAGCCGCTGCCGGCGCGCCGCCTGCTCCCGCTTGGCCGCCACGAGCCGCGCCACGGTCCCGTCCCCGATCCACCGCACGGCCGCCTCCAACGCGAACGCCCCCGCGCTCCACCCTCCGGAGCGCACGGCGGCCGCCACCGCCCCCACCCGGTCCTCCGGTACGACGGCGAACCCGGCGGTGAGACCGGGCGCGACCCGCTTGGAGAGCCCGTCGACGAGATGGACGAGCCCCGGCGCGAGGGCGGCGAGCGGCGGTTCGGGGCCGTCGTGCAGAAACGACCAGATCCGGTCCTCCACGACCGGCAGCCCCAAGTCGCTCACCGCACGTGCCAGGTGGATCCGGCGCTCGGCCGGGACGGTCACCGAGGTCGGGTTGTGCAGGGTCGGCTGGAGGTAGAGCGCGGAGAGCGGGGCGGTCCGGTGCACGGCCAGGACGGACTCGACGACCGGCCCCTCCTCGTCCGCCCGCACCGGGACGAGCGTCACGCCGAGCCGCCCCGCGATCTCCTTGACCAGCGGATACGTAAGCGGCTCCACCCCGACCCGGCCACCCGGCCGGACCAGGGACCCCAGGGTGGCGGCGACGGCCTGCCGGGCGTTGCCGGTGAAGAGGACGCGGCCGGGGTCGGGCCGCCAGCCGCCGGTGGCGAGCAGCGCGGCGGCGGCCTCCCGGGCGTGCGGGGTGCCGGCGGCGGCGGCCGGCCGCAGCGCGTCGGTGAGCGCGTCGGGCCGCAGCAGGGGAGCGAGAGCCGGGGCCAGCAGCTCCGACTGCCCTGGTACAGAGGGGTAGTTGAGCTCCAGATTGACCCGCGCGGCACCGTCCTCGACCAGCGCCTGTCCCTGCGGTGCGGGTGGCGCGGCCCGCACGAAGGTGCCCCGTCCGACCTCGCCCACCACCAGCCCGCGCCGCACCAGTTCGGCGTACACCCGCCCGGCGGTCGAGGCGGCGATCCCGTGCCGCCGCGCGAACGCCCGCTGCGGCGGCAGCCGCTGCCCGGCCCGCAGCCGCCCCCGCGCGATGTCCAGCGCGATCCTGTCCGCGATCCCCCGGAAGTCGTCCACGCTCCCCCTCCACCCTCATTGCACCGAGGGCAAAGATTCTATTGCACCGAGAAGTCGCGGATCCCTAGGGTCGATCGCATGCCCCCCTGCCTCGCCCACGACGACGACAACCCGCGAACTCCCCGCACCCCTCTCCTCCTCGTCCACGGCCACCCCTTCGACCGCACGATGTGGCACCCCCAGCGGACGGCCTTCGCCCCCGCCCGCCGCGTCATCGTCCCCGACCTGCGCGGCTACGGCGCCTCCCCGCTCACCCCGGGCATCACCCCGCTCTCCCGATTCGCGGCGGACCTGGCGGAACTCCTCGACGCACTGGGCGTGACGACCTGCGTTCTCGCCGGCCTCTCCATGGGCGGCCAGATCGCGATGGAGTGCTACGGCCGCCTCGGCCCCGCCCGGATCCGGGGCCTGGTCCTGGCGGACACGTTCGCCGACCCCGAGACCCCGGAGGGCAGACGGACCCGGAACGCCATGGCCGACCGCCTCCTCCGCGACGGCATGCGCGGCTACGCCGACGAGGTCCTGGAGAAGATGGTCGCGCCGCGCGCCCACCCCGACGTGAAGGCCCACGTCCACCGCATGATGACGGCCACGAACCCGGAGGGCGCGGCAGCGGCCCTCCGCGGCCGTGCCGAACGCCCCGACTACCGCCCCCTGCTGACCAGGGTCACGGTCCCCGCTCTGGTCGTCGTCGGCGCGGACGACGAGTACACCCCGGTCTCCGACGCCGAGGCGATGCACGCCCTCCTCCCCGACTCGGCCCTGCACGTCATCGACGGGGCGGCCCACCTGCCCAACCTGGAACGCCCGCAGGAGTTCAACCGGGTGCTGGGGGACTTCCTGGCCCGGGTGGACGAGGCCTTCGTGATCCCCGGCGGGTGACGCGGCGGCCCACCGCGCCCTCGTGGTGGCTCTCACCCGCCACCGGCACCGTCCCCGAGTCCCTCGATAATGGGCGCATGTCCCGCGAGCTTCCCATCGGCCTCACCCCTCCCGACTGGCTGGTACGGAACCTCCGGCCCCAGCAGGCAGCCCCCCTCAACTGGGCCGCCGTCGCCCGCGCCGCCACCGCCATGAGCCTCCCGCTCGCCGTCGGACTCGCGGCCGGACAGCCCGCGTACGGGGCGCTCGCCTCGATGGGCGCCCTGTCCGGGGTCATCGGCGACACCGCCGACGCCTACCGGATGCGGATCCTCAACATCGCGGTCCCGCAGCTGTTCGGCGCCGTCGGCGTCACCGCCGGCTCCCTGGTCTACGGCCAGGGCTGGCTCACGGTCGCCGTCGTCACCGGCATCGCGCTGCTCTCCGGGATGATCTCGACGATCGGCGCGGTGTCCTCCGTCTCCGGTCTCCTCCTCCTGCTCAACTCCGTGATCGGCGCGGGCCTGCCGCTGCCCGGCGCCTGGTGGCTCACGCCGGTGCTGATGACCGGCGGCGGCCTGCTGGTCCTGCTCCTCGCCCTGCTGGCCTGGCCACTGCGCTCGGGCGTACCGGAACGCTCGGCGGTCGCCGCCACCTACCGCACGGTCGCCGACCTGCTGTCCGTCTGCGACTCCGACGACGGCGAGGCGTACGACCGCGCCCGGCACACCGTCACCCAGTCGCTGAACCAGGCATACGACCTGATCCTGGCCCGGCGCGCCCGGTACCGCGGCCGCAGCCGCGAACTCACCCGAATGCTGGCCCAGTTGAACGCGATCACCCCGGTGGTGGAGGCCGCCCCCGCCGTCCGGCTCGCCCGCCTCGCCGGAAGGCCGCTGCCGCCGGAGGTCCCGGCGGCGGTGCTGCACATCGCCGGCGCCATCGAGACCGGTTACACCGGCCCGATAGGGCTGCACCTGCCCGAGCCCGGCAACGAGACCGGCCGTGCCGTCGACCACGCCGTGCGGCACGTGGCCGAGGTCGCCACCACCCCCGACGTCGACCCCCGGGGCATCGACGACCGCCTGGGCCGCCCCGCGACCCTCGGCATCCGCACCGCCCGGGCCGCCCGCAACGTGATCCTGTCCGCCAACTCCTGGCGCTACGGCCTCCGTCTCGCCCTGTGCATCGGCATCGCCCAGGCCCTGGTCTCGCTGGTACCGGTCCCGCGCTCCTACTGGGTCGCCCTCACCATCACCTTCGTCCTCAAGCCCGACTTCGGCTCGGTCTTCTCCCGCGCCCTGCTGCGCGCGCTGGGCACGGTGGCGGGCCTGGTGGTGGCGGCGACGGTCCTCACCGTCGTACCCCGCGGCTGGTGGGACGTGCCGGTGATGGCCCTCCTGGCCCCGCTGGTCCCCACCCTGACCCCCCGGGGCTACGGCTTCCAGACGGCGGCGATCACCCCGGTCATCCTGCTCCTCTCCGACCTGCTGAACCACCAGGGCACGGCCCTGCTCCTACCCCGCCTCCTCGACTCCCTGATGGGCTGCGCGATCGCGCTGATCGCCGGTTACCTGCTCTGGCCGGAGAGCTGGCGCACCCGGGTCGGCGACCGGCTGGCCGACGCGGTGGCGGACACCGCGGCCTACGTCGAGCTGGCCTTCGGCGTGGGCGCGGACCCCGCCGCCCGGGCCCGGATGCGCCGCCGCCTCTACCGCGATCTGTCCGTGATCCGCACCGAGTTCCAGCGCGCCCTGAGCGAACCCCCGCCCACCGGCCGCCGGGCGGCCGCCTGGTGGCCCCTGGTCGTCGCCGTGGAACGCATCGTCGACGCGACGACGGCCGCCCGGGTCCGGGTACGACACGGAGCACCGCCCCCGGACCGGGCCGAGGTCGATCAGGTGACCCTGCAACTGCGCGAGCTGGCGGAGGGCGTCCGCCGCTCGGAGACCCTCGTCGCGGTCCGCACGGACCTCACCGGCCCACCGGACAGCGTCCTGGAACCACTGCGCCAGGAGGTGGCGGCGGCCAGGGCGATCGCCTCCCCGCACTGAACGCACCCTTTTGCCCCATTGTTGCGAAATCTTGGCGCAAGCGTGACATCGAAGCCGCGCACACGAACGGCCGCCCGGCGAACGGAAGAAGAACCGGGCGAAGCCGAGGGGGACTTGAGAACGGGCTGGGACTCGACCGTCCCTACGCCCGACAGGAGTCATCGACCCTCCCCAAGATCGCAACCTGGGGCCGCTAACCTTACGTGTCCGTCCTGGCCAGCGATTGACGGGTATCAACTCACGCGAAGGGTTGCACACATGGGCATTCTCACTCTCCTGCGGAATGCATTCGGCCGGTCGCGAAAGCCGCGCCCCGCCGAGGCAGAGGGTGCAGACCAGCTCCCTTCGCAGTCGAAGCAGGAAGCGCCGACACCGGAACCGGAAGCCCCGGCGGCGGTTCCGGAGCCCCGCCTTGCAACGACCGACGAACACGATCTGGTCTCCGCCGCTTTCGACAACATCACGGTTCCGAAGCAGGCGACGCGCCTGATCGAACCGGAGGTCGAGATCAAGCCGGAGCCCGCCACATCGACTGAGGCCGAGGCCGAGCCGGTGCCGGCTGAGGCTGAGGCCGAGCCAGCGCCGGCTGAGACCGAGCCCAAGGCGGCACCTGACATCGAGACGGCACCCGAGGCCGAGGTCGCGGAGCCGGTGATCAAGGTCGAGGTTGAGGTCGAGGCGGCAGAGCCGGTGGCGGAAGCCGAGCCGGAGCTGCCGACAGAGGCGAAGGAGGAGGAGGCCCCGGAACCGGAAGCCGAGGCCGAGCCCGCCGCGAAGACCGAGGCCGAACCGACGCCGGAATCGGAGACCGAGGCCGAGGCCGCCGTAAAGGCCGAGGTCGTGGTCGAGGCGGTGGTCGAACCGGAGCCGGTGGCAGAGGCGGCCGCGGAGCCGGAGGCCGAGGTCGAGCCGGTCGCTGAAGTGGCCGCGGAGCCGGCAGCCGAACCGACGCCGGAGCCGCAGGCCGAGGCCGAGCCCGCCGCAAAGACCGAGGCCGAGCCGACGCCGGAAGCCGAAGCCGTGGCCGAGGGGGAGGGGAAGCCGGAGGCGGTGATCGACCCGGCTCCCGAGTCCGAACCCGAGCCGGTCGCGAAGGCGGACACCGAAGCCGAGCCGGAGCCCGAGGCGACGCCGGAGCCGGTCGCCGAGGCGGCCGCCGAACCGACGCCCGAGCCCGAGCCCGAGCCCGAGTCCGCGTCCGAGTCCGCCCCCGAGGCGGAGGCCGAACCGGCCGAGGCGGCGGCCGGGACCGCCACCCCGGAGCCCGCCGCCGTCCCCGAACCCGCCGCCGCAGCCGCCGACGGCGAATCCGCCCCACAGGGGCCACCCGCACCCGACCACGAAACCGTCACGGGTGGTGCGGGCGGGAGCACTCCCGCCGAAGGCGAAGCCGAGGCCGACGCCCCCGGCGACGCCGCCACCTCCGCCCTCGCCAAGGCCGGCCTCACCGGCACCCTCGCCGCCGCCTACCTCGTCCTCGACCGCTCCGCGAGCATGCGCCCGTACTACAAGGACGGCTCCGCCGCGGCCCTCGCCGACCAGACCCTCGCCCTCGCCACCCGGCTCACCCCGGCCGGCGAGACCCCCTCCGTCCACGTGGTCTTCTTCTCCACCGAGGTCGACGGCACCACCGACCTCACCCCCGCCTCCCCCGAGAACGCGATCGACGAGGCCCACGCCGGCCTCGGCCGCATGGGCCGTACCAGCTACCACGCCGCCGTCGAAGCCGTACTCGCGCACTACGACAAGACCCAGGCCCCCGGCGCCCCCGCCCTCGTCGTCTTCCAGACCGACGGCGCCCCGGACGCCAAGACCCCCGCCACCCAGTCCCTCACGGACGCCGCGAAGTCCCACCCCGCCGTCTTCTTCTCCTTCGTCGCCTTCGGCGAGCACGAGAACAAGGCCTTCGACTACCTCCGCAAGCTGAAGACCGGCAACGCGGCCTTCTTCCACGCGGGCCCGACCCCCCTGGAGCTCACGGACGCGGAACTCTACGACGGTCTCCTGATCGACTGGCGCCCGTAGGAGCCGCGGCGACACGCAGTGCGTTTCGGGGGGTGAACCGGAAGCTGCCGGTCCACCCCCCGAAACGCCTGTGAGTCGATCTCCTCGGGCCAAGTAGGATTTCGACCTATGGCGGCCACTGGATCCGAGAAGCAGGGTGGAAAGGCGTACTACGTCACCACCCCCATCTATTACGTCAACGACGCTCCTCACCTGGGCCACGCCTACACGACCGTCGCAGGCGACGTGCTCTCCCGCTGGCACCGTCAGCGCGGCGAGAAGGTGTGGTTCCTCACCGGCACGGACGAGCACGGTCAGAAGATCATGCGCACGGCCCAGACCAACGGGGTCACCCCGCAGGAATGGGCCGACAAGCTCGTCACGGAGTCGTGGAAGCCCCTGTGGGAGCACCTCGAGATCGCGAATGACGATTTCATCCGCACCACGCAGAAGCGGCACACGGACCGCGTACAGGAGTTCGTGCAGGACCTGTACGACAAGGGCGAGATCTACAAGGGCGGCTACGAAGGGCCGTACTGCGTCGGCTGCGAGGAGTACAAACTCCCCGGCGAACTGCTCGACGGCGAAGGTGACTTCGCCGGCCAGAAGCTGTGCCCGATCCACAAGACGCCCGTGGAGATCCTCAGCGAGGAGAACTACTTCTTCAAGCTGAGCGATTACGGCGACAAGCTCCTCGCCCACTACGAGGCGAACCCGGGCTTCATCCAGCCCGAATCGGCGCGCAACGAGGTCGTGAACTTCGTCCGCCAGGGCCTGCAGGACCTCTCCATCTCCCGCTCGACCTTCGACTGGGGCATCCCGATCCCGTGGGACGCGAAGCACGTGATCTACGTGTGGGTCGACGCGCTGCTGAACTACGCCACGGCGGTCGGTTACAACGAGAACCAGGCGAAGTTCGAGGACACCTTCCCGGCCGATGTACACCTGGTCGGCAAGGACATCCTGCGCTTCCACGCGGTGATCTGGCCGGCCATGCTGATGGCCCAGGGCCTGCCGCTGCCGGGCAGGGTCGCCGCGAACGGCTGGCTGATGGTCGGCGGCGAGAAGATGTCGAAGTCGAACCTGACCGGCATCAAGCCGCAGGACCTGACCTCGCACTTCGGCGTGGACGCGTACCGCTGGTACTTCCTGCGTGCGATCGCCTTCGGCCAGGACGGCTCGTTCTCCTGGGAGGACTTCTCCGCCCGCTACACCAGCGAGCTGGCGAACGACTACGGCAACCTCGCCTCCCGGGTGGCGGCCATGGTCGGCAAGTACTTCGGCGGCGAACTGCCCGCCCCGGCGGCTGACGGCGAGGCGGAGAAGGCCGTCCACGAGGGTCTGGCGAAGGCCGTCGCCGAAGCGGACCGCCGTATCGGTGACGAGCTGGACTTCCAGGGCGGCATCCTGGCCGTCTTCGACTTCGTCAAGCAGGTCAACGGCTACCTCACCGAGCAGGAGCCGTGGAAGGTCGCCAAGGACGACTCCGCCGAGGGCAGGGCCCGTCTCGCGACGATCCTCTACACCGCCGCCGAATCGCTCCGCGGGGTCGCGGTACTCCTCAACCCCGTCATGCCGGACACCTCTCAGAAGCTCTGGGACTCCTTGGGCGCGGAGCCGGCCCTCGGCACGGTCGCGGACCAGAAGGTCCAGGAGGCCGGAACCTGGGGCAGGCTGCCGGCCGGTTCGGTCGTCACCAAGGGAGCGATCCTCTTCCCACGCCTGGAAGAGAAGCCGACCGCCTAGCATCCGGACGGGTGCCCGGCTCCGCCTCGCCCCCGCACCAGCCCCGAAGGGCCGGCTGGAGGACCCCCTCCCGCCGGCCCTTCCCCGTGCGTGCGGCGAACCCAGGCACGAGACGACCCGGAGCTTTATGTAGAAGTAATCTACGTAGAAGTAATCTACCTAGCGCTCGCGTGGCACCCGGGAGGCTCCATGCCCACCGCTCCCTTCGTAGGCCGACATGCCGAACTCGCCGTGCTGGAGAAGCGGCTCGAACGAATCAGAGCGCAGGGGGCCGGAGCGGCGGTCGCCATCCGTGGACGGCGACAGGTCGGGAAATCACGGCTCGTCCAGGAGTTCTGCGACCGGGCCCGGCGTCCGTACGTCTTCTTCACCGCGACCAAGGGCGCCTCACCCCTGGAGGGCATCGCCGACTTCACCGCGGAGCTGCGTGAGTCCTCACTTCCCTCCGACCCGGAACTCGTACCCACGGCAGCCCCCACCAACTGGCCCGACGCCTTCCGTACCCTTGCGGCCCTGCTGCCCGACACGCCCAGCATCGTCGTCCTCGACGAACTTCCCTGGCTCGCCGAGCAGGACCCCGTGTTCGACGGCGCACTGCAAACCGCCTGGGACCGGCTGCTGTCCGGCCGTCCTGTCCTGCTTCTCCTGCTCGGCAGCAATCTGCACATGATGGAGCGGTTCACCGCGTATGATCGCCCCTTCTACGGGCGCGCCGACGCGTTCATCCTCGGTCCGCTCAATCCGGCGGAGACAGGCAGCGCACTGGGCCTGGTAGCAGCCGACGCCATCGACGCGCACCTCGTCTCCGGCGGCCTGCCGGGAATCCTGCGCGCCTGGCCGCACGGCACTCCCGCACTCGACTTCATCAAGTCCGAGTGCGCCGATCCGGCCTCCGCGCTGTTCGGCGTTCCCGAGGCCGCCCTGTTGGCCGAGTTCCCGGCGCCCGACCAGGCCCGCCGGGTGCTGGAGGCAGTGGGCAGCGGTGACCGTACACACGCGAACGTCGCGGCGACGGCAGGCAGCCAGAGCGGGGCCCTGCCGTCCGGGATACTGTCCCCTCTCCTCCGCCGGCTCACCGAAGAGAAGCGGGTCCTCGCATCGGACATCCCTCTCTCGGCCAAGCCGGGCAAACCCGCCCTCTACCGTGTGGCCGACAGCAGTCTCCGGCTCTACCTGGCTGCCACCCGCTCCGCCCAGGAGCTGTCTCGGCGCGGTCGCCCCGAGGGGGCCTACCGGGTGGTCGAGCGGCGCTGGGCCGCCTGGCGCGGCCGGGCCGTCGAGCCCCTGATCCGTGAGGCGCTGGAACTCGTCGCCGCGACGGGGGACTTCCCCTGGCCCGACACCGAGGTCGTCGGCGGCTGGTGGAACCGCCGGTTCGCACCGGAGATCGACCTCGTCGGGGCCGACCGCGCCCCCGTCGCCGGCACCGTCTTCTTCGCGGGGTCCGTGAAGTGGCTGACCACCCCCTTCGGCCGGCAGGACCTGAACGCCCTCGCCCATGGCGCCAGGGAGATCCCCGGCTTCGGCACCAAGACGGCGGCCGACCTGGCCGTCGTATCCCTGTCCGGTACCACGCCCGCCGTGACCGCCGACGCGGTCGGACTGGTCTGGGGGCCACGGGAGGTGGTCTCGGCGTGGAAGTCGTGATCGACGGCCGGTCTCCCTGCGGCGCCCTGGTCCGGTCCACAAGTGTCGGCGAAACTGAAGCCGGGCAGCCGTGAGTTGCCTATGCTGCTGAACCGGACAGGTGGGGGGCGATGACGGCACCGGGGGAGACCAGGCCGGAGACGGCTGCGGTCCGCAACGAGTTCGCGCTGGAGCGCTACCGCTACATCCTCCAGCAGATCCACATGGTGAACGAGAACGCGTACCGCTTCCTCGCCCTCTATCAGACGCTCGCCACCGCACTGGTCAGTGCGGCTCTCGCCCTGTTCGTCGGTTACCGGAAGTGGAATCTGGCACCGGCCACCGCGCGAGGCGGAGTGATCGGGTTGCTCGCCCTCGTCACCGTCGTCGCCGCGTTCACCGGCACCCTCATCGTGGTGGGCGCGATGAACTGGCTGGACTACCGCAACGAAGAGTGCGACATCACCGACGAGATCGTCGGCCCCGGCTTCCGTAAACGCCCCCGGCCGGGCAACTTCCCGCGCTGGTACGAAACCTACGTCCTGCTCTTCATCGTCGTATCGGTGATCGCGATGTGGTTGATCGCCGCACTCTTCCTCCTGCCCGCGATGAGGTGATCGTCCCCGGTGTCAGAGCACGACTACACCAGCACGTCCCTGTGGCAGAGCACTCTTGCCGCGTGCCCAGGTGACGACCCGCACTCCGAACAGCGCGAGCGGTTGCGCACGTCGTATCTGAAACTGCGGCAGGAAGCAGCCACGCTGCTTCAGGAGAACGCTCGCAGCGTGCCCGATTTCACCGTTCACGACATCAGTCATGTGGACGCCCTGTGGGAAACGGCCGATCTCGTCTGCGGAAAGGAGGTGACGCTCAATCCCGCTGAAGCCTACGTGCTGGGCTGCGCGTTCGTGCTGCACGATGCGGCGATGGGGGAGGCCGCGTACGCGCCGGGTGTACCCGCGTCTCTGGGCGAGGAGCGATGGCGCGACCTGCTGTCGGTGGCCTACTACCGCCAGGAGGGATGCTGGCCGGACCAGGAACAGCTCGACGCCCCACCTGCTGAGATCGCCGCCGCCTGCCGTGTCACAGCGATCCGTGAATCACATGCCGAGCAGGCACGCCGGCTGGTGGACCAGGCTTGGAGATCCAGCGCGGGCAACGACATCTACCTCATCGACGACGTCCGGTTACGGGAGGCGTACGGTCCGCTGATCGGCAGCCTCGCGGCCAGCCACTGGTGGCCGGTCGACCGACTCGCCGACGAGTTCCGTCGCAGGCTGAATTCATGGCCGTGGCAGTCGCGTGACTGGACCATCGATCCGCTCAAGCTGGCCTGCATCCTACGGCTGGCGGACGCGGCCCAGATCGACGGCCGGCGTGCTCCCACCCTGCTGTTCGCGCTCCGCAATCCGCAGGAGTCCTCCCGCGAGCACTGGCGTTTCCAGACCTACACCGGGCGCCCGGACCTGAACGGCGACCGGGTCACGTACACCTCGCAGCGGCCCTTCCTCCCGGAGGACGCGTCCTCCTGGTGGCTGGCCCTCGGCTATCTGCGCGGTATCGACCAGGAGCTGAAAGCGGTCGACGCTCTCCTGCACGACCTCGGCAAAGACCGGCTCGCGGCCCGCGCCGTCGCCGGAGTCGACTCCCCCGAGCGCTTCGCCGAGCATTTCCCGGTGCAAGGCTGGCGCCCCATCGACGCGACCATCAAGGTCTCCGACGTCCCCGCCCTGGTCAAGAGTCTGGGCGGAGAGCAGCTCTACGGCAACGAACCGGAGGTCGGGGTACGTGAACTCGTTCAGAACGCCCAGGACGCCATCCTCGCCCGCCAGGCTCTGCAGCCGGACTTCACCGACGGACGGATCGAGATCCGCCTGACCGAGACGAGCGGTTCCTGGCGCCTGGAAGTCTGTGACAACGGAGTGGGCATGGACGAGGAGACGCTCACCCACGGCCTGCTGGACTTCGGCAACAGCGGCTGGAGCTCCCCCGGCCTCCGCAACCGCCTGCCCGGACTGGCCAGCGGCGGCTTCAAACCCAGTGGCCGGTTCGGTATCGGCTTCTTCTCGGTCTTCCTGCTCGGCGACCACGTGGAACTGATCACCCGCCGTTACGACGCCTCGGTCCAGGACGCCCGGCGTCTCACCTTGAAGGGACCCTCGCACCGTCCCCTGCTCACGCCCATGCCCACGCAGGGCTGGGTGGCCGAGGGCACGACAGTGCGTGTCACCCTGAAGAAGAGTCCCAACGACACGCTGGGCCTCCTGTACCGCACAGAGGACGACCGGCTCAGCCAGCTGGTCCAGCGCCTGGTCCTGGAGAACTCGGTTCCCATCCACACCCGTGAGCCCGCCTCGGCCACAGGTGACACCCTCGCGCCGTTCTCCCTCGCCACCGCCTCCCCGGAGCAGGTCTTCGACCGTCTCTACCCCGCCGAGCTCGACAGCTGGAGCATCGGGGAGGAGAAGCAGCGCCTGGAGATGCGCGAGGAGTTCGCCGCACGGGCCACCGAGGTGCTGGACGATTCCGGAGCCCGTATCGGACTGGCCACGCTCTGGAACAGCGTGTACTACCGAGGCGGTCACCGCTACCGGGGAATCGTGACGGTCAATGGTTTCCTGGCCGATCAGGCAACGCCCTTCGTCGGATACCTCGGCGGGCGGCCGAATCGTGCCTCACGGGACCGAGCCGACCTGGTCGCCAACCAGGAACAGGTACGGCAGTGGATGCGGACCCAGGTACAGCAGCTGCGCGATACGGAACAGTTCGGCGAACCGCTCCAGCTGGAACTGGCCGGCACTCTGTACCGGGCGTTCGACACGCTCCCCGACGACGTGGCATTCGCTCTCACCTCACAGGGCCCGATGCGCCCCCGCGACATCGCCGAGTGGGCCGCGCGGCATGACCAGATCTTCCTGGCCGTCGGCGCCCCGCTGGCCTGGAACACCCGACCGCCAGGCGTCTATCACTACCTCTCGTGGCAGCGGGTACAGCTCCCCGACAGCTGGATCCTCATCTGCGAGAAATACCCCGGCTCGCCGCTGTTCGAGGTCTTCCCCTACACGGAGAACCGCGACACCGCCTACCAGTCCGCGAGCAACGACACCCGAGCGACCTGGCAGAAGAGATGGTGGCGGATGTCGAGTGACCTGGACGGATATTTCCTGCGCAGCCTGTGCGAGGCCTGGTCGTGCACCCTCGAGTCGCTGCTGGCCCCCATCGAGAAGCGGAACTGGTCCGACACCCTCTCACCGGAGGACGAGAACTTCGGTTCTGTGTGGGGCTACCTGCTTCGCAGGCCCGTCGCGACATCCACCTGACGCGGTGCCACCGGCCGGGGTGCGGGTGCCTGGAGCCCCTCAGGACGTCGGAGAGGCAGCCTCGCCCGCTGCCGTGCCCGGTGGAGAGAAGTGAATTTTTTTGCAGGAGCGGCGGCCCCGTACCTGCATGCTCACAACACATCCGTATGGTTTCGCCATGGCAATCCCCGACCTCATCCCGATCGCCTACGAGCCCCACGGCCGTACCGAGGCCATCGGTCACTACACCGGCGGACAGTTCCTGGCGTCGGTCACCTACGCGTTCCCCGAGGGGTTCCGGCTCGAAGAGGGCTGGGAGCAGCAGAAACGGCTCTACTCGGTGCTGCATCTCTTCGACGCCGAGGGCAACTACCGCGACTCCCAGATCTGGTGCGCGGGCAGCTGGGCCGAGCAGCAGCTCGACCCGGACGGCGCCGAGTCGGTGCTGTCGCGGGCCCGCGCACGCCTGGCGGGCATGCTGCGCAGCCTGCCCAGGCGCACGTACAAGGACATCGCGATACGCCCGTTCCAGCTCGTGGTGGACGGCGCGTTCTTCGGACTGGTGGCGAAGGAGGACGAGGACGGGGGCTGGGCCGAGCTCTACCCGGACCACCTGGGCTTCGGCGAGCCCTGGAACGGCCGGTACGACACCTGACCGGCCCGGACACAACCAACTGCTGTTAAAGTTCCTCCACTTGCGCACCACAGGGGGTCACTCATGCGCAGCTGGAGTGCGGCCGCGTTCATGGCCGCCGCTCTGGTCGGCGGCGTTCTGCTGCCGGCCGTCCCGGCCGCCGCCGTACACGGCGCCGTGCCCGGCGACTTCAACGGCGACGGCTACCGCGACGCGGTCCTGCCCGCGCCGGGCGCGAACGTGTCCGGCAAGGAAGGCGCGGGCGCGGTCGTCGTGCTGTACGGCTCCGCCTCCGGGCTGTCGACGAGCCGCCGTAGGACCATCACCCAGAACACCGCGGGCGTGCCGGGTGCCAGCGAGGCCCACGACGCCTTCGGTGCCACCACGGCCACCGCGGACCTGAACCGGGACGGGTACGCCGACCTGGTGGTCGGAACGCCGGACGAGGACACCTCGAAGGGCACCGACTCCGGTGCGGTGACCGTGCTCTGGGGCAGCAGGAGCGGCCTGACGAGCGGCACGGACCTGCCGTCGCCGTTGTCCTCGACGCACCGCTACGGTGAGGACATCGCCGCGCTCGGCCTCGGCGGCGGATCGAGGACACGGGTCGCGGTCAGCGCGATGGACGCGACCGTGTACTTCACCGGACCGTTCACCCGGAGCGGTACGTTCGGGTCTGCCGTGGACAACGAGAACACCCTGTCCCCCCTGTCCGTCGCGCTCGGTGACTTCGACGGCGACGCGGTACCGGACCTGGCCACCGCCACGTTCCGGGACACCGGCCTGAGCGGCGGCGACGTCTATGTGAATCCCGCGTACGGCAACGAACTGCGGGGCAACGGCCTCATCGTGGCCGCCGGCGACGTCAACGGCGACGGTTTCGCCGACCTCGTGGCCGGCGACCCGGACGAGCCGGAGAAGGCGGGCGTGGACGGCGCGACGGGCGGCCGCGTCCTCGTCTGGTACGGCTCCGCCGCGGGGGTCACGACGAACACGACGCCCGTCCAGATCACGCAGAACACCGCCGGTGTTCCCGGCGCGAGCGAGAAGGGCGACGGCTTCGGCGGGTCGCTGACGGTGGCCGACCTGAACCGGGACGGCCTCGCGGACATCGTGATCGGGTCGCCGTACGAGGACCTCGCCAGGAGCAGGGCCGGTCAGGTCACCGTCGTCCCCGGCCGCGGCGGCGGCGCCCTCGGCACCGGCTCGTACTCCTTCTCCCAGGACACGGCGGGGGTGCCGGGCGCCGCTGAGACCGACGACTTCTTCGGTACGACGGTCTCGGTCGGGGACGTCGACAAGGACGGCAGGCCGGAGCTGTTCGTCGGCGCGGCGGGCGAGAACAACTCCACCGGAGCCGTCTGGGTCTTCCCCGGCGGCGCCACCCGGCCGACGGCCACGGGCAGCCGCGTCATCACGCCGCACGCCATCGGCCTCACCCAGGGGTGGGGCACCCTGCTGGGCGGCGACGGACTGCTCTCGGTGATCTGAACGCACCGAAGGCGCCCGGGGTTCTCGTTCCCGAGTCCCGGGCGCCCGTGTCACGGGTGCCGGCGTCAGCCGTTGTTCGTCTCGTCCGGTTCGACGCCCAGGGTCAGGTGGGCGCGGACGCCGCGGGCGATGTGGTGGCGGTCGTACCCGAGGTGGAGCAGGCCGCCCTCGTGGCCGTTGTCGGGGTAGATGGTGTCCTCGTCGAGGGTGGTACGGGTGGTGGTGTTGCTCGCGTAGGGCTCCGCCTCGGCCGAGAGCAGCACCGACTTCTCGTCGAAGAAGAGCTGGCCGGTGTGGCAGGTGTGGCCGCCCTCGTAGCCGGCGTCCGTCCACTCGCCGTCCACGTGCACCTTGACGTGGATGTGGACGCAGCGGCCCCGGTACCAGCCGGGGAAGACGGTCCTGAAGGTGACGTGCCCGTGCCGGTCGGTGTGCCAGGTGCCGCGCAGGTACCGCGTGTCGTCGGTCGGCTCCTGGTGGCCGCCGCCACCGCCGGGCGGGGGTCCGGTGGGGGTGCCGGTCGGTGCGTCGGTCGGCGCGCCGGTCGGCGGGGTGCCGCCTCCGCCGCCACTGCCTCCGCCGCTGCCGCTCGACTCGTACCCCGAGTAGACCCCCGAGGCGTTGCAGTGCCAGATGTCCACGGCCGCGTTGCTGAGCGGCCTGCAGGTCTCCGCGTCGATCACCTTGAGGGTGAGGTGCAGGGGGATGCCCGCCTGGTCCTCGGTGACGTCCTGGCGGAGCTTGTCGGCGTCGATGTAGTAGGGGCCTTCGACCAGTTCGGAGGTGAGCGTGTAGCAGGCGCCCTCCGAGGCGGACGGCGAGGCCTCGGTTCTGGCACCGGACGCGGCGGCGGTGGCGCCGTCGCTCGCCGCGAAGGCGCTGCCGACACCCACCGCGGTCACGGCCGCACTGCCGGCCGCCAGGACCGTACGACGGGCCAACTTCCTTTTCTCTTCGGAGGACTGAGCATCCGTGGGGGAGTGGGTGTCTGTCATGGTCCGGGACCGTAGACAGGACGGAGTCCGTGGGGACATCGGAGAGAGCTGTGAATGCGCGGTGCGCAGGCGAAAGGCTCGAAACCGACGCCGGTTTCGAGCCTTTCGTTCAGCTTCTTTCAGCTGTGCTGTTCTTTCGAGCCTTACTTCGGCTGCGGCTTCCGGATGGAAAGGTGCAGCTCGCGCAGGCGGGTCTCGTCCAGCTCGGTCGGCGCGCCCATCATCAGGTCCTGGGCGTTGCCGTTGAGCGGGAACGCGATGGTCTCGCGGATGTTGGGCTCGTCGGCGAGGAGCATGACGATGCGGTCCACGCCCGGGGCGATGCCGCCGTGCGGCGGGGCGCCGAAGCGGAGCGCGCGGAGCATGCCGGCGAACTCGCGCTCGACGGTCTCCTCGTCGTAGCCCGCGATCCCGAAGGCCTTCAGCATGATGTCGGGCTCGTGGTTCCGGATGGCGCCGGAGGACAGCTCGACGCCGTTGCAGACGATGTCGTACTGCCAGGCGAGGATGTCCAGCGGGTCCTGGGTCTCCAGGGCCTCCATGCCGCCCTGGGGCATGGAGAACGGGTTGTGGGAGAAGTCGATCTTCCCGGTGTCCTCGTCCTTCTCGAACATCGGGAAGTCGACGATCCAGCAGAACCGGAAGACGTTCTCCTCGAAGTGCCCGGCGCGACGCGCGGCCTCGACCCGCACCGCCCCCATGATCTTGGAGACCTCGTCGAACTCGCCCGCGCCGAAGAAGACGGCGTGCCCGGCGGCCAGCTGGAGCCGCTTGGTGAGCTCGGCCACGTTCTCCTCGGTGAGGAACTTGGCGATCGGGCCGCTCAGCGAGCCGTCCTCGCCGACGCGCACCCAGGCCAGGCCCTTGGCGCCCTGCGAGACGGCGAAGTCGCCGAGCTGGTCGAAGAACTTGCGGGGCTGGTCCTGGACCGCCGGGACCGGCAGGGCGCGGACGTGCTTGCCGGCGAAGGCCTTGAACTCCGAGCCCTCGAAGATGTCGGTGATGTCGACGAGCTCCAGCTGGGCCCGCAGGTCCGGCTTGTCGGAGCCGTACTTCAGCATCGCCTCACGGAACGGGATCCGCGGGAAGGGGGACGTGACGTGCCGGCCGCCCCCGAACTCCTCGAAGAGCTCGGTCATCAGCTGCTCGATCGGGCGGAAGACGTCCTCCTGCTCGACGAAGCTCATCTCGACGTCGAGCTGGTAGAACTCACCGGGCGAGCGGTCGGCGCGGGCGTCCTCGTCGCGGAAGCAGGGCGCGATCTGGAAGTAGCGGTCGAAGCCGGAGATCATCAGCAGCTGCTTGAACTGCTGCGGGGCCTGCGGCAGGGCGTAGAACTTGCCCGGGTTCAGGCGGGAGGGGACGACGAAGTCACGGGCGCCCTCGGGGGAGGTCGCGGTGAGGATCGGCGTGGCCATCTCGTTGAAGCCGAGGGCGACCATCTTGTGGCGGATGGCCGAGATCACGGCCGTACGCAGCATGATGTTGCGGTGCATGCGCTCGCGGCGCAGGTCCAGGAAGCGGTACTCCAGGCGCCGCTCCTCGTTGACCCCGTCCTCGGTGTTGATCGTGAACGGCAGCGGGGCGGCCGCGCCGAGCAGCTCGACCTCACCGACCTCGACCTCGACCTCGCCGGTGGGCAGGTCGGAGTTGATGTTCTCGGTTCCACGTGAAACAACGCGGCCGTCGACGCGGACCGTGGACTCCTTGGAGAACTTGTCCAGGGCCTCGTACGCCGGGGTGCCGGGGCGGGCGACGAGCTGCGTGATGCCGTAGTGGTCGCGCAGATCGATGAAGAGGATGCCGCCCAGGTCGCGCCGATTGTGCAGCCAGCCGCTCAGCCGGACGTCGGTGCCGACGTCAGAGGCGCGGAGCTGGCCGCAGGTGTGGGACCTGTACCGATGCATCGTCGGATGTTCCTCTTCTTCGGGTTCTGCCGAGGTGCTCTCCTCGACCGGGACGGGCCACCGGGCCCGGACCCATCAAGGGTACCGGGCACCCAAAGATCGCCTCCCCACCATTTATCCCACCGGAAACAGTGGCAGTCTTCGATCTCATCTTCTTAAAGTGGGGCAATGCGAACTGGCGAGCCCCTGCCCGCCGTGGAGGACGTGCTCGCCGCCCTCGCGACCGGGCTGTGGCACTGGGACACCGCCACCGGTCTGGTCACCGCGGACGCGGAGGCGGCCCGGCTGATCGGGCTGCCCGCCGAACCGTCCGTCCTGTCGGAGGCCCTGGTCCGGTCCCGGTTCCACCCCGTGGACTGGAACGAGAACACCAGCATCACCCGGCTGGCCGCGGTCGAGGGGACCCTCGGGGAAGTCCGGCTGCGGGTCATGGACGAGCGGGGCCTGCTGATCCGCACCGTGCGCAGCCGTTTCCGGCCGGTGTACGACTCCAAGGAGCGCGTGTACCGGGTGACGGGCACCATCCAGGAGGTCTCCGAACCGTCCCCCGGTACCGCCGCCCAGCACCCGGTCACCGGCGACTGGCGGCGCTCCCGGGAGGCGTTCCTGCTGGACGCGGGCCGGGCACTGGCCGAGGCGCGGTCCACGCAGGAAGTGCTGCGGGTCGCCGCGGGCCTGTCGATGCCCGGGTTCTCCCCGGACGGGCTGGTGGTCTACGGGGTCAAGGGCGACCGGCTGATGATGACCGGCAGCCACGGCCAGGACATCGATGAGGACAGCCTCTTCACCAGCATGCCGCTGGACACGGACTACCCGGCCGCCGAGGTGGTACGGACCGGGCGGGCGGTCTATCTCTCCTCCGCCGAGCAGTACCGCTCGCGCTACCCGGTGACCTGGCCGCTCGCCGAGCGCTTCGGCCGCCGGTCCTGGGCCTTCCTGCCGCTGACGGTGGCCGGCCGGACCATGGGCGCCTGGATGGCGGGCTTCACCTACCCGGTGTCGTTCACCCCCGACGAGCGGTCCGTGCTCACCACGGTGGCCCGGATGCTGGCGCAGGCCCTGTCCCGGGCCGGGATCGCGGACTCGGAGCGGGAGCTGACGGACGGCCTCCAGCGCTCCATGCTGCCGACGCTGGGCCCCGAGATACCCGGCATGGGCACGGCCGCCCGCTACATACCGACCGGCGGCGGCCTCCAGGTGGGCGGCGACTGGTACGACATGATCCCGCTGCCCTCCGGCCGGCACGCCCTGGTCATCGGCGACGTCCAGGGCCATGACGTACGGGCCGCGGGCCTGATGGGCCAGCTGCGGATCGCGCTGCGCGCCTACGCCTCGGAAGGCCACCGCCCGGACGCGGTGCTCTCCCGGGCCTCCCGGTTCCTGCACGGGATCACCTACGCCGAGGACGACGCCGACCTGCGCTTCGCGACCTGCCTGTACGTCGAGGCGGATCCGGCGACCGGGGTGCTGGAGATCGCCCGTGCGGGGCATCTGGACCCGACGGTCCGGATGGCCGACGGCACGGTGCTGCGGCGGCCGACGGCGGGCGGGCTGCCGCTCGGCATCGACCCGGACGCCGACTATCCGACGACGCGGTTCGCCCTGGAACCGGGCGAGACGATGATGCTGTGCACCGACGGTCTGATCGAGACCGGCGGCCACGACATGGAGAGCGGCTGGCAGCGGATCCGCACGATCATGGAGGAGCACGACGACGGCGACCTGGAGAAACTGGCCGACGGGCTGGTCCAGGCCGTGCACGGCCCTTCCTCCCACCACACCACCGGGCCGCTGGCCGACCGCCGCGAGGACGACATAGCGGTCCTGCTGCTGTCCCGGCCGGGCGTCGGCCGGGCCGGCGACGAACCCCTGGCGGTACGGCCGCGGATCCGCCGGACCCTGCTGTCGGTGGCCCAGGACGAGCCCGAGCGGATCGCCGAGGCCCGCCAGCACGTGCGCGAACTGCTGCACGACTGGGGCTCGCCCGACCAGGTCGACTCCGCGGCCCTCCTGGTCTCCGAGATGCTCACGAACGTCCTCGTCCACACCGACGCGGACGCGCTGCTGCTCGCCGAGGTCTCCGGCCAGGCCCCCGAGCGCAGGCTGCGGATCGAGGTCACGGACGCCGGCGACGACCTTCCGCACAAGCGCCGCCCCGGCGAACTGGCCTCCTCCGGCCGCGGTCTGGTGCTCATCGAGATCCTGGCGGACGCCTGGGGCGTCGACCCGCGCGGGCAGGGCAAGAGCATCTGGTTCGAGCTGTACGAGGGCGTCAAGTCGTAGCCGCTGGTGTCGGCGCGGGGCGTCAGCCCGTGGCGTCAGCCCGTGGCGTCAGCCCGTGGCGTCAGCCGGCGGACGCTGACCGCCCGCGTAGCGGGTGCGCAGTTCGTGTACGACCCCGAAGGCGGCCGCGGTGAGCGGTACGGCCAGCAGCATGCCGAGGATCCCGGCGACCGAGGCGCCCCCGGTGATGGCCAGCATCACCACCGCCGGGTGCATCTGCACGGTGCGGCTCTGGATCACGGGCTGCAGCACATGCCCCTCCAGCACCTGCACGGCGAGTACGACGCCCAGCGCCCACAGCGCGATGACGAAGCCGCGGTCGGCGAGGGCGACCAGGACGGCGACGGCACCGGAGATGAAGGCGCCGAGGTAGGGGATGTAGGCGCCGACGAGGACGAGCGCGCCCAGTCCGAAGGCCCCCGGTACGCGCAGGACCAGCAGGCCGACGGTGATGCAGACCGCGTCGATGAACGCGATGACGGTGGTGCCGCGCATGAAGCCCTCGATGCCCTCGAAGGCACGGCGGGCCATGGCCTCGACCATGTCGGCGCCGGAGGCGGGCGCGGCGGAGCGGATGGCGTCGACCACCCGGTGCGAGTCGCGCAGGAAGAAGAAGACGAGGAGCAGCGCGAGGACGGCCATGGCGATGCTCTCGCCGACGACGCTCACCCCGCTGATGACGTTGGAGGCGGCGGTGCCGCCGAACCTGCTCAGCAGGTTCCGGGCGTTGCCGGCCAGGTCGCCGAGCGAGGTCCCGGCGGCCCCGAAGTGCTTGGCCAGGGACTTCGCGGCCTCCTTGAGAGAGGCGACGATCTGGTCCCCGGTGTCGACGAGGGCCGCGACGACGATGTAGACGGCACCGCCGACGACGGCCGCGACGGCGACGCAGGTGAGTCCGGCGGCCACGGAGCGGTGCACGCCGACCTGCACGAGCCGGCGGTGCAGGGGGCCGAGGAGCGCGGTGCCGAGCAGGGCGAGCAGCACCGGGATCACCGCGGTGCGGAACTCCGAGCAGAGCAGGATGCCGACGTATCCGACGGCGGCGGCCAGCAGCAGTACGGCACACCACGCGGCGAAACGGCGCACGGGCTCGGGCAACAGCTGCACGCGTCCAGCGGACCATGCGAGGCCGGCGAACGCCCCGCCGTACACCCCCTCCCGAGTGAACGCGCCCCCAGCCGCCGTACCAGGGGGCTCCGCCCCCCGGACCCCCCGAAACCTCCGCCCACCCACCACCCGACTCGGCCACTCAAGAGGCGAGGCCGAAAGACAGAAGGCGACTCGGCCACTCAAAAGCCCAGACCGAAAGACAGGAGGGCGACCCGGCCACCCAAGACGCCAGGCCGAAAGACGGAAGACGACTCGGCCACCCAAGAGGCCAGACCGGAAGGCAGGAGGGCGACTCGGCCGCCCAAAAGCCCAGACCGAAAGACGGAAGGGCTACTCGGCCACTCCAGACGCCAGGCCGGAGAACGGAAGGCGAACTCGGCCACTCCAGACGCCAGACCGAAAGACGGAAGACGACCCGGTCGGGCAAGAGGGCAGGTCGTTGGACGGCGGGAGGCCCGGCGCTGGTGCGTCGGGCCTCCCGGGAGGGCGGTGTCGGTCAGGACTGCGGGCCGGATTCGGTCATGCCGTGCACGGCCGGGACCGTGCCCAGGCGGCCCTTCTGGAAGTCCTCGAAGGCCTGCATGAGCTCGTCCTTGGTGTTCATGACGAACGGGCCGTAGTGGGCCATCGGCTCACGGATCGGCTGCCCGCCGAGGAGTACGACCTCCAGGTCCGGCGTGTGCGAGTCCTGCTTCTCGTCCGCGCGGACGGTCAGCGAGGAGCCGCTGCCGAAGACGGCGGTCTGGCCGAGGTGGATCGGGCGGCGCTCGGCGCCCACCGAGCCCTTGCCGGCCAGCACGTAGGCGAGGCCGTTGAAGTCCTCGCGCCAGGGCAGCGTGACCTCGGCGCCCGGGGCGAGCGTGGCGTGGATCATCGTGATCGGGGTGTGCGTGATGCCGGGGCCGGCGTGGCCGTCCAGCTCACCGGCGATGACGCGCAGCAGCGCGCCGCCGTCGGGGGTGGTCAGCAGCTGGACGTTGCCGCCGCGGATGTCCTGGTACCTCGGCGCCATCATCTTGTCCTTGGCCGGCAGGTTCACCCACAGCTGGAGGCCGTGGAAGAGACCGCCGGACATGACCAGCTGCTCCGGCGGGGCCTCGATGTGCAGGAGGCCCGAGCCCGCGGTCATCCACTGGGTGTCGCCGTTGGTGATCGTGCCACCGCCGCCGTTGCTGTCCTGGTGGTCGAAGATGCCGTCGATGATGTAGGTGACGGTCTCGAAGCCGCGGTGCGGGTGCCAGGGGGTGCCCTTGGGCTCGCCCGGCGCGTATTCCACCTCACCCATCTGGTCCATCATGATGAACGGGTCGAGGTGGCGGTAGTTGATCCCCGCGAACGCCCGGCGCACCGGGAAACCCTCACCCTCGAAACCGCTCGGCGCGGTCGTGACGGTGAGCACGGGACGGGCCACCGCGTCGGCCGGGGTGGCCACCCGAGGCAGAGTGAGCGGATTCTCGACAGTCACTGCAGGCATGTTGGCTCCTCCTTGTGCGCCCAGTTTAGTTGAGCGTTGAACTTTCTGCCACCCTTAACGGAGAAGGCCCGGAGGACATTCCCTCCGGGCCCGGTCATCCCCCGATCAGGGGATCAGTTGCTGAAGTAGAGGTACTTCCACGCGCCGTACGTCGTGGAGTTCACGGAGTCGCCGGACGAGCCGTTGACGTACGCCGAACGCACCCGCGCCCGGATCCCGGACTCACCCGGCGCCCCGAGGCGCACGCCCGACTTGCCGTTCGAGGCGACCGGGAAGTACTCGGAGTCCGTCGTGTACCACGTGCCCTGGTAGTAGACCTGGATGTCCAGGCGCTGCTCGCGGCCCGGGTAGTAGGTCATGGTCGTGGTGAGGATCGGGTCGGTGTTCTTGTGGAACCAGTAGTACGACGTCGAGCCGATCTTCGCCGTCTTGTAGTGCTTGGAGACCGCGGTGGAGACCTTGACCCGCGCGTACGCGGTGACCTTCGCGGTCTTGGGCGCGTAGCGGGCGTCCCCGTCGAAGACCGCGGAGACGGCCGTGTCGCGGGTCATGTCCACCCAGGCGGTGATGTTGCCGTGGGAGTCCACCTTGCCGGTCTTGATCAGCTTCTTCGGCTTGTCGCCGCCGAAGGGGTCCGCGTAGATCCTGACCGAACGGTTCTTGTACGTCGTCCCCAGGTGCGCGGTGAACTTCACGTCGGCGCCGTAGTTGTACAGCTTGCCGTTGTTGTTCAGGCTCAGGCCGGTCGCCGTGCGGGAGACCGCCACCTTGTCGGAGGCGGTGGCGGTGGTGTGCCCGGCGTCGCCCGCGTAGGTCACCTTGTACGTGACCGTGCCGCCGGCCGGCGGGGTGTCGGCGAAGGAGTAGGTGCCGTCCGCCTTGACCGTGACGGCGGCGAGCGTCCTGCCGCTGGGGCTCTCGATGTCGGTGCGGGTGACGGAGAGCCTGGCACCGGCGGGCAGCGGAACCGTCGCCGAGAGCTTGCCGGTGACGGTGAGCTTCTTGGCGCGGGGCGCCGAGCTCGGGGCGTTGACCGTGAGCGTCGGCACGTTGAGCGTCGGCTGGGTCAGGACCTTCAGCGTGTAGGAACTGCCGTTCGACGCCAGCGCGAAGATCCGCGAGGAGTCCGGCGCCCAGCGCAGGTTTCCGGTGGCGTAGTCGGTCGAGGTGCCGAGGCTGTAGGTGCGCAGCGGCTTGGTGGCGTCGGGCCGGTAGACGGCGACCTTGCCCGCGTTGAACTGGGCCACCAGCCCGTTCGGCGCGATGTCGGCACCCCACGCTCCGGGGTAGGAGCCGGCCTTGCTGAACTTGCCGTCCGCCCACGCGTCCCGGTCGGTGCCGTTGACCAGCACCTGGTCGGCGCCGGGGACGAGGTCGATGTCCGCGATACCACTGTTCAGGGTGTAGTCGCCGAAGTACCAGGCGGTGGCCTTGGCGGTGCCGCCGGAGACGTCGAGAACGGCCATGGAGTCGGTGGAGATGCCGGTCTGGCCGACGGCCAGCACGCCCGGCCGGTTCGGGTCGGTGTCCAGCAGCGCCGGGCCCCAGAGGCCGACCGAGGTGCCGTCGGTGGGGAACTGTGCCATCGCCACCGGGTCGGTACCGCCCGCCGGGTCCACCGTCGGGTCGATGGAGCCGATGTCGCCGTCCCACTGGTCACCGTACGAGAACCACGCCTTGCCGCCGGTGAAGGCCACGTGGCGGGGGCCGGTGTCGGTCGGGATGCTGTACGTCGTCTTCACGTCCAGCGTGGCCGGGTCGAGGGCGAGGACCTGGTGGGTGTTGGGCAGGGTCGCGTACAGGGTGCTGCCGTCGTCCGACAGGGCCAGGTCGCTGACGCTGCCGAGGCCGGCGTCCGAGTCGACGAGGGTGCCGTTGTAGTCGGAGGCGACGATCCGGCCGTTCGCCGCGTCGCCGACGAACACCCGCTGGAGGGCGCCGTCCACGACGAACCCGCCGATGTTGGTGACGGTGGTGGCGGCCGCCGAGGCGGTCCCCGCCGCCACGACGCTCAGCGCCGCCGAGCTGAAGACGACCGCGAGCGCCGTCGCGACCGAAGTGCTGCGCATGCGCACAGTGATGAAACCCCCAGTGAGAACCCGGGTTGGCCGGGTGGATGAGAGCGCCGCGCGGCACCCGTGCACGACCGCGAGAAGAGCGGTGCGCGCGGGGCGCGGCTGCCACAGGGCAGCCTATGGCATGGCTGTGACAGACAGGGGGTGAGTTTCCGGGGAGCGGCCTTCGAAGGACGCCGTCCAGGGGTCGCGGCCGGAGCGGGTCCGCCGAGGTCCGCCGCGGCTCGGCAGCGCCCCGAAGGGGTGCGGGGCCGTATCCGGTACGCGGCCACCACCGCGATGGGGGTCCCCGGGCTCGGGCGAAGCCGGGAACTCGGCGGAGCGGCCCGCCACCACGGCACCGCGATCGGCAGATCGCGGCCTCGGGTCGGAGCGGCTAGCCGTACATCCGCCGCATCGCGAAGTCGACCATCTGCTCGACGGCCTTCGCGTCGAAGACCATCCGGTGTTCGCCCTCCATGTCCAGGACGAAGCCGTAGCCGGTCGGGAGAAGGTCGATGACCTCCGCGCCGGTGATCACGAAGTACTTGGACTCCTTGCCCGCGTACCGGCGCAGCTCCTTCAGCGAGGTGAACATCGGGATCACCGGCTGCTGGGTGTTGTGCAGGGCCAGGAAGCCCGGGTTGTCGCCGCGCGGGCAGTACACCTTGGACGTGGCGAAGACCTGCTGGAAGTCCTCGGCCGTCACCTGCCCGGTGGTGAAGGCGCGCACCGCGTCCGCGAGCGAGGGCGGGGACGGCTCGGGGTAGAGCGGCGCCTGCTGGCCGTATCCGCCGAGACCGCCGGCCATCTGCTGCTGCGACGAGGCGTACTGCTGCTGAGCGGCCCCACCGTCCATGGGCTGGCCGTATCCATACATGCGCGCAAGCCTACCGAGACACGCGGCGTCCGCGAGAAGGTAGACCCTTCTCACACTTCACCCGATGGGGGTTGCGTCTTATTACCGACGGGTAGCATCATCGGAACTACTCGTTGGTATGTGAAAGCTTGCGCGAGGATTCAGTGCCTCGCCGATCCGGATACGGAGCCGTCACCATGGGGCACTACAAGTCCAACCTCCGCGACATCGAATTCAACCTGTTCGAAGTGCTCGGGCGCGACAAGCTGTACGGCACCGGCCCGTTCGCCGAGATGGACACCGACACCGCGAAGAGCGTCCTCGAGGAGCTGACCCGGCTCGCGGAGAACGATCTGGCGGAGTCCTTCGCGGACGCCGACCGCAACCCGCCGGTCTTCGACCCCGAGACGAACACGGCCCCGGTGCCGGCGTCCTTCAAGAAGAGCTACAAGGCCTTCATGGAGTCCGAGTACTGGCGGCTCGGCCTGCCCGAGGCGATCGGCGGCACGACGGCTCCCCCGTCCCTGATCTGGTCGTACGCGGAGCTGGTCCTCGGCTCGAACCCGGCCGTGTGGATGTACTCCTCCGGCCCGGCGTTCGCCGGCATCCTCTACGACGAGGGCAACGAGGTCCAGAAGAAGATCGCGCAGATCGCCGTGGAGCGGACCTGGGGTTCGACCATGGTGCTCACCGAGCCCGACGCGGGTTCGGACGTCGGCGCCGGCCGCACCAAGGCCATCCAGCAGGAGGACGGCTCCTGGCACATCGAGGGCGTGAAGCGCTTCATCACCTCCGGTGAGCACGACATGGAGGAGAACATCCTCCACTACGTGCTGGCGCGCCCCGAGGGTGCCGGTCCGGGCACCAAGGGCCTGTCCCTCTTCCTCGTCCCGAAGTACCTGTTCGACTTCGAGACCGGCGAGCTGGGCGAGCGCAACGGCGTCTACGCGACGAACGTCGAGCACAAGATGGGCCTGAAGGCCTCCAACACCTGCGAGATGACCTTCGGCGACCGCCACCCGGCCAAGGGCTGGCTGATCGGCGACCGGCACGACGGCATCCGCCAGATGTTCCGGATCATCGAGTTCGCCCGCATGATGGTCGGCACGAAGGCCATCTCGACGCTGTCGACCGGCTACCTCAACGCGCTGGAGTACGCCAAGGAGCGGGTCCAGGGCCCCGACCTCGCGAACTTCATGGACAAGACCGCGCCGAAGGTCACCATCACCCACCACCCCGACGTGCGCCGCTCGCTGCTCACGCAGAAGGCGTACGCGGAGGGCATGCGCGCCCTCGTCCTCTACACGGCCTCCATCCAGGACGCGATCGCCGTCAAGGAGGCGGCCGGCGAGGACGCGAAGACGGAGCACGCGCTCAACGACCTGCTCCTGCCGATCGTGAAGGGCTACGGCTCCGAGAAGGGCTACGAGCAGCTCGCGCAGTCGCTGCAGACCTTCGGCGGCTCCGGCTTCCTCCAGGAGTACCCGATCGAGCAGTACATCCGCGACGCCAAGATCGACACCCTGTACGAGGGCACCACCGCGATCCAGGGCCAGGACTACTTCTTCCGGAAGATCGTCCGCAACCAGGGCGCGGCGCTGAACTCCCTCGCCGAGGACATCAAGAAGTTCCTGGCGCTGGGGACGGGCGGCGAGGAGCTGGCGGGCGCCCGTGAGCACCTCGCGAAGGCGGCCGTCGAGCTGGAGGCCATCGTCGGCCTGATGCTGACCGACCTCGCGGCCACCGAGCAGGACGTCAGGAACATCTACAAGGTGGGCCTGAACACCACCCGCCTGCTGCTCGCCTCCGGTGACGTGGTCGTCGGCTACCTGCTGCTCAAGGGCGCCGCGATCGCCGCCGAGAAGCTGGAGACCGCCACCGGCAAGGACGTGCCGTTCTACACCGGCAAGATCGCGGCGGCGAAGTTCTTCGCGGCCAACGTGCTGCCGGGTGTCACCCTGGCCCGCAAGGTCGCGGCCGACGTCGACCTCGACCTGATGGATCTGGACGAGGCGGCTTTCTGAGGATCCGACCGGCACAGGTTCCCCCACGGTGGCCCGCTCCTTCCCGGGAGCGGGCCACCGCGCGTCGTTAAGGTGAAGAGCATGAGCGAACCCTCCCGCTTCGATCGCGGCCACACCGACGACCTGATGTCCTTCCTCGCGGCCGGTCCCACGCCGTACCACGCCGTGGCGAACGCCGCCGCCCGGCTGGAGAAGGCCGGTTTCCGGCAGGTCGCCGAGACGGACGCCTGGGACGCGGAGTCATCAGCGGTTTCCGCCGCGGGGTCGGGCGGCAGGTACGTGCTGCGCGGCGGCGCGATCATCGCCTGGTACGTCCCGGAGGGCGCCGCGCCCCACACGCCGTTCCGGATCGTCGGCGCCCACACCGACTCCCCGAACCTGCGGGTCAAGCCCCGCCCGGACGCCGGGGCGCACGGTTTCCGCCAGGTCGCCGTGGAGATCTACGGCGGACCGCTCATGAACTCCTGGCTCGACCGGGACCTGGGCCTGGCCGGACGGCTCAGCCTGCGCGACGGCTCCACCCGCCTCGTCGACGTGAACCGGCCGCTGCTGCGGGTGCCCCAGCTCGCCATCCACCTGGACCGCTCGGTCAACAGCGATGGCCTCAAGCTCGACAAACAGCGCCACCTGCAGCCGGTCTGGGGTCTCGGCGACGACGTCCGCGACGGCGACCTGATCGCCTTCCTGGAGCACGAGGCGGGCTTGCCGGCCGGCTCGGTGACCGGCTGGGACCTGATGACCTACGCCGTGGAACCGCCCGCCTACCTGGGCCGCGACCAGGAGCTGCTGGCCGGTCCCCGGATGGACAACCTGCTCTCCGTGCACGCCGGCACGGCGGCCCTCGCGGCCGTCGCGGCAGGCGGCGCGGAACTGCCGTACATCCCCGTCCTCGCCGCCTTCGACCACGAGGAGACCGGCTCCCAGTCCGACACCGGCGCGGACGGTCCGCTGCTCGGCAGCGTGCTGGAGCGCACGGTGCTGGCGCGCGGCGGGTCGTACGAGGACCGGGCGAGAGCCTTCGCGGGCACCGTCTGCCTCTCCTCCGACATGGGCCATGCCGTCCACCCCAACTACCCGGAGCGCCACGACCCGACGCACCAGCCGCGCGCGAACGGCGGCCCGATCCTCAAGGTCAACGTCAACAACCGCTACGCCACCGACGGTTCGGGCCGGGCGATCTTCGCCGCCGCCTGCGACAAGGCCGGGGTGCCCTTCCAGACCTTCGTCTCCAACAACTCGATGCCCTGCGGCACCACGATCGGCCCGATCACCGCGGCCCGCCACGGCATCCGGACCGTGGACATCGGCGCGGCCATCCTCTCCATGCACAGCGCCCGCGAACTGTGCGGCGCCGACGACCCGTTCCTGCTGGCGAACGCGCTGGTGGCGTTCCTGGAAGGGTAGTTGCGGGCAGCCGTAGGGCGCGGCCGCACATGGCCCGCCCGCCCCTGGGTACCCGGTGTGAACCAAGCCACCGAACCTGAAGGGGAGGCAACGCTCATGGGGCTCGGCGGGTGCATCATCCTCATCGCCGTGGGGGCCATCCTCGCGTTCGCGACCGACTGGCACATGCAGGGCGTCAACCTCGACGTCGTGGGCCTGATCCTGATGGCCGTCGGCATCATCGGAGTCGCCACGTTCAGCAGCATCGCCCGGCGCCGCCGGGTCGTCGTGCCGCCGACGGCCGTGGTCGAGGAGGAACGGCACCATCACGGGCGTGATGGTTACGGCGCGTAAACCGAACCACAGCACCAGACCTGGCAGCTTGCCCTGATCGTCGTTGCCGCCGACAATCGCACCGACGGCAACGGACGACATCACCTGGGTACTGCCCCACATGAACGGCTGCGACCTGCAATTCATGCAGGATGCCGACACCGTCCTCAACCGTTCCTTTGGACTGAGCCAACTCAGCCGCACGCCCCGAACGGTCTTGGGCGCACTGGTCCCCGGCGTACTCAGCCCCGGGGCAGCGAAACGGATCTTGTCCGTGGTCCGATCCCGGGAGGCCGACTCCCTCCACGACCTGGCCATGTGAGTGCGGCCAGAGGCGACGGGGAGGCCCTGCACCATCACTCTGGTGGAGCAGGGGCCCCGCACTCCCCCAACTACCGCTGAAGGTACCCTCAGGCGCCGCACCCGGCGTCCCAGGTCGCACGATCACCGTAGCCCGAACAGCCCAAGCCACCGCAAGCCCAGACGCCGACTGCCACACGATCGGGCTAAACCACCCTTGTGCACCGCGCTCCCGGCAACCAGTTGGCAACCCCTGGTTCGTCGAGACCGCGCTCGCCACCTTCAACCGCAAGGTCGGCGCGGTCGGCGGGGTCTTCTACGGCGAGGACGGCGGCGGCTTCCTCGGCCTGCTCCAGCGCATGGAGTTCCACCGCTACGCCTGGGAACTGGACCGCACCGGCGGCAAGGCCCAGGTCCTCACCGGCACCGGCACGATGTTCCGCGCCCGCGTGCTGCGCGAGGTCCGCGCGGCGCGCCGTTCCGGCGAGCTCGGCGGCGGGAGCAGCTACTACAGCCTCGCCTCGCTCACCGAGGACGACGAGATGACCAAGGCGGTCAAGACCCTCGGCTACCGGGCGATGTCCCCGGCGGGCTGCGCGGTCACCACCGAGGTCATGCCGACACTCCCCAAACTCTGGCACCAGCGGCTGCGGTGGCAGCGCGGCGCCCTGGAGAACCTCCGCGACTACGGCTGGACCCAGGTCACCGCCCGCTACTTCCTCCAGCAGTTCCTGATGGGCTTCGGCGCGCTCTCCTTCCTGATCTACCTGACCTACATGGCGACGTACACCACCCTGTACGGCTGGCCCGGCCTCTCGCCGTTCTGGACGGCGATCGGCCTGATCTTCATGGTCGAGAAGACCGTCTCGGTACGGCGGGCCGGGCCGAAGGCCGTCCTGGTCGCCGCGCTGATGGTCCCGGAGATGCTCTACGACCTCTTCCAGCACGCCGTCTACTTCTCCTCGCTGTGGGGGCTGATACGCCGCAGCGAGGAGAAGTGGGTGGCGACCTGAGCCCGTCGCCGGGCAACCGCACCGACCCTGACCCCCACCTTCAACCCTCAGAGGAGAAGCACGATGTACGGACGAGTGATCGGCGCGGGCACCGCGGGCGCCGGGGGCGCGACCCTGGCCGCCACCGGGCTGTGGATCAACAGCATGGCGATAGTGGTGGCGGCCACGACCCTGGTGGCGGCCGGGGTGGCGCTGTTCAAGCTGGCTCCCCGCAGGCGGTAGCCGGCCGTACTTCGTCCGCGGGTGAGCGGGGCTGGGCGCGCCCGCGCGGCGGCAGCCGCGGGTCGCCCCCCTCTGTTCCTAGGCGTCCCGTTGCTGGGCGTCCTGATCCATACCGGCCAGGACAAGAGGAAGCCGGCTCGCCCCGCCCTCCGTGATCCGCACCGGCACCCCCCAGTCCTGCTGGTGCACATGGCAGGCCGGATATTGGTTCGCCTCGTCGTCGTCACAGGACGCCGCCATCGCCGAGACGTGCAGGACGCCCTCGTCGATCGCCGGGTTCAGCTCCAGGTCTCTCGACAGGTCGGTGTCGGCACCCTCGCCCTTGAGGAGCAGCTCGGGCGGGGTCGAGGAGACCAGGAGGCGGGTCGACGGGCCGTAACGCGTGTCGAGCTTCTGGCCCGCCGGGGCCTGGAAGATCACGTCCAGGCGGAGCCCGCCGGGAGCGACGTCGGTCGCCGCGCGCCGGGTGCGGTGGGCGACCGACTCCACCCGGACCGCCTCCTCGGGCAGCCGCAGCCGGGTCAGGCGGTGGCGGGCCGACTCGACCACCACGATGTCGTCGCCTGCCAGGACCGCGTCGCTCGGCTCTCTCAGATCCGTCGCCAGCGTGGTGACCTCGCCGGTCGCCGGGTCGTAGCGGCGCAGCGCGTGGTTGTAGGTGTCGGACACCGCGACCGAGCCGTCGGGCAGGGCCGTCACGCCCAGCGGGTGCTGGAGCAGGGCCTGGCCGGCCGCGCCGTCCCGGTGGCCGAAGTCGAAGAGGCCGGTGCCCACGGCCGTGTGGACATGGCCGTCCAGGCCGACCCAGCGCAGGGCGCTCGTCTCGGAGTCGGCGACCCAGAGGCGGTCGGCGGTGGCCGCGAGGCCGGACGGCTGCGCGAACCAGGCCTCGTCCGGCGGCCCGTCGACCAGTCCCTCGTTGGTGGTGCCGGCGGCCACGGCGACCGTTCCTCCCCCGGAGCCGAGAGCCTGGGCGGTGTCCCCGTCCGGGTCGTACGCCCACAGCTGGTGCACGCCCGCCATGGCGATCCACACCCGGCCGCCGAAGACCGCCACGTCCCAGGGGGAGGACAGGTCGATCTCGCGGGCCGGACCGGAGGTCGGGGAGCCCTGCCACCACTGGCGGCCGGTGCCGGCGAGGGTGGTCACCCGACCGGTGGCGAGGTCGAGGCGGCGCAGGGCGTGGTTGACGGTGTCGGCGACGACCACCGAGCCGTCGCCGAGGAGCGCGAGACCCTGCGGCTCGTTGAAGGAGGCGGTGTCCGCCGGGCCGTCGACGAGACCGCGCGCGCCGGAGCCGAACCGTCGTACGACCGTCTCCGCGTCGTCGGCCAGCTCCACCAGCTGGTGCCGGGTGGTGTCACTGACCAGGAAGTTCCCCGAGGGCAGCAGCAGCGCCTTGCCGGGGAAGCGCAGCGCGGTCGGCTCGGGTTCCGGCGGCACGTACGGACCGTCGCCGCGCCGCAGGGTGCCCTTCGCCTCGTGCTCCGCCTCCAGCTCCTCCACCAGCCGCGCGATCGCGTGCGCGTGGCCCTCGCCGGCGTGCTGGGCGACGACGTACCCCTCGGGGTCGATGACGACCAGCGTCGGCCAGGCCCGGACCGCGTACTGCTTCCAGGTGGCGAGCTCCGGGTCGTCCAGCACCGGGTGCTCCACGCCGTACCGCTCCACGGCGTCGACGACCGCCTGGTGCTCGGCCTCGTGCACGAACTTGGGCGAGTGCACCCCGATGATCACCACGGTGTCCCGGTGCTGCTCCTCCAGCTCGCGCAACTCGTCCAGGACGTGCAGGCAGTTGATGCAGCAGAACGTCCAGAAGTCCAGGACGACGATGCGCCCGCGCAGGTCCGCGAGGGTGTACTGCTTGTCGCCGGTGTTCAGCCAGCCGCCCTTGCCGGTCAGCTCGGGGGCACGGACACGTGCGCGTCGGGGTGCGGAGTGGGTCATGGCTCCAAGGGTGCCACCTGTCTCCGACAGCCGTTCAGACACCTGTGGACAAGATCGACGAGATCGACAAGGCGGACAAGTCCACAGGTGCCTGCGGCGAGCGGTCTCAGTCCTGGCGGACCACGTCCGTGCCGGGGCCGCCGGAGAGGGTGTCCCGGCCGGCTCCGCCGTACAGCCTGTCGTTGCCGCTGTTGCCGTACAGCTTGTCGTTCCCGCTGTTGCCGTACAGCACGTCGTTGCCCGTGCCGCCGTACAGGGTGTCGTTCCCGGTACCGCCGGTGATCGTGTCGTTGCCCGCGTCGCCGGACAGGTTCTGGGCGCCGTTGCCGCCGTGCAGCTTGTCGTCGCCCTTGCCGCCCTGGACGATGTTGTCTCCGCCGCTCGCGTTGATCGTGTCGTTGCCGTCGCCGCCCCAGGCCAGGCCCTCCGCGCCGACGGTGACGGTGTCGTTGCCCGCGTCGCCCGAGACGTAGGCGCCGTCGAGGCGGCCGGAGTCGGTGGCCTTGTCGTTGCCCGTGCCGAGTGAGATCTGCGCGTAGAAATAGATCTGGTCCGTGGCGTTCTTGTAGGCGAGCGTGTCGTCGCGGTCGCCGAGGCTCACGATCAGCGCGGCGTACGGGTCCTGACTGTCCACGAGGGCGACCCTGCAGGAGACCTTGGTGTGGTCCGCGCTGTCGGGATGAGCGCAGCCGTGGCCCGCGGTGATCGGGACGACGTCGTCGATCACATAGGCGATGCCCGTACGGTCCGCAGTGAGGGACGCGGTGACCGTGGCCTTGTTGGCCTGACCGGCGGCTGCCTTGTAGGTGAGCTGCCAGTCGTACTGGTTGACCGAGGCGGTGGCGGAGGACGTGGCCGCGGCGGCGGTGCCGGCCAGGGCGAGGGGCGCGGCCAGGGCCGTGCCGAGGGCGAGGGCCGCAACGGCCGTGCGCACGCGGGACATACGTGTCATGCGAGGTACCTCCGGGAGGAACGGGAACGCGCGGATCGTTCGTGAGGACTTGCACACCGTTCGACTCGGAACCCCCGCCCCTGGTTGGGCGGCGCGCGCCCCCGTACGGAAAGTTCACCTGCGAGACACCTGTCCGCCCGACGGTTCGGCCGGCCGGACAGTGATGTCCGGCACCCGGCGGGGAACGGTAGCGGTATGAGATTCCTGGTACGCGACCGGCTCCTCGGCTTCGGCGAGGACTACTGGATCGAGGACGAGCACGGCGACAAGGTGTTCCTCGTCGACGGCAAGGCCATGCGGCTGCGCGACACGTTCGAGCTGAAGGACCGGCAGGGGCGCGTGCTCGTCGACATCCACCAGAAGATGTTCGCCCTGCGCGACACCATGGTGCTCGAACGCGCGGGCGAGCCCCTGGCGACCATCAGGCGCAAGCGGCTGTCCCTGCTGCGCAACCACTACCGGGTCCATCTGGCCGACGGCACCGAACTCGACGTCAGCGGCAAGATCCTCGACCGGGAGTTCGCCGTCGAGTACGACGGTGAGCTGCTGGCCGTGGTCTCCCGGCGCTGGCTGCACGTGCGGGAGACCTACGGCGTCGACGTCGTCCGGGACGACGCGGACCCGGCGCTGCTGATCGCGGTGGCGGTGTGCGTGATCCACCTCGCCGGCAAGGAGCGGGAGGGGGACTGACGGACGTACGGCTAACGGCGCGGGGGCGCAAGGCCCAGGAGGCGGTCCTTGAGGGCCGGGAACTGTTCGCGGGTCACGGCGACCCTGGCCGGGTCCAGGTCGACGGTGAGGACCTCCTCGCCGGCGCCCGCCTCGGCCAGCACCTCGCCCCACGGATCCACCACGATCGAGTGACCCGCCTGCGGAACTCCGGCGTGCGTCCCGGCCGTTCCACACGCGAGCACGAACGCCTGGTTCTCGACCGCCCGCGCCTGGGCCAGCAGCGTCCAGTGCGCCCGTCGCCGTTCGGGCCAGCCCGCCGAGACCAGCAGCGTCTCCGCGCCGGCGTCGACGAGTCCGCGGAAGAGTTCGGGGAAACGGAGGTCGTAGCAGGTGGCCACGCCAAGCGTGGTCTCGGGCAGCCGGACCGTCACCAGTTCCTGTCCCGCGCCCATCAGCACCGCCTCGCCCTTGTCGAAGCCGAAGCGGTGGATCTTGCGGTAGGCCGCGGCCAGCTCACCGGAGGGGGAGAAGACGAGAGCCGTGTTGTAGAGGGGGCCGTCCCCCGCGGCGGAGCCGCTGTCGGCCGGAGCCCGTTCGGGGATGGAGCCGGCGTGCAGCCAGACCCCCGCGTCGCTCGCCGCCTTCGCCATCGCCTCGTACGTCGGGCCTTCGAGGGGCTCGGCCTCCGTGGCGAACCGCTCGTAGGCGAACGCGCCCGTCGTCCACAGTTCGGGCAGCACGACGAGGTCGGCAGCCGCCTGCTCGCGCACCAGGGCGGTCACGCGTTGCCGACGAGATTCGACCGTTTCGCCCTCGTTTACATCGATCTGGATGAGCGAGGCGCGCACACTACCACCGTCCTGGCATTCGAGCCGTTCACACGGGCCTACGATCGTCACACGAAAGCACTGCCGGGGTGCCTCACAGCAGCGTAACTTGGGGGTCCCCCCGGTTCGAGCGCAGTTCGAGAACTGGGGGAGTCTCAAGACACCCGCCGACAGCAGCCACCGCCCACTGGCAGCGCCGCCACCACCTGCCCGAGTACCGACCGCCGAGGGGTCCCGTTCCGTGAGTCTGCATCCCACCCTCCAGCCCTACGCCGACGCCTGGACCCACTCCATCGAAGCGATATCCGAGCTGGTGACGCCGCTCGTCGAGGGCGAGTGGAACCGGCGGACACCGTGCCCGGGCTGGTCGGTGCGGGATGTGGTCTCCCACGTCATCGGCCTGGACTGCGAGATGCTCGGCGATCCGCGCCCCATCCACGCCCTGCCGCGTGACCTCTTCCACGTCACCAACGACCAGCAGCGCTACATGGAGATGCAGGTCGACGTCCGCCGCCACCACACGGCGCCGGAGATGACCTCCGAGCTGGAGTACGTGATCATCCGCCGCAACCGCCAGCTGCGGAACGAGTCGCGGGACCCGGGCGCCAAGGTGCGCGGTCCGCTCGGCAGCGAGCTCACCCTCGAGGAGTCCATGCGCGGCCACGCGTTCAACGTGTGGGTGCACGAGCAGGATCTGCGGGCCGCCCTCGGCCGCCCCGGCAACCTCGACTCCCCCGGCGCGCACATCGCCCGGGACGTGCTGCTCGGCGAGCTGCCCGCCGTCGTCGCCGAGAAGTCGAACGCACCACGCAGTTCGGCGGTCGTCTTCGACGTGCACGGCCCCATCGAGTTCCTGCGCACCATCCGCATCGACATCCAGGGCCGCGGCACCCTCGAAACGGCTCCCGCCCTCGGCCCCGCCGCCACCTTCATCCTGGACTGGGAGACCTACGTCCGCCTGGCCTGCGGCCGCACCACCCCGGACGCGGTCGCGGACCGGGTGAAGGCGGAGGGCGACCCGGAGCTGACGGCGGCGGTCCTGCGCAACTTCACGGTCACGCCGTAAGAATCGCGGTCACGCCGTAAGAATCGGGAAAGAGGCGGGAGCCGGGTGCGCCGTTAATTCAGTGCCCCGCGGCGGCCGTCGCGGCCTATCTTTCCCCGCATGACCACAGCCACCGCACCGCGGGACGACCTCCCGCCCCGCCTCACCCGGCTCACCTTCCACGGCCCGCTCTCCGAGGCCCGCGCGGCCGCGATGGTACGGCGTCTCGCGGGCCCGCGGCCCGGCAGCGTGCTGGACGTCGGCTGCGGCTGGGGCGAGTTGATGCTCCGGCTGCTGACGGCCGTACCGCAGGCACGGGGTGTCGGGGTGGACGTGAACGCGGCGGACCTGGAGCGGGGGCGGCGAACCGCGCGGGCGCGGGGACTGGCCGGCCGGGTGGAGTTCGCCGAGGAGTCGGCGGTGGGCACCGGCCGGGGCCCGGCCGACGTGGTGCTGTGCGTCGGGGCGAGCCAGGCGCTGAGCGACGACCTGGTGCCCGCCCTGCGGGAGCTGCGGCGGCTGGTGGCCGACGGCGGGCGCGTCCTGCTCGGCGAGGGTTTCTGGCAGCGCGCCCCGACCGAGGCGGAGCTGGCCGGGATGTGGCCGGGCGCCTCGGCCACCGACCACCACGACCTGGCCGCCCTGGTCGGCCTGACGGTGGCCGCCGGCTTCCGCCCGGAGTGGATCGAGACGGCGAACCCGGACGAGTGGGAGGAGTTCGAGTCGGCGTACCAGGCGGACACCGAGGTATGGCTGGCGGCCAACCCCGGCCACCCCGTGGCGACGGAGACCCGCGAACGCCTCGACGCCCACCGCGCGGCCTGGCTGACGTACCGGGGCGTGCTGGGGATGGCGTACCTGACCCTCGTGCCGACGGCCTGATCCCACTGATCGTCACTGATCACACGCACGGAAAGCCGCCGACGGCGGGCGCCCCCACAGGCGGGCGGTGCGCGGGTGGGCAGTGCGCGGGTGGGCGAAAGAGTCACGCAGGCACGTGCACCGTCTCCACCCGGCTCGCCACCAGCCGTTCCCGCTCCCGCCGAACCGCCCGCCCGCGCAACCGCAGGATCTGGCTCACCCCGAGCGCCTGCAGCACGAACACGCACGAGAAGGCCACCGCGTAGTTGTCGCCGGTGGCATCCAGCAACACGCCCACCAGGAACAACGTCGTCATCGAGGCCACGAACCCACCCATGTTGGTGATCCCCGACGCGGTCCCCTGCCGCTCGGGCGGGTTGGCGGGACGCGCGAAGTCGAAGCCGATCATCGACGCGGGCCCGCACGCCCCCAGCACCACGCACAACACCACCAGCAGCCACATCGGCGCGTGGTCGGCCGGGTACACCAGCGTCGCCGCCCACACCACGGTCGTCGCCGCGACCGTGCCCAGCGCCAGCGGCAGCCGCGCCGCGTGGTGCCGGGCGACGATCTGGCCGTAGACGAGGCCGATCACCATGTTGGAGAGGACGACCAGGGTGAGCAGCTCACCGGCCGTGGCGCGGGACAGCCCCTGCGCCTGGACCAGGAACGGCAGCCCCCACAGCAGCAGGAACACCATCGCCGGGAACTGGGTGGTGAAGTGCACCCACAGACCGAGCCGGGTCCCCGGCTCCCGCCAGGACGCGGCGATCTGCTTGCGCACGTACGCCGCCCCGTGGTGCGGGAAGGGCTCCGGCTCGTGTCCCTCGGGGTGGTCCTTCAGGAACAGGAACACCAGGACCAGGACGACCGCACCGGCCAGGGCGCTGCCCGCGAACGCCGGCGTCCAGCCGACGCCGTGCAGCAGCCGGGCCAGGACCAGCGTGGAGACGAGGTTGCCCGCCATGCCGGCCAGACCGGCGAGCTGGGCGACGAGCGGGCCGCGCCGGGCCGGGAACCAGCGGGTGCCGAGCCGCAGCACGCTGATGAACGTCATCGCGTCACCGCAGCCCAGCAGCGCGCGCGAGGCGAGCGCGGTGCCGTACGACGGGGAGAAGGCGAAGCCCAGCTGACCCCCGGTGAACAGCACCGCGCCGATGATCAGCATCTTCTTCGTGCCGAGGCGGTCGACGAGCAGGCCGACGGGTATCTGCATGCCGGCGTAGACCAGCAGCTGGAGGATCGAGAACGTGGACAGGGCCGAGGCGCCCACGTGGAAGCGGTCGGCGGCGTCCAGGCCCGCGACTCCGAGGGAGGTACGGAAGATGACGGCGACGAAGTAGACCGAGACGCCTGTGCCCCAGACCACGACGGCCCGGCGGCCGCCCGGCGGTGCCCCCTTCGGGGGAGGGGACCCGGGCAACGACGCGCCGGCGCGGCTCATCGGACCTCACCCCGCGCCAGGTGCGAGAACCAGTCGACGTGCCGGTGCACCAGCGCGACCGCGCGCTCGGCGTCCCCGGCACGCAGCGCGTCCAGGATCTCCTCGTGCTCGGTCAGCGACTTGGCGATGCGGTCGGGGTGCGCGTGCATGATCGCGACGCCCATCCGCAACTGGCGGTCGCGGAGCTGGTCGTAGAGGCGGGAGAGGATCTCGTTGCCGCCGTCGCGGACGATCGAGGCGTGGAAGCAGCGGTCCGTGACGGCCGCCGCGGCCAGGTCGCCGGCGGCGGCCTCGGCCTTCTGCCGGTCGAGCAGTTCCTGAAGCCGGGCCACCAGCCGCGCGGACGCGGGTACGGCCCTGCGCATCGCGTGTTCCTCGACCAGCATCCGGGTCTCCACCACGTCCGCGATCTCCTGCGCGGAGACGGGCAGCACCATGGCGCCCTTCTTCGGGTAGAGCTTGATCAGGCCCTCGACCTCGAGACGCAGCAGTGCTTCGCGTACCGGGGTGCGGGAGACTCCCACGGCCTCGGCCAGCTCGCCCTCGGTGAGGAGCGTGCCGCCTTCGTAACGGCGGTCCAGGACTCCTTGCTTGACATGGGAGTAGACACGGTCGGCGGCGGGGGGCTGCTTGACGGCCAGGCTCATGCCCACAGCTTAGATACAACACGTACGCAACGTGCATCGGGTCCACGATCCGGACGTGAGGTAAATCGCTCTCAGCGGCCGCACAACCATCTGTGCTACTTACGTGTCACACTCGTGCGGCCCCACTCGCTTTGGCACCCCCAACTCGGCCGCACGCCAGGGGCATTACGACTCGACTCGACTCGGGGTATTTCAGTTGATTACCGGTAATAAGGGCACCACTCTCCGCAGGGCCGTCGCCGTCGCCGTCACGTCCGGCGCGATGCTCGCCACCGGCGCCCTCACCGCGGCTCCCGCGCAGGCCGTCACCGCGCCCTCGATCGTGGCCAAGGGCGGCTACGTCATGAACAACGCGAACGCGAAGACGCTGTACACGAAGGCAGCCGACACCAAGCGTTCGACAGGCTCCACGACGAAGATCATGACCGCCAAGGTCGTGCTCGCACAGTCGAACCTGAACCTCGACAAGAAGGTCACGATCCAGAAGGCGTACAGCGACTACGTCGTCGCCAACAACGCCTCCCAGGCGCACCTGATCGTCGGCGACAAGGTCACCGTCCGTCAGCTGCTCTACGGGCTGATGCTGCCGTCCGGCTGCGACGCCGCCTACGCGCTCGCGGACACGTACGGCTCGGGCACCACCCGCGCCAAGCGCGTCGCCAACTTCATCTCCAAGATGAACACCGCCGCGAAGAACCTGGGCCTGACCCACACCCACTTCGACTCCTTCGACGGCATCGGCAACGGCAACAACTACTCGACGCCGCGCGACCTGACGAAAATCGCCAGCAGCGCGATGAAGAACTCGACGTTCCGCACGGTCGTCAAGACGAAGGCGTACACGGCGAAGACGATCACCAAGACCGGCTCCACCCGCACCATGGGTACCTGGACCAACACCAACACGCTGCTCAGCAGCTACAGCGGCGCCATCGGCGTGAAGACCGGTTCCGGCCCCGAGGCGGGCGCCTGCCTCGTCTTCGCCGCGACCCGCAACGGCAAGACGGTCATCGGCACCGTCCTCGCCTCCACCACGTACGCACAGCGCGCGACGGACGCCACGAAGCTCCTCAACTACGGCTTCTCGAAGATCTGACCCACCGCGCACCGATCCGACGAAGGCCCGCCGCAGCGACCACTAGAACGGAAGGTCCGCGGCGGGCCTTCGCCTTTCCCCGCCCTCGGCCCAGCCGGCGGCAAGGTGGCGGCACACGAAGTCCCGCCACAGGTCGACGGCAGCGTCCTGGGTCTCGCCATGGCGGCCGGTGAAACCGACCAGCGCCTTCTCCCTCGACCCGAACGCCTCGAAGAGGGCCAGTTGCCCGTCCCGGGGAAAGATCTCGTCATCCCATTGGATGTGGAACAGGACGGGGGCGGTGGTCCGTCCGGCGTCCGTCGCGACGCGTTCCGGGACAGCCAGTCCGCTGGGCAGGGCCGGGGCCTGGCCGAGGCCGAACTTGCCCAGGACCGCGCAGCGGAGCCGGTCCCCCAGGGTGGCCGTCAGGGGGAGGCCGAAGCGGGTTCCCATGGACATCCCGAGATAGCCGAGGTTGTCCCCGTCGACGACACCCACGCCGGCGACAGCGTCCACACACGCCTGCCAGTCCTCGGCCATCCGGTCGAGAACGACGTCGATCCCTTCTTCGACCAGGCGGGACTGATACTCCGCGACGCTCAACGGACCGGGAACCCGGTCACCGTGGTACGGCCCGTCGATCGCGAGAGCGGCAATGCCCCGTGCGGCGAACCAACGGCCCAGGCCGACGATGCGCTCACTTCGCTTGTGCCCGCTGCCACCGTGCCCCAGCAGGACCAGGGCGGGCGGCGACGAGAGGGACGCGGACGGCAGCCAGAGCACGCCCGGAACAGCGCCGGTCCGCCTGTCCAGAAGAAACGTCCGCTCTACGGCGCTGCCGTCAACAGCGTGCCGGTCGCCCCACTCGAGTGCCGATCCCGGGTCCACGGCCGGTGCCCGGCGAGCGCTCATACCCGAGAGCGTCCCACGGATATCGCGAACGATGCCCAGGCCGACGCAGAGACCCGGATCATTGGCCCGCCCACGTCCTTGGAGTCCCGGACAGCCACGACACGGGGAATGTTGCGGGCGACTTCGACGCACTCACCGTTGCCGCTGCTGTAGCTGGACTTGACGAACTGAAAGAACGGCACCGCTCACAACTCCTTGCGAATGCGTCCCTCTCACTCTCCAGCCACAGCGTAGACGAGCTCGTGTCCATGTAGACCACGTCCATCGCGCCGGGTCCAGCGAACGAAACGACGTTGAAAGAGCTGGTCATGCCAGGGTGGGAACCGGCGACGAAGGGGACCACCGCTGCGACGGCCTTTGCCATACCCGAGCCGCTCACCGCAGCAGAACGCGAGTTCTTCCCTCGCATTCATGAATATCAGGGTATTTGACTGGCATATTCGATTTTTTTTCACCCTAGGTTCCGCGGCGGAGGTGGTTCACATGAACGAACCCGACAAGAAGGCGAAACCCGCCGGCCGCCACGAGGCCATCGACATCAGCGACTTCGTGTACGCGGCGACCGGAGCGCGAGTACGACGGCTGACCGTGCCGGACGGGAGGCGCTGGTTTCCGGCGGTGGATGTCTGCAAGGAACTCGGATACACCACGCCTGGTAAGGCACTGGCGGATCACGTACCGGAGGCGCATCGAGAGTGTCTTGAGACCGTGACTGGAGGTCACGGTCTCAGCATTCCCGCAGGTAGGGAGTGGCGCCGAGACCTGAATCTCATCGATCTCCAAGGTCTGATCCTCCTCGTCCAGGCCTGTACGAAGCCCGCCTGCGCCCCCTTCAAGCAGTGGGTCGCGGAGGTCATCGAGACAGTTCAGCGAGAGGGTTCTTACACTCTCGAAGAAGCCGAGGTGCAGCCGACCGAGCCGGGCGCACCCATCGCGTACGCCATGCCTGAGCAAGTGGCCGAGGCCATCGTCCGTCTTGAGGCGCACAACCTTCAGCTCGATGAGCAGTTGGCGAACGGTCAGCGCGAATCGATCGAGCTCCAGAAAGCCTCACTCGCCGTGCAGCAAGCCATGGTGCACGCCATGGAACGCATCGCGGACCGGCTCGACGCCCCCGTCCTCGAACGTCGTACGCCCCACGGCGGGCCCACGGCCCTCCCGACCACCGAGTCCGTACTCGCCGACTGGCGGCGGCGGTTGTCCGTGACCGAGGACGTATGGACGGTGGCCGTCGTGATCGCCCCCGTCCTCGTCGAGAAGGGTGAGCTGCGCGAGCCGCTCGAATCGATCGCCGGGCGTACCGGCCTGACGGTGCACCGCGTCAACGAGTGTCTCCGTCTGCTGCGCAAGCACGCCTGCATTCACTCGCGAGGTGGGACGGAGGACGGGGCGCCGGTCTACGTGCTGAACCAGCCCTGAGAGCGGCGAAGGAAGGGAAGTGGGCGGTCGCAATCCGTAGTTGCGGCCGCCCGACGTCAGCCTATTACCCCGGCCCGAGAGTGTCCGCGAGACCGTAAGGAGAACTTACGCTCTTAGCGTCCGCACAGGTCAGAGAGGGGCGCGGAAGGTTCACCCCCAGGTGATCAACCGCTTCGGCTGCTCCAGAATCGCCGCCACGTCCGCCAGCACCTTGGAGCCCAGCTCTCCGTCCACCAGCCGGTGGTCGAAGGACAGGGCCAGGGTCATGACCTGACGCGGCTTCACCTTGCCCTTGTGGACCCACGGCTGGAGTTTGATCGCGCCGACGGCCAGGATCGCCGCCTCCCCCTGGTTGAGGATCGGCGTGCCCGTGTCGACGCCGAAGACGCCGACGTTGGTGATGGTCACCGTGCCGCCCTGCATCGCGGCGGGCGACGTCTTGCCGTCCCTGGCCGTGCCGACCAGCTCGCCGAGCGCCTCCGCGAGTTGCGGGAGTGTCTTCGCGTGGGCGTCCTTGATGTTCGGCACGATCAGGCCACGCGGGGTGGCCGCGGCGATGCCCAGGTTGACGTAGTGCTTGAGCACGATCTCCTGGTTCGCCTCGTCCCAGGACGCGTTGATGTCCGGGTTGCGCTTGATAGCGACCAGCAACGCCTTGGCGATGAGGAGGAGGGGGTTGACCCGGAGGCCCTGCAGGTCCTTGTCCTGCTTCAGCTCCTCCACCAGCTTCATCGTGCGCGTCACGTCCACCGTCACGAACTCGGTGACGTGGGGTGCGGTGAACGCGGAGCCGACCATGGCCGCCGCCATCGCCTTGCGGACACCCTTGATGGGGATGCGGGTCTCGCGGGCGGTGTCGTACGACGCGACGGCGGGGGCTGCCATGGGAGCGGCGGGTGCCGGCGCTTCGGCCGCCGCCACCGGTTCCGGCACCGCCACCGCGGCGTGCACGTCCTCGCGGGTGATGATGCCGTCCGGGCCGGACGGGGTCACCGTGGCCAGGTCGACGCCCAGGTCCTTCGCCAGCTTGCGCACCGGCGGCTTCGCCAGCGGACGGGGGCCATCCCCGGCGGCCGGGACGGGGGCAGGGGCGGGGGCGGGGGCCGGAGCGGGGGCGTGGCCGTTCAGCTCCTGCTGGACCGCCGCCTGGACCGCCGCCTCCGCGACCGTGACCTCCGGGCCCTTGCGGGGGCGGCGCTTGGTGGAGGAGGCCGCCACGCCGTAGCCGACGAGGACCGGCTGGCGGCCCTCCGGCTTCTTCTCCGACTCTGGCGCCGCGGCCGCGGCCGGGGCCGCGGCGGGCTCGGCGGCCGGCGCCCCGCCCGTCACGTCGACCGCGATGATCGCCGTGCCCACGTCCACCGTGGTGCCCTCGGCGAAGCGCAGCTCGCGGACCACGCCGTCGTAGGGGATGGGGAGTTCGACGGCCGCCTTCGCCGTCTCGACCTCGCACACCACCTGACCGTCGGTCACCGTGTCACCGGGCTGCACGTACCACTTGAGGATCTCGGCCTCGGTGAGCCCCTCGCCCACGTCCGGCATCCTGAACTCGCGTACGGACGCTTCCGTCATCGTCGTCACGACCCTCTCCTCAGTACGCCAGGGCACGGTCGACGGCGTCGAGCACCCGGTCAAGGCCCGGCAGGTACTCGTCCTCCAGGCGGGCCGGCGGGTAGGGGGCGTGGTAGCCGCCGACCCTGAGAACCGGCGCCTCCAGGTGGTAGAAGCAGCGCTCGGTGATGCGGGCGGCGATCTCCGCGCCCGAACCGAAGAAGACCGGTGCCTCGTGGACCACGACCAGGCGGCGGGTCTTCTCGACCGAGGCCTGGATCGAGTCGAAGTCCATCGGGGAGACGGACCGCAGGTCCAGGACCTCCAGCGACTTGCCCTCCTCGGCGGCCGCGTCGGCGGCCTCCTGGCAGAGCTTCACCATCGGGCCGTAGGCGACGAGGGTCAGGTCGGTGCCCTCACGGACCACCCGGGCCTTGTGCAGCGGACCCGGGATGGCCTCCGTGTTGACCTCGCCCTTGTCCCAGTAGCGGCGCTTGGGCTCGAAGTAGATCACCGGGTCGTCGCTCTGGATGGCCTGCTGCATCATCCAGTACGCGTCGGAGGCGTTGGAGGGCGAGACGACCTTCAGGCCCGCCACGTGCGCGAACAGCGACTCCGGCGACTCGGAGTGGTGCTCGACCGCGCCGATGCCGCCGCCGTAGGGGATGCGGACGACGACCGGCATCTTGACCTTGCCCAGCGAGCGGGCGTGCATCTTGGCGAGCTGGGTGACGATCTGGTCGTACGCCGGGAAGACGAAGCCGTCGAACTGGATCTCCACCACCGGGCGGTAGCCGCGCAGCGCGAGGCCGATCGCCGTGCCGACGATGCCGGACTCGGCGAGGGGGGTGTCGATGACGCGGCTGTCGCCGAAGTCCTTCTGCAGACCGTCGGTGACGCGGAAGACGCCGCCGAGCTTGCCGACGTCCTCGCCCATGACGAGGACCTTGGGGTCCGAGTCCAGCGCGCGGCGCAGCGACTCGTTGATCGCCTTGGCCAGAGCCATCTTTTCCGCTGCCATGGTCAGACCCCCTCTACGTCCGCGAACGACGCCTGGTAGGCGGCGAACTGGGCTCGCTCCTCGTCGACGAGCGCGTGCCCGTCCGCGTACACGTTCTCGAAGATGGCGAATTTGTCCGGGTCCGGCATGGCCCGTACCGCTTCGCGTACTCGCTTGCCCAACGCCTCGGACTCGGCTTCGAGTTCCGCGAAGAACCCGTCGTCCGTGTGGTTCGAGGCCTCCAGGTACCGGCGAAGGCGCAGGATCGGGTCCTTGGCCTCCCAGGCCAGCCGCTCCTCGTCGCCCCGGTAGCGGGTGGGGTCGTCGGAGGTGGTGTGGGCGCCCATCCGGTACGTGAACGCCTCGACCAGCGTCGGGCCCTCGCCGCTGCGGGCGCGCTCCAGCGCCCACCTGGTGACCGCGAGGCAGGCCAGCACGTCGTTGCCGTCGACCCGGACGCCGGGGAAGCCGAAGCCCTGGGCGCGCTGGTAGAGCGGGACGCGGGTCTGCTTCTCGGTGGGCTCCGAGATCGCCCACTGGTTGTTCTGGCAGAAGAACACGACCGGGGCGTTGTAGACCGCGGAGAAGGTGAACGATTCGGCGACGTCGCCCTGGCTGGAGGCGCCGTCACCGAAGTAGGCGATCACCGCGCTGTCCGCGCCGTCCTTTGCGACGCCCATCGCGTAGCCGGTGGCGTGCAGCGTCTGGGAGCCGATGACGATCGTGTAGAGGTGGAAGTTGTTGCTGTTGGGGTCCCAGCCGCCGTGGTTGACGCCGCGGAACATGCCCAGCAGGTTGGTCGGGTCGACCCCGCGGCACCAGGCGACGCCGTGCTCGCGGTAGGTCGGGAAGACGTAGTCGTCCTCGCGGGTGGCCCGGCCGGAGCCGATCTGGGCGGCCTCCTGGCCGAGCAGGGACGCCCACAGGCCCAGCTCGCCCTGGCGCTGCAGGGCGGTGGCCTCGGCGTCGAAGCGGCGGGTGAGCACCATGTCGCGGTACAGGCCGCGCAGTTCCTCGGGGGTGATCCCGGCGACGTACGCGTCGTACTCGGCGTTCTTGACCCGCTTGCCCTCGGGCGTCAGCAGCTGGACGAGCTCGGGATCGGTGCTCGTGCGCGTGCCACTGCCAGTGGCGGCACGCGTGGTGCTTCGGCTGGTGGTGCGGGTGGTGCGCTTGGTGCCGGTCTTGCTGCCGGTGGTACCGGCCTTGCCTGCGGCGCTGCGTCGCGGTTCGCTCGCGGCACTGCTGTCCACGGTCACGTGTGCTCCTCCGTCGGTCCGGCCCCCGGGGTTGCCGGGTGAACCAGTGCGGCTCACCTGTTTCCGACACCCGTGGCACGGGGTGGGTGCCACTCGGCCGGGAACAGGCGTAACAGGTGCCCCGGCGAGCGCCCTGCAACAAGCACGTTACCCAGTGCTCCACATTTCTGGGAAACCCCTCCTGACCTGCGTTTTTGCTTGGAAATCCAAGTATTTTTTGCTTGGATTTCCAAGTAAGTCGACGCGGGTCGGAAGGTCGCTGGTCAGAGCCTTGCAGGAGGCCGGAGCAACGGCACGTTATCCCGCCGCCCGGGGTCACGGGAAGACATCACGGGGTCCAGTCTGCGCGCCGGACACGGCGCGCGGCGCCCCGACCCTATGCCCCGCACCCGGTCTCCGGGGCGCATCTTTCGCACTTGCATTCGCCATGACCCATCGCGTGACCGAACGCGACCGTCGGCGACTTCCTGTGACAACGCCCAGCTCACAGCTGGTATACTTGCCCTACCATCTGGCGCGTGCCGCGCTTATGTGTACCCCCCCTCGTATCTCACGCGCCCCCTCTGGGCGCCCTGCTCCGGCTGTACGCCGCCGGTTCCGCGCTCGCCTGCGAGCCGGTCGAACAGGGCCTGCTCAACCGCGGCTACCGCCTCTGCACCACCCGCGGCCGGTACTTCCTCAAGCACCATTTCGACCCCGACACCGCCGACCCGGCCGCCATCGAGCGACGTCATCTGGCCACCCTGCGGCTGGCCGCCCTCGGTGTCCCGGTCGCCCCGGCCCTCGCCGACCGCGACGGCCGTACGGTCGCCGTCGTCGGCGGCCACGCCTACGCGCTGCACCCCTGGATCGACGGCCGGCACCGGCACGGCGGACAGCTCACGCGCGGGGAGTGCGCGCGGCTCGGGGCACTCCTCGGCGCCGTGCACGCCTGCCTGGAGCGCGTGATGCCGCCCAAGGGGCGCACCCGCCCGGCCACCGGTCCCCATCCCGTCGAGAGCGCCGACCCCGCCGACACCTTCGCGCTCATCGACGACCTGCTCGCCCACGTCGACCGGCGCCGCCCCGCCGACGCCTTCGACGAACTCGCCCGCCACCGGCTGCTCGAACGCCGTGCGCTCCTGGAGCAGCACACCGCGAGGCGCCCCCCGCGCGGTGCCTCGGTGGGCTGGGTGCACGGCGATTTCCACCCGTTCAACCTGCTCTACACGGACGACGACGCCCCGGCCGCGATCGTCGACTGGGACCGGCTCGGCGTGCAGCCCCGGGCGGAGGAGGCCGTACGCGCCGCCGTGATCTTCTTCGTGCGTCCGGCGGGGGCGCTCGACCTGCGGAAGGTGCGGGCGTACGCGCGGGCGTACCGGCGCGCTGCCGGGGCCACGCCCTCGGAGCTGGCGGCGGCCGTGCACCGCGTGTGGTGGGAGCGGCTCAACGACTTCTGGATGCTGCGCTGGCACTACGAGCGCGGCGACACCCGTGCGGACCCCCAGTTCCCGGCCGCCTCGGCACTCGCCGTGTGGTGGACCAGGGAGTACGACGCGGTGTGCGACGCCTTCGTCCAGTGACGCGGTAACGGCCGACAAGCGACCGGCGGCGGCCGGCGGCGGCCGCTCAGCCGAAGGGTGTCGGTGTCCTTCAACCGCCGCCCACGCCGGTGCCGGCGATCGAGCCGGCGGCGGTCCCGCCGGTGCCGCCCGTGCCCGTCGTGTCGGAGGGCGGCGCGTCCGGCGAGCTGGCGGTGTCGGTCGGCTGCGAGGCACTCGCCGTGTCGCTCGGCTGGTTGGTCGGCTCGCTGCTCTGCTGCTGGGTCTGGCTGTAGGTCGGGGTCGGCGACGGCGTGTAGCCGCCGTTGTTCCCGGTGCTCGAGCCGCTGTTACCGGTCTCCGTGTTGGTGGCCGAGGAGGTGGCCTCGTCCGACGGGCTGGAGCTGGGCGTCTCGCCCTTGGTGGTCTGCGAGGCGGTCGGGGACGGCGAGGCACCGGTGCCGCCGTCGCCGCCCCCGCCCTTGTTCAGCGCCAGCGCGACGCCCGCCGCGATGGCGATCACCGCGAGGACGGCGAGGATCCACAGCTTGCCGCGGCCGCTGCCCCGGTTGCCGTGCCCCTCGAAGCCGCCGTCGTCGCCGCCGTAGCCGCCCGGCAGGATCGGCTGCGGGATCTGCGTGGTCCCGGCGCCGGTCGTCGGGTGCGGCATCACGGTCGTACCGGCGAAACCGGCCGCCGGGGTGTACCGGCCGTCGTGCACGGTGACCGGGCCGGTGTTCCAGGTGCCGGTGTGCGCGCCCTGGTCGTACAGCATCTGCAGGCCGTACTGGACCAGGCCGCGCATCTCCTCGGCGGTCTGGAAGCGGTCGTCGGGCTCCTTGGCCAGCGAGCGCATGACCAGGCCGTCCAGCTCCGGCGGGGCGGCGCCCTCGGAGGTCTGGGACGGCGGCACCGGAATGTCCTGGACGTGCTGGTAGACCACCGACAGCGGGGTCTCGCCGGTGAAGGGCGGCCGCAGGGCGAGGAGTTCGTAGAGCAGGCAGCCGGTGGCGTACAGGTCGGAGCGGTGGTCGACGGCCTTGCCGAGCGCCTGTTCCGGGGAGAGGTACTGGGGCGTGCCCATGACCATGCCGGTCTGCGTCATCGTCGTGGACGCGCCGTGCAGGGCGCGGGCGATGCCGAAGTCCATCACCTTGACGGCGCCGTTGTGCGTGATGATCACGTTGGCCGGTTTGATGTCGCGGTGCACGATGCCGTGCTGGTGCGAGTAGGCCAGCGCCTCCAGCACCCCGGAGACGATGATCAGGGCCTGCTCGGGGCCCGGCGCCTCGGCGTTGATCAGCAGGTCGCGGATGGTGCGGCCCTCGACCAGCTCCATCACGATGTACGGCACGGACTGGCCGCCGACCACGTCCTCGCCGGAGTCGTACACCGCCACGATCGCGTGGTGGTTGAGCCCGGCGACCGACTGTGCCTCGCGCGTGAAGCGGGCCTTGGAGACCGGGTCCTCGGCGAGATCGGCCCGGAGCAGCTTCACTGCCACGGTCCGGCCGAGCCGGACGTCCTCGGCCGCGAACACCTCGGCCATGCCGCCCCGCCCGAGCCGGTGGGTCAGCCGGTACCGGCCGTCGCCGACCAGGCCCTGGTTGCCCCACATCTCCGGCGCGTCTGACATGCCGCCGCCAGTCGCCTCGGGGTCGGACGGGCCCTGGGCGCTGTGCGTCTGTGCCATCGGTCCTCGCCGTCGTTTCTGCCCGCGGTGCGCGCGGTGTTGTCACGGTCTCCGTCGGCCACGCTACAGCCTCCGCGCGACCCGTCGGTCCGGGTTCCGGTCCATGGACGGACCGGCCATCAAACCCGTACCACGCGCCGCCGTGCAAATTCTGTGTACCTGAGGTACGGCCGCCGTAACGCTTGCGCGGGTCTTCTTTCGCGTACGGTCACGGAACGGGCACCGCGCTTGACGTGTCGGTGCCCTCGGGCAGACTTGGCCGGGAATGGGACATTCGATCAACAAGGGTGCCTGAATGCCGGGCGGGGGACGGGGAAAATGAGCCAGGACGGCACACATGGCCGTTACGCGGGGCGGGCGCTGGCCGGTGGCCGCTACCAACTGCGCGACCTGCTCGGCGAGGGCGGCATGGCCGCCGTGCACCTGGCGTACGACACCGTCCTGGACCGGCAGGTCGCGATCAAGACCCTGCACACCGAGCTCGGCCGGGAACAGGCCTTCCGCGAGCGCTTCCGCCGCGAGGCCCAGGCAGTGGCCAAGCTCACGCACACCAACATCGTCTCCGTCTTCGACACGGGCGAGGACACGCTGCCCGTCAGCGACTCCGCCGCGGGGTCCGGTCCGACCGTGCCGTACATCGTCATGGAGTACGTCGAGGGGCGCCCGCTCGGATCGGTGCTGGAGGAGGACGTACGGCAGTACGGCGCGATGCCCGCCGACAAGGCGCTGCGGATCACCGCCGACGTGCTGGCCGCGCTGGAGATCAGCCATGAGATGGGGCTGGTCCACCGCGACATCAAGCCCGGCAACGTGATGATGACCAAGCGCGGGGTCGTCAAGGTGATGGACTTCGGCATCGCCCGCGCCATGCAGTCCGGGGTCACCTCGATGACCCAGACCGGCATGGTCGTCGGCACCCCGCAGTACCTCTCCCCGGAGCAGGCACTGGGCCGCGGCGTGGACGCCCGCTCCGACCTCTACTCGGTCGGCATCATGCTGTTCCAGCTGGTCACCGGGCGGCTGCCGTTCGACGCCGACTCGCCGCTGGCCATCGCCTACGCGCATGTCCAGGAGGAGCCGGTCGCCCCCTCCTCGATCAACCGCGCCCTTCCCCCGGGCGTGGACGCGCTGGTCGCCCGCGCGCTGAAGAAGAACCCGAACGAGCGCTTCCCGACCGCCGAGTCCATGCGCGACGAGTGCCTGCGGATCGCCGCCTCGCTCCAGCCCGCCGCGCCGAGCATCGTCCCGGGCAGCGCGCCGACGCAGAGCGGTGCCGGAGTCGGCTCCGCGGTGTTCCCGCCGGTCGGCCAGGCGACGCCGGCGCCTCCCGGGCCGGTGCGGACGCCGTACCAGCCGACGCCGAACCCGTACGGCGCTCCGGCTCCCGCTCCGGCGTACGGCTATCCGCAGCAGGCGGGCTACCAGACGCCGGCCGGGTACGCCCAGCAGCCGCCGTCGACCCCGCCGCCGTACAACCTCACGCCCCCGGCCCCTTCCGGCGGCGGGAAGAGCAACCGGCCGGTGGTCATCGGGTCGATCGCGGTGTCACTGGTCGCGGTGATCGGCCTGGTCGTCGCCCTGGCACTGAACAACGGCGGCGGGGACGACAACGCCGGCGGTGGCGGCAGCGGCGGTGGCGGAACCGCGAGCGCCGCGGCCTCGCACGCCTCCGGCTACCGCGGGCCCGACACCTCGAAGACCATCGAGAAGACCGAGTGCACCGAACCGCAGGAGTCCTACGACGACCCGGCCAAGATCCAGATCCCGGACTTCAAGTTCAAGTACATCAGGTCGGTCAAGGAGTGCTTCCAGGCCGCCGGATGGCAGATGAAGATCGTCTCCGTGGACGAGAACACCTACGGCGACGGCACGGTCATGGAGCAGTTCCCGTCCTCCGGCACCGACGTCGACCCGAGGCACGTGCCGACCATCGAGCTCAAGGTGTCGACGGGCAACCCGCCGACCGGCTGACGCGCGGCACGGCGCGTGGCACGCGGGAAGAAGGCAGTAGGAAGGGCCCGGCGGTGGTACGCCGGGCCCTTCGCCGTCTCGGGGTGATCCAGGGTCCAGGGAGTGTCTAGAGGTACGGTCCACCGGAGCGGCCGGCCGGGCCGTGCTCCTCGCCCTGGTCGCCGACGCCCGGCGGCAGCGCGCGCCGCATCTGCTCGAGCTGGGCGCGGGCGGCCATCTGCTGGGCGAACAGGGTGGTCTGGATCCCGTGGAACAGCCCCTCCAGCCAGCCCACCAGCTGGGCCTGCGCGATGCGCAGTTCGGCGTCCGAGGGGGTCGTGTTCTCGGTGAACGGCAGAGAGAGCCGCTCCAGCTCCTCCACCAGCTCGGGGGCCAGACCGTCCTCCAGCTCCTTCACGGAGCTGGCGTGGATCTCCTTCAGCCGGACCCGGCTGGCCTCGTCGAGGGGAGCGGCGCGCACCTCCTCCAGGAGCTGCTTGATCATGCTGCCGATCCGCATGACCTTGGCGGGCTGTTCCACCATCTCCGTCACCGGGATCTCGCGGGAGTCCTCGTCCCCGTTGCCGCCGCCGAGTGCCATCCCGTCCTGGCCCACGACCAGGATCTGCGGATTCTCGGGCGACCGTTCGTTCCTCGGCATCTCCATGCCGTCATTCTCTCGCACCCGTGCACCTCACCAGCGTGGTGCCCCCCGGCGCGGCCGATCCACCGTTCTGAAACACCCCGCACCACGGCGGTAGACCCATCGGCCGAACAAGAAATGCCCGGTATGTCATCGAATGTGAGGCTGGTGATCGTCGGCCCTGACGACGACTGTCCTCCAGGAGGTCACCGACGTGACTCCAAGGCTGCGGCTCCCCCGCGCCGATACCCGGCCGCCCGGCCCGGTACGGCTCACTCCCGCCCGTCCGCTGCTCGCCCGCCTGCTGCTCGTCCTCGCGGCGGTTCTGCTGCCGTGCGGCACGGCCGTCGCGCACGCCCCCGAGCCGCTGCCCTCGGACTCCGCCAGCGCCTCGGCCACCCCCGAACCGTCCCTGGCCGGCACGCTGGCCGGCGAGGGAATGACGCGACCGGGGCGGCCCCAGGGACCGGCGACGAAGGTCGAGGGCCAGGTCGCCGACGACCCGGACGACTCGGCCGATCCCGGCGTCTCCTCGACTCCCGGCGACTCCTCCGCTGCGGCCCATGCCGCCGCCCCCGCCGACCCCGCCGATCCCGATGACTCCGACGACCCCGATTTCTCCGACGACTCCGACGACTCCGACGAGGCGACGGCGACGGAGTCCGCGGTGAGCGGCGCCGGGAGCCCAGCGGCCACCTCCTCCGCACCGCCGTCCCGGGAAGCCGTCCTGGCGCCCAGCGCGCCCCAGCCGCACCCCGACGCCGGCCAGGCCATGGGCCCGGGCCAGGAGGACGACACCGAGCCCGTGCGGGACATCCTGCCGCTCGGCAGCGGCCTGGTCCTGATCGGCGTGGGGCTCGGCCTCGCCTTCGCCGGCCTGCGGGTACGGCGGGGATAGGGGCTGTCCGGCGGATCAGGTCGCAGGAAAGCAAGGGTGACTGTCGACCGGGGTGAGCGGGGGCTGGTGCGTTCAACTGCAAGGCGGAGGAGGGAGTCGACGCGGTGGGGGCACCTCCCGGCCGAAGGCTGGGGGACGTCGGCGACCGACGACAACGCCGCAGGTGGGCGTGCCGGCCCCCGCGTCTGCGGCATGATCCGCCGGACAGCCCCTACGGCGCTACCCGGCGACCAGCAGGACCTTGCCGATGTGCTCGCTGGCCTCGACCACCCGCTGGGCCTGCGCCGCCTCGGCCATCGGCAGTTCCCGGTCGACGACCGGGCGGACATGCCCCTGGGCGATCAGCGGCCACACGTGCTCGCGCACCGCGGCGACGATGGCCGCCTTCTCGGCGAGCGGCCGGGCGCGCAGCGAGGTCGCGCTGATCGCGGCCCGCTTGCCGAGCAGCGCGCCGATGTTCAGCTCGCCCTTGACGCCGCCCTGCATACCGATGATCGCGAGCCGCCCGTTGACCGCGAGCGCCTGCACGTTGCGGTCCAGGTACTTGGCGCCCATGTTGTCCAGGATGACGTCGGCACCCGCGCCGCCGGTGGCCTCCTTCACCTCGGCGACGAAGTCCTGCTCGCGGTAGTTGACGAGGATGTCCGCGCCCAGTCCGGCGCAGAAGTCCAGCTTCTCCTTCGTGCCCGCGGTGACCGCGACCTTGGCGCCGACCGCCTTGCCCAGCTGGATCGCCATGGTGCCGATGCCGCTGGAGCCGCCGTGCACGAGGAGGGTCTCACCGGGGCGCAGGTGGGCGATCATGAAGACGTTCGACCAGACCGTGCAGGCCACCTCGGGCAGCGCGGCGGCCTGCTTCAGGTCCAGGCCCTCGGGCACCGGCAGCAGTTGCCCGGCCGGCACGGCGACCTTCTCGGCGTAGCCGCCGCCCGCGAGCAGTGCGCACACCTCGTCGCCGACCGACCAGCCGGAGACCGCGGGACCGATCGCGGCGATCCGCCCGGAGCACTCCAGACCGGGGTACGGGGAGGCGCCCGGCGGCGGGCTGTAGTTGCCCTGCCGCTGCAGGATGTCGGCACGGTTGACGGCGCTGGCCACCACCTCGACCAGCACTTCGCCCTCGCCGGGCACGGGATCGGGAACCTCGTCCCACACCAGCGCCTCGGGCCCACCAGGTTCGGGAATCGTGATCGCGTACATGCGGCCGACGCTACTGCTTCCTCCGGAAAATCCTCCAGATCTCCTCCGGAGAGAGGAGAACTCAGCGATCGCCGGGTCCGGAACAGCCTCGTCGCTCACCCGTTCGTGTGGCTGGACGCCGCCCGCGGCCGGGAGCCGTCAGGTGAAAAACACCTCGATGCCCGCGGCCGCCCACGGCAGGTCGAGGAGCTCCGTCTCCGCACCCTGCTGTGCTCCGCCCGGTGGTACGACCGCGAGCGCGTCGGCGGCGGCGATGCCGCGGAGCATGGCCGGGCCGTTGTAGTGGAGCGGCGTCGCGGCGTCCCCCCGCAGGACGACCGGGATGAGCCGGGTGTCGTACGGGTGGCCGTGCGCCGCTTCCGCCAGCGGCAGCGCGTACGGCTCGGGGGCCGGGCGGGCGGCGAGGGTGCGCAGCAGGGGTTCGGCGAGGGTGAGCAGGCCGGAGACGGCGGCAAGGGGGTTGCCGGGGAGGCCGACGAGGTGCTGGTTCTCCTTGGTGCGGGCCAGCAGCATGGGGTGGCCGGGGCGCACCTTGACGCCGTCGACGAGGAGTTGGGCGCCGATGCGCTCCAGGGTCGGGTGGACGTGGTCGACCGGGCCGGAGGCGGTGCCGCCCGTGGTGACGACGAGGTCGGCCGTCGAGGAGGTGATCGCCTTCCGAAGGGCCTTGGCGTCGTCGCCGAGCCGTCGTACGGCGGTGACCTCGGCGCCGAGCGCGCGCAGCCAGGGCGGCAGCATCGGGCCGAGCGCGTCCCGGACGAGCCCGTCGTGCGGGAGGCCTTCGGTGAGCAACTCGTCGCCGAGGACCAGGACTTCGGCTCGGGGGCGGGGGACGGCGGTGACGGTGTCGTAGCCGGCGGCCGCGGCGAGGCCGAGAACGGCCGGGGTGGCGAGGGTGCCGACGGGCAGCAACTGGTCGCCGCTGCGGCATTCCTGGCCGCGCGGGCGGATGTCCTGGCCGTGCACCACCTCGCGGGTGGGGTGCAGCCGGCCCTGGCCGTCGAGACGGCCGTGCTCGCTGCGCAGCACCGCGGTGGTGTCCGCCGGGACGCGGGCGCCGGTGGCGATACGGACCGCCTCGCCGTCGGTGAGCGGCTCGGGCTGCGCGTGCCCGGCCAGCGCGCCCTCCTCGCGCACGTCCCAGGGGCCGGGTCCGGCGACCGCCCAGCCGTCCATGGCGGAGGTGTCGAAGGGGGGCAGGTCGGTGAGGGCGGCCAGCGGGGCGGCGAGGGCCAGGCCGAGGGCGTCGGCCAGGGTTACGGAGACGGGGGCACGGCGGCCGCCGGACCGGGCGGCGCGGGCGGCGGTCTCGCGGGCCTGCGGCCAGGGGGTGGCGCGGTGGCGGTGCGCCGATGGTCCGCCGTGGGCGTGCTCGGCGCCGGGGGTGGGAGTCGCGTCCTGCCTGGGCTCCCTGGGCTCTCTCACGAGGGCGAGCGCCTCCTCGACGTCGAGATCGTCGTCGGTGTCCGCGCGGGCGGGTGTGCCTGCCCGGGTGCCGGGGGCGGTCACCGGCCGGGCCCGGGGGCGGGGGTGGTGCCGGGGCCCGGTCTGTCGGGGCCCGGCCCGTCGGCGGCGGCCCCGGGGGAAGGGTTCGCCTCCTCCGCCCAGCGCAGGGCCAGCGCGGCCGCCTTGTGGGCCGCCTCGGCGACCGCCTCGGGGCCGCCCCTGGCCTGTGCGGCGGCGTAGCCGACGAGGAAGGTGGTCAGCGGGGCGGCGGGGCGGGCCACGCCGTGCGCGGCGTCCCGGGCCAGGTCGAGCAGGACGCGGGTGTCGACGTCCAGGTCGATGCCCAGTTCGTCCTTGACTGCGGAGATCCATTCATCCAACACGTGCCCATGCTCCCTGATCCGTGCCCTGGCGTCGGCGATGTCGTCCCAGGTGTCGCAGTCGAAGGACGCGAGGGGGTCCGGGACGCGGGTGAGGTTCAGTGCGGCGGTGAGACGCCGCAGGGGGAGGCCGGTGAGGCCGCTGCCGTTGTCGTCGCTGTCGTGGCTGTTGCCGCTGTCGTGGCTGTTGTCGCTGTTGTCGTCGCTGTTGCCCCCGGCGAGGGCCGCGAGGGCGTGCCGGAGTGCGGTGGTGCGGTAGGCCGCGACGAGGGGCTGGTCCCGGCCGTCGGCGTCGGTGAGCAGCGCGCCGTCCGTGCCGGCCGCGTGCAGGGCCGACAACAGACGTTCCACGGTGGCCTCTTCGAGGAACGGCAGGTCTGCGGAGAGGACGACCGCGCGGGCGGCGGTGGTGTGGCGCAGGCCGGCGTGGAGGGCGGCGACCGGGCCGCCGCCCGGAGGGTCCTCGCGGGTCCAGCGGACCGGGCGGGAGGTGGGGCGGGGGGCCGCCACGACGACGGTCCGCCGTGCGCCGGCGCAGGCCGCGAGGACGCGGTCCAGCAGGGGGCGGCCGCCTACCCGGACGGCGGGCTTGTCGGCCCCGCCGAGGCGCCGGGCGGCGCCGCCGGCCAGCACGATCGCGTCGTAGGGGGGTGGGTCGGTGGCGGTCACCTTTCGAGTATGGGGGGCGTTCTGATCACGGGGAACCGACGGGGCGTGGGATCTGCGGGGTGTGGTTGCGGATGTGCGCCCAAGGGGACGAGGCCGTGGGCACACGGGCGAGTACGGGTGCATCGTGGCTTGCCGCGCCCCCGCGGCGGAGCCGCACATTGACACAGCCCCGCGCGCCTGAAGGGGCGCGCTGCGGTCAGAGTGTCCTGAGAAGTACCGATGGCTGTTCCACGCAGTCGGCCACGTAGCGGAGGAATCCGCCCGCCGTGCCGCCGTCGCAGACCCGGTGGTCGAAGGTGAGTGACAGTTGCACCACCTGGCGGACCGCCAACTCGCCCTCGTGGACCCAGGGCTTGGGAGTGATGCGGCCCACGCCCAGCATCGCCGCCTCGGGGTGGTTGATGATCGGGGTGGAGCCGTCGACGCCGAAGACGCCGTAGTTGTTCAGGGTGAAGGTGCCGCCGGTGAGTTCGGCGGGGGTGAGGCTGCCGGCGTGGGCCGCCTCGGTCAGGCGGGCGAACTCGGCCGTCAGGGACTCGGCGTCGCGGGTGTGGGCGTCCTTGACGACGGGGACGACCAGGCCGCGGTCGGTCTGGGCGGCGAAGCCGAGGTGGACGTGGTCGAGTCGGACGATCTCGCGGGCCTCGACGTCGACGTAGGAGTTCAGCTCGGGGTGGCGGGCCAGGGCGGCGGTGCAGATCCGGGCGAGGAGCGCGAGGAGGGAGATCCTCGGGCCCGGCGCCGCGTTCATCACGGTGCGCGCGCGCATCAGTTCGGTCGCGTCGGCGTCCACCCAGCACGTCGCGTCGGGGATCTCCCGGCGGCTGCGGGAGAGCTTGTCGGCGACCGCGCCCCGGATGCCCTTGAGTGGCGTGCGGGTGCCGGCGGGAGCGGTCGAGGCGGCGGGCGGGGTCCTGAGGGTGGCGGCGCGGGCCGCGCTGACCCGCAGGGCGTCCTCGACGTCGGCCCGCAGGATCAGGCCGTCGGGGCCCGAGCCGGACAGCCCGCGCAGGTCCAGGTTGTTGTCCCGGGCGAGGCGGCGGACCAGGGGGGAGATCACCGGGACGGGGCCGTCGGTGAGCGTGGTGGCGGGTGCGGGCACGTGCGCGTGGGGCGCCGTCGCCGTGACGGCGGCCTGCGGCACCGGTTCCGGGGCAGTGACCGGGCCGGCCGTGCCGCCCGCCCGCTCCGGGGCGGCGTTGCGGATCCGGCGGCGGCGCGCCGGAGGCGCCCCCGTGCCGTATCCCACCAGGACGTTGCCGGAGCCCTCCGCCTCGGGGACCGTGGCTGCCTCGCCGACGGCGACCGTCAGGAGCGGGGCGCCGACGGGCAGTTCGGTGCCCTCCTCGCCGAAGCGGGCGGTGACCACACCGCCGTAGGGGCAGGGGACCTCGACCATCGCCTTCGCCGTCTCGACCTCGACGACCGGCTGGTCGATCGCGACGACCTCGCCGACCTGGACCAGCCAGGTGACGATCACCGCCTCGGTCAGCCCCTCCCCGAGGTCGGGCAGTTTGAACTCCAGCACCTGTGCCATCAGCCCTCGGCCTCCCATTGCAGACGCGCCACCGCGTCCAGGATGCGGTCGACGCCGGGCAGGTGGTGGCGCTCCAGCATCGGCGGCGGGTAGGGAATGTCGAACCCGGCCACGCGCAGCACCGGCGCCTCCAGATGATGGAAGCAGCGCTCGGTCACGCGTGCCGCGATCTCCCCGCCCGGGCCGCCGAACCCGCCCGACTCGTGTACGACGACCGCGCGCCCGGTGCGCCGTACCGACGCGCAGACCGTGTCGTCGTCGAACGGCACCAGGGAGCGCAGGTCGACGACTTCCAGGTCCCAGCCCTCCGCCTGGGCGGCCTCGGCGGCTTCGAGGCAGACCGGTACGGACGGACCGTAGGTGATGAGCGTGGCGCTGCGCCCGGTTCGGCGCACCACCGCGCGGCCGATGGGTTCAACGTCCGTCGGCTGCTCGGGGTTCCAGGTGTCCTTGGACCAGTACAGGCGCTTGGGTTCGAGGAAGACGACCGGGTCGTCGGAGGCGATGGCCCGGCGCAGCAGGCCGTAGGCGTCGGCGACGGTCGCGGGGGTGACGACGTGGAGGCCGGGGGTGGCCATGTAGTAGGCCTCGGAGGAGTCGCTGTGGTGCTCGACGCCGCCGATGCCGCCGCCGTAGGGGACACGGACGGTGATCGGGAGGGGCATCCGGCCGCGGGTGCGGTTGCGCATCCGGGAGACGTGGCTGATGAGCTGCTCGAACGCGGGGTAGGCGAACGCGTCGAACTGCATCTCCACGACCGGGCGCAGTCCGTACATGGCCATGCCGACGGCGGTGCCGAGGATGCCGGCCTCGGCGAGCGGGGTGTCGGTGCAGCGGGTCTCGCCGAACTCCTTGGCGAGGCCGTCGGTGACCCGGAAGACCCCGCCGAGGGTGCCGACGTCCTCGCCCATGACGTGCACGGCGGGGTCGGCGGCCATGGCGTCGCGCAGCGCGCGCGTGAGGGCCTGGGCCATGGTGGCGGGCTTGACGGCGACGGTCGTCATCGCGCTCCGCCCTCCTGGTCCTGCCGCTCGGCCGCCAGCTCGGCACGGAGCAGGGCGCGCTGTTCGCGCAGTTGCGAGGTGGTCTCGGCGTACACCTGGTCGAACAGGTGCATGGGGTCGAGTTCGGGGTCGCGGTTCATGCGTGCGCGCAGGTCGGCGGCCATGGTCTCGGCGTCCTCGCGGGCACGTCGGACGGTGTCCTCGTCGAGGAGTCCGCGGTCGGTCAGCTCGCGCTCGAGGAGCAGGACCGGGTCGTGGTCGCGCCAGGCGTCGATCTCGGTGTCACCGCGGTAGCGGGTGGCGTCGTCGGCGTTGGTGTGGGCGTCGATCCGGTAGGTCACCGCCTCGACCAGGGTCGGGCCGCCGCCTTCGCGCGCGTGCCGTACGGCGTCGGTGAGGACCTCGTGCACGGCGGCCGCGTCGTTGCCGTCGACCAGGCGGCCCGGCACGCCGTATCCGACGGCCTTGTGGGCCAGGGAGGGGGCGGCGGTCTGCTTGGCGAGCGGGACGGAGATGGCGAAGCCGTTGTTCTGGACCAGGAAGACGACCGGGGCCTGCCAGACGGCGGCGAAGTTCAGGGCCTCGTGGAAGTCGCCCTCGCTGGTGCCGCCGTCGCCGACCATGGCAAGGGCGACCACGTCGTCGCCCTTGAGGCGGGCCGCGTGGGCGAGGCCGACGGCGTGCGGGAGCTGGGTGGCGAGGGGGGTGGAGAGGGGGGCCACGCGGTGGGCGTAGGGGTCGTAGCCGGTGTGCCAGTCGCCGCGCAGCAGGGTGAGCGCCTCGACGGGGTCCACGCCACGGGCGATCACCGCGAGGGTGTCCCGGTAGCTGGGGAAGAGCCAGTCGCGCTCCTCGAGGGCGAGCGCGGCGGCCACCTCGCAGGCCTCCTGGCCGGTGCTGGAGGGGTAGACGGCGAGGCGGCCCTGTTTGGTGAGGGCGGTGGCCTGGGCGTTGTACCTGCGGCCGCGCACGAGCTGGGCGTACAGCCGGCGCAGCAGCTCCGGATCGGCCTTGGCGGCCGCCTCCGTCCCGAGGACGCGGTACGGGCGCTCGTCGGGCAGCAGCGGCGCGGGGTCCGTCCGGGGCTGCCAGGCGGGCGGCGGCGCCGGGCGATACGCGCCGCGCTGCTCCATGACCGTCATGACGGCACCTCCTTGTGGGGGTGGCTACGGGAGACGGGACCTGTGACCCGTCTCACCTACCGATTGTTCGGTCGTCGGCACATTTTGGCTACAGGCGGCTTCAGGCTGTGGACAAACGGTTCTCCACAACCTGGAATGAACGCAGTACGTCCATGGTAGAGAGGCGGGGGGACATGGCACCTGAACAAATGGCCGAGGGCCCGCGGGATCACGCCGCACTGCCGCCCGCGCGCCCGCTGGACGCCATCGATCAGGACATCCTGCAGATCCTCCAGGCGGACGGCCGGGCGTCGATACGGTCGGTCGCCGAACGCGTCCACGTCTCGCGCGCCAACGCCTACGCGCGTATCAACCGGCTCGTCGAGGACGGGGTGATCCGCGGTTTCGGCGCCCGCGTGGACCATGAGCGGGCCGGCCAGGGCACCTCGGCCTACATCACGCTGAAGATCGTCCAGAACAGCTGGCGCACGGTCCGCGAGCAGTTGCGTCAGCTGCCCGGCGCCTCCCACATCGCCCTGGTGGGCGGGGACTTCGACGTGCTGCTTCTGGTGCACACCCCCGACAACCGGGCGCTGCGCGAGCTGGTGCTGACCCGGCTCCAGGCCATCCCCGAGGTGCTCAGCACCCGCACGTCGCTGGTGTTCGAGGAGGAGGACCTGGAGCCGCAGGGCTGAGTCAGTGGGCGCGCAGGCCCGAGAAGGCAAGCCGGGCGACCGCGTCCGCGACCTCGGGCGCGCTCGCGCCGCGCCCGTCCGGGCGGTACCACTCCACTATGGAGTTGACCATGCCGAAGACCAGCCGGGTCGCGAGGCGCACCTCCACGTCACCGCGTATGTCCCCCTCGGCGGCGGCCGCCTTGAGCAGGTCGGCCACCCGGTGGTCGAAGTCACGGCGCCGCTCCAGCGCCCACCGCTCGGTGCCGGTGTTGCCGCGCACCCGCAGCAGCAGCGTCACGTACGGCAGTTCGGTGATCAGCACCTCGACCATGCGCCGTACGACGTGCTCCAGGCGGTCGGCGGCGGGGCCCACGCGCGCGTGCTCCTCGTCGAGGATCGCGAACAGGCCGTCCAGGGCCCGGCTGACCGCGCGGCGCAGCAACTCCTCCTTGCCGGAGACGTGGTGGTAGATCGAGGACTTGGAGATGCCGGCGGCCTTGGAGAGGTGCTCCATGGAGGTGCCGTCGTAGCCGCGCTCGTTGAAGACCCGGACGGCCACCGAGAGCAGGGTCTCGGGGGTGTAGGTGTCACGCTTGGCGGTCGTCATGACGCGCCCTCCCGCTTCTCGGTGGCGTAGGCGTGGCGGTAGAGCGCGAGGGACGGCGCGTAGCGGCCGCTCGGATCGCGCAGGTGCAGGTCGTCGAGGAGGTCGTAGGCGAAGTCACGGCCGAGGCGACGGCTCCACTCGAAGGGGCCGAGCGGGTAGTTGACGCCCAGGCGCATCGCGGTGTCGATGTCCTCCTCGGTGGCGACGCCCTTGGCGACGGCGTCGTGCGCGAGGTCCACGATCCGGGCGACCGTACGGGCGACGATCATTCCGGGGACGTCGCCGATGACGCTGACCTGCTTGCCGAGCGCCTGGAAGAGGCCGATGGCCTCGCTGAGGGTCCTGGGCAGGGTGTCGTGTCCGGCGGACAGGGCGATCCGGGTGGCGCGGCGGTAGTCGAGGGCGAGGTCGAAGTAGACGACGTCCCGGAACTCCACCGAGGTCTGGCCGTCGGCGAGGGCGAGCTGGCCGCCGCTCGGCAGGACCAGCCGGGTGCCGTGGTCCTCGTCCTCCTCGCGGACCTGGATGCCGGCCTCGCGGATCATCGCGAGCAGCTCGGCCGCGGGGCCCAGGCCGCCCTCGGCGACGACGTAGGCGGGCCGGTCGGCGGGCTCGGCGGTGTGCGGCTCGGCGGCCTCGGCGCCGTCGGCGTAGTCGTACCAGCCGTGCCCGGTCTTGCGGCCGAGCCTGCCGGACTCGACCAGCCGGCGCTGGGCCAGGGAAGGCGTGAAGCGGACGTCCTGGAAGAAGGCCTGCCACACGGAGTGCGTGACGGACTCGTTGACGTCCTGGCCGATCAGGTCGGTCAGTTCGAAGGCGCCCATCCGGAAGCCGCCGCTCTCGCGCAGCACCGCGTCGATGGTGGCCGCGTCCGCGGCCTGCGCCTCGTAGACGGCGAACGCCTCGGCGTAGAAGGGCCGGGCGATGCGGTTGACGATGAAGCCGGGGGTGTCCGCGCAGGCGACCGGGGTCTTGCCCCAGGAGCGTGCGGTCTCGTACGCGCACGTGGCCGACGTGACGTCGGTGGCGAACCCGGAGACGACCTCCACCAGCGGCAGCAGCGGGGCCGGGTTGAAGAAATGCAGGCCGACCAGGCGGGAGGCGCCGCGCAGGGCGCCGCCGATGGCCGTCACCGACAGGGAGGAGGTGTTGGTGGCGAGCAGACAGTCCTCGCCGACGATGTCCTCCAGGGCCCGGAACAGCTCCTGCTTGGCCTCCAGCCGCTCCAGGACGGCCTCCACGACCAGCGAGCAGTCGGCGAACTCCGTGAGATCGCCGGCGGGCAGCAGCCGCGCGCGGGCGGCGTCCCGGGCGGCGGCCGTCATCCGGTCCTTCTCGACGAGCCGGTCGAGGCGGGCGCCGATCGCGGCGGCCGCCTCCACGGCCCGCCCGGGGACGGTGTCGTACAGCCGTACGGGATGGCCCGCGACGAGTGCGACCTGGGCGATGCCCTGGCCCATGGTGCCGGTGCCGACGACTCCCACGGTGCTGCTGAGGTCGAGTGCTGTCATGTGCGCGATCCTCCCGCACGGGGTTTTCCACAGATGCGGCAGGCCCCCTTGTCCCGACCGATCGTTCGGTTACTCTAACCCTGTCCGGCCGTTTCCGCCCAGGTCATGAGCTTCGAGGGGAGCTCATCAGACGAGGAGTTGGTCCCGCATGACCGCCGAACTCACCGCGCACGATCTGATCGCCAAGCACCGCTCCACGCTTGACCAGGCGCTGGAGGCGATCCGCACGCGCGCGTACTGGTCCCCCCACCCTGAGCACCCCAAGGCGTACGGGGAACACGGCAGCCTGGACGCGGCGGCCGGCAAGGCCGCCTTCGACGCCCTCCTCGGCACCCGCGTCGACCTCGGCCAGCCCGGCACCGACGACTGGACCGGCGGCGAGGTCTCCCCGTACGGCATCGAGCTGGGCGTGACCTACCCGCACGCGGACGTCGACACACTGCTGCCCGCGATGCGGGCCGGGCAGCCCGCCTGGCGCGACGCGGGCGCCGAGGCGCGGGCGCTGGTGTGCCTTGAGATCCTCAAGCGGATCAGCGACCGGACGCACGAGTTCGCGCACGCGGTCATGCACACCAGCGGCCAGGCCTTCATGATGGCGTTCCAGGCGGGCGGCCCGCACGCCCAGGACCGCGGTCTGGAGGCGGTGGCCTACGCCTACGCGGAGCAGGTCCGCACCCCCGACACCGCCGAGTGGACCAAGCCGCAGGGCAAGCGCGACCCGCTCGCGCTGACGAAGACCTTCAAGCCGGTCCCGCGCGGCATCGCGCTGGTCATCGGCTGCAACACGTTCCCGACCTGGAACGGCTACCCGGGCCTGTTCGCCTCCCTCGCCACCGGCAACGCGGTCCTGGTGAAGCCGCACCCGCGCGCGGTGCTGCCGCTCGCCCTCACCGTGCAGGTCGCCCGCCAGGTCCTCACCGAGGCCGGCTTCGACCCGAACCTGGTGGCGCTGACGACCGAGCGCCCCGGCGAGGGCATCGCCAAGACGCTCGCGACCCGCCCGGAGATCCGGATCATCGACTACACCGGCTCGACCGCCTTCGGCGACTGGCTGGAGGCCAACGCCCGGCAGGCGCAGGTCTACACGGAGAAGGCCGGCGTCAACACGGTCCTGGTCGAGTCGACCGACAACTACCAGGGGATGCTCTCCAACCTCGCCTTCTCGCTCTCCCTCTACAGCGGCCAGATGTGCACGACCCCGCAGAACCTGCTGATTCCCCGCGACGGCATCCGAACCGACGCGGGCCCCAAGACGTACGACGAGGTGGTCGCCGACATCGCCCGCGCCGTCGACGGCCTGCTCGGCGACGACGCCCGGGCGAACGCGCTGCTCGGCGCGATCGTCAACCCCGACGTCAAGGCCCGCCTGGAGGCCGCCGCGGAGCTCGGCGAGGTCGCCCTCGCCTCCCGCGAGGTCGCCAACCCGGAGTTCCCGGGCGCGGTCGTGCGGACGCCGGTGATCGTGAAGCTGGACGGGGCACGGAAATACTGGGAGGGGGCGGACGACGAGGCCGCCTACATGAGCGAGTGCTTCGGCCCGGTGTCCTTCGCCGTCGCCGTCGACTCCGCCGCCGACGCGGTGGAGCTGCTGCGGCGGACGGTCCGTGAGAAGGGCGCGATGACGGTCGGGGCGTACACGGTCGACGCGGAGGTGGAGCGGGCCGTGGAGGAGGTCTGCCTGGAGGAGGCGGCCCAGCTGTCGCTGAACCTCGTGGGCGGGGTGTACGTCAACCAGACGGCCGCCTTCTCCGACTTCCACGGCTCGGGCGGCAACCCGGCGGCCAACGCCGCGCTGTGCGACGGGGCGTTCGTGGCGAACCGGTTCCGGGTGATCGAGGTGCGCAGGGAGGCGTAGGCGCGCGGAGCGCGCGACCGGCCGATGTCCGTGGCAGGCAGCGGTTCCTGGCCTGGCTGTCACCGATGCGCCGGTCGCCGCCATCCCCTTGGCCGCCGCAACGGCGCTCGGCCACGACGGCGTTGGCCGGCGGTGCCGAGCCGGGCGGTGCCGCCGTCGCGGCTGACGGTTGTGGGGTCGGTGCGGCGCCGTCGGGGCTGGTCGCGCCCGCGCGGCGGCAGCCGCACATGCGATACAGCCCCGCGCCCCTGACGGGGGCGTCTCGGCCCGGCCCCCTTACAGGGCACTCCAGTGGTACAAGGTCATCGCCACGCTCGTCGCCAGGTTGTAGCTGCTCACCTGCGGGCGCATCGGCAGCCGTAGGAGATGGTCGGCACGTGTGCGCAGCTCGCCCGACAACCCGGTCCGCTCCGAGCCGAACGCGAGGATCGCGTCGTCGGGGAGCTTCGTCCCCCTGATGTCCTCGCCCTCCGGATCCAGGGCGTACAGCGGGCCCCGCGGCAGCTCCGCCACGGTCATCCGCTCCACGGCCGTGGCGAAGTGGAGGCCCGCGCCGCCGCGGACGACCGTCGGATGCCAGGGGTCGAGGGTCCCGGTCGTGATGACTCCCGTCGCCCCGAAGCCGGCCGCCAGGCGGATCACCGCGCCCGCGTTGCCCAGGTTGCGCGGCTCGTCGAGGACCACGATCGGGGCGGTGCGCGGGAGCCGGGCCAGCTCACGCAGGCCGGCCTCGCGGGACGGCCGTACGGCCAGGGCGGCCACGGCCGTGGGGTGCGGGCGCGGGACGAGGGACGCGTACGTCCGCGACGGCACCTCCGTCAGCAGCGCGGCCAGCGCCTCGGCCACGTCCGGGGCCAGCTCCCGCGCCAGGGTCAGCGCCGCCGCCCGGTCCGCCGTGACCGCCACCGGCACCTGTGCGCCGAAGCGCAGCGCGTGCTTGAGGGCGTGGAAGCCGTCGAGGAGGACGGCGGAGCCGGCCAGCCGCGCCCAGTGGTCCAGGGGGTCGGTCATGCCCCGAAGCCTACGCGTGGCTGCTCGTCGGCCTCGGGCAAGCGCTGCACCGGCAGCTCGGGACCGCTCCGGCGGAACACGCGCTCACGCGCGCGTGCCGCCCAGCCGCCGAGCCGGTGCAGGAAGGACGTCGGGAGGAAGACGGAGTCCGCCGCGATCATCGCCAGCGAGAAGAAGGGCAGACCGAGGACGACCGCGATCACCGCGTGCTCGGTCATCATCGCGGCCAGCAGCACGTTCTTCACCCGCCGGTTGAACAGCGTGAACGGGAAGGCGACCTGCACGATGACCGTCCCGTAGGTCACCAGCATCACCAGCGTCCCGTTGGCGGACATCAGGTCGGCGAGGGCCGGCCAGGGCGAGAAGTAGTCCAGGTGGAGCGGGTAGTAGACGGCGGTGCCGTCCTGCCAGCGGGAGCCCTGGATCTTGTACCAGCCGGCGGTGGCGTAGATCAGGCAGGCCTCGGCCATGATCACGAACAGGGCGCCGTTGTGCAGGATGTTGGCGATGACATCGAGCAGGATCCGGGGCTCGGGCGTGCGTGCCCAACGGCCGGCCGCCCACCACAGGGCGGCGCCCGCCCAGGTCGCCCACATCAGGGCCGGGACCAGCCAGCCGCCGCCGGTGCGGCCGGTGAGGGCCGCCACCAGCAGGACGAGACCCGATGCCGCCCACAGGGCGGGGCCCGCCCGGTCGGGGGCCACTCGCTCGCCACGCGCGCGTGCGGCACTCGTGCGGGCCGCCCGGCGCGCGTCCAGGGACCACACCTGGCCGCAGCGCGTGAACACCAGGTAGATGGACATCAGGTGCAGCACGTTGTCGCCGCCGTCGCCCACGAAGACGCTGCGGTTCTGCAGGGACAGCACCCCGATCATGAACAGCAGGGACGTGGCGCGGGTGCGCCAGCCCAGCACGAGCAGGGCGCCGGCGAGCACGGCGAGGAAGTAGCAGATCTCGAAGAACGCCTGGCCGTGGGAGGACAGCAGCGCCGTGAAGGCGTGGTTGTCGGCGGTCAGCTGCTGGGCGAGGCCGAAGCTCCACGGGGCGTCGGGGCCGTACAGCTCCTGGCGGTGCGGGTACTCGCGCAGCAGGAACAGCAGCCAGGTGCCGGCGAAGCCGATGCGGACGACGGCCGTCTGGTACGGGCCGAGGGCCGCCCCGGTGACCTGGGCGATGGCACGGGACAGGCACAGCGCGAGACGGTTCACCGCACACCGCCGTTCGCCTCGTCCGCCGTGACCGTCCACCAGGGCAGCACCCGGTAGACGGGCATGTCGGAGACCTTCTCACCGCTCCAGTCCGGTGGCGGCACGTTCGTGGTGCTGGAGCGCACCTGGACCCGCTCGATGGTGCCCTTCTGGCTCGTGGCGTCCCCCGCGTACATGCGCATCACGACGATCCGGCGCAGGTACTGCTCGGACAGGGAGCCGCGCAGGCCGATCGGGCGGTTGTCGGTGCCGTGCGTGGTCGTGAAGAAGTCCAGGGCCCGGCGCAGCTCGTTCTGCACGGTGTGGCTGGGCAGCAGGCTGCCGTCTATGGCCCTGCCGTCCTGTGCGGACAGATCGTTCCAGCCGGTCGTGGTCGTGGTGCCGCCCGGCATGAGCACGTCGGCGCGCACCTGCACGGCGATGTTCTGCTGCAGCGGGTTCGGGGCGAAGAGCTTCCAGTTCTGTTCGAACTCCGGGTACACCCACTCCTCGATCGCCTTGCCGTGCTGCTTGGTCACCGTGTTCGCCGGCGCCACGCTCAGGAACACCATCCCCAGGTGCACGCAGGCGGCGACGGCGACCAGGGCGAGGGCGAGGGCCGCGCCCACCTGGTAGCGGGGCGAGAGGGCGGCGACGCCGGTGCGAGGGAGGGCGGGTGCCCCTGCCGGAGAGACCGCAGAGACCGCAGAGACCGCAGAGACCGGGGGGACCGGAGCCGGTGGCGGGGCCGGTGGGGCGGACTCCGGCTCCGGACGCGTCCCGCTCGGGCTGTCCGGCCCGTGCCGGGCGTCCGCGCCCTCGTCGTACGCGTCGTCCATGCCGCCCCGTTCCCCGATCCCGTCACGCCGGCCGGGCGGCCGATCCGCGACCGCCCGGTGTGCCGCTGCCCGGCACTCGCACGGAACGGTACTCAGCACCGGCCGCCGGGCGCAGCCCCGCGGGCGAGGCCGACGGCGTGGTCATCGCCACTCCGGGAGGGCCGGCGGCCCCTCCGGAGCGGGGCATCGGGGCCCTGGGCCCGAGATCACCCCAGGTCATAAGGCACCCGGGCCCGGCCCCGGTCGCTCTCCCGCGAGTTTTCCACAGGTCGCGGCCGGCTTTTTCCACAGGGGTTGATCGCTCGGGCGGGCCCGGCCACCATGGGAATGGCCGGAACCGAACGATCGGACGGGAGGGGGAGACCACGAGACGCCGGGACGGCGTCCGGGTCAGGCGGTCGCGCTCCGGGCGTGCAGCATGCGGCGGACGGCGTCCGCGCGTTCCAGGAGGGTGTTGCGGACCACGGGGGCCGCTTCCCGGGCCGTCCGCCGGGCTTTCTCGATGTACGCGGCATCGACGGCGTACGGCGGGAAGAGGCGGGAGGCGTAGGTCATCGCCGGGATCATGCCGCCCTGGTGCAGCTGGGGGACGGCGGCCAGGTAGCGCTCGGCGTAGGGGGCGAGCGGGGCGTCCTGGCCGGGGCGCCAGAAGGCGGCCGCCACCGGGGCGACCGCGTGGACGGGCACCTCGCGGTCCACGGCCAGCCGCTGCCAGACCTCGTCCTTCGCGGCCGGGTCGGGCAGGGCGGCGCGGACCGTGAGGGCGCGCACCCAGGCGTCGGGGTCGGGGTCGCGTTCGAGCAGGGCGGCGGACCGGGCGGTGATGTCGCCGCCGAGTTCGGCTTCGCGGACGAGGGCGCGCCAGTGCAGGTCGACGTCGTCGCCGGCCTGCTCGCGGAGCCAGGCCAGGTCCTCGGCGCCGGACGCGGTGCGGGCGAGGCCGCGCAGGGCGACCTGGCGGCGGCCCGGATCGGCGGCGAGCCATCGGCAGGTCGCGGCCACGGCCTGTGCCAGGGCGGGGCGTTCCGCGGCGGGCGCCCAGAGTTCGGCGATGTTGATGACGAGCGTGAGGTAGGGCTCGATCACGGCGTCGGAGGTCTCGGCCGCGAGGACCGCGGTGAGGCAGCGTCCGGCCTCGGCGGCCGTGGCCTCGCCGGCCGTGAGCATGTCCCAGACGGTGGCGGCGGCCGCGCCCCGGGAGATGGCCGTGGGCAGTTGGGCCGCCGCGCGGAAGAGGGTGTCCCGGGTGGCGGGGTCCGGGCGGGTGGTGGCGAAGGTGAGGTCGTCGTCGTTGATCAGGAGGAGGTCGGACGTGGCGGGAAGACCGGTGACGGGGGTACGGCCCTCGGTCACCTCCACGCGGACCAGCGCGGTGCGTCGCAGGCCGTCGTCGGCGCGGTCGTACGCGCCGACCGCCAGAACCTGGGGGCGCGGGTCGCCGTCGGCGACCAGGGTGACCGCGTCGCCGTCGTGCTGCAGGGTGAAGCGGTCGGTGCCGGCGGTCTCCAGCCAGGCCTTGCGCCAGGCCGCGAGGTCGCGGCCGCTGGCCTCGGCGAGGGCGTCGATCAGGTCCTGGAGGGTGGTGGTGCCCCAGGCGTGGCGGGCGAAGTAGGCGGCCATGCCGGTGCGGAAGCGGTCCTCGCCGACGTAGGTCATCAGCTGCAGGAGGACGGAGGCGCCCTTGGGGTAGGTGATGTTGTCGAAGATCGACGCGGCCTGGGCGACGTCGTGGATGGGCTGGTGGATCGGGTGCGAGACGGGGCCCTGGTCGGAGAGGTACGCCCTGACCTTGCCGCCGAGGAGGTGGCCGGCCCACGCGTCGGTGTAGCGGGTGGCGCCCTCGGCGGCCCAGTGGCAGGCGAACTCGGCGAAGGCCTCGTTCAGCCAGAGGTCGTCCCACCAGCGCATGGTGACGATGTTGCCGAACCACATGTGCGCCATCTCGTGCAGCAGCACCACCGCGAGCAGCTCGCGCTCGGCGGGCGTCGGCGTGGCCCGCCGCAGGAAGCCGTCCGACCAGGTCACACAGCCGTAGTTCTCCATCGCGCCGCCGAACTCGGGCATGAAGACCTGGTCGTACTTGCGCTGCGGGAACGGCATCGCGAAGGCCTCGGCGTAGAAGGCGAGGCCCTGGCGGGTGAGGGTGAAGATCTCGTCGGCGTCGCGTTCGAGGACCTCGGCGAGCGAGCGGCGGGCGTAGATGCCGAGGTCGTGGCCGTCGGCCTCGCGGCGGATCCCGTGGAAGGGGCCGGCGTTGACGACGGTGTTGTACACGGACAGCGGCGGGGTGTCCGGGAAGCTCCAGCGGCGGGCGGCGCCCTGCTCCTCGATCCGCGGGTCACCGGAGTTGCTGAGGACGGTCCAGGCGGCCGGGGCCGTGACCGTGAAGGCGTGTGGGGCCTTGAGGTCGGGCTGGTCGAAGCAGGCCCAGACGAAGCGGGCCTCGTCGGGTTCGAAGCTCGTCCAGACGTAGACCTCGCCGTCGGCGGGGTCGGTGGCCTTGTGCACGCCCTCGCCGGTGGCCGTGTCGGCCTGGACGCTCTCGACGCGCAGCACGTTGTGCGCGGCCAGGCCGGGCAGCGGGATCCGGCCGTCACCGGAGGGGGTGAGGGGGGTGCCGTTCAGGGTGGCCGCGCGGACCTCGGCCGCGCAGTCGACGAACGTCTCGGCGCCCGGTTCGGAACAGGTGAAGGTCACCGTGGAGACGCAGCGGATCTCCGGCCCGGCGGGCAGGGCCGTGAGGTCGATGTCGACGTCGTACCGCTCGACCGTGATCAGTGCGGCCCGGCGTTCGGCCTCGGTACGGGTCAGGCTGCGGATCCCCATGTGTCCTCCCTTGTGTGTCCGTCCCCCATTGGCGGACAGCGGCCGTCAGCCTATGACGGGAGGAGCTGGTGATCGCAGCGGTTTTCAGGTTCCCTTCTTCTAGAACCTGTTCTATCTTGACGGACCGTCAGATCAGCGGGACCGCCGGGAGGACAGGACCGTGGACTTCACCTTCACCGAGGAGCAGTTGGCGGCGGCCGAGGCGGCGCGCGGGGTGTTCGCGGGGGTGGCGCCGGACGGGGTGCCGAGCCCGGCGCTGACCACCGGTGCCGTGGCCGAGGGCTTCGACCGGGAACTGTGGGACAGGCTGGCGGGCGCGGATCTGCTGAGCCTGCTGCTGGGCGAGGAGTACGGCGGGGCCGGGCTGGACGCCATCGCGCTGTGCCTGGTGCTGCGGGAGTCGGCGAAGGTACTGGCCAGGGTGCCGTTGCTGGAGCACAGCGCGGCGCTCGCGGCCGTACAGAGGTATGGGGCGGCGCAGTTGCGGGACCGGCTGGCGGCGCGGGCGGGGCGAGGCGAGCTGGTGCTGACCGTCGCCGCGAGCGGGCGCACCGGGCACGACCCGGCGGAGCTGGCGGTGACCGCGCGGCGGGACGGTGACGGCTGGGTGCTGGACGGGATGCAGACGGCGGTGCCGTGGGTGTACGACGCCGATCTCGTCGTCGTACCGGCGCGCACGGAGGCGGACCGGAGCGTGCTGGCGCTGGTGGCGCCGGGAGGCGAGGGGGCCACGGCCGGGCTCGCGGTCACCGAACAGGTGTCGACCAGTGGGGAACGGTTCGGGGAGCTGCGGCTGGAGTCGGCGCGGGTCGCCGGGCGGGACGTGGTGGTGGCGGAGGAGGCCTGGGAGTGGCTGCGGGAACTGCTGGTGACCGGGACGTGCGCGCTGGCGCTCGGGCTGGGTGAGCGGGTGCTGCGCTTGACCAGCGAGTACGCGGGGAAGCGGGAGCAGTTCGGGTATCCGATCGCCACGTTCCAGGCGGTCGCCGTGCAGGCCGCCGACCGGTACATCGACCTGCGGGCCATGGAGGCGACGCTGTGGCAGGCGGCGTGGCGGATCGCGTCGGGGGCGGCCGGGGCACTGCCGGCGGCCGGGGATGTGGCGGTGGCGAAGGTGTGGGCGGCCGAGGGGGTGCGGCGGGTGGTGCAGACCGCCCAGCATCTGCACGGGGGGTTCGGGGCCGACACCGAGTACGTGCTGCACCGGTACCACGCTTGGGCCAAGCAGATCGAGCTGGCGCTCGGGGGAGCCGGGGCGTATGAGGAGGAGTTGGGGGATCTGCTGGCCGCGCACCCGTTGGGCTAGTGCTGTGGCCGGGAAGGTTTGCCGGAAAGCTCGCGGCGTCCGGTGCGGTGCATCGCAAGGCGGAGCATCGCCCGCGTACTGGATGTACTCGGGTGATGCGACAACGCGGCGAGGTGCCGTGCCGGGCGTCGCGAGCCGGTGAACCTTTCCGGTCGCAGCACTAGCGGAAAGGACAAGGAAAGCAGGAAAAGCGGGGTGCGCTCGGTGATGCGGAACCCGCGGCCCGGTGGGGGCCGGCCGCGCAGTTCCCCGCGCCCCCGAAGGGGGCGTTTCAGCGCCGGCGCTGTCAGGTTCCCCTCAGACGACGAAGCCCGGTTCTCCCCCGTCAGTGACGACCTCGCGGCCCGCTGCCTGCCATACCTGCATGCCGCCGTCCACGTTCACCGCGTCGACGCCCTGTTGGGCCAGGTACATCGTGACCTGGGCCGAGCGGCCGCCGGAGCGGCAGATGACGTGGACGCGGGCGTCCTGGGGGGCCGCCTCGGTGAGCTCGCCGTAGCGGGCCACGAGCTCGCTCATCGGGATGTGCAGGGCGCCGGCGGCGTGGCCCGCCTGCCACTCGTCGTCCTCGCGGACGTCCAGCACGAAATCGCCGTCCTTGAGGTCCTCGACCCCGACCGTGGGCACACGCGCTGCGAAGTTCATGTCCCCGACGCTACCCGACGGGGGCGGAGCGCTACTCCTGGGTCAGCAGGGCCGCCAGTTGCGCCTCGCGTTCGGTGACGTCCTGCTGGAGCCGCTCGGCGATCTCGTCGAGGAGGCCGTCGGGGTCGTCCGGGGCCAGCCGGAGGAGGCCGGCGATGGGGCCGTTCTCCAGTTCCTTGGCGACCAGGGCGAGCAGTTCCTTGCGCTCGGAGAGCCATTCGAGGCGGGCGTAGAGCTCCTCGGCGCGGCTCGGCCTGCGCTCCGGGGGGACCGGGCCGGCCGCCCACTCCTCGGCCAGCTCCCGCAGCAGCGCCTCGTCGCCGCGGGCGTAGGCCGCGTTGACCCGGCTGAGGAACTCCTCGCGCCGCTCCTGCTCGGCCTCGTCCTGCACCAGGTCGGGGTGGGCCTTGCGGGCCAGCTCGCGGTAGAGCCGGCGGGCCTCCTCGCTGGGGCGGACCCGCTGCGGAGGCCGGACCTCCTGCTCGGTGAGCATCGCGACGGCCTCCGGGAACAGGCCGTCGCCGTCCATCCAGCCGTGCATCAGCTCCTCGACGCCGGGGATGGGCAGGACCCGGGCCCGGGCCTCCTCGGCGGCGCGGATGTCCTCGGGGTCGCCGGTGCGGGCGGCCTTGGCCTCGGCGATCCGCGCGTCGAGTTCCTCGATGCGCAGATAGAGGGGGCCGAGCTTCTGTTCGTGCAGGCGGGAGAAATTCTCCACCTCGACGCGGAAGGTCTCGACCGCGATCTCGTACTCGATCAACGCCTGCTCGGCGGCCCGCACGGCCCGCTCCAGCCGTTCCTCGGGCCGCGGTGCCTGGGACTGCTCAGCTTCCGGGGTCGTCACCCGACCAGCCTAGGGCCTGTCGCCGCCGACGGTGGCCGGGACCCACTCGGCGAGCCCGAAGCCGGAGCCCGAAGCTCGAAGCCCGAAGCCCGAGCCCGAAGCCGGAGCCCGGAGGTAACGCGGGTCACACCCCGAGCTCCGCCGCTATCCGGCCCGCCCGCACCGCGGCCGCCAGTTCCGCGTGGTCCGCCTCCGTGCGGTCGGCGTAGGCCACCGCGAACGCGGCGATCGCCTCGTCCAGTTCCTCGTTCTTGCCGCAGTAGCCGGCGATCAGGCGCGGGTCGGCGCTGTGCGAGTGGGCGCGGGCCAGCAGGGCGCCGGTCATCCTGCCGTAGTCGTCGATCTGGTCGGGGGCGAGGGCGGCCGGGTCGACGCTGCCCTTGCGGTTGCGGAACTGGCGGACCTGGAAGGGACGGCCGTCCACCGTGGTCCAGCCGAGCAGGATGTCGCTGACCACCTGCATCCGCTTCTGCCCGAGGACCACCCGGCGGCCCTCGTGGTCGACGGCCGGCGTCTCGAAACCGGCCGTGGCGAGATGGGGGACGAGCGCGGACGGGCGGGCCTCCTTGACCTGGAGGATCAGCGGCTCGCCGCGGTGGTCGAGGAGGAGGACCACGTAGGACCGGGTGCCGACACTGCCGGTGCCGACGATCCGGAAGGCGACGTCGTGCGGGGCGTGCCGGGCGAGCAGCGGGTGGCGGTCCTCGGAGAGCGTGGTGACGTAGTGCTCCAGGGCCGCGGCGACCGCCTCCGCCTCCGCGTCCGGGACCCGGCGCAGCACCGGGAGGGCGTCGACGAAGCGGCGGCCGCCGTCCTCGGTGGGCTCGGTGGAGCGGGCCGCGAACCGGCCGCTGGTGTTGGCGCGGGCCTTCTCCGAGACCCGGCGCAAGGTGCCGAGCATGTCGTGGGCGTCGGAATGGGAGACCAGTTCCTCGTCGGCGATCGCGTTCCACGCGTCCAGCACCGGGAGTCTGGCCAGCAGGCGCATGGTGTGGCGGTAGGCGCCGGCCGCGTCGCCCGCGGCCTTGCGGCAGGTGTCCTCGTCGGCGCCCGCCTCCCGGCCGGCCAGCACCAGGGAGGCGGCGAGCCGCTTGAGGTCCCACTCCCAGGGGCCGAGCACCGTCTCGTCGAAGTCGTTCAGGTCGATGACGAGGTCGCCCTTCGGGTCGCCGTACAGGCCGAAGTTGGCCGCGTGGGCGTCGCCGCAGATCTGGGTGGCGATCCTGGTCATCGGGGTGCGGGCCAGGTCGTGCGCCATCAGGCCGGCCGAGCCGCGCAGGAACGCGAAGGGGCCGGCCGCCATCCTGCCGACCCTTATCGGGACCAGCTCGGGGATGCGGTCCCGGTTGGACTCCTCGACCGCGCGGACCGCGTCGGGGCGGGAGCCGTCCAGGTCCAGGGCGGCGTGGCTGCGGCGCGGTACCGCCGAACGCAGCGCCTTGCCCTCCTCCTTGGGGGAGCCCTTCGAGGGCCACCGCGCAAAGCCCCTGGGCGTGGGCAGCTTGCGCCCGCCCTGCGCCGTCAGCTCTTCCGGTCCGGTCACGTCGACCGCCTCCCCCGTACTCCGCGCACGCACGCGCACCAACATCAACTCGTGGAGACGGTACAGGTGGGGGCCGAAGCCCGTCAGACCCTGTGGACAACTCCGGGGCGGCCGGGGGGAGCGTGCAGGTCACACGGCATCTCCCGCGCGCGCCGCGGCCTGCCGGGCCCGGGCGACCATGCGGGCGGTACCGGCCAGGCCCGCAGCGCCGGCCAGACCGCGCCGGAGCACCTCGGAGGGGTCGCCCGCGCCGCCGGCGCGCACCGCGTCGGCGAAGTGGCGCATGTCCTTCTCCATGAGCGGGTGCACGTGCTCGGCCAGTTCCGGGGTGATGTCCCTGCCGAGGGAGCGCAGCGCGGCACTTCCGCCGCTGCTGGCGTTGATCACGTCGATCAGCGCGGTGAGGTCCAGGCCGGCCCGCGCGGCCAGACCGAGGACGTCCTCGGCGTTCTTCATGTTGGTGATGGTCAGCGCGTTGTTGAACAGCTTGGCGAACTGGCCCGCGCCGACCGGTCCCATCAGCGTGACGGTGTCGCTGAAAGCGTCGAACACGGGACGGGCCGCCTGGAACGCGTCCTCGGATCCCCCGGCGAAGGTGGTGAGGGTGCGGGCACGGGCGCCGGGGCTGCCGCCACTGACGGGTGCGTCGAGGTAGACACCTCCGGCCCGGGCCACGTGATCGCCGAGCCGGACCGCCTCGGCCGGGTCGCCGGTGCCATGGTTGACGATGATCGTCCCGGGGGCGACGGCGGCCAGCAGCCCCTGGCCGTCCAGCACATCCCAGAGGTCCGCGTCGTCGCGCAGGCACAGCCCGATCAGCCCGGCGGACGCCGCCAGTTCCGCCACGCCGCCGTGCACGGTGTGCGGGACCCCCTCCACCGCCGCGAGCGATGCCGGGCGCCGCGCCCACACGTGCAGCTCGAAGCCGCGCTCGCCGACGGCCTCCGCCATGGGCCCGCCCTGGTCACCGAGGCCGATGAAACCGACCCTGCTGATCGTCGTCATTGCATGTTCCTTCGTTGAACCTGATGCCTCGGATGGGGAACGGAAGACCGGCGCCCTGCGCCGAAACGGCCGGCCGGGGCCTTTCGCCGTTCAGCGGAGGACGTCGCTCGCCAGCTCCCACAGGCGCTCGGCGTTCTCCGGGTCCAGCGCGTACGGGGCCACGCCGGGGACGCCCGGTTCGGTGGGCCGGGCGTGGACGAGCGGCGCCTCGTTGACGTCCTCGAAGTAACGCCCGCCGACCCCTTCGGCCAGCGGGGAAGCGGCGAGGAACACGGTGGTCGCGGCACCCTGCTCTACCGTCTTGCGGTAGGGCTCGGGAGTCCGCAGGCCCCCGATGTGCCGCTGGAGGTTGGTGGCGATGGCACCCGGGTGCAGCGCGTTGGCCGTGATTCCGTCCCCGGACCAGCGCCGCTGCGCCTCGACGGCGAGCAGGACCCCGGCGGTCTTGGACTGGCCGTAGGCGGCGAGCGCGTCGTACGGACGGAAGCGGAAGTCGATGTCGTCGAAGACCACGGGCGAGTAGAGATGGCCGGTGGAGGAGACCGAGACCAGGCGTGCCCCGTCGCCACCGGCGAGAGCGCGGTGCAGCCCCAGGGCCAGGGCGAAGTGCCCCAGGTAGTTGGTGGCGAACTGCTGCTCGTGCCCGCCGGTGCCCCGCTCCAGCTCCGGCGGCATCATGATGCCGGCGTTGTTCACCAGGATGTGCAGCGGGCCCTGCCAGGCGGCGGTGAACGCCCGCACCGAGTCCAGGTCGGCCACGTCCAGGCGGGCGACGTGGACCGCGTCGTTCCCGGTGGCCCCGCGCAGGCCGGCCGCGACCTGCTCGCCCGCCTCCGGGCGGCGTACGGCGAGCGTGACCTCGGCGCCGTGGGCCGCCAGAGCGCGGGCGGTCTCGACGCCGATGCCCGAGTTGGCCCCCGTCACGATCGCCCGCCTGCCGGACAGGTCCACCCCTTCGATCACTTCCGAGGCGGTGCTGGCACGGTTGAACGGGGTGGTGAAGATGCTGGACATATGACGCATTCCTTCGGTCGCTCGTCTGTGCTGCCAGGCTGCGCCGAGCACCCGGGGACGCACCAGGACGGGTCGGGACTGGGACCGGCAGGGCCACCCGGGAACCAGGAAGCGTCCGTACGCTGGCACCATGGCAGCAGCCGCTGGAGACGCGAACGCACTCGGCCGGTACCTGCGCGCCCGCCGGGAACTGGTCCGGCCCGAGGACGCCCGGGACACGGGCAACCGGCGCGTCCCGGGCCTGCGCCGCGAGGAGGTCGCCTTCCTCGCCGGGATCAGTTCCGACTACTACAACCGCCTGGAACAGGGCCGCGACCGCAACCCCTCGGAGCAGGTCCTGCGCAGCATCGCCCGCGCGCTGCGGCTGGACGAGGAGGCGACGGCCTACCTGCTGGAGATCGCCGCCCTCAGGAGCCCGCGCCGCCGACGGCCCCGCAAGCCGGAGAAGGTCGGCGACGGCATCCGCACGCTCATCGACTCCTGGCCGCTGACCCCGGCGTACGTCCACGGCACGTACCTGGACGTCCTGGCCGCCAACAGCCTCGCCATCGCCCTCTCACCGTTCAACGCGCCGGGGCACAACTCCATACTCGCCGCGTTCCTGGAACCGGAGATGCGGGAGCTCCACCAGGACTGGGAGGACATGACCGCCCGGCTCGTCCCCTACCTGCGCTCGGTCGTCGGCGCGGACATCGAGGACCCGCGCCTGGTCGAGATCGTCGGCGAACTCTCCGTGCGCAGCGAACGCTTCCGTACCCTCTGGGCCCGGCAGGACGTCAAGCAGAAGACCACCGGCATCAGCCTGCTCCGGCACCCGCAGGTCGGCCCCCTGGAACTGCACTACGAAAAGCTGCTGCTCCCGGGCACCGGCGGACAGACCCTGATCACCTACCACGCACAGCCGGGCAGCGCCTCCGAAGAACGCCTGCGCCTGCTCGCCAGCATGAACGCCCCCGACCAGCAGGCCGGCGGTACACCCGCCGCGACCGACCACCCCCGCGGCCCCGGACATCCCACGACCCGGTAGGCCTCCTCCCGGAATCCCGGACGCCTCCCCTGCACGGCAGGCGGCCCCGGCGCCCGCCTCGCGCGCCGGACCGCGGTCACCGCAATCCGACGGCCCTACCCCGGGGTCGGGCGGACTCCGTCCAGGAGGTTGTTCACGAGCGCGACGACGAAGTCGTCGGTGACAGGTTCGTCGGGGATGAGCAGTCGGTGGTAGACCGCGCCCCAGAGCTGGTCGACGAGGACCTGCACGTCGATGCCGGTGCGGATCTGGCCGACTTCCTGAGCCCTGTGGAGGCGCTCCGCCGCCAGCCGGCGCCGGTGCGAGGAGTACAGCTTCCGGTATGCGGTGGCCAGGTCCTCGTCGGTCTGTGACTCGCCGATCAGCTCCGTCAGCACGCGGCCGCCCGGAGTGTGGGTCATCACGTCGGCGAAGGAACGGAGTTGGGTGAGCAGGTCGGCGCGGATGTCTCCGGTGTCGGGGAAGGCGAGCGTCTGCTCAACGGCGTGGAAATAGCCGTCCAGGGCCAGCGCTCCTTTGGAGGGCCACCATTTGTACAGGGTGGTCTTGCTGACGCCCGATGCCCTGGCGATGCGTTCGAAGGTGAGGTCGGCGATGCCTTCGGTGAGCAGCAGGTCGCCGGCGGTGCGCAGGACGTCTGCCCGGACCTCGTCCGCGGGGCGGCGCCCTCGTCCGCGGGCGTTGCCTTCCTTGGCGGCCGGGCCGTTCGCCTTGTTCGCCACGTGTGCTCCTGCTCGGTTGCCGGCAATGCGCCGGGAATGATGCCAGTCTCCCCCGCGGCCGGTGTCACGGCGGGGTGATCCGCAGGCTCGCGATCAGCCCGTCGCGCAGGCCGAAGGTCATGGGGCCGGTGCCGTTGTGACCGTTGCCGGTCACTGTCAGGGTCGCGACGTAGGTGTGCGGGGACGGGCCGGGCTCGATCGCGTCCAGCTCGAAGTGCGCCTGGACGCCGATGTTGTCGGTGCGGTCCCAGGCGCGCACGCCGTCGCGGCCGTGGTAACGGCGGCCCCAGTCGTCGAGGTACGCGTCGTGAGTGAACGCGGCGGCGAATGCCTCGGCGTCGCCGCGGTTGGTCGCCTCGATGAACGTCTGGACGGCGGCCGGGGTTTCGATGGCGGTCATGGATTGCCTCGGTGGTGTGGAGGCCGGGACGGGAGGGCCGACGTCCTCGGCCGTCCCGGGCCCGGGGTGTCAGCGCCGGACGGTGAGCAGGTCGGCGAGGTCGACGCGGGTGAGGAATTCACGGCGGATGCGGTCGGCGACCTCGGAGACCTCCTCGGATCCGTCGTCGGCGGGGTCGATGTGGACGCGGAAGGGGCGCTCTCCGGCGGGCAGGGCGATGACGCGGGCGATCTCGTCGGAGACCAGCGACGCGGACGCGCCCTCGGGGGCGAGAGCGGCGAGCTTGGCCGCCACCTGGTCCATCAGGCCGCCGTACCTGGTCTCGTACTCGGCCTCGACGGCGGTGTCATCGGGGCGGCCGGAGTGGGCGAAGTGGTTGGTGCCGCTGGTGAACGAGCCGGGAACGATGATCGAGGTCTCCACGCCCCAGCGGGCGAGTTCGCCGGCGTAGGACACCGCGAGGGAGTCCATGCCGGCCTTGGCGGCGAAATAGGGGGCGAGGTAGGGCGGGGTGCCGCCTTTGACGCTGGTGCTGGAGACCCAGACCACCAGTCCTCGGCCACGCCTGCGCATGCCCGGCAGTGCGGCGCGGTTGACGCGCTGGGTGGACAGCACGTTCACGTTGTAGAGCTCGGCGAGCTGGTCGGGGGTGAACGCCTCGGCCGGCCCCGTCACCATGTGCCCGGCGTTGTGGACCAGCACGTCGATCCGGCCGTGCGCTGCCTCGATCCGCGCGATGGCGGTGTCGACCGAGTCCTGGGAATTCACATCGAGCTCGATGGAGCGCAGGTCGACGTCGTGCTCGTGGGCGTAGTCGGCGGCGGCCTGGACCTGGGGCGCGTTACGGCCGGTGGTCCGGCGCATGCCGGCGTAGACCGTGTGGCCGGCGTCGGCCAGCGCGCGGGCGGTCAGCGCCCCGAAACCGCTGGAGGCGCCGGTGATGACGACGACGTTGCCGGTGGTGGACATGGACGTGGTTCCTTTCAGCAGGGGCGGCAAGGCGGGATGGCGCGGGGGCGGCACTGTCAGGCGAGGCCGCCGTTGGCGTAGAGGGTCTGTCCGTTGACCCAGCGCGCAGGGCCGGCGAGGAAGGAGACGACCTCGGCGATGTCCTCGGGCCGGCCCAGCCGCTCGAGCGGGGTCGCCTTGGCGAAGTTCGCGATGGCGGCGTCGTCCTTGCCGTCCAGGAACAGCGGTGTGGCGGTGGGGCCGGGGGCGACGGCGTTGACGGTGATGTCCCGGCCGCGCAGCTCACGGGCCAGGGTGAGGGTCAGGCCCTCGACCGCGGCCTTGCTGGCGACGTAGGCGCCGTAGGCCGGCAGCTGGGTGCGGACCACCGAGGTCGAGAAGTTGACGATCGCGCCACCCGGGCGAACCTTCCGCGCCGCCTGCTGGGAGACGACGAAAGTGCCACGGATGTTCGTGCGGTGCATCCGGTCCAGGTCGGCGAGGTCGAACGTCGCGATCGGGCCCAGGATCATGATGCCTGCGGTGTTCACGACCACGTCGACGCCGCCGAAGGCCGCCTCGACCGCGTCGAACGCCGCGCTCATCGCGCTCTCGTCGGCGACGTCGCCGCCCACTGCCAGGGCCCTGCCACCGGCCGCGGTGATCGCGGACACGGTCTCCTCGGCCCTGGCCCTGTTGCCCGCGTACTGCACGGCGACCGCGAGACCGTCCTGGGCGAGCCGCTCGGCCACGGCACGTCCGATGCCGCCCGAGCCGCCGGTGACCAGCGCGACGCGGTGGGTGATGGGGGTACTCATGGTTGTTCTCCTCCCGGTCCATCAAATGAACGACTCATACATATAAGCAAGTAATGAACGAGCCGTCCATATGAGTGGGCGAGATTTTTCCGAGCGGGCGCGAGACCGGCCCCGGGCAGGCCCTGGAGTACGGCGGCCCGGTCGGCACACCGCGCCGCCGGCAGACCCGCAGAGCGGAAGACCAATCCGGTCCAGCACAGCGGCACCGCAAAAAGACAGGCCCCGCCCGTGAGATAGCTCACGAGGAGGGGCCTTTGACAGGTGTCGACAAGGCTGTGCGATGCCTCACAGCCGCCGGACAGCCACTGCACGACCGCCGGACAACGAGAAGCGGGCCCCTGCGGTGACTTCCGTCACCTGCAGAGACCCGCTTCGCTGGTTTCTCTGTGCGCGAGGGGGGAGTTGAACCCCCACGCCCTTGCGGGCACTGGAACCTGAATCCAGCGCGTCTGCCTATTCCGCCACCCGCGCATTGGGTGTGTCTTCCGGCTTCGACCCCTTGTTTCCCTTGGGGCGGCGCCTTCCGACATCGAGAACATTAGCACGTGGGGCCGGTTGGGTTCACATCCCTTGTCGCGGGGCAGCGCTCACCTGGCGATCACGTACCGAGCAGTCGGCCATCACGTATCAACCTCGTACCGGTAGAGCCCATCTGTCCAGGAGACGGATCGGGTCCACAGTCAGGTGCGGGACACTGGTCGTGGGCCACCTCTACGATCCATGGCAGAAGGAGCGCCGATCCCGGCCGGGAGAAGCACGCCGAGGAGTTCGAAGGGGGCCGCTGGGGGAACCGGCTGTTTGCCGGGCGCGTAGATACGATCGGTGAGCGGTAACGGCCACGGCAACGGCAGGCAGTACGGGCAAGGCGACAGAGGAGGTGCCCTGTGGGAGTCCTGAAGAAGTTCGAGCAGCGTCTCGAAGGTCTGGTCAACGGCACCTTCGCCAAGGTGTTCAAGTCCGAGGTCCAGCCCGTAGAGATCGCCGGCGCGCTGCAGCGCGAGTGCGACAACAACGCGACCATCTGGAACCGGGACCGGACCGTCGTACCCAACGACTTCATCGTGGAGCTGAGCGCGCCCGACTTCGAGCGGCTCAGCCCCTACTCCGGGCAGCTCGGCGACGAGCTGGCCGGGATGGTCCGCGACTACGCCAAGCAGCAGCGCTACACCTTCATGGGGCCGATCAAGGTCCACCTGGAGAAGGCCGACGACCTCGACACCGGCCTGTACCGGGTGCGCAGCCGTACGCTCGCCTCCTCCAGCAACCAGCAGGCCCCCGATCGTGCCCCCGCGAGCGGCGCCCCGCAGCGTCCGGGCGGCTACGGCCACCCGCAGCAGAGCGCGGCCGCCCCGCCGATGCCGAGCGCCCCGCCGCCCGGCGCCCGCCCCGGCGGCTACGGCTACCCGCAGCCGGCCCAGCCGGCCGCCCCGCGGCCGCCCTCGGGCCCCGTCGGCGCCTCCGCGCCCGGCTCCCGCACCCGCTACTGGATCGAGATCAACGGCGCCCGCCACCAGATCTCCCGCGCGACGCTGGTGCTGGGCCGCAGCACCGAGGCCGACGTGCGGATCGACGACCCCGGCGTGTCCCGCCGGCACTGCGAGATCCGGACCGGTTCGCCCTCGACGATCCAGGATCTCGGGTCCACCAACGGCATCGTGGTGGACGGGCAGCACACCACCCGCGCTACGCTCCGCGACGGCTCGCGGATCGTCGTGGGCAGCACCACCATCATTTACCGGCAAGCCGAAGGGTGAAGCGGGGGCAATGTCAGAGCTGACCCTCACGGTCATGCGGCTGGGTTTCCTGGCCGTACTGTGGCTGTTCGTGATCGTGGCCGTGCAGGTCATCCGCAGCGACCTGTTCGGTACGCGCGTCACCCAGCGCGGATCGCGTAGGGAAGAAGGCCGCCGCCAGCAGCCCGCCGCCCGCCAGCAGGCCGCGCCCCCGCAGCAGCGCGGCCAGCAGCCCGCCGCCGGCGGCCGCCGCCGCAACGCCCCCACCAAACTGGTCGTCTCCGAGGGCACCCTCACCGGTACGACGGTCGCCCTCCAGGGCCAGACCATCACCCTCGGCCGCGCCCACGACTCGACGATCGTGCTGGACGACGACTACGCCTCCAGCCGTCATGCCAGGATCTACCCGGACCGCGACGGCCAGTGGATCGTCGAGGACCTCGGCTCGACCAACGGCACCTACCTGGACCGGTCCCGGCTGACGACTCCCACGCCGATCCCGCTGGGCGCGCCGATCCGCATCGGCAAAACCGTCATCGAGCTGCGGAAGTAGTGCTACATCATGGATAGGCGCGAGCGGAGCGAGCACGCAGCGGCGGACCGGACGCCGGTCCCCGGCGCGCTCCCGACCGGAGGGTGGGCACCGTGCGGATGTACCCGGAGCCGACGGGCGAGGTGCGCATGAGTCTGTCACTGCGCTTCGCCGCCGGATCGCACAAGGGCATGATCCGGGAGGGCAACGAGGACTCCGGTTACGCCGGTCCGCGCCTGCTCGCCATCGCCGACGGCATGGGCGGCCAGGCCGCCGGCGAGGTGGCCTCCTCCGAGGTGATCTCCACCCTCGTCACGCTCGACGACGACGTGCCCGGCTCCGACATCCTCACCTCCCTCAGCCACGCCGTGCAGCGCGCCAACGACCAGCTGCGCGCCATGGTGGAGGAGGACCCGCAGCTGGAGGGCATGGGGACCACCCTCACCGCCCTGCTGTGGACCGGACAGCGCCTCGGCCTCGTACACGTCGGCGACTCCCGCGCGTACCTGCTCCGCGACGGCGTGCTCACCCAGATCACCCAGGACCACACCTGGGTGCAGCGGCTCGTCGACGAGGGCCGCATCACCGAAGAGGAAGCCACCACCCACCCGCAGCGCTCACTGCTCATGCGCGCGCTCGGCAGCGGCGACCACGTCGAACCGGACCTGTCGATCCGCGAGGTGCGCGCCGGCGACCGGTACCTGATCTGCTCCGACGGGCTCTCCGGGGTCGTCTCCCACCAGACCCTGGAAGAGACCCTCGCCAGCTATCAGGGGCCGCAGGAGACCGTGCAGGAGCTGATCCAGCTCGCGCTGCGCGGCGGCGGCCCCGACAACATCACCGTCATCATCGCGGACGTCCTCGACCTGGACACCGGCGACACCCTCGCCGGCCAGCTCTCCGACACCCCGGTCGTGGTCGGCGCCGTCGCCGAGAACCAGCAGCACCTGCACGACAACGGCTTCATGCAGACCCCGGCCGGCCGCGCCGCAAGCCTCGGCCGCCAGGGGCCCCGGCACGGTGGCGGCGGCGAGTTCGGCCCGCCCGGCTCCGGCGACACCACCGGCTACGTCCCGGCCGGCAGCTTCGGCGACTACACCGACGACGACTTCGTCAAGCCCCGCAAGGGGCGCACCTGGCTGAAGAGATCCTTCTACAGCGTGCTCGCCCTCGCCGTCATCGGCGGGGGCCTGTACGGCGGCTACCGCTGGACGCAGACCCAGTACTACGTCGGCGCCAACGGCGAGCACATCGCGCTGTACCAGGGCATCAGCCAGGACCTGGCCTGGGTGTCGCTGTCGAAGGTGGAGACCGACCACCCCGAGATCGAACTCAAGTACCTGCCGCCCTACCAGCAGAAGCAGGTCAAGGCCACCATCGCCGAGGGCGGTCTCGAGGACGCCCGGTCCAAGGTCCAGGAGCTGGCCGTGCAGGCCTCCGCCTGCAAGAAGGAGTCGGAGCGCACCGCCGCCGAGTCCAGGACGGGCTCCAAGACCAGCTCCAAGACCGGCCAGGGCGAGGCCGGAGGTACCACGGGAACCACCAAGACCTCTCTCACGTCCAAGGCCTCGCCAAGCCCTTCGAAGTCGGCGTCCGCCACGGCGTCACCGTCCCCGTCCCCCTCAGCGACCCCCAGCCCCGGCCCCACCCTCTCGGAGGATGAGCAGAAGGTCGTCTCGCTGTGCGGTAAGCAGTAGGAAAGCCGTGAGAGGCCCCGTCACACGATGAGCAGTACTACCAACACGTCGACGAACCACACGTCCACGATCGGCTCCATCGGCACCCCGAGCCGGCGCAACACCGAGCTCGCGCTGCTGGTGTTCGCCGTCGCCATCCCGGTGTTCGCCTACGCCAACGTGGGCCTGGCCATCAACGACAAGGTCCCCGCCGGACTGCTGAGCTACGGCCTGGGCCTCGGCCTGCTGGCCGGCGTCGCCCACCTCGCCGTCCGCAAGTTCGCCCCGTACGCGGACCCGCTGCTGCTGCCGCTGGCCACCCTGCTCAACGGGCTCGGCCTCGTCGCCATCTGGAGACTCGACCAGTCCAAGCTGCTGCAGCAGCTCAACGTGGCCGGCGGCAAGGCGACCAACCAGCTGCTGTACACCGCGATGGGCATCGCCCTGTTCGTCGCCGCGCTGGTCTTCCTCAAGGACCACCGCGTCCTGCAGCGCTACACGTACATCTCGATGGCCGGTGCGCTGGTCCTGCTGCTGCTCCCCCTGGTCCCGGGCCTCGGCGCCGACCTCACCTACGGCGCCAAGATCTGGATCAAGGTCGGCAGCTTCACCATCCAGCCCGGTGAGTTCGCCAAGATCGTCCTCGCGATCTTCTTCGCCGGCTACCTGATGGTGAAGCGCGACGCGCTCGCGCTCGCCAGCCGCCGCTTCATGGGCCTGTACCTGCCACGCGGCCGCGACCTCGGCCCGATCATCGCCGTCTGGATGCTCTCGATCCTCATCCTGGTCTTCGAGACCGACCTCGGTACCTCGCTGCTGTTCTTCGGAATGTTCGTCATCATGCTGTACGTCGCCACCGAGCGGACCAGCTGGATCGTCTTCGGTCTGCTGATGTCCGCGGCCGGCGCCGTCGGCGTGGCCAGCTTCGAACCGCACGTCCAACAGCGCGTCCAGGCCTGGCTCAACCCGATGAAGGAGTACACGCTCAGCCAGCAGGGCGTCATCGGCCACTCCGAGCAGTCCATGCAGGCCCTGTGGGCCTTCGGTTCCGGCGGCACCCTCGGCACCGGCTGGGGCCAGGGCCACTCCGAGCTGATCCGGTTCGCCGCCAACTCCGACTTCATCCTCGCCACCTTCGGCGAGGAGCTGGGCCTGGCCGGCATCATGGCGATCCTGCTGATCTACGGGCTGATCGCGGAGCGCGGCGTACGCACCGCCCTCGCCGCCCGGGACCCCTTCGGAAAGCTGCTCGCCGTCGGCCTGTCCGGCGCCTTCGCCCTCCAGGTCTTCGTCGTCGCCGGCGGTGTGATGGGGCTCATCCCGCTGACCGGTATGACGATGCCGTTCCTCGCGTACGGCGGTTCCTCCGTGATCGCCAACTGGGCGCTCATCGGCATCCTGATCCGCATCAGCGACACCGCCCGCCGCCCGGCCCCGGCTCCCGCCGGCAACCCCGACGCCGAGATGACCCAGGTGGTCCGCCCCTCATGAACAAGCCCCTGCGCCGGATCGCGATCTTCTGCGGCCTCCTGGTCCTCAGCCTCCTGCTGCGCGACAACTGGCTCCAGTACGTCAAGGCCGACACCCTCCGCGAGGACCCCGCCAACCGCCGCGTCACGATCGCCCGCTACTCCACCCCGCGCGGCGACATAATCGTCGACGGCAACCCGATCACCGGCTCCACCGCGCCCCGCTCCTCCGGTCTCAACGACCTGAAGTACAAGCGCACGTACAAGAACGGCCCCATGTGGTCACCGGTCACCGGATACGCCTCCCAGGCCTTCGGCGCCAACCAGCTGGAGTCCCTGGAAGACGGCATCCTCACCGGCAACGACGACCGGCTCTTCTTCCGCAACACCCTCGACATGATCACGGGCAAGCAGAAGCAGGGCGGCAACGTCGTCACCACCCTCAGCGCGGCCGCGCAGAAGGCCGCGTACAACGGCCTGAAGGCACAGGGCGGCAAGGGCGCGGTCGTCGCCCTGGAACCCTCCACGGGCAAGATCCTGGCCCTCGCCTCCTACCCGTCGTACGACCCCTCCGCCTTCGCCGGCACCTCGAACACCGACGCCGAGGCCTGGAAGAAGCTGCAGAAGAAATACAACCCGAACGACCCGATGCTGAACCGGGCGCTGCGCGAGACCTACCCGCCGGGCTCCACCTTCAAGGTGGTCACCGCCGCGGCCGCCCTGGAGAACGGGCTGTACAAGTCGGCCGACGAGAACACCGACTCCCCGCTGCCCTACGTCATGCCCGGCACCACCACCGAGCTGAAGAACGAGGGCAGCATCCCCTGCAAGAACGCGACCATGCGGATCGCGCTGCGCTACTCCTGCAACACCGTCTTCGGCAAGATCGGTGCCGACCTCGGCAACGACAAGATGCTCGCCGAGGCCAAGAAGTTCGGCTTCGACTCCGAGCAGTTCACCCCGGTCCGCTCCAGCGCCTCGGTCTTCTCCGACAACATGAACCAGTCGCAGACCGCGCTGTCCTCGATCGGCCAGTTCAACACCGCCGCGACCCCGCTCCAGATGGCCATGGTCGCCTCCGCGGTCGCCAACGACGGCAAGCTGATGAAGCCGTACATGATCGACAAGCTGCAGTCGTCGAACCTCGACACGGTCTCGCAGACCGACCCCGAGGAGATGAGCCAGCCGCTCAGCTCCGCCAACGCCCAGATCCTCCAGTCCATGATGGAGACCGTCGTCCAGGACGGCACGGGCAAGAACGCGCAGATCAACGGCGTCACCGTCGGCGGCAAGACCGGTACCGCCCAGCACGGCGTGGAGAACAGCGCGAACCCCTACGCCTGGTTCATCTCGTACGCCAAGCTCCCCGACGGCAGCAAGCCGGTCGCTGTCGCCGTCGTGATCGAGGACGACCAGGCCAACCGTGACGACATCTCCGGCGGTGGCCTCGCGGCCCCGATCGCGAAGAGCGTGATGGAGGCAGTCATCAACTCCAAGAAGTGACCCCGCTCACGTCCCTTTCACATCGGTGCACGTTGCGATACCGGTCCGGTATCGGGTTACGGGCTTGGCCAGGTCACACAAACACAGCCGGGTACGGTAGGCCCGGACGGCAGCCTCCGACCGCACAACCGTGCCGGTCGGGACCGACGGAGAGGGCTGGTAGGGAACTATGGAAGAGCCGCGTCGCCTCGGCGGCCGGTACGAGCTGGGCCACGTGCTCGGCCGTGGTGGCATGGCGGAGGTCTACCTCGCGCATGACACGCGGCTCGGCCGCACGGTGGCGGTGAAGACGCTGCGCGCGGACCTCGCGCGTGACCCGTCCTTCCAGGCCCGGTTCCGCCGGGAGGCCCAGTCGGCCGCCTCGCTCAACCATCCCGCGATCGTCGCGGTCTACGACACGGGCGAGGACTACATCGACGGGGTCTCGATCCCGTACATCGTCATGGAGTACGTGGACGGCTCGACGCTGCGCGAACTCCTCCATTCCGGCCGCAAGCTCCTGCCCGAGCGGTCGATGGAGATGACCATCGGCATCCTCCAGGGCCTGGAGTACGCCCACCGCAGCGGCATCGTCCACCGGGACATCAAACCGGCGAACGTCATGCTGACGCGCAACGGTCAGGTCAAGGTCATGGACTTCGGCATCGCCCGCGCCATGGGCGACGCCGGCATGACCATGACCCAGACGGCGGCCGTCATCGGCACCGCCCAGTACCTCTCCCCGGAGCAGGCCAAGGGCGAGCAGGTCGACGCGCGGTCCGATCTCTATTCGACCGGTTGCCTGCTGTACGAGCTGCTGACGGTACGCCCGCCGTTCGTCGGCGACTCTCCCGTCGCCGTGGCCTACCAGCACGTCCGCGAGGAACCCCAGCCGCCCTCGGTCTTCGACCACGAGATCACGCCGGAGATGGACGCGATCGTCCTCAAGGCCCTGGTCAAGGACCCGAACTACCGCTACCAGTCGGCCGACGAGATGCGCGCCGACATCGAGGCGTGCCTGGACGGCCAGCCCGTCGCGGCCACCGCGGCGATGGGCTCCGTCGGCTACGGCGGCTACCCGGACGACATGCCGACCACGGCCCTGCGCTCCGACGCCGGCGCCACCACCATGCTCCCCCCGATGAACCCCGACGACGGCGGCTACGGCTACGACGAACGCCCGGACCGCCGCCGCCAGCAGCCGAAGAAGAACAACACCTCCACGATCCTGCTCGTGGTCGCGGGCATCCTGGTGCTCGTCGGCGCGATCCTGATCGGGAAGTGGGCGTTCGGCGGGGGCGGGGCCGGGAACGACACGGTCAGCACCCCGAACTTCGTCGGGCAGACCAAGGCGACGGCCACCCAGATGGCCGACAACATCGGCCTCAAGCTGGCCTTCACGCAGAAGACCTGCGACAACCAGCCCAAGGGCAGCGTCTGCTCCCAGGACCCGACCTACAAGACCGAGGTCAAGAAGGACTCCACGGTCAACCTGGTGGTCTCCACGGGTGCCCCGAAGGTCGTCGTACCGAGCGTCGTCGGCCAGAACATCGACGACGCCAAGACCACGCTTGAGGGCGACAAGTACAACTTCGTCGTCAAGACGAAGCAGCAGGTCTCCGGTGAGGACCCGGGCACCGTCCTGGACCAGAATCCGTCCCTCGGCGCGGAAGTCCAGAAGGGCTCCACGATCACCCTCACCGTCGCCAAGGCCCAGGAGAAGTCCACGGTCCCCGACGTCACCGGCCAGACCTGTGACGCGGCCAAGGCGCAGATGACGGCCAACAACCTGACCGGCAACTGCACCGAGGTCGACACCACTGACCCGAACCTGGTCGGCAAGGTCATCTCGACCGACCCGCAAAAGGGCACTCAGGTCGACAAGAACTCCACGGTGAACATCCAGATCGGCAAGGCCCAGCAGCAGACCGCCGTGCCGGAGGTGCGGGGCCAGACCGTCAAGCAGGCCAGGCAGATCCTGCAGGCGGCCGGCTTCACCAACATCCAGATCAACGGCGACTCCGGCGACAACGCCCTGGTCACCAACGAGGACCCACAGCCCAACACCGGCGTCACCGACCCCGGCAGCACGCAGATCACCCTCACCACGGTGGGCGGCGGCAACGGCAACAACGGCGGCACCAATTTCTTCGGCGGTGCCACCGGCTGACATCCCGCGCGCCACGGCAAAAGGGGGGCGCCAACCTCTCCTCGGCCCCGCCAGGCTTCGGCTCGGCGGGGCCGAGTGCTTCATACTCCCGCGCAGGACACGCCGCCTGTGAACATCTGCTCCTGTGTCGATCGTGCCTTCATATGTGACGACTCGTTGATTCGGTGGGGTGGGGTATCGGAGCTCTTCCCTGGTCGTACGGCCACGCCACGAACGAAGGGGCAGAACGTGATCAACGAATCGGCGCTGCTGGAATCGAAGAGCCTGCGCGACAGTGTGCTGGACCGGACGGACGTGCTCGACAGGGTGAAGGCACTGTCGCTGCTGCCGGACGGGATGCATGTGACTACGGCGATGGTGGCGGCGTACTTCGAGGTAGGGCTCACCGCCATCTCATCTCTGATCCATGATCACCGGGAAGAACTCGAAGCCAGCGGCTACCGCGTGTTGACAGGTTCAGAACTGACTTCCTTCAAGGAACTCAGTGGGATCCAGTCACGCACAAGGTCCCTCGCCCTCCTCTCCCGTCGAGCCGTCCTCAACGTCGCCATGCTGCTCCGAGACAGCGAAGTCGCACGTCAGGTGCGTGTGTACCTACTCGATATGGAGTACCTGGCCCGGACACAGCCTGTGGAAAACTCCGCCCCGGCCGAGCCCTCGGATCTCAACGACCGCATCGACCGGCGCATCACCCACATCCTCGGCAAGACCGTCGTCCCGATGTTCAACGCCCTCATCGCCTCAGCCGGCGAACACCGCCACGAGCTCATCGAACTCCGACAGGACATCGAGCACGTGGAACGAAGGCTGTGCCAGCACCACCGGCGCGTCAGCTTCCTGGAGGAAGGACGCGCCCCAGAAGTCTCCGCGGAACTCAAAGGCATGACCTGGCAGGCACTCGAACGACACGTCGCCGATCTCCTGCGCCGCGACGGCTGCATGGACGTCGTCGTGCGACAGGCACACAAAGACCGGGGCATCGACATCACGGCACGCACCGCCGAGGGACGCACCGTGGCCGTACAGTGCAAGAACCACACGAGCCGACGATCCATCCGCAGCGCCGACATGCAGAAGTTCGCCGGCGCCGCACGAGCAGTCGATCGAGTGGATATCGCCCTCTTCGTGGCCACGTGCAACTTCAGCACCGAAGCCCAGGCCATCGCCAAACTGAGCGGGGTCGTCATGGTGGACCGCCACGACTTGGAGGCATGGAGCGCGGGAGCGCCTCTCAAGGGCCTGAGGTAAACCTGCGCCACAAGGCCCGAAGCCGCAAGAGATGGTTGCGGCTTCGGGCCTTCGTCATGCTAGGCGCCTGAGCTCCCGCAAGGAGCTCAGTCAGCCCAGTTCCTTCGGCAGCGTCCGCTTGCCGTCCACCTTCTGCACCCGCACCAGCTCACCCCACACGACGTACCGGTAGCGGCTCGTGTACACCGGCGTGCACGTCGTCAGGGTGATGTAGTGGCCCGGCTTGGTCTTGCCGGACTCCTTGGGGATCTGGGAGAGGACCTTGACGTTGTACTTCGAGGTCTCGGGGAGGATGTCGTAGACCTTGTAGACGTACCAGTCGTCCCGGGTCTCGAAGACGACCGGGTCGCCCACCTTCACCTTGTCGATGTTGTGGAACTTCGCGCCATGGCCGTCGCGGTGGGCGGCGAGGGTGAAGTTGCCGGTCTTGCCGGTGGTGGGGAGCATGGCCTTGGCCGGGTCCGTGTAGTAGCCGGCCACGCCGTTGTTCAGGACGTCCGTCGACGTGCCCTTCTCGACCAGGACCTCGCCGTTCTTCATCGACGGCACGTGCAGGAAGCCGATGCCGTTCTTCGTGTTCAGCGCGCCCGGGCCGGTGTCCTGCCGAGCCCAGGTGTCCCGGACCTTCTCGCCCTCCCGGTCGGCCTTGCGGTCCGCGACGACGTTCGTCCACCACAGCGAGTAGACGACGAACAGGCCGAGCACCAGACCCGCCGTGATCAGGAGTTCACCCAGAACGCTGACCGCCATCGCGATCCGGCCGATCGGCCGCCGCCCCGGTACGGACGCCGCGTCCGGCGCGTCGGTCTGCTGTTCGGTGTCGTCGGCGGTCGCTGCCACTGTTCCTCTGCCTCTGCCCTTACTCGACGAGCGCGTCTGGCTTGCCCTTGCTGCGCGGGCGTTCCTCGACCATCTTGCCCCACACGATCAACCGGTACTTGCTGGTGAACTCCGGCGTGCAGGTGGTGAGAGTGATGTAGCGGCCCGGCCCGGTGAAGCCGGATCCCTTCGGGACCGGGTCCAGCACGCTCACATTGCTCGGCGACGTCACCGGCAGCATCGACGTCACCTTGTACACGTAGTACTCGTCCTGCGTCTCGACGACCACCGCGTCACCGGCCACCAGCTTGTTGATGTACCGGAACGGCTCGCCGTGCGTGTTGCGGTGCGCGGCCAGACCGAAGTTGCCGGTCCTGTCCTGCGGCATCGCGGTCTTCAGCGGACCCTCGCCGTAGTGCCCCACCATGCCCTTGTCGAGGACCTTGGCGTTGCTGACGCCCTCGGCGATCGGCGCCACCACGTCCAGCTTGGGGATGTGCAGGATGGCGAAGCCCTGACCGGGCTCGAACACACCGGGGGCGCGCTTGCCGCTCGCCCAGTCCTGCTGGAGGCTGCTGGCCTCCTTGCCGGCCTGGGCATGGGCGCGGACGTTCGTCCACCACAACTGGTAGGTGACGAACAGCAGCATCAGCACGCCGGTGGTGATGAACACCTCACCTATCGCCCGGCTCGCCACGACGGCCGGGCTCGGCTTGCGCAACCGTGCCTGCCGCCGGGCCTCGACCCGGGAGAGCGACCGCCCCGGAGCGCCGCTCCCCTGAGACACCGCCTCCGACACCGCCTCCGGGGACACCGCCTCCGGTGCGCCACCGTGCCGCCCACCGCGCCGCTTGGCGGCCCTTCTGCGGGCCGCTCGGCCGCCCAGGGCCCGTCCGGTGCCAGAAGGGGCTGCCGTGCCCGCAGAAGCCGATATGGGCGGCGGGTCGGGGATCCGCAGCGCCACGGTCTCCTCGTCGATCGGCGGCACATACGCCGTCCGATCGTCGACCGGCGGGAGAAACGCCGTCTCCCCGAGCGCGCTCGACCCCCCGTACGGCTGATCCCCGTACGAGGCACCGGTCTCGTGCTCGGGGCGCAGCGCGGTCACGCCGAGGCCCTGCCCACCACCGGGGCGAGCCCCGCCGACCGCCCCACGGCCCCCTCGTCACCGCACTCGACCAGCCAGTTGGCCAGCATCCGGTGTCCGTGCTCGGTCAGCACCGACTCGGGATGGAACTGCACGCCCTCCACCGGGAGTTCACGGTGCCTGAGCCCCATGATGATCCCGTCGCGGGTACGGGCGGTCACCTCCAGCTCGGCCGGGACCGTCGCCGGCTCGGCGGCGAGCGAGTGGTACCGGGTCGCCGTGAAAGGCGAGGGCAGCCCCGCGAAGACACCCTTGCCGCCGTGCTCGACCAGCGAGGTCTTGCCGTGCAGCAACTCCGGCGCCCGGTCCACCACACCGCCGTACGCCACCTGCATCGACTGCATGCCGAGACAGACGCCGAAGACCGGGACACCGGTCGCGGCACAGTGCCGCACCATGTCCACGCAGACTCCGGCCTCCTCCGGCGTTCCCGGACCCGGCGACAGCAGCACGCCGTCGAAGCCGTCCTGGGCGTGCGCCGTCGACACCTCGTCGTTGCGCAGCACCTCGCACTCGGCACCCAGCTGGTACAGGTACTGGACCAGGTTGAAGACGAAGCTGTCGTAGTTGTCGACGACGAGAATCCGCGCGCTCACTGGTTGTCCACCGTCACATCGTTGAAGGGCAGCAGCGGCTCGGCCCAGGGGAAGACGTACTGGAAGAGGACGTAGACCACGGCCAGGACCAGCAGGAGTGAGATCAGCGCCTTCACCCACGCGTTCCCCGGCAGATGCCGCCAGATCCAGCCGTACATGCCGTCCCTTCCGTCTCACCACGGCACCAGAATCCCGCCGTACTGCACCAGACTAACGGCGCAGCGCCTTGGGTCTGCCTGACTCCACAGGCTGTGTGGAGTCCAAGTGCGCCCAGACGATCAGCCGATGGCTGTGCCCCCACTCCGGATCGCACGTGGTCAGCGTGAGATAGCGGCCCGGGCGCGTATACCCCGACTTACGTGGCACAGGGTCGATCACTTCAACGTCCGTCGGAACTGTTTTGTAAGGGCCTTTGTCGATCCGATACGTGAACCAGGTCGTCCCGTCCGTCAGGACGATCGCATCGCCCTCGCGCAGCTCCGGGAAGTCGAGGAACGGATCACCGTAGGTGCGCCGGTGGCCGGCGACCGCGAAGTTGCCCACCTGGCCAAGCCCGGCGGTCCGCGCGTAGTGGGCGAGGCCCTTCTTCAGCACGTCGGTGCCGGTGCCCTCCAGGACCGGTTTGTTCCACGTGAAACCGAACCGGGGGATGTACATGATCGCGAAGGCCTTGCCGTAGTGGTACGCGGCGGGCTCGGCCGGGGCCGCGGCGGTCGCCCGCGCGGTGGTGGGGTGCACCGTGGCCTTCGCCGACCACTGCCGCTGCAGCTGGTCGATCTGGTCGTGCATCACGGTGTCGGCCTTCACACCGGTCCAGAACAGCACGTACGCGACGAAGAGCACGATGAGCGTGCCGACGGTGATGCAGAGCTCGCTGACGGTTCTGACGATCACGCGCACCGGCGGCTCCAGAAAGTGACGAGCTGCTTACCCCACGGGCTTGGCGTAGTGCAGATCCACTGTGCCCGAGTAGCCCGGCAGAGTCACCGTCCCGTCCTCGGTCACTTTCCAGCCGAGCCCGTACACGTTCACGTACACCATGTAGTTCTGGATGGCCTCGGAGTCCGCGAGCGACTTCTGCATCTTCGCCGGGTCGCCGATCGCCTGGATCTTGTACGGCGGTGAGTAGACCCGGCCCTGCAGGATCAGCGTGTTGCCGACACAGCGCACGGCGCTGGTGGAGATCAGCCGCTGGTCCATGACCTTGATGCCCTGGGCGCCGCCCTGCCACAGGGCGTTCACCACGGCCTGCAGGTCCTGCTGGTGGATGACCAGGTAGTCCGGCTGCGGCTCGGGGTAGCCGGGCAGCTTGGCCGTGGCGTTCGGCGGGGCGTCGTTGAGCGTGACGGTGATCGCCTTGCCGGTGAGCTTCTGGGTGCCCGCGTCCTTCTCCAGGCCGGTGAGCTTGTCGTCCTGGGCCTTGCTGGAGCCGTCGTCGCGCTCGGCGAGCTTCTCGTTCTGGTCCCGGGTGCTCGCGTTCGACTCGTCCAGGTCCTTGTTCTTGCGGCTGCGCTCCTGGATCAGGTCGGAGAGCTTCAGCAGGTTGTCGTCCGAGCGGATGTCGGTGCCCTTGGCCGTGTTGAAGCTGGTGAAGAAGAGGAGTCCCGCGAGGGCGAAGACGCCCACGGTGAGAACCCGCACCGGCCGGAAGCCGTTCTTGCGGGCTGGGCCGGCACCCGTTGATCCGGTCCCCTGGGAGTCGGCAGAATTGCTCAACGTACCCTTATCTCCTTCGGCGCCGCGGAAGCACTACGCTAACGGACGCCCGGGGGAGCGCTCAGCGTGACCTTATCTGTCCCCTTGTACGCTGCCCCGAGCCCGACCCAGTTACCTGCGCGGCCACGCAGCGCATCGACAGGAGAGACCCTCGTGCCGAAGTCACGTATCCGCAAGAAGGCCGACTACACGCCGCCCCCGGCGAAGCAGGCGACCGCCATCAAGCTCAACAGCCGCGGCTGGGTCGCGCCGGTGATGCTGGCCATGTTCCTCATCGGACTGGCCTGGATCGTCGTCTTCTATGTGACCGACGGTTCACTGCCGATCGACAGCCTCGACAACTGGAACATCGTCGTGGGCTTCGGCTTCATCGCGGCCGGCTTCGGCGTCTCCACCCAGTGGAAGTAGCTCTGCCCAGGGTTATCCGCTGAGTTATCCACAGGCCTGTGCATGGACCTGGGGAAAAGACGACGATCTGTGGATAACCCGTCGAGTGTTGACGCCGGTACGACTACCACAACACCGACTGCGCCCCCTCTCTGACCTGCGGCAACACAGGTGAGTAGGAGGGGGCACAGTTGTGCACGCACGTTGTGCACAAGATCGCACAGAACTGTGGACAACGGTTCGGTATCAGTGCGGTGCGCCGCCGTGATCGGGCTCAGGTGAGCTGAGCGGTCCGGATGACCGTGATCACCACGGCCGCGACCAGCACCAGCGCACACGTGCCGTACTGGATCAGGTTCCGCCGCTCGCGCGGGGCGTGCACCATCGCGTAGCCGGTGATGACACCGGCGACCAGGCCGCCGATGTGGGCCTGCCAGGCGATGCCGCCGCTGAAGGTGAAGATGAGGTTGATCACCAGCAGGGCGATGATCGGCCGCATGTCGTAGTTGAGGCGGCGGATGAGGACCGCGGTCGCGCCGAAGAGGCCGAAGATCGCGCCGGAGGCGCCGAGCGAGGGGCTGGCGGGGTTGGCGAGCAGATAGGTGAGCGCGCTGCCGGCCAGACCGGAGACGAAGTACAGCGCCAGGTAACGGGCGCGGCCGAGGGCGGCCTCCAGGGGGCCGCCGATCCACCACAGGCTCAGCATGTTGAACGCAATGTGCATGTAGTTCGAGGGGTCGTGCAGGAACATCGCGGTCAGCAGCCGGTAGTACTGCCCCTGCGCGACGCCCTCGACCCCGCCGTTCTGCGTGATCCAGGCCTGGCCGAACAGCTCGAACCGGCTGGTGAAGTCGTCTCCGACGGACAGCTGGGCGACGAAGACGGCGATGTTGACGCCGATCAGGATCTTGGTCAGCAGTCGGGGGTCGGCGGTCATGGTGCCGCCGGCGAGGGTGCGGGGCCGGGAGGCGGCGGGGGGCGGGCCGCTGTGGCCTTCGGTGGTGCCGCGGACGCATTCGGGGCACTGGAAGCCGACGGAGGCGCTGACCATGCACTCCGGGCAGATGGGGCGTTCACAGCGGGTGCAGCGCACGCCGGTCTCCCGGTCCGGGTGCCGGTAGCACTTGGGCAGGCTGTGGGCGTCGCGCGCGCTGCCTGTCGCCTGGTCCTCCATGGGGTCCCCTCGCTTGTCGTGGGCAGTGTTCCGCCCCGACCATCCTTACGGACGAGCGGGGCGTTTGGTTCCCTTCGGGTGCTTCGTCTTCGGGCCGGTCAGCCGGCGCGCCTGGCGACGACGATCGTCTGGATGACGACGTCGGTCACGGGCCGCTTGTTGGGGCCGCTGACGGGGACGGCGGCGATGCTGTCCACGACCTTCTGGCCGGCCGGGTCGACGACCTCGCCGAAGATGGTGTGCTTGCGGTTGAGGTGGGGGGCGGGGTTGACCGTGATGAAGAACTGGGAGCCGTTGGTGCGGGGGCCGGCGTTGGCCATGGCGAGCAGGTAGGGGCGGTCGAAGCGCAGGTCGGGGTGGAACTCGTCCTCGAACTTGTAGCCGGGGCCGCCGATGCCGGTGCCGAGCGGGTCGCCGCCCTGGATCATGAAGCCGCTGATCACGCGGTGGAAGACCGTGCCGTCGTACAGCGGGTCGGTGGAGACGGCGCCGGTGGCGGGGTGGGTCCACTCACGCTCACCCTGCGCCAGTTCGACGAAGTTCCTGACCGTCTTGGGCGCGTGGTTCGGGAAGAGCCGGACCTCGATGTCACCGAGGCTGGTCTTCAGAGTGGCGTAGAGCTGCTCGGCCACGGTCCGCCTTCCGTCGTGCTCGAATTTCAGTGCCCCGATCCTTGCACGGTACGGCAGGTACGACGGCCGCCAGGGGTTTCCGGAGCCGGATCCTCACGAATCGCTTGCGGAACCCTCTGCCCTGTGGGGCGCGCGGTGGCGATCCGTGGCATGGTCGTGGACAGGCCCTTCTTGGCTCCTTTCGCACCCGTATGCCGTTCTTCGCGCGCCGCTCGGCCCGCGGACAGGCATGATCCGTAAAAGGGTGGAAAGTCGAAATACCGTACGCCACCGAGGAGGAGGAAACCCGTGACCCGCAAAAACAGCGTGCGCGCCGCGACCAGTTCGGCGAAGGACAGCGTGCGGCACGCCGCGGAAGCGGTGGCGCCCTACGCCGACACGGCCAAGGAGCGTGCCGCGTACTACGCGCAGGAGGCACGCGTACGGCTCGCGCCCGTGGTGTCGCAGGCCGCCGAGCAGGCCCGCGTCCAGTACGACGCCCGCCTCGTGCCGCGCTTGGAGCAGGCTCGCACCCATGTGCCGCCGATGGTGGACCACGCCGCGCACGACGCCGCCGATCTGACCCGTAAGGCGGCCCGGCAGGCCGCCGACTACTCGCGTCCGAGGATCGAGCAGGCGGTGGCCGCGGCCGGTCCGGTCCGCGAGGAGGCCGCCGCCCGGGGTGCTGCCGTGCTGGCGGCGCTGCGTGGCAATGTGTCGGCCGAGGACATCGAGAGGCTGGCGCGCCGGAATCAGCGGCGTTCGGCGTGCGGCCGTGCGTTCAAGGCAATCGCCGCGGCCGGTGTGGTGGCCGGCGCGGCCTTCGCCGCCTGGAAGTGGTGGGACAAGCAGGCCAACCCCGACTGGCTGGTGGAGCCTTCGGCCGCCACGGAGGTCCCGGATCCGGGCCGTCTGAGTTCGGTGGACGGCAGCTCGCCCCTTGACCCGCAGGTGCAGGCCAAGGAAGCGGAGGAGCAGGGTTCCCGGTCCCGGGACGAGAAGAACAGCTGAGACGAAAAAAACTGCTGAACCGGGCGGGCCTTCGGTCCACCGCCTCTCGCCCCTCGGCCTCGTTTCACGTGAAACCAGACGGCCGCTAGGGCGGACAAGTAACCCCTCTGACTGCGATTACGCAGGTCAGAGGGGTTTTTTGTGGAGCCTAGGGGAGTCGAACCCCTGACATCCGCCATGCAAAGACGGCGCTCTACCAACTGAGCTAAGGCCCCGTACGGGAAGCGGCCGGCCGAGCGAAAGGTCCGCACGGTCGGTGCCGCAGACCAGAGTACCGGGTCACCCCCCTTACCTCACAAAAAGATTGGGGGTCCCCGCAGATGACCACTCTCCGTAAGATGCTCGACGGGGTTCGCTGTAGCGAACCGTGGATTTTTTGGGGAAGCGATGGGGAGACGCAATGGACGCCGCACAGCAGGAAGCCACCGCCAGAGCGCGGGAGCTGCAGCGGAACTGGTACGGAGAGCCGTTGGGGGCGCTCTTCCGTAAGCTCATCGACGATCTGGGGCTCAACCAGGCACGTCTCGCGGCGGTCCTCGGGCTGTCCGCGCCCATGCTGTCGCAGCTGATGAGCGGCCAGCGGGCGAAGATCGGCAACCCGGCCGTGGTCCAGCGGGTGCAGTTGCTGCAGGACCTGGCACAGCAGGTCGCGGACGGCAGCGTGAGCGCGGCCGAGGCGACCGAACGCATGGACGAGATCAAGAAGTCCCAGGGGGGCTCGGTGCTCAGCAACACCACGCAGACGACGAGCGGTTCGGGCGCTCCGACGGTCAAGCGGGTGGTCCGCGAGATCCAGTCACTGCTGCGGTCGGTGGCCGCCGCCGGTGACATCATCGACGCGGCCGACACGCTCGCTCCGACCCACCCGGAGCTGGCGGAGTTCCTCCGGGTCTACGGTGCCGGCCGCACCTCGGACGCGGTCACGCACTACCAGTCGCACCAGAGCTGAGCCACGGCCCGGCACACCGGAGGGGGTCCGGTGAACCGGGCGGGGCAGGGCCCTGGCAGACGGGGGCACGCGAGAGGGGTCGTATCGCTCATCCGGGGGAAGCAAGGGGGGTAACAGGCAAGGGGGTGGCAGGGGGGACCCAAGGGGGAGGGGTACGGGCAGTCATGGGTGAGGTCTTCGCGGGCCGGTACGAACTGGCCGACCCGATCGGTCATGGCGGAGTGGGCGCCGTCTGGCGTGCCTGGGACCACCGGCGGCGGCGCTATGTGGCGGCCAAGGTGCTCCAGCAGAGCGACGCCCACGCGCTGCTGCGCTTCGTGCGGGAGCAGGCGCTGCGCATCGATCACCCCCATGTGCTGGCTCCGGCCAGCTGGGCCGCCGACGACGACAAGGTCCTGTTCACGATGGACCTGGTCGCCGGCGGCTCGCTGGTCCACCTCGTCGGGGACTACGGTCCCCTGCCCCCGCTGTTCGTCTGCACGCTCCTCGACCAGTTGCTCTCCGGCCTCGCCGCGGTGCACGCCGAGGACGTGGTCCACCGGGACATCAAGCCCGCGAACATCCTGCTGGAGGCGACCGGCACCGGCCGTCCCCGGCTGCGCCTGTCCGACTTCGGCATCGCCATGCGGCTCGGCGAGGCCCGGCTGACCGAGACCAACCTCGTGGTCGGTACGCCGGGTTACCTCGCTCCTGAACAACTCCTGGGCGCCGAGCCCGACTTCACGGCCGACCTGTTCGCCGTCGGCCTGGTCGCCCTGTATCTCCTGGAAGGCGCCAAGCCCGACGCCAAGGCGCTCGTCCAGTACTTCGCCGAACACGGCACCCCGGGAGCGCCCAAGGGCATCCCGGACCCGCTCTGGGAGGTGGTGGCCAGCCTCCTCCAGCCGGACCCCCGGGCCCGCTTCCGTACGGCTGTCGGAGCCCGCAAGGCCATCGCCCAGGCCAGGGAACTCCTCCCGGAGACGGACGCCGACCACGACTTGATCGAGATCTTCGACCAACTGGGGCCTCTGCCACCGGGTTTCGGGCCGGAGGGCCCGGTGCGGGCGGCTTCCGGGGTCGATACGCGGACCTCAGGAGAGCCCGGTGCGCCGGGGGCGGGGCCGGCACCGGGAGCGGGAACGCCGAGTGCGGGCAGCGCGGCGATTTCCACGGGGGTGCGGGCGGCCGGGGCTGCTCCGGGCCAGGAGCCGGCCGGGGAATCTGCCGGGGAATGGGTGGGGGAATCCGCAGGTACGGCAGGGACGGGGGCGGGGGCGGGGGCGGGGGCGATGGCGGGCCAAGGTGCGGGTCCGGTGGCCCCGGGGCCCGGGACCGGTGGCGCCGACGGGTTCCCGGCGGTCTCCGCCGCCGACGCCGACGACGGCACCGGCCGCACCGGCCGCACCAGCGGCACCAGCGGCACCAGCGGCACCAGCGGCACCAGCGGCGGAACCTCGTCGGCGCCCGTCTCCATGTCCGAGACCGGCAGTTTCCGGCTCCCGCCGCCCCAGGCGCCGGTCCCCCCGGCTCCCGCCGCGGTGCCGCCCGAGCCGGCATCGCCGTATCCCCCGTACGCCCGGCAGCAGGCCGTCCCGGTCGTGCCGCAGCCCCACACCCCGTGGCCCCCCGCGCAGCCGCTGCCTCCGGCCCAGCCGGACACCGGCACCACCGCCACCTACACCGCACGGGATCCGCAGGCCCCGCCGCCGTCGGTCCGCACCCACGGCCGGCGTCGGCGGCGAGCGCCTCGGCCAGGTCCGCCCGCCAGGGCGGCCGTGCCCATCGTCCTTCTCGCGCTGGCCTGTTACGCCGTCGGCTTCTGGGCGTTGGCCCGCATCTGAGCGCGCCGGGCGGTCAGGGTCCACCCGCCCAGGACGAGCAGCAGGGCCGTGCCCGTGCCGATGCCGCCGGCCGCGAGCGCCCGCATCGCCGTGTCGTCGTCGCCGGCCGCGCCCCCGAGGCCTCCCCGAGCCGAGGACACGTCGAAGACGCCCTTCGGGACCGGCGAACCGGCGTACGCGGGGCCGGAGTTCGGGGTGCCGTCGACGCGGACCCGGAGCGTGACGCCGTACGGCCCCTTCCCGAAGGTGTCCGCGGTCTGCCCGGTGAGGTGGACGACGAGGTAGTAGGCGCCGGCGAAGCGGACGGAGCCCTCCGTGCCACCCGTGGCGTACCGGTTGGCGTACGCCACGGGTGGCAGGGGGTCGAGGGAGGACGACTTCTGGGTGCCGTCGTAGCCGAGGGAGACGTCGTCGACGTAGCCGCGGACGGGGTTGTAGAGGGAGAGGTTGAGTGCGGCGCTGACGTAGCCGCGGCTGTCGCCGCTGGTGCTGCCGAGGTCGACGGTGGCGTGCAACTGCTGGCCCCAGCCGACCGGGACGGCGTAGTAGAGGGTCTGGCCGGGCGTGATGTCGGTCTGCCAGACGCCCTGGTCCAGCGGGGTGGCCGTGGCGAAGCCGGCGCCCGCGGTGCGGTGGCGGGGGGCCGAGGTGAGCGGTTCGGGTGACGCGGAGTTCCAGGTCCCGGGGGCGGTGCTGGCCCCTGCCTCGGTCAGGGCCGGTTCGGTGACGGGGGCGATCTCCAGGTCCCAACTGCCCGGAGAGGTGGTCGTCGAGCCGGACACGGCCCGCTCGACGACGACGTAGTAGGTGCCGGCGTCCTTGCACAGCGCCTTGCCCGCGTCCCGCCGGCCCACCGCCGTGACCGGCCGGGGGCTGAGCCCGGCGCCGAAGCGGGCGGTGTCGTAGTCGCAGGCGGTGCCGTTGGCGTCCTCGATCGAGACCTCGATGCCGTCGCTGGCGGAGACGGTGGCGTCGGCGGGCGGAACGGCGGTGACGGGGACGTAGGCCGTGGTGTCGGCGGCGAGTTCGAGGCGGAAGTACCGCGAGCCCTTGTCCGGGAGGGTGCTGCGGTAGGTCGTGCCGGGCTCCAGGGGTACCGCGTCCGTGGAGCCCGTGGCTCCGGTGACCGTACGGGTGTCGGGAGCGAAGGCGTATCCGCTGCCGCTGTCAGCGGCGGCCGCGGAGGCGGAGGCGGGCGACAGTACCGTCAGCAGCGCCGCCAGTACGAGGGCGGCCGTCCCGCCGAGGCCCCGCCGTGCCGCTGTAGTACACCACCGCCGTGTCACACGCGCCCCCAGCCGTCGTCCGCCGGCCGCCCGGGTCCCGGACCGGCCGGCCCCATACTGCCCCGCGCGCCCGTGCGCCACCCGGCGATCCGTACGACCGTCCGAAACGCCTCCCTCGCACCACGGCCCCCCGCCCCCGGAACGCCACCAGAACTCCCAGAACTCCCAGAACCCCCCGAACGCCCCGAACACCCCGAACACCCCGAACGCCCCGAACACCCCGAACGCCCCGAACACCCCGAACACCCCGAACACCCCGAACACCC